>CAYGUA010000014.1:0-113996 GCA_964353015.1 uncultured Marinoscillum sp. | reverse complement strand
ATACTATCTGGTATGCAGATACCGATGGAGATGGCTTTGGAGATTTAGGGAATTCGTTGGCTCAATGTGATCAGCCTCATGGATATGTATTGGACAATACAGATTGTGACGACACCAATGCAGCCTTCAAACCAGATGCGACAGATATTGCCGGAAGTGGGCTTGATCTCAATTGTGATGGTAATTACCTATGGTATGTAGATATAGATGGTGATGGTTTTGGAATCAACGAAACAGTGACTTCTAGTAGTGCTACTCTTGGATCAGGTGAGTCAGACAATATGTTGGATTGTTACGACCAATCTAACCTGATCACTGATGTATGTGCTAATGTGTGGAATGGTGAATCATGGAGTGAGGGATCGCCACCGACAGAAACTGAGTTTGTCTTGATAGATGCTACTTATTCGTTTTCTACAAATGGAAATTTTGCAGCAGAAAACTTGATTGTCTCAGAGGGAATAGAACTTCTGGTTGATGGCTCAGCAACCCTGATAATTAATGGGGATGTTCAAAATAATGGCACTTTTATCGTAAATTCAGGCGCCTCGTTGATCACCTACGCTGGAAATACCATCAGCAGCAACATCATGATCCAACGAAACACCC
Organism: uncultured Marinoscillum sp.; assembly: GCA_964353015.1. Lineage (GTDB taxonomy): Bacteria > Bacteroidota > Bacteroidia > Cytophagales > Cyclobacteriaceae > JAMZMI01. Next base: position 113,387 of record CAYGUA010000014.1, on the reverse strand, counting down.
GCTATGCTGGTGGCAAATACAGCTTTGTGGGCTCACCGATTGTTTTGACTGAAGAGATTCAAACGACTTTATTAGGCCCAATAGTCTATGCATATGATGAGACCAAACCATATGGAGAAAATGAGGGCTTGAATAGATGGGTTTGGCAAAATGCCAAATCACTTATACCGGCGAAAGGTTATGCTCAGGCCAACAAGCAATTGATTGAGTTTATTGGAAGACCAAATGATGGAACTATCACCATACCAGGGACATACACCGGCACACCAAATGATATGATCAATGATGCCAATGAAGGTTGGAACCTGGTGGCCAATCCTTTTCCAGCGGCAATCAATGTGGGAGCCTTTCTTGCGGAAAATGACAATCTCGTAGGAGCGGTTTACATCTGGGACGACAATGGCTCTGATACGGGAAGAGGCAGTAATTCAGACTACATCGTTGCTAATGCAATGGAGGCAATTAATACCCAACCTACGCCTGCTGGTGGCGCTTCAAGATATAACCAACATTTGGGGTCTTCCCAGGGATTCTTTGTCAAATTGATAGGAAACGGGGATGATCAAATTTCTTTCACTGAGGCGATGCGTGTGTCAGGTTCTAACGGAGATGATAATTTTTTCAGGAAAAAAGATAAGAAGATTCCATTCGTTAGAGTGAATCTAACTGATGATTCTGGTTTGTTCAAGCAGATGATTGTTGGATGGGTCAATGGAATTTCAGATGATCAGTGGAATCGCATTTATGATGCCCCAGTTTTTAATCCAAATATGGATTTCGGACTGTATTCCTTGAAAATGGAGAAGTCTCTGGCGATTCAGGGTATATCCAATCAGAAAGAGGAAATTCCAATTGGTTATAATGTTCAGAAATCAGGCACCTATCGAATTGAATTGGATACAAAAGATTTCTCCAATCAAACACTATACTTAAAGGACAAATCTATGGATCTCGTAGTGAACCTTAGTGAGTCGTATAGTTTTACTACTGAAGCGGGAGTATTCAAGGATAGGTTTGTATTGTTGATTTCTCCCGAAAAAGTTCAAGGTGTTGGTGCTCCGGTTGAAGAAATTTATGAATTCAACAACATATTGTATATCAATCCGAACATTCAATATGATCAATCCAAAACATACAAGATATTTAACCTCTCTGGTAAGCTTGTTTTCAGTATTCAGGTTGAAAATACTACCAAGGTTACCTTGACCTTAATACCAGGAATATACGTGGTGACTGATGGCTTGACCTCACGAAGTATCATTATCGAATAATTCAAAATATTGATAAAAAGAGAGTCCAAATCCAAGAAGGTTGAGGACTCTCTTTTCCTCTCCCAAATGAATTATTACCTTTGTGCTTCAATTTTAGGGCATTAGTCCGGGTGCTGGTTATTTCTTACCTCCATATAAGTCCATTTCCCCACCATATTTTAAAACTAAAAAAATAAAATTATGAGTACAGCCAAGACAAACGACACTGTCAAGGTTCATTACACAGGGACATTATTGTCAGGTGAAATATTCGATTCTTCATTGGAGCGTGATCCACTACAGTTTACAGTAGGAGCTGGACAGATGATCAAAGGATTTGATGAAGCCGTGAATGGAATGAGTATCAATGATAAGAAAACGGTCACTATTCCATGTGCAGAAGCATATGGTGAAAAAAATGATCAGTTGATTCAGGAAGTGCCAAGAACGGAGTTGCCTGCTGACATGAAACCAGAACCTGGTCAGACTTTGGTAGCCACAAATCAAGATGGTCAGCAAACACATGTTTTAGTGACTAACGTTTCTGACGAGAGCATTACTATAGATGCAAATCATCCTTTGGCAGGACAAGATCTAGTATTCGAAATCGAATTGGTGGAGATCGCCTAAGAACTACATTTTTATAAGTAAACCTCATTCGTAAAGTCATCAGATTTTGGAATGAGGTTTTTTTATACCCTAAAATGTAACATGTGTTACAATGCGCCAATTACTTTCATGACACTTTTGTTTTAAAAAATATAGATATGGGATTTTTCAGTAATTTATTCGGTGGAGGAAAAGACAATGTGCAAGAGTATCTTGAAAAAGGTGCAGCTATTATTGATGTGAGAACTCCGGGAGAATTTAAATCTGGTCATGTAAAAGGAGCCGTCAACATTCCACTTCAAACAATTGAATCTAGCATTTCGAAAATAAAAAAGATGAATAAGGCTGTAGTCTTTTGTTGTGCTTCAGGCATGAGAAGTGGACAAGCAACAAGTATTGCCAAGCGAAATGGTATCGACTGTGTGAATGGTGGCCCCTGGACAAAAGTGGATAGAAAAGCAGCTGCGGTCTGATTAAAAATTTGAATTTTCGCCCTTTCCAGCGGCGAGTGTATAGAAAGCTGTCATTTGACAGCTTTTTTTGTTTCCAGACTTAATGGATTTTCCTGCTAAAGCCTTGATTGGCGATTGTTGTTTGACCAAAATTTATAATTGGTCTAGGCAACCTTTCTTATCTGAAGTAAAGTCCTGTGGATAATGTAAAAGCTAATTCCATGAGGCAATCAAAAGTTATACATAATTCCGGCATCTGGCAGACATGCGAAATAAAGCAGCGAGTGATATATCATATCAATTATGCTTCTGTTTTCAACGATGTATTGTCGTTTGACGAGCTTGTAAGCAGGCTATCAGAATGGTCTAGCACAGATATTCAGCAGGCCGTAGAAGCACTTGATCAGAGAGGACAAATTTTATTCACCAAGGGGTTTGTTGCCGCACCTCATTTGGCCCATCGCATAGATGAGAAACATGGCGAATTTGAAATGACGAGAAGTCTAATCAATGAAAAAATGCCAATATTGAAATGGCTCGGTAAACTCCCGATTGTCAAGTTTATTGGAATAAGTGGATCAATTGCAGCTTTCAATCCGGCGATGAGTTCGGATAAAAAACTTGATCTTGATGTGATCGTGGTAACAAGCAGTCAGATGGTTTGGCTTTTTGGACTAATTAATGCCATCCTGACTCCATTTATCAAACCATTTCAAAAATATCCGCTTTGTTTCAATTTGATTTTGGATGAATCAGATATAAAGATTTACAATCGCAATTTTTTCACAGCCAATGAACTAAGAAATATTATTCCGATTGCCGGGTTTCATACCTATTTTCAATTATTAGCTGCCAATACATGGGCGGAACAATATTATCCCGGTTTGTGTGTGGACTATCAAGTAGCGCCATCTAAAGCTCGTAAATCGGATTTTGTAAACAAGTTATTGTTTGTAATTTTCATGACTTACAGAAGCTTAAGGCGATTCAGCCTCCGTCCATTATTGAGTTTGAAATTTGATTTTGATCCATCAAGATGGAACAACTACAATAGGAGAGGGCATGAGAAAGGTGGCTATCAGCTATTTGTACACCAAAAATTTGAAAGTAATCTTAAGAAGTATTTTCCAACGTTTTATGATCGCGATTTGATCGGGGCTTTATTTGAAGATCAGCTCGGAAAGATGTTTGAAAAGCTAAATTTTGATTCCAACATATTCACCCCAGGTAGATGCCACAAATCAGAATTTGATCTGAAATATGCCAAAGCCTCATAAAATTCCTAAACTCGTCAAAGGTCGAACATAGACATTTTAATGACCTTATTGGATTAATTACGTAAGCTGTTGAGCTATTGGTCAATTTAAAAAAGAAGCTGGGAGAAATTAAAATTGATATTCCGTAACTTAGTTTTTATTCTAAATCGTCATGAAAATTAAGTTTGTCATTTTTGGTCTGATTCTTCTTGGATTCAGTTTTTTGCCAGCCCATGGACAAAAGCTAAAAATGATAGATAGCCTTCGTTTTGCTTTAAAATATCAAAGCAAACCGGAAGATCTCATCAGAACACAACTGGCGCTTGGTACAAAATTTTATGCTAAATCCCAGGCTGATAGCATCCAACATTATAATTCATTAGCACGTGGATTATTCCCCCTGGTGGATGACACAACCAGATATTTGTATCGCCTATATCTCAATGATGTCTATGCACATTCAGTCAATGGAAATTTTAAAGCAGCCATTTCTCAAGCTTCAAAATTGAGCGAAATACTGGATGTTGTCTATAATAATTTGCCTGACTCTGTTACAGAAGTGAAAGTTGATCGTGATTCCGTTCACCTTTTTGTGGCTTATAATGCCATCGGTGATTTGTACCGCAGAGTCGGTGATTATGAAAAGGCATATGGCGCTTTTGTGAAAGCGATTAACTATTCCAGATTGATTGGTGAGAAAAATGGCGTAGGTGATGGGTTGAATAATTTGGGGATTTTGTACGATCTGCAAAAAGATTTCGCAAGTGCCATCAATTATTATCAAAAGGCAGTTAAGCTCAATTTAGAATTGGGGCGATCCCGCAGATTTCAGCTTGGGTCCAACTACAATAATCTGGGTATTGTCTATAAAAATCTAGAGAAATACGACAGTGCAGAATATGCCTACGAACAGGCTCTTGTGCTTATGAAGGACCTTGGCTCGGCATATGGAGAAGCAGTGATTCTTGATAATTTGGGGCGGTTGTACACTGAACAGGGCAAATATGATGAGGCCATCGCATTTGAAGAAAAAGCGCTCGAAATACAGCAAAGATTGGGAGCTAAGGATCAGGAGGCCATCATCATTCTGAACATCGCCGACAACCATTTTGCAAAGCGAAATTATCAATTGGCTGAGAAACTTGCCTTACAGTCTTTTCAAATAGCAGAGGAGCTTAAACAGGACGAATCCATCCGACTTATTTCCGAATTGCTTACCCATCTCTACGATAGCATTGGCAACTATGCCAAGGCGTATCACTTTTTGAAAATATATATGGAGCAGGATCAGTTGCTCAAGAATGAAGAAAAAAATGAAGCCTTAGCCAACTTGAAAATCCGCTTTGAGACGGAGCAGTGGGAAAACGAAAATCACCTTTTGAAATCCCAAATGCAGGTGGATCAGTCGCTGATAGAGCGTCAGCAACTCTATATCGTTATCGCGGTGATATTGATATTTTCTGTTTTGATAGTTTTGTTTATTATTTACAGAAGTGCCGTTTCCAATTCGAGAAAGAAGAAAATTATTCAGGAACAGGCCGCACGCTTGATGGAGCAAGATAAGTTTAAGTCTCAGTTTTTTGCCAATATCTCTCATGATCTCCGCACGCCTATCAGTCTGATCCATGGATATTTCACTGAGTTAAAAGAGGATAAGGATAGCTTTTATTCCACTAAATCTGAGCAGGCCATTCGAAAAGGATTGAAAAATGTGGATCATCTGGTTCATCTCACAGAAGAGATTAGAGACCTGATCGTGATGGAAGAAGGCAATATCCAATTGAATTACCGCAAAGTCAAAATCAAACCACACATGTCGCTGATCACCGGTTTGTTTAGATCGCAGGCAGAATCAAAGGGGCTGACTTTTGATTTTCATTGTGCAATAGATGAGAATTTTCAATTGACGCTGGATCCTGATTATTTCGAAAAAATCGTTTATAATTTGATTTCAAATGCCATCAAGTTTACCGAATCAGGTGGCGTGAAAATTTTGGTGATGGAAGTCAAGGGCAAAATCAAAATTGAGTTTTCCGATACTGGGAAAGGTATTTCTTCTGAACATATAAGCCATGTTTTTGAGCGTTTTTATCAATCGCCTGGTGATGGATTTCAACTAAGGCAAGGCATGGGAATTGGGTTGTTTTTGGTCAAAGAACTAACCGAACTGCATCAAGGTGAAGTGGCTGTAATGAGTGAGCAAGGAAAGGGTTCTACTTTCACATTGATTTTACCAAATCCTAATAAACCAGAAGCAGTATTTTATGATCCGATCAGCTCTGGTTACATTGAGCAGCGCACCGAGCCAATGGATATTACATCTGGTCCATCGATACAGATGAATGGATTGCAACCGAATCTCAAAACAGTACTTGTGGCTGATGACCATCCTGAGGTCAGAGAATACATCGGCAATCAACTGCGTGATAATTACAACCTGCTCAATGCAACTAATGGCGTTGAAGCATTGGAAATTTTGGATAAAATGAAAGTTGATTTGCTGGTGACAGATTTGATGATGCCATTAATGGATGGATTTGAATTATTGAAAAGAGTAAGTGAGAAATATCCAGACCTGGCTGTGATGGTTGTATCTGCACGTACTTCCGTTCTTGATACAGAACAGATTTTAGGCTATGGAGTCAATGATTTTATTTCAAAACCATTTGATAAAAAGGAATTCCAACTAAGAGTGAAGAATCTGCTGGCCAGTAAAAAGTCTGATGAATTTCCACATTTCGAAAAAGATCACATCAAATTGGCCAACAATAAAGCGCTGGATCAAATCAATAGTTTGATCAAGGAAAATCTTTCAGATTCCCGATTGGGCATACCTGAGTTGATGGATGTTTTGTGCCTGAGTGAGCGACAAACCAACAGAGTGGTGAAGGCTCTTACAGGCATGGCTCCCGGTGAATACATCAAGGAATACAAACTGCTTTATGCAGAAACCCTCCTAAAAACCAAGGAAATAACCTCCGCAACTGAGCTTGCCCGGATTATTGGCTACAACAATGTGAGTCATTTCAACAAAGCCTTTTCCAATCGGTTTGGTTATAAGCCGTCTGAATTAATTTCCTGATTCAAGGATTTAATCCACGTCTTCCACTTCATCGAGCATTTTAATTTCGCCTTTTTCGGAGAGGGCAATAGCCACAAATCTTAGGCTTGGGATTTCCTCACAAATGATGATCATCATCACGGTAATCGGCACGCTAAGAATCATTCCCATTACTCCCCAAATCGCTCCCCAAATGGTTAATGAAAGGATAACTACCAGTGAACTCATATTGAGGCTATTTCCCATGATTTTAGGTTCTACTATGTTTCCAACCACAACCTGAATGATCCCAACTACAATGAGTACATATACGAATGGAGCTAGTTCTCCTGTCTGTAACACCGCGAAAAAGGCAGGAAACAAAGTGGCAATCAATGATCCAACCGTAGGAATATAGTTCAATACGAAAATCAATAATGCCCAGAAAATTGGTGCGTCAATATCTAGAATCAACAAAGCAAAATAGCTAAGTACACCTGTCACGAGGCTCACAAGTGTTTTCAATGATAGATATCGGCTGATGTTTTTATCCATTTTTTGAAACAGCTTTTTGTTTTTGTTTTGCTTGGACTTGCTTGGATAAATGGCGTTGAGTTTATTATCAAATACACTTTCCTCTACTAAAAGGAAAACGATATAAATCAAGATTAAAAAAGCATCGCCAAGAAGCACCGTCGCGAAATCAATGGTGCTGCCGATCAATGCGCTCACATCCATATTATTTACATAATCTACCAGTTTAGACATGATGTCCATACCGGCCAGTTCATTCACCTTTTCCATCGATACATTGAAATTGGCTTCATATAACTCAATGGATTCTGTGAGCACAGACATGCTGGCAATAAGCATCTCAGCCACAACGATTACCACTATATTAATTACTGCAAATGCGATTGTGCTCTGAACCCAAAGTGGCCAATGGTCTCGGATATATGGCACCATTTGCAGATTCTCGCGAAGCTCATGAATAATAAACCAAATGATCAATGCGAAAATAAAAGGGATGACATACTCTTGCGTATAATGCAAAATGGTTACAGTTGCCACAAGTGACACCAGGATATAAGTGGTCTTTCTTAGTCCAAGGCCTGAAGCGTCTTTTTTCGAGAGATTGGTTGACATTGATTTGGGTTTATTGATTGATGATTAAATATAAAAATATAGATTTAGTTCGACTATCAATGATCATTTATTCAAATCAGAATAAATATTTCATATGATCTGTTCCAATCAAAAAAGTTAATTTTCACCCAAAACTGGTTTTTGATTCAAATGCGTATACGGCTCAACATAGGAAATAAGCTTGCTCTTATTATGATCACACTCTCATTGGGTGTCATGACTATCCTGTCTGCGTTGTTTTTTATGCAGTTTCATAATGCATTGATAGAGCGTGTATTGTTACAATTGTCTTCCGTCAGACAATTGAAAATTTTTCAAATCGATATTAAAATTCATGAACGTGTCCTTGATTTTAGAAAAATGGTTGAAAATGAGTTGCAGGGTTCGATCTCAGATTCATCTGATTTTGTCTTTTTTAGATCCTATGATCAGCTCCCTGATAGAATAAAAGGATTCAAGCTTCCACAAATTGACTTTCGTGATGGGATGGGTGTTAAAATGGTTGATTTAACTGTTTTTAATGAACAACACCACATCACCGTGGGTATTTTGCAACAAGTAGGTGATCAGGTATTTGTGGGTGTGGTTGAAGTACCAGAGATTCAGAAAATCTTACTTCAGCGAACAGGATTAGGACAGACAGGTGAATCATATCTGGTAGGTGATGATTTATTGATGCGGTCTAAATCACGATTTTTTGAAGCTATTCCATGGGAGATTCAGGTAAAAACTGAAGGTGTTATCAACGCGCTTCAAGGCAAACATGGCGAAGGGATTTTTCCTGATTATAGAAATGTGGAAGTGTTCAGTTCCTATGGGTTGATAAGTTTCTATGGCATGGACTGGGTGATTCTTACAGAGATGGATCATAAGGAGGCACTTTTTCCTTTGGAACAACTGCGAACGAATTTGATATTTATTTTTAGCATCATCACCGCTTTTATCTTCGTGGTGTCTTATTTACTCGCCAGCACTTTCGTAAGTCCCGTTGTTGATATGGAGAAAAAATTGATTTCAATGTCAAAGGGTGAATTGGATGATATAGTCACGGCGGGTGTTCGTACAGATGAAATAGGCAGAATGTTCGAGGCGCTTAACAGATTGGTTGCTGCGCTCAGAGATACCATCATTTTTGCAGGAAAGATCGGATCAGGGGATTTTGATGCAGAATATAAATTATTAAGTGAAACAGATAAACTAGGCGCTGCTTTGGTGAAAATGAAGGCGCAGCTAAAAGAATTTAAAGCCAATGAGCAACGATTGATTACAGAAAATCAACGTTCGATTCTCAATGGAGAGGAGCAAGAAAGAACCCGACTTTCGCGTGAGATGCACGATGGCTTGGGTCCATTACTCACTACGCTTCGATTTGATATTCAGGCCGCTCAGCTAGCTCATGATACACGTCAGACCTTACTTCAACGTCTGGATGAAACGATCAATGAAGTACGGCGCATGTCGAATAATCTGATGCCGAGTGTGCTCACCGACTTTGGTGCTGGTGAAGCCATTGGCAATCTGGTGGATCAGCTCAGATCAAATAGTCCTATCGATATTCAATATAAAAATGATGCACAGCATCGTATAAATCTGGATGACACTGTAAATATCACCTTATACAGAATCGCACAAGAGGCAATCAATAATGCCCTGAAGCATTCTTTAGCTCAAAAAATTAAGATATCACTGACAGGATTTGAAGATCATATAAGTTTGTTTGTATCTGACAATGGTCAAGGTTTCAATCAGAATAAGCATCATTTGGGTAATGGAGTACGTAATATGAAAGAACGTGTCAAAATTGTGAACGGAACCATAGAAATCACCAGCAACAAAAAAGGCACAACTATAGAAGTGGAAATTCCAATCAAATGAGCAGAATTAAGATAATTGTCGCTGATGATCATCAGCTATTTCGGGAAGGTATTATTTCGCTGTTGAGTAAAGACAATAGCCTGGAAATCATAGGTGAGGCGGCCAATGGCGAGGAATTGTATGCGATTTTGGATCAGAAAGAACCACACGTAGTTTTGATCGATATCACTATGCCTGAAACCAACGGACTCGAGATCATCAAGCACGCAAAAAGTAAATATCCTAATGTCAAGTTTATAGTGCTCACCATGCATGCCGAAGGACAATATGTGGTGAAGGCTGTGAGAAATGGTGCTTTTGGCTACCTGATCAAAAATGCAGATGAGCAGGAATTACTTGCAGCAATCACTGAGGTTGCCAGCGGTCGCAAACACTTCAATAGCGAAATTTCTCAATTGATGATCGGGAATATGGCCAGTGATGAAGATTCTGATAAAAAACTTTCAGAACGCGAACTTGAAGTATTACAACTTGTTTCAGAAGGGAAAACAACCAAAGAAATAGCAGAAAATCTATTCGTTAGTGCCCGCACAGTGGAGACTCACAGAGTGAATATGATGAAAAAACTCAATGTTCAAAATACTGCCGAACTCATCAAAAAAGCTGCGCATTTGAGGCTCATCTGATCATCCGTAAAAATACGGATGTCGATCATCAGTAATTACACTGGTTAAATTTTACAATATTTTCCTGAGAGGCGAGCACTGGGCTTAACCGTTTATTTGTATATCAGAATCAAATAAACAACATCATGAAAAAGATAATAATCCCATTTTTGATCCTTTCGTTTTTTGTGGCTACAACCTCAATAGCCCAGAGTAGAACACAGTTGAAAGGCCCTGCAGCCAAGAACTATAAACCTTGGAAAGACAATGACAAAACTTCCAAAACTTATGTGACTCAATCCGTAGAGGTTAAGCAAGGTCCGGAAGCTAAAAATGCCAAAATCTGGTCCGACAAAAACAAAAACGAAGAAGCAATTGCAATCAATATGAATGCTCAACCTAACTCCTTAAAAGGTCCTGAAGCTAAAAACAGGAAACCATGGGACGACAAAAGAGTAGAAGATTCGCAACTAGCTAAAAACAACTAATAGCACTCCAAAACGTAAACATTTAATAAGGTTGGTTTATGTAAAGTCCCGGTGACGGCCGGGACTTTTTTTATGTCTAAAATCTTTATTTCAGAAGTTATTTGCTGGTGTAAGTAAGCAAAAAGAGAAAGGCTGTGATGAAAAAAGGTACCAAGCCAAGGGTCAGTGACCAATCGCTGTATTGATGGTTGATGGCCAATATCAAACCGAGAATCAAAAGCAAATAGGCGAAAAAATTATTGAATGAATGCAACGTGCCATTCATGTGATAATAACCTGAATGATCCGCACTGATTCCTACCGGAATATCAAATAGAGAAGAATAATGCACATTGATTTGCTCAATGCCATGAGTTTTAGCCTCATGAAAAAAAGCCCCATCAGTTTCAAAACTGGTAAAACCAAGATTTACGTTGCATGATCCCCACCGAGTCATCGCGATTTTTTTGATGGGATAAGTACCCCGAATGTTGGTGAAAAAATAATCGTAAGAATAGGCCAGTGCTACAATCAAAAACAGAAAAGCAAAATATCTCTGGACTTTATAGAACTTGACTTTGAGCTGGAAGATATGCTCCCAATGTTGCTGCTCCTGTATCCTTTTATTACGAATATATTCCTGTCTTCTAATCTCACGCTTATCAGGTTCTGGCGCTACTACAGGCATCCTCAATCCCAATAGCAGCCAGTCGTAGGATTGCCTTTTAAAAGGATCAGAAAGAATCTCGTAAGCTTCAGTTATTTTGACGATCAATTCCCGCGCCTCGGCAGACGGATTCAAGTCAGGATGGTATTGCTTCACCAGCCTGCGGTAGTTGCCGCGGATTTCCGCATGGATGGCATCCTGAGAAACGCCAAGAATATCATAATGGGTCATGGACACATAATTAAGCTTGGGGCGAAAATAACGGATTGATCAAAAAGAAAAAACGAAAGTTGGTGGATTGGCCACTAGCTATTGCAACACGTTGCTTTTGAAAGAAGAAAACCTTAGTTTAGATCTGTCAGAAGATGGGCTGGGAAAGCCATATATGTTTTGTAAGTAACAGATGCATATTAACGTTTACAAACAGCCTTCTAACTGATAAAATTTAATATGAAAAAACTATAAGGCGGATAAAGTGAATGAACATCACTTTATTCGGTTCTTACAGACCATTATGAGACTCACTATCATTCTGCTAGTTTTAACAGTTGCATTCTCTTGTTCTCGAACTTCTGAACAAAAGAATAAGGCTATTCAACTTCCAGCTGTCGAACCTCGAACTCAATCCAACTTCACCATAACACCTGACGATACAACTCGACTGCTTTCATCCGATCAAACATTCCAACTCAAGGTCGATTCAATTGGAGGAAAACCTATTGATGAATATCTCAACAACACGAATATCTTATCAACAGCCAAGCAATTGTACCACGGACAATTTGAACTCTCTGACGAAAGAGCAACTTTTGAACTACTGGAAATAACTCATCAATGTCCTGATGAAATCAGACCTTTTTATTTCCATTTATTTAACTACATCGCAACTGTATCGGATGGAGCTCTAAGTGAAGTTTTTGGTCAAGATGTACTTCATCTGATAGAACTCCGAACTGAATTCTTCTTTAAATATTTCGAGAAAACAGAAGATGGAAATATATTTTATCGGTACGCGAACTTCTGTGCCTATGAACTGCTAATGTACGATGAGAAGTCTCTCGAGCAGGTGGACAACTTCGAACGAATGATTACGGAGAAATGTCCGAATTGCAAACCTGATCTTGTCAAAGATTTCACTCGTGAAATGAAGTGGTCAATTAAGCGGAATATCGAATAAACAGGTCTGTAACAGGCGATATGGCGAATGGCCAACTGAGCTATTTGATACTGATCCGCAACTCGCCCGTGAAGCTCATTCTGCTAGCTCTTGTGCTTCTAGCTACTTTTTCCTTTCTGGATTTTGACTTGCGGAACGCAGTGCTTCGTAGATGCCGTTGTAGGTGTTGGGCAGTTTCACTATTTTACTGCTTTTTACAGACCGATGTGGCCACTCGCCATATCTGATCGTTGTACTGTATTTCCCCAGATATTAGATTTTCGTGAACAGATCATTGACTCTCATATTTTCCCTTCTAACTGCCTCAATCTGCACTGCTCAAATTGAAGTTCATGGAACAGTTATTTCGGAAGAAGATGATTTGGGTCTGCCAGGTGTGACGGTAGTTGAACTTGGAACTGAAAACGGAACGCTAACAGGTTTGAAAGGGGATTTTCAACTAACAGTAACGGACCCTAATGCAACTCTTGTTTTTTCATTTGTCGGATTTCAGACGCACGAATTCCAATTAATGGGTCAGGCGGAAATAAAATTGACCCTTAAAGTAGACTGTAACAAGGATTTTTTTGACGCATATCATATGGTTTTATATGCGAATAGTGGACTAATCCACAGCCCTATTGGCGGCCAAATTGAAATTTCATCGCCTTATACATCTATTGGCGTTTTAAAAGGTTTTTACAGTTATCAAACAAACCTAGATGAAAATGAATTTCAATATGGACAAGTTGAACTTAGTCATCCTATATCAACTTGTGAACTTGATATGGATTTCAGATGGAGCCACCGAAACGTATCATTTAACAATGAATTTCAATCTTTTGCTAATTCCGGTGAAGCCCAACTCAATTTAAGAAACATTAAATTTATTGCAGGATATAGCCATTTGGACTTATCAAAAATTTCTGAAAATAAAACAAAATCTTCATCTGGGATTCTGCTTGGACTTGGGAAAGAATTTTTTTTCAGACCATTTTATGGAACACTTTCAACTAAGATCGCAATATATGAAAGGAAGGTTGAATATCAAGCAGAGTTTAAGAGCGGATACAGATGGTTTCAATACTTTATTAAGTATTACAAATTAGATACGTTTGACGAATTAAGTTTAGGTGTTGGTGCACAACTGAGTTACTATAAATGGAGGAAGAAAAAGTAACCGCAGCACAATAAATATTGCCGGTTATATGCCAAAGTGCTTTCTGGCTGATTTCATTGTAACTCGACCATGAATCAGCAGCTGGGAAACTAAAGTGCTTTCTTTTGAGTACGGATCCAAGGATTTTTCATCTTTCTGAACGCGGTGCATTCTAATACTTTGGAAGCACCCCTTGGTCAGGTACGACAGATAAGCTACTTTTATCGTAATTAATAAAGCTCAGAGGCCACAGCGCCATTTCTGAGCGTTAATTGCCATAATCACTCCGAGCCAATTACATGACGAACTTTCAAAATATTCTGCTCTTAGCCCTTCTGGTAACTTTTGGTTGCAACTCTCAACCTCAACATTCTAGGGCACAGTCAATTTCCAACTCTGGTATACTACAACTTTATGCGCGTGTTAACGATTATGCGAACATTCTAACGGATGAGGAAGAAGATAACCTGAATGCTCTGCTTAAATACCTAGAAGACTCTATTGGCTCACAACTCGTCATTTTATCCATTGACTCATTAGACGAACGAACAATTGAAGAGTACTCGATTGATGTAGCTGACAGCTGGAGAATTGGGCGTGCAAACTACGATGATGGTATCATCATAACTCTTGCAATGAAGGATCGAAAGATTCGCATTGAAGTTGGATACGGTCTTGAGCTGATTATCAGAGATGAAATAGCAAAGAAAATAATTGACAATACTATGGTTCCTGAATTCAGAACGGGGAACTTCAACGCAGGACTAACAAAAGCATCTGAAGAAATAATCAACTTGATTTACAGTAACTCAGAACTCATAGGGAAGAGATGGGAACCGAAAAACAACAGCAAGTAACATGCAATATCGGTTATACGCCAAAGTGCTTTCTGCCAGCTTTTATGAAAACATCAACGTGAATCTTCCGCTGAGAAAAGGCAATACTTTCTACCGAGTGAAGCACGCAGGATTTTTATTTTTTGGAACGCAGCGCCACTTTGAACCGTTGTGAGCTTCGGCAGATTTCACTGGATTGTGCTTTTTACAAGCTGTGGGCATACAACCGACAGCTGATTATTATGTACCATAGGTGCCAAGATGTACAATTTTTTCTACTACTTCATTTACACATTTGCTAAGAGACGGAACCCTGCACCTGAATCCTATGCAGCTGGTGGAGTACTGTTTATGATCATTTCACATCTCGCTCTAATTGCTGGATTGGTAAGGTACTTTTTAGGGTACACCTTTCCGTCATTTAGCGATAACTACGGAACGAACAAACTAATGCTTCTTCCTATTTTCTTTCTTATCTATTGGTTGACTGCCAACTATTACGAACGAATATCAGATCGCATAGTCGAACGGTATAACGCAAAATACAGATCGAACTATCAACTTTATTCTGCCAAGAACATCGTATTATTCTGCTTCTCGCTAATTGTTCCACTAACTATCGGAATCTACTTTGTGAACTTGTTAACCTAAACGTGAATAACAGTTCCAGAACAAGCCTTTAGGTTCACACCATTAAATTATTTCAAAATTAGGACATAGCTTGATGTGCTAATTTATGTTTAACCACATTGGTTACAAAAGTTGAATATTGACCATCAACCAAGGTTTTAAAAATCTAACATCGGCAGAAGCTAGCCATTTTCTTAGTTCATAAAATCCGTGAGCAGACTGTAGGTTTCCCCTTGCAAAGCCCTTCGCATTTTGCCAACTTTGAGGAATATTTTGAAAGGCCTATTTATATCTTCATCAACGTACTTCCATGTCACCTTCCCAAGCGGCCTTAAAACCTGAATCCGGCAAAGCATCAAACCATAAATTGTTAGCCATTTTGGGCGCCCTGTCCATGGTTTTTATCTGGGTCGGATGGATCATACTTTCACGAGTAGGCGTGCAATCCAGCCTGACACCTGAGGACATCACATTTTTGAGGTTTGGCACAGGTGCCTTTGTCACGCTTCCTTTTGCTTTGACCTATGATTGGAGGAAACTCACCCTATGGAAAGCTGTTGTGGTTTCATTAGGCTGTGGTTTTCCTTATACCATGTTTTCCTTTTATGGATTGCAAATCATCAAAGCTGCTAATGCAGGAGTGATCGTCAATGGGCTGCTGCCTGTTTTCGGAGCTATTTTGGCCTTTCTTGTTCTTGGAGAATCCACCACCCGAAAGAGAGTGATAGCCATTGCCATCATTTTAGCAGCCAATCTCACGATGATGGGCAACCCCGGTAATTTTGCCGATAGATGGTTTGGTTGGCTCATGTTGCTGTGTGCTTCACTGGTGTTTTCCAGTTATATGTTTTTGGGCAAACGTTGGGGTTACACAGTTAAGGACGTTTTGGCTTTTTTGCCATTGATCAATATTGTGATTTTCATTCCTATTTGGCTTGTTTCGGATAGTGGCATTACTGAAACAACTTTTTCGGCCATTCTTACTCAGTCCTTGTATCAGGGAGTGCTAGTAAGCGTGATCACATTGATGCTTACTTTTTATGCGATCCAGCATATTGGGGCAATGAGTTTATCCATATTTTTCTCGTTCGTGCCTTTCGTTACAGCCATTATGGCTTGGGTCCTTTTGGGTGAAACACTTTCGCTTCATGAAATCATGGCTATTGTGCTTTGTTCGGTTGGGTTATTGATTTATGCCAGGAAGTAGATGGGGTATTTGGTATTTAGTACATGGTACAGTGGATTGTGTACATCCCTAGTTCCACATTGACCAATCCAAAATCAAAAAAAACCAAATCCTGCATTAGTTCACAAACTGCAAAATAAAACCCTGACCAGCCGAGCTAATCAGGGTTTCATTGATATATTCTGATATTTTATTAAGCCAATACTGGCTTCTGCTTGTATTGTTGCTTGATCTGCCAGATTTGATTGATATCCTGTATCAATTGAGACAGCACGGCAGGAGTGATCGCTTGTTTAGGATCATCACCAATACCTTTGCTTGGCTGGCAATGTGTTTCGATAATTACACCATCAGCGCCATAAGCCATGGCAGCCATAGCAGCAGAAGGTATGTATTTGGCTCGTCCTACGGAATGCGATGGATCTACAATTACTGGCGCCCAGGTTTTCTCTTTCAGTAGCTGAGTGATGGCCTCATCTGGATGATTTCTGTAACCGTCCATGGTAGGAGAGGTGCCTCTTGGGCAAAGCATCACATCAGGATTTCCTGCTGCAGCTATGTATTCTGAAGCTGCTATGAATTCATTGATCGGGCCCATACCGATAGATCTTTTCAAAAGCACAGCTATTTTCTTATCTGCTGTCATTTCTCCTATTTTTCTTAGGAGAGAATAGTTTAGCGCATTTCTAGCGCCAACTTGAAGCACATCCACACCAGCTTCTACAGCAATTCTCAACTGATGTTCGTCCATCACTTCAGTATCAACAGGCAAACCAGTAGCATCACGTGCATCAATCAATATTTGCATAGAAGCATCATCTCCCTGAAACGCATAAGGCATTGTTCGAGGCTTCCATACGCCACCTCTCAATGCATGCGCACCTGCTTCTTTCACGGCATGAGCCGATTCAAGGAAAAGTTGTGGGTTTTTTGGGTCGATGGTGCAATGTCCAGCTATGATAAACGGACTTTCACCAATGATATGATTTCCAACAGTGATTTTGTGGTGGGCAAGCTCAGATTTCAGATCCATCAACTTAAAAGGAGAATCAATGGCATCAAAACGATCTACATAATCCAGTCCCATTATTCTATTGATCATGATCGTTTCGCGCTCTTCGCCAAGCACGGCATATATTGATCTATGATGTCCATCAATAGGTTGTATTTTACAGTTATACTCCTCCACGATTGCCGAAACTTCTTTCAATTGCTCCGGCGTTAATTTTGATTCCTTTGGAATGATCATTTCCCTCTTCTTTTAAAAATAGTCTGCAAAGGTAGGTTTTGAAATCGTGGAACCAAACAAGATTTCTAAAAAAAGGCGTTATTGTGTCTATTTTTGTAATAATCAATTGCCAATGATAAACTTTTCAATAAAATGTTCTGTTTACGATATTTGCAACCAGAGAAAATAGAAAAAAATGAAAATCAAATTAGGATACAAAGCTGATAAAGAATATTTCTGTACCAATGAGAGTGATAATCGCATTGAAATTGACATGTTTGATCCTTCGGAAAAGAAGGCCATGTCGCCGATGCAGCTGTTACTTTCTGGTGTGATTTCATGTGCGGCTGTTGATATTGTTCAAATGGTGAAAAAACGCAGGAAAACGCTCGTTGATTTTTATGGAGAAGTAGATGGCACGAGGAGGGACGAGATTCCTAAGAAATTCACAGATATCAATATCCATTACACCTTTGTATCACCTGACTTGACAGAGGCGGAAGCAGAGCGCATTGTTGGATTAGGAGTGGAAAAATATTGTTCCGTAGCTTCATCCATTGATCCGGCGATCAATATGACCCATACTTTTGAAGTGAAGCGGGATTAATAATTTTAATGCCACAAAAAAGCCTTCCGATTTGGAAGGCTTCAGTTGATCAAAATACTTTATTGGTTATCCTTAAGCAAGCTTAACATTAACTGCATTTAATCCTTTTTTACCTTCTTTAAGATCGAAGGTCACTTCATCGTCCTGTCTGATCTCATCGACCAATCCAGAAACGTGCACGAAATACTCTTTTTCTGTGTCAACGTCCTTTATGAAACCATATCCCTTGGAATCATTGTAGAACTTTACTTTACCTGTGTTCATTGTAATAGAGAATAATAATTAAAGAACAAATGTAGAAAATATATTTTGGATTTAGTTTCGGTGATTTTCTCGATGAAAAAAAGTTTGGAACGGTGTTTGGTTAACACCAACCACAATCAAATTCTAAAGCCATGAAAACGATATACTCAATCACCGTCCTTGCCTTATTATTATCAACATCCTGCACAGAAACCATCATCGGACCTGTAGGCCCAAGGGGAGATCAAGGTCCCGCTGGTCCAGAAGGAGCACCAGGTGAAAATGGATATGTTTTCGAATATGAAAATATAGATTTTACCGGGGGCAATAATTATGAAGTTTTTCTTCCTTATCCTTCAGACTTTGAAGGTCTGGATTCAGATATAGCCATTGTGTATTTACTTTGGGATGTTCAGGAAATCAATGGACAATCTGTCGACATCTGGAGACCGCTTCCGCAGCAGATATTATTTACAGATGGCACACTTCAATACAACTTCGATTTTTCAAAAAACGATGTGCGTTTGTTTTTGGATGCTAACTTTTCTTTGGATGAATTGACCGCCATAGATACTGATGGATGGGTGGCGAGAGTAGTAGTGGTGCCGGGATCTTTTTGGGGATCTGGGCGTGTAGATATTAATGATTACTATCAGGTAAAATCAATGCTTGGTTTACCGGATTTGAACAAAGAAAGGGTGGGAAATTTTTCAAGAAGAAATTGATCTTTTATCACAGTCAAAAAAGGGTGCATGGTTTTAATCATGCACCCTTTTTTTATATCTCACAGATCAAATTAGCCTCACTCACAATTTTTTGAATTTTGCTATTCGGATAACCCAGTTTGTCCAGAACGTTGAAATTCTGACAAAGAGATTTAGTTACAATGATGCCTTCAGCTATTAACAAATGTTTGTCTCTGCTAGTAAGCGATTGCAGACTGGTAATAGGATATAAAAATTGCTCATTGATTCGTTTCTTTAAGCTGGCATGATCTGGATAATCCCAGCTGATCATCTGCAAGCCAGCACATTCTCCATAAGTAATGGCGTCTGTTGTGAATTTTGAATTTGTCACTACACTACCTTGCAATTTTTTCCCGGCATATTCTGGTGTGTTTTTCCAGACAGCTGCCAAATCCTGAAATCTTGAATTGATATAAAGCGGAACTTTCACATCGGATTTAAAACCTGGTTTATTGTGAAATTTACATTCCATCATTAATAGCTGATTTTCCTTTTCAGCTAATACGTCCACTTCATGCGACACACATTTTCCCCTAATTGTTATTCCAACAGTGGTTGAATAACCATTACCCTTCATGATTTCAGATACAAAGAGCTCAAAAGGATAGCCTGTAGGGCCTAGTTCCTGGATGGCGCGTTTCAGTCGGTATCTGGAAGCATTGATGTATTCATTTTTTCTCAAAAGTGAGTGAGCAGATTTATAGATCTCAGCTGAGCGAATGCCATCAAATAAGGTTGGCCGGATTCTTTTGATTACTTCATCGGCAACATCAGGATTTGCTCCAGCATTGTGCAAGCTGTTCCTAAGCTTGTCCTCAGAATATATATCAAGCTCACCAGAGTGTTTTCGGATTTTTATCTGCGATTGACTCAAATTTTTCGAATTTAATTTTCTTGATTTTTATGCGCTCCATCCTGGCAGCATTTGGGCAAATTGGCATATGCCACAGAGTCACGCGGAGTATCATCGGCATGATAGCCAGTCAGCGAAACGCGCCTTTTGATCGCTTCAGGAGTTGTCTTTTTATCCTGATAAAATACCGTCAGCATTTTTGTGTCCAAATCCAGCGATGCACTTTTCACACCTTTTTCGAAGGCCATTTCTTTTTCTATAGCATACTGGCACATTTCGCAAATAGCTGAAGTTTTAATTTCAACCTTTTTTAGTTTATCATCTTGAGCAGAAGCTTTCAAGCCAATCAACACAATGATCAATGAGATTAGAAACTTATTCATATCGTTAAATTTATTATTTGATTTTATATCTAAGTCCAAAATATACCATTCTACCAGCCACAGGACCCCATACTATCGATCCATCAAACTCATTCCCAAACGGATTTGTAGGGTCAATGATCGGGTTTTTCTGTCGGAAATCCAGCAAATTTTCACTTCCTATATAAACATTTCCCCATCGAAATGTTCTGCTTACTTGCGCATTCACATTTGTGAAGGATGGTGAATAATCCGGTCGTTGCAGTGTAGTAGGTTTTTCCGTTGTATTTGGAAGTCGCTTATGGTCATACCATTGTAGGGTGAGATCAGCTTGCCAGATGTCAAATTTGGAGGCATAAGAGACGTTCCAGAAGGTTCTGTTTTTGGAAATAAATGGAATTCTCATCAAGTCACCGTTGATCGTTGCTTTCACATCATAATATTTGTAAGCAGCCTTGGTTGAAAAATGGTCGCCAAGAGTTGATCCGATTTCAATCTGATAACTGTTAGCAAATGATCGACCTTGGAGATTGTAAAACCGAACTTCGGATGGATTTTGATCCATGTCTGTTATTACCTGATTTTGGAATGTAGTATAGAAATAGTCCAGGATTACATTCATTTTTTGCTTGCCAATGGGAATTTCCTTGACGAAGCTTCCACCAAAATTCCATGATTCCTCGGGATTCAACTTCTCTTCCACTACCAGTTTTCGCGATGATACAAAAGCCTGATTATTTTCCATGATGATATTTGAGGTTCTGTATCCTTTTCCAGCTGATAATCTCAAGGTTACTTCTGGTATGATTTCATATCTGATATGAATTCTTGGAGTTACATATAAGCCATACATGTTATGCAGATCGGTACGAATACCGCTTACCAGAGTAAATTTTTCAATAGGTGTCCAGGTGTATTCATAGAAAGCTCCAGGCACAATTTCTGTTCTGGTAAAAGTGGAATCTGCAAAGCTTTCATGATAATCATCGATCATAAAGCTTAGTCCTGTTTTATATTGATGAAATGTGTTTCCGATTATATTTTGATGGATCAAATTGGTGTAAAGTGATTTTTCCTTACCGGAATAATGGTTCCTGCCAAAATCTAAATTTTGATCCTGTACGGAACCAGAATATATGAAGCCCCAGCCTTTGTATGGTGCGTTGGGAAAAAGGATGCCTATTTTTCCAAAAATTTCTGCCCTATTCGCCCGATTATAATAGCCATATAATGAGGAAGTGGACGCATCATCATTAAACCCAAATCCAGTTTGGCCTCCGGCTTTTTCATCAATGAGATAATTGAACCCTATTTGTGAGACGATACGGTCTCCCTGATATTTATAGCGATTGAGAATATTGACCTGTCTTCCTTTAGGCAAATCCATGTAACCATCCTTATTTCTATCAATTTCATTGTTGAAATAATTGGTGTGAGTAAGAAGTGCTCCAGACCATTTATCGTTGATTTTATATGAAGTGTTTGCATTGATTTCAGCCCTTTCAAAGGAGTTTCCATAAGTGTTGAAATAAATTTTTTCGCTTTGTTCGGGTTTTTTGAATTCGATATTGATTTGGCCTGTCATCGATTCATAACCATTCACGACTGTTCCTGCGCCTTTGCCTACATCTATTGATTGAATCCATGTCCCTGGTATATAAGTAAGACCTTGTCTGGCACTTAATCCACGCACAAATGGCATGTTTTCACGATTGATCAAAGTGTATTTACCGTCGAGCCCGAGCATCCGAATTGTTTTCGTGCCTGTGATCGCATCAGTAAATGAGACATCAACAGAAACATTCGTTTCAAAGCTTTCGGAAAGGTTGCAACAAGCAGCTTTAAGTAATTCTTTTTCAGTGATTACTTCAGCATGAATGGGATCCATCTTATCCATGAAAGTTGAAGAAGATTTAATCACTACAGCATTGAGTTCACTGTTATTCTCTTTCAAGTGAATCATCAAAGGCACTGTGTTCAGATTGAAAGTGTCTGAAAGGAAACCAACAAAGCTGACTATTGCTGTAAATTCTGCTGGATCTTTAATTGTGAAAATTCCATTGATATCTGTAGTGGTACCCGTTTGTGATTGAGGGAGAATGATTGTGGCCCCAATCAAAGGTTGGTGATTTTCATCCATCACCCGACCTGTAAAAGTTTGTGCCAAAATGGGTTGAGCACTAAACCAAATAAGAATGATAGAAATAAAGTAATATTTCATGTTTCAGATTTTTAAGAATTCAATAAAAATGAGTGAAGGCAGAGCCGCACCACTTTTAAATTCTAAAAACCTGATTTAATATAATGAATGAATTGTTTTGAATCTTGACCTGTGGAGGTGGTCGGACGCTAATCTCTGAGATAAGGCGATTAGGCTGATATATTTCATTGAATGAAGGAATAACACCTGAAAAAGGTAGACTTATGTCGTGTTTTGAAAAAGTTATGTTTGGTGTAACACCTTGATGATCAGTGGTAAAAGTTTGGATTTTCAAGCTGCAACAATTCACGTCGAATGATGCTTCACGTGTTTCTGCTGCATCACAAACGCAATTATTGGAACGGAATACTGATGTTGTAGATTTTTTGAAAAGGTTGCAGGTATGCGTGTACACAGGCACATATAGCATACTGGTAAGCAGTGCAATAATTAGATAATATGACGTCAGTTTTTTTGTCATCAGCCTATTAAACGGTAAATACCCCAAGTAGAGTTTTACAGATTTCGTTTAAGGTTTTATATGTATCGAGATTATGCAGATGCATCGCCTCTAAAAGTACGCACAGCAAACCATGCAGATACAGCAAACCAGATTAAAATAAAGATCACAATGTAGTTGTCAATTCCTTCAACGTATTTATACTCACTTTCAGCTTTTTTCATAACTACTTGTGTGATTACATTGTGCTTTAATAACAAGGAATCGGTTTCATAACCATAAAAGCTGAAAATAAGTTTGGCGTTTGGTTCGTTGAGCGTAAGAATAAAACTGCCGTCAATGTTGGTAGTTGTGCCATTTCTTGAGCCGGATTCCATCACTTTTGCCCCGATTATTGGTTGGTTTTCCTTATCGACTACAAAACCAGAAACCGTTTGTGCGTATGAGGAATAAGTCATTAGGGCAATTAATAATGAGAATAGAATCTTCATGGCATTCACCTGGCTTATTTTAGTGATTGATTTATCTGTTGGGAAAGATAAATAATTTCCAATCTTTATCCCGAAATTTTCGGATTATCAATAGAGGAATGTTGGTTGCTCATTGCAAATTCCAGATCAATAAGAGCAGCTTGCTCCTTTGTGAACATTCCTGGTTCTTTTAGAAATGAGGAAATGTAGCGTACGAACTCCTGATCAAACACCAAATTACGGATCATCGGGATATTTTGCAGAATAAAAATTTTATCAGCTTCAAGATGATTTGAAATGGGTAGCCATTCGGGAATGTAGTATTCAATACAGATTCTCAAAAATCTAATTTCTAAATTCCCTGGATCTTGATCCGCAGCTAAATTTATCAATGATTCAAATTTTTTGATGCAGACGTATTTGTCAATGGGATTCCAGACTTGCTGTGCCATCAACGCTTCACTCATGGCTTTGTAAGCTACGATAACAGGGGCATTTTCACTTAAAGAGTTTACGTATTGGTGAAAAGCCGTGATATTGGTAGGTTCCAATACGGCTTGATGAAATGATTTTCGCACCTGATCTATATCATTGGCGCTTGCAAACGACAAGAAACCCAAACAGATTAATGAAATTAGAAATGATCTCATGGCCAATAATAAAATGCAAATATCTACGAGAATTGGCAGATATAGATTCTTTTTTTTGGAAGTAAATTTTTCGTTTTTACTTGACCTCAGTAATACTATATTTGCAATCGATTTTTGCACTCGTAGTTCAACTGGACGGTTCGCCGCTGCGATAGAATACCAGATTTCGGCTTTTGGGCTCTTGGGCCGTTCACAACTACGACAGAATCCTCTTGAGTGTTTCTGAACTGCTTAGTTTTTGAAGTTTGAATGTCCAGTTGAAGAATCTAAAGTTTGAATTTCCCTAAACTTTGATTTTGTCATTAATTTTTTGCGAATTAGTACCCCACACCTGTTCGAGTTATCAAAGTACCTTAGTTATATTTGTCGCCTGAAAAAAAATGCACTCGTAGTTCAACTGGATAGAATACCAGATTTCGGCTCTGGGGGTTGAGGGTTCGAATCCTTCCGAGTGCACAACTAGCCTTTCAATTATTTTTGAGAGGCTTTTTTAATGTCTGAAGAGGTCATTGTGGTGTCGAATTAGCTAGACATCCATTAAAAATGTCACCAAATTTGTCTCCCTTTCTATTTTCAATTTTTTCCTCAGGCGATAGCGGCTTATTTCTACTCCGCGTACTGAAATATTGAGCAGCTGAGCCACATCCTTAGATGTCAGATTCATGCGCAGGTAAGCAGCAAGTTTGGTTTCCTGTGGTGTGAGTTCAGGATATTGTGCTTTCAGTTTTTTAAGAAAATCTCCATGTACCTGATCAAAATGTATAGTGAACTGTTCCCAATCTCTATCTTCTGATATATTTCGTTCTATGCTTTTTACAATTTTTTTGACTTCATCGGGTTTTGGACCTGCTCCTTTTGTAATCGCCTCAAGTTTAGACTTGATATCAAGCATGACCTCATTTTTATTGAGAAGGTGCATAGTAGAAGCTGCTAGTTCTTTATTTTTGAATTCGACATCAGCTCTTAGTTTTTCGTTTCTCAGTTGAGTTATTCTTGCCTCTGACTCCTTTGCTACTGTTTCTAGCTGTAAATCTTTTTGATGAATCGCCCGCTGTTGATTCACAACCATCTTCTTTTTATCATACTTGTGTTTGTTGTCTAGCCAGAGCATCGCCATACTAAAAAGGATGATAATCAATATAAAATAGCCTGCATATGCCAGTTTTGTGAGATACCAAGGACGACTGATTTGAAATGAGTATTCGCAAGGAATGCTTAAATCTCCGTAGATGTTTTTAGCGCGAGCATGAAATGTATAATTCCCATATCCCAAATTTGTATATTCTTTTATATTTCGGCTGCTCCATTCTGACCAATCAGAATCAAATCCTTCTAGAAAATATTGATATTCTGTATCAGTAAATCCATCAAAATATGGAGCAGAAAACCGGAATCTGATTGACTTAAGATCTGGGGTTAAAGTTTTGGTCAAGAGCGTATCAACTATGCCACCTGAATATAGTCTGTAAACAGTATCTGCAGATATATCAATTTGTCTAATGAGCGTACTAAATTCATCAATGGTAGATTTTTTAATCGTGGGATTGTAATGGATGAAGCCTTCCTTGGCCCCAATCAATATGTTTTTATGATCAATTATATTTATATTTTCAGAATCATCTGAAAGCATGAATTTATTTATAGGGTTAAATGCCTTTTCATCTGCTTCATATTCACCGAAATTGTTCCTTTTGAGTAGACCGAATTTGTTTTGTTTGATATAATAGATATCACCAAGATGGTTTGAGGCAAGGGTGTTGATGTATTTAGAAGTTCCTAGTGGTTTATTTAGTTTTTCATACGGTTCAAAGAGGTCATTTGAGGCGTTATAGGTATATACACCTCTTTCGGCAGGAAATACTAATTTGTCATTTATTCTAAATACGTTAATAAGATATTGGCTTGGAAATCCTTTTTCCTGGCCGTAAAAATCCTTTTTAATGATTTCAGTAAAATCTTTATTAAACTTTAAATGAAATACCCCCTTAAAACCATGACACATCCAAAGACTTGAGTCATTTTCAAACTGAAATGAACGACTTGATTCATTAAATCCAGGAACGGGTTTGGCTAAATTCAAATTATTAGAAATTTTCACAAATCCTTCATAAGTGCCAGCTAGCATTTGCTGACTGTTAGGCAAATAAGCAAATTTCCAACAGCCTTCTTCGGAATATAAAATGTTCGCCTCACCATTATCAATTACATACGCTCCGTTGTGATGGCCCATGAGAAGTTGATCTCCGTAGTTATTGATGCTATATACCTGGCCCGCCGAATTGGGTACTATGTGATAATAAATCCCGTCTTCTGTGTAGTTGCCAGGGTTCTGTGCCGTTGAAAACAGCCCATTGTTGGTGCCTAGATACAGATTTCCCTGATGAACACTTGCGGTATATCCAGTACCCGGAAGCCCCAATCGCTCATCAATAAGGGAAAAAGGCGAACTGTAATCCACAAATGAGACGCCATTACTCAATCCAAGCCAAAGATTTGATGATTGATCTTGGTAGATTTTATATACGGTATTGCTATTGATTCCTTTTTTTTTGGATAATTCAAGTACCAGTTCACCGTTCGGACGTAACACAACTAATCCATGATTTTGTGTTCCGATGGCGATATTGTTGTCTTTTAGAATAAGGGCTGTGTTGATCAATGATTTTTGAAAAAATCCACTCATTTCATTTTTCCAATCTAAAAATTCACCGTTTTGGTATGTTTTAATTTTACCATTACTAAGAAATATCATGTAGCCACCTTCGAAATTTGGAAGTATTTCGATCACTGGTTGATCTAAAAACAGATGACCGTTTTTCACTAATTGAAAATCTGATCCCTTCCATATAAAAAGCCCTTCTCTGGGATTATATGCTAGTAAATTGGAGCCAACTTGAAAGATATTTCGCCCATTGACATCCATCTCAATACTAGTGACTTTTTCACCATCATAGAAATAAGTGTATTTACTTGTATTAAATACAATTTGATTGTCTTGGCGATATACCTTCCATACATCTGCTAGAGATCTTTCATTGACAGGGATGAGATTTTCGAGAGAGTGGAATTCCATTTCCCCTTGAGGATTGGATTTCATAAATCCCATTTGATTTTGTCCTCCAATATATATGGTGTTGTCCTTATCTATGAAAAGAGACAATATTCGAGATCCTGTTAGCGTGTAGTGTATATTCCAATTTGTTCCGTCAAATTCAAGCACGCCGTAGTTGTTGGCTACATACAAAATTCCCCTGGCATCCTGAGTGATGTCCCAATTTTGAACTCCACCATTATAGTCTTCAGAATTAAAATTTTGAATCAAAGGCACCTTTGGGAAATGTGTGATGGCTGATTGACTATAGCAATTAAAGCAAAAAAATAATTGCTCAAATGCTAGCAAAGCACATACACAACAAATTCTCAGGTATTGACGATTTAGGACTCTCAGTTGATGCATAGACATGTTAAATCAATAAAAATCGGTTTTTCATAAAAGTAGCTTAAAATATTGTTAAAGGGCATTTGTGAGGTGCATTGATGTAGTATTGATGTATTCTAATTTACACTTTGATGTAGTCTTGATGTGGTAGTATTTACATGATTAGTCAATTATGATTGCCAAATTTGGAAAATCGTTAATGAAATCGTTTGCGATTATCAATAGCGTAAATTTCAATCTAAAAAACTATTAAAAAATTGAAGGTATGAAAAAAATGAAATTTTACATCAAACAAATTATGATGTTCGCAATTGTAGGTGCAACTGCATTCTCAATTGCTTGTGACGCCCTGTCTGGCGGGGATGATGACCCCAAATTAGAAGATCCAATTGCAAGTTTTCAATTGCAGGTTGATGCGACTAATTTCTTACAAGTAACATTTACCAACTTTTCCCAAAATGCAACTTCTTATACATGGGATTTCGGTGATGGTAATTCATCAACTGATGAGAGCCCTGTACACACCTACGCTGAAGGTGGTTCATACACTGTGGTTTTGACTGCAACTAATGACGCAGGAAGCGCAACCAAATCTGAAAAAGTGGATTTAAACGATCCATTGTCTACTCAAAGAACTTTGATCGGTGATAATGGTAAAGTATGGCAGTTTGTTGCTGATGCATCAACTGGCTCTTTTGCTTATCAAGTAGGTCCTGAAGATTACAGTGCAATATGGTGGTCTTTAGGTGGTGCTGAGCAATTGTGTGTTCGTGAATGTATCATGGACGATACATGGACATTCAATACCGACGGAACATTTACTTTCGAAAATAATGGTGATGCTTGGGCTGAAGGTGCTTTCAAAGCTGATTTATTAGGAGGATGTTTTGACGCTTCAGTAGCAGACAATTGGATAGGTGCAAATGGTGAAGACCTTAATGGTTGGAACTCTGGAACTCATGATTTTACTTTTGATCCAATTGCTGGTTCATTGGTAATCACAGGTGGTTTCATTGGAATTCCAAAAGCGGCAAACAATGCTGAGGTATCAGTTCCTCAACCTTCAGTTTCTTACACAGTTGTAAAATTGGTGAATGCTGAGGTGGATACTTTGGTGGTTGAAACTTCAACTGGTGCAGGCGGATACTGGAGATCAACTTTAGTAAGTTATGACAATGCTTCTGACAAAGTTGTTGTTGGCGAATGTGCTCCTGTGGAGGAAGTAAATGTTACTTTCAAAGTTAACATGAATGACTATACAGGTGCATTTACTACTGTTTATGTAACTGGATCGTTCAACGGATGGAGTGGAGATGCTAACCCAATGTCTGATGCTAATGCAGATGGAATATGGGAAGTAACATTACCACTTCCTGCAAATACAGATAATATTGAATACAAATTTGCGATGGACAACTGGACTGCATTCGAGCAGTGGGATAACGCTGATCTTGATTGTATCATTTCAAGCGATGGAACTAACAATAACAGAGGTCTTTCTACAGGATCTACTGATATGACTGTTTCTTTCTGCTTCGGAGCTTGCACTGAATGTGCTGGTGATGCGTTCGGTGGAGCTGCAGACCTGGTAGGTAACTGGAAATTAGCACCAGTAGCAGGCGCAACGGGAGTAGGTCCTACACAAGGAGACACTGGCTGGTGGGCTAATGACGAGGCTAGTGTGACTGGCGCAAGAGCATGTATGTTTGATGATGTTTGGACATTTGATGCTGCAGGTAATTTCTCTTACCAAATGGACGGTAGTACCTTTTTAGAGGCATGGCAAGGAGCTGCTCCTGATGGATGCGGTACTCCAGTAGCACCATTCGACGGAACAGGAACTTACACATTTACTGCTGATGCTACATCAATCACATTAAATGGTGAAGGTGCTTTCATTGGTTTGCCTAAAGTGAATAATGCAGGTGAAATAAGCAATGGGGCAGCTGTTCAATCATCAATTACCTATATGGTTACAGAATACACTGCAGGAGCTGCATTGACTTTAGATATCGAAGCTGGATCTGGTGTTTGGTGGAGATTCAAACTAGTTAAAAATTAAGATCAAAATCTTTATTCATAGTTTATTAGTTGATAGAAGTCGGGTTGCCCAGTTGGCAACCCGATATTTTAATAGACCAAAACGAAAATAAATCATGCTTAGAATACAATTTCTCTCAGTTCTATTCCTTTCTTTATTCTTCAGTTCATGCAACGAATCTGATTCTGTAGATTCTTCTGATCCGGCAAATCTTGTTGTGGATTTAATAAACTCAGAAGATGGATCTGGCCAAATTGATATTACAGTAACTGCTGAAAATGTCATTGAATTCTACTTCGATTCTGGAGAGACTGGAATTGATCCAGTATCAAATACAACAGGAATTTTTACCCACACCTACACTGAAACTGGCGTCTACGTGATTGAAATCAGAGCAATTGGTGCCACAGGTAGATACCTGAAACACGAGCGACCACTTACTATTCTGATCGGAGACGATACAGGCCTGATTGACGGAGAAAAAGGCCCTACTTCCCCATTATCTTATGATGGAATGACTTTGATCTGGCAGGATGAATTTAGTGGTTCAAATGTAGATCTTACCAAATGGAATTTTGAAACGGGAACCGGAAGCAGTGGTTGGGGTAACAATGAATTACAATATTATCGTGAAAACAATACAGCTGTATATGATGGATTTTTAGTTATTGAAGCAAAAAGAGAAGCTTTTAGTAATTCAGCTTATACATCATCAAGACTTACTACACAGAATAAATTTAACTTTCAATACGGAAGAATTGATATCCGTGCACAAATGCCAGAAGGCCAGGGAATATGGCCGGCATTATGGATGCTAGGAAAAAATATAACAACTGTCGGCTGGCCAGCTTGTGGTGAGATAGACATCATGGAAATGATTGGCGGTGGTGACGGTCGCGACAATGTTACTCATGGCACCATCCATTGGGATCAAAATGGTACAAAAGCAGATTTTGGCGGATCTAGAAAATTATTGGTGGGTAATCTAAGCGACAGCTTTCATGTATATTCACTTGAATGGACAGCATCGTCAATAAAATGGTTTATAGACGATATTCAATATCATGGTGCTGATATTTCACCTGAAGCTTTATCAGAGTTTCGAAATGAATTTTTCCTTATTATGAATATCGCCGTTGGTGGTAATTGGCCTGGAAGCCCCAATACTTCAAGCAAATTTCCTCAAAAAATGGCGGTGGACTATATAAGAGTCTTTCAACCCAATTAATTCCTACTCATCACAACCTTAACTAATTTAAAAACGCAGATATGAAAAAAAATATACTACTCCTAATTTTGCTTCTGACTGTGATGGTTCCTTGGACCTTTGCACAAGAAATGACCGTTTCTGGTACTGTTACCGATGGTGAAACAGGTGAATCCATACCAGGTGTGAACGTTTTAATTAAAGGAACAGGTTCGCGAGGTACCGTTACTGATTTTGATGGGAATTATAGAATAAGCACAGCTTCTTCTGACGTTCTGATTATATCGTTTATAGGGTATAAATCTCAGGAAATTGCCGTTGGCGCAAACACCATAATAGACGTAGCTCTACAACTCGATATTGAACAACTAGACGAGGTTGTTGTCATCGGATATGGTGTTCAAAAGAAGAAAGTACTCACTGGAGCGATAGAGAGTGTCTCGTCTGATGAGATCAACGCTACACCGGTCGTCAGTGTAGATCAGGCCTTACAAGGGAGAGCTGCAGGAGTTCAGTTGCTAAACCAATCTGGTCAACCTGGTGATAAGCCGAGTATTCGTATCCGTGGAATCGGAACCGACGGAAATGCTGACCCATTAATTTTGGTTGATGGTGTGGCCGTATCGAGCATTGATAACTTAAATCCAGCAGATATTAAGTCCATGGAAGTGCTGAAAGATGCTGCATCTACTTCTATCTATGGGGCAAGAGCTGCGAATGGTGTAATTCTTATAACCACCAAAGCGGGCACCAAAGGTGGTAAGGTATCTGTAACATATACCGGATTTTATGGTGTACAGAATGCAGTGAAGAGCGTGGATGTTCTTAATGCAAACGAATATCAACAAGTGATGGCACAGGCGGGAGCTAAGGCATTAGACGGAACGCTTATTGACCCACTTCAGGTTTCACCACATGATACAGATTGGCAGAAAGAACTATTCACACAAAATGCGCCCATCGAAAGTCATTATGTAGGAATTGAAGGTGGTAGTGAGAAAACTTCATTTGCATCATCTGTGTCATACTTCAATCAAGAAGGTATCATAGGAGGAGATAAATCAAGATTTGAAAGATACACTGCTCGTCTCAACACAAGGACAGATGTGAATAAGATCTTTAGTTGGGGTCACACTTTGTCTTACACTCATCTGACCACAAGAGGAGTAACAAGTAATGGGTCTTTTAATGGTGCCTATAGCAGTGCATTAAATTTGGATCCATTGACACCTGTTTTTCAAACAGACGAAACGCTTCTTGCTCAGCCTCCATATTCCGTAGAGCCAGTTGTCACTGATGCAAATGGAAATGTCTATGGCATCTCTCGATATGTAGCGGGCGAAGTAGTAAACCCAGTGGCTAGATTAGAACTTCAGAACCAAGTCGTAACTAAAGATCAGGTTTTAGGTAATGTATTTGCACAGATTGAACCTATCAAAGGACTTCAAATAAAAACATCAGTAGGTACTGATCTTAGCTTCTTGCAAATACAATCACATAGGCCACTTTATTTCCTTACTGGAACTTTCAATAACAATGCAGCAACCAGCATGAGTGATCAAATCCAAAAATCATCTGTTTTTCAGTTGGAAAACACAGTGTCTTATGTTAAGGAATTTGGAAAGCACAGGGTAAATCTTCTCGCAGGAACTACAACGCTGGATGATAACTGGCAATTGCTTGCAGCAGGGGGGCAAGGTATCAATACTAGTAACTCAAATTTGATTTATTTGGACTTAGCTGTTGATTCAACAAAAACTGCAGGGAGTACCGCTTCTAGAACGACAAGGGCTTCATTCTTTTCTCGTTTATTATATGACTACAATGAGCGTATTTCATTGTCTGTTACTCAGAGACGAGATGGTTCTTCCAATTTTGGAGCAAATAATAAGTTTGCAAACTTTTGGTCATTTGGTGCCAGCTGGGTAATCAATGAGGAACCTTTCTTCCCTAAATGGGATAAGCTAAGTCTATTGAAACTAAGAACATCTTGGGGACAAAATGGTAATGACAGGATTGGTACATTCTTATATGAATCTACTGTAGATTTTAACATTGCATATAATTTATCTACTGGAGCATTGAATGGAGCTATACCTGCATTCTTGGAAAATCAAGATATTAAGTGGGAGGCTTCTCAGCAATTTGATATAGGAATTGAAACTGGGTTCTTTGACAACAGGTTGACAGCTACTGTTGACTATTATAAAAAGACAACAAAAGATTTACTACAGACTGTTACAGGTGTTGCAACATTGGGACAGGATTTGCGAGTTGCAAATATTGGTCAGATGGAAAACGAAGGTTTCGAGATTTCGGCACAGTGGAGAAGCGAGAAAAGAGATCTTCATTATTCAATAGGTTTTAACGCTACTTACAACAAAAACACAATGACTAAGGTGGCCAATGAAGCAGGGTTTATATCTGGAGCTTCTTGGGCATTGGCAGGTGAAGTTACAAGAACCATTGAAGGTCTTCCAGTTGTTTCCTTTTTCGGATTCAAAACGGATGGAATATTCCAGACTGATAATGAAAAATTTGCTCATATCAATAAAGATGGAGATCCAATCCAGCCGAATGCCAAGGCTGGTGACATCAGATTTGTGGACGTAGATGGTGATGGCAGAATTTCTGATAATGACAAAACAGCAATTGGAAGTCCACTTCCAGATTGGACTCTAGGTTCGAACTTATCTGCGGATTACAAGGGCTTTGATTTTTCTGCTTTGATCACAGGCCAGTTTGGAGTTGATGTATTCAACGGGATGAACCGTCCTGACATCCTGACTTCAAACAGACAAACAAAGATATTGAAGCAATGGACACAAGAGAACCCTAGCAATGATGTGCCAAGATTAGTTTCAGGTGATCCTAACGAAAACTACACCAATGCGACCGATATGGTCAATATTGAAGATGGTTCTTACTTAAGATTAAAGAATATTCAATTTGGTTATCGCATCCCAAGTGCAGTTTTGGATAAAATAAAATGCTCAAATTGGAGAGTTTACATTTCGGCTGAAAACCTTCTGACTTTGACCAACTACAGTGGAGCAGATCCAGAGGTTGGATCAACAGTTACTGATGGAAGGATTAACATCCGAGATACTGGTATAGATAGAGGTATATATCCTCAAGCACGTACTTTCAGACTTGGTACTTCAATTACCTTTTAATATACATTAATCATAAAAGTTTAATTGTTATGAAAAAATCAATTTTAATAATATTCTCGATTATCGTACTTGCTTCATGTTCTGAAGACTATTTGACGCTTAATCCACAAGCCACCTTATTTTCTAGTGAATACTTCAGTACACCTGAAGAGCTGGATCAGGCATTAATTGCGACTTACGATGTTCTTGGACATCAAAAAGGAACCAATTTAGCATGGGCTCCACCATTGTATTTGGCGGAAATATTGTCTGATGATGCTTTTGCAGGTGGACAAGATGCCGGAGATGGTGCAGAAGAAGATGAATTCAATACCTATGCAATTTCAACAGGAAATGAAGTTGCTAGATCCCTTTGGAAAAAAGGTTTTTTTGGAGTTTACAGAGCCAATTTCTCAATTGAAAAGGCACAGCCTCTTTTGGACGGTGACGATGCAGCTGTAGTAGCTACAATGGTTGCAGAGGCTAAATTTTTGAGAGCTTTTTTCTACTTTGAGCTTGTTCGTTTTTTCGAAAATGTACCTTTATTCACTGATGTTCCATCAGGATTGGCAGATGGTAATAGACCACAAGTCGCACCATCAGTAATCTATAATCAAATTGCGACTGACTTGGTTGAGGCAATTCCAAACTTGTCTGAAACAATTGGAACTGGAAGAGCTACCAAATGGGCTGCTCAAGCATTACTTGCGCGTGTCTATTTATTTGAAAACGGTGTGTATGGTACAGGTATGAGTGCTAATGGTACAACAATTGACGGTGCGTACGTTTTGACTCAGCTTGAGGATATCATTAATAACAGTCCGCATGACTTGCTTCCAGATTATAACGAATTGTTTTTGGCGGCAAATGAATTCAGCATTGAAAGTGTATTTGAAATTTCTTTCGCAGGTGATCCTGTTGGAGGTGATTGGGGATCAGAGCAATATGTAGAAGGTAATCTCGCAGCACAGTTGATGGGACCTAGAGTTACAGGCGGTACCACTTACTACCGTGGGTGGGCGTTCGGAACTGTATCCAACAAACTGTTTCAGGATATGCAGGGTGATCCAAGAATCGATGGCACCATTTTGACTCAGACCAAAATTTTAACTGAAAATGGAGTGACATTAAATACAGGATCTTATCAGCATACTGGTTATTATAATAATAAGTATACCACCAGATTGGTTGACAGAGGTATTCAAGGTACTCCGGAGCTTCATAATATGACTAACATTCGTATCATCAGATTCTCTGATGTATTGTTGATGGCTGCTGAAATTGACCAAAATGTAGCTTATATAAATCGAGTAAGACAAAGAGTAGGATTGGCAGACGAAGCAAGTTATTCGGATGAAATTCTATTCAAAGAAAGACGAATGGAATTAGCTGGAGAAGGATTAAGATATTTTGATGTGTTAAGAAGAGGTCTTACGTTGGCTAGCCAGGAACTTACTGTAACAGGTGATATTGGACCGCTATATACTGGCGCAGCAGAGTTATATGATGCAACTTTCAACTCTGCCACAAAAGGATTTTTACCAATACCACAGGTTGAAATTGATCTTTCAAACGGTGTGTTGAAACAGAATATTGGTTATTAACTTCTGGTTAATAAAACAGCTGGTTGTTCGCATTTTGTGCGAACAACCAGTTTTTCATAGCTCATTTCATTAGTATTCTGACCAAACCTATTGCCTGAATCCAAACATCATGACCCACCAGAAAACTCATCCGAAAGATATAGTTCCCTTAGGGCAGAAGGCTGCTTATGGTACAGGTAATCTGGTATTGAACCTTTTGCCAGCGGCTCTTAATATATTTATGTTTTTCCTGGTTACTGGGTTTGGAATGGATCCATTGGTAGCAGGATTACTCGCTGGCTTGCCCCGACTTTTTGATGCAATTACCGATCCGATTATGGGATTCATTACGGATAATACAAAGTCAAGATGGGGACGAAGAAGACCCTACATAGTTTTAGGAGCTATATTGAGTGGAATCATCTTTGCACTGCTGTGGCAAATGGATGCAGATAGTTCTCAAGACTATAATTTCTGGTATTTCTTAATTTTCTCGCTCCTGTTCACAATTGGAAACACCATGTATGCTACCCCTTTTGTTGGTCTCGGATATGAAATGACTTCTGATTACAATGAAAGAACCCGACTTATGGCTTTTTCCCAAACGATGGGACAAGTCGCTTGGATGGTGGTGCCCTGGTTTTGGGTCGTTGTAGCTGATCCCGATCTTTTTGCGTCGCAGGATGAAGGAGTCAGGAATATGGCATTGGTTGTTGGAGGTGCTTGTATGGTACTTGGAGTTTTACCTGGGCTTTTTAGCAAAGGACTCGATTCTAGTAACATGGAAAATAGAGCTGAACTAAATCTTAGCAACATGGTCAACAACTTGGCCAGTCTATGGAAAAGCATGGTACAGATTTCCAATAATGTTCCTTTCCGTAGATTATGTGGTGCTACATTTCTTATTTTCAATGGCTTTCAGGTGATTGCTGGTTTTGCATTCTACATCATCGTA
Organism: uncultured Marinoscillum sp.; assembly: GCA_964353015.1. Classification (GTDB taxonomy): domain Bacteria; phylum Bacteroidota; class Bacteroidia; order Cytophagales; family Cyclobacteriaceae; genus JAMZMI01. The sequence continues at coordinate 76,854 of CAYGUA010000014.1, read as the reverse complement.
TTTTATATGTTTAATGGAGATTATGGACTTACAGGCACTTGGCCAGCATGGTTTGCAACAATAAGTGCGATGGCGACCGCATTTTTGGTGATTCCAATAGTAACATGGATTTCCAATAAAGTAGGCAAACGAAATGCTTTTATTATTGCCACTCTCATTTCGATTGTAGGATATACACTTAAATGGTGGGGGTTTGATCCAACTAACCCATGGTTGATTTTCATGCCTATCCCATTAATGTCTTTTGGAATTGGAGGACTCTTCACCCTCATGATGAGTATGACTGCTGATGTATGTGATCTAGATGAACTTAAAAACGGGATGCCTAGAAAGGAAGGAACCTTTGGGGCCATTTATTGGCTCATGATAAAGATTGGGCAGGCAATAGCATTTGTACTTGCTGGGTTGGTTTTAAAACTGGTTGGTTTTGAATCTGGAGCTGCAACACAGTCATTGGAAGTAATGACTAACCTTAGACTAGCAGATATCATCATACCTTCAGTTACTGCCTTTCTGGCTATTTTCATCATGTGGGGCTATGATTTATCTGAAGATAAAGTAAGGGAGATCAAAGCAACATTAACTGAGAGACGTGGCGAATTGTAATTGAACGTCTGAAGGTGCATTTCAACTCCACGTACAAATTGAATGGCGATTATTGTGATAATTGACTAACAAAAAGTAAATACACACAAAGGCACATTAAATGAAAAATTGGCTCAATTTCAGATCGCAAGTTTGGGGGCTCTTTATCGGGTCTTTATTTCTTTTTATTGGATGCAATCAAAACCAAGGAAAGATTAATATAACCGCAGCTGATATACTCGGAAACCCTGAGTTTCAAGCCATGTCCTACGGTGGTTTCAGGACGTTTACCAGAGATACTGTTCCTACAGTAGATATGATCAAGGAAGACATGAAAATTCTTTCTGCCGCTGGGATAAAAATCTTGCGTACCTATAATACAACCAAATACACGCATGCTTCTAATGTCCTGAAAGCCATTGCAGAGCTAAAATCAGAAGATCCTAAATTTGAAATGTACGTGATGCTTGGTGCGTGGATAGAATGTGAAGGTGCCTTCACTCCAACTCCTAATCATGAGGTAGAAGATTTAGAAGACAATACCAATGAAATAAATAAGGCCATCGAAATGGCTATTGAATATCCTGACATAGTAAAAATAATTGCAGTTGGGAATGAAGCAATGATTCAATGGGCCACAAGTTATTTTGTGAGATCGCCAGTTATCCTTAAATGGGTCAATCACCTGCAAGCATTAAAACAGGAAGGGAAATTACCTGCAGATCTTTGGATTACTTGTTCGGATAATTTTGAATCATGGGGTGGGGGATCAAAAAATTATCAAACTGCTGAACTTGCCGAATTAATCAAAGCGGTAGATTATGTATCTCTTCATACCTATCCATTTCATGATTCTCATTATAATCCTGCTTATTGGATTGTTCCTGAATCTGAGGATACCTTATCTGAAGTGGAAAAAATAAATGCAGCCATGTTCCGGGCAAAAAACTACGCCATGTTTCAATACAGAACTGCCGCCAATTACATTGCAAGTCTTGGAGTGAAAAAACCAATTCATATTGGAGAAACGGGTTGGGCTACAACATCGAATTCTTTGTACGGAAATAAAGGTTCGCATGCTGCAGATGAATACAAACAAAAACTGTATTATGATTATATGCGAGAATGGACAAATACGGCTGGATTATCCTGTTTCTACTTTGAAGCTTTTGATGAAAAATGGAAAGATCAATTCAACCAACAAGGATCTGAAAACCATTTTGGGTTGATCAATTTGAAGTCTCAGGCTAAATATGTCTGGTGGGATTTGGTAGATCAGGGTGTTTTTGATGAATTAAATAGATCTGGATTGCCTATTACCAAAACCTTCGGAGGAAATAAGGATGAGCTGATGAAGGTTGTGTTTGCGCCACCAATGGAAAGTGAAGTAGGTTCATTGAGGATAAAAGATGTAAATGGCAACCGCTTAGCAGGACAAATTGTAACTGATAAAAAACTCGTAATTCTTAGTCCTTTTGGGGGCACAATATCGAGTAGTGATGCTACATATCCAAGTGACGAATTGAAACTCAATGCATGGGAGGGAACCTGTGGAATCAATCTCACAAATGAGCGAATCATTGAAATCAAAACCGCAAACGCTGGATGGTGGGGTTGTGCCCTGGAGATGGCAGGTGGCACAGGTGAGAATTTATCAAATTTCAAAAACGGGAAACTGCATTTTGATATTAAAGGTGATACGGAATGCACATTTAATATTGGTTTTCAATCAGGTTCTTTTGGAGCTGGTACACAAGTAAACAATTTTGTTACTTTTTCCCCATCGTCTATTTACAAGCTTGATCAGGAATGGCAATCATATTCCATATCATTCGAAGATTTAGACAAAGGGGCTGATTTTGAAAATGTCAATTCATTGCTTCACCTCCGAGGAGTGAGTGATTTAGATGGTAAATCGATACATATAAAAAATATTTTTTACACACAAAGGTAGTTTCGGCTTTTTTAGCAATTTGAATTTGAAAATGTTCAACTTTAGGAAATTGATAATAACGAAAATTGAAAATGAATAACGTCTTAATCTGTTTTGCTTCAATAATGATGGTTATGCTCTCAGGATGTTCACAAGCCAATCAAAATGAATTGGCTGAATCACTGAATAATGGTCCGGTTAAAGTTGAGGTTCGCAGTGAGAATGGCAAATACATTTTATACAGAGGAGGCAATCCTTATCAGATCAAAGGTGCTGGCTTGACTGGAGACATGAAAAATTTCAAAGCACATGGAGGCAATTCAATCCGCACATGGAGTACAGACAATGCACAGGAATTATTGGATGAGGCTCATGAGAATGATATAACTGTTGCTTTATGTTTCTATATCCAACCTGAGCGTCATGGGATGGACTATGATGATGAGGAAGCAGTACAGAAGCAATTTGAGAAAGTTAAAAAGGAGGTGATCAAATTCAAGGATCATCCAGCGCTACTTCTATGGATGATTGGCAATGAATTGAATTATAACTACACGAACCCGAAGGTCTATGATGCAGTCAATGATATTTCGAAAATGATTCATGAATTAGATCCAAATCACCCGACGACAACCACGGTTACTGTTTTGGATAAAAAACTTGCAGATGATATTAAATCACGGGCTTCCGACATTGATATACTTAGCATGCAGCTATACGGGGCGATTTATAATTTACCAAAATTTGTTCATGAGGCTGACTGGACAGGTCCATATTTAGTTACTGAATGGGGAGCAATAGGCCATTGGGAAATGCAAAAAACAGCCTGGGGAGCTCCTTTTGAACAAAACAGTTCTCAGAAAGCACGAAATTACCTTAGAAGTTATCAGGAAGCTATTCAGCCATATTCTGATCAATGCATCGGAAATTATGTTTTCCTATGGGGACAAAAACAAGAGCGTACGCCAACCTGGTACGGATTGTTTTTACCTACCAATGAGGAAACAGAGCCAATTGACGTAATGCATTATATATGGAATGGAGAATGGCCTGAAAACAGAACACCACGGCTGGATTCAGTTAAACTAGATGGAAAATTCGCTGCAGACAACATCTATTTAGTTCCAGGTCAGGAATATCAGGCAGAAGTTTTTCCATTTGAATATGATTCTGATTCACTGACTTATCATTGGGAAATAATGCATGAGAGTCAGGAAACTAAAGAGGGAGGAGATCATGAAGAAGTACCAGAAAGACTTGAGATGGCCATACTCGCACCAACTAACAGACTGATCACATTGAGAACTCCTAAAGTGGAGGGATCTTACAGGTTGTTTGTATATGTATATGATATGAAAGGTCATGCTGCTCATGCAAACATACCCTTCTATGTGAAATAGTAAATGTCAATGTTCAAAAAAATAAATGGACAATGTAATTGTCGTTGAATCTTATGGATAGCCATTTGATTTATGAACCAAAGTTTTATTCAATTATGAAAACGACCTTTATACTTTTATTAGTAATTTCAGTTAGCTGCACCTCAAATCAGAATATAATGAATGTTGATGTCTACGAAACTTCTGCATCAGGAAACCAACTTCTAAGGAAAACTGATCCGGTATCTGAAGGAAAGGAAATAGGCATAAGTATTTTTCCTGAATCAAAATTTCAAACAATCATAGGTTTTGGTGGGGCTTTCACAGAGTCATCGGCATATCTGTTACGGAAATTAGGAGCTAAAAATCAAAAAGATATTTTGCAAGCATATTTTGGTACGGATGGTGCAAATTATACTTTAACTCGAACACATATTAATTCATGTGATTTTTCATTATCTAATTATTCATATGCAAGCCAACCAGGGGATGTTGAATTAGAAGACTTTAGTATTGATGAGGATCGTGATGATTTGATTCCTATGATAAAAGCCGCACAGTTGGTGTCAAAAGATGGCTTCAAGATTATTTCTTCCCCATGGACTGCACCGCCGTGGATGAAAGATAATAATGAGTGGAGAGGTGGTAAGTTAAAGCCCGAATATTATGCTACCTGGGCGCTTTATTTCTCTAAATATATTAAAGCATATAAAGAGGAGGGAATTGATATTTGGGGTGTGACTGTGGAGAATGAGCCATTAGGTAATGGGAATAACTGGGAGAGCATGCATTATACTCCTCAAGAGATGGTTGATTTTGTTAAGAATCATCTCGGTCCCCAAATGCTGGCTGATGGACATGATGTAAAGATCTTAGGCTATGATCAAAATAGAGGAAAAGAGCTCGAAGAATGGGCAGAAGTATTATTGGGAGATGAAGAAGCACTGAAATATTTTTATGGCATGGCGGTTCACTGGTATACCAGCACGGTGGATTGGTTTCCTGAATCACTTAATGTAACACATCAATTGGCACCTGATAAGCATATTATCCATACAGAGGGTTGCATAGATGCTGAAGTTCCGCATTGGAAAGAGGATGATTGGTATTGGAAAAAAGAAGCTACCGATTGGGGATATGATTGGGCTCCCGAGGCTGATAAACCAGACCATCCAAAATATGTTCCTGTTTATCGTTATGCCAGGGATATCATTGGGTGTATGAATAATTGGGTTGAAGGTTGGGTAGACTGGAACATGATTTTAGATAAAGAAGGTGGTCCCAATTGGGCAAAAAATTGGTGCATAGCCCCGGTTATAGTGGACCCAGATAAAGACGAAGTTTATTACACACCTTTATATTATACACTTACCCACTTTAGTAAATTCATTCGACCGGGCGCAGTACGCATTGGGTTTGAATTGTCAGATAATGATCAGTTCATGGCGACAGCTACACTGAATCCGGATGGTTCGATAGCCCTTGTTGTTTTAAATATGAATGATGAGATCAGAAATTTGAATATTTCAATTAACGGAAAAAAATCAAAAGTGCAAATAAGTCCCAGAGCACTTCAAACTATAATTTTAAATAACTGGATACAATAATTATTTATTAAATGTCTATAAAGAAACTATTCATAGGAGACACAATTCTTAAAAATCAGCATTCAAAAATCGAGGGTGGTTATGTGAAAATAGATGACGAGGATTTCTATAAAATTGCCAATTATGATTTGATGAGACCATTCTTTATCAGTTTGGTAAGTCATTCGGATCATTGGATGTTCATATCTACCACCGGTGGATTGTCAGCAGGTAGAAAAAACTCAAATTCTGCTCTTTTTCCATATTATACTGATGATAAAATATCAGAATTTTATGATACGATAGGGAGCAAAACAATCTTGAGAGTTAATAAGGATGATAAATATTTCCTTTGGGAACCTTTTACAAGTCGCTATCAAGGGAGCTATTCTATCACACGAAATATTTACAAAAACTTTGCTGGGAACAAAATTGTATTTGAAGAATTAAATGCTGATTTGAGATTAAATTTTCAATATTCATGGCAATTCTCAGAGAAATATGGAATAGTAAAACGTTCTACAATTCTTAATACTGGAACATCAAAAATCGAGGTTGAAGTTTTAGATGGAATACAAAACATTGTTCCTTCTGGCATCAATTCAGATTTCCAAAATAGGACTAGCAACCTCATCAATGCCTATAAGAAAAATGAATTGGATGAAGCCAGTGGCTTAGGTCTTTTCATGTTGAGCGCCATGATTGTGGATAAAGCAGAACCGAGTGAGGCGCTGAAAACTACTACCGTCTGGAACGTAGGTTTAGAATGTGAAAACATTCTGTTGACAAGCCTTCAGTTGAATAAATTCAGACTAGGTGAAGATTTGATTTCTGAGACGGATACAAAAGCTGAAAGCGGATCATATTTTATCAATAGCAAAATTACTTTATCTGAAAATGCCTCTTCAAGCTGGCATATCATTGGTGAAGTAAATCAAGATCACTCCAAAGTAATTAAGCTGATCAATCAGCTGACAAAAGATAAATCAAGTTTATATCAGGACTTAATCCAGGATATTGAAACAGGTACAAAATCGCTTTTGGAATTAGTAGCCAAAGCTGATGGTCTTCAACTCACCGCAGATAAATTGATTGTAAGCAGGCATTATGCCAATGTGTTGTTCAATATCATGAGAGGAGGCATCTTCGATGATCAATATCAAGTAGAAAAATCAGACCTTCTGGACTATTTTCAAAATATTAATAAAAAGATACTTGAGACTCAGTCAGGATTTTTCAATCAATTACCTGATACATTCCAATATCAACAGTTGATTCAACTGGCCATGGAATCCGGAAATGCAGATATTATCCGTATTTCATATGAATATCTTCCGCTCACTTTTAGTCGAAGACATGGTGATCCTAGCAGACCATGGAACATGTTTTCCATTGTTACTAAAAATGAAGATGGATCCAAAAAGAGGAGTTATGAAGGCAATTGGAGAGATATATTTCAAAACTGGGAAGCCCTTGCTGTTTCCTTTCCTGGATATATTGTTTCAATGATCACCAAATTTGTGAATGCATCTACAATAGATGGTTATAATCCTTATCGTGTGACAAGGAATGGTATCGATTGGGAAGTGATTGAGCCAGATGATCCATGGTCATATATTGGCTATTGGGGAGATCATCAGATCATCTATCTCCAAAAACTCATGGAAGTGGCGGTTTCTCATCAGAAGGATGAGTTTCTAAAACTTTTGGCGCAACCAATTTTTGTCTATGCGGATGTGCCTTATCGTATCAAAGGATATGATGACATAATACTTGATCCGCAGGATACAATAGATTTTGATCATGACGTGCAATCAAAAGCAGAGCAACGTGTGCATGAGCTTGGCGGAGATGGTAAGCTTGTTTTTGATCATAAAAACCGCCTCACACGAGCTAATCTTACTGAAAAATTACTCGTCACACTGCTTGCTAAGTTATCAAATTTCATTCCTGAGGGTGGAATCTGGTTAAATACACAACGCCCTGAATGGAATGACGCCAACAATGCTTTGGTTGGAAATGGAGTTTCTATGGTTACGCTCTATTATATGCGTCGCTATGTTTCGTTTTGCATTGACATTTTCACCAATGCTGGAATAGGTGAGTTTGAAATCAATAAACCTGTTTCCACGCTTTTTACAGGAATATCAGATGTTTTTGAATCTCAAAAATCATTGCTCGATAGTGTAATTTCAGATACAGCTAGAAGGTTGATGGTAGATCAGTTAGGTAGGTTAGGTGAGCAATACCGAACTGCTGCATACGCTGGTTTTGAGGGGGAAACGGTTAAATTATCAACAGAACAGCTTAACGCTTTTATGCAGCTTACGCTTTCGTATATAGATCATACCATCAAGTCAAATAAGAGAAATGATGGCTTATACCATGCGTATAATTTGATTCAATTTAAAGAAGGCAAGGCATGCATAGATAATCTCTATGAAATGCTTGAAGGACAGGTAGCGGTACTTTCATCTGGGTTTTTAAATTTAGATGAGGCTTTAGACGTGCTTGATTCATTGAAGCAAAGCAAAATATACAGAGAGGATCAATACAGCTACATGCTTTATCCGAATCGAGAATTGCCGAGATTTTTAAATAAAAACCTGATACCAAAGGAATTTGCTTCGAATTCTACTTTAGCACAATCATTAATTAAAGCCGGAGATTCTTCATTGATATTGAAGGATGAAGCTGGAAATTATCATTTCAATGGGTCGTTCAAAAATACCAAAAGCTTGAAGGCTGTCTTAGACCATTTGAATGATACGTCCTTTGGTGATTTGGTAGAAAAGGAATACGATTCCTATTTGGAAGTATTTGAAATCATGTTTAATCACAAAGCATTCACAGGCCGATCCGGGACATTTTTCGGATATGAAGGTTTGGGAAGTATTTATTGGCACATGGTTTCCAAATTATTGCTGGCCACTCAGGAAAACATTTATTGGAGTGATAGTAAATATGAAGGATCGATTACCATGGGTAAAATGGTAGATCATTATTATGAGATCCGAGCTGGAATTGGAGCAAATAAGTCACCTGAAATCTACGGTTCATTTCCTACCGATCCTTACTCACATACACCAGGAAACAAAGGAGTGCAGCAGCCAGGAATGACAGGTCAGGTCAAGGAAGATGTACTCAATCGCTGGGCTGAATTTGGCGTGATTGTCAATGATTCTTGTATTTCATTCGAGCAAAAATTTCTAAGCAAAAATGAATTTCTAAAAGAATCAGCGGTATTCAATTATTATGATTTAGAAGGCTCATTTAACAAAATATCATTGAATGTTGGTGAATTGGCCTTTACCTATTGCCAGGTGCCAGTGATTTATTGTGAATCAGATTCAGCCTTAATAAAAATATATTTCACAGATGGTACTGAGCAAGAAATCACGGGGACAAAGTTGACAAAAAAACTATCACAGGAGATTTTCAATAGAAGTAATGTAATCAGCCAGATTAAAGTCTATCAGCATTTTTGATGGACCAGTTCGATGAAATAAAAAACTTTTTCAATATTCAAAAACGAAAATAATGTCAGCAAGAAGTGAATACATGATGTCTCTGGTGGGAATGGATCTTTCTCAAAAGACTACAGATGAATTATTGGCTTTATACAATAAGATTTTAAATCAAGGGATGCACGGCCTTTGCTTTAGTCCATATGAAGATGGTCAGGAGCCTGGCACCCAAATCTCCGACGAACAAATCAGAAGAAGAATGGAGATCATCAAACCATATACCCAATGGATCAGGTCATTTTCTTGCACTGAAGGAAATGAGCGTATTCCGGTGATCGCCAAAGAACTAGGATTGAAAACTTTGGTTGGCGCATGGCTTGGCAAATCTGAAAAGATCAACAAAGCAGAAATAGAAGGTGTCATCAAATTGGCAAAAGAAGGTCACGCTGATATTGTGGCCGTAGGAAATGAAGTGATGTACCGAAAAGATTTGACAGAAGATCAATTGCTGGACTATATCTCTCAGGTAAAGGAAGCCCTACCTGGCATACAAGTAGGATATGTTGATGCGTATTATGAGTTTGCCAATAGACCGAGAATCACCGAGGCTTGTGATGTCATTCTTGCCAATTGTTATCCATTTTGGGAAGGTTGTAGTCAGGAATATTCACTGCTTTACATGAAAGACATGTTCAATAGAGCGACAAAAGCAGCAAACGGAAAAAAAGTAATCATATCTGAAACAGGTTGGCCAAATGTTGGAGAGAAGTTTCATGGTTCTCAACCATCTTTTGAAAATGCCATGCGGTATTTCATCAACACCCAAATTTGGTCAAAGGAAGAGGATATCGATATTTTCTATTTTTCTTCTTTTGATGAATCTTGGAAAACCAGCGATGAAGGTGATGTTGGTGCTTATTGGGGGATTTGGGATAAAAATGAGCAGTTGAAGTTTAAGTAAAATCAATGCCGAAAAAGCAAAATATGAGTATTCAAAAGTTATTAAATATTGTTCCTGAAAGAGCCATTTGTTATTCAGGTTTTCGTGAAGGGCAAAGTCCGGTCACAGGTGTTTTCCCGTCCTATGAAGAAATCAGGGAAGATCTTTTGATGCTTGAAAAACATTGGAAATACATTCGTCTTTATGACTGTGATCTTCATTCAGAACGTGTTTTGGAGATTATTAATAATGACAATCTGGATTTGAAAGTGATGCTTGGCGCTCATATTGGTGCGGAAATGAATAATTTCAATTGTCCTTGGGGAGGCACATATCCAGAAGAAGTACTGGTTGAAAACAAAGAAAGAAACACCAATCGAATTAAGAAATTAATTCGATTAGCCAACCAATATCCTGATATCATTTTTTCATTATCGGCAGGAAATGAAGCCACCGTAGATTGGACAGATCATTATGTATCGGTAGCTCGAGTTATTGAGTATGTAGAAATGATCAAAGAGGGCGCATCACAGCCTGTTACTTTCTGTGAGAATTTTGTGCCTTGGCAAGGAAAGTTGAAAGATCTGGCTGAGGCTGTTGATTTTATTTCGATACATACTTATCCTGTTTGGGAATACAAACATGTACATGAAGCCATTAATTACACCATTGAGAATTACAATAGTGTAGCCGAAAAGTACCCTCACAAACCTGTAATCATCACAGAAGCAGGATGGGCAACAAATTCCAACGGAAGAGGAATTCATCCTGAAAATGTGAGTGAAGAATATCAAGCAATCTATTGCAATGATTTAATGGACTGGAGCGAAAAGGAGGGGGTTTTAACCTTTGTCTTTGAAGCTTTTGACGAGCCATGGAAAGGTTCCGATGAGCCTATGGAGCCTGAAAAACACTGGGGATTGTTTACAGTAGATAGAAAACCAAAAGTGGTAATGAATAGATTATTTCACGAATTACATCATTAATTCGTGAAATTTTGATGGAGAGAAGCTGATCTAAATTTTTCGCCAATCGCCAAATACCCAATTTCCATTTTCATCAGGAATATCTGAAGTCAGAAAAGTTTCAACTGCGGGAATCAATTCATATCTGGATAGTTTCCCGTCTTTGTTTACATCAATTCTGTCAAAGGCAGCTTTAGAGAATGCTTCATCTTTGCCAAAAATCTCAAATAAATCCTGGTACTCAGCCAATGAGATGTATCCGTCGTGGTTTTCATCAAACATACCAAAAACGAAAGCCAGCAAGAGATCAACCCACTCATCGACTGTATCCTCATCTTCGAATGAAGCCACTTCTTCACCAAAGAATGTAAGCCATCCATCTATATTTATGCTTTGATAACCAGGATTGGGAATATCACGAAGTAGTTTGTGAAAAAATTTGACAGATTTTCTCACAATGGCCTGATGCTCTTTTTCACCTTCTTCATAATTCAATTTTTCCCTGACATTGTCAGCCAACTCTGCGAAATCATTGACTTGCAAAATACCATTGCCGTTCAAATCAAGCAGGTTAAAAAGATATGTTAGTTTAGCTGTTTGGAAAGATGTGAGCATATAATTTTCTATACGTTTTGGGAACGGTAAATTAAATTCATTCCCACGAATAAACCTATTACTTAATCTATGGGTTATTGAATCAAGCTAACAAAATTGCATTTTCCCAATGGAATACAAGGTTTTCCGATAATTAAATTTCATTCAATTCTTCCACAATTTTTTATCTTAGTGTTTCATAATTAGTAATAGCCCACCATTCAAATGAAAAATTCGACCAATTTTATTCTGATTGTTATAACTGCTTTCTTAATCACTATTTCACATCCAGTTGCAAATGCACAAACATGGGAGGTGGTAATGTCAAAAGCGGAGGCACAATACACAAAAGGTAAACTTCATAAGATTCCTAAGTTGATAGCTAAGCTTCGAAAAAAGGATCTTAAAAAGAAATTTGGCAATGATACCACGCTCCTTGTTTGGTTGACAATCATGGAGGCCAAAGGTTTGGAAGCTCAAAAAAATTATCCTCAAATGAACGAGAGGATAGATTCTGCCGCTAAGGAATTGATAGCTATTAAGGATATTAACCCAACTGCATACTATGTAGGTCAACTCAAGTTGGTTGATTTATTTAATGAATATGGTAATTATAAAAAAGCGGACAGTCTGATTTCGATTTTAAGTGATGAATATTATTACAGCACATCTTCTCTAATCGCAAATGAGATTACCATCAGGAAGGCGATTACCTTGGCTAATAATGGCGATTATCTTGCTGCTGAGCCAATCTTGGATGAAATGATCGCCTTATTCCCTTCTTTGAAAAACGCTAGCTACGATGGTGAGATAGTTAATTCCCTTGACTTGGATTATAGAAATGAGTTGCTGGGTTTATTAAAGGTCAACAAAGTTAAATTGATGATTGATCGTGGGTTGTATCAAGCTGCAGAACAGAAATTGGATGAATATTCTAAGTCATTCAATAGGGAGTTGGATCATAAAAAACCCACTTTCTATAAATCTTTAGCACTTAAAATTGATTTGGAACACCAGCGGGGTGATTTTAAAAGTGCTGACAAGTATATGGCGCAATATCTTAATGCTAAACCTGTAGGAAATAGTATGGAGCAAGGACTATTGCGAAAAATAGTCATCGAAAAGGACAATGATAATAACAGTGGAGTTTTTAAAACACGTGATCTATTTACCAAATATGTGAAGTCAGTAAAAGCGCCAGAGAAGTACAAGCAATATCATCTATTCTATATTGATGCTTATGATGATTTCATGGACAAAGAGAATGATGCTGCATTTAAGAATATCAATGACGCACATTTTATAAGTCATGATATGGTACCACTTGATCATCCATCTCGTGAAAAATTATACTCAGCGGGTATCTATTTTTCTGAAAAAACAACTGTAATAAGGTATCAACATACTGCTGATAGTTATTATCCACTATTAAAATCAAACATTGATTTGAGATTTAAGCACGGTTTATTTCAAAATGCATATGATATTCAGCGTGCCGGATATTTCTTGGCTTATACAGAGACTCCTATTGAGGCATTCAAGTTACTTGATGAGCGACCTTACAGGAATGTGTTCAACCAACTTACCAAAACACACACCAAATATTCTAATCTGGTAAATCGACTCAATGAATATCTTTTGATCAAAGGAGAATATGAAGAAGGTATCAGATTAAACTCAAATGCAGTTGAAGGAATGCGATTCAATCCTGATGTGGAAGGTGTGGATCTTGGTACACAGATCGTGTCTCTTGCGCAGATGCAAACCATGGGTGGCTATTATCGTGACGCTGAAATAAATGTCGATGATGCTCTTAAAATCATCAAAAAGGATGGAGAAAAAGTGTCTGGTGAATATATCAAGGCGCTTAACTCAGCAGCCACACTTTATGCGACTATTGGTCGATATGATAAAGCAGAGGATCTATTATACAAATCAAAATCCATTGGTAAAAAGTTAGGTAGCGAAAGCCAGACTATTCTTTTAAATTCTATTGAAGACCTGGCGGTAATCAATACACGTCTTGGTAACTACTCAGAAACTGAAGAGCTTCTCAACACAGTGATCTTCGATAAGACTGACATGTACGGGAATTTTAGTCGAAGACTTATCAAACCTTACAATGCACTTGGTCAGATGTTTTTGATTCGTGGAGAATTTCCGGAAGCAGAAAAAAATATAAGAAAATCACTTTCAATTACTAAAAAGGTGTTTGGAGATTCCACCCTGTATTATGCTGACAATCAAACGATTCTCGTTAACCTATATCTGGAATTAGGGAACTACAAAGCGGGAATAGCGGAAGCTACAGAGATATACAACATACGCAGAGCCAAGTTGAGACCTGATCACATTTTGTTGGCCGAGTCACTTACAGATCTTGGATTATTGAGATTTCATTTGGGGGATTCGATTAAAAATGTTGAAAATTATTTTAGACAAGCCAAAGACATTGTTGAATCGAATTTTGATAATAAGCATCCCCTGTATGCTGAAGCCCTTAAGAATTTGGCTTATATCTATATCGAAAAAAACGAATTAGATTCAGCACTGGTCATGTTGGATCAAGCTGATGCCATATGGTCTAATGTATTAGGGAATAGGAATATTAGCTCCGGAGAAGTTTCTAGACTAAAAGGAGATATTTACAGTTATAAAAAACGATTTGGAATGGCTCGAAAAGAATATGAAAGAGCATCCAAATTTTTTAGAAAGATTTTCAGTGAAGAACATCCAGAATACCTCAAAACACAAAGCAAACTTGCACAATCCTATTACATTGATGGGGAGATCGATAAAGTCCAGAAAATACTCGAGACTACCACTACCGCTTATCTCAACTACACTAAGGTTTATTTTCCAACTTTAAGTGAAGAAGAAAAGTCGAGATTCTGGTCTAAAATTAAACCTGATTTCGAGTTCTATAATACCATAGCGGTACAGTATAAGGACCAGAAAGAAAAGTACATAAGTGACATGTATGACTTTGCGCTTGTGACGAAAGGTTTGTTGTTGAATTCATCCATAAAAACAAGAAATGCTATTTTGAATAGTGGCGACTCCACCGTGATCAAAGATTTTGAGAGTTGGATGGCCAAAAAGGAATATCTAACAAATACGCTTGCCCAATCATCAGAAAATCTGGAATCAAACCAGGTTGATGTAAAAGCACTAAAAGATGAAATCGCCTTTTTAGAAAAAACACTTAGTGAAAAATCAGAAACATTTTCAAGTACTTATGAATCTGATTTTTACACATGGAAAGATGTAAAGGACGCGCTAAGGCCACACGAAGCGGCTGTTGAAATTGTAAGGTATAGAACGTTTGATACAGAGTTTAATGAAGAGAAGGTTACTTATGCCGCGCTTATTGTTACTCAGGAAACACGTCGAAACCCGACGTTAATAGTTCTTGAAAATGGGAATGATCTTGAAACCAGACATTTCAGTCGGTTGAGAAACAGCATCAAGTTTAAAGTTCGTGATGAAAACGGATACAACATGTATTGGAAACAGATTGATCAGGTAATTGGTAATAAAACAGTGGTCTATTTATCTCCAGATGGTATTTACAACCAAATAAATATTGAGTCTCTTGCTGTAGAAGGAGGTGGCTATATGATCGACAAGGTAAATGTCCGTGTTGTCAATAGCACCAAAACATTGCCAGAATCGAGATCGAAAGATGCCAAACAAGAACGTAAACTTAACGCCAATGAACCGATGGTGGCCATGTTGTTTGGAAATCCAAAGTATTATGATAAGGAAAGCTCCTATGATGATGCCATCATGGAAAATCCGACAAGGGCTCTTACCACATCAAGAGTGCCACAATTACCTGGTACTGAACTTGAAGTAGGAATGGTATCTGATTTATTGAAATCAAACGGCTGGCAAGTGGATACTTATTTAGGCAGAGACGCCACTGAGGACGTGATTAAATCGATCAAAAATGTCACTTTACTCCATATTGCTACTCATGGTTTTTTTGATGATAAACCGCGGAAAGTAGATAAGAGCTTCGGTTTATTTGAAGACGATAATCCTCTTGAAAGGTCTGGAATACTTACAGAAGGTGGTGGTGAAGTTTTATTAGAAGCTACGGACAACTATAATATCGCGGATGGAGTTCTCACTGCATATGAAGCCATGAATCTAAATTTTGATAAAACGGAACTGGTTGTCTTGAGTGCTTGTGAAACAGGAAGAGGAGAGATCCAGCAAGGAGAAGGAGTATTTGGTCTTCAGCGATCTTTTCTGGTTGCAGGAGCTGATGCTTTGGTGATGAGTTTGTTTCAGGTTTCTGATGAGGTTACACAAAAACTCATGGTTGAGTTTTATAAATATTGGTTGGCTGGCAGATCTAAAAGAGAAGCATTTAATGCAGCACAGATAACCATTAGAAATGAATATCCAGACCCAATTTATTGGGGAGCATTTTTGATGGTGGCTAAGGAATAAAATGTGTTATCAAATAGGCATTTGGTATACAAATATTAGATCCGCAATTAAAACTTCCTTATAATTATTAATTCTCCGATGAAAAATTCTATGGTCATGGTAGTTTTGCGCCATGACCATTCAAGAATTACACGAACTTATTCGCACAAGACGTTCTGTTTATCCCAATCAATATATCAATCAAGAAATATCTGATCAAATATTGAGTAACGTTCTTGAAAATGCCCTTTGGGCACCTACTCATAAACTCACTCAACCGTGGCGATTTAAGGTGTTGAAAGGTGAGGCGCAAAAGAAGTTTGGTGTTTTCATGTCTGAAAAATATCGAAGCATTGAATCTAGGGAGACTTTTTCAATAGCTAAATATGAAAAGCTTAAAATGAATCCTCAAAAAGCTGGTGCGGTGATAGCTATTTGTCTTCAGAGAGATCAGCGGGATCGAGTGCCGGAATGGGAGGAATATGCAGCAGTCGCCATGGCGGTACAAAATATGTGGCTAACGTGCCACGGATATGGTATTGGTTCTTATTGGAGCACACCAGATCTTTTGCAGTTTTTCGGTGAGTTTGAGCCTCTGGAAGAAGGCGAAAACTGTATCGGCTTATTTTATATGGGATATTACGAGCTTTTGGGTAATAAGCCACCACGCAAATCAATTAAAGAAATTGTAAAATGGTTGTAAAATTCTAGTTTAAACCAGGCTATCTCTTTCAATCCTTTGGATGGATTTTCTTATTGATCTTCTTACAAAATACTGTCCGCCCAACCCTGCCAATAAGATGATGGTGAAAATGGAGGATACTATTGTGAGAATAATTGTATAAATACTATCGTTTTTGGATGAATTCAACTCAACGAAAAATCCAGCAGCCAGTACTTCCATTTTATATTGATCTTTTACTTTCTGAATATTTCGTTGTATCTCAATAAATTTTGCATTTTCTTCCATATACTTATCCGTATATTTTTTGGAAGTTCGATAATCGCCAAGTTCAAACGCGATATGAGATAAATATTCAAATATGCGGTAATTTTCAGGATGCAGCATTAAATGTTCATATTGCTGTTCAGCCTTTAGACCGTATTGCATTGCCGTTTTGAAATCGCCAATGATCTTATGCATTTCGCATAAATCAGTCCAGGTAATAAATATTTCTCCTTCCGGTCTTAAATTCTCGATTTTATATTTTTCCGCTTGCTTATAGCCTTCAATTGCCTCTTTATATCTTTTCTCGTCAGCATAAGAATGGCCAATATTGTGCCATTCAATGCCCATTTGGATTACATGTTTGTCAATAAAATCAAGATTTAAAATTTCATTAAAAGTTGCACGAGCTGCCTCAAATTGCCCCATATCAACCTGTAAGAGCCCTTTAAAATTAAGTGTTGTCAAGATCATTTTTTCATCCTTGATCTCTCGGGCATAATAAATCGCTTTGTCAATTGACTTGATGGCCTCTTCCCAATTTTCCATTTCCCCGAAAAGGTCAGCTCTATTATGAAATATGCGTACCAATGATATATCAGGTTCAGTTGGCGAGTAAAATTTAATTGCATTATCATAATACTCCAACGCCTGATCATACGCATAATGATCCTTTAGAATATTTCCAGTATTCATAAGTAGTCCTCTATATACCAATAAGGATTTTTCAGATTCCTGATAATGTGGCTTGACAACTTCTAATGCCTTCAAATAAAGGATAAACGCCTTTCCTTGTTCTAGATAGTGGGTGTCATTGAGAAAGGCCTGGACGTATATGTAATTGGCTTCTTCAGCGTAAAGGTGATCTTCATGAGCCATAGACTCAGCTTGTATGGCTAGTCTATATGCTTCGTCTGGATCAGTATATAGTAGGGAAAATACTCGGTCATGAATTTCTGCCAATTCATCATTTGCATATGCAAATGAGTGAAAAATGATGAATATGATTGATATTAAGACTAAACGCATTAACCGCTAATTGACGTTAAGCGTAAATCTAAAAAAAAAGACGTGCATATGCATACACGTCTTTGGTTTTTATTTTCCGTTGTTATCCACCAATAGGCGGTTCAGTTGAAGAACCAGTAGAGCCACCCTGGTCTCCATTATTTGGTGCGGTCTGATCCAGATTTGATTTTAACACAATATCCTCAAAACTTTCATCTGATGATGAGCAAGAAGGTGCAATCATTGCGATACAAAAAGAGATACTTAAGATAGAGATTAGCTTTTTCATAATGTTGATTTTTAATGAACGTTTGAATTTATATGCAAACTTAATTCAAAAAACACAAAAAAGCAATATAACTAATTGATAATCAATTAGTTATAATATCATAAATAGCTGAAAATAAAGACAATAATGCTACTGGATTAAAGTGATTGATCCAGCAATTATTTTTAAAATCGATTATATCAACATTGATTTTTCCCAATATTTGGGAAGAATGGCGGTGGGATTATCCTAAGTTAGGCGGTTTAATTAGTCAAAAGTTAAGCATAATTATGCTTAACAAGAGATTGAAGGATTGATTAATCCAAAAGGAAATTCTTAAAAGACTCGAACGATTTATCCAATTTTATTGATTCGTTCTGTTTTTGCATCAAGTCTGAAACAAAGTCGGGGAGTGGTACTTCCCGATTTAGTGCTTGTTCAACTGTATCAATGAATTTACAAGGATGTGCTGTTTCCAGAAAAATACCATGCTCGGTTTCATCTAAAGATCCTTTCAACGACTGATAACCAATAGCTCCATGAGGATCAAGTGTGTAGTGATGATCTTTGAAACATTCGGCCATGGTTTGTAAAGTAGTATGATCATCCAAAGTAAAGCCATGAATATTCTTTTTGATGGCTTCCCAATCTTGATGATACAACTCCATCATTCTTGGAAAATTACTTGGGTTACTTACATCCATCGCATTGCTCAGTGTAGCAATAGTAGGCTTGATTTCGTAAGTACCATTCTTAATATATCTGGGGATAATGTCGTTGGCGTTTGATGCTGCGATGAATCTGTGAATCGGTAATCCCATTTTTTTAGCCAGCATTCCAGCTGTAATATTTCCATAATTGCCACTTGGCACTGCAAACACAGCATTATTCGGATTTTCAAGTTGCTTGAAAGCTTCATAGAAATAGATGGATTGAGGTAGCCATCTGGCAATATTGATTGAATTGGCTGAAGATAGTGCCAACTTTTGATTCACAACTTTATCTAAAAAGGCAGTCTTCACAAGTGCCTGGCAATCATCAAAATCGCCATCAATTTCTAGTGCAGTAATGTTTTCGCCAAGTGTGGTGAGTTGTTTTTCCTGAAGATCGCTCACTTTGCCGGAAGGATATAGGATAATGACTTTTACACCTGGAACTTTGTAAAATCCAGCGGCAACAGCTCCACCAGTATCTCCAGAGGTAGCAACTAAAATTGTTACTTCCTGATTATCCGATTCATTGAAATATCCGAGACATCTGGCCAAAAATCGAGCGCCTACATCTTTGAATGCATAGGTTGGGCCATGGAATAATTCCAGGCTGGATATGTGATCAGTAACTTTGACTAAAGGGATCTCAAAACTGAGCACATCCTTCATGATTTCTTTCAGCTTGTTTGATGGAACATCTTCATTACAAAAATTCTTCATCACTTCGATCCCAATTTCTGGTAGCGTCAAAGATTTCAAAGTGGAGAAAAAATCCAGGCTTAAGACAGGAATAGTTTCTGGAAAATACAGTCCATTATCTTCTGGGAGGCTTTTAATTACTGCCTCCCTAAAAGGTACAAGTTTGTTTTTTCCTTTGGTGCTATAAAATTTCATATTCCTGAATAATAATATTTTGTTTATCCTATCACTTCACACCCATGTAGGTTGATTTTGGAGGAATGAAGAATCACTGGGAGATTTTTGTTTTCGTATAGTTTTCGTATATCTGGTTTGACCTTGTTCATTTCCTTTTCATTTCTGAAAAACGCGAACATGCTTGGTCCTGATCCGGAAATATTAAATCCGACACTTCCTGCATTGAAGGCCAATTGTTTCACATCATCATAGCCAGGAATGAGACCTTTTCGTACTGGCTCAGCGACCAAATCAGTTACGGATTTCTTTAATAATTCAAAGTCATGAACATTAAATGCCTGAATAAGACCAGCCACATTTGACCATTGATCACGTGCATCTTTGATGCTGAGTGTGGTCGGGATGAGTTTCTTTGATTCTGCCGTTTTTATCACAACATCAGGAAAAATGATCAATACCCAAAGATCTGAAGGCACATTCACTTGAAAGATATCTAGTTCAGGTTCGTAGCTTCTTATCACGTTGAAACCACCCATGAGTGAAGGTGCCACATTATCCGCATGATAGCATTTGGAGGCAAAGGCTTCACCTTCCAATGCGAAAGGCAATAGATCCACTTTTTCCTCAATTGGCTCACCTAAAAGCATATTGGCTGCAAAGACAGCACCTGCTGCACTTGAAGCACTTGATCCTAGTCCACTTCCAGGTTTGAATAGTTTCTTGATTGTGATGTCAAATCCTTGTTTCGATCCAAGGTGATCCAGAAGTGCTTTGATGGCTATTGTTGCTACATTTTCCTCAGGTTCCAGAGGCAAGTCTGCGCCGATTATTTCCTTTATTACCAGTTTCGAATCATCACGTTTTGACATGATTATTTCGTCTCCTAATCCGTCTATTGCAAAACCTATGGTGTCATAGCCACAGCCGACATTCGCTACAGAAGCCGGAGCAAATATTTTTACTTCGTTCATGTTAATGATTTGATTGGGCGATTCTTAAAACATCTGCAAATATTCCGGAGGCTGTCACATCAGCACCAGCACCCGCTCCTTTGATTACCAATGGTTGAGCCTTATACCTGTTGGTGTAAAACAGCACAATATTATCACTTCCTTCCAAATAAAAGAATGGATGATTGGAAGGTATTTCCTGCAATCCTACCGAGGCTGAACCGTTTTTATAGCTTGCTACAACTCTAAGTTGGGTTCCATTGGCTTTTGATTTTTGATAAATAGCCTTGAAATGTGCTTCTTCTTTGTCAACCTTGTTGTAAAAATCTTCAATGGAGGTGCTATCCATGCAGCTTTCTGGGAGAAATGGTTCCAATGAAATCTCATCTAATTCATGTATATATCCACTTTCACGAATCAGAATCAGAATCTTTCTTTTTACATCTTCGCAAAACAAATCGAGTCTTGGATCAGGTTCTGTATATCCCATTTCCTTAGCTCGCTTGATTACACTCAAAAATGATTCTGTTCCATTGTATTCATTGAAAAGGAAATTCAAAGTACCAGAAAGAACCGCTTCAACTGAATGAATTTGGTCGCCGGACTTAATCAGGTCTGAAAGCGTGGATAGGACTGGTAAGCCAGCGCAAACGTTCGTTTCGAATAGGAATTGACTACTGTATTTTTTAGCTGTTTCTTTCAGTGCAATATAATCTCCAAACTTGCCTGTTGCGGCGATTTTATTTGGCGTAACGACTGATATGCTCTCTTTAAGCACGTTTGGATATAATCCAGCAATTTCAGGAGAACCTGTGATATCCACAAAAATTGAATTACGGAGATTGTACTCTGCCATGTATTGAAAGAATGCATCTCGGTCAAATTTTTCGGAATGTTCCGTCATTTTTTCTTCCCACTTGGAAAGAGGAATGCCGTCCTTCATAAAAGTCATGGTGCGTGAATTCGCCAATCCGATGATTTTTATGTTGAGTTGATGTTGCTTTTTAAGGAAAGTAAACTGGCCAGTTAGCTGATTGATAAAAGCTTTTCCGACATTTCCGGTTCCGATAATAAACAAGTTAATTCTCTTACTATCTGAAAGGAAAAAGCTTTCATGGAGCACATTCAAGGCTTTATCAAGATCTTCACGAGCGATTACGGCAGATATATTTCTTTCAGATGATCCTTGTGCGATGGCTTTGATACTCACTCCATTTCTACCAAGCACATTGAACATCTGACCACTGACGCCCACTTGATTGCGCATATTTGCCCCAACCAATGCTATGATTGATAAATCACCTTCTCCCTCAATGGTGTTGATTATACTGCTTTTTATTTCTGATTTGAACTCTTCATTCAAACAAGTGACGGCCATTTTGGCATCTGTTGAAGCAATACCAACTGTGATGGTATGTTCCGACGAAGCTTGAGTGATCAGGATTACATTGATTTTGTTTTCAGAAAGTGCTTTAAATAATCTGAAAGAAAATCGTGGTATTCCGACCATTCCACCTCCCGAAAGGTTGATAAGCGAAATGTCTTTGATGCTCGTGATGCCACGAATAAGCTGCTTGTCTTCATCCCATTCTTTAGTAATCTGAGTGCCTCTGTGGGTAGGGTTGAAGGTGTTTTTGATGATGATTGGAATGCCAATTTCCAGCGCTGGTTGAATACTTGGAGGATATATGACTTTTGCTCCAAAATGAGACATTTCTAATGCTTCTTCATAAGAAACATGGTCGATGAAATGCGCTTGTTTTACCAATCTTGGATCTGAGGTCATGATGCCATCCACATCTGTCCAGATTTCAAGACTTGTGGCTTTTACCAATTTGGCAAGGATTGCAGCCGTATAATCTGATCCACCTCTTCCTAAAGTGATCGTTTCGTTATCTGGAGTTGATGCAATAAAGCCTGGGAAAAGATTGATTTGATTTAGTTTCAACGCTGAGACCAAAGTCTGAGAAGCGCTAAAATCTACATTTGCATTTCCAAATTGTTTGTCGGTCTTGATGATTTGACGTGAATCAAAAAGAGTAATATTTTCAAATGACTTATTTATAAAAGCAGTAATAATGAAGGAGGAGAGACGCTCGCCCGTGCTTACTATGTAATCATTACTTCTTGCGGTAAGCTCTTTCAGCAAATAGACTCCTCGGCAGATTTCTTCTAGTTCACCTACAATGGATTCAATTTCGGGAGAATTGGATTCACCTAAAAGCGCTTGATATAGGTCTGCATGAAGTTTTTTTAGTTCGTCAATTGCAGTTTGATAGGTTGCATCATGTTTTTGAGCCAGTTCACCTATTTTCACTAATTTATCAGTGACACCACCAACAGCCGACACCACTACAATTAGCTGCTCATCTTTTGCTTTTTCAATTACGATATCAGCTACTTGCCTGATGGCTTCTTCTGAACCAACTGATGTACCTCCGAATTTTAATACTTTCATTTTGGATTGATAAATTTTAGGTCCTGACCTTTTTCAAAAATCATTGCGAATTTAAAGTGCTTCATTTATCCAATGAATGGATTTGGTAGAATCTTTTGAAATGTCAGATGATGTAATTGAATAGATCAGGTTTTTGATTGAGGTATTCCCCGTAAAAATTCAATGATTTCATTCTTTCCAATAGAGGTTCAAAATCTGCTTTTGACTTCAGTTCAATCCCGACAACAGCAGAACCTTTTTCTCTTGAATTTTTCTTTGTGTATTCGAAGTGAATGATATCGTCATGGGGTCCGAGGACATCACCAACAAATTCTTTCAATGCACCGGCTCTTTGCGGGAATCGAACTATGAAGTAATGCATCAAACCCTCATAAAGCATGGATCTTTCCCTTATTTCTTCGGTTCTGGTGATATCGTTATTGCTTCCAGAGAGCACACAGATCACATTTTTACCCTTGATTTTATTGGCATATTGATCAAGAACAGCGACCGATAATGCACCAGCAGGTTCAAGGATGATTCCGCTTTCATTGTACATATTGATTAGCGACGAACAAAGTTTTCCTTCGTTTACCAACGCAATCTCATCAACAAATTTTTTGCAAAGTGGGAATGTGAGTTCGCCAACTCTTTTTACAGCGGCACCATCAACGAACTTATCAATCTGATTCAGAGTTACAACCTTGTTTTGTTTGATAGCTTCAAGCATTGCGGGAGCTCCTTCTGGTTCAATCCCTATAATTTTTGTTTTGGGACTTAATGTACGCATTACGCTTGCCACGCCAGCTGACAATCCGCCACCACCAATTGGGACAAATAGATAATCTATGTTGAAATCTGCATCACTGAAAAGTTCCAGGCCGATTGTCGCTTGTCCTTCAATAACTTTCTCATCGTCGAATGGATGGACAAAAGTGCTGTTGTGTTCACTGCAGAATATCTTGGCAGCCTGATACGCATCATCAAAGGTGTCTCCAGTAAGTACAATTTCCACTTTGTCTTTGCCAAACATCGTGACTTGTTGTACCTTTTGTTTTGGAGTGGGAGAGGGCATAAAAATGGTGCCTTTCACTCCTAATTTTTGACAAGAAAGTGCAACACCCTGAGCATGATTTCCTGCACTTGCGCAGACGACTCCACTCGCCAAGGTTTTCTTATCAATGGAAATAAGTTTGTTGTACGCTCCCCTGATTTTGTAGGAGCGTACAACTTGCGAATCTTCTCTTTTCAGATAAACATTCGCACCGTATTTTTCACTGAGATTTAAATTCTGCTGTAAAGGTGTATGAATAATAACCTTGCTTAGGTTGTTTTGAGCCTTTTTAACATCCTCTATCTCAGGAATATACATATTTAATTAGTTATTTTCAGGTCGTAGCTTTCTCACTGCTTTACCTGCCTGCCACATTTCTGACTCTTCCAATTCTTTCAATTCAGCTTCGAGTTTTACTCGGTAATCTGATTGTGAATTGCTGTCAATTGATTTTTGAGCTTCGATACCATCTGTAACAGATTTGTAAAGTTTTTCAAAAACAGGCTTGGTAGCTTCGTAAAACGGATCCATCCAGTCTAATGCACCTCTTTGTGCAGTTGTGGAACAGTTTGCATACATCCAGTCCATTCCTTTTTCTGCGATCAAAGGATACAATGATTGAGTTGCTTCTTCCACTGTTTCATTGAATGCTTCTGATGGTGAGTGACCATTTGCTCTTAGCACTTCATATTGTGCACGGAACAAACCTTGAATTGCACCCATCAAAGTTCCTCTTTCACCTGTAAGGTCAGAAGAAACTTCTTTGTAGAAAGTAGTTTCAAATAAATATCCTGATCCTACACCTATACCCAAAGCAACAACTTTGTCTTTCGCTTTTCCAGTAGCATCCTGATGAATTGCAAAACTTGAGTTCAAGCCTTTTCCTTCAACGAATAATCTTCTTAGTGAAGTTCCTGACCCTTTAGGAGCAACTAAAATAACATCAACATCCGCTGGCGGTATGATACCAGTTTTTTCTTTGTAAGTAACTCCAAACCCATGAGAGAAATAAAGTGTTTTACCTGGAGTAAGGTAACTTTTTACCATTGGCCACAAAGCGATTTGACCGGCATCAGAAAGTAAAAATTGAAGTATTGTTCCTTTGTCACATGCTTCTTCTAATTCGAAAAGTGTTTCACCTGGAACCCAACCATCGGCAACTGCTTTATCCCAAGTCTTAGAGCCCTTTCTCTGACCTACGATTACATTGAAGCCATTGTCTTTTAGGTTTAATGCCTGGCCTGGACCTTGCACACCGTAACCTAAAACAGCGATTGTTTCATTCTTTAATACTTCTCTTGCTTTTTCAAGAGGGAATTCTTCACGTGTTACTACGTTTTCTGTGACCCCTCCAAAATTGATTTGTGCCATTTTTATTAGTTTATTGAAAATCTGTTATTAAAAATCTTTTATGCTTAATCGGTTTGATTTTGAATCTTCCAACTGCTGTATGAAAGCTTCAGTTTTTCTTTTCGACTTTGAGATTGCAATTCTACCTGATCTTACGAACTCCAATAGTCCATGAGGCATTAATTTGTTGTAAAGATCGTGCGTATCTTCCTTATGTCCTGTTTTTTCTATGATTATATGATCTTTTTCGATCACAAGAATACGTGCGCCATTATTTCTGACCAAAGTTTCTATCTTATTGCCATTCAGGAAAACTTCTGTTGGTACTTTGTATAGGGCGATTTCCTGGTAATAAATTTCATTTTCTTCATACACAAATGCACCCAGCACATCCACCAGCTTACGTATTTGATTTACGACTTTTTCAATTCTATCTCTAGATGCAGACAGAACAATCGTAAATCGACTTACGCCGGCTACTTCTGTAGTAGAAACATTTAAGCTATTGATATTGATCTTACGACGAGTAAAAATAATCGTGATCTGATTGAGCAAACCTGCACGATCCTCAGTGAGGACTGATAGGGTAAACTCTTTTTCAATGTTATCTGACTGGTCGTCGCTATATATAGAATTAGACATGATCTAAAATTTATTCTAAGGGCTAATTTTTTAACTTAATGATTGAATTACTCCAACCTGATATCAGAGACAGATGCTCCTGATGGTACCATTGGAAATACATTCTCTTCTTGCTCTACCACGACTTCTAAAAGATGTGCACCTTCACTATTTAACCAAGTATCCAGAGCAGCATCCAGATCTTGACGGTTTTCAACCTTATTAGTTGGGATGCCATAGCCCTGAGTAATAAGCTGAAAATTTGGATTGATTAATTCTGTGAACGAATACCTTTTGTCGTGGAAAAGTTGTTGCCACTGACGTACCATTCCCAGGAAGTTATTATTCAATATCAATATCTTCACTCCAATCTGGCTTTGGAAAATAGTGCCTAATTCCTGAATAGTCATTTGGAATCCACCATCTCCGATTACCGCGATGACTTGCTTATCCGGTTGGCCCATTTTTGCTCCCATCGCAGCAGGAAGAGCAAAACCCATTGTTCCAAGTCCTCCGGATGTCACATTGGAATTTGTGTCATCAAACTGATAGTATCTAGTTGTAACCATCTGATGCTGCCCAACATCCGTTACGATGATAGCCTTGCCTTTGGTCTTATCTGATATTTTCTTAATTACTTCTGCCATTCTGATGCCTCCTGTTTCCGGAAACATTTCCTTGTGAATGACTTTTTCGTATTCTATTTTATCACAATCACGAAATTCAGTTACCCACGCTTCATGATTGTTTGTTTCCGTGTGATTGATTAACGACAATAAAGCTTCTTTTGCATCAGCATTTATAGCAACAGTCGTTTTCACATTTTTATCGATTTCTGAAGGATCAATTTCAATATGAATAACCTTGGCCTGCTTGGCATATCGTTTTAAATCACCCGTTACACGGTCATCGAATCTCATTCCAACAGCAATCAAAACGTCACATTCGTTGGTCTTAATATTTGGCCCATAATTTCCGTGCATTCCTAAATAACCAACATAAAGTGGGTGATTATTTGGAACTGCTGAGAGGCCCAACAATGTTGAAGCCATCGGGATGCCTGCTTTTTCAGCAAACTTGATCATTTCATTTTGAGCATCAGCCAACAATACCCCATGCCCAACCAATATCATTGGTTTTTTGGCGCTATTAATTAATGTAGCTGCAGCCTTGACATGATCCTGATCCAGGATAGGATAGGGGTGATAACTTCTTATTTTCTCGCATTTTTGATAAGAGAAATCTAATTCTCCAAACTGAGCATCTTTAGTTATATCAACTAAAACTGGCCCAGGTCTTCCCGTATTAGCGATATAAAAGGCTCTTGCAATAGCATAAGGAATATCTTCAGCTTTGGTTACCTGATAGTTCCATTTGGTCACCGGCATAGATATACCAATGACATCTGTTTCCTGAAAAGCATCTGTTCCCAAAAGATGTGATGGAACCTGACCAGTGATACAAACCAAAGGTGTAGAATCAATCTGAGCATCCGCAATTCCAGTGATTAGATTAGTTGCTCCGGGACCTGATGTTGCGAAACATACGCCAGTTCTTCCTGTCACTCTTGCGTATCCTTGAGCGGCATGTGATGCGCCTTGTTCATGTCTTGTTAAGATATGGTTCAATCTATCCATATAGCCATAAAGCGCATCGTAGATAGGCATAATGGCTCCACCTGGATAACCAAATATGACTTCCACATCTTCTTCCAAAAGGCATCTCAATACAGCTTCAGATCCTGTCATTCTTTCAGTCTTCGGTGCTGTCATTTTATCTTCTTCCAATGTTGATGTACTATCCATAATTACTTATTTAAGCATCAGTAACACAGCCTTCAGATGCTGGGGTTACAGACTTAATGTATTTCCAAAGTATTCCTTTTGAGGCCTTATAAGCTGGTTTTGTCCAAGCAGCACGTCTTCGAGCCATTTCCTCATCACTGATTTTGACTTCAAGTTTGTTTTCCACGGCATCAATCCTGATGATATCGCCATTCTTAATCATTGCTAATGGCCCTCCTTCCTGAGATTCAGGAGTTATATGCCCAACAACAAATCCGTGAGATCCTCCTGAAAATCTACCATCTGTAATCAAAGCCACATCTTTACCAAGTCCTGCTCCCATTACTGCCCCGGTAGGTTTCAGCATTTCTGGCATACCTGGCGCACCTTTTGGTCCCGATTGTCTGATTACTATTACTTCGCCTTTTTTTACTTCTTCACCTATTCCTTTGATAGCGGCAAACTCGTCCTCATAAATTCTTGCAGGACCTTCGAACACTTCACCTTCTTTTCCAGTGATTTTGGCCACAGCTCCATCTGGCGCCAAATTTCCATAAAGTATCTGTAAGTGACCAGTCTTTTTTATTGGCTTATCAAATGAATAAATGATGTCCTGACCAGTTGTTAAATCATCAATCAATTCAAGATTCTCTGCTAGTGTATTCCCTGTCACAGTCATACAGTCTCCATGTAGATATCCTTCTCTCAATAATATTTTCAAAACACCTGGTACACCTCCAATTTTGTGAAGATCTTCCATGAGATATTTTCCACTTGGCTTCAAGTCAGCAATGAATGGTGTTTTGTCACTTATTCTTTGAAAATCATCCAGTGTCAATTCAACGTCGGCTGCTTTGGCCATAGCCAATAAGTGAAGTACTGCATTTGTAGATCCTCCAAGAACCATCACTGAAGTAATGGCGTTTTCGAAGGATTTTTTAGTCATTATATCACTTGGTAGGATGTTCTTTTCCATCAGATTTCTGATGGCTTTCCCTACATTTTTTATTTCATTAATCTTAGGATCGCCTTCAGCTGGATTCGATGAGCTAAATGGTAAGCTCATTCCCATAGCCTCAATAGCAGAAGCCATGGTGTTGGCGGTATACATACCACCACATGCCCCTGGACCTGGAATTGCGTTTTTTACTATTCCTATATAATCTTCATCAGAGATATTTCCTCCTAATCTTTTACCGTAGGCTTCAAATGCAGAAACGATATTCAGGTCTTCACCTTTCCATGTTCCTGGTTTTACACTACCTCCATAAACCATTATACCAGGTCTATTGAGTCGTGCCATTCCCATGATTGCTCCTGGCATGTTTTTATCGCAACCAACCACCGAGACCACTGCGTCATAAAATTGTGCCTGACAAACAGTTTCAATCGAATCCGCAATAATATCCCTAGAAATAAGTGAATATTTCATTCCAATTGTTCCATTGGAAATTCCATCGCTAACTCCAATTGTATTAAAAATAAGACCAACAAGATCTGCTTCTTTTACGCTCTTCTTTACTTGATGAGCTAAAATATTGAGGTGCATATTGCACGGATTACCTTCAAATCCTGTACTTACAATTCCTACCTGAGCTTTTTTCAGGTCCCCTTCTGTCAATCCCAAGGCGTAGAGTTGCGCTTGTGATCCCGGCTGTGAGGGATCCTGGGTAATCGTCTTGCTGTGCTTATTTAATTCTTCAGTCATTATTTATACAATTGTCAATCCTTGATATTCATCAAACATTACTTTCTGCTGGTAAAGAACGTGTAGAATTCTACCAATTGATTCTTCCCAATCTTTCTTGAATTGCTCACCATTGATCGAATCTATTCTTGTGATTTCTGAAGCCGTGCCACAGAAAAAGGCCGTTTCAGCTTTATATAATTCTTCTGGCTTTATGTCTTTTTCTACAACTTCTACCTTCAGTTCTTTGCAAATTTCTATGATGGTTTTTCTGGTGATTCCAGGGAAAATATTTCCAAGTTTTGGGGTGAAAAGAACACCATCTTTTTCATAGAAAATATTTGCTCCTGGTCCTTCGGTGATATTGCCTTCTGCGTCTAATAGAATAGCCTCATCATATCCAAGTGACTTTGCTTCTGCTGATGCTAAAGTCGCTTGCGAATAGTTTCCTACAACTTTTGCATCAATTGGAGTAGACTTGGGACTTGGCTTCTGATAAGAAGATATCATTGTATTCAAAGGCTCATATCCAGGATATTTGGCCCATTTCCATGCAGTCATGAATACATGAACCTCAGAAGATGGGGACAACATCATATTTGGCCCAGCGAAAACCAATGGCCTTATATAGGCATTTGTCAGCTTATTCCTATCAATAAGTTCATAAGCAGTGTTAATCAATTCTTCGGTGCTGTACGGCACTGACAGATAGACTCGTTCTGATGATTTTTTCAGCCTTTCAAAATGCTCAGCAGGCTTAAAAATATTAAATCCATTTCCATTATTGTAAGAGCGTATGCCTTCGAACACACCAGTTCCATAGTGAAGCGTCTGACTAAACATACTAGCCTTGGCATCTTTGGCTTTTATGAACTTGCCGTCTAAGAAAACTTCAGTTTTGTCGTCGAAATACATTTTAACTCTTAGGTAAAAAAAAACGCCATTCTTTTTGGGAATGGCGTTAGATATATTTTGGTTTTATCATAAACACCATTTCCCGAACCCTGTGACCACAGTGACCAGAATAATAATTGGCGAAATGACAATATTTAAAGCGAATGTTTTCATTTATGGCCTCAAAGCTAATGTATTAGTTTATAAACCTGAAAAAGGAAGAAATATTTTCTTGCAAAAATTGCGATCTTTTGGCCGGATAATTACAATTTCTAATTTAAGGAGTAGTTAAATGGATAGTTGATTATAATATTATAAATCATAAAACTTATCATTTCATTACAATTCTAAACCAATTGATTTAATAAACGCTTCTTGATTTGGCTCTCTGCCCAGAAATTCAATGAGCATTTCCATTTCATCTACTGTGCCACCCTTTGATAATATGGCGTCCCGATATGCTGCACCCACTTCAGGGTTAAGAACACCTTCTTTTTCAAATCTTGAGAACATGTCCTCAGCGAATACCTTTGACCACAAATATCCATAATAGGATGCTGCATAATGATAAAGATGTCCAAAAGATGCTTCAAAATGATTTCCTTCAACAATAGGATATGGTAGAATTTCAGATCTTAGTTTTTGGCCAATTTCTGAAGTTGTAGTGCCAGAATTAGGATCGAATCCATCGTAAAGTGTAAAATCAAACTGACCTAAGAAAATCTGCCCTAATGTAGAAATGCCTGACTGAAGGTTCTTAGCTGCATACATTTTATCAAAGAGTTCTTTCGGCATTACTTCTCCAGTTTCATAATGTTTAGCAAAGAGAGAAAGTGATTCATAATTCCAAACCCAATTTTCAAATATTTGTGACGGAGCTTCTACAAAATCACGACTAACGGCTGTTCCGCCCTGAGCTGACAATTCAGTGTCGGAAAGAATATTGTGAAGCACGTGTCCAAATTCATGAAAAAATGTCTCCACTTCAGAATGTCTAAGAAGCGCTGGTTTTTCATTCGTTGGTTTTGTGAAATTACAAAGTAATGTCGCCACTGGTCTTTGCACTCCATTTACAGTGGACTTTGATTTTACCATTCCCCAGCAAGCCGCATGTGTGTATTTATTTGGTCTTGGGTGTAAATCAAGATAAAATCGACCTACATATTTTTCTCCCTGGAAAACCTCGTATCCAGTGGCATCCTCATGCCAAACTGAGGCATTTTCCATTTTCACATAAGTGATTCCGAATAATTTCTGAGTGATTTGGAATAAACCAGATTTCACATTTTCTATTTCAAAATATTCTCTAACCACTTCCTGATCTACGCCATAGTCAGTTTCCAAAAGTTGGTTTCTTACATAACTAGAATTGTAAGGTTGAACTTGATCATCGTTAATCCCAAGTCGTTTTTGCATATCAATTAGCTCAGCATAATCTTGCTCTCCTTTGGGGCTTACATTTGCTTGAAGTTCCTTTTCAAAATTCCAAACATTTTCAGGTGATTTGGCCATTCTATCTTCAATTCTATAAGCGGCATAGGTGGGATAACTCAACATCTTCGACATTTCAGTTCGTTTGGATATTAAATCAGCCAATACGGATAAGTTTTTATCAGCCGCACGATTCGAATATTTCAAGTAAAGTTCTTTACGAGCTTTTTCTGATTTTGAGTTTTGCATGAATGGGATATAATCAGGATAAGAAAGTCCCACTTTGTAGCTGCCGTCCTCTTGGAGATGACCTTTTTTAAAATCTTCCGTGGTGCCTTCCATTTCAGCTTCGTTGAAAATGCTGAAATCTTCATATTTCGCTATGTTTTTTCTGAAAGTATTTCCTAACTCTGAAATTTCGTCCAAAACGACTTTTAATTTTTCCCTTTCTTCTAATGGTAGAGCAAAACCATTTCTTTCAAAGGATTTTAGTGATTCAACAACAAATTTCTTTTTGAATCCTGTCAGTTTTTGAGCTTCTTCAGTTTCACTGTATTGCTTAAACGCATTGTAGATGTCTTCATTCAATGAAATTTCGTTTGACAATTTTCCTAGTTCAGTTTCCTTTTCTGATGCGGTCGCCCGAATCAATGAATCAGGATGTGCATTTGATAGGATGCTGAATATGCCGCCTGCTTTTCCCAATTCATTGTATAAATCATCCATAACCAAAACAGTATTTTCATAAGTACGGACTTGATTCTGATTGATCTTCTCAAGTGTTTGATTATAAAATTCGACTATGTTCTCATATTGAATGTTCAACGAATCGGCATTCAATGATCCAAAATCTGTAGGATCATTAAGTCCGTTATTGAGAATATCGATGGACTTATTTGATTCACTTTGAGAACATGAGAAAAATAGGCCGAATAAAATGATGCTAGGGATGAATGTTTTTACGTTTTTCATAATCTGTGAACTTAACTGAAGTGAAAATTAACAGATCTAACTCGTCAAAATAAATGATTTGGGATAAGTGGTTGCCGACTCTTTTGAATACATCTATCGCTTATCTATGATTGCACTTTCAAGCAGAAGAGTAGTAATTATTTTAGAATCCATATCTGTTGGACTAAAATAGGTTTTTGTAAAAACTGTTTTTCGATTTCCCTTATCCAGGTAACCATGATCAGTCAGTTGTGATCCGTAAGTGAATCCAATCATTACGCCCTCTTTAATCTTACCCCAAGGAATAGAGCCAGGCCAAATGAAACAAATTCTTTTATTTAGAGAATAAAAGGGCACATTATAACTTAATTTCTCAGTGCAATGCGGGAGTGTATCCAGTATTATATCTCTTAAAATTTCCACAATTTTCCGTTCTTTGGTGGGGATATAATCTAGCAATTGATCGATTGTTTTAAACTGAATGCCAGGTTGAAATTTGTTTCTCAATTTTTTACTGATAATTTGGCTTGACGAATTTAATATTTCGGAACTACTAAAATGTCGTGAGAGAAACAGTTCATGAATCTTTTTTTCGCTAGCTTCAATTCACAAACAAGTAAAAAAATAATGAAAATACTAGATTGGATTCTAAGCATTTTGGCTTCCTTAATTTTATTACAGACCCTTTATTTTAAATTCACAGCACAGCCTGAAAGTATTTACATATTTGAATCTGTAGGAATGGAACCTGTTGGGAGAATTGGTTCTGGTGTTGTAGAGTTGATTGCTGGCATCATGTTGCTCATTCCATCCCTTCGAATATATGGGGCTATTGTTGGCTTAGGTGTAATCTCCGGAGCATTGTTTTTTCACATTACCAAGCTCGGTATTGAAGTACAAGGTGATGGCGGTCAATTATTTTATTATGCTTTAGGCGTGTTCATTGCTTGTCTTATCATAATAATTTACAGGAGAAAACAAATCCCTTTGTTTGGTTCCAGGTTTTAAATATTAATTCTTTTAAAAATTTTGATCAAAAGTGATCAGGCACTTTTTGCTATTGCCCACACTTGGTTCAAATCCAAAAAGTGGAAACCATTCCCTTTTCAGGAAGAATGCTGGCAATCCGTGCTCAATGGTCAGAGTGGTCTGCTGAATGCACCAACTGGCAGTGGTAAAACATACGCCCTTTGGATTCCCTGTATCCTGGAATTTTTAAAGGAGAACGAAAAAGAAAATGTAACACCTGTGGTTAGGGTATTGTGGGTAACTCCACTTCGAGCACTTGCGAAAGACATCCAGCGTGCCATGCAGCAAGTATGTGATGATATGGACTTGCGATGGACTGTTGGTTTAAGAACTGGGGATACTACCACAACTCAAAGGCAATCTCAAAAAAAGAATGCGCCACAGGTTTTGGTTATCACACCAGAGAGTTTACATGTTTTATTAAGCCAAAGCGATTATCCAAATTATCTTAAAAATGTAAAAATGATCATTGCCGATGAATGGCATGAGATCATTGGTACCAAGCGAGGTGTTGCACTTGAGCTTGCTATAAGTCGGTTAAAGTATCTGACTGATTACCGACTCAAAGTTTGGGGCATATCAGCCACTATTGGGAATTTGCCACAAGCCAAACGCGTATTGCTGGGTGAAGATCTTTATAAAAAAGGCATAATCATCCAATCAAATATTGAAAAGAAAATAGAAGTCGAATCTGTTCTGCCAGATGAAGTGGAGAAGTTTCCTTGGAGTGGCCATTTGGGGATCACCTTATTACCTAAAATCATCCCGATAATAAAAAAAAGTAAAACCACTTTACTCTTTACCAACACCAGATCACAAACGGAATTGTGGTATCAGAAGATAGTCAATTATGCACCCGAATTGGCTGGGTTGATTGCTATGCATCATGGTTCAATAGATCAAAATATCCGAGGATGGGTAGAGGATGCCCTGCATGCAGAAAAATTGAAAGTTGTCGTATGTACATCCAGTCTGGATCTTGGGGTTG
Source organism: uncultured Marinoscillum sp. (assembly GCA_964353015.1). Classification (GTDB taxonomy): domain Bacteria; phylum Bacteroidota; class Bacteroidia; order Cytophagales; family Cyclobacteriaceae; genus JAMZMI01. The sequence continues at coordinate 41,981 of CAYGUA010000014.1, read as the reverse complement.
ATTTTCGTCCGGTCGATACTGTCATTCAGGTAGGTGGGCCAAAGGGCGTAAGTAGGTTTTTTCAGCGAGCAGGCAGAAGTGGTCACAGACCGGGAGAAACAAGTAAAATCTATTTCGTACCCACACATTCATTGGAATTAATCGAAGGAGCTGCATTGCGACAAGCTATTCAAGAAAAGAAGTTCGAAAGTCGCAAACCTTTAGAAAAATGTATTGATGTATTGGTTCAATATCTGGTCACACTGGCTGTTAGTGGTGGATTCCGACCGATTCAGATCCTTCAGGAAATAAGCAATACCTATTGCTATCGGCTGATGAAGGCTGATGAATGGCTTTGGGTACTCGAGTTTATAACTACTGGTGGCAAGACGCTTGGTCAATATGACGAATATGCAAGAGTATACAACGATGATGGCATTTATAAAATCATCAACAATAAAGCGGCAATGAGGCACAAATTATCCATTGGCACAATAGTTGGCGATCCTTCACTGAGTGTGAAGTTTCTTTCGGGTGGTCACATCGGGACAGTGGAAGAATCTTTTATTTCAAAATTGAATGCAGGCGATAGGTTTTGGTTTGCTGGAAAAAATCTTGAATTCGTTATGATAAAGGATATGACCGTTTTTGTGAAAAAATCAAATAAAAAAAGTGGATTGACTCCTCAATGGGGCGGTGGTCGGCTACCCTTATCTTCCATGCTTTCTGATATGATTCGTGAAAAATTGGAAGATACTACAAAAGGGATATATGATGATATCGAATTGGCGACCATCAAACCGATTTTGGATTTGCAATCACGCTTGTCTATTGTCCCTGATCGTAAAACGTTGTTAATCGAAAAGGCGACTTCAAAATTCGGTAATCATGTTTTTTTCTATCCATTTGAAGGATTATATGTACATGAAATCCTCGCTGGAATTATTGCCCTGCGTATCAGTAAGATTAGACCAATATCTTTTTCCATTTCTATGAATGATTATGGCTTTGAGCTACTATCCGATCAGGAAATTCCAATAGAAGAGGCTCTTGAATCGGATCTTTTTAGCGAAGAAAATATAATGGAAGATATTCAGCAATCGATCAACAAAACCGAAATGGCTCAACGAAAATTCAGAGATGTGGCTACAATTGCAGGGCTGATATTTCAAGGATATCCCGGTAAAAACATCAGAGCAAAGCATCTTCAAGCGTCTACAGGCATCTTGTACAAGGTTTTTGAAACCTATGATGAAAATAATCTATTAATTAAACAAGCTATGGAGGAGGTGCTGACTCTACAATTGGAGCATTCGAGGCTATTTGAGGCCATAAGGCGTATTAATAGCCAGAAAATCAGGTTGATCGATACCCAACGTCCGACACCTTTTGCATTTCCTATTGTTGTAGATATGATTAGAAGACAAAATCTTTCTTCTGAACAATTAATGGATAGAATCGGTAAAATGCAGCTCCAATTGGAAAAATTGGCAGAAAATTGACTTTAATTGTGGCGCATTTATTTAGAACTGTATAAGACAATAATTTGATCAGAATTATGAAAATATTTTTAACCATACTTTCAACACTTATTATCCTAAATGTAAACGGCCAGAATATCATTGGAAAATGGAAAATGGTCGGCATGAAATCTGGGAAGGAAAGATCTTTAATTCATGTATATGAAGAAGACGGTCTGTACTATGGAAAAATAATTGAGGTTTATCCCAATGAGGATGAGGATCAAAATCCAATTTGCGATAAATGCACGGATGATAGAAAGGATATGCCATTAGTAGGAATGAACATCATTACTGGTTTAGAATACAGTGGACGAACAGGCGAATATCGCGGGGGGCAAATTCTTGATCCAGCTACTGGGGCAGTGTACGATTGCAAGGCCTGGCTTGGAAAGGATGGTTATTTACGCATACGCGGATACATGTTTTTTATAGGTAAAACTTATATTCTCCCAAAATATTCAGAAGAATGAAATTCAAGTATTATTTCAGCATATTTTTTCTCATTCTGATTCAAGATTGCTGGTCTCAAAGCATTGTAGGACAGTGGAAAACAATTGATGATAATTCGGGTGAGCCAAGATCTATCGTGCAGATTTCGAATGAGGGTGATTCTTATTTTGGACGGGTTATAAAGATATATTCCAAACCAAACGAAGATCCTGATCCTGTCTGTGACCTTTGTCCTGATGATAGGAAAAATCAGAAAGTGAAAGGCTTACAAATTATCCAGAATTTGAAATTTGATGCTAAAACTGGTGAATACAGTGGAGGCACCATACTTGATCCAGAAAACGGAAATATTTACGAATGTAAAATTTGGTTGGCAGAAGATGGCACCCTGAAAGTTCGTGGTTATTTGTATTTCTTTTACAGAACCCAAACTTGGCTTCCGTTTGATGAATAGCACATATCGCGGCACTCATTTTCATTTTTTAGCTCAAAATCTATTTCTAGATCCTCTCAAAGCTATCTTTTGGCAGGAAAGGAAAATGTTGATCATTTCAGATCTTCATATTGGCAAGGCGGCTCATTTCCGAAAGTCGGGCATCCCGATACCCAAATCGGTGCATAGTCACGATTATCAAAATATGGATATGCTGATATCCCACTATAAGCCAGAAAGCCTTGTCTTTTTAGGTGATTTGTTTCACAGTGACATCAATGAAGAGTGGAATGATTTTCTTGTTTGGTTGAAATTGCATGATAAGATCCAGATGATTTTGGTAAAAGGGAATCACGACATTTTATCTGATAACATTTATAATCAGTCAAACTTGATTATCACCGATAAATTATTAGAAAATCCATTCTTGTTCACTCATGAAAAAGTGGAAACTAAATATTACAATATATCCGGTCATATTCATCCATCAATAAGACTATCAGGTGCTGCGCGCCAGACCATTTCACTTCCGTGTTTTTACTTTGCTAAAGAATCTGCTGTCATTCCAGCCTTCGGAAATTTTACTGGATATATCAATATCAAACCCGAAAAAGATAGCAATGTATTTGCGATTGCTGAGCATGAGATTATTGCCTTGATGGGCTAAAAGCTTTATTTTACAGAAGAAATTGATTGATTCATCGTGTTATGGGTTACTTTGAATCACTTTTGTGTATTAAAAACGTCGGGGGATACCCTGCAAATGGTGTATGAAGGATAGTGAGATTCTGATTAAGATCAGTAGTGGCGATGAAAGCGCCCTTGACTATCTATATAAAAAGCACTTCAGGATGATGACAAACATTGTGCTGAAGAATAGTGGAACGGAGGAGGAAGCAAAGGATGTCTATCAGGAGGCATTGTTAGTATTCTGGCAAAAAGCATCTAGTGGAAAATTGGTTTTAACGTCAAAAATCAGTACGTTTCTTTACAGCATTTGCCTGAATCAATGGAGAAAGGAACTCGACCGAAAGAGCAGATTGAGTAATGAGGAGGTAGAAGGAGAGGAGTTTCAGGATTATGATAAAAAAGAAAGTGCCAGAATAATCAATGAATGCATTGAAGAACTCGGCGAAACTTGTAAAAAGATATTAACATATTATTATTTCGACGGTCTGAACATGACGGATATTGCTGAAAGATTGAATTTTGCAAATACGGATACTGCCAAGACTAAAAAATATAAGTGTAAAAAGAAGTTAGATAGCTTGGTACAGGCAAAATATTCCAAGTCAGATTTTTTTGATTAATGAGCATCAACCAGCACATAGAGCAACAAACGGAGCAATTTCTGAGAGGTGAACTTTCAGGAGGCGAGCTACTTGCATTTGAGAATCAGATGGCTAGCAATCCTGATATCCATCAATATGTTGATCTCCAAAAACAAATCCATCAAGGTATTTCTCATTATAGACATACACAGCTCAAGGCCCGACTTGATGCAATTCAAGTGAGTCCTGGTTGGTTTGGTAGCGGTATTTTAGGCGAAGGAATTTTAAAAATTGCCGGTGCTACTATTGCCGCAACGATTATTGGAGGAGCAGTATTTTTCGCATGGCCTGATAATCAAGAGTCAGATGCTTCAATTAATCTCTTGGATGTTACTATTGAAAGTTCCATTCAGTTAGCTGATTTTGAGATCTTAGATATGCCCATTCCGCAAGTAGCAGAAGTAAATGAATTGCCATCTCAAGGCAATGCTGTTTTGTTGGCGGAGCATTCAGATATTAAACCAAAACAATCATCTGCTCAGATTTCCAAATCAACTGACTCAAATTCTAAAACTGAAAATGTTGTTTCAGATACGAAGGTGAATTTTGTGCCGAAAGTAACTGTGCCTTCTCTGACTGATGTTTCAGATGACAAAGAATTTATTTCTCAGGAGGTAAGTATTCCTGAAGTCTCGGATAATGATATTGTTGACGAAGCTGACAAAAAACCCATTGATATTAAGACTTTTAATCGAGCATCTGATGAAATTCGATATAAGTACTTTGATGGAAAATTATTTTTGTACGGTGATTTTAAAAAGGAGCCTTACGAAATTTTAGAAATCAATTCAAAATCCTCACGCCAGATCTATTTGTATTACACAGACAAATATTATCACGTGGAGGTTACTGATGATGTGAAAACCCTGAGACCGATATTAGGCGATAAATTAATCAACGAGCTGAAGATCATCCGAAACAATAAGCTCAACTGATTCACACAATATCTGACTACATTAATTAGTTTTGAGGCGGGATGGAACAAAAGACCCGTAAAAAGCGCAAACTGGGGAGTTACCCTTTTATTAGTGTAGTATTTAGCATTACCCTTTCCTTATTGGTTATTGGTATGTTCGGCATGATATTAATCCATGCCAAAAAACTAACTCGCGTCATTCAAGAGAATATCGAGATTCAAGTATTCCTAAATAAAAACATCACCAATTCGGAAATTTCAAAGATTAGCAGATCTCTGGATTCTAAATCTTTTGTTTTGAAAAAGGAAAATGCAACAAGCATTCGCTTAATAACTAAAGATGAAGCCGCCAGGCAATTTATTGCTGATACAGGTGAGGATTTTAAAGAATTTTTGGGAGATAATCCATTGAGGGATTTGCTGGTCGTCAATATTGAACCTGAATATCAGGCGACAGATTCACTAAGATGGATAAAGGCGGAAATTGAAAAAATAAGCGGAGTTTATGAGGTTTCATATGTCGAGTCATTGGTAGAGAGCATCAATACCAATCTTACAAAAATTGGCGCCTTTTTACTTGGTTTTGCCTCAATTCTCATATTCGTAGTAGTGATTCTTATCAATAATACAATAAAACTGGCGTTGTTTAGCCAGCGTTTCCTCATTAGAAGTATGCAACTTGTAGGGGCCACAAGTGGATTTATACGTGCTCCATTCTTACAGCGATCAGCTTGGTATGGATTCCTTTCGGGAGTATTTGCTTCAGGAATTCTGTATGGATTGATGCAATATACAAATCAAAAAGTGGAAGATCTGAACAAACTCCAAGATGATAAGAGCCTGATGATTTTGTTTGGTTCCTTGTTGCTAATAGGTATTGTTGTTGGATTTTTTAGCACTTATCGTGCGATTCGAAAATATTTAAAAATGTCTTTGGACGAATTATATTAATATGTCAGATAAAGGAAAATTTGCCTTCAAAAAGGCCAACTATTTGATCATGCTCGCTGGAGTATTTGTGCTTATTCTTGGATTCGCCATTATGGGTGCGGATGATGAAACCTTCGGTTTTGGTTTTTATGGAATTACACTTGGTCCCATCGTGGTAATGCTCGGATTCATTACAGAATTCGTAGCTATCTTTTATAAATCAAAAGAAGAAAGCCTGGGTGCAGGTGATTCAGAATTGAAATGACTTGGATTGAAGCCATTATACTTGGTATAGTTCAGGGACTTACCGAGTTTTTACCGGTGAGCAGTAGCGGTCATTTGGAAATTGGCACTGTATTATTAGGTGTTAAATCAAATGAAAATTTACTGTTTGCCGTAATCGTTCATGCAGCTACAGCTTTGAGTACAATAATTGTTTATCGCGAAGACTTGCGCGATTTGGTTATTGGCATATTTGATTTTAAATACAATGAATCTTTAAGCTTTGCTATCAAAATCATAATTTCTATGATCCCAGTTGGTATCATTGGTGTGTTTTTTGAAAAGGACATTGAGCAGCTTTTTGGAGGTAACCTAATCCTCGTTGGATGCATGCTTCTACTCACTTCCGCTTTGCTATTTTTCACCCATTTCGCAAAAAACAACACAGGGAGTGTCACTTATGGTAAAGCGGTTGTTATTGGAATTGCTCAGGCAATAGCAATCCTACCAGGAATATCAAGATCAGGATCGACGATTGCTACTGGCCTTTTGCTTGGGGTGGAAAAATCCAGAGCGACTAGATTTTCATTTTTGATGGTTTTGATTCCAATTCTAGGTGCAAGTTTTTTGAAGTTGATGCATTTTATTGAATCACCCGAAACGCACGAGGGATTAGCAGTTGCTCCGCTTGTTTTAGGGTTTTTGGCAGCATTTATTTCAGGCTATTTCGCTTGTAAATGGATGATTGGTATAGTCAAAAAAGGCAAATTGACGTGGTTCGCTGTTTATTGTCTCATTCTTGGTTCGGTGGCACTTATTTCCCAAATATGGCTTTAGTGGATTATCATGAAGGTGCTTTATTGCTAGTGGATAAACCTAGAGAATGGACGTCTTTCGATGTAGTAAATAAGCTTCGATATACAATTAAGATTAAGAAAATAGGCCATGCTGGCACATTGGATCCTTTAGCTACAGGATTGCTGATAATAGGCACAGGTAAATTCACAAAAAAGCTGAATGAATTGCAGGGTTTGGATAAGGAATATGAAGGAATCTTCGAAATAGGTAAAACCACACCATCCTTTGATTTAGAGACTCCATTTGATGTTGAAAATGATATAAGTGCGATTTCTGATGAAAATATTCATCAAGCGGTCAAATCATTAATTGGTTTTCAAAATCAGGTGCCACCTCAATATTCTGCGATCAGAATAAAAGGTGAGCGTGCGTACAAGCATGCCAGAAACAATGAAGAGGTTAAAATAGACCCAAGGCCAGTTATTGTTCATGAATTTGAGATCAAAAAAATTGAAGGTGGAGATGTGCATTTTCGAATAAAATGTTCAAAAGGAACATACATAAGAAGCATCGCCAGAGATTTAGGTGTGCTCCTCGGTGTGGGAGCTTATTTAAAGGATCTAAGAAGAACAGTAATTGGCGATTTTCATATTAACAATGCGGTCCAACTTGATCAACTAATAACAGAGATTCAGGAAAGTGCAGATCATTGATAATTTAGATGATTTTGTTTTTAGCGCACGGACAGTTGTCACAAGTGGCACCTTTGATGGCGTGCACCTTGGACACCAGAAAATTTTAGGAAGCATCATCAGAAGTGCCGAGGAAAACAACATGAAGAGCGTTGTTGTTACTTTTTGGCCGCATCCCAGATTTGTTCTTAAAAAGCAAGATCAGGATCTGAAGCTCCTTTCCACATTTGAAGAAAAAACTAAATTTATAGAACAACTTGGTATTGATTATCTGATTAAAATCCCATTCACCAAATCATTTTCCGAGCTGTCCTCTGATGAGTTTATTACCAAAATACTGGTTCAAAAAATTAATACAAATAGGCTTGTGATCGGCTATGATCATAAATTTGGAAAAAATCGAGAAGGAGGGTTTGAGTATCTGAAATCAAATTCAAATAGATATGGATTCATCGTTGATGAGATCTCTAGGCAGGATGTTGATGAAGTTGGAGTTAGCTCAACAAAAATTCGTAAGGCACTTTTATCGGGAGATATCCATACAGCCAACGACTTTTTGGGTAGAAAATACAGCCTTACTGGTTTTGTGAAAGAAGGAGATAGAATTGGCAGGAGTATAGGTTTTCCAACTGCCAACATTGAGGTACCTGAGTTTTACAAACTTATTCCACGAGACGGGGCTTATGCCGTTTCAGTAGAATTGTTAAATCAAAAGTACATGGGAATGTTAAACATTGGTGTAAGACCTACTGTTTCTGGTGAGGAACGTAGGATAGAAGTCAATATCTTTGATTTTAATAAAGAAATTTACAACGAGAGACTGAAAATACATTTCCATAAACTTCTGCGCAATGAGCAGAAATTTGGCAGTATTGAAGAATTAAAAAATCAATTAATATTAGATAAACAGGTAGCAATTAAAGTTTTACAAAATGAATAAATTAAATTTTCTCAAAATAGCCTCTTTGATTGTTTGTGGCACAGGTTTGTTGTTGACACAAGCATGTAAAAAAAATGATGGTCCTTGTTCAGATTTGGGTAAAGTTGGAGGTATTCTAGTTAATACAGCCTTTCCAATTTCTAGTGACGTCACTTTAGGTGCTCAAGTCTCAGAGAATATCGATAGTGTATTTGCAGCTACTATTTGGAACGAGGCAGAACATCAAGATGCATATGATTATTTAAATGAAATCAAAAATCAGATTTTACAATCTGAGGATATTGAAAATAAAGATCTATTCCTTTGGAAGCTCACCATAATCAATGAGGATGTTTTGAATGCATTTGCAACTCCAGGTGGATATATTTATGTCTATGCTGGACTCATTAAATATCTTGACAATGTTGATGATTTAGCAGGTGTAATGGGACATGAAATAGCTCATGCGGATAGAAGACATTCTGTAAATCAGCAAATTCAAAACGCTAAACTTCAATTACTCTTAAGTGTAGTTGCGGGCGATCAATCAGCGATAGCAGAAGTAGCGGCTGGATTTATATCTAATGTTAGTGCACTGAAATTTAGCAGGGACGATGAGTCAGAGGCAGATGCAGCGTCTGTCGAGTATTTGGATGAAACTCAATTTGCCTGTAATGGAGCGGCAGAATTTTTTAGAAAATTAGAAGCTGAAGGAAGTTCAAACCCGCCTCAGTTTTTAAGTACGCATCCATCTCCGGCAAATCGTGTGACCGATATTGATGCTCGTGCGTCATGTCGGGGCTGTTCTACTGATAACAGCACTACCAAAGTCAATGGAATGACATATGCGGAGTTTAAGGCGTTGTTTTAATTAAAACCATGAATTTCATTAGAAAAATAATTTGGGTTGTTTGTTTCTTATTTCTGCTTATTAGTCAGTCATGCGAAAATGAAGTGCCTGAACTTTTTTCTTTAGATCAAGATGTGCTTTTGGGAGATGAGCTGGTCAATGTGATTGCCAATGATTCCACGATTATTTTTCTTTCAGAAACACAATATCCTGAATCATATCTATATGTGGATGGGGTGCTCATGGAAATCCTTGGTTTGAATCATCCCGATAGTATATCTCCTGTCAAAAATAGAGATCTGTTTCAATGGGATGTATTTTTAATCAATGATCCTGATCTCAATGCATTTGTGACGCCTGCAGGCAAAATATATATCAATAGCGGCTTGATAAAATCACTTGAAACAGTGGATGAATTCGCTTCTATGTTGGCGCACATGATCAACCATGCCGATCAAAGACACATCACGAAACAGTTATTAAAATTCTTCTCGAGCAAGGAACTTACCAACGCTGCTTCAGGAAAGGACGAATTGGTTTTAACTAAAATAGCTAATTCTCTTTTTGGGCGAAATGTAGCTTTCCAGTTTAGTCTGGCCGATGAAAAACAAGCAGACTACTTTACAGTAGATGCCTTAGCGAATGCGGCATATGCTTGTAATGGTGCACATTCGTTTTATCAAAGATTGGATAAAAAAGAAGATCAGGGAAATCAGCCACCTTATTATTTAGCACACATTAAATACGATACCCGGCTGAGTGATATCAATAATGAAGTAGCACAACAGGGATGCAGCACGGATTTGAAAGCCGAAGGTGTTTTCAGTTATATTGAATTTAAAAACAAATTACCTTAATGAATAAATCAGAAATAAAATTTCAAGTAGAATTGGATGAGCAAAACATACCTGAGAAAATATTTTGGGATGCTGATCAAAAGGATGTTCCAGGTTTGTCTGAAACAAAATCAATTTCACTCTCACTTTGGGATCATGAAAAACAAAACACATTAAGGATTGATCTATGGTCAAAGGATATGCCTGTGGATGATATGAAAAAATTTTACATCGATTGCCTTGGAGGCCTTGCTCAAAGCGTACTTACTGCGACAGGAGACGAATATATGGCAGGTGAGATGAACAATCTTTGTGAGCGTTTTGTAGACCATTTGAAGCGCGAACAGCACTAATCTTATAATTTTTGAATTTGGAGTTGACCACAATTGTTACAATTGTGGTTTTTTTTGGCTAACATTAGAATTAAAAATATACCATAAACAACTTAACCATATGCATCACGCTATTTTGAAACCCCTATTTAGCGCCTTTTTTCTCCTTGTAACAATTCTTTCCGTTGTGGCTCAAACAACAATTTCGGGAAAAGTAACAGATAAAGAATCAGGCGAACCATTGATTGGAGTAAATATTCTTGTGAAAGGAACCGTATTAGGAACTGTCACCAATTATGATGGAAATTTCACTTTGAATGTTCATTCTAGCCCGCCCATAACCCTAAATATTACAAGTATTGGGTACGAACGTCAAGAAATTGAAATCACCAGTTCTTCAGTTACAAATCTTGAAGTTAAAATGATCGAAAACTTCATGCTTGGTCAGGAAGTAGTAGTATCAGCTTCACGTGTCGAAGAGAGTATTCTGAAATCTCCGGTAAGTATTGAAAAGATGGATATTCTTGCCGTTCAAAACACATCTTCAGACAATTATTATAAAGCAATTGCCAATTTGAAAGGTGTGGATGTTGCAACAAGTAGTATAAATTTTCAGATTATTAATGCGCGAGGATTTGCTTCAACAGGTAACACGCGATTTGTTCAATTAATAGATGGAATGGATACACAAGCACCTGCGTTAAATTTTCCAATAGGAAATCTTAATGGTCCTTCCGAATTAGATGTAGAAAGTGTTGAGTTAATACCAGGAGCATCTTCTGCTCTTTACGGACCGAATGCTTTTAATGGTATTTTACTAATAAATAGTAAGAGCCCTTTTGATTACCAAGGAGCCAGTGCGTTTGTGAAAATGGGTGTGAATCATGTTGGAAATGATGCGGATCATGTCCCATCACCAATGTATGAAGCGTCAGTTCGTTATGCCAAGGCATTTAATAACAAATTCGCATTCAAGGTGAATTTTTCATATATGAAGGCCGAGGATTGGCATGGAACTTCCGAATTTGATCGCAATGCATCACTTACTCCTCAGGGTTTCTCGTTTAATCCAGCTGAGGATAGACTTCATTATATGGGTGATGAGGCATCATCCAATATTGGTTATCTCGGATTTGCGGCCAATGCAGCATTTGCTGCAGAAGGAACTGCAGGCGACAATGCAACTTTTACAGGTCTTAGAACTTTATTTAATGGGACAGGAACCACCGACTACCTGCTAGCAGGTGATGTGCCAGGTCATACGGTTGCTAGAACAGCATATAGCGAAAAATCATTAATCAACTACAATGCTGAAAACACCAAAATCAATGTTGGATTGTTTTATAGACTAACCGACAATCTTGAACTAAGTTATCTTTACAACGCCGGTTACGGAACAAGTATATATACTGGTGCGCAGAGATATTCGCTTTCAAATTTTGGTATTCAACAGCATAGATTACAACTCAGAGGGAATAATTTTTATGTTAGATCTTATGTGACTCTTGAAAATTCGGGCGACTCTTACATAACAGAGTTCCTTGGGAATCTTGTGAATGAAGGCTATTCTGGTAATAGTACTTGGTTCGCCAGATATACAGCCAGATATTTGGAATATCTAAAAGACCAAGGATTGACTCCAGGTCAAATAAATACAATGACTGATGATGCGTTAAGAATCCAATATCAGGAAGGTGCTCATCAATATGCAAGAGCTCAGGCGGATCTGATAAGATATCCAGAAGGCGGATCTGAATTTGAAAGCAGGAAGGCATTTGAGCTGGTGGATGGAACGATTCCTGTTGGCCCATATTTTGATGACAAATCTAAGATGTATCACCATGAAGCACAGTATGACTTTTCTAGTCTTTTAAATAATGCTATTGATTTGCAGGCAGGAGTGAGCTACCGGACGTTTGATTTAAGATCAAATGGAACAATTTTTCCTGATCAAAATGGAGGAATTCAAATCAATGAATATGGAGCGTATGTTCAGGCTTCAAAAGACCTGGTTCCAGATGTACTAAAAATGTCTGGTTCATTGAGATTTGATAAAAATCAAAATTTCCAAGGTCAGATTAACCCAAGACTTTCTGCTGTATATACAGTCAAAAAGAACAACAACTTGAGAGTTTCTTATCAGACAGGATTTAGAAACCCAACCACTCAAGGTCAGTACATTAATTTGGATATCATATCGACCAGACTTTTGGGAGGATTGAAAGAAAACTATCTGAAATATGATTTGACGACCAATGCATATTCAGGAGGATCAGTTTTGGCATTTAGAACTGCATTCTTCAATGATCCTTCTCAGCCTATAACGAATTATCAAAATCTACTTGAGCCTGTGACTACTTTCGATCCAGTTCAACCAGAGAAGGTTCATTCGTTTGAGTTAGGTTACAAGAGTTTGATTCAAAATAAACTATTGATTGATGCTGTTTATTATTACAACTCATACACTAGTTTCATAACTCAGGTTAAAATTCATAAAGCTGCTGGTGATATCAATTCTGATCCATCTTTACTTTCTTCGTTGCTAAGTAGTGATTCTGATAATACCTTCCAGATTTACACCAATCTTGATGATAAAGTCACGTCTCAAGGAGCTGCTATTGGTCTTACTTATTCGCTAGATGGTGGTTATACACTTGGAGGTAACTACAACTGGAATAAATTGATTGGAGGATTCCCAGAAGGAACTTTGGCTGAATTTAATACACCAGAACACAAATTCAATGTCAATTTTGGTAACAGGAAAGTTGTTGATAATCTGGGCTTTAATGTTACTTACAGATGGCAATCATCTTTTGAATGGCAATCATCATTTGCAATAGGAAATGTTCCATCATATTCCACAGTTGATGCGCAGGTGTCTTACAGGCTGAAGGATCTAAAGTCTATTGTAAAACTTGGTGGATCTAATTTGCTTGGAAACTACTACATCCAAAGTTTAGGTGGACCTAATATTGGAGCGATTTATTATATCTCAATTACGTTTGATGAACTGATGAACTAAATTGATTATACATTGAAAACTCAACCCCGATCTTTTTAGGTTGGGGTTTTTTATTGGTTTTTGCGATATTAACAAAATGGATCAATCAGAAAAGAAGAAGCTGGGAATAATTGATAGGCTAAAGAACAAACTTCATGAAGTAGTTTTTGGAACTGAAACTGCCGCTGGGAAATTATTTGATGTGATTCTACTTGTCATCATTTTAGCAAGTATACTGCTAGTTATGCTTGAAAGTGTGAAAGATCTCAGAGGCTCCTATGCTGAGATATTCATTGCGATAGAGTGGACATTCACGGCACTTTTTACAATCGAATATTTACTAAGGATTTGGATCACCAAAAGGCCATTTTCTTATGTTTTCAGCCCTCTGGGCATTATCGACTTTGTGGCATTGTTACCATCCTATATCACCATTTTTGTGTCAGGTGGGAGCTATCTAATGGTTGTTAGAGCAATACGATTACTCAGAGTTTTTCGAATATTTAAGCTTACAAGATATTTGGATGAGGCTAAAGTGCTTGTTGAAGCTTTGAAAGGAAGCCAACGTAAAATACTCATATTCATGGGTGCTGTTAGCGCTTTGGTGGTTATTACCGGCACTTTAATGTATATGATCGAAGGTGGTGAAAATGGCTTTACAAGTATTCCAAAGAGCATCTATTGGGCTGTGGTGACAGTGACAACTGTAGGGTACGGAGATATTGCTCCTCATACAGTTCTTGGTCAGTCTTTTGCTACTCTATTGATGTTGATGGGTTATGCTATTATTGCCGTACCAACAGGGATCATGACATCAGAATTATCCAAAATGGATAAAATTGAGAAAAAGATGAATTCAAAACATTGTCAGATTTGTCAGCAAAATGTTCCCAAAGAAGCTAAATATTGTAGCAATTGTGGAAACCCATTTTGATATATGAACTAAGTATTCAATGCATAAAAAAAGCCAGTTTCGATGATTCGAAACTGGCTTTTTTAGTTAATGATATTTTCTATTATTGAGGAGGTAATAGTACTCCGGCAATAACGTGAATCTGACCATTTGATGTTACTAAGGCCGAACTAGCAGTTGAAGGTACTGCAACTTGAGCTTCAGGTGTAGTATCGCCATTAGAATCAATAGCAATTCCTGTCAAAATACCTTTAGCTGGATCAGTTGGAGCTTGAGTAGTTAATACAGTTAAAGTAGCACCAGATGCTGCTGTGAATGTAGCCAAGTCTGTTAAGTCTGCAGGACCAACATCAGACATTACAACGTGCGTAGCAAGAATACCGTACCATTGTTGTGCTGTGAAACTATCAGCCGTTAAGCTACCTGCTTCAAATGTACCATTGCTTGGAGCAAAAACAGTGTGCGAAGTAGTACCTGCCAAAATACCAATTAATGAAGGAATTTGCTCACTTGTTGCAGCGTATTCTTCAGATTTGATCAATCCTTGAGCCAAAATACTGAAGCTAGAACCAAGCAAAAGAGCACCAGAAGTTTTACCAAGGTTTGGCGTTAATGTAGCACCAACTGATGGTGGAATTAACACGGATCCTACAGTATGAATTACTCCGTTTGTTGCTTTGATATTTGCATCTACTATTACTATTTCACCATTAGATGAACCAGTGAATAGCGTTCTGCCATCATCATTTACCACAATTGCCTCATTTCCCTGGCTTAAAGTAGCTACAGAAACACCAGCTGTTAAAGCAGAACTTTCATATCTCGTTGAAGAAACATGATAAGCAAGCACGTTTTTAATGATATCAGGATTGATAGAAGTAATGTTAGAAGGGAAACCTTCAGTCTGTAACAAACCAATAAATGCACTGTTGGTTGGAGCAAATACAGTGAAGTCACCAGTACCGTCAAGTAAGCCAACTAGATCAGGATATACTTCTAAATATTTTTGAAGTGAATCAAGTCCATCTGTAGATCTTACTAATCCCATAATGGTTTCGGTTGGAGCGGGTTCTTCATCTTCTCCACAGCTCATAGTGAACGTAAGCCCAAGCACAATTGCGAGCATCGCAAGCGCTTTAATTGAATTAATTGTGTTTTTCATTATCATCATCATTGTTTAATTAAATAGTTTAATTGCCGAATTTAGTTAAAAATCAATTTTATGCTAATAGTTTATCAAAATATTATGCGTGCATACTATTTATGTTTTGCCACTTCATAACCGCTTAAAATATGATTTGTTTATCAAGGTTGTAAGATTATTTTAAATCATATGGATATTTTACTTAATTGGCTATGAATTTCGTTGATTTTCATCAATGCAGCGCTTCCATACCAAGGTCGTAATTCCATGATAAGACTGCCCGCCTGAATGGCAGGATCAGTACGAGTAAGCTCTTCTGCTTCTTCTATTGACTCAACTGCGAAAATGTAAATACCGCGAAGTTCCTGATTATCCATGAATGGACCTGCCATTACAAGTTTGCCATCGGTAGCCATCCGTTTAATATTATCCAAATGTGCTCTTTGTAAGGAGTCAGCTTGTTTTTTAGTTTTGGATGGATTTGGGCCTGACTTTAAAAAGGCCATAACATATTGGCGCATGCCATACTCATCGGCTCCTGTCTCTACAGCCAGGATGCTATCATATGCGAGAGATCTTTTTTCATTTACAAGATTTTTTACATTGGTTTTTGATTGGCACGATATCAAAATAAACATGCAAATCATTAGGCTAGGTATTGCTTTCATATTTGAGACAATTATGTTTTTATTAAAATTTAGCTCTTATTAATAAAATTTCAAATGTTAGGTTTTAACCGTAAAAAGATTTTTGATCCGGTTTGTTTTTGAGCCAGCTGATTAATGCTTTGTTCGGATAACTGAAAAATTCTTGGATAGCCTCCTGTTACCTGGCCATCTCGCATTAACACAATCAATCTACCTGAGGGAGTCAATTGGATTGTGCCGGGAACTACATTCGAAGTGATAATAGCTTTTGAATTTTTTAGGTCAATATCTGAACTTAGGTTGTAGCCCATTCGATTGTTTTCTTTGATCTCGAAAGGCTGAGCTAACAATTCTTTCATTTTCGTATTACCGATGATATCGAATTCTGGTCCCGGAGATACTGAGAGATTTTCATTCTCAAAAAAACTCATATCTTCTTTCAACCGGGCGTTGGCAATGGAATTTACTCCAGTTATTTTTTGATAGGAAAACCATTCTCCAGCGTCGATTTGATGTTTTGGTGTAATTCCCTTGTATTGAGAATTGCTCTGTAAAACTTTCTCTGTATGGAGTCCACGAATTCCAATGTAGGCCCTCACTCCATAATGCACTTTACCAAATGATAAAATTTGACCGGCTTCTATCCAGATCTTTTTATTCATTTCGATAAGTTTTCCATCTATTGATGGTGAAATATCTGCACCTGAAATTGCCAGATAGGTTGGATCGAAAAACTGAACTTCTGGTCCGGATAGCGTTACTTCAAGTACTGGATTGTCTCCGGTGTTTCCTACAAGCATGTTTGCAAGGGATGCATGATGAAGATCCATTGCTCCGGATACTGGCACTCCATATTTTCGATAGCCATATCGACCTCTGTCCTGAACAGAAGTATGAAATCCAGGCTTTATGATCATGAGTCTACCCATTTTTCAAAATCACATTTAGATCGAAGACATCAAGTTTGGATTCTAATTGAGCAACTTTAAATTCCTGAATGGTTACTGATTCGAATCTTACAGTATCACCTGGCTGAATAAAGCATGGGTTTTTGGATTTGATATCAAAAAAATTCAATGGAGAATTGCCGATGACATGCCATCCGCCGGGTGATTCAGTAGGATAAATTCCAGTTTGTGATCCACCTAAGGCTACAGCACCTCTTGGTATTGCTCGGTCTGGATTAGATTTTCTAGGGAGGTGTAATTTCTTATTTAAACCGCCCAGATACATAAATCCAGGAAGAAAACCCAGAAAATGAACCCGATAGTCTGTGGCACAATGCATGCGAATAATTTCCTCCTTATCGAGATTTAAAAGTTCACAGATATTATTCATGTCTAAGGCAAATATGTCTTCATAACACACAGGAATCAACCAATGGTTATTGCTGATAGGGGTGAGCTCTGTTTGATTGTGATTTTGAATCAGTTTGATAAGTGCATCAGCGGTAATAATCTCATTATCAAATTCAACTGCCAAACTCCTAAATGCTGGCCAGGTCTCAATGATTCCTTCTACATTTTGGTTGGACAGCCAATGTTGCAATGAGAGGATATTTTTCAAATTTTCCTCATTGATCTCATCTGACCATTCGATCAGCAAGGCTGATTCACCAAGCATTTTAGATCTGAGTTTGCTCATGACTTTTGCAATTTTCGAAGTGCAATTAAAATCTCAATTGCTTTTGGATTGTCTCCATGAACACAAAATGTCTCTGCGATAATTGCAGATATACTTTCGTCAATACACGTTACTTCTTGATTATTCACCATTTGCATTACTTGTTTACTTGCAAGATTGGGATCCACAATTACACCTTCTGGTTGATTGCGAGATACCAAAGTCAGATCTGAATTGTATCTTCTATCTGCGAAAGCTTCTGGTTTAATAAATCCTCCCTTAGCCTTGATTATTTTAGAAAATACAGAATTGTGAGGTGCATAAAATTGAATTTCCATGAAATTTAAAAGTGCTTCAGCAGCTATTTGTGCATATGATTCATCGCTTGCAGCAAGATTGTATAACGCTCCGTGAATTTTGATATGCCCCATTTTGGCACCTTCTGATGCACATATTTGCTGAAAATAACTGACTTGCTCATGTAAACTATCTTGTAATTCATTTGATGATATTTCCACCTTTTTTCGACCAAAATTCTCTCTATCAGGAAAAGATGGATGAGCGCCAATAGCTACTCCGGATTGCAAAGCCATCAGAATGGTTTCTTTCATCGAATCATCATCACCAGCATGACCTCCACAAGCAATGCTGCAAGCGTCTAAAAAAGGCATGATCATGACATCATTGCCTATTCCTTCTCCCATATCACAATTCAATTCGAAAATCTTCTTCACCGACTTCTATTTAATGTAATTTTCAGTTTTTTAAATCAAATCTCAGAAAGATGGTCACAATTTATCACAATCCAAGGTGCATGAAAAGCAGGGAAACGTTATCCTTACTTGAATCAAAAAATGAAGAGATCCGGATTGTTGAATATTTGAAAGAAACTCCGGGTATGGATGAATTGCGAAAAATAATCAACATGTTAGGAATAAAGCCCGAATCTCTGATACGTAAAGGAGAACCTGATTTTAAGGATAATTTTAAAGGAAAAACACTTTCTGATAATGAATGGATTGCTGCTATGATCAAATTTCCAAAGCTTATCGAAAGACCAATTGTAATAAAAGGAGATAAAGCTGCTCTTGGTCGCCCGCCTCAGAAAGTTTTGGATATTCTATAATTTATGAAAGCGATCATTTGTGATTCATTTGGGGAAATAGAAAATCTCCGTTTCGATGAACTTCCCAATCCGGTTTGTGGTGATGATGAGGTGCTGATTCGGGTAGCATACTGTGGTGTCAATTTTCCCGACACGCTTATTGTGCAGGGTAAATATCAGTTTAGTCCATCATTTCCATTTGTGCCAGGTGGTGAAGTTTCAGGTGAAGTGGAGGCGACTGGGATTAATGTAACGAAATTTAAAAAGGGCCATAAAGTACTTGCAGCTATGGGCTGGGGGGGATTTGGAGAATTAGCTGTTGCTAAAGCTTCCAATACTTTTTTGATTCCTGCTGAAGGAAGCCAATCAGCTTCAGCAGCATTGCTTGAAACTTACGCCACAGCTATTTACGCACTTAAAGACAGAGGGCAATTGCGTTCTGGCGAAACATTGGTCGTTTTGGGGGCAGCAGGAGGTACAGGCACTGCTGCGGTTCAGTTAGGGAAACAATTTGGTGCAAGAGTGGTTGCCTGTGTTTCCAATGAGGAAAAGGCTCGGTTTTGTCTCGAAAATGGCGCTGATACGGTTGTAAACTATTCTCAGGTCGATTTAAAAACTTCATTGAAAAATCTTGGACAAATAGATGTGATATTTGATCCAGTAGGCGGAGATATGTCTGAGGCGGCTTTTAGATCATTAAGTCCGAATGGGCGACATCTTGTTGTTGGATTTGCATCAGGCAAGATTCCTGCACTTTCCTGGAATCTGCCATTGCTTAAAAGTGCTTCTGTGGTTGGTGTATTTTGGGGGCATTTCTGGAGAAATTTTTCTAAAGAGAATGCTCAAAATGTCAAGTTATTACTCAAATGGCTGGCTGAAGAAAAAATCAATCCAAGAGTCACAAAGACTTATTCTTTAAGTGAAGGCAAAGAAGCTTTGTTGGATATTTCCAATAGAAAGGTCATTGGAAAAATTGTTTTAGAGGTTTAGAAGCGGTAATTCAATCTGATGCCAACATAGTTGTGATTTGTAGCTTCTGGGTTTTCTTTCCTGCGCCAATATGAAATCAAACCAAAATCAAACACTGACCAGCTGAACATCACGCCCGCTCTGTGCTGCCAAACAAGTTTGGTTGCATCAGTTGTATAAATGGATTCTTTGCCAATCAGATTGCCTTGTAAGGTGGCATTGTAAATTACATATTCTATTCCAGGCGAATAAAAGAAATAGGATTCTACGGTTATCTTGTCAGCGGACCTTTGTTCTTTGTTTCCCAATGAACTTCTTAAATAGGCAGATTCATTCATTGGTTTAAGTTTCCCAGCACGCAAGATGAGATCATATCTCGCGAGGTTATATATACTTCCGAGCATCAATGTTGATTCACCCGAAACCTCAAAATATTTGCTACTAAAATAAGAGGAAACATGAGCCAGATTCAAATTGATCATAGGCGTGTCTTCCATTTGATATTGCCAGCCCTGAGGTTCTGGCATGCCAAACCAGCTATGCCATGTTTTCTGTGTTGCCCCCATCAGCACTTTCGGACCCATCCAGCCTATATCAACACCCGCTTTTAAATATGATCCTTTGAAAAAATAATATTCATTCGCGATGCTAAAAAAAGCGACACCCGCATAAGGTCTATCGGTGAGAGCAAGATTTTTTTCTCCGATCCAGCTCGGCGTGTACATCTGATGATTTAGTTGATAGCTGCGGATAATTTTGGCTTTGGCGCTGCTATCTTTGAGATGCCTGTAAGTCGCATAGATGCCGCTAGAATAATATTGATCCTGAACGAGATCGCCCGTGAACGCATCGTTTTCCACAACCAATTGACATTCGTACTTCAGGATTTTTCCCTGTCCTGCGGTAATTTGCACAATACACCACAAACAGAGGACTAAAATATTTTTCATTGTTGGCAAAGATAGATATTTGCCTAATTTGGATTTTATGAATGAATCATTTCTTAATGAAAAGCTGAACCAGCGAAAAAAAGATGGCAATCTGCGTCAATTACCACATATAGTAGGTTTGCTGGATTTTGTGTCAAATGATTATTTGGGGTTAGCCCAAAATCAAGAGTTGAGTGATCAGACTTATGGAAGGATCAAATCTGAAGGCAATGTTCCCAATGGAGGAACAGGAAGTCGATTGTTGTCAGGAAATCATAAATATTATGCTTCGCTCGAGACTTATCTCCGTTCTATTTTTAAATCCGAGGCTGTTTTGACTTTCAATTCTGGTTATGCGGCAAACCAGGCCTTGGTGGCTGCAGTTGCAGAAAAAGGTGATACGATTGTTTACGACCAACTATCACATGTTTGCCTAAAGGAAGGAGCATGGCTCAGTCCGGCTCAGACTGTGGCGTTTAGGCACAATGATCTGGATGATTTGAAAATGAAAATCAGCCAGGCGCAAGGGAGAGTTTTTGTGATAACTGAAACCATTTTTTCTATGGACGGAGATATTTCTCCATTAGGAGAGATTGTACCCATTTGTGAAGAAAAGGGCGCTTTTCTGATAGTTGATGAAGCACACAGCACTGGTGTAATGGGGGAGTCGGGCGCAGGGTATTTGGTGGAAAAGGGTCTTGATCAAAAGGTTTTTGGTAGGGTATATACTTTCGGAAAGGCCATGGGAGTACATGGTGCATGCGTTGCTGGTTCGCGATTGCTTATAGATTATCTCGTCAATTTTGGCAGACCATTTATATATACGACTTCTTTACCACCACATAGTGTGATCAGTATAGAAGAGAGTTTTAAATATTTAAGTCAACATAATTATTTACAAAATCAGCTGAAACAGAAAATACAACTTTTCCGAACGGCTTTCCCTTCAAGCATAAGCACCACGGCTATTCAACCAATTATGATTGGTTCGAATGAAAAGGCCAAATCAATTTCGAAGCAACTTCAAAGCGAAGGTTTTGATGTGAGACCAATCCTTTCTCCAACAGTGCAAAGAGGTGGTGAACGTCTAAGGATCAGTCTTCATGTACACAATAGTGATGATGATATTGTGAGATTATCTCAAATATTATCGAGTCTTGTATAAGTATTGTGGTTTTTCTAATGATTGTTAATGTGAAAAATGACTTAATTTTTTCGAATAAAGATCTGTTCCTAACAGTATTAAGCGTGATTATCAAGCATTGATATTTGAAGAAACAATTAGATAACCTATAATTCCTTTATCCTTAATCTGCCTATCTAATTATGTGTTGGTGCCTCGACTATTTTCGCAGTTCAATCAGGAGCTATGAAAATATTCTACATGTTAATTATTTTGGTTGGATTGTATGGATGCAGTTCAAGTGTCAAAAAATCTAAAAATTATGTCCTCAAATTCAAGGGTAGCGAATCCATGCACGCGCTATTTGATATGCTCAAATCGGAATTTGAGAGAAGTCAGGACAGTGTCAAATTAGTAATAGAAGGCGGAGGAAGTAATTTAGGATTAAAAGCCATTAAGGATGGAACTGCTGATGTTGGTTTATCATCCTTTCAATTTGATTTAGATTCCGTTCTTGGTGAAGGTCATGGAGTGAGTGAATTGCCTTTGGCTTATGATGGTATAGTTATTATTAGTCACAAAGAAAACCCAATTTCCCAGCTTACTGATCAGCAGATTAAAGGTATATTTTCTGGAAAAATCAATAATTGGAGCCAGATTGGAGGTTTCCCAGGACAGATAATTCCTGTCATTCGTGATGAGAATTCTGGTACGCAAAAGTTTTTTGAGGAATATTTCAATATAGAAAAATTCAATCCTATGGCAGTGGTTTCATCTGACAACAGTGCCATTGTATCACGGGTGAATGAAAATATGAATGGTATCGGATTTATAGGTTTTGGATATTTCACGATTAGTATCAATTCATTGGAAGTTGCTAGCCAAGACAGTCTCGAAGGATTTATTTCGCCTACATTTAAAAATTTGGGGGATGGCAGCTATCCACTGAGAAGGTCTTTGCAGATGTATTATAAAGATTCCTCGAACCCAGCATTACAAGCTTTTTTGGAATATTTGAAAACCAATGATGCTCATTTTATTATCAAAGAGCAGGGTCTTTTGCCGATTGCACCAAAAGAATTGGTTTATAATCAATGATACTTTTTTAATCCAACCTATCTAATTACAATTCCTTTTCAATCTTCTTTCATCAAACGAGAATTCAATCGTGTAAGCTGATATAAATTCGCCGTATGAATTATTTCGTCACAGCGATCGGCACTGATTCTGGAAAAACCGTGGTGAGCTCAATATTGGTTGAGATGCTGCAGGCAGATTACTGGAAACCAGTTCAGGCCGGCACCCCAACAGATACTGAAACAGTTAAAAAATTGGTTTCAAATCAGCTTACCTTTTTTCATGGAGAACGTCATTTGCTGAAGATGCCAGCTTCACCACATGCTGCTGCGAAAGCTGAAAATCTAGCAATTCATTTAGATGATTTTCACTTGCCAAAAACGGAAAATAATCTAATTATTGAAGGAGCAGGAGGTGTGTTTGTACCATTAAATGATCAGCACTTCATGATTGATTTGATTGGGAAAATTGATTGTGAAGTAATCCTTGTTGCCGATTTATATCTCGGTAGCATCAATCACACATTATTGACAGCTGAGGCTTTAAAAAACAGAAATATAAAAGTTCGTGGAATTGTGTTCAATGGATTATCAAACCCGGAAAGTGAAAGGATCATCAAGCTGACTACTGGATGGGACGTGTTGATGCAAATACCAAGAGAAGAAAAAATAGATGGAGAAATGGTTCGGAAATATGCCGCATTGCTAAAGACTAATTGGAAATGAACAGCCTCGAAAAAATAGATCAGGAGAATATTTGGCATCCTTTTTCACCTCTTGCAGGGAATAAACCAATAGCCATCAAAAAGGCAAAGGGGATTTATCTCTTTACACATGATGGACGTAAAATAATGGATGCGATCTCATCTTGGTGGGTGAATATTCATGGTCATAGCAACCAAAAAATTTCTAAAGCAATTAGCCGCCAAGCTGCAAAAGTGGAGCAAGTCATATTTGCGGGATTCACTCACAAACCTGCCATTGATTTATCCAAAGCATTAAAAAAGCTTTTACCAACTACGATCTCAAGGATATTTTTCTCGGATGATGGAAGCACATCTGTAGAAGTTGCGCTCAAGCTCGCTATTCAATATTGGTACAATCAGGGAGTGGAGCGTAAAAAAGTAATAGCCATAGCTGGAGCATATCATGGCGATACATTTGGTAGCATGTCTGTGGCGGATAGGAATATTTTTTCAGCGCCATTCAATAGCTATTTGTTCGATGTTGACTTCATTCCTTTTCCTGAAGGAGATGGTCAAGCGGCCATTGAGAAGATGAGAGAATTGGCAACTGATCAAACTGCGGCTTTCATTTTTGAACCACTTGTGCAAGGAGCAGCTGGCATGCAGATGTATGCTCCTGAAGTACTCGATCAATTGATCTCTATCGCAAAGGAGAAAGATATTATTTGTATTGCTGATGAAGTGATGGTGGGATTTGGACGTACGGGGAAAATGTTTGCTTCGGACTACCTCACAAATGATCCGGACATGTTTTGCTTGTCTAAAGGTATTACAGGTGGATACCTGCCAATGGGTGTGACAGCTATCAGTGAAAAAATTGTGAAGGCATTTGATGTTGCAGATAGAACAAAGGCCTTCTTTCACGGACATTCCTATACCGCAAATCCTCTTGCTTGTGCTGCGGCTAATGCAAGCATGAGTCTTTTGCTGACCAAAAAATGCCAACGACAAATCCAGCGCATCAGTGAAAGTCATGCGGTCTATGTCAATTCATTTAAGAAAAATGAATTTGTGAAGGAAATACGCCAGCGCGGTACAATTCTGGCAATAGAACTTCATGCAAATGATGCGGGCTATACCAGCCATATCAAAGAGCGGATTTATGATTTCTTCATGGAGAGAAACCTGCTTTTACGCCCATTAGGCAATGTTATTTACATTTTGCCACCCTATATCATTACTGATCAGGAACTGAAGATTTTATATCAGGCAATTGATGCTTTTTTAATGGATTTGGAAAATAACAAACTTGGTCATTAGATCTTAGTCAGAACTTATAAAT
The DNA here is from genome assembly GCA_964353015.1 of uncultured Marinoscillum sp. GTDB lineage: Bacteria > Bacteroidota > Bacteroidia > Cytophagales > Cyclobacteriaceae > JAMZMI01. Next base: position 17,212 of record CAYGUA010000014.1, on the reverse strand, counting down.
CAGCATTTAAAAACTGGTTAATTACCAATTATAAGCCAAAACTTTATATTCGTCCATTACTAACACAATGGAAGATTGCAGCTGATCTGCATGATCCCACGAGCTTTGCTTACCAATATATCCCTGCCAAACAGTATCACCTAAACTGGTGTCTAAAAAATTTACCACGTATGAGCCAGCTGGTAAGGAGATTTTGCGCTGCACGTAATTTGTGTTTCTATTATTCTTTTGATCTGAACTCTGGGTGGTTGTTTCGTCCTTTACCCAGTTGCCAAGCTTAATTTGGTAAAATCCACTGATATCGATTGGTCTTTCAAAATACTTGTAGGCCACATATATGTCTGCATTTTCCGGTTGGTATTTATATCCTAAGGACGTCATTCTCTGAAATATCGTCTTTTGTATAATATATTCTTCTTCTTCAGTCATCGATGTTCCATTCATGTCTAAGAACCCAAATGAACTATACTTCTTAAACTTGGCGCTGTAGTTATAACTAGAGTCAAGTACAATTGATTGAGAGCTACATCCGATCAAAAACCATGATAGAATGATCCCGATGACCAGTGATTTGAAGATGATTTTTAATTTCATGATAATCAGTAAATAGCGGTTATAAATATTAATATGGTAAAGATATTAATAAATAATAGTGAAAATCATAATAAAAAAGCAATATTAATGAGGATATGATAATTATTATATTATCTCTAATGCAGATGATTTCAAAGTGAGTTTTTATCAAAAATGGTGGATGAAAGGATCATTAAAATATCAGATTTGAATGGATGCCTTGAAATACTCAAAACTAAATAGTTGACCAATTATTCTATTCTCGAATTATGATTTTAAAATCAACTTGTTCTATTCCAGATTAGGAGGATGATTACCATACTTAATGAATTAATTTTATAGTGAAGTGCTTAAATCCTTTGGTGTTGCAGCTTGATAATAGATGCGATGAAAATGAAGCGCTGACAAATGGGCCATATCGTGAATTTTTCAAAGATGGTTCTTTGTGTTGTGAGGGTGAATATTTAAACAGTGTACGTGTAGGTGAGTGGTATTATTATTTTAAAAATGAATCACTCAAATCAAAAGGAATATATCAGAATGGCAAATTGAGTGGTGAATGGGTTTGGTACAGAAGCAATGGGAATCTTATCCAAATAGGCTCATTTAGTGATGAACTAAAAACCGGAATTTGGAAGCGATATTATGAAAAAGGATTGTTGCATGATGAAGGTGAATTTTGGAATAATCGCAAAGTGGGATCCTGGAAAACCTATGATGTACTAGGCAATTTGATCAAATTGAAAATTATAAATTTAGAATTATGCTTAATTTCATGAGGAATTTTTTATTGGTATTATTAATTCAGGCATGTGATACCAAACCAGCATTCGTTGAATCTAGAGTTTATAAATGGAGTGATTTAGAGATAAGCATGGATGGAAATATACTTGCAAGGAAGATTTTGAATGGGCCAACGCCACATTTTGAATTTCTCCAAATTGAAGCCATTTCGATTATTTCAGGGGCGAATACCCAGTTGGAAAATGAAAGTGAAGGGAAAGAACGATTGATCATTGTCAAGCAAGGTTTGATGGAAATATCCATGGACACGCTAAAGTCAATATTAGGGCCAGAAAGCGTTATTCAAATTATGCCAGGGCAAAGGCATACTATTTTCAATGCTGGATTGGATACTTTGACTTACTATGTTTTAAAGTATGATAGCAGAAAACCAGTTGATATGGTTCGGGCTTATTCTTCTGGAGGTTCCATGATTTATAACAAAGATTCGTTGATTTTTAAGCCAAGCAAAAAAGGAGGTGGTAGAAAATATTTTGATCGTGCTACTGCCATGTGCGAAAGATTTGAAATGCACGTGACACATTTGTCGAACAGAGGGCCAAGTCATGATGGCCATACACATCTGGAAACTGAAATAATCCTTGTTATTGATGGAAAAGCCAATATGACAATTGATGGAGTTCAGTTCAAATCAGAATCGGGCGATTTGTATTTCATTGCATCGCAACTTCCACATCAGGTTGGAAACGATTCTGATGAGTCGTGTACTTATTTTGCTTTTAAATGGCGATAGATTAGGCCGCTCCCTTGAATTTTCCTCTTAAAGGACGGTACGCATAATGATGCAAAACTTCCTCTATTGCGATTTTTATTGCTTCATTGATTGGCACAATGGTATTGCCAAGTCGGAAATCAATTTGAGCTAGTTTTTGGTAATAGTCAGAAAAAATCGGAACGTATTGACCTTGATTGATTCCGGTAACTGCCTTTTGATAGCTAGCTGCCTGACCTTCTTTGATGATCTTGCATGTGGCCAATCGTAGCTGACCAAACTTGTCTCGTGAGGCACCAAATCCAAAAAGTCTGCAAATCAAACCACGATATGCATATTCGCTGCAGCTCCCTTTAGACTTTTCTTCAATGGACAAAGGTGAATATATGATGCAGATTTGAGGATTGGTTTTGGATAACTCCTCAAGTGTGTCATTTGCTTTTCCTATCATAAATAGATGAAAAGCATAGGGTAGAAACTCCAAAGGACTGGCATCTATATCTGGTTTAGTACAGCAATGACCACAGCCAGGCACACAAAATAACCCGGTTTGAGTTCTGAATTCAGTAATTTCCAAATCGAGACGACCAAACAACCGTTCGATCGATCTCACTTTGCGTACGATTGACATAAAAGTGCGCGAATGTACGCAATGGCGGATAAATGAATCGATTTAATTTTTTGATTTAAAGACCTCATACAACATTGAGAAATTTTCATTTCTTAATTGGCTTTTATATCAGGTTGATACCTTTTTTGACCCTTTTATGAGCCATTTGCACATCTTCTAGGGCATAAGGTTCGAATTCAATGATATTTTCAATGATCATGATTTTGCAATCCTAAATGTGGAGCTTGTCCGACTGGTCTGTCTCAAGTACCATTCTTTTAAAAGGCAAAGTTCAGGATTGTTTACATGGTTTGATTTTTATAAAACCAATTAAGTTTTGAAATTGGGATTTTCTAATTCAATTTTGTAGGATGCAGCTGATTAAGAGCACAGTCGTTATGTTGATTATTTGCTCGGTGGTGGGGAGTGCCCTCACTGTTCCGCTCATATACCTTGATTATGAAGTAAGAAAGGAATACATATCAGAGGTGCTTTGTGTCAACAGGGACAAGCCAATCACCATGTGTGAAGGTAGATGCTATCTTTCTGATCAACTCGCACAAGCTCAAAATCAAGAAGAATCCAATAAGTCAATTGGTCAGCTTTTCGAGATAAATTTTTTCCTTTCTGAAGCCATTTTATTTGCCGCAGAAACTTCTTTCAGAGCCGTGGATGTTTCATTTTCATGCTTATCAGAAAACATGAAAATGGATGATTTCGTGACTCGATCTTTGCGACCTCCGCAGTTCGCATAAATACTTCTTGTATTTTTCTTAGAAGCTTGATTTCACACGAAAAACGTGGTTATTAAGCTAAAATTCAATTATTTTTTTATTATTCCATTTATTCATATTTATGAAATCAATCATTAATAGTTATATATTTCTATTTTTTGTTGCTACCATTCCATTTGCTTTAACTTCTTGCAATGACAGTGAATCCTGTGAAGAATCGACCTGGTATTTCGATGGAGATGGTGATCAATTAGGAACTGCAGATTCTGTAAAATTGGCGTGCGATCAACCTTTGAACTTTGTAGCAAATGCTGACGATGAGGATGATGCTTTGGCTGATGGGATTGGTTCGGTCACAATCATGTTTGACAATGTTGTAGGAGATTCTGATCTTAGTTTATCAGAAGCGTCATCTACGGACTCTTTCCCATATACCAATGAGAATCAACAAACCTTCAATCTGGATTTGCTTGGTTATTATATCTCTGAAATTGAGCTAATTTCTGATGGAGGAGAAGATTTTGTGGATGAGGTAGCGGTTTCCGCTGAGGGAGCCGAAGGATTTTTTCATATTTTGGAAAATGACCAAGCTTCTCAAATGATTATGCTGGCAGATGTGCCAGACGGTAAATTCAATAAAATAAAATTCACCTTAGGTGTTCGTGGAGATATTGTTCAGGAAGGTGCGATAGGTGGAATACTTGATCCATCTAATGGTGCCTGGTTTTGGAATTGGAATGCGGGATATGTTGCGTTTATGATGGAAGGTAACTCACCGGAATCTGGTTCACAGACAGACTCTCATTTTGAATTCCATATTGGCGGATGGGCCACACCTAACAATATCCACGAGATTATACTTGATTTTCCACATCACTTGCTAGTGGCGGACGGAACGAGCTCAATGATTCATATCGAGATGGACGTATTAGACGCACTTTCTGGTCACATGAATGTGGATTTTGGAACTACATTTTCCGTTCATTCGCCAGTTGCTGGTGAACACATTTCACAAAATCTGACAAATGCTTTTCACGTACATCATGTTGAGAATGAATAGATTATTTGCAATAGTTATTATTTCAATGTGCTTCCTTATCGCCTGCGGTGATGAGGAGGCACCTGAAACCCCTACCGGCCAAATCGAAATAATTTTTGATAATGCTGTGGGAACTCGTACTGGTGGATTATTGACTGATCCTGGGTCAGAAGAATACCCGTTCATTAATGAAAAGGGACAATCATATAACCTTACATTGGTGAAATATATTATCAGCGAGATTGTTCTTGAAGGACCCAACGGTGAATACCATGCTGATCCAATGGATGTAAGTGTGGATGAACTAAAAGGGTATTATCTGGTGGATGAATCCAATAAAGATTCTCAAAACATTATTTTAGAAGGCATTCCTCCAGGCACCTATAACAAGATTTCATTCCTTATGGGTGTTTCAGAGGAAGGTGTTACACAAGGAACTGGAATTTTTCTAGATGGGATGTTTTGGACTTGGAACTCAGGCTACATCGCCTTCAAAATTGAAGGGCAATCACCAGATTCATATGGAGATTCATTTGGCGATACCATTGAGGAAACGAACCCATATGGCTTTGGTTATCACATTGGCGGTTGGGATGCGATAAATAACAATCAGAATTATACTTTACCTTTTGATCCGCTGCTTATTGATTACAATTATTTCCCAGGTGTACATATTGTGATGAATATTAGTGAAATGTTTGATGGGCCAAATGAGGTTGACTTTTCAGAAATCAACAGTGTCCACTCTCCTGCTGCGGGTGTTTTTATTGCTGAAAATATGGATGATTTATTTGTTGTAGACCATGCACATCAGTAATACATTTTTCATTGTCTGGATTTTTATTTGCCTGAGCTTGGTGTCGTGCAGTTCTGATGAGCCGCCCACTATTGGTGATAGTTTTGAGTTTGTAAAACCGGAACATTTTCCAGAAACTACTTACACATTTGAGAACAATAGCATCTCAAAAGAAGGGTTTGAATTGGGGAAGCGAATCTTTTTTGATCCTATTCTTTCTCGAGATAACACAATTGCATGTGCTTCTTGCCATGATCAAACGGTCGCTTTTGCTGATCCGCAGCATCGGTTGAGTTTGGGAGTGGATCAGCGTGTGGGTATTAGAAATGCACCTCAGTTGGCTAATCTGGCATTTTATAAAAACTTTTTTTGGGATGGGGGCGTGATTCATGTTGATTTTGTTCCTCTCAATGCCATTAAGAATCCTCTTGAAATGGATGAAAATGTGTCCGACGTGATTATAAAAATGACTAACCATCCTGAATACCCTGGTTTGTTTAAGGAAGTCTTTGGGACGGATTCAGTGACAACACCTCGAATGCTACAGGCTCTTTCTCAATTTATGGTCATGTTGGTTTCAGCCAATTCAGCCTATGATAAATATGTATTGGGTGAAGGGCAATTGGATGAGGTAGAATTAGAGGGTTTGCAGCTTTTTGAAAGTAAATGTGGTACTTGCCATTCAGGGGAGTTATTTACAGATCAAAATTTTCGAAATAATGGCCTTGATAATACACCAAAGGATATTGGACGTGCTTTAATAACCGAACGTGAAGAGGATAACGGCAAATTTAGAGTGCCTTCATTGCGAAATGTATCATTGACAAGTCCGTATATGCATGATGGGCGGTTCATCAGTTTGAAGGAGGTCTTGGATCATTATGCCGAAGGTGTTCAAGAATCTGCAACCCTCGACCCAATACTTATTAATGGAACTGAAAAGGGGATTTCATTGACTGATGATGAGAAAACAAAAATTATTGCTTTTTTAGAGACGCTTACGGACTATGAGTTTATCTCTGAATCAAAATATTTTAAAAATGGTGAGTAACAAGAAAACCTATTTGGTCGCTTTTTTTGCTGTTTTATTGATGGGAAGAGCAATGGCCTGTGATGTTTGTGGCGGCAATCTTGGAGGAATTTATTACGGCATTTTGCCTCAATATGGTAATTCGTTTATTGGTGTTCGCTATAGTATGGCCCATTACAACGCTACCATGAAATACAACAGCGTCTTTTTTGAAGATGAAAGATCCAATGATAGCTACCATCGCACTGATATTTTGGGTCGTTATGCCTTCAATAAGAAGTTGAATCTAAATCTTATTTTGCCATATATGGTCAATATTATGGATGGTACGCAGCAGTCTCTAAAATCCAGAGGCATAGGTGATCCTACTTTATTAGTCAACTATACAATGTTTAATACTGGTGACGATACAATGGTTAAGTGGAAACAGTCACTTCAGATAGGGGGAGGAATAAAGCTGCCACTCGGTGATTTTGACAGAAAACATGAAGGTGATATAATCAACAGAAATTTTCAGATGGGTACTGGAAGCCTTGATTTCTTGATTTCAGGGAACTACACCATTAGATATGGATCATTTGGTTTGAGTAGTGAAAACACTTATAAGTATAACACAGCAAATAGAGATGATTATCACTTTGGAAATCAATTCACTTCATCGAGCAATTTGTTTTATTGGAAAGAGACGCCTATGATGGCCTTCTTACCTTTTGCAGGTATTCTCTATGAGCAAGCAGGCATGCACCAACTGGGGGAAATTGATCAGTTGAATACAGGTGGAAAATCTGTTTTAGCATCCTTTGGAGCCCAGATTTATCATAAATCACTATCTATGACTTGTCAATTTCTGACGCCTATCATTCAAAAATACAATACAGACAATATCGCTTCCATTAATGCGGGTAACCGCTGGAGTGTTGGTTTGATCTATAGTTTTAAAAAGAAAATGGCGGAAGATTAATTTAACAAGGATCACAATCTTCCTCGGCTGTTTCAAATTCAATAGTTGCGTGATCCACGTTTTGATGAAGAAGCTCATGTTTAGCTTCTGCTTTCAGCTCCGCCAAACTTTGAAGGTTTTCTTTTTCACTCACCACTAAATGAACGGACAACACATTGAATTGACCATCCAAAGACCATACATGGCAGTCATGCACTTCTTTGACCTTTGGTATTGAATTTAATATTGAATGAATTTTGTCAATATTGATTTCGTCTGGCACAGCTTGCAAAATAATTTTAGCAGCTTTTTTTAGGTTCCGATATACATTGAATAGGATGTAACCGGCAATGCCTATGGCCAGAACAGGATCAAGGATGGAGAAAGACCAAAATTGGATAACAATAGCTGCAATTAGTGTGGCAACCCAACCGAGGATGTCTTCAAGCAAATGAAGATAAACAGCTCGCTCATTGAGCGTATTTCCGGTGTGCAACTTCCAAGCTGCAAGTCCATTGAAAAATATCCCACCTATGGCCAGATAGATCATGCCTTCCCCATCAGGATGTTGTGGATCCAGCAACCTGGGAATCGCTTGTGAGATGATGAAAATCGAACCAACCACCAAAACAATAGAGTTGATAATAGCGCCAAGTACTGAGAAGCGGGCATAGCCATATGAAAATTGTTTGTCTCGCTCTTTCAGCGATACATTCTGAAAATACCAGGAAACTCCAAGAGAAAGACAATCACCAAAATCATGAAGTGCATCAGAAAGGATAGCAATACTATTTGTCCATAGCCCACCAATCAGCTCAATGATTGAAAAAACCAGATTGATAAAAAATGCCAGTTTGATGTTTTTGACACTTGCTATACCGTGATGATGTGAATGATCGTGGCTCATATGAATAAAAAAGGCTTCCCTTGTGGAGAAGCCTTTTGATTTAGTTTAAATATTTCTGTTGATATCAAATCCTTCCAGATAGTCTGCAACACGACGAACAAACATGCCGCCAAGCGCCCCGTCTACCACGCGGTGGTCATAGCTGTGTGAAAGGAACATTTTGCTTCTGATGCCTATGAAATCGCCTTGAGGAGTTTCAATGACCGAAGCTTTTTTCTGTATTGCGCCTAAAGCTAAAATAGCTACCTGTGGCTGCATGATTATAGGTGTTCCCATCACATTTCCAAATGAGCCTACATTCGATACTGTAAATGTGCCGCCGGATAATTCATCCGCGGTTAATTTATTTTCACGTGCTCTTCTTGCGAAATCATTCACTTTTTGAGTCAAGCCTAAAATACTCAATTGATCTGCATTTTTGATCACAGGTACGATGAGATTTCCAGAAGGTAAAGCCACCGCAAGACCAATATTGATATCAGATTTTTTGATAATCCTAGAACCGTCGACCTGAATATTGATCATCGGATAGTCCTTAATTGCTTTCACAATTGCTTCAATAATGATCGGAGTATAAGTCAATGCCTGGCCTTCACGTTCCATGAAGACATTTTTCATTTTACCTCTCCACTTCACTATTTCCGTGACATCAGCTTCTACAAATGAAGTAACATGAGCGGAAATTTGCCGTGAAGTGATCATGCGCTCAGCAATCATTTTGCGCATGCGATCCATTTCTATGATTTCATCTTCGCCAGATGGAATGACCGGCGCAGCGATTGGTTTTGGCGCCTGATGACTCGAAGTTTGGCCTGAAGTTTTGGATTTGATGTAGGCCAACATGTCGTACTTTGTCACACGGCCATCTTGGCCTGTTCCAGGTACAGTTTCCAGCTCATCTATGGCTATGTTCTCTTCTTTTGCCATGTTTTTGACAAGTGGTGAGTAGAATCTTGTGGATTGAGAGGATGTGATGGGCGAATGTGCGATTGTGGCAGCATTCTCAATCAATGCAGAAACTTCAGCAATAAGCTCTGGACTTTCTTCATCCGCCGGACTTGTTTGTTTGGATTCGTGGTTAGAATTATCATCCAGCTCAATGATGGCTATTGGCTTGCCTACTTCTACTACATCGCCTTCTTGTGCCAGTATTTCTTTCAACTTGCCTTTGTATAAAGAAGGTATTTCAGTGTCAACCTTATCTGTAGCTACTTCGAGAATAGACTCATCTTCCTCGATGCTATCACCTTCAGATTTTAACCAGGATAGGATGGTTCCTTCCATTACACTTTCGCCCATTTTAGGCATTACCAGTTCCACTACTGACATATGTTTTTTTCGTTTTGGGTGCGCTTCAGGATGACACAAAGGTACTAAAATACATGATTAGGGCTGAAAATTTAAACGTAACATATTCAGCGCCATATAGGCACTATACTGAATATTGAGAACACGGTCTTTTGAAAAATTAAATTTTCTTGCTACAGTTTTCTGCCCATCAGAATAACTGATCCAAACAGTTCCGACAGGTTTTTCTTCTGTGCCGCCATCTGGTCCGGCGATACCACTTATGGAAATTCCAATATCTGTATTCAATTTTTCACGAACTGATTCAGACATTTTGATTACAACTTCTTCACTCACTGCACCTTTTTCATTCATAATATTCATGTCCACATCCAGGGCATTTTCCTTCACTTCATAGGCATATGAAATGATTGATCCTTTGAAATATTGTGAGCTTCCAGGCACCTTCGTGATGAGGTGGGAGAGGTAACCTCCCGTGCAGCTTTCAGCAAATGAAATGGTTTTTCCACTGGCAGATAAAAGATTGCCCATACAAACCTCCAACTCTTCATCCTGATAGCTATAAACAAATTTGTCTATTAGAGGCTTCACCAAATCTGTCAGCTTTTCGCATTCAATTTGAAGTTTTTCTAAGTTGGTGCCAATGGCTGTTAGCCGCAACTTCACCATTCCAAGTGTTGGAAGGTAAGCCAGTTTAATGTGGTTTGGTAGATTATCTTCCCACTCTGAAATCAATTCGGATAGGGTAGATTCTCCAATTCCGATAGTGCGAATTATTTTGTGGTAGATCACTTCGTTTACAAATTTCTCCTTCAGCTTGGGAAGCAATGTGAGTTTCATCATTTGGCGCATCTCAAAAGGAACACCGGGCATAGCCACAAAAACTTTGTCATTTCGTTCAAACCACATGCCGGGAGCTGTGCCCATTGAGTTGGTGATTTTGGTAGCGATGGCAGGTATTTCCGCTTGCTTTCGATTGATGTCTGTCATCGGCCTGCCAAGTCGACTGAAGATTGCCTCTACTTCTGCAAGTGCTTCCTCATTCAAGACTAGAGGAGATTCAAAATATTCACTTAGTAAAGGTTTAGTAAGGTCGTCTTTTGTTGGTCCGAGACCACCTGTAATTAGAATTACGTCTGCTCTTTCTTCTGCTGCACGAAAGCTGGTGAGGATATCCTCTTTCACATCACCGACAGTCGTTTTATATCTTACTTTGATCCCAATTTCATCGAGTTTTCCGCTCATCCAGTGAGAATTGGTATCAAGTGTTTGCCCGTATAGTATTTCATCTCCGATAGTAATTATTTCTGCCTTCACTGCCATTTGATGTTCTTTTAACTTATGCTTTAAAATTATAGGTTATTCCACTACATTTAACCGTTCGGATTATCAAAAGTTAAAAATATGATTGCATTGAAAAGGATTGCCGCCATTCTCATTTTTGTTTTGCTTGCCGGGTGTACTGCGCAGCAGATACAACAAGCACTTGGTGATTATTTAGATACAGACAAGCTTACTACTGAGCAGGTAGCGGCGGGCTTGAAAGAGGCATTAGAAAAAGGAATAAGTATAGGTGCTGATAATGCATCCAAAGTGAATGGATTTCTCGGTAATCCGCAGATTAAGATTCCATTTCCTCCAGAAGTGCAGAAGGTAGAAAGCAAATTGAGACAAATTGGACTTGGAAATCAGGTAGATAAATTTGTGGAAACCTTGAATCACGGAGCGGAGGAAGCTGCCAAAGATGCAAAACCAATTTTCGTTGCAGCGATTAAATCTATGACGATTCAGGATGCCTGGAATATTTTAAAAGGGGAGGACAATGCAGCAACTATGTATTTGCAAAAAACCACCTCTGACGAGCTTAGGGCTAAATTTAGACCAGTGATAAAAAATGCACTTGACAAAACCAGCGCGACTAAATACTACGCTGATATTATTAACACCTACAACAAAATACCATTATTAGAGGATGTAAATTCCGACCTGGAAAGTTATGCTACAGAAAGGGCTTTAGATGGGTTGTTTACCCTGATTGCAGAGCAAGAGGCACAAATTCGGGTTGATCCAATGGCCAGGACTACAGACCTGTTGAAAAGAGTTTTTAAAGAGCAAGATTAAAATTTACGCCAACCATGTTATCAGAATTTCAACACCAAAAGATGATCCACTTCTTCAGTATGCTGGATTATACAAAAAATGGCAAACTGACCATTGAAGATTTTTTGGCGATAGCCGAAAACTTATGTGTATTGTGGCGATATAGGGAAGGATCAGAGGAATATGATAATGTCATGGCGAAGTGTAAAAAGACATGGCATGATTTGACTAAAATTATGTCGCATCCTCTAGTTGATGAAATCACGCATCAGGATTGGTTGAAATTTGTTGATCAATTTATCGTCAACGGTGAGGAAGGCCATTATGAAATGTACGTCGAAAATTTTGTCAATGAGATTTTTGATTATTTTGACCTTAATGGCGATGGGCTAATCAGTATTGAGGAATTTGTAGATATGTTTATGGCCTATCATATCGAAATCAGATATTCTGCCAAATCGTTTACCAAATTGGATTTGAATAATGACGAAATGCTTAATAGGGAAGAACTGCTAACGGCTGTTCGTCAATATTTCAGAAGTGATGATAAGGATGATCGTGGTAATTGGTTATTCGGCTTTTGGAATGTGCCCTATTTTAACGAATAATTAATTTTTGCGTTTTCTTCAGACCATTTACTTCAAATACAGCAAGATAGATTCCTGATTTGAGCGAAGCGGGTAATGAAATCATATTCGCTTCACCTTCAAAATCAAGTACGGCAGATCCATCAAGGCTCAATACTTTCATAGAGAAGGATTCACCAAAAGTGTTGTTTAGCTTAATTTGAGAATTTAATGCAACCGGATTTGGAGTAATCGATACCTGACGATTTTGCGGTTCGTAAATCAAAGCTACAGAAGGAAAAGTTTCTCTATATCCATCATAATCTACTGATTCAAGTCTGTAGTAGTTGAGACCGATTCGTGGGTTTTCATCACTCCATGAATAGTTGATCTCTTCTTTTGAGAAGCCATTACCTTCTACAGTTGCAATGACAGAAAATATTCCATCCGCTGCTGCTGCTCTTTGGATTTCAAAAAAATCAAAATTTTCTTCTGTAAGGGTTGTCCAGTTTAATCCTATGGTTGAATTAAATGGCTGAGCTCCAAAATTTTTCAGAGTAATCGGTAATGGCGTAGCTCCATTATTGTTGTAAAAAGCTAAAATATCAGCTAAGCAACCACCACAAGCAGTGTTATCAGCGGCTAAATCAGTAGTGATATCTTGTTCCGTACCACCACTAGCTGGTCCTGGAACAAATGCTGAAGCGTTTCCAGTATAGTTAGTGGCATAAACTTCACCACTTCCAGTAAAATCTCCGTCTGAGCCTGTCTTGTTAAAATTTCCAAAAATTACTAAAACACCGTCAGCATCAAGGTTAAGTTTGTTATTGCAATTAAAATTTCCAGTTATTATCAGGGCACCATTAATTACAAGATCCATTGATTTGTTTGCCATCGTAAGGTCGCCATAGATAATTAATGTATCATTGATGATGAAATCATCATCCTCCTTATTTGCAGCAAATGTCATGGAAATTTCAGAACCATATTCACCTGCTGTGACAAAGTGATTTACCCTGATATCTTGATTGGGTCCAAGATTAGTAATGCCTGGCTGTGAACCATTCCAAGTGCTATTGGTTTGCCAGTCCCCATCTTGGTTTGTTGTTTTCTGTGCGAAGAGATTTAAACTAAATAGTATTGACCATAATATGAATATTGGTCTCACGGCTATACCAAAATTTATTTTTTTAAAGAGGTTGAAATTGTTATCGCCCATTGCTCCCATCATTGACCTAATTTTTGACAAACTCGATTGGACAGGCGAAAATGTTAAAAGAAGTAAATCTGTGATTCTCATAATAGCTGTGGTGAAATTCATTACAAAATAACATTAATAATTAGTATAATGCTAATTAACTACGACTATCTACGCGTAAAACACGTCGAATGGATGTTAATACCCGATTATTTATTTAAATATGATCTGAAATTTCTGATTTGAGGAGAAAGTGGACACATCTATCACGTAAATACCTTTATGATTTCCTGATAGGTTTAGCGTCTTTAATTCTTTAGCAGCAAATTGTTGTTCCAGGACTATTCTGCCTGTAAGGTCATAAACCTGAATTAGGCAATCTTCATCAATGCCCTCCAGATATATTTTACCTGATGTTGGGTTGGGATAGATAGAGATATTTTTCGAAACCTCAAGATTGAGGGGCTGTATTATTTTAGTGACTACTTCATATAAAATGGTATCAAAAGATACGCATCCAGTATTATTTTCTGACTCGCAAATAATTTCATGAAATCCGGGCTCAGCGATAAGAATAGTTATTTCAGGTAAAGCACTGACATAAGAACCATCGAGATACCAATTCCAGCCGATGACATCCTCCGAATTGGTGCTAAAAATAGCATTTTTACTGCTTGAAAGATCCAATATTTCTGGTTGTGCTATAATGCCGAATTCAAATTCAATTGGTTCAATGGAAATAAGAATTGGGGCACTTGGTAATGCGTTATCCAAACCTACTACATAGATATTTTGAACGGCTACAACGGATTCTAAATGTAGCGAGCCCCCTTTTTTGATTAGATCGGTTAATGCTTCATCTCTGTAGAAGCCAAATACATTGCCATTTTTTGGTTGTAGCGTCAGTGATTCTCCGTAGCACGGTGATTCAAAATTGATGGTGGGGATTGGTGATGAGGTAAAGTTCAATGTCACATTCGTTGAATCCTGACAGCCCAAAATACTTTTTACAACAAGCTTGATATTGTAGGTTGATTTGTCAATTAGTAGGCTGATGCTGTCGGATGTTGCTATAGCTTCGTCATCCACTTTCCAGATGATGTCATTTGAATTATCAGAATCATTTATAAGCAAAATGGCAGGTGAAATCTGAGTGGTGTCAATGATGTAATAAAAATTGGCTTCAGGTATTACTACTTTTACCTCAACCTTTTTCTTAAGGCTTTCAAATCCATTTTCAATTTTAGAAATATAAAAAACCGTATTCTTAACCACTTGATCTAAGACATATTCAGTGCCTTTGAAAAATGGTTTCTCCTCTGCCGAAGAGGTATAAATTTTTATTTGATTGTCTGCCAAATCATTAATTACGACTGTATTTCCCAAGCAAGTTGTTAGATTTTCGATTTCTGGTAACGTAGGCCTTTGCGCTACTGTTAATGTCTGAACATCACTATCTATACAACCTTGATCTGTTTCTACTGATAATGAAATGTTGTATCGACCAGCTTTATTAAAATTAATTATTGGGTTTTGATTGCTTCCTGTGTTTCCATTATCAAAATCCCAAAGCCAACTTTTAGCTTCAAAACTTTTATCTGTAAAGGTGACTGTATTTACGGTTGGGTGATCCAAATAAATGGTATCTGCGGACATTTGAAACTGAGCTACTTTTTCTACCAGATTGATTTTCAAAACTGATATATCAGTAGCGTACGTGCTGTCAATGTTTTGTAAATAGAAAACTGTATCACTTGTGATATTGTCTATAACTAACGTGTCTCCTCTACCGATCAGCTCTTGTCCCAAATGATCTTTGTAATATCTGAAATTGGTACCTGAAATTGGGTTGATCACCAAAGAAGCGCCATTGCATGACACCAAAGATTCCTCTAATGGTGGGTTTTTTAGTATTTGTTCATATTGAATTTCGGCAAGTTCTATGCTTGACTTTAGGTTTTCAAAACTGTCATTGGCTGCAATGAAGAATGTTATTTTCTTTGAATCATATGGCTTGATTTTTATTTTTTGTGAAGCTATGACTTGGGCAATATCATTGCCCATCATTCCTGCAAATCCAGCACTATCAAACATAGATTTTGATAACAATTTGTGCTTGACAGAATCAGTTAAAGTAAGCTCCATATCTGGTATGTTTCCATCCAAACTGTTCAAATCTATTGATTGAGAAATAGGATTTGAGCTGCTGTAAATTTTCAATCCGGCAAAAAGTGTTTCATTTTCCGAATAGGCATATGCTATTCCAGTAGTTGGATCGACCAATGCTTTGTCCTGAGTTGAAACTTCAAGTTGCCAGTCGGCAAACAAACCCATGGATAAATCCCTTAAAGTGTCGTTTTCCAGATTGGTCAGGCGATATTCTAAAATGATAAAATCATCGAGCAAAGTATCCGTGAAGGCATACATTTTTTGATCAACTTTTAATCCTAAAGAATTTGGAGCAATGCTATCTGCAAATGAATTGCTGGCGAAAAAATCAGCATTATCTGATTCTCTGAGCTTGATATAATTCGTAGTTATAAAATCATTATCACGAATATTTGAACCTTGAGATTTGGTCACATTATCCGAAATAGAATCCTTAGCATTTCCAATCATGATCCCTAAGGTGTTCACCAAAGTCTTGTTTTTCCACGTCATACCCACACCACTAGTTTTGCTCGATGTGGAATAAGCAAGATTTCCATTGCCAGCTACAGTCAATTCCAGATTATCATTACCCAGATTGATGACATCTGGCGAGGTAGTAATTTGGAAATATTCAAACCCTTTGTAGGATCCATCTGTAAAGTCAATCCTGACAGGGATTTTAGTATTTGGCGGAGTGTTTGATTGGATGTAAATAGCTTCTGTTGAGAATGATTTGGTTTGAAGTGATGTGGAAAAATTAAGAATTATGGGTTCCCTAGTTATTGATAAATATGGAGAACTACTGGAAAGAATAGCCGTTCCATTTGTGATCGGATCCAGATAGGATTTCAGTTCAAGCGATACATTGATGGAATCGTCAAAAAATATATAACCCTCATATTTTCCCGAATAACTCACATCAGAAATGCGAACGGACCTAAGTGTATCTTGAGTCAAGGCATTATAAATATTCAGTCGACCAGAGCCGAGTTTTCCTTCATAATTGCTGTTGATGTTTACCATGTAAATATCATCGGTAGTTACTCTGAGCACTTCCATGATCTGTTCTGCATTGTATTCCGGATAGATATCTTTCACCAATGCCGCAGCACCTGCTACAATTGGCGCAGCGTAAGAAGATCCACTATCCGTGGAGTATCCATTGTTGTTTAGTGAAGAGGTGATGTTCTGGCCTGGCGCAACCAAATCGATAAAATAACTGTAGGTTGAGCTACCTGCTTTGTTGTCCTTGTCGTCTGTCCAGCCTACTGACAACACATGGTCGTAGCTGGCAGGATAAAAATCTTCTTCTACCCCAGAATTTCCTCCGGCAGCAATGATGACAAGATTCTTTTCCAATACCGCATAATCAATGATGTCTTGATAAAATTGGCTAAATGTGCCAGCAGATCCCCAGGATAGATTAATTATATCATAGCCATTGTCAGCAGCATACAATATGCCATCATAGGCTGAAAATGCAAATGCGGAATTGTCCGGAAATACTTTTAGCGGACTGATTGTACTGTTGTAACCAACCCCAGCCATTCCGATTAGATTATTGGTAGCAGCCCCAGCCAATCCTGCCACGCGATTGCCATGATAGCTGTTGCCACATTGAGCATCATTGTCTTCATCCGCAAAATCATAGCCATGGATGTCATCAATGAACCCATTTTCATCGTCATCTATTCCGTTGGCAATTTCATTGATATTGGTATAGATCTTGGCGCTGATGTCTACA
>CAYGUA010000013.1:123877-134160 GCA_964353015.1 uncultured Marinoscillum sp. | reverse complement strand
GGATGTTGCCGATCGATTAGATGTAGATGGAAATACAGTAGGTGATGTCGTTGGGTCTTATCAAGTTGATGAGTTTGGCAGTCATTCTCATGAACTTAGATTGCATGGAGGTACTACTGCGCAAAATGTTCCTGTGAATGAAGCATACAATCAAATTGATGGAAGAGGACCTGAATTTGATACGCCCCGAACCCCTTCAGGTTTTTTGTTTAATAATAGAATGGGGAATGCTGGTGGTGCTGAAACCCGCCCAAAAAACGCCTACGTCCTTTTCATCATCAAATACTGATTGCAATGAGTGCTCAATAATCAATTGAATTAAAACATGTCCAAATCATGAAATAACCACTAGTCGAGCTTGCCAACTGAGGATGAATATTTGAAGCAAAATTGTTCAATCTCACAGTAATCAATGTTCAGGTTATTCCATGTGACCGTTTAAATAAAACACTAATTCACATGAAAAAAATATATCTAATCATATCGCTGGCACTCATCAGCGTGGGCGCCTGGGCGCAGGGCTACACCACCTTTAGCATGGGCTATATGGGTGGTCAGAGCAATGCACAGCTCAGCAGTCAGGATTCCGTCAACATCAACTACTCCGGTGGTAATGTGATCGTGTCTGACCAGTTCACCACGCTTTTGCAGGATAAAGTTCAGGTCGCCGTTGGCTTTCCGGCCATGGTGTCTTATTTCCCACGGGTTTTTGATAAAGAGCTCTTTATCTCCAAGGGATATTTCTCAGATTACGTTCAGCTCCAATGGAACATCGTTGGTCAGCAGGATCGTATCAAGCGCATCAAAGTATTCAGAAAAGCCCTCGGTTCGGCAGGAGATTCCTTGCTCATTGCTACTGTGGCTTCAGATAACTTCACCTATCGGGATGAATACGCTGAAAAAGGAATTCTCTACGAGTACACCTTATTTGCAGAAGGTATAGCCGATGAACTTCGCTTGCCTAAGATCAACTTCATGCAAGGGGTTGGATTTGCCTTTCCTTTCGGTACGGCTGCCGGTAGAGTGACTTATGCAGGAGGAACTGCCGTAGAAGGTGTACAGGTATTGGCAGAAACAGAGGGAAATCTCGGAGGGAAATCGATGCTCCTGAATGGAACGAATGCCTATCTGTCATTAGAACATAATCCCAATCATACCGAGTTGGAGTTGAAGGATGGTTTCACCGTTCAGCTTTGGACACAATATTTAGGAACCACCAAAGGAACGCTATTCAGCAAAGGGGATCAATACGAATTGAGTTATGAACCTGGAATGCTTTCTTTCAAAGTCAGTGATCAGGTTTTGGACATGCCATACGATCACCCGACTGGTGGTTTCTTTCATGTCACTGCCATCTACCATGCCACTGAGGGTTTGAGTCTTTTAGTTCAGGAAAGTGATTTCGTTTCTGAGAGTGTGAATATTGGTAACCCTACCACACCTCCAAGCGAAAGTGTTGATGTAGTTTATTTCGGAAGAAACTTTGCTGAGACAAATTACTACGACGGATATATTGATGAACTGAGGATTTGGAATAGGGCGTTGACCATAGATGCGGCCAAAGCCAACTTTGCACGATACCTCACAGGATCAGAAACGGGTCTTGCTGGTTACTGGAAGTTAAACTCAGGAATTGGTGATGGATTTTTTGATTTCTCAAGAGTTGGATTTGAATTCAATGAAAACCACGGAATTGTGTGGAGAGGTGAGTGGAGTCAGACCATTCCGGAAAAAAGCCAGCTGGCTTATCGCGGCGTAACCGATGTGAATGGTAACTATGTGATCAGAGGATTTCCGTATGAGACTGCAGGTTCACAATATACATTCACACCGATTTTTGATGTGCATGAATTTGAGCCTACGCAGCAACTAAGATTTGTTGGAGATGGATCAGCCATTTTCAATGGATTGGATTTTGAGGATGTTTCTTCGTTTCCAGCTTCCGGTACAATCAGATATCGCAACTCTTATTTTCCTGTTGCTGGCGCATCCATTTTGATCGATGGGCAGGCGGCTGTGGATTCAGAAGGGGCATTAATTACTACAAATAATCAGGGTCAATTCACTGTTGACGTACCGATTGGATTGCATAGTCTTAGAGTAAGCAAAAACGGACATGTTTTTGAGGGGGAGGGACGTTTTCCTCCCCCAACTCAAGGGGTTGAAATCCCGACTTACAACTATCAAAATCAATTAGCTGGTCTTCAGTTTATAGACAATACAGTAGTGAAGTTGGTAGGTAAAGTAGTGGGTGGACCTGTGGAAGCAGAGAAGCCAAGAGGATTTGGACTTTCTGTAAATAATATCGGAAATGCGCAAATCAGTATTGAATCTGAGAAGGGATTTGATATTTCAGCATCCACCGCGGTTGTGGGTAGTCCAGATAGTACGGCTAACTATACCGAAAGAGATATTGTATCGCGAACAGTGTTTGATACAAAATTCATTACCGTATTTCCAGATGTGAATACTGGTGAGTTTGTTACTTACCTTCCTCCCGAAAAATATGTAATCACTTCGGTAACAGCAGGTACATACACCTTTGGTGATGAACACCATGTCTCTATCAATCTGGAGCAGACATTCGAGCAGACAGATACCTATGATGAGCTGATTTTAGCCAAACTAGCTAATGGTGATGATGTACCAGGATACAATCCAGTAGACTCGTCGAAGTATGATTATTACACCTCGCAAGTGAGTAATGATACCACTTTCTATTATGGTGGTAAAGAATTTACTTATGAAAAAGACAAGGATTTTATCCTTCGGGTGAAACCGGATATCGAGGTGGTCAATCAAGAGGGGCTGGAAATCTTTGGTGAAGAGTTATATCAATATGAAGATGAGTTACGCCAGGATGACGTGGAACTCATAGATGTGAACGGGGATTATACCTTCGGACATCCGGTATTTTTTCAGCAAAGCAGATACCGAATGTTTGTCAGTGTGTTTGAGGAATACGTCAATGGAGCCGTGAGCGACAGAGTACCTGTCAAAGATGGTGTGATTGAAATCGTCAATGATTTTGCAGTCGAAAGCGATCCTGTTCAAATAGAACTCAACGAAAAGGGAAAGGCTACTTATTCCTTTGCTGCAGGATTTCCAGAGTTGAACAAAAATGTCACAGATGGTACCATAAGCTTTACACGTCCGTTTTCATTAACAGCCATTACTGGTAGCAATGGAACAATAAGAACAGCCTGGAAGGAATCAGATCCGCTTAGAGGAATCGTTTTTGGTGGCGTGCCTCAGGGAAACAATTTTGTAACAACAGGTCCTAATCAGATCATAACAATACTTCGTGATCCTCCGGGCTCAAACAGTCATGCATTTCTTGAAAAAGGAAAAACCATGTCAAATACCGTGAGTTGGGGATCCCGAGACGCAGGAACGGAGGCTGTCAATGCGACGATTTCTCTGGGGACAACTATAACCACATGGGCTGGTGTTGGAGCTGGAACTATACAATCCACGGATTTTACTGCGGATCTGGATCTTGGTCTAGAGATGTCTACGGAATATACAGCCAGTGGTGAGCAGGTGAATACTGTGACCACTACCAAATCATGGAGTACAAGTGATGACCCAAGTTTTGTGAATGCCCCAGGTGATGTTTTCGTAGGTCATTCTACCAATATAGTCTATGGTTCCGCAGTTTCTATTCAGCCGATACCGGTTACTGATGAGGAATGTACCACTGGTGATTGTGATGGTATTGTGAACGGCGACTTTCAGCTCGGACCTAGAACGGGTTTGAGATTGAATCCAGAATTTGGTACCATGTTCATTTACACACAGTCTCACATTGAGAATGTGTTGATTCCGAATTTGATTGAAATCAGG
Source organism: uncultured Marinoscillum sp. (assembly GCA_964353015.1). Taxonomy (GTDB): domain Bacteria; phylum Bacteroidota; class Bacteroidia; order Cytophagales; family Cyclobacteriaceae; genus JAMZMI01. The sequence goes on along the minus strand of CAYGUA010000013.1, from coordinate 130,314 downwards.
AATAGCATATTGTCCTATTCACCAGATCCGGGGAGCGTTTTGCCTACGGATGAGCTGATTTACTTGTCTTTGGTTCCAACCGATGATGCGAGATTTGGTAGTGCCAACTACAATAAGATGCTATGGGGAGATGACGCCACCTCTCACGTAGGAATTGGACCTAGCTATAAAATCCTGATTCCGGCGAGTATTGATGCCGCAACTGTTTCAGATACGATCGCATATTTCAACAAGCAAATTGATGGTTGGGTAAATACACTCCGTGAAAATGAAAGAGTGAAGGTGAACGCACAACTATCTGAGAATATCTCTTTCGATGGAGGAACCACATTTGCCAGTTCAGAAACTGTGGAATCTTCATCTACATTCACATTCGATTACAATGTGAGCATTGGAGCTAGTTTTGGTTCTACAGTAGGTACCGATGCATTGGGTATTGGTTTTGAAATAAACCTGTCTCAGAGTAGAACTCAGGGTTCGAGCTCAGGAGGAGGTAATTCTCAATCGAACTCTACCACCTATGGGTACGAACTTAAAGATCAAGAAAGCACTGGTATCAATGCCGGTAGCACTGGTGATTACTACACTGTGGACATCAAAACACCTGAAGATGGTTTCGGACCTGTGTTCGTCACCAGAGCAGGTGTGTCTAGCTGTCCTTATGAAGGTGAGTCAAAGACCAAATATTTCGAGCCTGGAGAGCATATTTTAAATTTCGCAACCATTCAGGCTGAGAAGCCAGAGTTGACGATTGTCAATCCATTGGTGGCCAATGTGCCTTCCAACAGACAGGCGGAGATTACAATTGAATTGAAAAACAATTCAGAGAATAATGCGGACGTCTATTATGTGTTGAGTGTGGATGACCAATCCAATCCTGATGGAGCGATTTTGTCTATTGATGGATCTGTATTGACAGGGGATGGAAGAGTGATCTATGTGCCTGCTGCAACTTCAGTCACCAAGGTGCTTCGTGTTTCCAAAGGATCTGATGACATCAATGATTACCCGGATATTGATATCAAGTTGGCTTCACAATGCGATGTGAATATCTACGATACACAGAAATTCTCTGTGTATTTCCAACCTGGATGCTCAGATGTGCGATTGGTGTCTCCGGTGGATCTTTGGGTAGTCAATACCAACACAGTTCCGGCTGCTACTCAAAATATCGTCTTTGACGATTACGATTTGCAAAACAGCCAGTTCACTTATGCTAAGTTTCAGTACAAAGCATCAAGCAGCTCACAATGGCTGACCAATATGTTTTTTTATAATCCGCAGTTGGTCACTCAATTAGAATTTGATGCATTGGATGAACCAAAGTCATGGTTGGATATAGACGGTTCCACTCAATATGCGTGGGATATGAGCGATCTTCCAGATCGTAAGTTTGATGTGCGTGTGGTTTCTGTTTGTGAGATCAGTCCATCAGAAACAGCCGAAACACCGACATCAACACATTCTGGAGTGAAAGATGTGAAAAGGCCGGTGGTCTTTGGTGCACCGCAACCTGCGGATGGTGTGCTTTCAGCCAATGATGAGATCATGATCCAATTTGATGAGACGATCGAAGCAGGCTTACTTACGCCATTCAACTTCTCTGTAAAAGGTGTGTTGAATTCCGCGGAAATCCGTCATAGCACGAGCGTAAATCTCGATGGAACGAATGATTACATCAAGATCGCTGATGGTCTGAATCTGACTGATCGATCTTTCACCATTGAGTCATGGATCAAGCGTGAAAATTTCGCCAAAGAGCAGGTTTTATATTCTAAAGGTTATAGTGCGACGGATGTCTTTGAGTATGGTTTCGATGCATCTAATCATTTCTTCCTCAACATCGCAGGACAATTGATTACTTCAGTTGATACTTATACAAGCGTTGAATGGATGCATTTCGCGGTAGTTTACAATGCCGCGAGTGAGAAAGTAACTGTTTTCAAAAATGGTACTTACGTCATAGATGCCATTGATGTGACCGGAGCTTTTACAGGTGAAGGAAGCATTGTATTGGGTAAATCTCAGATTACCGATGATCGCCATACAGCAGGAAATATCCATGAGTTCAGAATCTGGACCAAGGCACGTCAGCAAGGTGATATTTTCGCCAAAATGACCAAAACGCTTACCGGTTCTGAAGTGGGATTGGTTGGTTACTGGAAAATGGAGGAGGCCATTGGAAACAAAGCCTTTGATCTGGCCAGATTCCGTCACGCCGTTTTGTTTGCTGATTGGGAAGTAACACCACAAGGCAAAGCATACGCTTTTGATGGGGTGGATGATCATTTGGAAATCAGTACTGGAAGCACGGTCATCATCACGCCTGAAATGGACTACACCGTTGAATTCTGGTTCAAGGGAACTCCAAGCCAAACCAACGCGGTGATGTTTTCAAGTGGAAAAGGTGATGGCTCAGATGTATATAATGATCCTGCAAATAGTATCAGCATAGGATTCGACGAATCAGGTTTACTCTACTTTGTAAACAATGGAGAAAAACTGACTGTCTCTAGTGGTAATTATTTGGACAACAATTGGCATCACTTTGCTTTCACCTTATTCCGCCAAGCCAACACGAATATTTTGGTAGATGGTGTGCAAAAAGCAACGGTGAGTAGCGCCAATTTTGGAGGACTTTCTGGAGCTACCATGTGGTTAGGAGCGAGAGGCCACAAAGTAAATGTCGTTGATATCAACTTCGATCATCACTTCAATGGTTTTATTGATGACTTCCGTGTTTGGAATCTCGCCAAAAAATCAAATCAGGTCAACTTGAATATCAACTCCAGATTGGCAGGTGATGAAGTCGGTTTGGTGGGTTATTATCCATTCGAATATTACAACACGGTCAATGGAATTAAGATTATGAATCCGTCTGTGGCTGATCAATGGCAAAATCCTTTTGGAAGTAATGCGGGCGCAGCAACAAGTTCAGGTGGAGCAGATTTTTCTGACGACACTCCGAATATCAAAGATGTGCGACCTGTTGACGCGATTGATTTCAGCTGGGCTGTGAACGATGATAAAGTGATTATCACTCCATCGAGCACATTCACAGCATTGATCGAGCAAACAGTTCTGGAAATCACCATTCAAAATGTGGAGGATATTTATGAGAACCGTCTGGCTTCTCCTGTTACATGGACTGCTTTCGTTGATCGCAATCAGGTGAAATGGGATACAGACATAATCACAGTGAAAAAGGAGGTTTATCAGCCTTATACCTTCACCGTGGATATCTCCAATTTTGGAGGAACAGAAACCAGTTTCGCGATTGAGAATTTGCCACTTTGGTTGACAGCAAGTCCATCAGCAGGAGTATTGTCACCAGTTTCTTCTAAGACTATCATCTTTACAATCAATGACGGTTTAAACACAGGCAATTATCTGGAGGATATCTACCTGAGTTCGGATTTCGGTTATGACGAAAAGCTCACGATAGATCTACAGGTATTTTCTCCTGAGCCTGAGTGGGATACCAATCCATTTGATTTCCAATATTCTATGAACTTCATCGCACAGTTGAAAATCAATGACATCATATCGTCAGACATCAATGACCGTGTGGCTGCATTTGTAGATGATGAAATCAGAGGTGATGTGAATCTGATCTACATCGAGTCACTTGATTTGTACGAGGTATTCCTGGATATCTTCAGTAATGTGGAATCTGGTGAAACCGTAGAGTTGCGTGTTTGGGATGCCGATAAAGGCGTTGAGTACAGGAATGCACTTCCTTCAATCACGTTCTCATCAAATTCGGTAGTTGGTATTCCATCTAATCCTGAAATGATCATTGCGGGAGATGTAGTTGTTCAAACCGTTCAGATGGCCAAGGGCTGGAACTGGTCTTCGATCAATGTGTCTTCTTCTTCCTTAAGTGATGTCAACACATTAATGTCTGGTATTTCAGCAGAAACAGGTGATCAAATCAAAGGGATTGACAAATTTGATATCTACACCGAAGGTTTTGGCTGGTCTGGTACTTTGAGTAGTAATGGAGGTTTAGAAAACGGACCGATGTATCTATTCAAAATCACCAATCCTGGAAAGGTTGAAATCATTGGTAATCAGGCTGCCTCAGCTACTTTGATAGCTATCAATCAAGGGTGGAACTGGTTAGGTTTTATTCCAAGATTCAATATGAATCTGAATGAGGCATTTGCCTTCTTCAATCCTAGCTCGGGTGACATCATCAAGAGTCAGTTTGCTTTCTCTGTATATGATGCCAATCTGGGATGGATAGGAAGTCTTAAAAATCTTGAGCCGGGCAAAGGATATCTTTTCAATTCTGGATCCAATGGAACTTTCACTTACCCTGAATCTTCATTCCTTTCTTCAGGACGTATCATGTTGGATGAGAATGTGATTTCGGACTTCAAGGAAATGGATCGATTCAAATATCCACATACCATGTCGATAATCGCGGAGCTGGAAGGTACTGCAGGACACTTGCTGGCGGTCTATCACGGAGATGAATTAAGAGGACTGATGGAACCTATCGGTTTACAGGAAGACCAGATGCTGTATTTCATCACCATTCATGGAGATGATCAACCAGATGAACTGACCTTTAGGGCTTACGACATTGAGACCAATGAGGAGATTGTCTTGGGGCAGAGTGTGGTTTTCGGGAAAAATAAAATGTTGGGAAGCATAGCTTCTCCATTCCAACTGAATGGGTTGAATGAAATTACCGCAGCTGGAAATGGATTGGATAAAGTCATGATTTTCCCAAATCCATTCGGGGATGAATTGACAGTCTTTGTTCCTTCTCTTACTGATGAAGCACCTCGGGCTCAGCTCACGGATATGTCAGGAAGAGTGATTGGTGAACATGTAATGATCCGAACCGGTGGTGGATGGTCTGTGAATTTGAGTGGGAAAAGTCTGGAGGTTGCTCCAGGTATTTACCTGATCAATATCTATTCACAGGATTCAGTGAGCTCATTCAGAGTCATCAAAGCCAAGTAAGATGAGAGCCATATTAATAGCAATACTCGTCGTTTGCGTCGGTAGCCTAAGTACAATAGCGGCCGTACCAAACTGGTCTGTCAACCCAGCTGATTATAGTGGATCTATGGTCATGGTGGGAGTGATCTCTGTTAATGGGATAGAATCCATAAATGAAAATGATATGGTTGCCGCCTTCATCGGCACGGAAGTAAGAGGAGTGGCACATCTGCAATATGAATCGGCTGCCGACCGATACTTTGCCTATCTGATTGTCTATGGAAATACAAGTGGTGGAACCCTTACTTTCAAAATGTATGACGCCAGTAGTGATGTGGAAGTCAGCGCGATCGCAACATCCACTTTCCAGATAAACGGGGCTCAGGGTAACTTGGGTAATCCGTTTGTTTGGTCGAATACTTTGCAGAGTGACCAATCGGATTTACTGGATTTCACTTTCGCTGAATCAGTTTCTGATGAAATCGTGGGTACGGATGTGAATGTCACCATACCTTATTATGTTGATATTTCCACTTTGCAAGCCACTTTCAATATCTCATCTGGAGCAACAATCTGGGTTGGTAATGTGGCACAGGTTTCAGGGGTTTCAGTCAATGATTTCTCCCAACCACTTGAATATAAAGTCATTGCTGAAAATGGGAGTGATTTTACTATTTACACTGTAACTGTGAGCAAAACTGTTAATCCGGTTCCTACTGATATTGGAGTAACGATTGGCAATACAAATGAGAATAATGCAATCAACATTTCATTTGCGACATTGACAGCTGTTGATGATGCCGAGGACAGTCATGTATTTTCACTCGTTTCTGGAAGTGGCGACACGCATAATAGCTCGTTTGAAATCAGTGATGATCAAATTTTGGCAAAATCGGTATTTGATTTTGAGAATCGTTCGGTTTACACCATTAGGGTCAAAGTAGCGGATAGCTATAATCAGACTTTCGAAAAACCGATTGAGATCACTATCACAAATGTGAATGAAGCGCCAACGATTGTATCGGGTTCTTTTACGATTCCAGAGAATAGTCCTGTGGATTTGGAAGTGGCCACTTTAACTGCATCCGATCCTGATGGTGATGCGCTCACTTATTCGCTCACCGGAGGTGATGGCGCATTTAATGTGGATCTCAATACCGGCTTGCTGACAGTTGCTAATTCGGGATTGTTGGACTATGAAGCAACTCCTCAATTTGTGCTCACTGCCACGGCTTCAGATGGAAGTTTGAGTGCATCTGCTACAGTTATAGTGAACCTGACAAACGTAGTTGAAATCCCAAACAATACGGCTCCTGTTTTGTCTGATAGAACGTTCACGATTCTGGAAAATACCGCCAATAGCTTTTATATCGGATTCCTTCAGGCAACTGATGCAGAAGGAAACAGTTTGACCTATAGCATAACCTCAGGTAATGAATTGGGAGGTTTTTCATTGGAGTCGACTACAGGTGTGCTGGTGG
>CAYGUA010000013.1:119474-123777 GCA_964353015.1 uncultured Marinoscillum sp. | reverse complement strand
CCGGTTTTGGCAGACAGGACTTTCACTATTCCAGAGAATAGTGTAAATGGGTTTTATCTGGGAACGCTTCAAGGAACAGATATCGACGCAGATGCAATGACTTACAGCATAACTTCAGGTAATGAATTGGGAGGTTTTTCATTGGAGTCGACTACAGGTGTGCTGGTGGTTTCAGATCAATCACAACTAGACTTTGAGACCAATCCATCTTTTATTTTGATGGTAGAGGTTAGCGATGGAGAGCTTACAGACAATGCGACAATTACGATCAACCTAACTGATGTAGTAGAGCAAGTCAATGAAGCACCAACTATTGCTGACCAAAGCTTCACGGTTGAAGAAAATCGAGTAGTTGGGTTTATTATAGGAGCTGTAACGGCAAGTGATCCAAATGGCGATGCTTTGACTTATAGTATCGCTGGAGGAAGCAGTGTCTTTTCATTGAATGCTTCAACGGGTAATCTGACAGTTCTGGATGCAGCTGCTTTAGATTTTGAAACCACTACCCAGTTTACCTTAACGGTGACAGTTTCAGACGGAAGTCTTTCAGCTTCTGCTACGGTGACGGTTAATCTTACAGATGTAGACGAGTCAGTGAATCAGGCTCCACAGATCAGCAGTCAGGTCTTCTCCTTAGCGGAAAACAATGAAGTTGGTTTTGAGGTAGGCACAGTCACGGCAGGCGATCCTGACGGGGATGTAATTACTTTTTCTCTTTCTGGTGGAGACAATGCCTTTTCGATTGATGCAAATACTGGAGTTTTGACAGCAGCCGTGTCAATGGATTATGAAGTGACTAGCCAATATATCCTAACTGTGACAGCCACTGATGGATCACTTAATTCATCAGCTACGATTGTGGTGAATGTGACAGATGTAGATGAATCTGTAAACAGTGCACCGGTTTTGGCAGACAGGACTTTCACTATTCCAGAGAATAGTGTAAATGGGTTTTTCTTGGGTACCCTTACTGCAACCGATGATGGAGGATCGCTGACTTATACGTTTGTTGATGGTAATGATCTTGGAGGATTTTCCCTGGATGCAGTTACAGGAGTATTGCTTGTTGCAAATACAACTCAACTTGATTTTGAAGTTACACCAACCTTCACATTGACGGTATCAGTAAGTGATGGTGAATTGTCTGACACTGCGATTATCACCATCAACCTAACCGATGTAGATGAGCATATAAACCAGGCACCAATACTGGATGATTTGGTTTTTGAACTGGATGAAAACAGCGAAGAAGGTTTTGTGGTGGCTAGTTTATCAGCAAATGATCCGGATGGAGATGCTTTGGTTTATTCTTTGAGTTCAACTAGCGTTTTCACGATTGATGCTGCCACGGGTACGTTGAGTGTATCTGATCCTTTGGCCTTGGATTATGAAACAACTAAACAGTTTATTTTGGTTGTGACTGTTTCTGATGGCGAACTCACCGCAACGGCGATCATCACCATCAATATTATAGATCTTGATGATACCGTGCTTGGGTTAGAACATCTCGTAAAGATGGTTGCTTATCCCAATCCCGCATTTGATCTAATCAATATCAAATCTGACCTTCATATCAACATGATCAAATGTTATAATCTACAAGGGAAATTTGTTTTTTCCTCAACTGATACAACATTGGATATTGCTCATTTACCAGCTGGGCATTTTGTCCTTCATGTTTTTTTAAATGAAAGAACAGAGATTTTGAAATTCATCAAAAAATAATTCACTCGTTATGTAAAGCCCTGCCATTTGGTGGGGCTTTTATTTTCCCAAATTTCCCTGATCAATCATAAAACTCCATTAAATCACGCATATAGATATTGACCCAGCCATCTACAATTTCATCATAATCTGAGTCGGGAATATTGGTATGATCTACTTCCAGCGACGTGCCTTTTTTGTTCGCGTGAAATTTTAGCGTGACAATTGATGGTTCGGCCTGCTCACCAAAATACCATTGCTGCCTGATCAGCTTGCCGGGCTCCAGCTCCAAAATTTTACCCACGATACTTCCGTCCCACATGGAAAATTCACTGCCCACTTCAGGTGTAAATACAGCCGGAGAGCCAGACCAAAGCTCAATTGTTGGCTTGAAAGTAAGCGCAGCATAAACCTCTTCGGGCAATGCATTGAGAACAAAGTATTTTTTGAAATGTGCCATACGGCAAAGATAGGCGAATGGTTAAGGTGTTAAAGTTTTATGGTGTTAATGTGTTCATTTTTTTGGTGTAAAAGGTTTGTTTTTCAGCCGTTTTCTGTGCCGCCATTTGGACTTTTATAACACGAAGTGACGAAAAGAATTATTTATGATTAGATAATACTTTTGAGGAGTTACTCATAATATTCTTCCAGGACATTTCTCTTAATTTCTGTAATGCTGCAACTGCTAAGATTTTGAATTTCTTTATGAAAAGGGAATAGCGGTGGATAGGATAATGAGATGAATTCCATGGAGGTAAGTCCTAAAGGCACCAATGGTGTGGGTTTGTTGACATTACTCCATAAATCCTTAAATTCGACATGCTTGTATTTGAATACTAAATGAATAATTAATTATCAGCTGGATTTTACCTCTTGATAGCATATGAATCGAATTATAATAATGTATTTGTTTTTGCTTCCTTACGCCTCATTTGCGCAGAATAGGGATTCCACACGAGTCACTAGTTCTTTTGCTATCTATCCAGCATTCGGATACCAACCGGAAACGAGTACTCAAGTTGGAATTGTTGGTGTTTGGGCTTTGAATAGCCAAGATGAGTCCCAGTCTTTTTTTAAAAGGCAATCCACTTTTACTCCATTCTTTATATATACTTTTCGCAACCAGGTTTTGTCTCAGCTGAATTTGGATTATTATTTCAGCAATGGTAATAATCTGAATATTTCACCGAGTTATTTCAACTTCCCTGATTTCTATTTCGGTATTGGTAATGACAATGATGCAGATGTATTCGAAGCTTATACGAATAGATATGTACAATTGAATGGGCAGTTTTACTTTCCTCTTAATTCACAAGTATTTATTGGGGCTGCTTTTGATATGCATACCACGCGTTTGAAAGATAAAGTAATCGGGGGCATGCTTGAATCCTCCAATGAGATTGGGATTGATGGCGGCACTATATTTGGATTTGGTCCAACCATCAAATTTGAATCCCGCAACAATGTGATTTATCCGACTAAGGGTCATCTTATTGTTGCACAATCTCTCTTTAATACACTGGGAGATTTTGGCTATAACAGTTACACTTTGGATATTAGAAAATATTTTAGTGGCAACAATGAAAAAAATGTATTTGCATGGCAGATCAATACACGGTTTACCTCAGGTAGGAATATCCCGTTCTATAAACTACCTCAATTAGGAGGTGACAGCCAATTGAGGGGTATAGCCAACGCCAGTTTATATCGCGACAGACAAGCAATATTTACACAATTTGAATATAGAAGACATTTGGTCTGGAGATTTGGAATGGTTGCTTTTGCTGGCTTTGGCGATGTAGCAAACAAAGTGTTGGATCTTGAATTCTCAGAGTTTAAATATGTTATGGGAACAGGAATACGATTTGCCGTATTGCCTGATCAAAAGCTTAATTTGAGATTTGATTTTGGCGTAGCGAAAGGTGGCCAGACAGGATTTTATGTTGGCATGAGGGAAGCGTTCTAAGCGATACTATAGCTCTTGAAAGTTTTAGCTTACTAACATGGGGCATGTGCTCATACCGCGCAGAAAGTGCTTTGGAGCAGCCGGTCAGACAGGCTATCATTTCAATTGTGCGGTGATATTTTTAAAATCATCGATTTGCTACTTATACATTTCGTAAAGACGCAGAATAATTTATTATCTAATCAAGATCATTCCAAGCCGATTATGCAAGAGTTATTTGGACCATTTATCCTCTAAACGTTCTTTTGCTATACGTAGAGAAAGGACTTTTCCATACTCAACATCTCTTTGAGCATGTTCGACCTTCTCAATGAACAATAACCTGTCAATGAGTTCCTTAGTGGAGAATTCATTGGGCAGTTGGGCAAGCGTTTCAAGTGCCAAATTCTTATTCATTCTGTAAAATCCGCTGAATGAAAGTTCAATTAGTCGGCAATTGTAAGAATCGAAATCACTTCAGTTTTAGTTCTATTTGTGATTTTTGTGTGATATAAACGGTAGTTTATTTCAGGATTGTATAATATAAACAGCTTAAGCGCATTATGTAAGACATCTATTTCAGGTTGTTTACTATATTAGGATTGATCTTTAGTAGTTCTTCGATAAATCCTGTTTTGTCTTTGGGAGAGACCA
>CAYGUA010000013.1:0-119374 GCA_964353015.1 uncultured Marinoscillum sp. | reverse complement strand
GGATTGATCTTTAGTAGTTCTTCGATAAATCCTGTTTTGTCTTTGGGAGAGACCATCACTGAGTCCCATTTTCCATATTTTAATTCTAATCTGTCTAGTGAAGGAGCAGGGGAAGATATTGGATTGCGAGTTTTACTTACGGACTTAATTTTAGAAATATCAATTTTTGAATTGAATAGAAACCCACACTTGATTAGCAACTCATTTTTTTCGTTGATACTATAGGTGGTTCGATAAAACATGTGAAGGATAAACAAAGTAACTGGTGCTATGATGGCGATCATTGTGATGATTGCTTTCATTGGAGCTCCATCAATTATCGGCCAGACTGCAGTACCTAAAAGAACCACTAAAACGGGAATCAATATTTCATAACCAACTTTTGATTTAAACGCTTTCATGATTTTTGAAATTGGCTAATGTCATTTGTTTTTCAATGATCTTTTTGTCTTTCCTCAATACACAGAAATTTTACCAATCTAGTGATTTAAAATTAATTCCAGCCAAAGCTAATACTGAGATAAATGATTAGGGCAATTACTCCACCAAGAATTAAAAAAGGTAGCAGACAGTTCTTCCAAATAGTCATTTTCGATCTATCCACATTGCCAGTTTTTCCAGGGTAATTAGGAGATGGTAGCATAAATTATTTGAAATGATGAGCAAGGATTTAATCTATTTCAGAAAGCACTTTTGTATCTGCATAATGCTAAATATTTCTTTCTTTTAGTTCATAGATCATCTTGATAATATGGTCGAGTTGCTTCCTGTCGATTGGTAATTCGAGGCTCTTGGATTTACCATTTTTAAAACTCATTTCAACGGTGTTATAATAACCTCCAGAATTTCCACCTCCGTTGAAGAAGTCCACAAGTTCCCAGCCATCAGTATGAATTCCTCCACATCGGATGGAAGTGAGTTCAGATATTGAAAACTTGTCAACTCGTGTAAATCTTTGAATCGCAGATCTCTTAATATGAATCAAGAATTCGCTCGTTAGAGCTAAGTCATCTTTAGGTTTTGCGATTAGGTAAGAAACAATCAGTACGGCAAGTATGAAATTAATAATTTGGAGGTCTTCTCCTAATGGAAGGAATAATGTGCCAATTCCAAAAACGATCATCGCAAACACTCTTTTTACCCAAGTCCACTCACGTTGGAAATAGTTGGTTTGATAAAGGAATTTATTCTGATCTTCCACTGCTAATAAAGATTAACCAAGTTTTGGTTTGATTAAAGCTAGTAAAAAGTGATAAATGTGAGTATAACGGCTCTATGAAACACTGTTAACAGAAGATGGAAAATCATGCAAACTGCACTTAATTGAGGATATTTTGTCGTGGTTGCCAAAGTATATAACCGATCGCGTTAGAAGGCATTTCGTTTTTTATTTAACTGGAAATTTTGAAATTCCAGGTTCACTATGCGCAAAGAGTCTCGTTTCGAAAAAATAGTTTGCCATCGCAAGGGCGTCTCCACTTGAAGATTTAGTGGCTCTTAATTCAAACCATTTTGGCATAAATTTATTTTGTTTGACTAGTTCAGTATTGGTTTGAGTAATAGTTGAATTTAAGTCTGATAAATCATTTTCATCAAACACTTTTACATAAAAATTACTTCCATAACTATTGATACATAAATCCCCGATTGATTCCCAAATTAAATTATTGCAATCTTCAGTCTGCATAGTATAGTGTGTATATGAGACCATTTGAATTTGTTCCAAATCATCTATAATCTGGGCAATTTCAGTGCAGCTTTTTGAAATGTTAAGCTTTAACGGAATTTCCTTATATCTATAAGTTCCACTCTTGTGAATTAAATAATTATATCTTCTGTCAAATTGATTCAGGCCAGATATCATCGATTTAATTTGTTTATCACTATAAGCTGTATCTATTCCAATCAGCAGATAATCATTTGATATTTCTCCCAAATTATATTGAGTCCCATGATAATATTTAAAGGCAATAAAATCACAACTGGCTAGTGTTTGCTTAATATCATCTTTAGCACATCCACTTAGAATTATGCATAAAAGTATGGTTGGAAATATTATACTTTTCATTTTTTGAAAGGTTACACATTGTGATAAATGTACACCTGCAACCATAGATAGTGTTTTTATTCAGTGAATATAACTACTAATCGTCATACAAACTCAATCATCACAGACACAATGGTTCCACACACAACCTACGAGATAATTATTAAAACTTCAATGAACTGATCAGTGACGAGGGAACAGCATTGATTATTTCAAATCAAAGCTCAAAAAGCGACTCATATAGCTGCTTGTAGGAATCTACTTCAAAATAACATTCTTGTATTTCGCTGGTGGTAAACTCAGTCTGCATGATGGTTTTGATGTCGTACGGATAGACCACAATATCCGGATCGTAGATGTGTGAAGATTCCTTGGAAGAGGAGAGGATGCCCGCACCAAAGATTTTTCGGTGGCCATTTTCATTTAAAAGTCCAAACTCAATGGTGTACCAATACAGCCTTTGCAGCTGCCGTATATAATCCGGATTGTCACGATTAGCGAAACCGATCTCTCCAAATTTTTGCATGAAGTTGCTGTAGTTTTCATTGACCAATAGCGGCACATGACCGAAGATATCGTGAAACATATCAGGTTCTTCCAGATATTCCAGCTGGCTTTTTTTCCTCAGCCAGGTGGATGAGCAGAAGCGCTTCATTGCCAGTAATTCAAAAAAATCAACGACCGGAATCAAGCCGTCTACCACTTCAATAGACCAGCCTGTGGCCGCCATCAGATCGTGATCCAAAGCATTGAAATCGGGAATAATATCTGGTTTCAACGAGTTTTGCAACTCCTCTAGACTAGAGAGATATTCTGAGCAGGCTTTGTCGCCGAGGTTGTCCATTTGCCTGTCGAAAAGAATTTTCCATACTTGCTGATCAACCTCAGTGTACTGTTGGTAATCCTGCTTTCTTATTTTCATCATCAGATTTGGTCTCCAATTTTTACAACGTATCCCCCCAGCTGCTACAAGGCATCAAACCACAGCCGCTTGGGGTGCGGCGGCTGTTGGTTATGGATGCTAAGTGATGGCCGAATGGCAATCACTTCTTATGACTTTATTCCGAATTACAAAGTGCCCCTTAATTCTTGCTCTCTTTCTATCGACTCAAAAAGGGCTTTGAAATTTCCTTTACCAAAAGACTGTGCGCCCTTGCGCTGGATAATCTCAAAAAACATTGTAGGTCGGTCCACTACTGGTTTCGTGAAAATCTGCAACAGATAACCTTCATCATCCCGATCCACCAATATGTTCATTTTTTTCAATGGCTCCAGATCTTCATCTATTTCGCCCACACGTGCAAAAAGGTCTTCGTAATAGATCTCCGGGACATGTAAGAATTCAACACCTCGTACTCTTAATTCTGAAACTGTCTTGATAATATCATCTGTAGCAACAGCGATATGCTGTACGCCCGCACCATTGTAGAAATGAATATATTCTTCAATTTGTGATTTTTTCTTTCCCACAGCTGGTTCGTTGATCGGGAATTTGATTCTGCCATTTCCATTACTCATTACTTTACTCATGAGTGCAGTGTATTCGGTGGAAATGTCTTTGTCATCAAAGGAAACCAATTGGGTGAATCCCATCACTTTTGAATAAAAAGAACACCATTCATTCATATCACCCAGATCCACATTGCCCACCATATGATCAATGTATTTCAATCCAACAGACTTAATCTCGTAATTAGTATTCCATGCCTTATATCCCGGTAGAAATGGGCCATCATATTCTGATCGCTCAATGAAAATATGCACCGTGTCACCATAAGTATGAATTCCTGCCGAAACTACCTTGCCATGCTGATCGCTTTTGACTTTTGGTTCGAAATAAGATTTTGCTCCACGTTTCGTGGTTTCTTGCCAGGCATTGGTTGCATCATCAACCCATAGGGCAATGACCTTCACACCATCTCCATGTTTGTTTACAAATTGATTGATTTCGTGATCTTTTACCAACGAAGTAGTCAAAACCAATCTGATTTTTCCTTGTTCCAGCACATAAGAAACGCGCTCTTTATTTCCAGTCTCCAAACCAGAATAGGCCAGCGGTTTGAAGCCAAAAGCTGTTTGATAGAAATAGGCAGCTTGCTTGGCATTACCCACATACATTTCGATATAATCCGTGCCATTTATTGGTAGGAAATCTTCAGCATTTTGAAATATTTTTTTGATATCGTGTGTTTGTGTGTTCATGGTATTTTTCTTTAATTCAATATCGATGAAGGTTGATGGCCTGATTTTATGTTTTAAACCAAAGCTGAGATGGTGATTTCTAAAGCTTTGCTCGTGATATTCTTATCTCCGGGATAAGCATCTTTTATATTCTTCAACGCCTTATAAATTGTATCGGAAGTATCGTTAAATATGGCTTCATCAGTGATTTCGGCTACTCCATCCATCAGAAAAGCAAAAACCCTCGCCATGCCGCAGTTGGCAATAAAATCAGGAATCAGCGCTACTTTCTGATCTACAAATTCGTGTGTGTCACCATAAAAAATTTCCGGATCATCAAAAGGCACATTTGCACCGCAAGAAATCACCTCAAGTCCATTGTCAATAAGCGTTTTTAATTGTGGTGTGGCGACCATTCTGGATCCTGCACAAGGCACAAAAATGTCTGCCTTGATTTTCCAAAGCTGTTCTTTGCCTTCCTCGAAAGATAAATTCATGAGTCCGGTAGCGTTGCGATTGTGGCGATTGATAAATAGCTCTACTATTTGTTCATTTGAAAAGCCTTCTTCATTCACACATGCACCATTGGCATCAATGATTCCGACGATTTTCACACCCATTTTGGAAAGATAAAAGCCGGCTGCAGCTCCTACATTTCCCCAGCCTTGTATGATGGCTTTTTTACCTTCAAGATTTTTAGCCCAAAGCTGATAATAATGCTTGATCGATTCAGCTACTCCATATCCTGTAATCAAGTCTGCGACGGTGTATTTTTTAGTCAGGTCGGGGCTGAAAGTTGCATCCTCTATCACTTTTGATACGCCTTGTCTCAAGTGGCCAATCTTGTGAACTTTCTGGGCTTCATTAGGCTGATAATGTCCATTAACCACACCTTCTTGAGGATGCCACAATCCATAACTTTCTGTAATAGGTATCACGTCATGGATTTCATCCACATTGAGATCACCACCCGTTCCATAATAGGATTTGAGCAGAGGCATCACAGCTTTGTACCAGCGTTTTAATACTTCATTTTTCTGTGGGTGTTTTGGGTCAAAGTTGATTCCCGATTTGGCTCCTCCGATGGCAGGCCCGGAAATGTTGAATTTCACCTCCATCGTTTTGGCTAAGGAAATCACTTCCTGCTTATCCAGTCCAAGTCGCATACGCGTACCACCGCCAGCTGCTCCACCTCGCAATGAATTGATCACCACCCAGCCTTCAGCTCCCAATTCTTTGTCTTTCCACTCAAAGACAATCTCAGGCGTGGTGTTCTCAAACTTCTCCAAAAGCTCTTGTGTTCTCATAATTATTTTTTTGACATTTGAGCCAACTTAAAATTACCGGATGTTGCAGATATTTATTTGATTGGTCTTTGATATGATTTATATAAAGAATTTAACACCATAATATTTACATTTTGTAGAAAATAAATACATTTAGAACTTGAAAACTGATCTTTAAGATTCGAATCTTCTTTTAAATGGCCTATATACTAGATGAAACCGATAAAAAGATTCTTAATATCCTCCAAAAGGATGGCAGAATCACCACCAAGGCATTAGCAGATATGCTTGGACTCACCACAACTCCGGTTTTTGAGCGGGTGAAGCGGTTGGAAAAAAATGGAGTGATTGATAAATATGTGGCCTTGCTCAATCAGCGAAATATTGATCGCAAGTTGATTGTGTTCATTTCTATTTCTATCAAGAATCACACAAGGTCTTATTTAGAAACTTTTAGTCAGGAAATGGAATCCATTCCTGAGGTGATGGAAGTTTATCATATTGCCGGAAATTATGATTTTCTGGTCAAAGTCATCATGAAGGATATGGAAGCTTACCAGAAATTTATTCTCACTAGATTATCAGTAATCAATAATATAGATCATGTACAGAGCTCATTCGTGCTTTCTAAAAACAAGTATAGCACGGCTTTCGGTTTGTAAATAATGGCAAAAATGTGGGTATTGACCATTGTTTGAATTTTGAGTATATTGTTAGGCAAACAACCCCTTAACCCTAACTAACTCAAAAATGAAACAACTAGCAATTATCGGGCTGATAGTAGCATTTGCCTGCCAGCCTCAGAATAAGCCAATTTCACAAGAACCAAGAGACGTTGATCCTACACGAGATGTACTCACCGGAGCTTGGACGATTACCAATTATTACACAGTTAATAATTTCACGGGTGATACGACTTTCATCGAAAGAACTCAATACAAACTGTATGTGGATGGAAATGTAATGTGGGGTTTTGAAGCTGCACCTGATTCTACTGAGTGGTTTGGATATGGTAGATATCAACTCGATGGTGACACACTCAGGGAGACAATGATCAGTGGATCTAATGGTTTCAGATCTGTTTTAGCTTCAGGATCCAATACTTTTTCAATGGATCTCAATATTTTCGATGATTCGTACACACAGATTCATAGACAGGATAGTGTTACAGTTTATGAAGTTTATGACCGTGTCAATTAGTAGGAAATAAACAGTGGGAATTTAAAATTATCACCAACCTAATTCGCCCTTTTTCACTGCCTTTCTAATAAAAAAGTCATCACGCTAACTGCGGGATGACTTTTTTATTTTTATGAATTTGATAGGTTTAGGCTGAATACAATTCAGTATAATATTCTTTGGTCATTCTGCGACTTGTGAATTGTGGCACTACATCGTCAATACCTTTGAACACTATTTCCTGCCATTTTTCTGGTTTTTCGTAGAATGTAGGCATTACCTTCTTTTCCAGGATTTTGTACAGATTGTCACTGTCCATTTTGTCTTGTACTTCAGCCGGGAGGTTGTGATCGATTTCCGGAAGCACAAAGCAGTTTTTACCGTCTTTCACAAATTCAGGAATCCATCCATCATTGGTAGAAACGTTTACTGAACCATTCATTGCTGCAGACATCCCACTGGTGCCGGACGCTTCCCTTGTGATACGTGGGTTATTCAACCAGATATCAGATCCAGTTTTTAGTTTTCTCGAAAGCTCCATCTCATAACCAATAAGCACAGCCATGTTGGATTTATGTTTTGTATACTGTATTAGATGATTGAAAACACCGATCGCATTAAAATCCCTGGGATATGGTTTTCCAGCCCATATTATCTGAACTGGATATTTGCTATTCGCAACGAGTTTTTCAAATCTATCAAGATCATAAAGAAGCAGGTCTGCTCTTTTGTACCCGGCAAATCTTCTCGCCCAAACGATGGTTAACACATTTGGATCAAACAGTTTACCTGTTTGGTTTAGTACCTCATCAAACAAGGCTGTTTTAAGCTCCGTTTTTCTTTTCTGATAAGCTTTAGCATCTCTTTTTTCCCAGGCTTTTTGAATGGCAGTGTCTTGCCAGAATTTTTGATTCTGAGCATTGGTGATCGGAATGATTTCGCTGATGCCCTTGAAGCCTTTCCACATATCTTTTGAAACCTTGGCGTGAAGCTTAGATACTGCGTTTGATCTCTTTGACATTCTCAAAGCAGACACAGTATAGCTAATCATTCCACCATCGACCATTTCAGATTTCAGGTCAGCTTCAGAAAGAGTACGACCGAAAAACCCAACTCTGTTTAGGTAATTTCCATCATGTTCTTCATTTCCAGCTTTCTCAGGCGTATGAGTCGTAAACACCATTTGGTCTTTAGTTACCCCGCGATCTTTTAGATAATAAAAAGCCGGAAGTGCATGACCTTCATTAAGATGATAAATATCCGAGCCCCCAAGAGCCTCAACTATTTTCGCGCCACCAATACCAAGTACAATACTTTGAGCAATTCTTGTCAATTCGTTAGCATCATACAAATGATCTGTGATGGTTCTAGATAAATGGTCGTTTCCATCTACATCAGTGGTCAAAAGATACATAGGCACAGTCCCAAATATTTCAGGTTTTAGTACCATCGCTCTCACTTTTACAGAATCATTGTCCCAGATTTTCACAGTCACTTCCAAACCTGAATCTTCAAGAAAATTGTATTGTTTTTCAATAAAGTTCGTCTGAAGACTTTGGTCCATGTTTCTGCCTTGGTCGTAATAACCATATTTCCAGAGCATTCCCACACCAATCATGTTTTGCTTAAATTCATAAGCACTTCTCATGTGTGAGCCGGCAAGAAAACCAAGCCCGCCAGAATAAATTTTTAAGGCCTGATGGATGCCATATTCCATGCTGAAATAGGCTACTTTTTTTGAATATTCAGGTGCTGGTTTATAAGGGTGATACCACTTATTATATTTACTTTCCATTTAATTAGATCATTGATTAACGAGTGGCGAAATTAGTGTAATCTGTAAAAAGAATTATGCCACTCATCAAGATTAAAATTGACTTAAAACACGATTCTGCAATTATTTACCATCATTTTTATGGATTCTGGCAGATACAAACGTGTGCATAAAATTTTCACACTTAATTTTTATATTTTGTGATCTGAAAACAGAAATGAGCCTTTTTCGATAATAAAATATCAGCATATGCATACGATTGGTCGAAGTGACCGTATTGATTTTCCCAACTTTGATCTTTTGGATTTACCAGTGAAAATTGATACTGGAGCATATGGATGCGCCCTACATTGCCATCTGGCAGAAGTTATAGAGGAAGACGGTATTCCGATCCTAAGATTTAAGGTTTTGGATCCAAATCATCCTAATTATCAAGATCAATTTTATTATGCAAAAAATTTTTCTTTTAAGAATGTAAAAAGCTCAGCAGGAATCACGCAAAAAAGATTTGCGATCAAAACCACCTTAACCATTTTTGGGAAGAACTATAAAGTTACATTTACACTCGCAAATAGAAGAAAGATGCGCTATCCGGTATTGATAGGAAGGAAATTTTTATCAAACAAATTTTTGGTCGACGTGGCTTTAAAGGATATGTCATTTAAAAATAAAAAGACAGCAAAATGAAAATAGCTATCCTGTCACGCAATGAAGATTTGTATTCTACTCGAAGGCTGATGGAGGCCATCGAGCAAAGAGGACATGTGGGCGTGGTGATAGATCATCTTAAGTGTGATATTATCATGGATGAAAAAGGGCCATCTGTATTATATGGTGGACACGACTTATCAGATATAGATGCAATTATCCCCCGAATTGGAGCTTCAGTGACATTCTATGGGACCGCCGTAGTGAGGCAATTCGAAATGATGAAAATATTCAGTGCGGTAGATTCACTGGCAATTACCAGATCGCGCGATAAGCTTAGAAGCCTTCAGATTTTATCTCGTTCAGGCGTGAGTATGCCAAAAACAGCCTTTACAAATAACAGTAAGGATGAAAACAAAATATTGAAGCATATTGGCCATGCTCCAGTCATAATTAAGTTATTGGAAGGAACTCAAGGTTTGGGTGTAATACTGGCCGAATCCAATAAAGCTGCAAGATCTGTTTTGGAAGCTTTCGAAAGTTTAAAAACCCGAGTGATCATTCAGGAATTCATAGAAGAAGCTGGAGGAGCTGACATTCGTGCGTTTGTTGTGAATGGTGAGATCGTCGGGGCGATGAAAAGACAGGGGAAAGAAGGAGAATTTAGATCCAATTTACACAGGGGAGGTGAGGCGATAGTGCTACAACTATCCCGTGCAGAAAAATCTACAGCACTCAATGCGGCTAAGGCGATGGGATTGGCGATTGCTGGTGTAGATATGTTACAATCCAAAAAGGGCCCAATGGTTTTGGAGGTCAATTCTTCTCCTGGATTGGAAGGAATCGAAAAGGCAACCAAAGTTGATATCGCTGGTAAAATTATTGATTATGTGCAGTTGATGGTGGAGAAGAAGAAGAATTCAAAAACGAAGAAAAAAGTACATGCCTGATCAATGATTATAAATGAAAAAGAGATAGCTCCAGGTACTGAGCGTGTGATTAAAGTTGGAATTTCTAAACTGCCTTCACACACTACCATTGATATTTTAGTAACTGTATACAGATCAGCGGAACCCGGACCGGTCCTCTTGCTTCTTGGCGGCATGCATGGCGATGAAATCAACGGGATTGAAATCGTGCGCCGGATCATTGATAACAATCAACACAAAGTGTTGCGAGGAACTACCATTTGTATTCCTTTGATGAATATCTATGGGTTCATCCACTTTTCCCGAACCTTGCCCGATGGTAAAGATGTAAATCGATCTTTTCCTGGAAACAAAAACGGATCGCTTGCAGCTAGAATGGCCGATTATCTGGTAAAAGATATCATTCCAAAAATTGACTATGGCATTGACTTTCATACTGGAGGTGCTCAGCGGACCAACTATCCGCAAACCCGATGTGTGATGAAAGATGAAGAAAATAGGATTTTGGCTGAAGTATTTAATGCCCCATTTGCGCTTAATTCAAATTTCCGTTCAAATTCCCTTCGATGGACAGCCTCCAAAATGGGTAAAAGGATTTTGGTTTATGAAGGTGGTGAATCAGTCCGCTTTGATGAATTCGCCATCAATGAGGGAATCAACGGTACACTTCGAGTCATGAAACACCTGAATATGATTGATGATGCACCAGCAGCAACTCAAGTCACCAAAGAAGTTGCAAGCTCAACTTGGATTCGGGCTGATAAAGCAGGACTATTTCAAACCCTTGTGCAGGCTGGCGAATTAGTCGATAAAAAGCAGATAGTCGGATACCTGACTGATCCTTTTGGGGAATTTAAAAAACCTGTAAAGGCGAAAGTAGGAGGATATGTAATTGGCTTAAATAACAATCCATTGCTTCATCAAGGTGATGCCATTATGCATATTGGTGTAGTCTGAACTATATATCAAGCTTTGAATTAATTTGGATAACAGCTAAATTGAAAAGCATGTCTCAAGCCAAGCTGTTAAACGAAGTTGAAAATGTGATTATTTTCTGCATAGCAGCGGTATTATTATCCTTCTTTTTTTATTTCGTTCTTGATTTTCAATCCAACATATCGGAAGGATTTGCTTTCAATCTGAGCCTGGTTATTAAGCGTTTTTTGCTTTTTCTGGTTGGAGGAAGCATTGTTTCTGTTGTTCAGTTCATTAGAATACGAAAATGGAATTTTAATCTCTTTTTTTGGGTTAATATCTCGATTGTCCTGATTTTCATGATCATCGATATTACCTTTAAACTATCATAATGATTCCATCGGCATTAAATTTCAGAAGATGAAAAAATTGGTTTTTATTTTGGTGTCAATTGCAATCCTCAACTCATGTCAGCAGAAGGAGGATAACCCGCGAGAGAAAACATATTTTTTGCATCGCGCTAATCTTAATCCTGTAAGCGGGAAGGTGACTTTTACTGAGTTATCACCTGGCAAACTTCAGGTTTTAATCACATTGACGAATACTTCACCGGACATTACTCATCCAGCGCATTTGCATTTTGGAAGTGTTAGTGAAGTTGGAGAGTTGGCTATTGCCCTAAATCCGGTTGATGGCAAAACAGGGAAAAGTGTGACAATTCTCGATCAGGTGGAACTAACCAGTGGTGATATTTTAAACTACGATATGCTCAATGAAATGAATGGAAGCGTGAAAATTCACATGAATGATACGTTTTTCAGTCATATGGTTCTTGCCTTTGGAAATATTGGTAAAAACGAGGATTACACCTTTGATGGTGTTGCTGTATGCACTGGACATTAAGCAAAAAAAAATCCCGCTCGAAAGCGGGATAAAATCTGCTATGAAAATAAATCTCTCGTCTATCTTCTTTACAAATATCTCTCACCTCACTCTAGCTTTAATATATTAATCGGTGAACACCTGTTTTTTGTCGTCAAACAGGTAAAGTAGGATGCTTATTTTATTTCTACAATCTTTTGTAAACTGTGCGCACTCGGTTTTTCATTGAAAAGAATCTTAGTTGCAGCCCAAGTCCTGCGAAATAATTCTGATTGGCGATAATTTTCTAAATGCAATTCACTTTGCCAATGGCTTATTGTGTAAAATACATTTGGCTCGTTTACATCCCGATTTAAACTCAAATATTCACATCCTTCAAATGATTTGATTTGAATTTTTGCTTCACTGAAAATGTTTAAGAAAGCATCAACCATGTCTTCCTGAAAACTCATGCGCACGATTCTGATTATCATATCTGAAAAGTAATGATGATCGGGGTGTCTAGTTTCAAACCTAATAGTTCAGAAGCGCTTCCTTTATTGATGCCTATTTCCAATAATCCGTTTGAATTAAAAAAGACAAAGCAATCTCCTGATTCTACATCTGAGTACGTCTTATGAATTTGCGTGACCGATTCCCGTCCAATCGTGATTGAAAATATGGTGAACTGATTAAGCTTATGAATAATCTCAAACTCAGATTTAAGGATGTTGGTGATGAGGTTCCCATATCTATCCACTCTGATCACATTTCCAGCGATTTCTCGTTTGGTGACTTTAAGTTTTCTTGCAAATAGTTCATTGACTTGATTCACGGGTTCTCCAAGTTCAAGAATATTAGCTCCTTTGGCCAATTTAGCAGCAACAGCCGCAAGGATGTCTTTTAATGGAAATGTAGATGGTACGCGGTTCCCAATATTTACATCTACTATTATATCAGGCTTTTGGTCACTAATCAAACTAAATATTCCACTATCAGGACCAACAAAATAATGGGAAGCAAGTCTCACTGCAAGCAGCCGATTCAATCCTTTGCCAATGCTATCAATTCCGCATAGATGTACTGTGCCTTCCGGGAAATCTGCAAATACACTGCGCAATAGATAGGCAGCATGGCCAATATCACTCGGTTTCACGGTATGACTGATATCAATGATGGGAATATCAACATGCTGACGTAGTACTGCAGCCTTAACTGCTGCAACGTAATGATCCTCTTTTCCAAAATCCGATATAAAAGTGATCACTGCCATACAAGCAAAGGAAATATTATTTTAATTTGAGCAAAAGTATATATTACTAAAGCCAACAAAAATCATAAACCCACATTCATTTGCTAGAAAAGGTAGTAACTCTTGAAAATGTCTCTCTTGTTGATTTCCTCGGAGTAGAAAATCAAAACATACGGGAAATAGCCAGCGCTTTTCCTGAGAGCAAAATAGTTTCTCGTGGCAATGAAATTCGGATTCAGGGTTCTGGTCCGCATATCCTAAAGATTAATGAAATCTTCAATTCATTGGTAGAGCATTATCATAAATATGGAAAAGTAACCCATGAAAATGTGGTCACATATATCAATGAAGGCCAAAGTCTAGGTTCTAATCAAGGAGCAGATGATATTCTGATATTTGGAACCAGAGGAGCGAAGATTGCCCCAAAAACGAAAAATCAAAAACAGTTGGTTGAGGCCATTGCTAAAAATGATCTTGTTTTTGCTATCGGCCCGGCAGGAACGGGTAAGACCTATATATCTGTTGCACTGGCTGTTAGAGCCTTGAAAAACAAGGAGATCAAAAAAATAATTATTACAAGACCAGCTGTTGAAGCTGGAGAAAATCTCGGGTTTTTACCTGGCGATCTCAAGGAAAAAATTGACCCATATCTCAGACCAATCTATGATGCGCTGAATGATATGATACCTGCTGAGAAACTCAAATATTATCGGGAAAGTGGTGTGATTGAAATAGCACCATTGGCATATATGCGTGGAAGGACACTCAACCATGCTTTCATCCTACTGGATGAGGCACAAAATACCACTCCAATGCAGATCAAAATGTTTCTAACGAGGATGGGGCCGAGTTCAAAGGTGATCATAACAGGTGATAGATCTCAGGTTGATTTACCGCAGCGACAGAAGTCAGGATTGATTGAAGCCATGCATATCCTAAAGCCAATTTCAGGGATCAGTTTTGTGACACTCGATGAAACAGATGTGGTTCGACATAAATTGGTAAAAGACATCATTAAAGCGTACAACAAACACGAAGAAAATGAAAGTTCTGCTCGCTGATACTGAATCATTAAAAGCAAAAGCTTTTGATCTGAGAAATGAAGTTTTTGTGGTAGAGCAAATGGTAAGTCGTGCCGATGAGTTTGATGAATTTGAGGAAATTTCAACTCATTTTGTAGTCTTAGATGGAGATGTGCCAGTTGGAGCTGCAAGATGGAGGGTGACTAAAAATGGAATCAAACTAGAGCGATTTGCAGTAAAAAAATCACATCGAGGCGCAGGTGTCGGCTCTTTTTTGGTAGAAGCTGTCCTGACTGATATCGTTCAAAAGAAAGGCCAAGGTCAATATCTTTATCTGCATGCTCAGCTGACCGCTATTCCGCTTTACGAAAAATTCAATTTTAAAAAGACCGGCCCCCAATTTTCCGAATGCGATATACAGCATTTTAAAATGGAAAGGCTTTCCTAGGCTTTAGTTTTTTTTACCGGTCTTCCGATATACCAAGTCAAATAGAATTTCCAAAAACCTTCTTTAAACGGTTATGTAATAACTTGTATGATCTGATCATAATCAGTTTCTTGAAATAATTGAGCAATCCGTTGTTCATTAAATGAAATTTATTCAACTTTAATGAATAACGGATTAGCTATGTTCCCTTGGAGCCCCTTTCCTTTTATTAGATATGCCATTGCTTTGATTGTTGGTATTTTATTAAATCGCCAGGTTATTTTTCCAATTGACACACTTTTTTTGGCACTTAGCTCATTCTTTTTGGTTTCCATTATATGGCTTATCAACTGCTTTAATCGCAAACTATTATCACTTCGTCTATTGGCAGGAATAGCCGTGCTTATTGCATTTGTGATAATGGGGTATTACATCTCAGAGTTACATTCTCATAAAGATCGGCCAGGTCATTACACATCTTTTGCTCAAGCCGAAGCTTTTGAAGCCGTTGTGATTTCTGATAATTCTGAACGAAAAGATTATCAGCGGTATGAGGTTGAAATAGATAAAATTTATGCCGATGATCAGGCTTTTGAATCATTCGGCAAAATTTTTCTGTATGTGAGAAAAGCCAATTCAACTGCTATTTATAAGTATGGAGACAGGCTATCCGTTGCAGCACGTTATCATCCTATTGGCCCGCCAGGAAATCCTGAAGAATTTGATTATCGGGCTTATCTCGAAAAGCAAAATATTTTTTGTCATGCTTTTGCATCAGAGTCTGATATTGCTTTGATCACAAATGATCCGCCAAGCACGCTCATTTCATGGGGATATGCCATCCGAAGAAAAAGCAAACAGGTGATTTTTGATTTTATTCCTGAACTAAGAGAACAGGCGATATTAACAGCTCTTCTTTTGGGTATCAAGGATCATTTAGATAATGAAACCAAGGAGGCTTATTCATCCGCTGGAGCGATGCATGTTTTGGCCGTATCCGGCTTGCATGTTGGCATTATCTATTATTTAATTAATATACTTCTTGGGTTTATCAAAAAGAAAAAAGCGGGAAAACTAGCATTTATCTTTTTAGCTATCGGTTTGATTTGGGCCTATGCTTTAGTCACGGGATTTTCGCCATCCGTGCTGCGAGCTTCAGTCATGTTTAGCGTTATTTTAATTAGTCAAACCCTAAGTAAGAGCGCAAACATTTACAATTCACTGGGGATTGCGGCTTTTGTTTTGTTGCTTTATGATCCCTTTTTGATTTATTCTGTTGGTTTTCAGCTCTCATTTGCTGCCGTATTTGGAATCGTATTTTTACAGCCAAAACTTGCTCGCATTTTGTCACCAAATGGAAAATTGCTTTCCTATTTGTGGTCGATTACTTGTGTTTCCATATCAGCGCAGCTCGCCACATTTCCACTTACAGTTTATTATTTTCATCAATTTCCCACTTATTTTCTCGTCTCCAATATCGTGGTGATTCCAGCAGCTGTGGTTATTTTGGTTGGTGGTATTGCGTTGATCTTGGGTTCTTTTCTTCATAGCTGGATTGCTGCTGTTATTGGCTATGGATCATTCGGGATCATTTGGATAGTCAATGAAGCGGTTGGATTGCTTACCTTATTACCCTTGCCGATCGTAGACTGGTTGTATTTTGATTTATATGATACACTTCTGGTTTATGCCATCATATTATTGATCAGCCTTGCATTTAACTATGAACTAAAAAATGCGCTGTTTTTGGGTTTGTTGACGACCTTGGTTTTTGCTTCTTGGATCAATTGGAAATTGGCTATGTATTCAAATCAGCGAAAGATCATTTTTTATGAAATAAAAGATCACATAGCCATCGACTTGATAGATGGAAAATCTGCGATGTTACTTGTTGATAAAATGGATTCATCAGAAATTGAAGTGATCGGATTTCAAGTAAATCCATTTCGACTCGCCAATGGACTTCCCAGAATGGAAAATTCAAATCAAACCTTCGACGATTCTGATCTGATTGTGAAATCTAGTTATGGTGCTCACATTCATTGGAACGATATCTCTATTTTACTTTTGGGGAAAGACCATGACCTTCAAATTATGGAGCCCATCAATGCTGATGTAGTTTACGTAAGTGGAACATACATCGATAATATTGAAAACATCCATGGCAACATGATTGTACTTGGCGCTGAAATCCAATACAACCGATTGAAATACATTAGGGAAAAATTTGAGTCGTTTGGTAAAAAATCACATTCCCTTGCTGAGCAAGGCTTTTATGAGATCAAAATGTGACTGTTCATATGAATATGATATCTTGTGCTTATTTAGTGAAATTGTGTCTGAAGCAGATTTTTGAATCATGGAATTAGTAAAATATGCCGTCAATGACAGAAGAGCTGATATAGTTCTCAATAGACCTGAAAAGCGCAATGCTTTGAATCCTCAGTTGGTGTCCGAGTTATTGCAATCATTAGAATTGGCAAGTGAGGATCAGGAGGTGAAAGTTGTGGTGATTTCAGCAGAGGGAACAGTATTCAGTGCTGGCGCTGATTTGGAATACTTGAAAATACTACAGTCCAATACTTACGAAGAGAATCTTGAAGATTCTCAGAAATTAAAATTGCTCTTCGAAACCATTTATCAATTTCCTAAAGTGATTCTCGCACAGATTCAGGGTCACGCCATTGCCGGGGGAGCCGGATTGCTTTCAGTTTGTGATTTTGTGTTTTGTACACCAGAAACGAAAATTGGTTATTCGGAAGTGAAAATTGGGTTTGTACCTGCGATTGTTTCTTTTTTTCTGATAAGAAAAATAGGAGAGGCTAGAGCTACTTCCATGTTGCTTTCTGGGGATCTTTTTGATGCCAACCAATGTTTGAATTTCGGATTAATCAATAGAATCATTGATTCTGAAAAAATGGAGACTGAGGTAAATGACTTTGTACAGCATCTGATCACTCAGAATTCAGGAGAATCGCTTCGGATGACGAAGAATCTCATCAAACGCATTCAGGACTTGTCATTTCCTGATGCGATGGATTTGGCTGCTTCGATCAATGCGGATGCAAGGGGAACAGCTGACTGCAAGAGAGGTATTCAGGCTTTTTTGGACAAGGATAAAATCAGTTGGTAAATGAGTGTGAAAGCGCCATTAGAGGTACTAAAGCGATATTGGGGTTATCCGGAGTTTCGTGAATTGCAAGACGAAATCATTGCGGCTGTATTGAGTGGTAAGCATACGCTTGCATTGCTTCCAACAGGAGGAGGAAAATCTATTTGTTTTCAGGTGCCAGGTATGTGCCTTGATGGAATCTGCATTGTGATCTCACCGCTGATTGCATTGATGAAAGATCAGGTTTTCCAGTTAAAGAAACGAGGCATTAAAGCCGCCGCGCTGTATTCTGGGATGTCTCGTAAGGAAATAGATTTTACTTTGGACAATTGTATTTATGGGGAAATCAAATTCCTGTATGTCTCACCCGAGCGTATAAAGACCGAGTTATTTATTGAGCGAGCCAAGCAAATGAACATAGGTTTGCTCGCAATTGACGAAGCGCATTGTATTTCCCAATGGGGATATGATTTCAGACCACCATATTTGGAAATTGCCACCTTCATCGAACTTTTAGAGATTAAAAACATCATCGCCCTCACAGCCTCTGCTACAAAGGAGGTGAAAGAAGATATTTTAGCGAGGCTCAACCTGCATGAGCCTGAGGTTTTTCAAAAGAGTTTTGCCCGGTCCAATTTGTCTTATTCGGTTTTTAACCTTGAAAATAAAGATCAGAAAATGATCGAGATCCTGAGCAAAGTGAAGGGATCAGCGATTGTTTATGTGCGAAGTAGGAAAAAGACAAAGGCCATCGCTGAATTTTTAGTTAAAAATAGGATTTCGGCAGATTATTATCATGCAGGATTGACCGGCGAGCTTCGATCAAAAAAACAGGACGATTGGATTCAGAATAAGATACGCGTTATTGTAGCGACCAATGCTTTTGGCATGGGCATAGATAAGCCTGACGTGCGCATTGTGATCCATTATGATTTGCCTGACTCGCTTGAAGCATATTACCAGGAAGCAGGCCGAGCGGGTCGTGATGAAAAGAAAGCTTATGCCGTGGCGCTTTATCACAAGGGTGATCTCACCGAATTGGAATCGCGAACGGAACAGATGGCTGTGGGCGTGGATTTTATTAAAAGAGTGTATCAGGCATTGGCAAACTTTTATAAACTCGCTGTTGGGAGCAAAGCTTTCGCAAATTTTGAATTTGACTATTTGAAATTTACATCCAATTTTAATTTGCCCGCTGTGGAGACCTATTATGCGATTAACAAACTTCAGGATGAAGGTCTCATCCAGGTTTCTGAAGCATTTAATCCAACTTCAAGGATTATTTTCCTGCAATCGCATCAAGATGTGTACAAATTTCAGGTTGCAAATCAATCATTTGACCACATCATCAAAGGATTGATGCGCCTGCATGGGGGCGAATTATTCGTGAATTACATCAATATCAATGAAAAGGAGTTTGCACAAATGCTCAAGGAGAACGTGTCAAATGTCTATCGCCAGTTGGAATATTTACACAAGGTTGAAATTATTGAGTATCAGCGCGCTTCAGACCAGCCACAAATCACATTTCTTACCCCAAGATATGATTCCAACAACTTGCCTTTGAATAAGGAGCAAATAGCGTGGAGGAGGCAGGTGGCCTTTGATAAGACTAAATCTGTCATCGATTACATGACAAACAAAAAGACTTGCCGAACCAGAATCATACAAACTTACTTCGATGAGGTAGCTACTGCTGATTGTGACGTTTGTGATGTGTGTTTGGATAAAAGGAGAGAAGCCACAGACGCCCCAATTGAAGAGGTGAAAAAAGTCGTGACCGGTGGCCCAAAAAGTTTAGATGAAATAAAACAGCAGCTAAAAAAATTCAAATCTGACAAGGTTGAAATAGCTGTCAGATATCTACTTGATTTAAAACTGTTGCGAATCGAAGGTGAAAAATATTGGATAGAATCATGAAGATATGACGAGCTTTCCCGCCTAAAAATCTGATTTTCGGTCGTTAGAATCATAGAAATTTGAAAATGGCAATTTCCTGTTGTTTGTTGGCAGGATTTTGAATTGAGCAATCTCTAACTTGATTCAAAAAAAAGCATGATCTCGTCTTATACAAAAACCGCCGAACTCCATCCATTGATTAAGTATATCAAACAATGGGAATCATTCAACACAATTGACAGAAAGAATACATCAAAAACCTTGTTGGGATTATTTGTTTCCTGCTTGCTATTGGCAATCGTAGGAAACCTTTTGTGAGTCAATAAAAATCAACTCAAAAAAATCCCCCTGAGATGAGGGGGATGAAGATATTTAAGCTTTGGCTATGCCTTTTGCTTTGTCAACAGCACCTTTTGCTGTATCGATGACTTCCTTGGTAGATTTAGCATATTTATCAACTACTCCGTTGTATTTACCTTTGTACTCAACCAGTTTCTCATCCATGAGTTTTTTGTTCTTTTTCAACTCCTTCTCCATTTTTTTCAGTTTGGCTTGACTTCCTTTTGGATCCAAATAATAAGTAAATGCCAATGCTGCACAGACTCCTAGTATAAATGATACGAATGATTTCATATTGATAAATTTTTAAGTGAAAATCTATTAAATCAACGACTTCCGCAGCTTAATGTTCAAATAATCAAGATATTAATGTATTAAGCTCATCGAGTCTGATCCAATTTCAACCCATTCTGTCCCAAGGAATACCAAACAGCATCAGCAGCAAAGAAATGCCAAAGAAGATTGCTTGAAATCTGAATTTTACGCTGCTGTCCTCTGCTTTTTTCGAGATCACACTTCCCACATGCGCTGCAACTACAGCAAGGATCATCACTACCAGATGTTCCATTCCCCAAAATCTCAAAGTGCTGTCAGACATCATATTTCCCATGCCTACACTTCGAGCTTCTTTAGCTATTGGGCTGATAAAATATAAGATCAAGCCAATAAGCAATTGTAAATCCATAAATCCAACAAAGGAAGAGCTTATGATCTTATCAAACTTGGAATAGTTTCCACCGCCAAAAAGACCAATAAGTGATTTGATTAAAACAATAGCTAAAACTAGAAGTACCAACCACCGAAAACCGGAATGGGCATGAAGTAGGGCAGAATATGCTGTCATAATTGATTTTTAATGGTAAAGATAATTGTAGATTTCTAAGGGTAACCTAATTTTTGATCGAATGTCGTCATCAAAGCAAAACTTAAATCTTTTACCAGGTGACACTTATTTTTGCTTGATTTTGATTTGAGGGGATTCCCTTTTCCAAGTAGGTTGAGTTACAATTAAAACCAGGTTTCTCTTCTGTCTTTGTACTTGGCTGCATGTGATTGTTGAAATTTGATGTATCAAAAACATCCGATTAATCATGAATTGCTTCCAAAATGCAAAACGATTTTATATTAAAAAGTAATGGTAAGTTGTTTGCTTTCTGAGGCTATTTCTTTTTGAAAATTAGAAATACCAACTCCCAGGAGTCTGATTCCTGATTCGTTCAAAATGGACGGATCTACCAACTCGACGCAGATCGTATTTAATAGTTCCAAAGTATCAATCGTTTTGTCGATTGTTCGACTTTTTGTGATTTGTTTGAAATTTCCATATTTCACTTTGAGGGTAATTGTTCTGCCTGTTTTTTCGGTGCGCTGGTATCTGCCAAAGGTGATTTCAGCAATTTTCATAATCTCTGTTTTTATTTGATCCAATTGCATTAGGTTATGATCAAAGGTATTTTCGGCACTGACTGATTTTCTTTCTCGATCAGGTTGCACTGCTCTGTGATCTATGCCTCGGCAGATATTGTAATAGTATCGACCAGCTTTTCCATATCTAAGCTGTAAATCTTCAATGGTCTTTTTTCGCAGATCTCCACCGGTTAATATTCCAGCTATTTTCATTTTTTCGGCAGTGACCTTGCCAATACCAAAAAATCTTGAAACAGATAGTTTTCTAAGAAATTCAGATGCTTCCTCCGGTAAAATGACAAAGAGCCCATCTGGCTTGTTGATGTCGCTGGCTGTTTTAGCTAGAAATTTGTTGTAAGAAATACCAGCCGAAGCAGTGAGCAGCGTTCTGTCTTTAATTTTTTGTTTGATTTCTTGTGCAATGATGGTTGCTGACTTTAGTCTTGACTTATTTTCAGTCACATCGAGATAAGCTTCATCCAGGCTAAGTGGCTCAACAAGATCGGTATACTCGTAAAAAATTTCCCGGATTTGGTTCGACACTTCTTTGTACCTCTCGAATCGAGGTTTAACAAAGATTAGATTTGGACATTGTCTTGCAGCAATACTCGACGGCATGGCAGATTTTACACCAAACTTTCTTGCTTCATAACTTGCAGCGGCGACCACACCACGCTCACTATTGCCACCAACAGCCACAGGTTTTCCTTTTAATTCGGGATGATCACGCTGCTCCACAGATGCAAAGAATGCATCCATATCTACATGGATGATTTTTCTTATGGGATTTGATTCGTTCACATCTCAAGTTATGACTAGGCTGCCTTTGGTATTATACTTTTGGAACTTTGGCTATCATCAAAGATCATTTTATTTATAAAAAACATCAGAATCACGGTAAAAATAATTGTCACATTTACCACTTGACCCAATGTGTTGTAATTCAATAATTGACCAGAATCAGATTGCACTACAATCATACCAGCAATTGCAGATGCAATTCCACCAGAAATCTGTTGGATAGATGAATTGATTCCCATGAAAGCGCCACGATCCTTTGGTTCTGGTACGGCAGTCATCAGTGCCTGAGCAGAAATCATTCGCGCAGTGATGCCCATAAATAGGAGCACATTAAGTAGTATAACCAGCCAGAAAGGTGTGATTCCAAGGCTGCAATAAATGGCCACCATAATGATCGTCAATATCGATCCCATCCAGAAGGTTTTGTATTTACCTATGCCATCACTGATTTTTCCAAAAATTGGTCCCATGAAGATGGTGAACATACCCGTAATCATATAAACCATCGGTAATTCCTCAAGACTAATGCCGAGGTTATTTACACTGAAGGCACTACCGAAAGGCATTAGCATAAATCCACCTGTTGCAAGGAAAACGGTTACAGCAAATCCTCTTAGATATCTTTTATTACTCGCTGTTTTAATTAGATGCAAAAAGGCATTTTGTTTTATTTGGAGTTTCAAATGTTCATTCACTGGCTTGAGATAGATGGCAACAGCAATGAAAACAATTGATGAAATCACAACTATAAGCAGGAAAGGTGCATGCCAATTGAAGTTATTAGCTAAATACAGTCCAAATGGAATCCCGAGCACCTGACTTGCTGCAAAAGCCATCTGTACAAAACCCATGACACGGCCTCTTTTCTCCAAAGGAAAAAGATCAGTGATAATAGCAAAACTCACTGAACTCATCACTCCACCAAAAATACCAGTTACGATGCGAGCAATTAGGAGGAAATGGTAATCTGGCGCAATAGCACAGAAGAAAGTACCTATGATAAATCCAACATAAAAGAACAGTAGCATTTTCTTTCTGTCAAATCTGTCCGCAAATCCTGCGGCCAAGATCCCAGATGCACCAGCACTGAAGGCATAGGCAGAAACCACCAATCCAAATTGTGTAGTGGAGATGTTTAATTCTTCCAAAAGAATGGCGCTAAGTGGCGACAAAACCATGAAGTCAAGCACTATAGTAAACTGCAGGATGGCAAGGATGGCAATCACGAAAATGTGATAGCTACTGAATTTATTGTTTTCCATTGGATTCAAATTGTAGATATTTATTTAGGTGTAGGACCCTTTATAACCAGAGTGAGTAAAAAAAAGTTAAAGATGCTTTTAAGGTATAAAGCGCCTATCAAGCATTTTCTTGCCCTTTATATGACTTGTCATAAATTGGTAAGCGATGCAAAAGTAATAGACCAAAGTGCTTTACGCAGCAATTTACTTTGCCGCTAATTATCTATTGCATTTTAGGCTTGCATGTGGATCTTGTATGAAAAGACTTTTGTCAAAATCCAGCATCAATTCATACAGCACTGGATAGCTTATTCGCCCATAGTATGTTGTTTGGATCGCTTTTCAAGAAATTAGATTGTTCGTTTTTGCTAATGTTATTTTATCTTCAATTTTTCACGATTTTTTCCAGAATTAGAATTTTTTTAAATGATCCTTCGTTGAGAAAAAACCTTGAACACTCTTTAAATTGTCAGGGTTATAAATTAAAACAAAAGTCATGGCACAAATAACATTAAAAGGAAATCCAATTCACACTATCGGCGAGCTGCCAAAATCAGGCACACGCGCAAATAATTTTCTCCTGGTAAAATCAGATTTATCTGAAGTGAAGCTTTCTGATTTTCACGGCAAAACTGTCATATTAAATATTTTTCCAAGTGTAGATACTGGTACATGTGCCATGTCGGTAAGGCAGTTTAATTCTAGAGCGGCATCTCTGGATAATACAGTGGTTCTATGTATTTCTGCTGATTTGCCTTTTGCACAAAGTAGATTTTGTGGGGCAGAAGGCATTGAAAATGTAGTCATGCTGTCCACATTCAGAAATGAAAGCTTTGCTGTCGATTATGGTATAAAATTAATTGACGGACCACTTAAGGGGTTAAATGCTCGATCAATTGTAGTGATTGATGAAAATGGCATGGTGAAATACACAGAATTGGTTGCTGAAACTACTCATGAGCCTAATTATGATGCGGCGGTAGCTGCTTTATCCTGATCAAATAGCTGCAGATTCGCAGATATAAGTTGGGATAATTCCTGACGACATTATTTTGGTCTCGGCATTGCTCGCAAGTGTATTTCCACTTAAAACAAGGGCTGTATCGAGACCAAATTTATTTCCGCCGATGATGTCAGTGGTTAAAGTGTCACCAACCATCAGGATTTCACTTTTTTCTACTGGTTTTCCAGCTCTTACTGCATGTTCATAGGCAAAAATGAACATCTGCGCATCCGGCTTTCCGAAGCGGATAAATTCTTTACCAACAATATTTTCAACAACATTGGCGATACTGCCTATGGCCAAAGAGACTTCATTTTTGGCGATGGGGTAGGTCTTGTCTGTATTACAAACGATTGCCGTGATATTGTGATACCTGAGCATATTCACCACTTTATTGATGTCTGTGTTCCAGTCAAATCCCTCATCATCTAAAAAGACAACAGTACTTATATCACCAGTATCATTTAAGTCAACATCAGAGACTGATATGGTTTTTAGACCCATCGTTTCTATGTAGTGTGCAGATTGGGAAGTCCCCAAATAAGCAACAGTACCGCTTTTAACTTTAAGTTTCAGGTATTCCCTCGCCAGCATACCGGATGAGATTATTTTGTCTTCAGTAATCTGTTTGATTCCTGCGATTTGATAACTCTGCGCAAGTTCTTTCGGTCCTCTGGATGAATCGTTGGTGATAATGAAAAAATCTATGTCACTCTTCTCAAGATATTCGAATGTTTCCTGAATGCCAGGTAGCAATCCTCGATGATTTTTTAAAACACCAAAGGCATCAAAAAAAATGGTTTTGTAATTGGAAACAATTGATTTAAAGGGAACAATATCCATATCAAATATTTAGAGCACGTAAAATTTTATCTGCATCGAACGATGCATCTAATTTAGGGAAATATAATTCATGCGCTTCATGCTGAAGTTTAGAAGCATAAATCTCATGGAAGAAATATCTGCCATCCTTAATCACATAATTGATGATGAAAAAACGATAGGCTTCCTTGATAAATCTTATTTCATTCTCAGTAAGTGGATAAACCGCATGATATGATTTTAGAAAAATCATAAAGCGATCTTCCATGACCGGATCAATCAGGTAGCTGAATACAGTACGGTCTCCGATAGACGAGCAAACTCTACTGAAAAAGTAAAAATCCATCACTCTGCTACTCATGCGAAACCAGTCATAGTCCCATCTTGAATAAAATTTACTTTCCTTATTGACAGAAAAATTCCCAATGTTCCAGTCTACGAAAACTGGAATAGACTTCATTTCAGAAACCCGGAGTTTTTCACAATTTTCCATAAACAGGTCACACTGTATTCGAATGTTATCTTCATTTCCTCTGTGAATGAATTTTCCTGTATCGGTAGCCAAGATTTCATGAAGATGATCAATATCATGCTCCACTTGTTTATAGGTGGGCGGTAAAGTATTTTTAATATTGGAACAAACCTTATGAAACTTTGCAAGCTCAGAACCAAGCATCTTTATTGTTTCTTCAGTTTGTATACGAGGTAGCTTCTGATCGATACTAATCGGGTTATAAAATACTACCCAGGCATCCAATGAAGTGTTGGTATATCGATAGGTATATAATTGTCCAAATTTCGTGAGTGAACGGGCGACAAAGTTTTCAAATGGGGCAGGGAGGTTAGTCGCCAGCGCATTGATGATCGAATGGTCTTCTACGAAATGATTGAATTTTCCGAAGTAAGAAAGTTTGCCAATGATAAAATCACCATCTTCAAATTTGATTCGATAGACGTGATTTGTTGAAACTTTGGCACTAATGTCTTCAATCGATTTAATTGATCGAGATGAGTCGTAATCATTCCAAGCCTCTTCAACAATTTTTGAAAAGTCAATTAATCTGTTCATTCTGATTTTGGGGTTAGGGTGTTAGTTTTCAACCAGATCTTTGAGTTCGCTGAGCATTTTGTCGAGTTCAGCCACTATTTCTTTTTTGCTCAAATCGTCATGATTGATGAGTGAGTCTAATTGAGAATATATTGTTAATTCGTAAGCCAGATGACCTTTATCCGCAAATTTCAATGCGTTTTCAATGTGAATCATTCCAGATTTCAGAGCTACCATAGCCTTGTGATAATCATCTGATTCGATTAGATTCTCTGTGATTTTGAGTTCGGCATAGGTGAGTGCATTCATCGTTTTAGTGAAGGCATGATTCATATCCGTATTATTCAATTTATGTTCCTTGATTTCTTCATAAATCACGTTCAGTTCATTAATGGCTTTATCCACTGTTTTTCTTGCATCTGGATCTAACTCATGTTCTATGTCATTGATGCTTTTTATTGCCATTTCCAGATGTGATAGGCTTCTACCATAAGCATGTTCTTTGGCATAAAGCCTGGAATTTGAAATAAATAGGTCAGCTTCTGCGGAAGCTTCTGTAACCTTATTAGAAGGAACCAAGATCCGAATCAATTCGAATGAGCCCAATACCAGTATTATGAATAAAAAATACAGAAATAGCTTCATTTTATAATTTTAGGTTGTTCAAAGATAAAGCACAAGTAAGGCTTGGATGGGGTATAATAGGATTTAATGAAATTTTCACTTTGGCCTTTATCTAGTACATATAAATCCCATCATGTGGTAATGATGTGTGAAAGTGGCTGGGTGCAGCTTATTATTTATCAAAACGGCAGGTAAGCCCATTTCATCAATCGTATTTTTGGCATCACATTTTAAGGATAATTCTAAAGTTTGAATCATCAAACTTCTTATTTCTTTTGACTGGTCTTTTTTACTAGATTCAAAAGCTTCATATAAAGTAGCATCAAGTGCTATTTCACTACAAACACTCAAGGTGTATTTAGAATTTTGGGAAATCTTACCAGATATGTTTGCAGATGTGAAATGAAAATCATTTTCATTTTTAAACAATGTTACTTGAATCAGTTTTGGGTCAAATCTTCGGAGTTGTCGTTTGGCTTTATATACAGATTCTTTAGCCGCCCAGTACAGCCAAAAGAGATGTTCTTCAGGGATGTCTATGCCAATATGTGAATCATGCTCGTGACGAATAAGCCGAAAAGCACGCTCATCGCGTTTTCGAAGTAAAGGATCTCTGTGATCGACTATGTCAATACCTATCACAATAATTTATTTTATTGTATGTAGATAAAGGTAACATAAGTGGACACATCGGTCGATTTGAAACAAAATAAAAAATCCCCTGAACGGGGATTTATATATAAGATCAAAAAAATGGGTGCAGAAATTATTTTTCTCCCAATTTTTCAAAGATTACATCAATAGATTCTCCTACTGTGCCCATTTTGCCTATGGCTTCATCTTCAATCATGATATCATATTTGTCTTCGATATCCAAAACTATGTCCACAATGTGGGCAGAATTGATTTTTAGATCTGCAATCAGTTCATGGCTCTCGCTCAGAGATTTTAAGAGTTCTTTTTCCTGAACATAGTCTCCTATTATCTCTTTCAGTTCATCTTTGATTTGCTCTCTAGTCATTTGTATTCCATTTTCTTAAAACTAAGACGCAATTTAAATCTCCAAATCCAAAATTCGCTTTAATTATCGTATCAATTTTTTTCGTAATAGTTTTTTGAGGCACCTTTTCTGCCGAAATGACTTCCAGTATCTCAGGATGAAGGTTTTCGCAGTTAAGATTTCTATGGATATATCCATGCTCCATTTGGAGAATTGAAGCAACCAACTCTATGGAGCCAGCACCACCTACGCAATGTCCAATCATTGATTTAGGTGTATTTATGTAAGGAAAATCATCACCAGATAATCCCAAAGCATCAATCCAATTTTTGACTTCAATTGGATCTCCTTTGGTGGATGTCAAATGTCCTGAAATGAGATCTATTTCTTTGGGATCTAATTCTGATTGATCTAATGCAGATTTAATACAAGCAACCACACCTTGTGAATTTGGTGCGGTCATGGTACCGCCTTGTCTTTGACCTCCAGAATTAAACTCTCCGCCGAGTATTTCGGCATATATTTTCGCGCCTCTTGCTTGCGCGCTTTCCAAAGATTCCAATACCAAAGCTCCCGATCCACCTCCTGGAACAAAACCGCCACTAGAATCGCTCATAGGGCGAGAACCAAATTCTGGTTTGTCATTGGAGTCGCTGCAAAGCACACGCATTGCATCAAAGCCACCCCAAATATATCTACTATCACCTTCTGTACTACCGCAAATCATGCGTTTTGCTCTGCCACTTTTGATGTGCTCATATCCAACTAATACGGATTCACTTCCCGTTACACATGCGGAAGAGTTTGATACTATTCGATTTCCTAAGCCCAATAAATTATTTAAATAGGCGCTCGCTCCACTATTCATCGCTTCGGATATGGCTCTTGATCCGAGTCTTTTGGAATCACCATTGCCTATCAGTGTAACAGGAAATTCTGCAGGAGTTTTCAGGTCATCAAAACTAAGATCGCCAGATCCAAATACAATGCCGGATTCGTAATCGACTTCAGTTTCATTTGGCTCTAATCCTGCGTCTTTCCATGCTTCCATACCTGATAAGCAGGCATAAATGATGGCATTGTTTCTTATTTTATGAATAAAAAAATCGGGAAGTAGGGATTTTTTATATTCAAGATCTACAGTGACACGTGC
Source organism: uncultured Marinoscillum sp. (assembly GCA_964353015.1). Taxonomy (GTDB): domain Bacteria; phylum Bacteroidota; class Bacteroidia; order Cytophagales; family Cyclobacteriaceae; genus JAMZMI01. The sequence continues at coordinate 90,404 of CAYGUA010000013.1, read as the reverse complement.
ACCAATTTGACATCTGAAGTTCAGATCTTTTAGCTCTTCAAAATATTGAATAGCCGATATCCCGTTTTGTAAAGCTTGATTAAATGCCTGAACACCTGTGCCATTTGGAGCGACGACTCCAATTCCTGTTATAACAACTCTATTTTTTTTCAATGTGTTCCTTTTTAATAATCATACCAGAGAACTCACCCTTGCACACCAATTCATCAGAAGTTAAATTATAACATTCAATCAAGCATTTCAACTTTCCAAATCTATAATATACTTTTTTTGAACTCACCCTGAGAACGTCTCCTGGATAAGATGGTTTAAGAAAATCTACGTTGGTCGACGAAAAGAGAGGCACAAAATTATCAGATTTGTTGGAATTATCTAGTTCCAGAAAAATTCCAAGACAAACCAAACCTATTTGAGCCATGATTTCAATGACTATTACTCCTGGTGTAACAGGATTTCCGGGGAAATGTCCTTCATAAAAATATTCATCTTTTTTCAGGGCATAGGTTCCAACCACACCTTCTTGACCTACAGTTTCAAGTTGATCCACAAAATGAAATGGTTTAGCATAAGGTAGCTTGGATAGGATCTCTTCTTTCACGCTCATTACACAAGAGTTTCGCCTCCATCTACATTGATGATGCTGCCGTTGATCCAATTTGCTTCTGGTGTGCTCAGCAGATATACCACGTTCGCAACATCTTGCGGTGTGGTCATTCTGCCAAGAGGATTTGAGGCAGTTGCTTCTTTGACCAGCTCATCATATCCTGGAATAAATTTGAGTGAAGGAGTGTCAGTTACTCCAGCATTGATCACATTTGCTCTGATATTTTTCGAGCTTAGTTCAATTGCTAAATATTTAGTTAGAATTTCCAGAGATGATTTGGCAATAGCTACGGCGGCATATCCTGACCAGTATCTAGTGCTTCCGGCTGAAGTCAAAGTAATTAATCTTGCATTTTCTGCAAATAAATTATTTCTCAATAATGCTTTGGTCCATGTCAAAACATTTACGGCCATTGAGTCCACTGTAAGTAAAATATCTTCCTCTGATAGTTCAGGCTCATTATCTGAAATAAGATTTTTCAGATTACCTCGGGAAAGCGAATGCAAAACGAGTGAGAATTTCATGTTCTTGTTCGCAATGAATTCTTCACATGTTAACTGGATTTTTTCTTTATTGGTAGCGTCGATATTGAAAGCTTTTATTTCAATGTCTTGTTTTCTCATCGATTCAATCTCTGCTTCAAAAGGTGCGAGCGTAGATCTTCTGTCTCGATGAACGATAAAAACGCTGAACCCTTGTTCTCCTAATTTTTTTGCAGAAGCCAAACCAATTCCACTTGAACCTCCGATAATTAATGCAAATTTTCTCATTAGATAGCTTTGATTGGTTTGATGTAGCACCTTCTTCTTATACTGCTTGTGTCAATATTTTCCTGATATTCATTCCATAAATTGAGTACTCCCCAGTTGTCTTCCATCATTGGTCCTGACGAGACGTGTTCAACACCATTTTTGATATAAGTACTCAATAATTCATGAAAAATTAGGGGGCTTGCGCCCATTTTCTGATAAGCGGGTTTTACACCAATCAGAAACATATCAATGTGTTTATTGCTCTTGAAGGCTCTTAGCACATGTATAAAACCAAAAGGATATAATGAACCTTTGGCTTTTTGAAAAGCACGGGATAATGAAGGTAACGATATTGCAAATGCGACTACATCATCATATTCATTGACAATGATCGTGACGTATTCTATCCGTATAAAGCTGAAATAAAGATCGACGTAATACTTTATTTGATTTTCTGTCAATGGGATATAACCATATAAGCTGCTGTATGATTCATTGAGCAAATTAAAAACACCATTTGCGTATTGGAGTGCTTCTTTGCTAGACTTGAATTTTTTGACTTCTAATTTGAACCTGGAGGTTATTATTGACGCAACTCTGGGCAGCTTGCGCGGCATTTCTTGTGGTACCGATCCTCTTAGTTCTACCCAATCGCACGCTTTATCAAATTCCAATGCTTCATAGTGGTCGTGATAATATGGATAATTATAGATAGTTGCCTGAGTAGCAAGCTTATCAAAACCTGCTATCAACGAACCCTCAAAATCAAGGTCTGTAAAACCCATGGGGCCATGAATACTTTCAGCACCTTTGGATTGACCCCAATTGGTTATTTTTTCAAAAAGTGCCTTAGACACTTCCTTGTCATCGATAAAGTCTATCCACCCAAATCGCATGAGTTTTTTAGATGTCAATTCATCATTAATTATGATTCCGGCAATTCTCCCAACGATTTCATTGTCTTTTTTTGCCAAATAATAAACTGCATCACTATGATCGAATGCTGGATTTTTATCTTTCCGTAATGTGCTTAATTCGAAATCAATGATTGGGGGGACGTAATATTCATTTCCTTTAAAAAGCTTAAAGGGAAATTTTATAAACGCCTTCAAATCTTTGCGATTTAAGACCTCTTCGATGGTGATATTCATCAACTAAAGTAATTTTTGGGATTTATAATATGCAGAAGTATCTGCTAATCCATTTTCTAAATTGAACTTGATCTCTAAAGGTATTTCTTTTCTTTCTAATGAAAAATCATGATCCCAATCTTTACTTATCTCACTATGTTTTTCCTCAGTCAATAGAGGCTCAAATCCCAAAATATTACCTAAAAATTCAATCAGTATGAGATAATATTTTGTTATCAGCATAGGTACTTGAATGATAATAGATTTTTTATTAATTGCTTTTTCTATTGCTTTTTTTAAATCAAAATGTGAATAAATATGACCATCAGACAAGTGGATTGTTTTGTTTGTCAATTTTAAGGAAAGATCAATGATGTTTTTTGCAACATCAAAGACATGTATCAAGGTGATTTTCTGGTTGATTGGAGCAGCGCACGGATAGATTCCTGAACGAACTGATTTAAATAGGGCAAGAAATTCTTTATCCCTCGGACCATAAATTCCAGTTGGTCTGAAAATCATGTAATTCAAGCCAGATTTATGGATGATTCTTTCGGATTCTATTTTACTTTCACCGTAAGCTGAAACAGGGCCACCACAATTCACGGGCCCAATTGCGGCTTGAGATGAAACATATGAAAATAGGCCAGTGATCAGCAATTCGGACTTGATCAGGGCATTAATCAATTTTGATGTGATTCCTTCATTGATCTCAAAAAATGCGGATCTGTCAGTTGATTTGGTCAATCCAGCATTGTGAATAACAAGATCTATTGATTTGGTTTTTGATTTAATTATATGAAGTGACTCAAGAATTGATGATTCACTGGAAAAATCGAAAGTAACGATTTCAAGATTAACAATCGATTTTAGTTTTTCTGAATTCGCATTTTTTCTGACCGCTGCAAATATTCTAACACCTTCAATAGATGAAGCATATTGACACAGCCAGCTTCCTAAAAAACCATTTGCACCAGTAATCAGAATATTCACTAGAAAAGCCTTAGGCTGCTTTGATTGCTAAAGAGATATTGAGCTCTTTTACCGTTTGATAAATGATATCAATGGCTTTGTCAATTTGATCCTTAGTATGTGTGGCCATTAAGGAGAAGCGAATTAGTGAATCTTCTGGTGAAACAGCCGGTGCTACCACTGGATTAACAAAAATACCTTTCTCCAACAATGTCATTGTGAGCTGGTAAGTTTTTAAATTATCTCTGATGTACAGAGGAATAATTGGTGACTCAGTAGCGCCTGTATCAAATCCAAGATCCTTGAATTTATTAATGGCATATTCTGTATTGGATAGCAGATTGAGTCTCAGGGAATCATCTGACTCAATGATATCTAAAGCAGCTAAAGTTGATGCTACGGAAGCAGGGGTCAAAGCGGCACTAAATATCAGAGACCTGGAATGATGCTTTAAGTAATTGATTGTGTCAGCATCGGCTCCAATGAAACCACCAAGTGAGGCAAGAGATTTACTGAAAGTTCCGCCGATTAAATCGACTTCATTATCCAATCCAAAATGTGAGGGAGTGCCACATCCATGATCACCAATAACACCAATTGCATGTGCGCAATCAGTCATTACTACGGCATTGTATTTTTTTGCAAGCTGAACAAGCTCCGGAAGTTTAACGATATCTCCTTCCATACTGAAGATACCATCAACAACAATCAATTTCATTTTTGCATCAGAAGATAATCTCAACTTATGCTCCAAAGAATCCATGTCATTGTGTCGGTATACCACAGATCTAGCTTGAGATAGTCTGGCACCTTCAATGATAGAAGCATGGTTAAGTCTATCTAAAAAGATTACATCATTTTTATCAGTGATTGTTGGTATCGTTCCGATATTTACCTGAAAACCAGTGCTAAAGAGCAATACGGCTTCTTTTTTGAGATATTTTGCAAGTCTATGCTCAAGTTCCACATGTAGATCAGTGGTGCCATTCAAAAATCTTGATCCTGCAACACTGCTACCATATTTTCTTATGGCATTAATTGCTGCTTCTTTGATTTTTGGATTGGTTGTTAATCCAAGATAGCTGTTGGAGCCAAACATCAAGGCTTTTTTGCCTTTTACTATAACTTCGGTTCCTTGCTCAGACTCAATTTGTCTAAAAAAAGGATAAATATCCTTGCTTTGAAAATATTGAGGCTCTCTATAGCTGGAGAATTTGTCTTTTAGTATACTACTCATGTATCGAAACGTGATCCAAAATTACCCGGATTCCCTTTTATTTGGCAAAAACCCAAGCTGATAAATCCAATAAATCCTGTCTATTCAGAATAGTTGCAAATATACATTTTTCTTGTTGTATTAAAGGCTTCTAAAGATATTGGAAGAAGTAATCCTTTTAGCGGTTATCACTTAACTATTAATTTTTTTTAAAGTCAGACTATATCAAATTGAAAATGTAAATGAATATTTTCAACATTTTATTCTAATCAATCGATATTATGTTTAGCTATTTTAAAATAAACGCTTGATGAAAAATACCAATTAGATTGATCAGAAATGTAGTATTTGTTGTAGTCATAGCTATATATTGTTTCGAAAGTGAGGATTAATTTTTCGGATTCTCTCTGATATTGGAAACCAAAAGAATATTCCTGATTATGTAAATTGGCACTTCGAACATTTTTAATGTAATAGTCTTTGTTGTGTTCGATTCGCTGTGAAATTAACCCGTATTTTGAGTTGTTTAATTCAAGCATTAATCCAAAACTATCGCTGTTACCACCTGGTCCTATACCAGCTCCAAGTAGCTGACCTTTATTGGTATATCCTTGCTTATTTACGTCATGTATGTAAAAAGTTGGTTCAGGTCTCCATAAATAGGTGTGATTCAAGGAAATATTGGTGTGTTCATAATTAATTTTAATAATCCCATTTTTTTTGAGTTCTTTCCTTCGTTCAAAACCAATTGTATAACCACGGCTATGTTCTGGTTCGATTAGAAAATAACGCAATCCTTCAGCTGAAGTAAAATCATTTTTTGCATATTCAGCATATGCCCTGAAACCTAATTCTGGAAAATTCCAATCAATTGTAAAGGAGGCCAATTGATCAAATGTATCGTTTGTTTTAATGCTATCCCCACGAACTCCACCATCTAATACTTTAATGACGGAGATCAAATCTTTGTTTTCAAAATACTGTGTGTTTTTATACAATACTTTGTTGAAACCTAGTTTCAGTTCAGGTAAAAAACCTGGACTGAAGCCTAAAAATAGCCCATTAAAAAAACTTTTATTGTTTTTTGGATTGCTATCAAAAAAATTCGATTCACTTAATTGACCCATTAATAGATTAGCTTCAATTTGACCAATATTGAATTCTTTAATGTTCAAACTAATAGGAGTCGTGCCAAAACGTAAATGGGGAAACCCTGCCCCTTGCCTTCCAAGAATAATTTGGTTATACACAGCGGGACCTATAGAATAGTTTTGTGTGGAAATAGCAGCTATGAAATGGGAAGACTGATATTTTAATTCACTTTGACCAGGTGAAAAAGAGGCGAAGGGATTGTTTCCATATCTGCTTACCCAATCGATTCGTCCATACTGGTAAGTGTATATGTTTGGTTGTTTCTGTTCGGCTAGTTCAAAAGAAAGATTTTGGGAAACATATAAAACAGGATAGAAGCAATATGAGAACGCACCTAATTTCCCTTGAATACCTCCATACATTTCCAAAGTAGCACCCTTTCCTTTCCAAACGGGTCCATCATTATATCCTCTAGGATATGCCGTATTAGCTGATGTTTTTATGTAAGGATTGATTAACTCAAAATTGCGTTTCGAATCCCTTGATATTGATGCGTAAAATGAAAGAGTAGTTGTATCCTGAACCTTGTCAATTTGATTAAAAACCTGACCCGGAATTGAGATTTGTGAATAAGCACTGAGGTGAAGAATTCCATTTAAAATAAAAACAAATAACAAACTACCTAAAGAAGAAAACCTCATAAGTAATACGTTTCTTCAAAGACCAATCCTAATTTGTTGTCATCTGCATATTCCCACACATACTCATATTCCTTACCATCTTTTAGAAGTTGATATTCTAATTCCCAATGTTTGTCATCTTGTGTATTGTACGGTTCATATCCATTAAATAGGCGTATGATTACTTTGTCCTCGCCAGAGGTGAGGTATTTACTAATATAAACGCTATAAGCTCCGTCCAGATCAGGATTGTGATCGACAACACCACTAGTGTACACTAAATCGTCATTAACCGTTATTTGCACCATATTGTCGATTTTACTGAATCTGAAGGTGTAGTCAAATTCTTCTGTCTTTGGTTGATCAATAAAAAATGATAGTAAAAATTGAATAAGTAATAGAGTCATCTTTTAATATTTAAGACAAAATTGCAGATTAATATTCAAATTTGTATAGATAAAGGCATTCATTTTCATATTGGAATCCACTAATCCAAATATCACTCCGGGTAATGACTAATAAGAATCAACCACTTGTATCTATTTGCGTGCCAACTTATAATGGAGAGAAATATTTGGCAGAAACTTTGACATGCATTCTAAATCAAACCTATCAAAATCTTGAAATATTGGTTGTTGATGACCAGTCATCAGATAGCACTTTGGATGTTGTTAAGGAATATCAAAAAAAAGATGTTCGAATAAGGTTATTTGTAAATGACAGTAACTTAGGTCTAGTAGCCAATTGGAACAGGTGTATTGAATTGGCATCTGGTGATTGGATCAAGTTTCAATTTCAGGATGATTTGATGCTTCCGAAAACTTTGGAAAGAATGCAGAATTTAGCTCAGAGATTAAATGTGAGATTAGTGCTCACAGACCGAGAATATTTCTTTGAAGAAGGAATACCGGATTTCAGCAGTCATCTTTTGCGCATTTCAAATGATTTTGTGGGGGAGCATAAAGTTCCACCAGATTATTTTTTCAATTGTCTGCTTGAAACTCGTTTAAATGAAAATTTTATTGGTGAACCGATTTTGGGTTTGATTCACAAAGATTTCATAGAACAGATTGGGTGTTATGATGAACGATTGAAGCAGATAGTGGATTTAGAATATTGGCTAAGGGCTGGGCTCACAGAGCCTATTGGGTTTGTTTCTGATCGTTTGCATCAATTTCGTGTCCACGGGACATCACAAGGTGCGAAAAACGCTTCAAAAAGACTGATTAATATCACGACCTGCGATAAGGTTCTGATAGCCAATAAAATACTGACTGACGAGATTTATCAAAAAATTAGAGATGAAGATTCAACAGGTTTTTTGAGAATATTGCTGATTGATATCATCACAACTGAATTCGTTTCAAATGGCATTCAACATATGAGAAGAGTTGTGGGCAATGAGCCTTATAAATATTTCCAAAAAAGTACAATTAATAAGTTTCAAGCAGGAATTAGTGATATGCGCAATTTTTTCCGATCGTTTTTTATAAAATTTTAAAATGAATATCATTCAGCTCATGATCATCAATATCATTACTGGAAGCATCATAAGTATTGAAGTATTCAAGGTTCCTTACATGTTCGTGAGCTTCACCATCAGCAGCCCCACGGGTACATTTTACTTCTAAAAACCACTGTTTTGATTGTATAGCATAATGGTTTAAATGCACATAAGCAGATGTTAATAACTCTTCTGTAAGTGGCTGATGAAATGGTATTTCTAAATTGGCAGGACGGGCATTTGCATCTTCAATATTGAATCCCTTTTTGATTGTGGCAGTATGAATATCAAGTTTTTTCAGACAACTGGTTCTTACCATTACTTTGGAAGTGCTGTAACCCGGGATATCTATGCCAGGCCTAACTGATCCGTTATATAGGCTTCTGCGGGTAAATGATTGAATGATATTATTTGGCTGCTTAATATGTCCGTTTGAACCAAACATTTTCCAAGGTACTCGTATCATGCCTGTATTTATTGATCTTGATTGTAAATAGGTTTTTATGTTGCTGTATCCATTTCGAGCATAGATGTATTCATCCAGGTCACATATTATTACCCAATCGCTAGATTTGCATTTTTTCAGAAAGTGTTTATTATAAAGTTTTGATTGAGCCCATTTGGTCGAGTCATGAATTAGGGTGATAACACCTTGTTTTACCCAAGAGTTTAATAAGGTTGATGAATTATCGGTACTCCCATTGTCGATGAGATAAAAATGCTCAACCCCTTCTCGAAGGTAGTGTTTAATCCATTCTTGAATACCGTGTGATTCGTTTTTGAAAATAGCAATTGCGCATAAATAATGTTTGGTCTTATTTTTGAAAAATTTAGATAATATTGATTTCATGTTAAAATTTGTAAACTATAATGTGTCTTTCATAAGTCTAGAAATATGCCATTTAATGAATAATTGAAGCCTAAGATAAAAGTTAATCATCATGGATTTATCTAAGTTATGATTAACTGATTTACCTAAATCCGAGCAGTAGTTGTTCCCAAATTTTGTGCCTAGTGTGAAAACATCCCCTGGCTTTTTGAAATAACAAGGATTATTATGAGAGCGATCTTCTTTTGGATACATATCAGATAGCTTCTCGACCCTACGAAATAACCAATCTTCATAATAATGTCTTCTGGTTGTGATTATTGGTTTTTCAACGCGTTTAAGATACGATCCTCGTACCCACCAACAGTTCTCCCACACCCATCCATGTATAGACGCGCGATTACCTATTTTATCAATGAAGGGGAATCGCATAAACAAATGCATAATCATTTTCCAGTTGTATAACAGAGCTTCTTGCTTTTTGTCTCTAATATAAAATTCATGTCGAGTGATGTTTTTGCCATGAAAGTAAAGAATTGCATCTGTTTTAGAACTATAGATTTGACCGAGCTGCCATATGTGTGATATTCCATGATATTCAAATGAGTTTCCAAAGTAAAAATACAAACTGTAATTCTTAAGGAATTTTTGAATTACAATCTCTATTTCTTCTTGGTCATGAGTTTTATCAACTATGCAGACCAATTGGCACGAAGTGTAGTTGATTTTTTGGATCAATTTAAGGATGGAAAACCACGATTGATAGTTCTGGTTCAGACAGCAATTAATGAAAAAAACAATATGTATTTGCATTTAGGAATAAATTAGGTTATCTAAATTCACAACTCAAAAACTAAATGAGAGATATTTTCACTCCTTTTTTATAGCCATTCACATAAGTTTTTCAGACAAAAAATGTTAAAAGTAATTAGTTTTTTTTTTAAGTCTTCGTGGAGAATTATTCTATTTGCCGCAATAGGTAGTGCTGTATCAGCCTCCTTAAATCTAATTATTTTCAAATTTTTGACAATAATTGTAAAGGAACCGGAGCATCAAACATGGATTAGTATTGTCTGGATTGCGCTTTTGTCTATTGCATCGGCTGTTCTCACGATATATCTAAGTAAGTATGTGACAAGTCATTTTGAGCATAAAACCATTTTGTACAGGAGGTTGCTTTCGAAACGTATTTTGAAAGTTAATTATCAAAAAATTGAAAAACAACTTGATAAACTAGTTACAATATTGTTGTTTGAAGTCAGTATTCTGGGTGATTTCGGGAAATCCATTTCGGGTGCTTTATTGGCTTCTTTTCAGTCTTTAGCGGTGCTGGGGTATCTTTTTTTTATTTCCTGGAAACTCACGGTATTGATCTTTATTGTTCTAATTATTCAAGGTGTAGTTAATATAAATGCTTTGCCGCAAATCAAGCTATTAGAAAAAAAAATTTCAAATACTCGATTTAAACTCCATTTTAGTTTGGATAGGATGGAAAAGGGGCTGAAAGACTTGTTTTTGAGCAGCCGTCATTCGAGAGCATATATTAAAAACTCGGTAGATCAGCCGGGTCAGCAATTGGCTAATGAAGGAGTTGCTTTGAACATGCTTAAAACTAAAATAGACGCTCTTCTATCTGTCTTGGTCTTAGTGAGTATTGGATGTGTTCTGATTTTGGCGTTATCCTATTTTGATATCGAACAACCAGTTTTGATCGAATATCTCGCATTGTTACTGTTCATCGTTCCTTCTGCTAATATTTTGTTTGGCTTTCTTAAAAGCATGAAAAATGTACAAAATGCCCAAGATCAAGTGGAGCTATTTGATGTAGATTTAAGAGCTTTTGAGGAAGTTAAGGAAGGGTGTACATCGATAGATAAAGACTATGATGGATCATTGATTTCAGTAAAAAATGTGGTTTTCACTTACGGTGGAACTTCGAACTTTCAGCTGGGGCCGGTAAATTTCGACATATCTAGAAATGAAATAGTGATCATTAACGGAGGAAATGGTAGTGGAAAATCCACCTTGTTTAAGATTATTACAGGATTATATTGGCCAGAACAAGGTCAAACGTATTTTCAAGGTCAGGAACTTTCCGTTGATAATATCCAAGGATATAGAGATTTATATTGTGCTTATTTTACAGATACTCCCGTGTTTGACGACCTCACCTATCTAGATTTTGAAAAAGTAGAGGCTCGAGGGGTAGAACTGATAGAGAAATTGGAATTGACAGGAAAAGTAAGTCTTGACAGGATCAATCATATTACTGAATCTGGCCTGTCACATGGCCAGAAAGGGAGATTAAATCTCTTAAGGTTATTACTTCAGGATAATGAAATCTTTTTTCTTGATGAATGGGCCGCCAATCAGGATGTACACTTCAAACAGATTTTCTATGAGGAGATAGTCCCCAGCTTGAAAGCCAAAGGCAAAACCGTCATTCTTATTTCTCATGACGATAAATACTACCACGTAGCAGATAAGATTATTTCATTAAAAAATGGAGGGATTATTTAATTTGATTTCCGAATAGCTTTAAGGTTTTGAAAAACTCTCTTTTTCGATCAATAGTCAATGCCCAAATTAAAAATAACCCCAATCTGTTTCTAAGAAAATTTTTGAAAGCTAATCGCTTGAATCGTCTGGCTTTTTCATCATGGCCTTCAAACCATGCAATATTTTGCCTAAAAGCCTCTTTGCTATTATAACCCGTACCCTCAGCGTGGAACACCACGATGCTTTGGTCAATAAGGCTATATTTACGGTACTTCATGGCAAGGTATCCCAGGTATATGTCCAAGCCATGGCCGAGGAAATTGATTTTGGTATCTATTGGGCACATTGTATCAATAAGCCTCCTTTCAACGGCAAAGCAGAATCCCTCGGCAAAGGTAGTTCTCTTAAGTTTTTGGGAATTTCCGGGTTTCATTTGAGGGTGGTTGGCGTTGATAGCGGAGGGGGCATATACGCCTGCATTGAATTTATCGAATGCTAATTTGATTCTGTAGAGCAACTTCTGGAAGTCTGCGATTCTCACATCAGATGTGATGAATAGTAATATCTTTTTATCAGAGGCTTGGAAACACTCGTTCCCTTTATTGAGTAGACCAGAATAATAGACATTTCGTAAGGCATGGTCAAAGTGAACTATTTCATTTGGTTTGATGTCGGAACCACTATCTATAAGAACCGTTTTGCAAAATGGCTCAAATCCATTCTTGAGTTGAATGGCGTGACCATTATTGTTGTGGTTGGCTATCGTGACAAAAATGCCATCAAATTCATTTAAATTCATTAGAGCAATCTGAAACTAATATTTTTTGGAGTTTAATATTTGCGAATATATATTCCATTGTTAACCCATGCTAGAAATAGCAAAAAGAATGATTTTGATAAATTGCATGGATATGTGGTAGAACGAACTGAATGAATGATTGGAAGGTGCGCAATTATGGTTTTTTTTCATCAAAAATTTCAGACTTCTTTAACAATTTTCGAGAAAAATATAGGATCAATATTTGATGATGATCAACAACATTCGTCACAGACATATTAAGTTTTAATCTAATATAATTAAGTATTCGATGTATTATCTGTCAGTTGGAGCCATTTTCAAGAATGAATCACATATACTAAGCGAATGGCTACAGCATTATTTAAGTGAGGGTGTTGATCATTTTTATTTGATTGATAACGGAAGCAATGATAATTATATGCCCTTGTTAGAGAGGTATATTGATGATGGTACTGTTACGCTTTTCGTTGATAGTAAGCCAAATTCTCAGATAGAATTATACAATAAATACTTTATTCCTGTAAAACAACAAACTGAATGGATATTGATCTGTGACCTTGATGAATTTATGTATAGCAGACATCCATTTGATAAAATATCCAATTTTCTCCATTCCATTCCTGATAACATTGGGTGTATTAATGTCCCATGGAAAATGTTTACTTCATCTGGTTACATAGATCAGCCTAAAGCTGTTGTTAAATCTTTTACCACCCGGGCTGCCTATACTGGCACTAAGAATCCTGGAATGAGTAATAAGTACAGGTCATGGGGTAAGACACTTCTAAAATCTTGCTGGGTATCTGAATTTGATGTGCATACTTCTTCCCTATTGAAAGGGAGACGTGTGGATTCGGTCTTGGATCGTATTATCCTATCTAAAAATTTCACGGTTCCAAGGATAAGTGAGAAGTTACTGGAAAAATCGTCTGTTCATTTAAATCACTATTCGATACAATCTTTCAATTGGTTTATGGAAGTCAAAGCTAAAAGGGGAGATGTTTCAAAACAAACATTGGATAATTGGAGGAATGTCCAATATTTTGAAACCTATGATCATCCAAAGTATCAACTAGTAGATACTGAGTTAGCAACAAAAAAATACCTTAGTGATATTGATTAAGGAGAAGTTTGTGCAGTTAAAGAGGTTGTATTATAAAATAGTCAGTTAAAGAAAGTGCTCATTGGATTTCAAAACATCATTCTCAATAACCACAACCCAAAATTATTTTTGAGCCAATCTATAGAGGCTAAGCAGTGAAAAATCCTTGACTTCCCGCTTTTTGTTCTATACCATCTATCTCGCTGTTTTCTCGCCAATACGTCATTATAACCACTTCCATCCGGGTGAATCACGATAATGTCATGATCAACGACGTTGTGCTTACCGCTAGCCATTGCAAGATATCCCAGATAGATATCTAAGCCGTGCCCTAGGTAATTGATTTTTGTATCCACGGGACATAGGCCAGAAAGGATATCCTTACTGACAGCAAAGCAGAATCCATCCGTAAAAGTTACTTTCCGTAATTTGCGTGATGCTTTGGGTTGCATCTGAGCATGACAAGAATAATCAGCTGAAGGTGCGTACACACCCACATTTAATTTATTAAAGGCATGCATCAAATTTTGAAGCAGAAGCCGATAGTTTGGAATTTGCACATCTGAAGCGACAAATAGCAATATCGTCTTTTGGGATTTCTGGAGACATTCAAATGCTTTATTTAATAAACCAGAATAGTAAACGTTGGGTAATAGATGATCGAAATACTGAAGCTGTTCTTTTTTGATATTGGAACCACTGTCGATTAGTTTGGTTTCACAATACAGTAGAAAATCATTTTTAAGTTGAATTGCCTGATCATTCAGGTTATGATTCGTGATAACTACAAGTATGTTGCCAGGGTCAGACGGTTTATGCACTGATTCCATCAATTATTATTTTATCGCCCATATACTGAAAAGTATGATATCTTTTCAAATTCGTATTGTTAGGTATAAACTGTCTAATCAGGTTTTCCTTATAATTAGCAGGATTTAATACCTCGATTTCCATCAGATTAATCCCCTTTCCATATTGGTGCATACTGTTTTGAGAAGGCCTGTATTTTTTTCCGTTATATTCAAAAATCCTTCCTGCTGGTCTAGCCATAGTTGCATCTGAAACTATTGGGTTCATTTGGTGTGGAGTCCATTGATCTGACAATAAATTCTCGGAATAGTAAAGACATAATTCATCATTGATGGCTGACTCTCCATCCTGATCACATACATTGGCAAAGAGCCACCATAGTTTGCCATCAAAATACGGTGTGGCGTCCACAGCCCAAATGTTGTCAATTAAGGTGATTTCATATTCCCAGTCATAAGGGAAATTTTTGGCTTTAAAAATTTGAACGGACTTGGCTTCCTTCGTTTCGGGAATCATGTACCATTCTTTTTCATGCTGGAACACAAAAGGATAAGAAAGGTGATAAGGTTTAGTCAATACTGGAGTGCAGCTTATTATTTTATTGTTTGTTGAAAGTTCCAACACACTTATGTGGGCTTTCGGCTCGTGCGGTTGCTGTTCTTCTATAAAAATGAAATTTTGATTTTCATATTCTATTGGGAAAGGATCTGCCCAAAGGGTTTTATCAGGTTTTTCAAACGGTATGGCATCATCCAGAGTGACCGGTAAGGCTTTAGTAGCTCGTAATATAAAAAGTCCCCATGTTGCTTCCCTGTGAAATGTACGCTTAATGATGTAGTGCATATGGATGAATATGCCATTGGGTTTATTTGTTCTGAGGTTCGCTGGTGGTATGGGACAGTCAGTATTACAATAGGTAAATTTCTCATTTACCATTCTTGCGAGGAGAATCAATAGTCTAATTCTATAATTTTTTCTATTTCGGGATATGGAGTATAGATCTGTTCGTTTAGTAGAAGTGGCAATGGCATGTTTCTCTCCGTCTGGTTTTACCTCCTGCACCACAATACTTACAACACCTAGTTGCTGGATTACTTCCCAATAGCCAATGGTTGAATTGTCAGGAACCAGCCATGCTTTTTTAAAATTCTTGAATCTTAAAATCGATTTTTCATCAAAGAAAATCAATAGATCGAAAGACTCTGCTGTAGAAAATGGGGCTTCAATTAATGAAATGAATCGTTTTTTTTCAAAACCAGAAAAAAGCAACCTGTCAAGAAAAAGATGAATTTTGAGTCCTATCGGAATATCCTCTGGCGTAGGATCTTGAATATGGTACACTGTATACTTTGTAGCAAGTATGCTTACTAGCCCAACAATCCAAGTTGGTGATTTTCTGGATCGAAGAATGAGACCAGCTTTTGGTTTGGAATGCATCATTTCCATCTGTTAGCAAAGAAAGCAAGTAAGGTGGAATTATTCCTTTTGTCGTGATCCTCATGCGTATTGATTCGTGCAAGGCTGGTACTTTTATAAAAGTCCTTCCGAAACCATGGGACATAACAAAATCGGCGTAACGGGATTATATATTTGGGAACTATAGCGTGAGCACTGATCCATACATCATCTACAAATCGACTGGCCTGAGGTGCTTTGGAATAGTCCCGAATATTATCCATATCCAACCACTTATGGCTTATCAAGTATCCCGCGTAACCCTGGATTATGTCTGTTTTTAGCGGTTGCCGTGTTCTTGTTCCGGGCAAAGGAGTTGGGGGTATTCGAAAAATATTGCTTAAAAGCGTAGTTGGTCTGTCTATTAGATCCGCGGGGGCCTTCCAACCGCTACCCGTTAAAATTTGGTTCGGCACCTTATCTGACCATTTGTGAAAGTCAGATAGATAAGTAGGTGGGTAGCAGT
Organism: uncultured Marinoscillum sp.; assembly: GCA_964353015.1. Taxonomy (GTDB): domain Bacteria; phylum Bacteroidota; class Bacteroidia; order Cytophagales; family Cyclobacteriaceae; genus JAMZMI01. The sequence goes on along the minus strand of CAYGUA010000013.1, from coordinate 74,494 downwards.
TATCATCATCCACTACCAGAATTCTCTGTGTTTCATCAAATTCAAGTAAGGCCGGAATAAACTTCGTAGCGGGCCCCCAATCCTTTTCCACCCATATTATTTGAACACATTTTAAATTCCGTAAAAATGTTGGGATTTCATATGTCAGTTGTTCTCTTTCTGAAAATTTTGGCAAGTATATTCTGATTTCTTTGGCAGGTAATTTCTGCCAGAGAAGACTTTTTATGGTGAGGTCAGTTTTACCGATTCGAGAGGGAAGGGATGTCATTGAGACAATGAAATCACTTTTTGGAAATTTTGTAGAACATTCACTGTCAAGCTTTTGAATGTCCTTTTTCTGTAGGAGATAAAGATGTATTAAATCAAGTAATAATCGTTTACCAGACAGAAAATTGTATGCTTTGACTGCTATAAATGGTACAAGAAATAATAAAATTATAGAGTAGGTCATTTCTTAATTTCATTTATCAGGATATCCGCCCTGAATCTAAACCAGAAATAAATATTGGCTAGCCAAAGTAAACGTAATGGGAAACCTTCAGAGAGCTTGTTTCTAACGGTAATTGTTTTTATTGGATTTTTTGAACTTATATTCACTTCATCGTCAGTCAAATATAGAGTGCTATATTTTGGTAAATTTAGCAATATAGTCAATATGGATTGATCATGTCGATGGTTTGTACGGTTGGAACCATCTGGAATGATACATTCTTCGATCGATGCGTAATCTTTCCAATCTTCAAGGAGCTGTCTGGACAATTGATTTTCATAGTTGAACCCACACAATCCGCCACATCGGTTCCTTGCTTTATCCTCAACCGTGGGATCAAAAAACCTGAATGTATCTGCATGTGTCCAAGATTCAAGAGTTCCCGAACCCGAAATGGGAATGTATAGTCCTTTTTGTTTGATCTCTTCCCAAATGGACGACAAATCAGAATGTACTAGGCTGGCACTGTCCAGCCACAGAACGGATCCTTTCCTTTTGAGAAATTCGTGATGAATGATTATTGGCTTCCAGGCATAAGAACCATTTTCGGGATGTATAAACAGGGGATAATCCTTTGGATTGAATATTTCTGTTTCTATATGAAAATTTACCTTGAGAGATATCGCATCTAAAATCGTTCTTTGAGAGGCGTTCAACCCCAGATCATAAAAAATAAAGGTAAAATCCATATTCTTTGATCGATTGAGAGAATAAATGAGGTTGATTAAGGTGTTGAAATACTTTGCTGTAGCTGCTGAAATTATGGATTTCATCTCTTGCTTATTTTTCAAACTTACTTTTTTCAGGGTAATTTCTCTCTAAAAAATCTTTTATCAGCTGGACTACATTCTTATTCGGGTTGTCTCTCTGATCATCATTGAGGCAGTAAAATTTTGGTTTTTTCCTTTCAAGTTTCTGTATTGCTTTTTTCTGATAAGATAGATCGTTAGTGATCTTGTGAAACGTGTTAATTTTCAATAGGTGGGGGAAAGAAATAGCAGAACTTATTTTTTGTTGGTGAGATAGCATGTAATATCGATAGAACTTGTACGTCATTAAGTCATCCGGTTGGCGAAACTTATTCGATCTTGTTTTGTACTGTTTTTCTGGAAACATCTCTACCATTTCCTTCCAAAATTCTTTCTTGATGAAAAGTGGAGTGTGTTCTATAATACCAAGCCCAATGACATCATTCAGACCATCATAGATTCTCCAACTCAAATTTTCACCAAATAGCGTATTGAATACCCGGTATTTAGCACCAGGCATAAAATCCTCTAGTTCGGTTTTGCGACCAAAAAGGAAGTCATCATTGATATACAGGAAGTGCTCAGCCAAGCCCGGTATTTTGTGAAGGAAACTTTCAATGCAATTGGGATTGAAAGTGGGTAAGAATTCCTCATCAATAATCTCGTCATGATGAATCACTTTTACTCGAGGATTTGATACATTGAGCCATTCAGGAACTTGAGGTCTTGCGGTTACAATATAGAGATTTCGATACCAGTCGAGGTTCTGCTCTACAGATCTGAGACTATACTTTAGGAATTGATACGTGTCTCTGTATCGTTCAGGGTTTACATCTTTTGGGTTGTCGGAATGGTTCATCCATTTTTTGATATGGTTGGTATCTGCTCCATCTACCCATGTATAAACCAAATCAACCTCTATCTTCGCCATGTAGCTAATTTATATGCGATATTATGAACCTTTTACGAATCAGCCAATACATTCAGAGATTTATCCAGGTATACCTGTATGCATGGCCCGGTAGCTATAGAAAGAGAAAACTTAAGATACTTGAGGAACTTTTTCAGATAAGCGTGGATTTCCTTAACCAATCTGATGAAGAGTATTGGGTGGATTTTGGAACTTTGCTTGGTGTTCATAGAGAGAAGGGCATCATTCCACACGACATTGATGTGGATTTTGGTATGCACGAAAAATCATATGAAAAGATTCTGTCTAAGCGGCATTTACTTTCACCCAAAGTGAGGTTTTACGATTCTTCTCACCGTCATCGTGGATCAAAATTGTATTTCAATTATAAAGGGTTTGATGTAGATATTTATTTCTATGAAGATCTGGGAGATGCCGTCAGGAATTATGAAAACACCAGTTGGCCGAGCGAAAGGAGAGAGATGCCAAAAAAAATAGTCTACCCTTTGCAGAGTGTGAATTTTCTAGGAAAAACGTGTTTAATTCCGGCAAAACCCAAGGAATATTTAGAATACATTTACGGGTATTTAGGAACTGATTCCAAGCGGAATCAGGAAACCGGATTTTGGGAAAAATTATGAGCTTAACCGCTGAACAAAAGGAGTTTTGGAGCCATCATTCCTATGTGGTTTTCGGAGGGCTATTCGCTGATGAAAGTGACAGTATCTCCAAATGGATTGGGGAAATAGCCGGCTGGCCTGAAGACATGTCTAAATGGCTTTCGTTTTACGAGATGGATGATCCGACTAAGCTTTCCAGAATTGAGAACTTCATTCCATATCATACAGATCTTGGTGAAATAATCAATGGCCCGAAAGTTCTGGCTATTGTAGAGGAGCTCATGGGTGAGAAACCTGTGTTATACAAGGAACGCATCAACTTTAAACCTTCTGGAGGAGGTGCTCATGCTGCTCATCAGGATGGTGTTGCTTATGAAAGTGGTGATCTTGGTGCGTTCGATCAAGATACAACGCCCTATATCTCTGTGCTCATCAGCGTGGATAGTGCAACCAAAAGCAATGGCTGTTTTGAGGTGGTGGAGCCATGGGCTATAGATAAGTTGGAAATACTGCCAATGGAAAGACCTTATGCACATGCTCCCGGTTTTTCTAAGATCGCGCAAAAGGTAGAAGATAACCTCAAGTGGGAACAATTAGAAACTGAGCCCGGGGATGTGATTTTCTTCACAGAAAGACTGCCTCATCGATCAAAAAATAATCGATCGGATACTGCTCGAAGAATTCTCTACGGAGTTTATAACCCTCTGAAGGAAGGTGATAAGCGAGAAAAATATTATGCCGATAAAAGAGCGAATATCAATGATGCCAGATATATGGTGGGCAACCCTCATGCACCTAGTAAAATATCCTAATGTGTTGAATTAAACCACCAAAACGTAAACAATACGCTGAACGGGGTAGACAGGATAATCTGATCGATTTATTATCTCAGCGGCAACCAATTTTAGCCCCAATTCCTCAAATAAATTCATCCACCCCTCATTCGTCCGGAACGAATTGTCGCCTTTGGCCCAGGGTGCTGTGTTGAGATGGATTTTGCCTAGTAATTCGTCAAACTTGTTGTTTATAATATCTTCAGCGATGATGATGTGGTCTGTCGTCACCCGTTTCATCTCACGCAACAAATCTTTTTGATTGTTAGTGTGGTGCAATACAAAATGACAAACCGATGTTGTTATACTTTTGTCGTCTAGTGGAATGGTTTGACCATCAAAGAGCCTGAAGTCCAGTGATGAATGCTGGCATCCATTGGTTACGTCTATTGCCTTCACCCGATGTGATTGGGATACTAAAAACATACTGAAATCACCATTGCCTGAGCCAACATCCAATACCGTTTCACCATAATACTCTTTTATTGCATGGTATTTGGCGTGAAGAAAATAGTCTTTTTTCCTACCTGAGATTTTATCCCCAACAATTGAGAAAAATGTGTTTAGCATATGATCATCTTATAATCGTGGTAGTATTTCTTGCTGTGCCCGTTCCAAATGCACTTCATTGTCAATTTCGCACCATACCAAATCATCTATTTTCAGAACTTTGACTGTATGGTTACCAGCTAACCTCGCTACAGCACATTCATAATCTGTTGTCAGTGCGTCGCTCGAAGAGGAATGATACCGCATTAACTTATCCAATAGATTTTTTGATATTTTCCAGATACCGACTAACTCCGCATCGATGCTCCTGAGCTCACTTCTTTTTTTCGAGAGACTTTTTAATCTTCCATCCTCGGATTTTTCCACGTATACTTCATCGTTGGAGTTGGTAAAGCCGCTGCACAAAACCACATCATCGGCATCATAGCTCAATATGCTGGTAATGGCCCTTTCCTGATAGAGCAGGTCTGATTCCAAAAGAAGAAAATCATTTTGAATCAAATGGCTGACGCAGAATAGCGTGTGGAAACTTCCGGTTGTCGCAAAATCCTTGTTTTTGTAGGTTATTAAGCCATGTTTTTGAGCAAAATTTTCATAGTGTTCGCTTAAATAGCCCGTGCCAATAATGATTTTACGAATCCCATTTGATTTTAAAAGCCGGACGGATCGTTCAATCAACGTTTCATTACCAATTTTAATGAAACCTTTCGGAATGTCATTTGTATAAGGTCTTAGTCTGGTCCCCCGGCCAGCCGCCAATATCACCGCTGTGTCAATTCTTTTCGCCATTCTGTTCGAAACTGCTCTAATTTCAGGTTAATTTGCCTCGAAAATAGGACTAAAACTAATAAATGGAGTCAGGTAAGAAAGTTTATGTCGGGATGGGTACTGATTTGATCCATCATGGCCATATCAATATTATTGAAATAGCTCGGGAATTGGGCGAGGTAACGGTTGGTTTATTGTCGGATCGAGCTGTAACTAAATTTAGCAGAATGCCATTTCTGTCGTTTGATGAACGAAAAAAAATACTGGAAAACCTGAAAGGGGTAAAGGAGGTCATTCCTCAATATGAACTGGATTACGAAGAAAACCTAAGGAAGCTCAAGCCGGATTTTGTGGTTCATGGGAGCGATTGGAAAACGGGACCACAACGACAGGTGCGAGAAAAAGTGATTGCGCTACTCAAGGAGTGGGGCGGACAATTAATTGAACCCGAATATACCCATGGAATTTCGTCTACCGGATTGAGAAACGCCATGAAGGAGGTAGGAACCACGCCTGACATTCGAAGAAGGATGCTTAAACGATTGATAGAATCGAAGGACATAGTGCGCGTTTTGGAATCCCACAATGGGATTTCGGCATTGATTGTAGAAGAAACAAAATTTGAAGCGGATGGAGAAATACGGGAGTTTGATGCGATGTGGGTGAGCAGCCTGACAGATTCTACAGCCAAGGGTAAACCAGATACGGAATATGTGGATCGGACGTCACGGTTTCAAACGATTAATGACATTCTGGATGTTACCACCAAACCAATTATTTTGGACGGGGATACAGGTGGGATACCCGAACATTTTGAGTTGCTGGTCAAAAACCTGGAACGTTTAGGGGTTTCAGCTATAGTAATAGAGGATAAAACAGGGGTAAAAAGAAATTCGCTTTTTGGAACAGAAGTGGAGCAAACACTCGACAGTATTGAAGGCTTTTCTGAAAAAATATCCAGAGGAAAGAAAGCCCAGGCAACAGATGATTTTATGATTTTTGCACGGTTGGAGAGCTTGATTGCTGAGAAAGGTATGGAAGATGCGTTGACGAGAGCCAAGGCTTATATTGATGCAGGTGCTGATGGAATAATGATCCATAGCCGGCATAAGGACGGAAAGGAGATATTGGAATTCATGAAAGCCTATGAGCAATTTGAAACAAGGGTACCCGTGATTTCCGTTCCATCGTCTTACAATCACTTTACCGAAGATGAACTTCGTGCTGCTGGATTTAACATTGTGATTTATGCCAATCATCTTTTACGAAGCGCCTTTCCAGCGATGAAAAAAACTGCTGAGACCATACTGGAAAACAAACGGTCACTGGAAGCAGACAAATACTGTATGTCGATCAAAGAGATTTTAACCATACTTCCCAATTGATATGCTCGATTGTCAAGCCTTTCTTGATTTGATCAAATCGCACGAAATCACCTTTAGTGCTGGGGTTCCCGATTCGTTGCTCAAGGATTTTTGTAGTTGCATTGCAGATTCTGGTACTGATATTATTGCTGCGAATGAAGGAGGTGCGATCGCCCTGGCGGCTGGGCATCACCTGGCCACAGGAAAAATCCCGTTTGTCTATATGCAGAATTCAGGATTTGGAAATGCAATCAATCCATTGACATCATTGACGGATCCAGAGGTTTACAGTATACCTATTTTATTAATGATCGGCTGGAGAGGTGAGCCGGGAGTAAAGGACGAACCTCAACATATCAAGCAAGGTAGGATTAATGAAGCCATGTTGAAGGCATTGGAAATTCCTTATGCAATATTGTCTTCTGATTATAAAAAGGCCAAAGAACAACTGGAAATAGCCATGACCTACATGAGAATCGAGCAGGCACCTTATGTTTTGCTTGTGAGAGCGGGGGTTTTTGCGCCTTACAGAATGAAGAATACATCAGCAAGCCAACAGTTTGAAATGAATAGGGAGGCTGCAATAGTTGAAATATTATCGATGTTAAGCACAAACGATATAGTAGTGTCTACTACGGGTAAATCTTCTCGCGAAGTTTTTGAAAAGCGCAAAAATGAGGGAATGCCTCATGATAGTGATTTTCTCACGGTTGGATGCATGGGACATGCATCGCAAATTGCACTTGGAATTGCTTTGGAGAAGAAAAATAATCAAGTGTATTGTCTTGACGGAGATGGTGCATTTTTAATGCATATGGGTGCAGCAGCTATTATTGGTGATCTTAGGCCTTCAAATTTTAAACATATTGTTATAAACAATGGGAGTCATGATTCAGTAGGAGGACAGCCTACGGTAGCATTGGGAATGGATTTGTGTGGTGTTGCTATTTCTTGCGGATATAGAGCTGCTTATTCGGTGGATACCAAAAAATCATTGAAGGATATTTTTAAAGATTTCGAAAGTCAGGATGGCCCTTTGTTTTTAGAAATAAAAACCAGAAAGGGTGCACGCGAAAATTTAGGAAGACCTACTATTAGTCCTATCGACAACAAACGGGACTTCATGAAAAACTTAAATTCAAAATCATGAGAGGACGAATCACCCATCAAAAATCTATTCGAAGAAACATACTTTTGAATCCTGGTCCGGCCACTACTTCTCAAAAGGTGAAGGAAGCTTTGATTTCTGAAGACATTTGCCCGCGTGAAGACGAATTTGGGCAGCTAATGCATCGTATTTGTGAGGGAATATTGAAGATTGGCAATGGACTGGAAACTCATGAAGTAGGCTTATTTGTGGCGAGTGGAACTGGAGCGATGGAAGCCGCTCTTGTGTCTGCCATTGGTGAAGAGGATAAGATACTGATAATTACCAATGGTGCTTATGGATTGCGCATGGAGGCTATATGCAGAAGCTACGGCTTAGAATATGATACCGCTTTTGGTTTTGGTGACTTTCCTGAGCCAGACAAAGTGAAGACAGTCTTAGAAAAAGGAAATTTTACTCATCTCGCAATGATTCATCATGAGACATCTACGGGGATGATGAATCCATTGGAGGATATATCCCATGTATGCGCTGAGCTAAATGTAAAGTTGATCGTAGATGCTATGAGCTCGTATGGGGCTTATCCACTGGACTTGCAGCAAACATCTGTAGATTATATTTTTTCATCATCCAATAAATGTATTCAGGGAATGGCTGGACTCTCTTTTGTGATATTCAAAAAAGATAGACTAGCCGAATTGAAGAAAAACCAACGGTCATTTTATTTTGATTTATATTCTCAATGGGAAAACTTACAAAATAAAAATCAGCTGCGATTTACACCGCCTGTACAGATTTGCTACGCTTTTATGGAGGCGATCAAAGAAACCTTTGAAGAAGGTGTCGCCAATCGATGGAGTCGTTATCAGGCCAATTGGCAGCTGTTGTATAATGGGTTTAAGGAGCTTGGGTTTAACTTTTACCTGCCCGATGAATACCAATCCAAAATACTTCTGGCGTTGGATTTGAATAGTAAACCGGACTTGGATTTCAATGCATTTCACGATTTTCTATATCAAAAACAGATCACCATTTATCCAGGAGTGATTCCTGAAAGCAACACCTTTCGTGTGGCTGTCATAGGGGATTTATTCCCGGAGGATATGCTCTTTGTTCTTGACAAAGTGAAGGAATATTTCAGGTAGTAATGGCCGACTACAGTCCCTTATAGATTTGATCGATTTGCCGGGCAATGATCTCCCAATCGTATTTTTTCACTTCTTCAATGCCCTCTTTAGTCAACCTTTCTCGTTCTGACGGATGTTTGATGAGGTTCTCGATGGATTCTATCAACCCTAACTGATCCCCCGGCTTAGGGAAATGCTTACGCATTTCAATACTGAGAATGTTTTTATATCCGGCGTTTGCAAAGCCAGCCATTGTGGTTCCTGATGCCATGGCCTCCAAAAGTACGATCCCAAAGCTTTCACCATATACTGCTGGAGCAATATAAAGATCTACTGTTTTCAGAAGTTGCCGCTTCTCTTCTTCACTTACAAAACCAAGTAATTTTACATCAAGTAAGTTGTGTTTTTTGATGAATGATTCAACCATTGGTCGTTCGTCACCATCTCCGGCAATGATCAATCGAAGGCTTGAATGCCTTGTTTTTAGTTGGTTGAAACTTTCGAGGGCATAAAGAACACCCTTGCGAGGCTCCAGTCGTCCAAGAAAAAGCAAATTAAATTTTCCATCCTGGTAGCTTTCGATTCGCCCGGTTTCCTTCTGGTAAAGTTCCAGATCGATTCCATTTGGAATGATCGAAATGGGCTTTGATGAAAATTTATTGATATAGGTAGCTTGTGTATCGGAGACGGATATTACCTTGTCCAGAAACTTGAAAATAGCCTTTGCCGCTAAGGGCATCAGCGTTTTTCCGATAAACTGATTTTTAGGTGTATCGTGAAAAGTGGCTACATGTTTGGCTTTGCTATTCCACCGGATTTGAAAGGGTAGCATTGGGTTCCAAATCGTATGGAAATGAATGATGTCAAATTTTTCTGCAATCAGAAACTGTTTCAATTCCTTTAGCTCCTGACCCAAAGCAATGTTGATATCGATTTTGGTCCCGCCAAGATTCACACTTCGATTTCTTCCGAATAAATGAATATTTGGTTCGTTTATCTGAGAGGCATTGATGTTTGGGGCAAGTATTTTTACTTCATGGCCTAGCTTTGTAAGCTGATTCGATAAACTTACAATATGAGCCTTAACACCTCCCGGTCTTGAAAAATCGTATGGACAAACCTGAGCTATCTTCATTTTTTAAGAGTTTTTGGAAACAGAAAAGAATGGTAGTCGCATCTTTGTTACTGTTCGCTGGTTCATCCGGTTCCAAAGCCCAAAGTAAGTCCGATACATTTGATTATCCATTCAAATTGGGAGAGAAATTGGAGTACAGCATGAGTTACGGTTGGTTCGAAATAGGAAACGCCCAGGTTTTTATTGATGATGAATTCTGGATAATCAATGACAAACCACATTTTTATGTGCAGTGCCAGGTGAAGTCGGTCGGTTTCTTTGGTTTTTTTGCAAAACTAAACGTGTGTATGGATTCATGGATCGACGCACGGACTTTGCGTCCATTGCTGTCATCGAGAGATTTTTCTTTTGGAAATAAAATAGACATTCGTACCGATCGATTTGATTATCAGGATTCTGTGCGAATTGCTGCTTATGTCGAAGATGTTGATTCTCACCGATTGCATTCGTTTCCCCAAACGCAGGTGCCCATATTAGATGTGTTGAGCACTTACCTGTTCTTGCGAAACAAAGGGGCTGATAATAAGAATAAAAGGGCGTTGATACCAGTTCAGACTTTCTTTTCAAACGACCTGTACAATTTTGGAATGGCTCCTTCGACAACAGAAGAAATTACAATAAAAGAGGTTAATTATTACGCACAAAGATATGAGTTGTTGTTTCCTGAAACAGAGGAATTCCCATCGGGAAAAGAAGCCTATGTTTTGGCTTCAAAGGACGCTCTCAGCATTCCGCTGAAATTTTCGATTGAGATGAGATTTGGTGATTTTACCTTTGAACTGGTTGATTATCAGCGCTGATTACGATTACATATTGAGTCGGATCGGGATCAGTAAGGAAACCATATAAGCCAGAAGGGATAAAAATCCTGCGACCAAACGCAAGGGAGAGAAGGCTCGCTTCCCGTTGATTAGTTGGTTTATGATACGATCAAAAAACTTCCAGGATCCGGGAATATGAATAATAGGAGGGATGGTCTTTGTCACCCGATTATGAAATAGTTGGTTCTTTTTGTCATAATTCAAATCCGTCAAAAGATCCTGATATTTATGGAGTTTGAAAAGTTTAATCAAAAAGCGCTCAACCTTGTAAGCATTGAATGCATGGAAAGAAGAAAGGTGAGGTAGGTTAATGGTCCGCATTCTACCTCCAGTTACCTCAAATAATTCATGTTTATAGTCTAATGTCAGAGTGTACTTTTTGTCACTCGACAAAGATTGATCTACAAAATGCTTGCTGTACAAATACTGATCAGATCGCACCTCGATAAAGCTGTTGATATTATCAGGGTCTAGTTTGTTTTCTTTTATTATATCCTTAAGGAGCTTTTTCAAAGCGCCACATTTGCCTATAAATGTTCCCGAGTTCAAGAACTGATAGGGAGTAGGTGATTCGGGGTAGTTTTTGAGATATGCTCCTTTTAATTTTGGATTGCGGAAATAATAATTTGCTTCGGCTGAGAACACTATATCTGCTTTAAAAGCTCGAAATTTATCAAGTATTTCTTCCTCCTTTCCATTGACGTAAACGTCAAAAGCATCTACAACTAGCAAGAGCGTATCGTCAGATTCTTTGCTGATGTAATCAAAAAGTAGTTTGATCTTAAAGGCATTTACTTTCCATTCTTGATTCGGAGTTATGATTTCCAGGGGAAGATTATGATCCCTGCAACTTTTAACAAGCAGATTGCTATCTGCCAGTGGCTTATCCGAAAATGTGAGAATTTGGAGTTGTTTCATTTTCTATTTCAGAAAAGAACTTGGGACATGCGATTGTTAGAATTGGTCGTTTTTGATTATTCCAGCTTGCACCTGGCCGGTAAAGTAATAAATGAAAATCGCAAGAAAAATAAATCTTGAAGTCATTGGGCGATGCGAAAATTCTAATCTACTCCCTCTCTAATTCGTATTTGTCTGAGATTTTTTTGCTGCCAGGGTTGATAAAACGGAACGATCAGATACTGTCTTATTAGATACCAGATCAAATTTTTCTCTATTAGAGAAGGATCGATCTTGTGTCTTATTTCATTGTGAAACTCCGGAAGCCTGCTCCAGTGGAGGTGTGGCTTTAGGTGATGGGCTGTGTGTAGTCCATTATTGAATAGGAATACGTTAAGGAAACCTTCAATATTTCTGGAGTGGTTATACTCCGATTCTTCATCAGCTTGTATGTGCTGCACATAATTAAAAACCAACACAGCATTAAGTGAAATTTGATGCGGTAGAATCACATACAGCAGTGCCGCTTTCCAATCAACAATAAAGACTATAGCTAAAAATGAAATTATTGAAATGATTTGTAGAGCATGTTGCCAGAATTTTGCTCTATCATTATGCCATAATTTTTTTAAGTATTGTCCTATCGCCTTTTGCTGCACTCCGCCACTGTACATGGGGTAATAGATCAATGTCCACAAGTTGTTTTTTTCTGAAAAGGCATAAGTTTTTGTGTAGTCTTCCTCTTTATTGGTGTGAGTGTGGTGGTTTTGAAGGTGCGTTGGAATCCATCCAAAAACCGGGTATCCATATAATATCGTCAGCCAGCAGTCGGTGAGGGTGTTTAGAAATTTGTTTTTCCACATGGGTACATGGCGTACGTTATGGACCATCACACCTACGGATATCGCCATGATCAATTCGGCGGCATAGATGATGGCGTATAGACCACCGCTGAGGTGGTTATGATAGACAAATAACCCCATCATCAGCCCAGTGACTACAAGTATGTAGATATTCGTTTTGACGTCTGATTTGTAGCGTAACATAACCTTTATTTTGAGAAAGCGAATTTACAAAATGCAGAATAAAGTACATTCCAATATCGTAAAAGATGAATGAGTACGATGTGAATTATTCAATAAACTTAGAACGCGGTTGAATTCTTAATAATCTATTTTAACTTGCTTAAAATCTGATGTTTATTGCGGTCTGTGAAAAATGCTAAGATTCTTGTGGGCTCCAGACAGTTTATGGAGCATTTGAAGGAAGTGGCACTTGCGGCCAGGGAATCCTTTTATGTTCAAGCCATGACTTTTGAAGGAGATGCTGCCGGTGAGGAACTAATCGACATCATGATCGCGTCCCCTGCAGATGATAAGCGCTTGCTGATAGACTCTTTTTCCAAAGTTGTGATTAGCGACAGCTTTGTTTTTGGTACGCGATATCTGAAAGACTCAGCTTTTAGGAGGGAAATTACACAAACGCGTGCCTTGATCAAGAAAGCAGAGCAATCTGGTGTGAAGGTACAGTTTACCAATCCAGTTGGGTGGCTCATGAGCAAATACCCACTTCGCAATCATAAAAAAATGATGATTGCCGATGATGAAATTGCGTTCCTTGGTGGTATTAATTTTAGTGATCACAATTTTTCCTGGCACGACATGATGATTGAGCTCGTGGATGCATCCGTAGCAAAATACCTCTCAGATGACTTTCAGTCAACCTGGCTGGGCAAGAATCAGTCCAGAGTTTTTGATTTTAGTGATTCCAGTCTGTGGCTTTTCAATGGGGTGAAAAGCAAGAGAATTTATCATGATTTCTTTGAAACCATCGCCTCTGCCAAAAAGTCGATTCAGGTTATTTCACCCTATGTTTCTGACCCGTTGTTAAGTGTTTTGAAAAAGGCTTCCGAAAAGGGAGTAGATGTTTCAATTGTTTCTCCTACCAACAACAATAAATCCCTTTTTAAAAAATTGCTTTTATCTGAACATTCGAAGGGGTATTTCAAATTGTATCATTATCCAGCGATGTTTCATCTCAAGGCCATATTGATTGACGAGAACCAATTGGTTTTTGGTAGTAGCAATTACGATTTGGTGAGTTTTTACTTTGAGCAGGAAGTGGTTATTACAACCAGGAATGTAGAACTCGTGTCAGCGTTTAGGGATATTGTCATGACACCTATGCTTGAAGCCAGTCAGGTTTTGAAAATAGCTTCGCCAAATGATTGGTTTGCTGCTACTGTTATGAAAGCGTTAAATGTCTTTGGTAAAGTTGCTTCACGGACGGTATTAAAACCCGAATGATTAAATTCGCGACTGATATGAGTGAAAATCAATTTATTTGGAGTGATTCAAAGGAGCCTCATTTTGAGAGGAGAAAGACAATTCTAAAAGAATTTCCTGAAGTAAAGAGCTTGTTTGGGACAGATTCGTCTATTAAGTATAAGGCCTTGTTTGTCTCTTTATTACAGCTTTCGGTCCCGGTTTTTTTCTTGCCGGAAAATCCATGGTATTTCATGCTCATGGTTTTGATCGTTGGTACTACCTTAAATCACATCATCGTGCTGGCCATTCATGAAATCACACATGATTTGGCATTCAAAAAGAGGGAATTGAACAATTGGCTAGCCATTTTAGTGAATTTCCCATTACTTTTTCCATTTGCCATGTCATTCAAGGCCTATCATGCCGAGCATCATTGGTATCAAGGGAAAGACAAAATTGATACAGACATTGCGTCGAGGTTTGAAGCTCTCATTTTCAAGGGGTTATTTGGGAAATTGATTTGGATGGTACTTCAAATACCATTTTATGCAATACGCCCCTTGTTTGTTCGACCTATGAAGCCGGAAAATTGGCAATTGATTAATATGGCAATTCAAATTGTCTTTGTTATTTGTTTTTATTTTTTTGTTGGCTGGTGGGGACTTTTCTACTTGTTTTTATCCCTTGCGCTTGCCTGCGGCCTACATCCTTTGGGTGGCCATTTTGTTTCCGAGCATTTTGCATTTAAAGAGGGTCAGGAGACTTATTCCTATTATGGTTGGTTAAATAAATTGGTGTTTAATGTGGGGTATCATAATGAACATCATGATTTCCCTAATGTGCCGGGTTCCAAATTACCTCAATTAAAAAAAATTGCTGGAAAACATTATTCGGATCTCTATTCTTATCGTTCCTGGACTGGCGTAATAGTCAGTTTTTTAACCAACAGAAATGTCTCTCTTTTTTCCAGAGTGAAAAGAACCAATTAAAATGTTCAAGCCTATTCTTTTCAGGGTCAAAACTGATTTTGATTCTGCATATAAATCGATCAAACTTCCGGAGGTGGAGGAATGGTTTGATATCTATTTCAGCCGTTTTTTAGGATATTATTTAGCTGTAATAAGTAATCGATTGGGGCTGAGTCCGAATCATGTCTCCATCTTGAGTTTGGTGGCGGGCGTATTTGCGGGAATATGCTTTTATTTTCAGGATAACGTTACTCTAATAGTTTTCGCTTGTATTTTAATTACCCTCTCCGGATTGTTAGATTCCGCTGATGGCCAATTAGCACGAATGACAGGGACATCAAGTGAACTTGGGCGAAAGATAGATGCGATCATCGATACATTTGTTTTTGTGGCATGTTACGTAGGTGGTGCTATCTATTTTCTGGATGATTATGGTCCGTTTATAGTTCCATTAACAATACTAGCCGGGTATCTTCACAGCGTCAAGTCTGCCGCTTATGAATTTTATAAGACCGAATTTATTTATTACATCAAGAATGCAAGGGATCATAGAATCCCTGATTTAACAGAGGTTAAGAGAGAGAAGCAACCCAACGGGTTCTGGAATAAATGCTTGTATTATATGGAAGTCGACTATATCGGTAAGCAAGCGTTTTATATTAGTCGAACAAAGGAGCATAGGGTTATCTTCGAGAAGAATTCATTTGGAGAACGGAAGGAGGAATTTCAACAGCTTTATTCAAAATTTAATACGAAAATTTTAACATGGTGGGCTCTGTCTTGTGGCACAAATATGCATCGCACTACGCTGATGATTTGCTCACTTTTCGGGCGAATGGACATTTATTTTTTGATTACCATTGCCATGTTTCTCCCCATGTTTGTGGTCAACAGATGGCAAGGTAATTTGGATAAAAAAATAATTTTGGTATTGGACTCGAACCGGTCAATTACGTCCGGTCTCCAACCTTAGATAATATAATATCGATGGATTCCTGAACCGTATTCATTTGGTTGATTTCATCATCTTCGATCTTAATATCAAATGTTTCTTCGATGGCGATAATTATATCAATAAGGTAGGCCGAATTAACTTTTAAATCTTTAAGGAGGTCTTTGTCCGGAGTAATATCTTTTTCAGTGATTTCTTCAGGTAAATATTTTGTAATTATTGGGAGTAATTTTTCGTGTATTTCGATGCTCTTCATTTAACTCAAAATTTTCTAAATATTAGGCAGCAATTTACATCCCCAAATCCAAAATTGGATTTGATCACAGTATTTATTTCTGCTGAGATGCTATTCAAAGGAATTTTGTCTGCTGGGATAAGTTTGAGTATTTCGGGGTGAATGGATGCTTCAGTGAGATTTATGTTCTTATGAATAAATGAGCTATTCATCTGAATAATACTTGCAACAGACTCAATGGATCCAGCACCCGCTATACAATGGCCAATCATTGATTTGGTTGTGTTTATAAATGGGAAATCCTCTCCGAATTGTTCCAAGCCTTCGGACCAAATTTTTATTTCCAATGGATCTGCTTTAGTTGATGTTAAATGGCCTGAGATGAGGTCAATTTCTCTGGATTCAATATTTGCCATTTTGATAGCCCCCCTGATACATTCGGAAGCCGCCGTGGGATTTGGTGCTGTCATGGAGCCCCCATCTCTCATGCCCCCACAATTTTGAAAACCAGATAGAAGTTCGGCGTATATGTTTGCTCCTCTCAATTGTGCAGATTCCAAAGTTTCAAGCACCACCGCCCCAGCACCACCAGCAGGTACAAATCCGGATGAAGAGCTGCTCATTGGTCGTGATCCATATTCAGGCTGCTCGTTGGTATTTGAACACAGAATGCGCATGGAGTCGAAAGCACCCCAGATATATCGTCCAATTCCTTCGGAACTTCCGCAGAGCATCATTTCCGCTTTCCCAAGTTGTATTTGTTCATATCCCATCAAAATGGATTCTGTACCCGTTGTACAGGCGGATGAGTTAGAAATAACAGGGCCACCCAATCCAAGTATTTGGTTTAGATAGGCCGCTGCTCCACTATTCATTGACTGAGGGATTATTGTGGTGCCAAGTAATCTGTTTTTTCCCGCATTAATTGTGTGAAAAGTGCTTTCTGAAAATGCATCCATTCCTGTTGCTCCTGAGCCAAACACCATACCCATTCTTGAGTTTCGTTCTACCCCATGGATTACTCCAGACATTTTGAAGGCTTCTAAACCGGCCAAACATCCGTATATTATTCCGTTATTTTTGAGTACTTCACGGTGAATTTTAGGAAGGTATTTCTCCAAATATTCTGATGTTATTTTAGGTGAACCCCCAATTTGACATCTGAAATTCAACTTTTTTGATTCCTCTTGAAATGTGATACCGGACTTGCCCTCAAAAAGGGCTTCCGCAAAAGCATCAACTCCTAAAGCATTTGGAGCAACAACGCCCATACCTGTAATTACAACTCTCTTTCTACTCATCATAAAGTTTTAATAAAGCATCTCCTTCGTAATTTGGCACTGATTAATCCATGGTAATCAGTCCAGAGGTTCTGTACCCCAAAATTATCCTCCAACATGGGGCCAGTTGAAATAGTTTTGACTCCCTTTTTGATATAGGAAGCAAAGAGCTCGTGAAAAATAACTGCACTCGTTCCTAGTTTTTGATACTCAGGATCAACGGCTATTAAAAACAAGTCTAAATCTTTATTGGAATAAAAACTTTTTAAGACATGAACAAATCCGAAAGGGAAAAGTGAGCCCTTGGCCTTTTGAAAGGAGCGTGACATGGACGGCATGGATATCGCCATGGCGACTATTTTCCCCTTTTCATTCGTAATAATATTCACGTATTCCCGCCGGATAAATCCGAAATACAATTTTACGTAATATTTGATTTGGGCATCCGATAATGGATAATACCCATATAGGTGATTGTATGTCCTATTCAGTAGTTCTATAACCTCATATGCATATTTCCGAATTTCATTGTCCTTCTTGAATTGAAGCACAGTTAATTTGAACCGGGACTTGACAAGAGAAGCAATTCGTTCCAGCTTTTGGGGGATCACATCAGGAACAGTTCCTCTATATTCCACCCAGTCAACAGCTTTCTCAAAACCATATTCCGAATAATGGTCCACATAATAGGGGTCGTTGTAAATGGTTGCCTGTGTGGCAAGCTGATCAAAACCTTCAATCAAAGCTCCTTCAAAGTCGAGATCCGTAAAACCCAATGGGCCATGAAGCTGCGTTGCACCATGGGAATTTGCCCAGCCGGAAACAGTATCGAATAGGGCCGAGGAAACTTCATGGTCGTCAATAAAATCAATCCACCCGAATCGCGCTTTTTTGACCTCATTTAACTCCTTTTTCAAAATTATTCCGGCGATTCTCCCAACTATTTGTTTGCCTCTTTTAGCTATCCAGTATGTGGCTAGACAATGTTCAAAAGCTGGGTTTTTTTTTGAATCGAGTGTGCTTAGTTCAAAATCAATGATGGGAGGCACATAGTATGAATTACTTTTGTACAGGGTAATCGGGAATTTTATGAATGCTTTTAATTCAGCCTTAGTTGTTACCTGATTAATAGAAATTGGTTCTACGTTCATTCACAGAAGATTAGATTTAAAGTTAACCATTTTAGTTTTTTTTTTTTGAAGAAATACTAAAGCGATACTCACAATTAACAGTAAATGAAACACTGTATTATACTGGCCGCAGGCAAAAATTCACGTTTGGATACAGGCAAACCTAAGTCTCTTTTGGAGATTAACGGGATCACCATGCTGGAACGTCATATTCGAAATTTCAGACATGCAGGAGTGGGGCATTTCTGCATTGTTACCGGTCACAATCCTGACCCAATACGTGATCTTGTGCCGACAATTGCTGCCTCCTATGGTGTAGTAATTGATTTGGTTCATAATGAAAGGTATGATCTGGAAAATGGCTATTCACTGAACGCTACCTCTCCGTGGGTTACCAAGAATCAAATCGACTCTTTCTTTTTAACCATGGGTGATCATGCTTTCCAGCAGGAATTTGTAACTCAGTTTAGGGATCAAGTCTCTGGCCCAAATCATGAAGAACAATTATTTCTGGCAGTAGACACACCAGGGGAATGGAATGCTCATATCGACCTGGAGGATGTAACCAAAGTGTTTATTGATGATCAATTATTCATTCAAAAAATTGGGAAGGAAATTAAAGAATACAATAGATATGATACAGGGCTATTCTTTTTAAACAAAGAGATTTATTCTGTGTTGAAAGCATGTTTTGATCAATCAAAATTTTCCATATCAGATATGGTGTCTAAACTTATTGATGAAAGACAAGCAAAGGTCATTGAGCTTTCTGGCTATCTCTGGAATGATGTGGATAACCCCAATGATCTAAATAACACGATTAGGTTAGGAATAAATTAGGCAAGAAACTCATCCATCATTTTCAGAATTTTGGTCTCACTCACTTTATCAGCAGGTGATTTAAATCCGAAAGAGGAGATGATAGGAATATTTCCCGCGAGTCCTTTGTCTTTCGCCACCTTAGCTAACCGAACCACATCAAGCATGATTCCCGCACTATTTGGGCTGTCTTCTACTTTCAATTTCAATTCCAGCTCGAATTTTTGATTGCCAAACTGAGTTCCATTTACATTGATATAACAGATTTTGGAATCATTCAGATGTGGAATGAAATCACTTGGCCCTATGCGTAAGGCTGGTTCATTTACGCCATTAAATAGTGAATTGACAGCAGACGTTTTAGAGATTCTTTTTGATTGAAGTCGGGACTCATCGATCATGTTTTCAAAGTCTGTATTCCCTCCAACATTCAGTTGATATAAGTTGTCAATTGAAAAACCACGGTTCATGAGACTTTCCACCAATACCCTATTTAAATAAGTCGCTCCAAATTGAGATTTGATATCATCTCCGGCACAGATAAGTCCAGCTTCTTTGAATCGATTACTCCACTCAGGTGTGGAACAAATAAAGACAGGTATGGCATTCAAAAAGCCAACATTTGCCTTTAAAGCTTCTTCTGCATAAAATTTGGCTGCATTGTCACTGCCTACTGGTAAATAGCAGATTACAAATTCTGCTTTAATTTCCTTTAGATATGCCGCTACATCAACAGGCTCTTGATTATCATCTACCTGAAATGAATGATACATATGTGCAGCAACACCATCAAGTGGTGGGCCTTTTACTACTTCTACACCAAGGTTTGGAACATCTGAAAACTTAGCAGATGTATTACTTCCTGAGAAAATCGCTTCTGATACATCTTTTCCTATAAGTCGCGAATCCACATCAATGGCTCCAACGATTTTAACATCCTTAATGCGGTATTGACCAATATGTTCACGAACAAAGCCCTTAAGTTCTTTTTCGTTTCTATAAAATTCAATCCCCTGAATAAATGAGGAGGCACAATTTCCAACTCCAATAATAGCAACTCTTATCATTATGCAAATTTTAACTGGGCGTGAAATTAATCAAATTAGAGATTTAGGAACGTGCATATGAAGAATATTATTAGTAACCAATTTGGATAAACAGGTTGATGTCAATTAAGTGATC
The DNA here is from genome assembly GCA_964353015.1 of uncultured Marinoscillum sp. GTDB lineage: Bacteria > Bacteroidota > Bacteroidia > Cytophagales > Cyclobacteriaceae > JAMZMI01. The sequence goes on along the minus strand of CAYGUA010000013.1, from coordinate 54,329 downwards.
AATACAACTTGCGTTTAGAGGCTTTTAGACACACTTAAGTATGCTTTATTGAAGCATATTGTTTGGAGTGATTATATAATATCAATTTTTACAGTTGTGGTAAGTTTTGACTTTGCATCCCCAAAAAATGTACCCTGAACGGGAAAGGTATTCGCCGGGTGATAGCTGGTGCAAACAGGTATGTGATTGTGCGTTGCTAAAACACCAGCACTTGGATCGAGCCCCACCCAACCCGCACCATCAAACCAAGCTTCAACCCATGCGTGAAGTTCATGTCCTTCTGTGAGTTCAGGGTTATGTGCATATCCGCTAACAAATCTCGCTGGGATATTTTTGAATCTAAGCATCTGGATCATCATCCAAGATAAATCTCTACATGATGCATTGTCTACAGTAAAACATTCATTCGGCGACATTAAACCTGCCACGTAGTTAACCTGATGATCCCATCTTGATTTAATTTCCTTATTGAGAAAAGTTGTGAATGTCAGGATTTCACCTCCACTTTGATCATAAATATGATCCACCCAATCAGTTAGCTCTTTGTCCAGAGACACCAGTTTTTTATAAATCTCAAGTGCTTCGATATGGTCGGTTTTTGGTTGAGATTCGATGATGAAATTGAATGGATTTAACTCAATTGTGGATATTTGTATCTCCACGTCAATAGTCAATGATTTGACTTGATCGTTATACCATGCTTGATGATACAGATTATTTTCAGCATCCATCCTTTGGGCCAGACCAAAGGAAGCAGGTGTAACTTCAATTTCGAATTTTTTTAAGGTAAGATAATTCCTTGCTGAAGGATAAAAATAGAGATGCTGAGGACTTAAAATCACCTCTTTAGAATAATTGTATATTGATTGATGCCTGATTCGAAAATTCATGGCTTATAGTTTATGTTTTATTGGGTTGAAACCTCTCTGGTTTAATCCTAATCACCATGATTAAGTTCAATATGGCCTACTCCTGACTTTGTTCCTGTAAGATGTAGTTTGGTTTAACTTGAAAATACTGATGATAAATGGCTTCAGAGATTTGATTCAGACGCACTTGCAGGTTGTCTAAATATTCATGCAACCCTTGGCCAAATACATCATTTACATCTGCAAATTCCAAATCAGCTCTTAGGTTTCCAATTGCTTTCTCTGCAGGATTGGAATATCCACTCTTTGATTCAGATATTTCATGTAAAGCCTTTTCAACTTCAATCAGGCAGAACAAAACTGATCTTGGGAAATATCTATCCAAAACAAGATACTCTACAATGGAAGTAGGTTTGATTTGACCGTGTAATTTTCGATAAGCGTTAAATCCACTAACAGATTTGAGTAAGGCTGTCCAATGAAGGAAATCAAGTGGCGATCCTACTTCTTCAACTGATGGTAGCAGAAAATGATATTTTACATCGAGCACTCTTGATGTCTTGTCAGATCGTTCAAGGAACTGACCAATTTTACTGAAATACCATCCTTGTGTTCGAGGAGTGGTATCATAAGCTATTCCATTAAGCAGCTGAAGTTTGTATTTTATTTGCTTAAAATAGTCATGAGGATCTTCCTTTTTCCAGACTCTTCTTTTTTTCAATGCACCAACATAAAAATACAATTCGTTAAGTACCTCCCATGTTTCTTTAGATATACTGTCTCGAATGATACGCGCATTTTCTCTGGCTACTGATATGCATGAATAAATACAATTCGGGTTTTTTTCGTCGAAGGCAAGAAACTTGATTACGTTTTCTCTTGAAAAATCCGAGTACGATTTCAAATATATTTCTCTGTCTCCGGTAGTCGTAACCAAAGGTTCCCATTGTTCTTTCAATCCAGGAGGTAAATCAAGCGAAAGATTGAAGTTGACATCTATAAATCTAGCGTAGTTTTCAGCACGCTCGGTATATCTACCCAGCCAAAACAATGAATTTGCAACTCTACTTAGCATTCTCAGTAATTTTTATAAATCATACAATACCCATGTGTCCTTACATCCACCACCCTGTGATGAATTGACAACCAACGACCCTTCCTTCAGTGCTACCCTTGTCAAGGCACCTGGCACCACTCTTATTTTGTCATCATACAATATATAAGGCCTTAGATCCACATGTCTAGGTGCAATTCCTCCTTTTGCTAAAGTTGGAACTGTTGAAAGGGATAAGGTCGGTTGTGCGATGTAGTTTCTTGGATTATCCTTTACTAATTTCTTAAACTTCTCATGTTCCTCTTTGGTAGCTTTAGGCCCGATCATCATGCCATAACCGCCAGCGGCATTGGTTTCTTTTACTACCAACTCATGGATGTTTTCAATGACATAATTCAGATCCTGAGGTTCGGAACATAAATAGGTTTGCACATTATTAATAATCGGATCTTGATCCAGATAATATTTTATAATCCGTGGCACATAAGCATATACGGCCTTGTCATCTGCAATACCAGTGCCCGGCGCGTTAGCAAGAGCCACATTACCAGCTTTGTATGCTTCGAAAATTCCTGGAATGCCCAACATTGACTTAGGATTAAAAGTTAACGGATCGAGAAATGTGTCGTCAATTCTTCGATAGATTACATCAACTTGCTGTAAGCCTTTAGTGGTTTGAGTATATACTTTTTTGTTTTCAACAATCAAATCCTGGCCAGTTACAAGTTCCACGCCCATCTGCTGAGCTAGATAGGAATGCTCAAAGTAAGCTGAGTTATAAATACCAGGAGTAAGTACAACTACCGTCGGATTGTCTTTGTATGAAAGATACTTGAGCATGTTAAGTAGCATGCCAGTGTAATCAGAAACTGGTCGCACTCCTTGCTTTGAAAATAATCCTGGAAAGGCCTGTTTGATTATTTCACGATTCTCAAGCATATATGAGACACCCGACGGGCATCTCAAGTTATCTTCAAGCACCATGAATTCACCGTGATTATCCCGTACGATATCACTTCCTGTGATATGGCACCAGATTTTTTTTGGGGGATTCAAACCGTAGCAAGGATCAAGATAGTCCTTACTTGATAAGATCAAGTCTTTGGGTACTATTTTGTCTTTTAAGATTTTCTGATCGTGATAAATATCATCTAAAAACAAATTCAATGCTTCAATTCGCTGTTGAAGTCCTTCTTCTATAATTTTCCATTCACTTCCACTGATCACACGCGGAATCAAATCGAGCGGCAATATTTTTTCAATGCCTTTATTATCATGGTAAACATTGAAAGTCATCCCAAGGGAAAGCTGAGCCTTATCTGCTGAGTGAAGCAGTTGATTTAGCTTCTTTTTGCTGAATAAAGATAAAGTCTCCTGAAAGGGTTTATAATGCGGTCTGCAGTTTTCTGAGCCGTCGAACATTTCGTCGTAATGTATTCCTGTATCGTAGTTCTCGAACATCTTAATCTAAATTGTTGGATTGTTCAATGAATTGTTAATTTCGGTATCAAATTAGTAATTATTTTAAGTAAATATTAAATGAACTTGAAAATATTTATCGAATAAGTGAAAATGATTCATTTATTTCAATTTCAGATGTCTAAGAAAATCACCATTTTACTTGGTTTGGTACCATTCTAAAATTTAGGCATAAAAATTTAATTTTTTCGTCTTTGAATTGAGTGTCAATGATTTTCTGGGGGATCAACTCTTTTTTCAATATCATCTAAGCTATTAACTAATCTGAAAAGTAATTATGCATTGATAAACCTCTCTAATATTATGTATTCTTTTAATAAGAATTAATTATGATGGAATTAAGCTCAAAATTTCAAACGATCTTTTTACTTTTTATGATCTCATTTTGAAGGTGAGCAAGCTTGTTACTTCATTTATGATGTTTCAGGTAATGAAATTATGAGAGGTCAACTCCGCCAAACAATAGATTTGACTTCAGTAAATAAAGGTGTTTATTTACTTGCTTTAAGTTTTGATAATAAGACCACTCAAAGAAAGATTGTACTTCAATGAAAAAACCATTCATCTATATATACTTCCTTTTTTTTATTCTGATTTCATGTCAGCAGAATGAGACACAAACCACACAAAAAACCATGGAAGTAGAGCAATTTCGTTCACAATATCATTTTACCCCTCCATCAGCATGGATGAATGACCCAAATGGGATGGTTTATTTTGATGGAGAATATCATCTGTTTTATCAATATTATCCTGATAGCACAGTTTGGGGACCGATGCATTGGGGGCATGCTGTTTCAAAGGATTTGATGGCTTGGGAGCATCTTCCTATTGCCCTTTATCCGGATAGTCTGGGATATATTTTCAGCGGTAGCGCTGTGATTGACTGGAAGAACAGCAGCGGTTTAGGAGCTGATGGCAATCCTCCAATGGTGGCAATCTTCACCTATCATGATCCTATCGGAGAAAGAAATTCGGCTATTGATTTTCAAACTCAGGGAATTGCATATAGTCTGGATAAGGGTAGAACTTGGACTAAATATGAGAACAACCCGATTTTGAAAAACCCGGGTATCAGAGATTTTAGAGATCCTAAAGTTTCGTGGATAGAAGATTTTCAAAAATGGGTGATGATTTTGGCTGTAAAGGATCATATTAATCTTTACTCATCGCTGGATCTTAAGACCTGGACGCTAGAAAGTGAATTTGGTCATAATCTAGGAGCACATGGTGGCGTTTGGGAATGTCCTGATTTATTTAAGCTTGAAACTTCTGATGGTATGGAGAAATGGGTGATGTTAGTGAGCATCAATCCTGCAGGTCCGCAGGGAGGTTCGGCAACTCAATATTTCGTTGGAGATTTTGATGGAAATACTTTTATCCCTTTTGATTCATTGACTCGATGGTTGGATTACGGAGCAGATAATTATGCTGGCGTTACCTGGAGTGACGTGCCTGAGGAAGATGGAAGGCGATTGTTTATCGGTTGGATGAGTAATTGGCAATATGCCAACATTGTACCGACAAAAAATTGGAGAAGCGCAATGACCTTACCACGAGAATTGGTGCTTTTAAATAACGATTCGGATTTTATACTTCAATCAAAACCAATTGCTGAAATAAAATCTTATCAATCGGAAAGCGAAGCTATGGATGAGGTAGCCACTTCAAATTATCCAACCTACATGTTGGATATGGATGTCATTCCAAACAAAGATTTTGAATTGATCTTATCCAATGAAGTTGATGAAAAAGTGGTGATTTTATATAAAGATGGATCATTCATGTTTGACAGATCTAATTCCGGTATTACTTCTTTTGAAAAAGGGTTTGGAGTGATACATGAGGCAGATTTTTCAAATTTTATCATCAACAACATAAAAGTCTTTGTTGATTTGTCTTCTATTGAGATTTTTCTAAATGACGGTCAAGGTGTGATGACTGAAATAGTCTTCCCCACTAAGCCATATCTATCCATTGAAGCTAAAGGCGCTATTTCGAGTAAGTCTATATCAGAAATGAAAAAGTCAATGTGACAAATCTTTATTGTCACCTAAATCTAGTTTATCAGTTTAACTGATAGCTGAACCAAAGTTTGATTATTTTTTATTCGAGAGAATTATAGAATTAAGAAAGATTACACTGATATTAATTCTGAGGCTGGTCATTGTGTGAGGATGCTCCTGCTCAGGTTTTCTCTAGCATTATTAGAGGGAGTGTCGGCAAATCGAAATCTTGATCTGCTGGAAGAAAGTTAAATTTTAGGCATAAAAAAACCCACTCAATTGAGTGGGTTTTTAAGTCGGGGTGGCAGGATTCGAACCTGCGACCCCCTGGTCCCAAACCAGGTACTCTAACCGGACTGAGCCACACCCCGAACTTATTATTTCTACTAGATGCTGCTCATCTAGTCCGAAACGGAGTGCAAATGTAGAATTTTTTTAGATTAATAAAACCCCAAGACAAGAGATTTTATAAATATTTTATAAATGCAATATTATTGCAAAAACACTAACTTTGAAGCATGGAACTTGATGCCAGAATAAACGTCTTAAAACGTCATAATTTAAGGATAACAGATTGTAGGCTTGATGTATTAGATTATCTCATTTCGAGCGGTCATGCCATAGCAACCAAAGATCTTGAAGATCATTTATCTAAATATGATAGAGTCACTTTATATCGGACGCTCAATTCGTTCTTAGATAAGGGAGTAATTCATTCGATCCCTGATGACAGTGGTTTTGCCAGATATGGCGTGTGTCATGAAACATGCTCTCCCCAGGATCATAAGCATGATCACATACATTTCAAATGCAATACTTGTGGTAATATCGAGTGCCTTTCGGATTATCAGGTTCCAGAAGTTTCTTTAAAAGGATATACTGTAGCCAACATCGAGATGATTATTAATGGTACTTGCAAGGCATGCTCATAGCGATATCATGATCCGAATTTGTTGGTTTGCCTTTTTTTTTATTCTTCCTCAAATTTATCTGCAAGCTCAGGTTATTGATCCTTGCAGTCATGCGATCAAAGGTCGGGTTTTTGATCTTGAGACAAAGGAGATTTTGCCATTTGTGACTGTTCAACTGGAAGGAACTTTGTCTGGTGTTACCACAGATCAGAACGGTGTTTTTCAGTTTGATCACCTCTGTGATGACGAATACAATTTGATTATTTCTCATCTCGGATATAAGACTTTGTCTCACCATCATGATGCATATCATGAGATTCCTGATATTTATTTGGCCCGTGATGAATTGCTTTTGGAAAGTATCATTATAGAGGGAAAGGAGGTTGCCGATGTACAATCTTTATCAGGAAGCTCCCTCACTAGAAAACAAATTGATCAATTTAAGTCTGAATCTTTCGGTGATCTTGCTGGCCATTTCTCAGGCGTTTCAATGATATCCACCGGTCAAAATATCACCAAACCGGTTATTCACGGTCTGCATAGTAGTAGGATATTAATCATCAACGATGGTGTGAGGCATGAATTTCAAAATTGGGGAGTTGATCACGCCCCAGAAATAGACCCATCACAAATTGAAAGTCTAGAGGTAGTAAAAGGTGCTGCAACTGTCCGTTATGGTCCTGATGCTCTTGGTGGCGTGTTATTGATCCATCCTAATGAATTGAAATTGAATTCAAAAATTAATGGTAGGGCAGGATTGACCATTAAATCAAATGGAAGATCTGGAAATACTGATTTTATGATAGGTCAGGGATATGATCATTTTGCATATTCTATGAATGGATCATACACCAAACAAGGTGATCTCCGTGCTCCTGGGTACAACTTGACGAATACTGGGAAAAATGAATACAGTTATTCTGCGGCTATACGCTGGCACAAACGTCGGTTTGATCTGGAAAGTCGATATAGTCGTTTCTATCAACAATTGGGAATCTTGAGAGGTAGTGTGAATGGCAATCTGGAAGATCTGGTCTTAGCAATAAATAGTCAAGAACCTCTTGGTACCACTTCATTTTCATATAATATCAGACAGCCTTATCAGGATGTGGAGCATCAACTTTTTGTCTTGAAAAGTTCATATCGACTAGGCGATCATATCTTGAAGGGAAAATATTCCTATCAAATCAATCACAGGCAGGAGTTTGATTTACGCAGAGGAACTAACAAACCTACGCCAAATATCGATTTGGAGCTTGCGACTCAGTCATTTGATCTCGATTGGCTTCATCCGGATCTTGGAAAATTTTCAGGTCAGGGTGGGTTTCAATGGCAATATCAAGACAATAACAATTTACCCGGAACGCGCACTGCTCAGTTCATACCCAATTACAATTATCAGAGATTGGGTTTGTTCTTTATAGAATCGATGGATTTGGAGCCTGTAACCTTCGAATTTGGCCTCAGATATGACTATCACTATATGGCATCACGTGGCGTATTCCAAAATCAGAGATATAACAATGAATTGGTTTATAACAATCTGACGAGCAGTATCGGCTTGATAAAGACTTTTCATAATGAGTCTCAGTTTCGATTCAATTTTGGAAGTGCCTGGCGACCACCAAATATGGCAGAGCTTTACAGTTTTGGAAGACATCAGGCAGTATATGAATATGGATTTTGGACCTATAAGCTTGATGATTCTAACAATGCTGTGACCTCAAATGTGATTTTGTCTAATGATGATAAACCAGTTGAATCTGAGTTGGGATATAAATGGATCGCCAGCTATGAATTTACGAAAGATAAAATTCGAACAAACTTAACGGCCTTTTTCAATCGAATCAATAATTATATTTTCACAAAACCTGCTGGTATTACTAATACCGTGCGTGGTGCTTTTCCATATTTTATTTATGATCAGGCCGATGCAGTTTTTTGGGGAATTGACCTGCAGATGGAGATGAACCACAGTGATAACTATCAATCCAAATTTTCTGCGGCATATGTTTGGGCGAAAAATATATCCAACAATGAATATTTTGTCGGTACTCCTCCGATCAATCTGAAATACGACCTTGGATACCAAGGAAATGTGAATTTCGCTAATAAGTTGAATATTGATCTTTCTCTGGATTATAATTTCAAACAGTTTCAGGCACCACGTGTCATATTGGTTGATGACATTCTAAAAGCTCAACAAGAAGGCATAAACATTTTTGAGGATGATAATAGCATATTTGACATTCTCAAAGCACCTGCTGGATATTTATTATTAGGTTTTAGCACAGGTCTGAGTTGGGATCATTTTCAGGTTGATGTGAAAGTTAATAATACGTTGAACAAAAGTTACCGCAGTTATACCGATCGAATAAGATACTTTTCAGATGAAGTCGGTAGAAATATCCTGATATCAATCAACTATAAATTATAAATGCAACAAAGTTGCATAAAATTTGTTTTTGCAATATGTTTGCAAAAACAAATTGTAATTCCATGAAAAATATCTTTAATACCAGTTTCTATTTTTTAGCCTTAGGGTCTTTGATTATTTTTTCTCAATGCAACGACACAGATGAACCAGCCATTGAAAATGAGCAGGAAATTGTGACTGATGTGATATTGACATTTACTGATACAGATGGGAATGTAGTTACTGCCAAAGCAATCGATCCTGATGGAGAAGGTTTTGCAAGCATAGAAGTGGTGGATGATATCCTGTTAAAATCCAATACAAGTTATGTCTTAAGTATCGAGCTGGAGAATGGCGTGACTGACGAAAGTCTTACTTCAGAAATTATGGATGAGGCTGATGAGCATTTGTTTTTCTTTTCATTTACTGAAAATATTTTTTCTGATCCAGTGGGTGATGGCAATATCGACAATCGCCAGGATGCACTGAATTATCTTGATAAAGATGAAGCAGATCTTCCGTTGGGTTTATCAACTAGCTGGACGACAGGAGCTGCAAATACTGGTAAATTTAGAGTCGTTTTGAAACATCAACCAGATATCAAATCGGCTGTAAGTGCGGCTGTCGATGGAGAATCAGATATAGATTTGGAGTGGAATATTCAGATAGAAGACTGAGAAGATCATTTTTGAACAGCTGATTTTTTCTGAGATTTAGCCTTTTTTCTATCAATTTCGGCTTTCAATTCCTCATTCAGCTGTTTGATTTCTTTCTTATTGTTTTTAGCACCAATGCTGCTAACAACGCCACTCAAAAGCGCTTTTGCCCAATAGTTAAATATGGCTTTATTGGTGTCTCTGTAATAAAATATATCACCTTCACGCACAAACAGGAAATGAGGATTTTTCTTGTTTACAACAAATGTGTTTGCGAAAAAAGACTTGAATGATGCGCCGTGACCTTTGTTAGTAGCATCCTCAGGATTGAGCACGGTTATTTTTAGATTATCGTAATAAAATTTCATAGTTCCTAGCGCGTAATCGTTGTTTGCTTCGAAATTGAATTCGACATATTTATTGAACCCGTCTTTAATATGAACAAATGCCGTGTGTTCCAGTAGCCTGTTCAGTTCAGTAAGATTCATGTCTTTTAAGGTTCCATCTAAAACAAAAAACTGGCTGCTATCTTTCATGTTGAATTTCACATTTACATCAAAATGGCCTGTGGTCATCATTGTGCCTTTGGAGTGAAATAGCATGATTGAGTCTTTCTTTAACAGCTCGGGGCTATTGGTGATATTCTTAATTTCAGCATTCAGATTATTGAAGAAAATTGAGCCTGGTAAAGTGCCGGAAGGTGAAAATTCAGAATGTGAAATGAACGAAGATTTTACAGTAACCTGGTCCACATTAAATAGTAATGGAATATTTGCTATAAGTTTTTGAGGTAACGGTTTTTCAAAATCCGGAGGGACAGGCAAGCGTTTGTCACGATGAGTATCAAGTGAAAAATTGTTTATCCTAATTTCATCAATATCAAGAAATTCATCTTCAAGATACTTTTTGACATCAGGATTATCTAATATAATGCTTGACAAACGCAGGTTGAACCAATCTTGCTGGTATGCTATATGACCCTGAAAATCATTTCGACTGTACAGAGGATTTAGCCCAACATCTCTTAATACGATTTGATTGTGTTCCCCATCATAATTCATAGAATTAATCTGTATTTGATACAAACTATCAGGAGTCATCAACGCAAAATCAGCTAGAGAAAAATTGGTGTTTTTGAGCGTTTCGCTCAATGAAAATTTTGTTGAAGTGGAATCAATATAAAACGAATCAATATTTAAATTGAATTCTGTAAGTAGCAGAGGCTCGTTGAAATTGAATCCTTCCTTTTTTATGCTGCCAATTCCTTTTGTTAGAGAGATATTGTTGATGGTGACCGATGGAGCTTTATTGCCATTATTGCTCTTTTTCTTGCCTTCCGTTTGATTTAGATCTAAGGTTAAAATGGGTTGATCAAAAATTAGAGAATCTAATACGTAAGATTTTGTGTGAGCTAATGTCTCAGGATTGAGTCCTACAATTTCAAGTTTCGGGATATGAATCTTGAGTTTGTCAGATTCAACAATGTCTAATCCTGCGATTTGTATGTTGCCTTTTTTGGTATTGATAAAAGCGCGCTTGATCGTAACAGGAACATCATTTGAATATCTTTTTATAGACAAATTTTGAAAATCAGCGAGATAGTTTTTGGCTGAATAAATAGTGGAGTCTTTGCCGAGATCGAAATGATTGATCAGTACATTGATATGATTTACATCTACAATCATACTACTATCACTTATGTGATTTTCAAGATGAAGTTTGCCGTTTGATACGTTCAACGAAGTGAATTTAAGAAGGTCTTTGGCCAAGTTCGATTCAGTGTTGGCCTCTTTTTCTAAGACAACATTTGCTTTTGGGGAAAGTAAGTATCCATCATAAAAATGAATTTGTTGTTCGTTGATTAATCTGTGAAAATCAATTTGATGCAATCTGAGTTCCCGTGTTGAAACGTTGATCTGATTTGCTGATTTGTGCGAAAGAGGCTTAATATGAAGTTGCTTTGCATGAAAAGTTGAATCTTTGATGGAAATCGAAAAATCAGTACCTGTGATTTGATGATCTATTTTCTCCAAATGAATATAAACAGAATCAGACCGGTAACCTACGTGTGTGTAATACTCATCTTTTAGCGAATCATAATGAAATTTAGATAGCTCAGCATCGAAGTTTTCAAGATGCACCTGAATGGTGCTGTCACCAAATTTCGTGAGCTTACCATTTTGGAGTTTTACTTCCTTGAAGGCGGTGTGGTGTGCCCAAGTCCTTAGCTTAACTGAATTATTCTCATTGTGCTTGCTTGGATGAAGATTGATCACTGGGTTATCCAAAATCAAGGTGTCAAAAGCCAGAAGTTGGTTATGAAGGAAATGATCCAGATCAAATTCTGTAACCCTGACTTTAGAAAAAGTAAATGGTTCAGGAGTGGTGCTTGGCTTTACAAATACATTGGAAGCTGCAAGATCCTTCCAGTTATCCAATCCCAAATGATCAAGGCTAAGTTTGATCGCATCCGAATCTAAGCTCAATGACCCCAGTTTGATATGTGATACAGGTGTAAACTTGTGAAATACAAAATATTCCAGGTCTGAAGGCTGGAAAGTCACCTTGCGCATCTGAATATCAAGATTTTCAATTTCTACTTCTTTATCCTCTTGAATAAAATTCAAATTGGCTTCTGTCAGATTAAATCTTCCGATATTAAGAGTCTGCAAGAAAGGATGTGGTTTTGCGCCAGAGGAATTATTGGCTGGTAAGTTTAATTCCAAATCTGGATTGGTAATCTTCAATTCATCCATTGTCAAATGGCCAGTGACTAATCTTTTTAGACTGGTAAGTCCTATTGATTCTAATTCACGAACTCTTACCGAAATACTTAATTCCGAACTATTGCTGAGCAGAGGGTTTATATACAGGCCAGTTATTTTCAGATTAGATTTTAGTGTAGAATATGCCAGGTGATTGACTTGTAATGAGTGTGTGCTGTCTATGACATGTGTTCGAAAGTCACTGGCTTCCAAAGATAAATCTTTGAAAATGTGCATCCATTCAGAAGGCTGGGTTTTGGTAGAATCGATATAAAGTTTAGTTACATTCAGATTCAAATCATTGGCAAAAAAAGATTGATTTAATTGGTCATTGATCAAATGAATATTGATATCTGCATTGTCCAAAAATACTTTACCAATATCTACAACCTCGAATAATTTTGTGCTGAGATCTAGAAGGTTCAGGTTCTTTTTTTGCCTGCCTGATTTGTCACTTCGTATTTCAATGGATGGATTAAGAATTCTTACAGAGTCCAAACTAAGGTAGTTTTTTGTGTAAGCATCATGGAAGTCAAGTCCGCGGAAATTGAACTCAGGAATTTTTATATTGAAGTAACTAGGAATATTATTTACATCAATATTTTCTTTTGGTGTCAGTTTCAGGTTTTTGAATAAAATGTCTCCTGTTCCCGTGGAAATATGAAATTCATCAAATGTCACCTGATGAATGCTATCAGCAAGATCAAAAACCTGATTACTGATGATGAGTTCGATTTTGTCAGCATAAAGAAACTTGGTCGTATCTGATGCAGCACTATCCAGTAGAAAATCTGAAACCGTGAAGTCTATTTGGTCAACTAGTACATCAATGGGGCTTTTCTTAGAGTTTTTTATGAAATTTATTGAAGCATTATCAATGTTAAAGTTTTGGATTCTAAATAAGGTTAGATAATCTGAAATGGAATTATATAAGGTTCCTGTTTCAAGAGAAAAGCTAGTTTTTTCACCAGTACTTTCGAATTTTTTGATCATGATCTCTGGATCGTGAATTTTAATGCTAGTGAAATTGAGTTCTCGACTAAAATAAATGGAAGCGAGAGAAGCTAGTCCTAGCTCAACTTTAGGTACCTGAATTTTATAAACTTGCTTTGAAGTGTCAGTATCGATATTTATGTCTTTGGTCAGATTGAGATTATGGATTATTATCTCTTTGTCAACCGCGGAAATCTTTATTTCAGAAAAGTCAAGTGCGTACTTGTTGTCCGTTTGTTTGGCTACCAAATCTTTTAATATTCCTCCAGCTATTTCTGACCCGTAACTAATGAGCACAAAAAATCCTGCTGTGAGGAGAATTACCAAACCCACAGAAATGAATATCCAATATTTCTTTCTTGCCTTAATTTTTTACCGGTTTAAAAGCTTGAAATTAGCAAATAAATGTCGGAAAAGAAGATGTGGTTTTAATAATGAAATTAGCGTCTGTTCGGTATTATGTTCAGTTTCAAAATTAGAAAAATGAATTTGGTTATTTGTGATTCATACACTTAACAGTTAAATTTAATTTAGATTTATTAAGATCGGCGGTGGAAAATAGAGGCTATGTGTGATGCATAGCCTTTTTTATATCAATTGATATAAAAAAGGTTTGAAATGCTTGGTATTTACTATCAATTGATAGTATAATTGTGCATGGATAGTGAGTACTATTTTCCATAGCTGGTTCTTAATGAAGAAGGGTTACTCTCAGTAACCCTTTCTTTTTTAGTTCTTAACTGAAAAAAAAATTATATTTAAGAAAAAAAATCCTGGTGGAAATCAACGATAGAATATCTGCTCTCATCACCAACTTGGACCTGAATCCCAATTCTTTTGCGGATGCCATAGGTGTGAAAGGAACAGTTATTTATAATATCCTTAAGGGGCGAAGAAGTAAACCTAGTTTTGAAGTCCTTCAAAAAATACTTTTATCCTATCAGACAGTAAATGCAAATTGGCTTCTAAATGGTGATGGTGAGATCTGGAAAAAGGATGCCCGAAAACATGATATTGAGCCGGGATATATCAAAGTTGAAAAGCGAATTTCTACACTTGTTTCCAGTTTGAAAGAGGAGGTAGGTGAACATTCTCAGATTGATGAAATAGAAGAACTTGTTGCCAATTTACTCGATGAAAATGTCGAGCAAAAATTTAAGATCATCTCACTATACGAAAAGCAGGATCAAATTCTAGATGTGATCAGAAAGAAATTGAGTCTTGATTTTTAATTTAATTCCAACTAACTATAAAAGCTTTTCACCTTTTTCTTAACAAAGAGAAGCTTGAAACTATTGCCAGTGAGCGATCCGAAACCTCCGCACAAGGCCCCAATCAATCCTGAGATTACTACCAGATATATACTTTCTTCAATTGGGAAGAGTTGTACGATTTTATCTGAAAATTCATGATTTGATTTGAAATCAAGATACCAGGCCACACCTATCCAGACGATTCCCACACCAAGAAATCCTGAAATAAATACATTAAGACTAGAGCCATGTATGAAAAATGATACAAGGAATGTGATTATAAATATTGTCCACCAAGGTGTATAAAAAGACAGTAAATAAGTAAGGCTCCCAATGAGTAAAAGTCTGATTGCAAGTTTCATATATCAGGGCTTAAAAGTTTGTTTAAGTTCTATTTTAGACGAATTCGAAATATCCTGCCCGAAAACAAGTTCGATATATTCTCCTTTGGACCACTTGTCAATCATGTGACCGTATAGTGAGTTTCCCGGATTACCCGTCTGGCTGCCGGGGTAAATCGCCCAGGCTTTAGTTCCATTAGGATCGAGTTCCACCACCATACGCCATGAAGGCCCAGCTGAAGAGCCAGCTGCATTTACAATACCCGGCCCACCGCCAATTTTAACATGATCACGTGAAAATGGTGACAACTTGAGGATATGCTCTATTCCAGTATTCTTATAATTTGCCCAGCTTTGATCCGTCAGATTAAGTTTCTTCAAAGAATCAACAGCTTGGATAAATGATTCATTATAAAGATCAGTTACAGTTTCCCTTTTCTGAGTTTTTAAATTATCAAAAAATGCAAATTCTGGGTTTGTTTTGAGCAAATGGTTGGTAACATAACGATGTGGTTTATTTGTCTCAATTTCAACTGTGTCATATTCATCCCAAATATTTTTATATAGGATGTCCCACCAAAGTTGATAATAAGTGGGAGCGATAATATCTGGTTCATTGAAGTAATCCCAAGCAGTTAAATTTTGATAGAATTCTAATTGTTCACTAGTGAAATTTGCGGTATCCAGACTGTCGAGCATAGCAGGAAGGCTTTCGGATGCCTGATAATTGAAATTATCATTTTGTAATTTCATGAAATCCTTCGGGGTAATATTGGTCATTACGCTTAGCCGATCATTGATCCTGCGGTTTCTATAATATTCATAATGATGATCGTAAATATTGTAAGGATATAATGAATCAACAGGATGTTGATTGGCGGAGCTTAAAAAACCTTGAGTAGGATTTTTTGCCCAAAGGCGATGTTCAAATGGAATCATTTGTGTCCATTCCTGATCAATCTTTGATCCATCAAGCAGAAATTTTCCTTTGCCTTTTGGTTTGATCGGGAATTGTCCTGGAAGGTTAATGGCGATATCTCCATTTTGAGATCCGAATAAAAAATTCTGAGGAGGACCTGTGAATTTTTTTAATGCGTTTTCGAAAGAGATATAATTTTTGGAGCGGTTGACCTCATACATGGCAGTAAATGTATTTCCTGGGTGATGGGCAATCCATCGCATGGCATAATTGTTTTTTTCATTTTCACCATAAAAATTTCGATCATATACTATTGGACCATGATGTACATAAACAATGGTGTCGTAGTATGATTTTTCACCTCTTACTTCAATTTTTTCAATTATTTTATCTGTCTTAAACCATTGATTGTTGTACCAATACTCTGATCGATTTTTATCTCTAAACTTAATATCATACCAATCCACCTGGTCTCTAGGCGAATTTGTTACTCCCCATGCAATAGAATCATTGAACCCGATCAAAATTACTGGTGTACCAGGTACGGTAACGCCCATGGTGTTGATGCCAGGCCCATGCTGATGTACTGCATGCCAAATGGATGGTTGGGTGAGCTTCAGGTCAGGCTCATTAGCAAATAACACATTTCCATTGGCCGTTTTACTTCCTGCTGCTACAAAATTGTTGCTTCCGTATAAAGGATCTGGCTTATCAATAGTATTCTTGGTTTTGGTGATTTGATTTCCATATTGTCCGAATGGTGTCTGAGCCTGGAAATTCCATTTTTTAGTTTGCGGGATAACAGGAGATAGGTTGCCCAATTGATCTGGATACATTAGGTCAAACATTTCTTTCCCGAAAAGTGCAAGCGCATTGGTGTTTTCTAAATCAGCTTCGCTTCTACTGAGTGTGTTGCTGAGCATGGCGTAAGCCAGACAAGTTTTTACTGGGGTCCAAGCTTCGGGTTCATAATCCAACAGTTTGAATTCAATGGGATATCGGGCATAATCTAAATTTTCCAGATATGCATTTACACCGTCCGAATATGCAACAACTGCCTTTCTTAGTTCTTCATTTTTCTGAATCAATTCCCACATATCATGAGTCATCTTCTTGAGGCCTATTCTTCGATTTAGCCGATCAAAATCAAGAGCACGTTCCCCAACGACCTCAGAGATCCGACCTAGAACTATCCTTGAGAAAAAATCCATTTGCCATAGCCTGTCTTTTGCAGTCAGGTATCCTTGCATAAAATACAAGTCGTGATTGTTTTGAGCATAAATGTGAGGTATTTTCAACTCATCGAAATATACATCCACTTCATTTTCCAGACCTTCAATATCTAGTTCAGTATTTATTGGCTGATTAGAATTCTCTATGTTTTTTAAATATCCTAGAAATGGACTGAAAAACTTGCCCAATGGTGGCGCCTGACCAATTTTGGAATTGAGAGATATACCTAATGCTAGCGAAACGACTAAAAAGAATAAAAAACGAAAAGTTTTCATCGGCTGGGGTAATAAGAAATGGTTGAGCTATAACAGGTTGAGCTTTCGAATGACAATTTGCTAATAAATCTTTTGATTTTCTAAAATTTATTGAATTGATCGACTGTTGGCGTCTATTTATACATTTGAATAATTGTAAAATGATGCTTTAAGGCTGATTTAATATTGAAACGAATAGAGAACCAATATGCCCCGAATGAAGTGATCAGAATATCATAATTTTGATCTGTGAATCTAGCCGCAGAGTCAATATACAATCTGATGATCAAACCAGCCATTGATAAGATCATGGCTGCTATTTTGATTTTATTACTAGCTCCTTTTTTAATCTTCGTTTCTATTTCAAACTTTTTTTTGGGATTGCCTGTGTTTTTTGTTCACCTCAGACCAGGAAAGGATGAAAAATTATTTGGCTTGGTGAAATTCTGTACGATAAATCCTGAGAATGGTGGGATTGGAACCTTTAGTAATATGCTTAGAAAATCATCATTGGATGAATTGCCACAGTTGTGGAATATTCTAAAAGGTGAAATGAGTTTTGTAGGGCCAAGACCACTTTTGATTGAATATCTGAAAAAATATACGATTGAGCAACATCAAAGACATTCCATAAAGCCAGGAATTACTGGGTTGGCACAAATTAACGGACGCAATGAACTGACATTGGATGAAAAAATTGAGCTGGATTTGAATTATTTAAATAAGATTTCATTTCAGATCGACGTGCTCATCCTTTTTAAAACATTCCTTCAAATTTTCAAATTTGATCAGGCCGATGGACATGTGAAGTCAAAAGAATTGGTCAATTGAAATTAGATAAATGAAACCAACTCGAATATATCTATCGCCCCCACATGTTGATCAAAAGGAAGAATTAGTAGTAATAGACGCGTTGAGAAATGGTTGGATTGCACCAGTTGGGCCAAACATTGATGATTTTGAAAACGGGCTTAAAACAAAATTCAGCTATACCAACGTACTTGCTCTAAACTCCGGAACTGCAGCCTTACATCTTGCTGTAAAATTATGTGGGATTACCAAAGGAGATAAAGTACTTATAGGTACGATGACTTTTGTGGCAGCTGCAAATGCAGTCTTGTATGAAGGGGGTATTCCAGTTTTTATAGACAGTGAAAAGGATACCTGGAATATGGATCCAGATCTACTTGAGCAAAGATTGATAAAAGCAGAGAATTCTGGTGAATTTATCAAAGCAGTCATTGTTACACATATATATGGCACGCCCGCCAAAATAGTTGAGATCAAAAGATTATGTGAAGCTTACAACGTGAAGCTAATAGAGGACGCAGCTGAAGCATTGGGGGCTATGGTGGAAGAAAAATATGTTGGAGGTTTTGGAGATTATGGCATATTATCTTTTAATGGCAATAAAATAATAACTACCAGTGGTGGTGGTGCTTTGATATGCAAGAAGGAAGAGGATGATAAAAAAGCCAGATTTTGGGCACAACAATCAAAAGATCCTGCCAATCATTATCAACATTCAGAAATTGGTCATAATTATCGATTGAGTAACATATTAGCTGCTATTGGCTCATCACAACTCGATAAACTCGATGAATTCTGCATCAAAAAGAGAAAAATTCATGCGCTGTATGAACAAATATTATCGGAAAATGCAGTTTTCGAATTTTTAAAAGAATTGCCTAAATCCTATTCTAATCGATGGCTCACCACAGCTTTAATTTCAAGCCAAAATCAATCACTCAATCCAAATGATATAATAGCAGCATTAGAAATAGAAAATATCGAGGCTCGCAGAATTTGGAAACCGCTGCATTTGCAACCATTATTTGAGGGATGTGAATTTGTTGGCAATGGCGTTGCGGAAGAAAATTTCAATCGCGGCGTTTGTCTGCCAAGTGGAGTGGGTTTAACGGAAGCAGATCAAACCAGGATCATAAAAGTGATCAAATCCTTATTGTCCGGCAGAGGTTTTTTTGAATAAAGGCTTGTCTCTGCTCAGAAGATCTGGCGGCAAGTAAAATTCAAGCTGGAAATTGAGGAATAGATAGGAATCATTGTTTGATGGATTTCCTCTTTTTCCTCCAGGTAAAAGCACGTTATCGTATGCATTTTGATTAACTACTCCAATTTCATCTTTTCGGTTAGCTACGATTTCAGCAGTTAAGTTTGGATAAGAGCTTGCGTACGAATCAGAGACATCATCAATATAATCTGTGAATGCATATCTGTAAGTCGCCTCAAGATTAAAATTCATGAAAGTATTCATTTTGAATTTTAAGCCAATTCCTGCGGGTATGATTAATGCTATCTGGCTATAGTTGACTCCTTCAGTTTCGAGATATGCCAATACAAAAGTTTGTTCTGCTAAAACTGTTTTTGGGTTCAAATGAGTTGCGCCAACTCCAATGAAGAGATATGGTTCGACACTAAGTCTTTTGAAAAAATCGCCCCTATAATCATTTAGATAAAAAACAGCATTGAGGTTGAAATCCCAGTTTTTTGAATAAAATGAGAGATTTCTTTGCTGCGCAAAAGTGCTATCTTTTGCCTTGTGATCTGCGCCTTTGATATCATAATAAGTAGCTTGAAATCTTGCTGAGATCTTACTTAGTAGTCGTGCTTCAACGCCAAAATTTAAATTTGAAAGAGATCTTCTCAGGTGAGCATCATGTTTTAAATCGCCATAATAGGTAGATGTACCAGACCCGATTTGCAACGAAAAATAGCGGTCGTTGAGCTGCCAGGACAGGAAATCCTGCGCAGAAATTTCAAAAGAAATTGCCAGGAAAATCAAAAGCGCCGTGATAAGTCTTTTCATGCAGGCTCAAAATAAAGAAACCTAACAAGCTTTCAAATATTGCCTGTTAGGTTTTTAATATTAAGAGGTTCCAGGCGGATTCGAACCGCCGTAGAAGGTTTTGCAGACCTCTGCCTAGCCACTCGGCCATGGAACCTTAATAATGTCGCAAACTTAGCGAATTATAAAAGAAAACAGGAAAGGAATTCCTTTCCTGTTTTCGTATTTTGATAATTTATTCTTCTTCTTCAGAATCAGCTTTCTTTGATTTAGCTGCTGCTTTTTTCTTTGGAGCCGCAACCTCATCTTTCACTTCTTCCTTTTTTGCAGGAGCTTTTTTAGCAGGAGCAGGTTTAGCTGCTTCTTCCATTTTATCCTTCAATGCAGAAAGTGCCTCTAAATCACCAAGTGTAGATTTCTCTGCTTCTTTGTTGATTTTATCAAGGGTATTAGGTTTTGATCCACCTTTAGCTTGTTTTGGAGTATTCTCTACAGGTTGCTCTGCAGTTTCCTTCCAAACTGAAGTATGTGAAAGTACAATTCTTTTCTCATCTTTAGAGAATTCAAGAACTTTGAAATCTAGTGTTTCACCGTCGCTCGCATAAGTGTTGTCTTCTTTCTGAAGATTTTTGTTAGCAACATGACCCTCTAGACCATAAGGAAGTTCGATTTGTGCTCCTTTGTCATTTTTAGAAACTACAGTACACTTGTGAACAGATCCTTTTGTGAATACTGTTTCGAAAGTATCCCATGGGTTTTCTTCCAAATGTTTGTGGCTTAACGCTAATCTTCTGTTTTCGCCATCAAGTTCCATTACAACCACATCAAGAGTTTCACCAACTTTCACAAATTCTGATGGATGCTTGATTTTTTTGGTCCAGCTAAGATCTGAAACGTGTACAAGTCCGTCAATTCCTTCTTCAAGTTCAATGAAAAGACCGAAGTTGGTTAAGTTTCTGATGATACCAGAATGCTTCGTGCCAACAGCGTATTTTGTTAGTAAATTCTGCTTGGTCCACGGATCTTCAGTAAGTTGTTTGATACCAAGAGACATTTTTCTTTCGTCTCTATCGATAGTAAGAACAACTGCTTCCAATTGGTCTTTTACATTCATGAAATCTTGTGGATTTCTTAAATGCTGAGACCATGACATTTCAGAAACGTGAATCAAACCTTCAACTCCTGGTATGATTTCCAAGAATGCACCGTAATCAGCAACATTTACAATCTTACCTTTCACTTTAGATCCAATAATGATATCTGCATCCAAAGAATCCCAAGGATGAGAAGTCAATTGCTTCATACCTAGTGAAATTCTCTTCTTGTCATCATCAAAATCAAGTACAACAACATTAACTTTTTCGTCAAGGTTAAGTACTTCTTCTGGATGATTGATTCTTCCCCAAGAGATATCAGTGATGTGAAGTAGACCATCTACACCTCCAAGATCGATGAATACACCGAAGTTGGTCATGTTTTTAATCACACCTTCAAGTACCTGACCTTTTTCAAGGTTATTTAGGATTACAGCTTTTTGTTTCTCGATATCTTTTTCAATCAATACCTTGTGAGAAACAACCACGTTATCATTGGTGTAGTTGATTTTCACAACTTTCACTTCCATTTTCTTGCCTACAAAAACATCAAAGTCTCTGATAGGTTTTACATCTATCTGTGAACCAGGTAAGAAAGCTTCAACACCAAATACGTCGACAATAAGTCCACCTTTGGTTCTTCTCTTCACCATACCTTCAATCACAGTGTCATTGTCAAGACCATTTTGGATATTCTCCCATGCCTTTACAATTTTTGCTTTTCTTCTAGAAAGAACCAGCTGACCGTTAGCATTTTCTTGCTCTTCAACGTACACGTCAACTGTGTCACCAGGCTTTAAGTTTTCAACATCACGGAATTCTGACAATGAAACCAAACCATCAGATTTAAAGCCGATGTTTACGATCACGTCTCTGTCTGTGATACCTACTACTGTACCTGACATTACTTCTTTTTCTGTGATAGAATTCATGGTAGAGACATACATGTCTTCCATTTTCTTTCTATCAGCAACAGAATACTCCTCACCGAATCCATCATCTGCTGATGTATCCCAGATGTCCACCGCTGGTGGAGCAGGTGCAGGTGCTTCTACTTTTGTTTCAACAACTGGCGCTGGCGCTTCGGCAACCGCCTCCGCTGCTGGCGCAGCTTCTTCTGTTGCAACTTCTTCAGCCACAGTTTCTTCAACAGTTTCCTCTGCAGGTGCAGATGCTTCCGCTGTTACTTCTTCGGAAACTTCCTCAGTTGTTTCAGCATTTTGTACTTCACTGTTTTCAGTTTCGTCAAGTACTTTTTTTTCTTCTTCTGACATATTAAAAATGACTCTTATATACACTCGAACCTAGAGTCGTTGGAACGAGCGTTTCTGATTTTTAAATGCTTCCTGTTTAGGTAGGAAGTCCATTCACTCGAATGGAGGCGCAAAGTTAGGATATTATTGGGAAAAATATAAACGGTCTTTAGCTTATCTTGCTTTTAGTTTAAAAGTGGATTCAAATGAGAAAATTAGGCTTTTTGTGGGTTTTTGTACTTGTATGGGGTTGTGTAAAGCAACCGTCTGCAGACCTGGTAATATTGAATGCGACCATATATACTGTAGATGATAGTTTGACAATAGTAAACGCTCTCGCAATTAAAGATCAAAAAATCCTTAAAGTAGGTGCTGTTGATGAAATCAAAGCTTTGGTTTCTGACAATACTCAAATATTAGATCTGACTGGAAAATTCATATTCCCGGGATTCATTGAAGGGCATGCGCATTTAATTGATATTGGTGATATGACTACTCAGGTCGATTTGTCAGGAGCGCAGACTTATGATGAAGTTGTGGATTTGGTTGCAGCTCGTGCCTCGATTACGCCAACTGGTGAATGGATCATTGGAAGCGGATGGCATCAGGATAAATGGGTTAATACCTTGCAGGAAAAGAAAATTGGTGGTTTTCCAACGCATCACAAGTTGACAGAAATTAGTCCAGATCATCCTGTGGCCTTGTGGCACGCGAGCGGTCATGCGGCACTCGTTAATGCAAAAGCCATGGAGCTATTGGATATAAGTTCAACTTCAAAAAATCCATCAGGAGGAGAAATTCTCAAGGATATTAGTGGTCAACCAACAGGTATTTTTAACGAGGCAGCAAGTCTAATTGTGTGGGATTCAATGCCAAAGGACAATCAGGATGTGATTAGAACTAAGCTAAAGGCTGCAATCGCTGAATGTTTGAAGAATGGAATAACAGGGTTTCATGATGCGAGATCAGAAGGCCGAATGATTGAAGTTCTTGAGAGTTTAGCTGAAAATGGTGAACTCAAATTGAGAATGCACCTTATGCTTGATGGTCTTGATTCATTATTGATTAAAAAATATTTTGAAATAGGTTCACAACAAGGGTTGTATAACGATCATCTCAATATTAGATCAGTGAAGCTCTATGCTGATGGTGCTTTGGGTTCGCGTGGAGCATGGCTTTTAGAAGAATATAGTGATGCGCATGGTGTACATGGACATAATTTCACTCCACTCGATCAAGTAAATGAAATCGTAGCAGAGGCTGTTGAGCATGGATTTCAAGTGTGCACTCATGCTATTGGTGACAGGGCAAATAGGGAAGTGCTCGATATTTACGAAACAGCTTTGAAAGAATATCCTCAGAAAGCAAAAGATCATCGATTTAGAATTGAGCATGCCCAACACATCCACCCGGATGATATCCCCAGGTTTGCTGAGTTGGGAGTCATTCCGGCGATGCAAGCTATTCACATGTCATCAGATAGACCTTGGGCCATTGATCGGCTGGGTAAGGAACGCATAGTTAGTGGTGCATACATGTGGAAAGAATTAATTGATAATGGGTCATTTATAGTGAATGGAACCGATGCGCCAGTAGAGCCTGTTAATGCTTTGGCTAGTTTTTATGCTTCTGTTAGTAGAAAGACTTTAAAGGGAACACCTGAAGGTGGATATGAACCAAAACAGAAAATGTCACGAGTTGAAGCGCTGAAATCCTACACGATTTGGGCGGCTTTTGGGGCTTTTATGGAAGAAACAACAGGAAGCATTGAGGTAGGAAAATGGGCCGACTTGACTATTTTGGATAATGACATCATGACTATTTCCGAAGGAGAAATTTTGAAAACAAAAGTTGTAATGACAATTGTTGACGGTGAGGTAGTTTATTCACAAGACTAAACTTGAATTTTACCATTTATTAAATACGTTTGCCTCGATACTAAAAATATAGATTGTGCTGGTAGAGCAGAACGCTTCCCTTAAAAATTTAAACACTTTTCACATAGATGCGCGTGCAGATTTAATCGCATCAATTGTCAATATTGATGATCTCGATGAGATATTCACAACTTATAAATACAAGGCCAAGAAGAAACTCATCCTTGGAGGCGGTTCCAACATTTTATTTACCAGAAATTATTTGGGTATCGTTCTGAAAATGGAGATTAACGGAATCGAAGTTGTTGAGGATTCTTCAGATTCAGTGATAGTTGGTTTTGGGGCTGGTGAAAACTGGCATCAATGTGTGCTTTGGTGTATCGAGCAGGGACTAGGTGGGATAGAAAATCTGTCATTAATTCCGGGCACTATTGGAGCTGCGCCAATGCAAAACATTGGAGCCTACGGTGTTGAAATCAAGGAAATATTTCACTCACTTGAAGCATACGAGATCAAATCCGGTAAAATCGTCAAGTTTTATAATGAAGATTGCAAGTTTGGCTATCGCTACAGTATTTTCAAAGGAGCGCTGAAGGATAAATATGTAATCACGAGAGTTTTTTTAAGGTTGACCAAAAAACCAGTTTTCAATATTGAATATGGAAATCTGAAAGAAAAACTAGAGGAAATGGGGGTTTGGTCGCTTGACTTAAAGAATGTCAGTCAGGCAGTCATCGACATCCGCCAAGCCAAACTTCCCGATCCAATGGAAATTGGCAATGCGGGGAGCTTTTTCAAGAATCCTGTAATAGAAACGGATTATTTTGAATCATTACAGGCCGCATTTGAAAATATACCGGGATATAAAGTAGATAAGGAAAACACCAAGGTGCCTGCTGCCTGGATGATCGATCAATGCGGTTGGAAAGGTAAAAGAATCGGTGATATTGGCGTACATGACAAACAAGCTCTTGTTTTAGTCAATCATGGAAATGGTGCAGGAAAGGATATTCTTGAACTTTCGCGTGACATCCAAAAATCAGTATTCAAAACCTTCGGCGTGCAGCTCGAAACTGAAGTAAATATCGTCTAATATTTCAGTTCAAAATTTCATCAGAAACATGCAGTATTTTTGCTTCCGATGAAACTATTGGTCGTAGAAGACAGCAAGCAACTTCAGGAAAATATCCATACCTATCTCTCTAAGGAAGGTTATATCTGTGAAACGGCTGAGAGTTATAAACTAGCCAGTGAAAAGTTATATGGCTTTAACTATGATCTTGTGGCGCTAGATCTGATGCTGCCGGATGGCGATGGGCTGGATCTACTAAAAGTGATTAAACAGAATTGGCCAGAGATGGGAGTTTTGATTATATCAGCAAAAAACTCGCTCGACGATAAGATCAAAGGTCTTGATTACGGTGCGGATGATTATCTACCCAAACCTTTCCACCTATCAGAATTAAATGCCCGACTGAAAGCTATTTTTCGGCGAAGAAATCAAAAGGGAGAATCAAAAATTATTTTCGAAGAAATATCACTGGACACAGACAACCATGATATTGCCGTGAATAATCAAATCTTGGATTTGACACGTAAAGAATTCGAACTGATTCATTATTTCATCATCAATCAGGGACGCATTCTTACCAAACAATCTATCGCAGAACATCTTTGGGGTGATTATATGGATATGGCAGATTCTTTCGACTTTGTTTATCAGCATATCAAAAACATTCGAAAGAAAATAGTGGCGGCTGGAGGTCAGGATTATGTGCAGACGGTATATGGTGTAGGCTATAAATTCAAAAAAGAAGAATGAGGCTGATCATTAAAATAACCATCATTTATGCGTTGATCGCCTTTTTTGTTTTCCTAATTGGCGGGTATATCAATTACACGGTGATGAGCCGCGAGATTGATAAGGAGCAGCGATTCTTTCTCAATGACAGATTGAAGCATACAGTTACCTGGATAGAAAAAAGAAATCTCGATAAACCATTTGAAAGAAATAAATTGAAAATCACTCCTTTGCCAGAATTGGTTGAAGAAACGAATAATATTTATTCTGATACGCTGGCTCTTCATGAAGATCTGCAGAGGATAGAGCCTCATATCAAATTGGATGTAATCAAAAACATCAACGGAAGAAGCTATAAGATAATGCTGTACGATCTGATCATAGAGTCGGATGATATTGAAGATGTGGTGAAGGAAACCATGCTCAAAACCTATTTGATTTTATTGCTTGCCATGTTGCTGATCAGCTTCGTGGTTTCTTATTATCTGTTCAAACCTTTTCATGAAACCTTATTAACCATAAAATCATTTTCTATTCGATCAAATAAAAAAATAATTCTCAATAAACCTTCTACTGCAGAGTTTAAGAAACTTAATCACTTTATAGAAGACATGACCAATCAGGTTATCACTGATTATCGTGCCCTCAAAGAATTTTCAGAAAATGCCTCGCATGAGATCCAAACGCCACTTTCAATAGCTGATGGTAAGCTGGAATTGTTACTTGGCTTTCCTAATCTTGAGAAGGAGCAATTGGAGTTGATCACTTCAGCACGAAGCGCTTTAAGAAGGTTAAGTAAAACCAGCAATTCATTGAGTTTGCTCACGAAAATAGAAAACCGGGAATTTACAGATTTCGAACAGATTGATTTTTCGGGGCTGGTAGCAGACATTGTTGGAGAGTTTAGTGAGTTGATTTTACTAAAATCGATCAATTTGGAGCTTCAATTGGATCAGCATGTGATCTTGAATGGAAATCGTGTTTTGCTGGAGTTGCTGGTTTCAAATCTTCTCAACAATGCCGTGAGACATAATCATGCTGATGGGTTTATCAGAGTGACTCTTTCTAAAGAAAAATTGATAGTTGAAAATTCAGGTAAGGAACTTGCGATCAATCCGCAACTGCTTTTCCAAAGATTTAGAAAAGGTTCAGATCACCCGGAATCAAGTGGTTTGGGCCTTTCAATTGTTCAACTCATAAGCCAGCAACATGACTTTGATGTGAATTACCAAGTGGTGGATAAACATCACACTTTGATTGTTAGCTATTTCAAAGCTGGCAAAAACTTCAAAATTGCTTCAAATGGCAACCTTAGCTTTGCTCGAGAAGATTAAAATATGCGTTTATTTATTCCCTTACTTTTTTTAATTCCATCTATAATTGTTGGTCAAGGTAAATCCATGATTACAGGTTCTGTTTTTGAAATGGAAACGGGATCACCCATGGAATACGCCACAGTAAGTGTGCTAAATCTAGCTGATGAATCATTGGTTTCTGGTGGAGTCACAGACTCGCGTGGTGGATTTGCTCTGTCAGTGTCAGAAGGAGATTATCTAATCAAAATTCAGTTTGTAACTTTTGAACCATTGATTGTTCCAAATGTGAGAGTTCAGTCAGGTACAGCCACCGCTCTTGGAAAACTGAATATGAAACCTGATACAGAAGAGCTAAGTGAGGTAATCGTGGAGGCTGAGCGTACCCAGATGGAGCTGAATCTAGATAAAAAAGTATTTAATGTCGGTAAAGATTTGAGCAATCTTGGTGGAAGTGCATCAGATATTTTAGCCAATCTTCCATCCGTAACAGTAGATATTGAAGGCAATGTTGAGCTTCGTGGGAGTTCCAATGTCAAAGTGCTGATCGATGGGAAGCCATCTGGTTTAGTTGGACTTTCATCAACAGATGCACTTCGTCAACTACAGGGCAATCTGATTGAGAGTGTGGAAATCATCACCAATCCATCAGCTCGATATGATGCTGAGGGAATGGCAGGAATCATAAATATTATCCTTAAGAAGGATAGTAAAAAAGGCGTAAACGGAAGTTTTCAGGTAAATACAGGTGTGCCTCAAAATCATGGCGCTTCTGTAAATATGAATTTCAGGCGTCAATGGATCAATTTTTTTATTAATTATGGTGTGAACTATAGAAACCAACCAGGTGGGGGAAGATCTTATCAGGAATATCATCTGGATGAACCCGCCGAAACAACTGGGGCTTCCGATTATATCACCCGACTGCAAAGACATCATGATCGGTCTGGGATCAGCAACAACATTCGGTTTGGTTCAGATTTTTTTCTCAATGAAAGCACTACGCTCACGGCAGCATTTTTATACCGATATTCTGATGAGCTGAATAAAACGATCATGGATTATCGTGATCTTGATTTTAATGAGAATTTTTTGGGTTTTACCGAACGAGACGATATAGAAACTGAAGGTGATGAGAATCTTGAGTATTCACTAAACTTCACAAAAAACTTTAGCAGACAAGAACACAAGCTTACGGCAGATATTCAATATCAGAATAACCATGAAATTGAGAAGTCGAATATCGTGCAAAGTGAGGGAGCTTCGGTGGCGACTAGTCTTCCGGCATTGTTTCAAAAAGTGAGAAATTCTGAAGGTGAAAAACGATTGATGATTCAATCCGATTATATTCAGCCATTTGGTTTGGATGGGAAAGTGGAAGCAGGATTTCGAAGCACAAATAGATTCGTGACGAATATCTACAATGTAGATCAAAAGGAAAATCCAGAAGATGAATTTATGCCTTTGAGCGAGTATAGCACGGATTTTTCCTATATCGAAAAAGTGCATGCGGTCTACGCGATAGCAAGCAATACCTTACAGAAAATCTCATGGCAGGTTGGTTTAAGAGCAGAGCTCACTGATATCAATTCGGAGCAAAAAGAAGATACCATCAAGCGAAGCTGGAACTATATCAATTTTTTTCCCAGCGCCTTTCTAACTTATAAGCTAAATGATGTATCCCAATTGCAGCTCAGTTATAGCCGCAGGATCAATAGACCCAGGTTCAGAGATCTGAATCCATTCAGCTCATTTTCGGATAATAGAAATTTCCGAATAGGAAATCCAACATTACAACCGGAGTTTACAGATTCATACGAATTTGGTTTACTTCAAAACTTCAAAAAATCATCCATTTATTATGGAGCCTATTATCGCTACACCCAGGATCTGATTCAGCGAATCACATTGCAGCCCAATGAATCCGGACAAAGAATAATGCAACCTTACAATACCGGAGTAAGTCATCAGGTGGGACTAGAGTCCAATATTTCTCATGAATTTAATTCATGGTATCGAATCAATGCCAATTTGAATTTTTTCAGAGGAAAAACAATTGGTTCAGTGGGAGATACATTGAGTTTGAATGTGACAGCAATGAGTTTCAATTATCGAATAAATAACAACTTTAAAATAGGCCAAAAACTTGATGGACAAATCAACGTGAGCTATCGGGCGCCACAGAAGCAATCTCAAGGAAAAAGATATTCGATGACTACCGTTGACTTGGGATTAAGTAGAGATTTATTTCACGACAATGGTACGATTTCATTTGGAGTATCAGATCTTTTCAATTCGAGCAAATACCGATTCAAAACGAATATTGATAGTTTTTATGAAAAGGGATATTGGCAATGGCGTAGAGGGCCAATGGCTCAAATCACCTTCACCTATCGGCTAAATCAGAAAAAGCAACGCCCTGAAAGAGACGGTAGTGGTGAGTCTTTTGGTGGGGATTCTGGATTTTAAACCAATCCTGTAGCATTGGCAATTTCTCCCTGATATCGATCTACAGTCACACCAAATTTTCTAAGGAAATCTACACCTTCATCGTTTGATATACCTTTGTATTCGGCATAGGATTTTAAGAAAATCACATGTTTAATCCCTACACTGTAGATAATTCGTGCGCATGACAGGCACGGGGAAAGCGTAACGAACAGCGTGGCACCCGTAATTTCAGTTTTGTTTTTTACAGCATAAAGGATAGCATTTTGCTCTGCATGTATGGCTAGTGAGCAGCCTCCTTTAGAATCTCTTGGACAGCCTACTTCAGGATATTCCACGTCACAATTGTGTGTTCCGGCTGGAGGTCCATTATATCCGATTGAAATAATTCTGGTGTCCTTTGTCAGTACAGCGCCAACATGACGTTTGATGCAGTGGCTTCTTTTGGCAAGGTTCACTGCCAATTCCATAAATATATCGTCAAACTCAGGCCTTTCCATCATGAAGCGAAGGTAATGGCATTTCAAAATAATTCTAATGGTAATTCAATTTTTGATGGCATTTAATCCAAAATATCGGAAATGAGGAGCAGATCAATATTCAGGGAATAGCCCTGGTACTTTTAGGAATCCAAACGTCAATTTAAGTTTATGAGAACATAAAATGAATGCTACGCAAAATGCCAATTTCACCTTTCATGGTTTAATCATTACATCCCTTCGGGATTGAATATGTTCTGTTAATTTGAAATATCAAGTCAAGAGAATCTCGAAGGGATAACAGAATTATAAAAAAAGGCCAGCTAGCAAAGAAAACCCCGATGGGTGACTTTAATCTTGAGTTGCTACATCTATACTTCTTGCAAATGCTTCCATCTTTCTTGAGTACATACATTGATTGATAATTGTGGTAGTGGGACATTTGAAAATATACTTAAGGGTAAATCATTTTTTGATAGTTATCAAAACAAAAGCTATCACATGAAGCATTTATCATTATTACTCCCTCTTTTATTTGGTTCTTTTGTTACTATGAGTCAAAGCCTGAATGAGCTTGATTCTGCAAACTATTTTGATTTTTGGGTAGGCGAATGGTCCACCTCATGGGATGAAGGAAATGGAGTGGAGCTGCTCGGAACCAACACCATTATAAAGTCTTTGGATGGAAAAATCATTGTCGAAAATTTTAGAATAACTAAAGGGCAAAGTGAGGGATTTAAAGGTATGAGCATGTCTGTTTTTCAGCCAAGATTTAATAGGTGGAAACAAGCCTGGACGGACAATCAGGGTGGATATTTTGAGTTTACTGGTGAATTTGATGGTGACAAAAGAATCTTCAAAACACAGGTATCGGAAAGATCTGGTAAGCAGTTTCAGCAGCGAATGGTTTTTTATGATATTCAAAAAAGCGCAATGACCTGGGATTGGGAATCAAGTCAAAATGGAGGAGAAACCTGGGAATTGAAATGGCGGATATTTTATAAAAGAACGGAGTGAAAGGAAGTACTCCGAGCGTTTCATCCTGATTTTTATCAGCATCGTTTGAAGGTTTTGTCAATCATGTCACTTCAGAAAATCCCAATTTTTGTAGGATGGATAGAAATTTGATCGACAAATACAATGTGCCGGGTCCGCGATATACTAGCTACCCGACTGTGCCATACTGGGATTCTGAGCAATTCAATTTAGCAGACTGGAAAGCCTCTGTCATCAATACTTTCTGGGTGAGTGGAAAGGAAATCAGCCTATATCTTCATCTTCCATTTTGCGAGAGTTTATGCACCTATTGTGGATGCAATACCAGAATTACCAAAAATCACAGTGTTGAGCAAGAATACATTGATGCGATTCTAAAAGAATGGAGCATGTATCTAGCCATATTCCCATCTAAACCGATTGTTCGAGAACTTCATTTGGGCGGTGGTACACCTACTTTTTTCTCTCCAGAAAATCTGAAAAAGTTAATCAATGGAATTTTGGAGTCCACTACAATTTCTTCCAAACCTGAATTTGCGTTTGAAGGACATCCAAATAATACAACATCCGAACACCTTCAAACTTTATATGACCTGGGATTCAGAAGAGTGAGTTTTGGGATTCAGGATTTTGACTTGAATGTGCAAAAACAAATCAACCGAATTCAGCCTTTTGAAAATGTGAAAAATGTAACTGAGGAGGCAAGACGCATTGGTTATGATTCAGTGAATTTCGATTTGATTTATGGACTGCCTGGGCAAAACCAGAATACAATCAACGAGACCATATCCAAAACAATGCAACTGAAGCCAGACCGCATTGCTTTTTACAGCTATGCGCATGTGCCACATTTGAAGCCGGCACAAAGGTCATTTGAGGCATTTTTACCAAATGATGATACCAAGCGTTCACTTTATGAAATCGGGAAAACGAAACTGATAGAAGCTGGATATACAGATGTAGGGATGGATCATTTTGCATTGGAAGGTGATTCCATGCTTGAGGCTCATAAAAAGGGAACGCTACATCGTAATTTCATGGGTTATAGCACCCAACATACCAATATGGTGATTGGATTGGGGGTAAGTGCGATCAGTGACAGTTGGACTTCCTTTGCTCAAAATGTGAAGAAAGTTGAAACCTATTATGAGTTGATAGAAAGTGATCAATTCCCAATATTAAAAGGACACCATCTTACCAATCAGGATTTGATTGTACGGAAAAAAATCCTGGATCTCATATGTAGATATCAGACCAATTGGACCCAAGAGGAGCTGATGTCTTTTGGTTTAGAATTAGATTTTGAAATGCTTGAGACACTAAAAGAGGATGGACTCATTACCATCGACGATTATGGCATTCAGGTAGAAGAAAAAGGAAGGCCGTTTATTCGAAATATTTGTATGCCATTTGATGTGCGGATGATGAGCTCCAAAGTGGATAGAAAAAAAATATTTAGTAAAACGGTATAGAAAACTGAAGATCGATTAATATTGACTTTTTTAATATTTAATCCGATCTGAAAATGGCCAAGTTTACGTTTCTCCTTTTATTCATTTTTTCCCTATCCTTCTTCGAAGCAAATGCTCAGACCGAAAAGAGTGAAATTTATATACAAGGTGCTTCTAATCTGAATTTTTCTAATCTGAATTTTGATAATAGCCGTTCAAGTGAGTTTAGGGGAAATGGAAGTCTAGGGTATTTTGTGGCTGACAATTTCTTATTGGCATTGGAAATGTATTATTTATCTGAAGGCTCGAATAAAACTTATTCTTATGGTGCAAAGGGCAGGTATTATCTAAACAATTTCTTTTTAGGAGCTGGATATCGACATGGTGGATATAATTCAGAAAAATCTTCGGGGATTTACTATCCCCGTACCTTTGAATCAAGAACGACTTTTGATCTTATAAACTTCGAGATAGGTTATGCATTCTTTTTAAATGAGATCATTGCACTAGAACCAACATTAACCTACGTTACATACTTAAACACCAATGATCTAAATAATTTGGCTTTTAATTTAAGTGTTGCAGTTTATTTTTAATTATCCATTATCCATTATCCATTATCCATTATCCATTATCCATTATCCATTATCCATTAAAACTAACCCGATAGATCGTTCCGCTCTGATCATCTGAAATCAGCATCGAGCCATCTGGGAGCATTAAAACGTCTACAGGTCTTCCCCATGAAGTTTGTTCTTTTTCATTGAGCCAGCCTGTGATAAATGGTTCATATTTTTGCCCCACTCCATTTTCTTCCGTGACCATCATGATTCGGTATCCTATCTTTTCAGATCTGTTCCATGAGCCGTGCTCGGCTATGAATATTTTGTTTTTGTATTTTTCAGGAAACATGTCTCCGGTATAAAATTTCAAACCCAAAGGCGCTACATGAGGCCCCAACGTTTGAACAGGTTTTACAAAATCTGAACAAGGAAATTTGTCTCCAAATTCTGGGTCTTTGATCGTGCCTCCGTGACAATAGGGATAGCCAAAATGCTGACCCTTTTCAGTGATTCTGTTCAGTTCACAAGGCGGCACATCATCACCCAACATATCGCGTCCATTGTCGGTAAAGTACATCTGACCCGTTTCAGGATGCCAGGTAAAACCGACGGTATTTCTAATTCCTTTCGCATAAATTTCTCGGTCGGTCCCATCAGGATTCATACGGGTGATGGACGCATATATTTCGTTCTTGCTTTCACAAAGATTACAAGGAGCTCCAACAGGGATGTAAAGTTTACCATCAGGACCAAAGGCGATGTATTTCCACCCGTGATGCCCATCTGTTGGGTAATCATCGTAAATCAATTTTCCATAAGGATCATTTAAAGTGCTTTCGATGTTTTCATATTTCCAGAGCTTGCTGATCTCTGCGACATATAATGCCCCGTCTTTGAATGCCACACCATTTGGGTTTCTTAAACCTTTAGCAATGGTATAGATCTCATCCGCTTTGTAATCATTATTTATATCTTTCACGGCATAGACCTTGTCATCGCCTCTGGTGCCGATAAAGAGTGTGCCATCACTTCCCAAAGCCATAGATCTTGCACTTTTCACTCTGGCATAGACTTCAATCTTAAACCCTTCAGGCAGTTTTAATTGATCTAATTGCAATCCATCAGTGGAAATGAGTTCTTCCGGCGACATCACCGCATCAGCTGATGAATTGCTTTCGGAATTGCATGAGAAAAACATAGTGACAAATACCAATTGAATAATCTGAATATACATTTTCATTACTTTTTATTTTTAATAACCATTCGAAACAGGAAAAGTCCCAAAGAAGCTATTTCTAATTACTTATTCGCGATCAAGTTCCTTACTTTTGCCCTCATTTTCAGAAAGTAATAAGAATAAGTTTCTATGATTAGTATCAACAATCTTTCATATTTCATTGGAGACCGGCCGCTTTATGATGAAGCTTCTCTCTTTATTTCCCCGAAAGACAGGATTGGACTGATCGGATTAAACGGAACCGGAAAATCCACTTTGCTCAAAATGTTGGATGGTGATATTCAACCTAGTGGCGGTGAAATCAACAAAAGCAAAGAAACAACCATTGGTTTCTTGAATCAGGATTTACTTTCCTATCAAACGGATGATTCCATTTTGGAAGTGGCCATGCAGGCTTTTGGAGAAACCTTGAAGCTGCAACATCAGATAGATGAAATCTTAAAAAAGATGGAAACCGACTATGACCACAGTCTGGTTGATAAGTTGGCCAAGCTGCAGGAAAGATTTGAGACCAATGATGGATATGCTCTCCAGGCCAGAGCGGAGGCCATTTTAGAAGGAATTGGTTTTTCAACAAAGGATTTGAAACGCCCGCTTAGGGAGTTTTCCGGCGGATGGAGAATGCGAGTGATGCTTGCCAAGTTACTATTGGAAAAACCATCACTTTTGATGCTCGATGAACCTACCAACCACTTGGATTTACCTTCTATCCAATGGATAGAAAACTATCTTCAATCATATGAAGGTGCAATCATCGTGGTATCTCACGATAGAACATTTCTGAATAATACGGTCAGCAAAATAGTAGAAGTATACAATTCCCAGCTGCATGCCTATGCTGGAAATTATGATAAATATGAATCTGAAAAGGAACTCAGAAATGAGATTCAGCAAAGTGCATTTGAAAATCAGCAGCAAAAAATCAAACAAGCTGAGCGCTTCGTAGAACGCTTTAAGGCAAAGGCTTCAAAAGCGAAACAGGCGCAATCCAGAATGAAAGCACTCGAAAAAATGGATCGAATAGAAGCTGTTGTGGATGATTCACAGCAAGTCAATTTCAAATTCAATTTCAGAGTAAAATCTGGACGTCATGTGAAAACATTAAAGGACATCACCAAGTCTTATGGCGATTTGGATATCCTTAAATCTACAGAGGGTCTGATAGAGCGTGGAGATAAAATCGCCCTTGTGGGAGCCAATGGAAAAGGTAAATCGACTTTGTTAAGGATTATTGCCGGGACAGAATCGCATGCAGGACAGGTCGAGACAGGCCACAATGTAATTAGTGCCTTCTATGCGCAGCATCAGCTGGAATCTCTTGGAGTTAATAATGAGATATTGGAAGAGCTGAAACAGGCAGGGAGTGGAAAAACAGATATGGAATTGCGTGGAGTTTTGGGCTGTTTTCTTTTTAGTGATGATGAGGTATTCAAAAAAATAAAAGTGCTTTCCGGAGGTGAAAAATCTCGGGTAGCTCTTGCCAAGACGTTGATCTCAGAGGCTAACTTTCTCCTACTCGATGAGCCGACTAACCACTTGGATATACTTTCGGTGAGTATTTTGGAGCAGGCGCTTCAGCAATACGAGGGTACTTTCCTTGTCGTTTCTCACGATAGAGATTTTGTATCCAAAACTGCCAATAAGATTTGGTGGATTGAAGACAATAAACTCAAAGAATACCCAGGAACTTATGAAGAATGGGATAGGTGGTACCGAAGAGAACAGGAGAAAAAAAGCGCTGCTCCACAAGCAACTAACAATGCTCCGGCTAAAGAGAAAAAGGAAAACCCCAAGCCTAGAACTCAGGAACCAGACAAAGAGCTAAAAAAGCAAATAGAACAAGTCGAATCTACTATTGAAAAACTGGAAGAAGAAGTAGCCTCATTCGAGCAAAAACTCTCTGATCCGGCGAACTTTGGTGATGCGCAAAAAATGGATAAGCTTAACAATAAGTACCAAAGTAAAAGGTCAGAATTAGAAAAGGCCAATGCTAAATGGGAAGAGTTGGTTGAGAAGATGGGATAAAGGTTGTTTCTTCATGATAAAATTCCTTTGACAGAATAAATTATCGAAAAATGACTTATCGCATAAGATAAATTTTTATAAAATATTATTTAAATAGATAAAATTTGGCAATCAATGCAAGTTGAATGCCGTTTCTGATTAATTTTACTCCTACCATGGAAAAGAATAATCGCATTGTGGTGAAAGTTGGTACCAATGTGCTCACAAAAGCAGATGGAACCTTGGATAAACTCATATTCAGACAAGTAGTAGTGCAGCTTGCACGCTTGATCGAGATGGGATGGAATCCTATTTTGGTATCATCAGGTGCGGTGGGCGCAGGTAAAAGCATATTACCCAATTGTGAGATAGAAGATGAAGCAATCAGAAGACAGGTATTGTCTTCAGTTGGGCAGGCATCATTGATGAAGCGCTATTTTGAGCTTTTTCGGGAATACGATATAGTTTGTTCACAGGTATTGGCTACAAAAGAAGATTTTGCCCCGGGTAACCATTATCAAAATATGATTAACTGTTTTGAAGGTTTACTCAGCCAAAAAATTGTGCCTATTGTAAATGAAAATGACGTGGTATCGCTTACAGAATTGATGTTTACTGACAATGATGAGCTTGCCGGATTAACTGCTCAGCTTGTTGGCGCCCAAAAACTGATCATCCTCAGCAATATCGACGGATTATTTACTGGCATGCCAGGTGATGAAGGATCTAGATTAATTCCGATTGTCAATACTCAGGATGATGCCATGAAGTCATACATTTCTAAAAATAAATCAAATCAGGGTAGAGGAGGGATGGAATCCAAATTTCATATCGCCATGCTGTCAGCGTCGAAGGGAATTGAAACGTTCATTGCCAATGGAAAAATTGATAATGTAATCGTCGATATCCTGAGCGGAAAAGAAATCGGAACACGCTTTTCAATAAACGAAGCAATTAAAACATCATGACGTCATTGCTTTCATCTGATATCTTGAAACATCTGGAGCAAACCAGAAATGCTAGTCGCAAACTTATCGCGCTGAACGATCACAAAATCCGGGAGATATTAAACAAAGTTGCGGATCATAGCTTACGCAAGGCAGATCAAATATTGAAAGCCAATGTGCTTGATCTGGAAAGAATGGATCCGGAAAATCCAAAGTACGACAGGTTGTTACTAAATATGGACAGGTTGAAATCCATTACAAGTGACATGAGACGTGTGGCTGATTTGCCATTTCCAGTGGGAACAGTTTTGTTAGAAACTGTTATGCCAAATGGACTGAAATTGGAGCGGGTCACCGTGCCAATTGGTGTAGTAGGCATTGTCTATGAATCCAGACCAAATGTGACTTTTGATGTATTTGCTCTCTGCTTGAAATCAGGAAACGCATGTGTGCTTAAGGGTAGTCGAGATGCACATGATTCGAACCTGGCGATTGTTGAGATCATTCATGAAGTACTCGCGGAGGATAATTTGCAGGACATCCTATATCTGGCTCCATCAGAGCGCGAAGCTCTTGGATATATTTTGGAAGCAGATAAGTTCATAGATTGTGTTATTCCTAGAGGAAGTCAGGGTTTGATAGAGTATGTAAGACAAAATTCCAGAGTGCCAGTGATTGAGACTGGTGCAGGAATTGTGCATACTTATGTTGATCAGGAAGCAGATTTGGAAATGGCCAAAGCCATCGTTCAAAACGCAAAATGCAGAAGAGTAAGTGTGTGTAATGCGCTGGATTGTTTGATCATCCACGTATACAATTTGCCAAACTTATCAGCGATTGTTGAGGGAATGGATGCAAGCTATCAAGTTGAAATATATGCAGACCAGAAGTCATTTGCTGCGCTTGATGGGGAATATGATTCCTCCTTACTGAAACTGGCTAAAGCTGAGGATTATGGCATGGAATGGCTTTCATACAAAATGTCGATTAAAACTGTGGCTTCCATGGAGGAGGCGCTCGATCATATAGCTCAATTCAGCTCTAAACACAGCGAGGCGATTGTTTCAGAAAATCAATCCAATGTGAGTTATTTTCTAAAGCACGTAGATGCTGCGTGCGTTTATGCCAATGCATCAACTGCATTTTCTGATGGTGGTGAATTTGGTCTTGGTGCAGAAATAGGAATCAGTACACAAAAATTGCACGCGAGAGGTCCAATGGGTCTGAGAGAACTGACTAGTTATAAATGGATAGTAACTGGCACAGGTCAGATAAGAACCTAATCAACTAACATAAATCCAAACCTTCTAAATTATTCCCGCCTTTTAATTACCTCAATTATTCTATGAAACTGTTTGATGTATATCCACTTTTCCCTATCGAAATCACACATGGTGAGGGAAACTATGTTTTTGATGAAACTGGCACAAAATATCTTGATCTTTATGGAGGTCATGCCGTTATTTCTATAGGTCATACTCATCCACATTATGTGACCAGAATCAGTGAACAGCTACGGAAAATTGGATTTTATTCTAATTCAATTCAAAATCCTTTACAGGAAAAATTGGCGTTAAAAGTGGGTCAACTATCCGGTAAAGAAGATTATGAACTATTCCTATGCAATTCTGGAGCAGAGGCAAACGAAAATGCGCTCAAACTTGCATCTTTCCATACCGGAAAAAAGAAAATCATTTCATTCACAAAAGGCTTTCACGGAAGAACTTCTTTGGCTGTAGCGATCACAGATAATAAAAGCATTATCGCTCCAGTGAATGAAACAGAAAATGCCTTGATCTTGCCATTCAACGATGAGCAGGCTCTGGAGCAGGCTTTTCAGACAAATGAAGTTGCGGCTGTTATTATTGAAGGTATCCAGGGAATAGGTGGGATCAATCTGCCAACTCAATCTTTCGTGGATAAAATTAGAAGCCTTTGTGATGTGCATCAGGCCATATTCATCGCTGATTCCATTCAATGTGGCTATGGTAGAAGCGGTAAGTTTTTCGCTCATGATTATTACAATGTAGAAGCGGATATCTATACTTTGGCCAAAGGAATGGGTAATGGTTTTCCAATAGGAGCTATCATTATTTCTCCAAAGTTTGAGTCGAAATACGGGTTGTTAGGAACTACATTTGGCGGAAATCATCTTGCCTGTGCAGGGGCATTGGCAGTGGCTGAAGTCATCGAAAGTGAGGAACTAATAGATAACGCACTTCATGTTGGGAACTATCTCATCCAAGAGCTTTCGAAGTTTGGAAACATTAAAGAAGTAAGAGGTCGAGGTTTGATGATAGGCATTGAGATGGATTATGACACTGCCGAGCTCAGAAAAAAATTATTATTCGATCATAAAATTTTCACTGGTTCAGCATCCAACAAAAACACAATCAGACTTTTGCCAAGTTTGGCATTGAAGCAATACGAAGCTGATATTTTTCTCGAAGCGTTTATGTCAGAGCTGAAAGGATGACAGTATAGTCACCACCTTAGTCGTTTTTTCTTTTAAGTATCAAGGCGGCAATGACTGCTACGATCAATCCAATTGGAAATATTTCAAGAAAAGTAAATCCAATCCGAATCATAGGGTCTTTATACATTTCCATCTGGCGAGATAAATCGGCAGTGGCTTTTGACATTTCCTCACCCGTCAATCCATCTGCTGCATATTTTTCGAGCTGAAAAGTCATGTACTGCTCGTTAAAGTCAGTAGCAATTGTTGGATAATAAATCATCCATCCAACAACATAGATCACCGAAGTAATAAGTATGATATAAAAACCTGACAGGAAAGCCTCCTTAAAGGAAATGATTCCACCTTTTTCTTTGTCACGATAATTTTTTACGCCTATTAGAGTGGTTGACAATGCCAAAATCATAAATGCAAAACCTGCTATTTCAGATTTACCAAAATCCCATTTCCCATTTTGGTCTATGAAAAAAGCATTGCTAACAAACCATCCTATGATGATTATGGCACTGGCTGTAAAGCCGTAAATAATTGATGTTTTTCTTTGACTCATTTTTCTAATTTTTATGGCAAAACAATCCATATCCCTTCATAATTTCCTCATACTTTCGGGTGATTTTATGATTCTGAACCGTCACTGCCTACTATAAGTCCCAGCTCCAATGCTTTTTGAACTGCCTGAGTCCTTCGTTTTACATTTAGTTTCAAGTAGATGTTCGCAATATGAGTTTTTGTTGTGTTGAGCGACACAAAGAGTTTATCGGCTATTTCCTGATTTGACTGTCCATCTGCTAATAGCAGTAATACGTCCAACTCTCTTTTGCTCAGAGTCTTACTTCCTGAGTTAGTTTTAATGTAGACCTTTCCTCTTTTTTTCTCAATGAAAATATAAGCCAACCATATTCCCAACGAAATAAAGATTACAGAAAGGATCAGTGCAAATATTTCCAATTCCATTTCCCTGATCAGCATTTTGTATTTTACCACTTGAAGAATAAGCAGCAACACACCCATCAAGGTTCCGTATAGAAAATATCGTTTATTGAAACGCACTTATATTTTTTGAAATTGATACAGATGTATAATTTTAAGCATTAAAAATAAATTAATCAGAATGAGAAAGATGAGAGTATTAGTACTAGTTAGTTTGATTTGTTCTTTAATGATAAGCTGCGATAGCCAAAGCAGCGAGGAAAATGTAACTGCTGAAGGCGCCCCAGAAGGTGCAGTTTTGACGCCATATGATGATGTGCCTGGCATGATAAAAGCACAAGTTTTCACAGGTGCAGTGGTGACAATGGAAGGAGACTTGCTTGATGGAGAGCCTCATGGTGTTTGGGCTACTTATGATCCTGCTGGTCCGGTGACATCCATTACGTCATATTACAAAGGAAAAAAGCATGGCGTGTCATTAACCTTTGATAGGAATGGTTATGTAACGGAAAAAGAAAACTATGCAAATGGTCAACTTCATGGTGACTGTAAGCTGTTTAATAGAAGAAAAGTGATCGAGGAAAAAACCTATATAAAGGGTAAGCTGGAAGGCCTGGTTATTAAATATTATATGAATGGAAAGATGATGGAGGAGGTGCCTTGGAAAGAAGGAAAGATGGATGGATTGGCCAGATGGTATGATGAGGAAGGCAATGTCTCTATTGCTTACCTTTATAAAGATGGTGAACTCATTGATAAAAACCCTGAAATCCCTGAAGATTAATTTTTATCCTGCTCATTGAGTTTTTTCTCAAGGGCACTAAGCTTTTCATTGATGGAGGAAAGATAATCAAGCATTTCCTGATGCTCCTGATGCATAAAATCTTTTACTCTTTCCTCCTCATCCTTCATTTCATTACGGTTGATTTCATTCATGGTATTCACAACAATGGCGATGAATACATTAAGCGTGGTATAGGTAGCCAACAGAATAAAAGGTATGAAATAAACGTAGACATAAGGAATTTGCTCCATCATTGGTCGGGCTATTCCTGATGACCAGCTTTCTAATGTCATCACCTGAAACAGGGTAAAAAAGGAAGTACCCATATCTCCGAAATATTCGGGGAATCTTGATTGGTAAAGATCAGTTCCGATTACTGCGAATATGTAAAATATGATAAACAGGAGCACAGCAATCCATCCGATGCTTGGAATGGATTTTATGAGCGACTCCATTATCATTTTTAATTTTGGTACATTTTTGATCAAACGGGCAGTTCTTAGTACTCTAAGTGTTCTTAATATATGCAGCGGACCTGCGGCGGGGATTAAAGCAATAGCCACAATCAGAAAATCAAAAATATCCCAGGGATTCATGAAAAACCTGTGTCTGTAAGCCACTATTTTTAATGAAATCTCAATCGTGAAAATGATCAGAATGAATTTGTCAACCTGATGGAGCCCCTTTCCTAAGACATTGATGATTGTAGGGGAGGTTTCCATCCCTATCGTGATGGCATTCAGTATAATCAGGCTAAGGATTGTTCTTTGGAAGTATCTATGTTCCAAAAACGATTTTAATCCATCTAAGGATTTTAGTCGATAATATATCAGACTCAGCGGATTTTTGCTCTGATTTGTCATAGGTTGGTAAAATGCAATATTAACTAAATCAAACTATGAATTTATCCGCATTGCGATCAATCTATATTTTACAATTGCATCCCTGAATATTTTATAATTTAATCTCAAGTAATTCTAATTTTCAATCTGGAAATGATGTTAAATGATCTTTTGTAATTCTAGCGATATGTTTTGTAATCATTAGGATTGCTTTGAAAGGATCATTATCCAAAAGTTTGGTAAACTTGCTGATATGAAAACTTTGGTATTTGGTGAAATTTTGTGGGATATCATTGATGGAATTCCGCATCTTGGCGGTGCTCCTCTCAACTTTGCTGCACATGTGAAACAATGTGGGCATGAATCTGCAATTATTTCATGTTTGGGCAATGATCATCTGGGTGATAAGGCTCTTAATTTGGTTGCAGAACTAGGTGTGAATATTTCCTTCATTCAGCGTACTGATAAGCAAACCGGTTTTGTTCCTGTGACTTTAACCAATGGTCAACCACAATATATAATCACACCTGATGTGGCATATGACTATATTGAGACGTCTGAGTTGGATCAAAATGAATTTAGCGACTATGATACTTTTTATTTTGGTTCATTGATTCAGAGAAGTCCAGTGTCAAACAAAGCACTTTACGATATTCTCAATACTGTAGAATTCGAGAATATATTTTACGATGTAAATCTTCGAAAAGACTCCTATACACAGACCATTATAGAAAGTTCATTGTCGTATTGTACCCTGCTTAAGGTAAATGATGAAGAGGTGGAAGTGTTGAGCGAAATGATATTTGGAGAGAAACAGGATTTTGAAAAATTCAGTAATACTGTTTGCCTCAAATATTCCAACATAAAAACCATCATTATAACAGCCGGAAAGGATGGTTGCCTTATTTACTCTAATGATAAATTGACAAAGGTTCCTACAGAATCAATAACAGTTGTAGATACAGTTGGTGCTGGTGATTCATTCAGTGCAGCATTTGCATGTGTGTATGCGCGTACAGGCGATCCTGTTAAAGCTGCTCAAGTGGCTAATAGGGTCGGTGGTTTTGTAGCATCTTCACACGGCCCTATTCCAAGATACACTTCTGAGATCAAAAATTTGATCAGTCAAAAGTAAAAATTGTTTAGCTCGAGGTACACCGCTCTGTTATAGCTGTTGCTACGCACCTACTGTTTAACTTTTAGTGAAATATGAAAAATCTTTGTGGAGATTGTATTTATACATGATAAGTGTTCGCAGGAATCATTTAATTTTACTAAACTTATTAATTTAATGGCTAATAAAAACATTAGCTTTTACCCCAAATCATCAATTACCGTCTAACATGAAATATCAAGGATTAAAAAATGATGAGGTTCTGGCTTCCAGAGCTAAGCATGGCACCAATGAATTAAGTCCCGTTGTAGTTGAAGGATTTTGGAAAAAATTCGCAGATCAATTTAAAAGCCCGATAATAATTATCCTAATAGTCGCCCTAATTGTAATTCTTGGGCTATCCTTTTTTCATCTGACTGAATGGTATGAAGCAGTTGCTATCGCTTTTGCCGTTTTGTTGGCTACAGGAGTTTCTACCTTTTCAGAATTCAAAAATGAATCTTCATTTCAACAATTGCAGGAGGAAGCCTCACAGATAAAAAGTAAAGTCTATCGAGATGGTGATGTTGTAGATATTTCGGTAAATGAAATTGTAAAAGGTGACTATGTATTGCTGCAATCAGGTGATAAAGTGCCAGCAGATGGTTTCATAATAGAAGGTGATATCAAAGTCAATCAAGCCTCATTGACAGGGGAAACAGAGCCCATTTCAAAAACTAAATATGAAGAAGGGATAGAAGTAGATCCATCGGATCTTGCCAATGCCTACAGCCTGATGCGTGGTACTGTTGTTGAAGACGGTGAAGCAGTTATGCGGATTGATGTAGTAGGTGATCATACTTTTTACGGAAAGTTATCTAAAGAATTATCCATCACAGATGAGAGACTTTCACCACTTCAGGTAAAGTTAAAAGGCTTGGCTGATTTGATAGCCAAATTTGGATACATCGCTTCAATATTGATTGCAGTAGTGTTCATGTTTCAAAAGTCGGTCATACTCAACGATTTTGACTCAGTTCAAATTTCGGAGTATTTCAACAACTGGGAGGTTGTTGTCAATGATTTGGTTCACGCACTTGTACTCGCCATTATTATAGTTGTGGCTGCTGTACCAGAAGGTCTGCCTTTGATGATTGCCATAGTGCTTTCACTCAATATGCAAAAAATGCTTCGTGAGAAGGTTCTAGTTAGAAAATTGTTGGGTATTGAGACGGCTGGTAGCTTGAGTATTTTATTTTCTGATAAAACTGGTACTTTGACTAAGGGCGCTATGGAGCCAAGGTATTTCATTACTGGTGCGCTCGATAGATTC
This sequence comes from uncultured Marinoscillum sp., assembly GCA_964353015.1. Lineage (GTDB taxonomy): Bacteria > Bacteroidota > Bacteroidia > Cytophagales > Cyclobacteriaceae > JAMZMI01. The sequence continues at coordinate 9,453 of CAYGUA010000013.1, read as the reverse complement.
GAAAGTTATAGTGAGATTCCTGATACTATTCGCGAATATGTGCGCTATGTGATTTCTGGAAATTCAGCGAGTCATCGAACCAAAGATGGAGTAGTTACAGGAGGAAATTTTTCTGAAAGAGCATTATTAGGCTATGTTGATCCTTCCGAGGACAATACTTTAGTAGATCAAGCAGAAGTCATTCATAAAATTCACTTCAACAGCACCAGGAAATTTTCAGCCACATTACTTCAGCTGAAGTCCAAAATGGAAGCTGTTGGATCGGATAAAGTGATTCTTGTCAAAGGGGCTCCTGAAATAGTGATGGAAAATATCACGGATGCCATCGATGCAAATGGGAAAGTTGGGAAAATAGCAGATAAATCGTCATTGATTAAATATTTGGATGGACTGGCTGATGCTGGAATACGATTGATGGCTTTGGCTGTATCTAAAGAATCTATTAAGTCGGATGAAGAACTTCCTGATAATATGATTTTGATTGGTGTTATTGGGCTTCAGGATTCAATCCGAGATACCACCAAATCATCTGTCAAAATGGTAAAAGATGCCGGAGTACAGGTGGTTATGATTACCGGTGATAGAAAAGGAACGGCTGCCGCTATAGCCAGGGAAGCAGAATTACTTGACAGTCCAGAGCAAGTAGTGTTGGTTTCATCAGAACTGCAACAAATGACTGACGATGAGGTAAAAACTATTTTGCCGAATCTAAGAGTGATTGCTCGAGCCTTACCTACAGATAAAAGCCGCATGGTTCGAATCTCCAAATCAATGGGGGAAGTAGTTGGTATGACTGGCGATGGGGTAAATGACTCAGCGGCTTTGAAACAATCTGATGTTGGAATTGCCATGGGAAGTGGGTCAGAAGTAACCAAAGAAGCTGGTGATATTGTGATTTTGGATGATAACTTCAACTCCATTAGCAATGCAATCAGATATGGACGTACCATCTTCAAGTCCATAAGGAAGTTCATCATGTTTCAGCTTACAGTCAATGTTGCGGCAGTATCCATCACATTCCTCGGGCCACTTATCGGAATTGATTTTCCGTTGACAATCATTCAACTCCTTTGGATCAATATGATCATGGACACCCTGGCTGCAATAGCTTTGGGAGGTGAGCCTGCGCTTACGGAATACATGGAAGATCCTCCAGTCCGTCGAGAAGATCATATATTAACTAAAAATATGGTTTCAGCAATTCTTGTTAATGGTCTCTTTATTACAATATTCTCCGTTTTCTTTTTGAAAGCTCAGATTTTTAAAGACATGTTTTTACGTGATGGTGTACCGGATGAAGCTATATTATTAACAGCATTTTTCAATATTTTCATTTTTCAGATTTTGTTGAATGGATTTAATGTTCGCTCGGAAGGTTTGAATGTTTTAAAGCATATCTCACAAAACCATCGATTTATTCAGATAATGATTTTAGTCTTTGTGTTACAAATTGTATTCACGTACATAGGGGGCGATGTGCTAAGAACTAAAGCTCTTACCTTGAATGAATGGGGAACAGTGTTCGCTTTATCTGCTTTGATTATACCGATAGATTATATCAGGAAAATATTCACTTCGGGCCATCAAATTTACCGTGATACTATAAGGATTTTACTTGGTACAAGATGATTATTTAAAGCATCCTCAACTGAGATTGTCCAAAACCGAATAATTATGAAAACTTGGATTAGCTCGATTTTATTTTCATTTCTGGCTTTGTGTATGATCAGTTGTGATAATTCATCGAAACTTTATGAATCCGAGGAATTTACGGTCTACTCGGATAAAGTTGTACAAGGAGATAATGTAGCCGAAGTGATTTCACCTACCAAGGTGAAATCAAATTACAAAAGCAAGGAGAGTGAGACTTATGCCCGTAGACTTCAATTCAAGTTTAGTCTAAACAAAAAAGACAATGAATTACCTTCTGGAAAAGATCATTGGATAGTAATTGAAGATAGTCAGCATCAGTCTCCAATCTTCATCTTTGGTGAAAAGAGTGATGACATTCCTGAAGAACCATCAGAGAGATTGCCGGTAAATCACGAATACACTTTTAGACTTGACATGAGAACTGTGCTAAAGCAGTTTGATGAAAAAGGATATTATGAAGCTTATGATGGGAGCAAAGTGGCAAAATCAGATTTTAAAAATGTTTTCATAGCAGGTGGATCAGAGCCTTTGACCTGGGATTTTTCTAATCTTGATAACAATGGCCTTGCACTTAAAGATGATGATGGCGATGGTATTTACGAGCTGAAATTGATTCTCAATCCATATGATCCGGCTGATTATAAAGAAAAGGTATGGGAGCTTACAACCGATATTTCTTCAAAACCAAAGTACGAGTCAAATCAGCCAATTGTTGACGCTTTATTTAATATGTCCCTTGAGGAGGCGATCATGGCCATCGAACCAGATAGCACCTTGCGCACAGGCGCAAAATGGGGTGGGGTATGGACTAGAGATGTGAGTTATAGCATCTTATTAGCTTTTGCTTATCATGAGCCTGAAATAGCAAAAATTAGTTTGATGCGCAAAGTCACTCCAAACGAGCGGATTATCCAGGACACAGGTTCTGGAGGTGCCTATCCTGTGTCTTCAGATCGAACTACCTGGGCTTTGGCAGCATGGGAAATTTACAAAGTAACAGGTGATATGGAATGGCTAAAATCTAGCTATCAGATTATCAGGAATACGCTAAATGATGACTATCAAAATTTAAGCACCGAATCAGGGATGTATCGAGGAGAATCTTCCTTTTTAGATTGGCGCGAACAGACCTATCCGAAATGGATGGATAACAGGGATATCTACGTTTCTGAAAATCTAGGTACGAATGTGGTGCATTATCAAGCCCACATTATTTTATCTAAAATGGCACGTGCTCTGGGTCAGAATGGTGATATATATGAGAAGAGAGCTGCATCTATCAAAGAAGGAATCAACAAACAACTTTGGATGAGAGATAAGGGCTACTATGCTCAATATATCTATGGTCGTACGTTTCTTGGACGATCTTCAAGATTTGAAGCTTTGGGAGAAGCACTTGCTGTGTTGTTTGAGGTGGCTGATGAAACTAAAGCCCAATCTATTTTATCAAAATCACCGGTTACTGCATTTGGCACCACATGTATTTATCCGCAGATACCAGGTATTCCTCCATATCACAATAATGGGGTTTGGCCATTTGTTCAGTCATATTGGAATCTGGCTGCAGCCAAGGCTGGAAATGAAGCAGCACTTAATCATGGTCTTGCGTCGATTTATCGGGCGGGAGGATTGTTTTTAACCAACTACGAAAATTTTGTGGCTGATAATGGAGACTTCATGGGTACTGAAATTAACTCACATCGCATGCTTTGGAGCATGGCTGGCAATCTTGCCATGGTGCATCGGGTTTTTATGGGGATAAATTTTGAAGAAAAAGGTATACGTTTTAGTCCAGTTATACCAAAGGCTTATGGTGGTGATCGCAGCTTGGAAAATTTCAAATATCGAGAGGCTGTTTTGAACATCAATATTGAAGGTCATGGAAATCAGATTAAGGAATTTTATCTGGATGGTAAGAAACAAGATGATCCATATTTTTCTGGCGAATTGATTGGTGAACATGAAGTATTAATCAAAATGGGCAATAATGATTTTTCAAATGAGTCAGTCAATTTAGTGAAAAATCAATTTTCCCCAGCCAATCCTGTCATCTCCATGCTGCAAAATCACATCACTTGGGAGGATGTAAATGGTGCGGTAGCTTATAATATTTATCGAAATGGGAGCCTTGTTAAAAATACTGATGCCACTAAAGTCGAAACCAATGATGATGAATTTGTAGAGTACCAGGTATCAGCGGTTGATCAGTTTGGTATCGAATCGTTTTTGTCAGAACCCATTCAAATTTTAAATAATTCTAAATTCAATATTTTTCAATTTGAAGATTTCGTAAGGAAATCACAACGGCCATATACCAATCACTCAGGTTCAGGATTTGTAGAAACATCACTTAATTCCAATGCTAATATAAGATTGAGATTCAGCGTAAAAGAATCAGGAAGCTATCTACTTGATTTTCGGTATTCGAATGGTACTGGCCCTTGGAATACTGATAACAACTGCGCCATGCGTACGCTGTATATCAACGAGGAGCAAGTTGGAACGATGGTGATGCCACAGCGAGGAAAAGATGAATGGTCAGATTGGGGTTATTCAAACAGTTATAAGGTTGAATTATCCAAAGGCCTCAATCAATTTGATTTGATTTTGGAAGATTGGAATACCAATATGGATGGTGAAATAAATGAGGCGATGCTCGATTATTTCAGATTGATAAAATTGAATCCATCACTCTAATAATACAAAGTCAACCCGACGATTTTGATCACATGGCGAAGGGCAAATTGTCTCTGTGTCGCCCATGCCTTCGGCTTTTATTCTGTTCTTATCAATTCCTTTCTTTATGAGATAAGTTCTTACAGCATTGGCTCTCGCTTGTGATAGCATGATGTTTTTGGATGGATCACCTATCTTATCAGTATGACCTTTTATTTTGACCAAAGCATCCTTATTATCTTTCATGTATTCATATAAGATATCAAGTTCTTCGAATGATTCAGGTTGTACTGTTGCTGTGCCCAAAGCGAATATGATACTTTCCATGGTTATGGCTTCACCGGCTTTGATTTCCGTCAATTCCTTATTTCCAATTTTTGGAGGCCCTTTAACTTCAGGAGGTGTTGCGACAACCACCGGTTGAGCAATAACTGGAGCAGTGATAACTTCTGGTTCTTCGATAGCTGCAACCACAGGTTTTTCAATTATTTCTGGCTTTTCTTCAACTATAGCTACAGGCTCTTCTTCAATGAATGCTATAGGCTCAATTGCTTCAGAATACTCAATGGGCTTACTTTCTTCGACGGTGCGAAACATGGTCCAAACATTAAAATCTCTGGGGTTGTCCGCGTTTCTCCAAAATCCTGAAATTTTATTCCCTTCTTGATTTAAAAACAAATTAGCAGTTCCGGATGCATTTTTTTCATCCCATTTAAAGGATAATAAATTCCGGTCTATTACCCCATCTTTTACTTTGCCTTTGTATTTGTGCCCTTCGCTAGTGTAAACGTAATTACCGGTGAATGTATTCCCAGTTTGTTCAAAAGTCATATCCTGCCAGTTGGTGTGCCACAGGCCATCGATATTTATTGTTTTACCAATTCTATTACCTGGTACGCCTATGGCTTTAAATTCGGCCAGTTGTGTGAATTTTGGATTGCCATAATTTTCTAAGACTGTTAGTTTGATCCATCGAGTTTTTTGAGGTGTAATAATGAACTTATTGTTAATGGCTTTTTCAAGTATAAAATCATCAACCAATTCAAATCCATCATCTTTACCAACAGTCGAGAATTCTACGCGTACTTTTTTAGTTTCAATTCCAGGATAAAACTCACATTGATTATCAAATTCTAATTTTTGAATATTACTTTCTTCAGACAATTCAATCACAAAAATAAATGGGAAATTCATCCCCTGAGAGCTCCAAACATTAGATGTTTGATCAAATAACGCACCAGCGGAATATTTAGCCAATTCTTTCCTCTCTGTGACTTCAACTCTGGATGGAGGAATGATCATCATTGTCGCGCCATTTTCCAGTGCAACCATATTTATTGATTTCTGCGCAAATCCCATCTCTAGAATAGACATTATCAATGTAATTGCGATAGCTCCTGATTTCATACAACTTTTTTATTTTACTTTGAGATTCTAAGTTAACAAAGGATATTGTGCAATTCAATTGATATCAAAAAGAAATTCACTATTAAATTCTTTCGAAATCAAATAAAAATGTAATTTGGAACGTGATTACGAAAGAGACTCGATAATGTAGCGAGGGGGGGAGTTTGTATGAATCAGATACTCAGTTAATTACCTGTTATTAGTATTATAATTCATAAATTTTCTTACTGATAAACTAACGCTACCAGCAAAGGGGTGTTCAAATAAAAAAATGGAAACCTGAATTAAAACAATCCAATTTTAAATTCAAACAAAACAGGTTTTTGAATGATTTGACAACTTTTTTAAAATCAACATATAGGAACACGCCCTGAACCTATCTTAATTAGATCGATCTGAAATTCAGTCATCCCTCTAAGATAATATTTTTCTTAAATCGTACGATATGGGTTATGGTAATAATGGATCCACTTAGTATATAATTATTAGAAACCTTTCCTGAGAAGAATGGGCGGATCAATTATAAATGATCAGAAAAAAATAATGGCAAATGGAAAATTTCACTGATTTAACGTGCTATTTAATAACATTAAATGGGAGGTCGATTTCGCGACCAGGTTAAAATAGAACTATTGCACTTAAAATGAACAATCTGAATAAGGCTCCTTTGCTGTTCCCATTCCAATGATCAATCAGAAATTGGAATTTTAGGTAAATAACTTGAAAATGCAAAACAAGAATCAAAAACAGAAGACCATACTGGAAGCAGTAGAGAAGGTTCTGCAACAGAGGGAGAAGATTATGCCAACCCAAGCGGAAATCAAGAAATACGAGAGGGAAAGCTACAAAAGGAAGCAAGAGATACTTTCAAAAATGCCCACAGTTACATTAGAACAGGCATTGAAGCAACTCAAGGAAACGAGCAAGTAGCCCTGATATAAGATTCCAAATTGAACCAAAAACACTAAATTTGAAAACTATGGTAATCAAGACGAAACCCAAGACGGAGTACGACAAGGCTCATATCAAAAAGAGACAAGAGATGATCTCAAAAATGCCTTCGATAACATTGAAAGAGGCATTAGCTCAGTTGGAGCGGACGAGCAAATAGCCCTCCTTCACAAGAATGCCAAAGAGTATGCTGAGAAAAATGGTATTCTAATAAAGTCCCTAGATGAGTTAGGAACCGAAACAGATTTCGGAGGGATGGAAAACAGGATAGCCATCAATCCAGATAAGGGTGAAATCTACAAATCCAATAATCTTTTGGCATCAACAATAAAAGTGCAAATTTTTACTGATTGGTGGGCTCTTTTATTTTAAACCTGCATCAACCTCAATAAAGCTGAATTTTCCTTATGCTAAAAGGTGCGCACTTCCTGCGCCAAGTAATGCGCCATTGATCAAAAGTTGTAAAAATCAGGATCAATTATAACCTAAACGTAGATTTTAGCCACATAAAGACTTTCTAAGTAGCGCGCCGACAAAATGCGCCTTGAGTGCGCATGTATTCTCATTCTTAACTTTGGTTTTGTGTGTTTTGGTTTTTTTTGACATAAGAACTATCGCTGGATGTCGAATAAGTGCTTTTTGAGGCCTTTTCAATAAAATTTGGTTTTGTGTGTTTCAATTTGCTGATTTATGGGCAACACAGACACACACCCTTTTTAATGTTGCCCAAGTATCAAAACTCAAAAGCATCTCCTTCAGTATTCAATTTTGAAAAAGGAGCAATACTCTCGGCCACCATATCTTATTTGGATTTTAGTTTCATTTGTTCTTCGATTTCTTCTAGTTCCGCGCTGTTGTCTGTCACTCTTTCTTCAATCAAAACCCCGTTTTTGAAAGTGAGATAAATGTACTTTTCATAAATAGATCTGTGTCTATCCTCGGGATGTCGTATGCTTTTTCCTGTGGGAATCCATAAATCTTCACTAAACCAATCTGCAAATACCACAATATCATTTGGAAAAAAATAGCTCATATCTACTTCACCAACGCCTTCTATTTTGGCATCTAGGGCTATGAGGTACAGCTTATTGTCATGGATCTTATAAATTCCCTGGTATCCTTTCCAGCAGCTCGTATTTGACCATCCAAATTCGATTTCTTCGTGATTTTCTAAATAGGTGCCAAATGGATCATCTGGCGAATATTCCTTTTTCCCTTGATAATAAACGATTTCCGTTACTTGTGCTGTCATAAGTCAAAACAATCTGTTTGTAATCAATATTCACCTGTTTTATTCATGAATTTAATGAACTCTAATCCATAATGTCAACCAAACCAATATGTCATATGTGATTGATAATTGATCAAAAATATATTATTACAATATGCTAATTAAATTAGTAAAGCTAAATAAATTAGCTTTATGAATTTAGAGCCTGGGATATACAAGATTAGAAAGAAGAGTTCAGGGTTTCGATTCATACCTGATTATCATTACTTGATTGTATTTGTAAAGAATAGAGTCAAGTATTTTAAGGTCGACCATGGCTTGCCCCAAGACATTAAAGTTGATGATGAAATATGGTTTTTGGAGGGATATGAAATAGTCAAAAAACTATCACGCAATCAAAAAGTAGCTTACAACAATGTGCGAATTGAGTTTCAATGGAATGACGAAGAGAATCATCCTTTTAAACTTCAGGTGCGCTCCTGGGGTGCACTGCAAAACATCTTCAAGTCTTTTCCTGGAATTTTGAAAGCATTGGGAAAACCTGTGGATTCCGATTATAATAAATAATGTAATTAGGTATATTTACCACAAGCTAGTTCTTTTGATATGCCTGCCATTACCTCGGAATGGTGGGCTATTTTATTTTAAAGCTGCATCAACCTCAATTAAGTTGAATTTCCTTATGCTAAAAGATGCGCACTTCCTGCGCCGGAATGCCTTTAATTAATGCGCCATTGTTCAAAAGTCGCAAAAATCAGGGCTAATCATAGCCTAAATGTAGATTTTGGCCACATAATGACTTCCTAAGTGGTGCGCCGGTAAAATGCGCATACATGGTCATTCTTAATTTCGGTTTTGTGTGTTTCGATTTTTCGGTTTCGTGTGAGACTGCCAACACACAAAACCGATATCTAAAAAAGTTAGCTGTATCTAACAATTTTGTCCCATATTTTTTGTGGATTAGAAAAAACACAAGACATCCTGAAGGTATTAATAGATAATAGGCATTTGATTCGATCGGCCAGCTTATTAGATTACAACAGCTATCTGGGGAAGATGTCAAGTCGACGTTGGGTTGTGATTGGCTTTCAATGCGACCTGCTAGGTTATTAGATTACAACAGCTTGGTACGCATGTGTTCTTATATACCAAGAGTTGTGATTGGCTTTCAATTATTAGATTACAACAGCATCATTATCAGCTTCCTTAACACTACCCGAGTTGTGATTGGCTTTCAATTATTAGATTACAACAGCATTTGACCACATCTGAACAGCTCTACGAATGTTGTGATTGGCTTTCAATTATTAGATTACAACAGCAAGGTACAATTAAAGAATTTCATGCATGGTGTTGTGATTGGCTTTCAATTATTAGATTACAACAGCAGAAGATTAGGCTATATAGAGGGCATTAATGTTGTGATTGGCTTTCAATTATTAGATTACAACAGCAATTGATAGAATGAAATGAAAAAGACATTAGTTGTGATTGGCTTTCAATTATTAGATTACAACAGCGTCCATCAATGAAGC
>CAYGUA010000012.1:0-137783 GCA_964353015.1 uncultured Marinoscillum sp. | reverse complement strand
TCGAATCCACTCAGCACCACGCAAACCCTGGTCATCTCGATCGGGGTTTTTTTATGTCCTTCCGAATTATCAAAACCCGTAAATCAATGGCGCTTCGCCTACCCGATGCAACACCTTCCGATCTGATCTAAAACCCTTCCAACCGCCAGCTCAAAATAAGTGAGTCGGTGGGTGGAACGCCACTCCGATCGAATCCACTCAGCACCACGCAAACCCCTGATTCAAAAAGTCAGAAATTTTACGCCCTCGAATATACAACAATTCTGAAATATAGTATGCATGCATACTATATTGGTGATCAACTTCAATGTGTACTACTTCCTCTTTGGCAAAAAGTTGTTCAAACTTAAATTTTCGAATAATCGCAGAAAATCTCTTCAACAGTTCAATTTGAGTATATATTTTTTATCTTAGGACCTGATCGCCAAACCAACCAACCGCATTGAAAAACCTACTTTTCCCCCTACTTCTTATTTTATCATTTCAGAATGCCTTTAGCCAAGACTGGCTGGTGTCATATCAAAATTCTGTAGACCACTACAATAATTTTGAATCGGACAAAGCGCGAGACGAAGCTCTCAAAGCACTGGAATTATACAAAGCTGCCATAGGTGATCAGGATAAAAATCTTGGAGCGATTCTTAGACAACTTTCAGTAGTCTATTATGATCTTAACGATCTGGAATCAGCGATAGGCTATGCCAAACAAGAAGTAGAACTGCTTCAAACTATTGGTCAAGCTGAGGACATGAACTTCGCCAATGCTTTACAAAATCTGGCATTGATTCGCATGAATCGCAGTGAATATGGTGCCGCAGAGCCATTATTAACCACTGCACTGAAAATAACAGCCAGTTTCAACGCATTAGATTCTTATGAAATAGGTATTGCTAAAGGAAATCTGGCCATTGCAAAATTTCAACTGAAGCAAGATGAAGCAGCCTTGAAATTGTTTGAGGAAACGATGCAAATTTTGGATGCCTTTGAGGAGGTGGGTCCTGAGTTTTACAACATTGTCTACAATTATGGTTCACTGCTTTCGGCCCAAGCATCGTACGATAAGGCTCTTGCTCAATTTCAGATCTTGGAAGACTATTACAATTTTGAGACCCCAAACTTCGAATATGGAAGCATTTTGATAAAAGTTGGTGATATGCTCGATAATCTTAGCAAGTTTGATTTGAGTGTGACAAAATATAGATTGGCCACAGACAACTTCGTTCAAATGGGTGAACAAAGCTCTACGGAGTATTCAATTGCGCTCAACAATCTGACATTAGCTCTACAAAAGATTGGAGAATTTGATGAAGCAAGAACACTAATGGAAGAATTGCTGAATCAAAAAAGAGCCAACAAAGAAAATGAACCGGAAACTTACGCTACCACTTTGGCTAGTTATGCGAATCTTCTCATAAGAAACGGTGAACCGGAAAAAGCAGAAAACAGCCTACTTGATGCGCTAGCATTATACGCATCATATAACCTCAGCAAAGATTTGACTTATGTGAACGTGTTGGAAAGTCTAGGAGGCATTAACCTAACCAATGGGAATTTTGCGCTAGCAAAATCTCAGGCGAATGAAGCAATCGAACTGACTGAATCCAACGGCTTTAAATCAAAAGAATACTCTCTTTTTAATCTCAATTCAAAAATTCTGGTGCGTGAAGGAAAATTCGAAGACGCAAAAAAGCTTGCTGAAAAATCTTTGGCTGAATGTCAGGCAAGATTTGGTAATGAGGCCATACAAACGTGTTTTGTTAAAAATTCATTGGCTGGAATTGTGGCTCAGCTTGGAGATTACGAACGGGCGGAAATGCTTTATCAGGAGATCATGCCAATTTTCAGTGAAACATATGGCGGAGTGCATCCCGAAAGTGCGAAAGTTTTAGCCAATTATTCTTCCCTGCTACAGCTCAAGGGAAATTATTACACTGCAGAATATTACCTTAAAAAGTCACTTCATATAAAAAAGGAAGTTTACGGTTCGCAAAACTCTGACTATCTGGCGACCTACGAGAATCTGGCGCTATTATATCAACAAACGGCAAGATTCACAGCCGCAGACCAAATACTCGAAGAAATCAGAACCACAAAAGAATCGATTTTACTGCCAAATGATCCCTCGTTGGCCTACACTTATATGAATCTCGGAGGTATCAAAAAAGAATTGGCAGACTATACTGCTGCGGAAGGATATTTTAGAAAAGCCCGAGACATATTTGGTGAAACTGTCGGCAAGCAGCATGTTTTTTACGCCTCTGTTCTTGACAATCTAGCCTTGCTCTACCAAAAAATGGGTAACACAGCAGCTGCCAAACCTTTATTCAAAGAAGCTCTTACTATTTATGAGTCTAATCTTGGCAAGCTAAATATAGACTATGCCACAGCTACAGAAAACCTGGCCACCATTTATAAAATGGAAGATAACCTTACTGAGGCTAAAAAATTGCTAGAGGAAGTATTGGTTATTGATGAGCAAATTTTGGGAACAGAGCATCCACTTTATTCAAAAACATTACACAACCTATCTACCATCTATGAAAGCAATCAGGAATATGAAAAAGCTGAGGAGCTGTATATGAAGGCTCTGGCTATTGATGAAAAGGTTTTCGGTGCAAATCATCCATCCTACGCTTCCACGCTCTACAACCTGGCAGTATTGGAGCAGGAGCTGGAAAAATATGATCTGGCCAAGCAATACTTTCAGGATGTGGTAGATATTCGCAAAACCATCTTAGGAGAAGCACATCCTGATTATGTCTTTTCCCTATATGGTCTTGCTCACATCCTACATAGGACTGGTGATTTTGAAGGAGCTTTAGAACCATACAAGCAGGTCATTTCAGAATATCTCAACCAAATCAATGAGTACTTCCCTGCTTTGAGCGAAAGCGAAAAAAGTGCTTTTTATGGAAAAATAAGACCTGTAATAGAGGCATATCTAGATTACGGAGTAGAATTTGTCCTGTTAAATAAAGGCACTGCGCAAGACCAAGAAGACATGATTGGCAGTCTTTACAATCTACAACTTGCAACAAAGGCTTTGTTACTCAATGCTTCCAACAAGGTAAGAAATAGAATCAACAACAGTGGGAATCAGGCATTAATTGATCTATTCAATGATTGGATTGCGTTGAAAGAGAACATCGTAAAGGCTTATGCTATGTCCAAGGATGAGGCTGAAAAAGCAGGTATAGATATCCCGGCCATGGAAACGGAAGTCAATGACAAGGAAAAACAACTTTCCCAAAAATCGTCTGAGTTTGCCGCCGAATTTGAAAAGAAACAAGTGACATGGCAAAATGTAAAATCCAAAATTAACAGCGATGGAGCCGCCATTGAGATCATCAGGATCAAGAAAAAAATTAAAACTGATTCTGTCTTGTACGTTGCTTTGATCCTTGATGGAAAGCCTGGTTCAGTACCACAAATGGTAGTTTCAGGCAAAGGAATTGATATGGAAAACAAAGGCTTTAAAGTTTATAAAAACTCCATCGTCTATAAAGTAGCTGATAGTAAATCCTATGCGCTCTATTGGGAAACGATTGACAATTTAGTTGGGAATCAGGTGAAGGAAATTTACTTATCTGCTGATGGCGTTTACAATAAGGTGAATATCTCCACATTGCTTGATACCAAAAAGAATGAATATGTGTTGGACAAATATGCGATTCGGTTACTAAGTAATACCCGTGAATTAGTTGAAAACACAGGCGAGCAGAACCCAACCAATAAGGCCCTACTTTTTGGATTTCCCAAATACAACATGACCGCCGCAGAAATAGCACATGTAAATGCCATGGTCACCGACTCAGAAACCAGATACAGTTTTGGCAGTGATATAGCGGAACTTCCGGGTACTTTGGAAGAAATAAACAATATCGAACTGATCCTCAAAGACAACAATTGGACATATGAGAAATATATATCCGCCGCAGCAACCGAGGATCAAATAAAAAAAGTTCAGAGCCCAAAAATACTTCACATAGCTACACACGGCTTTTTCCTTGCAGATATCAAGGCCGATGCTGAAGATGCAGGCTTGGATAGCAGAAGCACAAAATTTAATCCCCTTCTCCGCTCTGGTTTATTATTGGCTGGCGCTGAAAACACTATCAGAGGCGAAGGGTTTGAAGGCAATGAGGATGGCATTCTTACAGCATATGAAGCCATGAACCTCAATCTTGACAATACGGATATTGTGATCATGTCGGCCTGTGAAACGGGCTTGGGTGAGGTTAAAAATGGAGAAGGCGTATATGGACTTCAAAGATCTTTTATCGTGGCTGGTGCCAGCAATTTAGTAATGAGCCTTTGGAAGGTTAATGATGCTACTACACAAATGCTGATGACCAATTTCTACAAAAATTGGTTTTCGGGAGAAACAAAACTTGAAGCATTTAATAATGCCATTCAGGAAGTTCGTACTAATTTTAAAGAACCATATTACTGGGGAGCATTTGTAATATTGGGAAATTAACCAAGACCATGGACAAGAGGATATACATTCTAATACTATTATTAGCAGGAAGCGTATTTCTACAAGCACAAATACCAGACACGCTCAAAACCTTCGCCGATTCAATCAGATATTTTCGAAGCACAGCTAAACCCATCCCTGAATTAAACAGTTCGGCGATTGAGTATGCCCCTTCTATTTCCGCCGATGGAAGAACGATGATCATAGAATCGAACCGAGACGGTCGTTACAAGTTATATGATTCAAAATTGGTGAACGGAAAATGGACAACTCCAAATCCCATTGACCCAATCAATAACTATGGTGATTCTACCGATTTGATCGGCGGTCCGAGCGTATCTTTTGATGGAAACATGTTATTCTTTTTTGCATCGTTCCGGGAAGGTTTAGGAAGCGAAGACATCTATTATTCTGAACGAACCGGTGATACCTGGACAGAGCCAAAAAATGTTGGCGCACCAATAAATTCGCGCGGATATGAAGGATTTCCATCAATTTCAGCTGATGGTAAAACAATGTATTTCGTACGACAAAATTTTGATGGGCCTTCCAATGAGGAGCTGTCCAAGCAATGGGAAAACAAAGCGTGTTTCAGTATTTTGGTTTCGCAAAAGCAGGCAGATGGTAGCTGGGGCAAACCAGAATTGCTCCCATCTCCAGTAAATCAGGATTGTGAAAAAGCTCCAAGAATAATGGCAGATAATCGCACATTAATATTTGCATCAAATAGATTAGGCGGACAAGGGGATTTTGACTTGTATCAATCACGATTGAATGAAGTAGGTGACTGGACCAAACCAATTGCATTAGAATACATCAACACACAACATCCGGATCAATTTTCAAGTATCTCCGCTCAGGGCGACCTACTCTATTTTGTGTACAATTCCAACGAAATATATTCTGTAGAAATACCACATAAATACCGGCAATTTAAAAACGTGATCATTCAGGGCTATATCCGCGATGGAGAAAATGGCAATGGGGTGGGTACAGAAATAATTGTTTCGGATGCATTTACTTCAGGAGAAATCATGCGGATTAATAACAACCCTACGGATGGTAGATATACCGTGGTACTTGCTGTAGGAAGAAATTATAATATTGAAATTAAAACAGATGGTTATACATCCAAATCCTTGTTTTATGATCTGAGTGATGTGGATGAATACCGCGAAATAGATCAGAACATTGATTTATACAAGAGCGCCAAACTCAACTTAAATATCTATGATAGTGATCTCTTCGAACCTGTATTGGCTAATATCAAGGTAAAGGAATCTGGCGCCAGTGAGTTTCTAATTGATATAGAAAATAATCCATCTGGCAGAATCACCCTCGATTTACCATTGGGGAAAAAATATGAAGTCATCGTAGACAAGGAGCATTTTGATAGTAAGCTTTTTGTTCTTGATGTCTCGGGCTTGGTTGTTTATCCAGACTTTATCCGAGATCTGGATATGGTGCCGCATAAGCGTGAAATTCAACTCAACATCGCTGATTTGGTAAACAATGCCAAAGTGAGATCACGCGTTAGAATTCGCAATCAAAATCGCGATGAAGTGATAGAAGTAAATGGAAATGAGACAATCGCTTTGCGCGTGGGTGACAGGTACGAGATAGAAGCCACAAGTGATCAGGGTTATGCCTTCAACAGTGCTGTAATAGATATTTTACCTGATGGCGAGGAGCCCGATATCACTGCCTATGGTGACAATCAAAACATCATCGCAATCACTTCCGCAGGGCCAGGGGCTACTTTTTCACCAAGCCTGGATTTGAAACTCCAGCCATTGCTAGAGGGAACCAACCTGACATTGAAAGACATCTTGTTTGAATCTAATTCTGATCAACTGAATGAAATTTCTTATGCCGAGCTTGAGCGTGTGGTTGCTTTGATGAAGCAAAATGAAAGTCTGAAAGTAGAAGTTGCTGCCTACACTGATGATGTGGGTTCGGCAGCATATAATCTTTCCTTGTCAAAAAGAAGAGCCTCAAGTGTTGCTCGTTTTCTTAAAGAAAATAAGATTCCTGACGAACGATTTACAGCCAAAGGTTATGGTGAGGATCAGGCGATTTTTCCAAATGACACGGAAGAAAATAGAGCAAAAAATCGCAGGGTAGTTTTAAAAATTCTCGACATATAATTGAATCCAGCCATGAAGAAAGTTATAACAACAATCGCAATGACAATGGCCGTTTCTTTTGTATTCGGCCAGAAACTAAAATATGAAGATGACCTTCACAGAATACTGACACTACCAGTAGGCGGTGAAATTGCCGAACTCAGTGACTGGCTTTCGAAGGAACCTACAAACCCAAGTATTTTCCTGCAAATGGCCCTTGTGTATGAGGAGCGTTTTCATTTGGGCGACCCATTGAAAGACTATGATTACAAACTTGGAAATGCAAGACTCGCACTTTCCGCTTTTGAGCGCACAGAGCAATTCATAACTGAAAAGGATGTTAAAAAAAATGAGGAATCCTATTACAATTTTGGTATCTACGATGCTAAAGGAAGGTTTAACGTCCCATTTGATTCGATAACCAATAAGATATCCAGATCAAAAGCTGAGCTGGATCTTTTCATTAAAAATGTGCCTGAAATTTATACTCAATTCACACAAAGCTTCAGTCATTATGATAAAGCCCATAAAATATATGCAAGCATTTTGGGCAAATATCCCACTTTCAAGGAATTGTATTTATTGTACAACGAGCAAGTAAATCAGGAATTTGAATCATTGAAGTCTGAATATCTATTGGCCATGGAGCATTTTGAAAAATATAAAGTAGCCATTGCTAACTATGATATTGGATACAATCAAAATATAACCGTAGGACAGATAAGCGTCTACAGACTCGATGGGCTTGAATCTCAAATCAATTTCCTCCAGAACCAAATAGCAGTTTGGGATTATGCAAAATGGGTGGATGATACCAGACTGAATATTAGCAACGAGATAGGCAGCCTGAGAACCAGCCTTTCCGCTGAAAATTTGAGGATTGATGATAAATTGAAAAATGCAATTCCAGACTTCATCAGAGATGATTTCACACCTCTAAAGGCTTCAAAGGAGGTTCTCTTTAATCTTAGAAAATATGATCTCAACGCAGTAGTTGAACCGATTTTTGTTTACAAAGAAAAAAAGCATGATCTCATTTTTCATGAAATGCAAAATGAAAGTTTGGATACGAGTAGCACTGTAGCGGTAGAAAGAAAATTGTATCTCTACGGTCAGATGATCAATAAAATCAAACTGGCTGATAGCACGTTGAGTGATATCTCCCGTAGAAATACAGATCTGTCCTATAAGAAATACACCTATTTCGTTGACACCTATTTTCAGGGCATGCAGGGTGTGAATACTTTCGTAAATACCGAGCGACAAACAAATGCCGAAAAGGTCTCCACAGCTGTTAATAAGATCAAAGAGCACATTTATGAAAAATATACCAGCGATTCATTAGTGAAAACTATTTCTTATCAGAAAATGGAAATTCCTCTTTCCGCAAGTGAAAGTATGGAAAACGAATTTCTGACCGCAGCGCCAATTACCACACATTTGATCAAAACATTCGATGGGTCATCCGTTCTTGCTGGTATTTTTAAAAATGAAAAGGAAGGAAAAACCCAGGCCTATGTGTGTGCTGTCACAGCCGACAATAAGATGGCATGGTACAATGAATATCTCCTGCAGCAGGATAGCTCGATTGGATTTGACTCACACACCCGAGTAGCCGCCATGCAATTTGTGCCTGGTGGAATCGCGGTGATACTGAATGGCCTTGACACTGCCGGGATTCGAAGAATCAACCATCTGCTTTTGTTGGATGAAGCTGGCAAAGTGACTTTGAGCAAACGGATGCTTTTTAATCAATATCCTCGTACGCTAAGCTATATTTCAAAAAACAACAGTCTGTTAGTCACCATGAAAGGAGATGAATTTTCAGACACCATTCTTAAGGAATCAGAGCTGCTGATCGCTTCCTACAATATCATTGGTGATCTACAGTGGCAACAACGTATAAGCTTCAAAGGGGACGTTTCTGGACTTGTAGAAGTAGATCAAGCGTTTATCATCACTGGCAATTACAATGAGATGAAAAGTGCCGATGGCAGAATCAACCGAGTGGGAACTACCAACACGGATACTAGGATTTACCTACTCAAAGTAACAGATGAAGGTGAAATAGCTATACTTAAGATGATGGAAGGAGTGAATTCCATTTTTTCAAATCTGACCTATAAGGTTAGTGACGAATGTATCAATTTGTTTGGCTCAAAAGGCTCATATAAAAAGACATTATCACTTGATATGGATAATCAAACGGGAATTCACTTAATCGTAAATAGCGATCTGGAAGTTTTGAGTAGTAACCTCTGAAAGCGACTATTTTAGGTTTTTGAGGGTGATGATTTCGCGCTCTGTCAGATGACGCCACTTGCCTCGTGGTAAGTTTTTCTTGGTAAGTGAGCCAAACATCACACGATCGAGTTTTTCCACAGAATAGCCAAAATGCTCAAATATTCTACGAACGACACGGTTTTTACCCACATGAATCTCTATGCCTAGGACGGTCTTGTCATCTGAAACGACGGCCATTTCAGTTACATTGACCAATCCATCATCCAAAGTCACGCCCTTTAAAATATTGTCAAAATCTGCATTGACAATGGGCTTATCTAAAGTGACCTGATATATTTTTTTGATTTGATGGGAAGGATGCGTAAGTTTCTTGGCGAGATCTCCATCATTTGTGAAAAGCAAGAGTCCGGTTGTGTTTCTGTCCAATCTACCAACAGGGAATATGCGCTCAGCGCAGGCTCCACTCACTAGGTTCATCACAGTCTTTCTTCCTTCTGGATCAGACATAGTTGTAATAAAATCAGTCGGTTTATTGAGCAACACATATTGCAACGTTTCTGGCACAAGTGATTTCCCATTGAATTCCACTTTATCTGTACGCTTGACTTTATAACCAAGCTCACTAACTACAGCGCCATTTACTTTGATTTTTCCATCGACAATTAGCTGATCTGCTTCTCTTCTGGAGCAAACTCCAGAGTTTGCGATGAATTTATTGAGCCTGAGCTCTTGTGGTCGGGGAGCGAATTTCTTATCCGTGCCTTTTTCTACTTTTTTGTTAAAAGGTTTTTTATCCTTCATTATTCCTCTTCCTTACCTATTGTGTTTTCTTCCTGCACAAAATCCTTTGGAGATGGCAGATCTTTTATACTGTTGATGCCCAAATAGTCCATAAACTTCTGATTGGTTCCATAAAGCATCGGGCGGCCGATTGTTTCTGCCTTTCCCTTTATCTCTACCAAATCCTTTTCCAAAAGTTTCTGAACCGCGTAATCACAGTTTACACCGCGAATCTGCTCGATATCTGTTTTTGTCACCGGCTGCTTATAGGCAATGATGGCTAACGTTTCAAGTGCAGAATTTGAAAGCTTCTTCTTTGATTGCTGCTTGAGCAAAATGCCAATACTTGCTTGATAAGCTGGTTTTGTCAAAAACTGATAACCTCCTCCACTCTGTACCAAGCCAAAGGAATAAATGTCATCAGCATATTTTTCATTGATTTTCTTGATGCCATTTTCTATATCTTCAATCGGCAGCTCAGCCTCAAACATTTCTTTCAGACATGCATAAATCTCTTGTTCATTGATTGGTTTTGGTGAACAAAAAATCAACGCTTCAATATGGTTGAGAAGAAAATCCAAAGTTTACGATTTTTTGAGCTTGGCTTCTATGGAGTGCATCGTGTGTGGTACAGCTTTCAATCTTTCCTTTCCGATAAGCTTGCCCGTATCCACGCAAATACCATACGTGCCATTTTTAATCCTGATCAAAGCGTTCTCAAGATTATTGATAAACTTCTGTTGTCTTCCAGCCAACTGGCTTAAATGCTCTTTTTCTGCAGTATCAGCTCCGTCTTCCAAAGTTTTCACTGAGCTAAGAGTCGCGCCACTGTCATTGTCTCCATTTCTGGTCAGGCCATCTCTGAGCGAATGCAGCTCTTCTCTGGCTTTGGCGAGTTTTTGATTGATCAACTCTTCAAACTCTTTTAACTCTTCATCTGAATATCTAGTTTTTTCCGCCATTGCTATGAGAAATTAATTTGTTAGATAAAAATAAGCGCTAAAGTAACGAAGTTGAAGAACAATTAAAATTATCGCTTGAGCACAAATGGAGGGAAAAATAAAAAACCGAGGGGCTGAAATATAATGCTGAATGATTTAACTATCTGATCCCTCGGTCCGGTTGTAGGTGCCAGATAAAACTTCCTACATTAACGAAACAACTGAATTTGAAAAACCCTAATCCAGTTTAGAAATTTTAATGTCTTCGTTGGTGATAACAGACAATTCTTTCAGTTGATTTTTACCAAAAAGTTGCAGTAGCGCATGAAGCGGAGTGCCTGTTTTAGCTCCATAATTGACATAATCCTGGAAAACAATACCATCAACTTCAGTTCTGTTTATGGCCGCTCTAAAGCGGACTCCTCCTCCATCAGTCTGGTAGCTATATGCCAGAAAATCAACAAGATAATTCTCAGAATTGATCCAATACAAAAACTCATCCTCATGATCCTCTCCACCATTTTCTTCTGCAAAAACTACTTTAATTTTAAAATAGGTTTGGTTTCTAAAATCCTCTTTGCCTTCTAAACTTTTAATTGCTGCCTTGTCTTGTAAGACAAAAGGAATTTGAAAAAAATATAACACAGAGTTCACAGAACTTCCATACCGGTCTTTCCAATCTTGACTAAGCGTTACCGGTTCACCATTCACAAACCGTTCAAAATAGACGCTATTTTTCAAGACATCCTTAATGGACAAAGAATCTTCATTGTAAGATCTGATATAAACAAAATCATCACCGGTTCTTGCCACCGAATAGTTTTTAGATCTAAAGTTGAATGAAATTCCTTTTTGGGAAAGATGATCCATACCATGTGCTTCAATAGATTTTTGCAGCACATCAGTTACCGATTTTTTTTCGACACAGGACCAACACAGAATTAATAAGGCAAACAGAACTATAGATTTATTCATAATCAAACCTACGTAAATCAAATTCTTATGGTCTTATAAAAAGGATAATTGTAATTCTTGCGACACGGATGATCATCCCGATTTAGTTTTGTGTTCCCATTATGACAAAAAATCATTTAAAAATTTCTTTATTGAGCTATTGGTCCATCTTCATGGTCTCTATGGTTGTTTTGGTGAGTTGCACAGATTTGGGCAACTCAGACAAATTCAACGAACCGCTGCAATTGCCTCCTTCTTATGTGAGCTTCAATATTGATTTTCCTATCCATGAGTTGGAATCAGGTGTCAATTCCGTATTGCCCACCTTATTGATTGACGATGAAATTGACCTCAATAAAAAGGGTGACATTCTTTATCTGAAAGTTGTAAAGAAAGGAAAATTGAAAATGGCTCTGAGAAATAATTATGCCTATGCATCCTTACCTCTTGACGTAAAAATTGCGGTGAAGAAGAAAGTTATGGGGATCACTTTTAGCAATCAGGATTCACCTATCACCTTTACAGGAACCATAGAAACGAGAGCGTCTGCTGCGCTGGATAGTGCCTGGAATTTCACATTGATCTGTGATGATATGAATTTGGTTTGGGATGAAGAACCTTCTCTCAATATTCTGGGAATAGATATTGATATGAGTAAAACAATGGAAAAAGCGCTGGAGCAGAATCAAGATATCATTTTAGGTGAGTTATGTAATGCGGTAAATGGATCTCTTGATTTTCGAAAAACCTTGACCAAAATTTGGGGTGACATTCAGAAACCAATCAGAATAGCACATCAGCCACTTTATGTGTGGCTCTACACCATTCCTGAAGCATTAAATGCTGAATTATTGCCGATGGAAAAAGATACACTTAGTATTCACATAGAATACAAAGCGGATATACATATCACTACCAATGCTGATCAAAAAACTTCCTATCGTGAGCTGCCGAGCAGGGGAGAAACGCTTAACGATCAGTCCGCCATTCTTGCATATATTGAAACTGCCGTCTCACTAAAAACCATAGAAAAGATACTAGAAGAAAAGCTAGTTGATAAAACCTATTCATACGATGATTATCATGCCACCATCGCAGATATTGCAATATCCAGTAAAAAACAGCTAATGGTGGCGACCATTAAACTAAAAGATGGAATGACCGCAGAAGTTGTAGTTCAAGGCAAGCCAACACTAAAGAAAAACATGACACTCACTTTGGACGATTTCAAATATGAAATAAAGTCTTCCGACAATCTCACGAGCACTACGGATTGGCTCACACACAGCATGATAGAAAGCTACCTTGCATCCCAAATCTTTGTTGATGTAAGCAGTTTTTTCAATGATCTAGACAGTCTGGCCAATGCAGGAATTGCCAAATCAAGACTTGGCGATAAAATGATAACACATCTTAACTTCAGAGATATCTCATCTTATCAGCAGCGAATCGAACAAGATACGCTCCAGTGGATCTTTTATTTGGAAGGCAATGCAGGTCTCACACTCAAGCAAAACATCTTCCCTAAGCAGTCCGATAAGTGAATCACGTAATTTTAAAATTAGGTATTTAGCTCATGTATGGTATCACCGTGGTGATGACCTTTACATAAAAAAAAGAGCCATGATACGAATTAAATTCCTTGGACTATTTCTTAGCCTTCTTTGGATAGCCCTATTGTATTTCTCATTAGTATAATCAATGAGTTTAGAGAGGTTGGATACAATTGACCGTTACCGGCACAATAGTACCTTCCGGCCAAGCGCTACATGCTTGATTAAAATCACTGGCTGTAGCGTATTCAAAACCGAATAGAACGGTTACTGACACTGCGGCTTTACCTGGTTGAGCGGCAAGGATGGTTGAATCCCGACCTAAACGGACAGGTTGGAGCAAAACATTATCGAACGATTGAGTATCACTTTGTGGTCGGATCCAAAGATTGTCAAGGGCACCTAAACTGCAATTTTGACGAGTAATCTCTGAATTGAGATCACAAGCGTCTGTAGTCAATTTGGCTATTTCAGAATCTATAACGATGGATTGTGCTCTGGTTTCATTGTGCATAGTAGCAACGAATGGGACTTCAAGCGCCTGATCATTTAAAGCATTTTGTAAACTGAAATTGATTGTATCTCGGATTATAGCTTCACATAAATCCTGATTGCCATTGTGAATCAGATATAGATCAAACTGAGGTGGTTCAGAATATCTAAATATACCATCCCACCAAATATAAAAAAGATGCTCACCACATCCCCCACTATATTCTACAACAACATCCCATTGATCACCATATGGCGTTATTGAAATGATTCGATAAGGATCGTTTGAAAAATCTGATTTTTGAGAAAGATTGTCCAGGTATATAATGTCATAATCCGACTGGACCTCCATGGTATCAAAATCTGTACTCAGACAAGAGACAAGAATAAATGCCATGAATAGAAAACCAATAAAATCCTTCCGCATAGTTGAAAAATATAACCCAATGACCCCAAAGAATGCAAATAGGTTGTAGCTGAATGACAAAAATAGTTGCCATTTAATAAAAAAGTACAATTTTCAACAGGGGTGATTAAGTCTGAGAAAAATGTTTGAGACTTACTTCTTAAAATCTTTGAGCAAAATCAAGCAGGATAATAATATCTAGGATATAAAAATTCCGTTTGGAGGCATATAAAAAACAAAAGGGTGAGAAAAACTCACCCTTTGTTAGCATTCATCCATAACTGGTTGGAATCATACTTGTTGATTTGGCTTTCGCCAAATCTTATCACCGCCTAAAATGATTCACTATTCGATTAAACTTCTACGCAAATATATCTTTAAGGATTCACGCCGAATATATCGTTAATCATCATCAGGAATTATTCAATTTGAATGGGAATTTTATCGGATAGATCAATACAAGATGTAAAATCAAGTTTCATCGCTTTTTGTTTACTTTGCGCTCTAGTGTGAGAACCGAAAACATCCAAGTGGGCAGACTATTTTTTATCCTTTTTTTCATCACATCATTCACCTTTCAGATTCAAGCTCAAAATCTCCGCCGGATTCAAAAATCTGTAGAGAAAGCTGAGTATGATAAACTGCCTGAAATGATAGGCAAAGCGCTTGAAAAGGATTCAACAAGCTTTGGAGCCATGTACTTTAAAGCCGTGTATTTCCTTCACAATGACATCAATCAATACAATCTGGATTCAGCCAGAATCTTTTTAAATAAAGCGCTGGAATATCGTGAGTCCATGACAGCAGAGCAAAGTGATGATTGGAACAAGACAGAACTACCGATTTTCGTTATCGATTCCACAAAAACCAAAATCATTGAACTCGGATTTGCAAAAGCAAAGAAAGAACTCTCCGTTAATTCGATGAAGAACTTTCTGAACCTTTATCCTGATTCACACAAGCAAACAAAAGCAGTTTACTTGAGAGATAGCCTGGCATTTGAGCTCGCCTTGGAATTAGATACCTGGCAAGGGTATCAAACCTATATGAATGAATATCCTGATTCTCCTTTTAAAATAAAGGCGAATGAGTATTATGAAATTTTATTGTTTAAAGACAAAACCAAAGACGGTTCACTCATTAGCCATGTGCAGTTTTTGCGCGAATATCCTGATACGCCATACCGAAGAGAATCAGAAGAAGTGATTTTCAAAAAAATGACCCTCAATCATGAGATCGCTCAGTATCAGGCATTTATTCGACAATATCCACAATCGCATCTTAGGAAAAAGGCTGCTGATCTTCTGTATTATTTAAATAAGCAAAATGGAGGAATTTCCTTCTCTGACCTACTCTTGATCCATCCGAATCCAGACAGTCTCACGAAAACTCATGAACGAGAACAAATCGCATTGACCCCAATCCTATCTGATGGTGAATTTAGCTTGATGGACACATCAGGGCTCGTACTTGAACACTTGAAGTTCGAAGCTCTGGATCCTAATTACCGATGCGGAAACGTAAAAAACGAGTGGCTAAGAGTAAAAACGAATGATTGGAAATTGGTGAATAGAAATGGGTTTGTAATAAAAGAAAACGTGACCTACTCCGATGAAATCGGTAAACAACTGCTGCTTATCCATGTAGGCAATGAATCGTATGTATATCACAAATCAGGCTTTCAGATTGGAAACTTCCCCGTATATCAGGTCAGAATGATATATGACCAATGGATCGCATTTGAGACCAATAAGAAATGGGGACTGATGACCTTCACAGGAGAAGTCATACTACAACCAAAATTTGACAATCTTCAAATGGAAGGTGATTTTGTAATCGTTGAAAATGATGGAAAACATGATTTGTTCAACCAAAAGTCAATAACAGGATTCAAGCCAAACAACGAATTCAAGATGCCTTATTCTGAGTATGAAATTCTTGGAGACACTCTTTTTCTTGGCTTTGACGAAGCAGATCATGAATGTCTGGTCAACAAAAATTTAGATATTTTGCTGCCATTGGCCAATCAACGCATTTATCTCTCCAAATCCATTTGGTATGTGAAAGTTGAAAGTGGATATCAGGTTTTTGACCGAATCGAAAAAAAGTTGATTGAACCTGCTTTTGCAGATCTATCAATCAATGACTCGTGGCTTGGACTTAAGCGAGGCGAAAAATGGACACTCCGCGGCATAAAAGACAGCATAGCTAGTATTACCTATCCACTTGATTCAATACATTTCATTGACCCGTCCACTTGTTATATTGAAAGGCGGGATAGTTCTTTCTTATATTTTGACAATGGAGCTACCAAATGGCTCAAGCCGAGCGAGACTTTTACTCTTGTGAAACCTAAGGACACAGGTAGTGGGAGCAGCTTTATTCTACTCTCAAATCAAACAGACAAATCATTGCTAAATACTAGTGGCGAAGTTTTATTTGATGGCAAAGTGGATGATATTCTCTATCTCAATGACTCCTCTTTCATTGTAAAAAGCAAGGGAAAATACGGCATTTACATCGTTGGTGAGGGTTTTGTGCAACGAGCTACATACGATCTGATCAATGAACAAGATGGACTTGCGCTTTTGCTCAAAAGCAATCAGATTGGATGCATTGATCTTACTAATAATTCAATCATCCCAGCCATGTATGAGTCGCGAATTGAACGTTTTGCCAGTCATTATCTAGTTAGTAAAAATGGTATGAAAGGTGTAATGGACAAAGACAATCACCTCATCGTTCCTATTGAATACAAAGAATTATTATCCTGGAATGACACATCATATTGGGCCAAAAAGAATGATGAATGGACATTGAATGCCTACAGTGGAGAAATGATTCTAAATAATGTGCTCAGTCTAACCAGATGGAATGCAAACACGACTGAACCACTTTATCTTTTTATGAAGGAAGATAAATATGGAATTATAGACCCAAACAATGGCATTGTCATCCCTCCTATGTACAATGAAATCATCAATGTGGGCACCAATGACCAACCACTTTACTTTGCCGAGCAGCATTTGAAAACAGCGGATTTTTTTGTTGTCACTTATTTCAATTCTGCAGGAAAAACGATCAAATCTCAGGCATATCGCCCCAATGAATATGATCTGATCTATTGTGATCAATAATACTTTCATGTATCTTAACATACATGACCAGGGCAAGATTCGAGAAACTTTCGCATAGAGAAAAAATGCAATGGATCTACTTCAACGGTGAGCTCATCACCTCGATCCGCTACTACAAATACAAAGTAAATTTGTATTTGATCGATCGTGTGTACATCGAATTGTTCTACGACAACCTTCAGGATTTGATTGAAAAAATCGAAGTATTAGATGAAAGATCCAAAAGAATGAATTTTTATGCAGATCAGATCAGACTACCCGTCAATTTGTGACATTAACTTGTCATGCAGATTTATTACCTGTGATAAAAGCGAATGCTTGCCATCATTGTAAATGATATAATCGGCTCTTTTTTCTTTCTCAGCTTCCGACATTTGATTTGCTATGATGGCTTTCACATCCTCTTCTCTTCGGTGGCTATCTCGCTTCACGACACGCCTTATCCTTTCTTCCTCAGGTGCAGAAACCAGAATCACACCATCCAACGAAACATTTGAGCCTGTCTCAAATAATAAGGCAGCCTCTTTCAAGGTGAGTTTTGATGATTGATACCTGGCTATCCAATTGGTATAATCCCGGGCTACAGCCGGGTGTACCACCGCATTGAGTTTGGCAAGCAATGTCTTGTCACGGAAGGCCTTTTGAGCAAGCAAAGTCCGGTTGAGCGACCCTCCAACATAGGCTTCAGAACCAAATAATTTTTGAATCTCAGAAATCAATGATGGATCAGAATTCATCAAAATCTTGGCATTGTCATCCGCATTGTACACGGGCACGCCTAACGTCGAAAAGATTTTGGAAACGATGCTTTTACCTGCACCAATACCACCGGTAATGCCCATTTGAAATGGACTATTTTTCATAGCCGACTTTTAATTGTTCAGGGGAAAGCTCCACCTCAATGGCCTGCTCCGGATAGTAGATGAGGATGGCCAGAATTGAAGAATCTCGTTTATTGAGCATTGCCAAATCGGCTGTTATAGCAAAATCAGACGCTCGAAAATCTTCCTTTTTCGCACTAGGTACCGTAAACGAAACCATGACCTGACTATTTTTTAGAAATACAGATGAATCAATCGGGAAGTTGACCGGCTCCACTGATACAGCTAATTCTAAACGTTCGAACTTCTCAACATTAAATGCCACATCTATGTGATCAGGATAGGATTTGATCAGAGATTTCTTTGGATTATAAACGTCTATTGATTTACTGAACGGATCATCCAGCTCCTTCTCATTCAGTTTGAAAACATATTGAGTACCTAAAGTATCAATAAAGGACTCAGGCCCGATTAACTCGACCGAATCAGGATTCATTTGAATGGATGAGGTAATGCGGTAGTTTTTTTCAAGGGAAATGGCCAATGAGTCAATTTTTGGTATAACCCACTTTCTCTTCTTCTTTTCAATATCAATATACAGCGTATCAGTCACCATGTAGTTTACTTCCAATCCTTCGAGCTGATCGATGATCATTGGAAACAAAGATGAACGGGTGAAAAACCCTATTTCTGTTGGGTTTTCCAATTCAATTTGAATTGGTACCACATTAAAAAATAAAGTATTCCTGATGAGGTTCCAGCCGCCACTGGAAACATCTATGGTGACTGTAGATGGCAAAGGCTCCATGATTACGACGCTATCTCTGGCAAACT
Source organism: uncultured Marinoscillum sp. (assembly GCA_964353015.1). Classification (GTDB taxonomy): domain Bacteria; phylum Bacteroidota; class Bacteroidia; order Cytophagales; family Cyclobacteriaceae; genus JAMZMI01. The sequence continues at coordinate 119,015 of CAYGUA010000012.1, read as the reverse complement.
GGAATTCGACTGGATAGCTGATTACGGCATTGTAATCTTTATTCAAAGCATTAAAAAACCAAAAGGTAGTGGCCCCACCTAAGGAGAGCAGCACTACCTTCCAGTTGTTTAATAACTCGTACACTCTATTTCGTGTTTATTTTTTTACTTCTCCACCATACACTCTCTTGGTTGTCTCAAGGGAAATAGAGCTCTTTTCTACAAGCAATTTGTTCCCTTTATCTACATCAAGTGTGATGACTGAATCTTCTACAGCAGCTACTTTTCCATGAATTCCTCCCATGGTTACTACTGAATCTCCTTTTTTGATTGCTTCTATAAATACTTTCTGATCTTTTTGTTTCTTCTGCTGTGGTCTGATAAAAAAGAAATAGAAAATTGCAATCATACCACCCAACATTAAGAATTGAGTGTATCCGCCACCTCCAGATGCTGCCTGGAGCAATAATGTATTGATCATTCGTCTGTTATATTAAATTATGAAGGGTCTGCCTCCGCCTTGGTTACATTTGCTTTAATCGTCAATCTGCTGATTTTCGGATAAGTATTGGCTGTGATAGTCACCGTTTTATTCTGGATACCAGGCTTGCCTTTACTGTTAAATTTCACTGTGATTTTACCCTCTTCACCAATTCCGATTGGTTCCTTAGGCCATTCAGGTACAGTACATCCACATGATGCCTTAGCTGAAGAAATAATCAATGGGGCTTCTCCTACATTTTTGAATGTGAAAGTTTTTTCAACTACATCACCTTCGTTAATGGTGCCAAAGTCATGGTTTTCTTCAGGAAACTGAAACAATGGAAGTGGTCCTTCCGGCTTTACTTCAGGTTCTTCTGCGGTAGTATTGGAAACAGGGGCTTTTTTGGCTGCCACTTGTTGTTCCAATTCTGCAATTCTATTTTGTAAATCTTTTTCCTTTTTGCTATCACCACAGCTGAATATTACCGCTGAGAAAGTAACAAGCATTGCTAAATAGATGGTTTTGTTAATCATAATTTTAATTTTTAGTCCCAAAAGGGTACAAACTTACAAAGAATAGCCTTTGGAGTTTAATTTATAATCCTAATGAATTGTTAAAGTTGTGTGGGGTTAATTACTTTTTATCTGACTGATCAATCCATTGACATCATCAAGTAATTTTTCAGCTTTGATTTTGGCATCTTTAACGATTTTTTCGCCTTCTGATTTTGCCTCATTCTCGAGACTATCTCCGTGCTCGATCAGATCATTTACAAGATCTTCTAATTGCTTCTTGTACTTGTCTAATTTAAATGAAAGTTTGTCTCTTGTATTGGTGCCCTTATCTGGTGCAAACAATATCCCCAAAACACCGCCAACGGCTATGCCGAATAGCAATGCAAAAAATGAACCTCCAGAATTATTACTCATGTCTTGTTAATTTTATTTGTTGTCAATGAGCCCTCTCCCGCTCTTTTTAATAACTCCTTCCGAAGTTAGTTCGTTTGCCAAAACATCCAAAATCCCATTAATAAATTGTTTACTTTTTGGTGTGGAGTAATTTTTGGAAACTTCGATGAATTCATTGATTGTCACCTTCACTGGAATGCTGTGAAAAGACATCATCTCAGCCAATGACATACGCAAAATGATGCGATCAGTTATGGCTACCCTGGAAATATCCCAATTACGAGTGTGTTTGCTGATGATGTCATCAAGCTCTCTTTCTTTTCTGATCGTTTCCTTAAACAGCTTTTTGAAAAATTCGATATCCTCATCTTCATTCCTGCTCACTTCCTTCATGGCAAAAGGCTCATCTAGTGATGGCTCGTATTCCTGAAAGGTTTTCACAACCAGACTTTTCAGAATTGGTTGATTTTCTGACCAATGCAGATCCACCGAAGAAAGATAATCCCCAATGATTTCATTCTTGAAAATCAACTTTTTATATAAATAAAGTAAAGCTTCCTGATGCTCCTCAGTGGTTGGTTTTTCCAACCTCTGATAAGCAATTAGAAATTCATCTTTTTGAAAAATGTCCTTGTACCACGTCTTCAAATAGCTAAGATCATCGTTCCAGTTGATCTTATGAGTGATCAATGCATTGGTGAATGCTTCAAACTTGGTCAGTGAGTCAATAATCGGATTGTCTATGAAATGGTATCTCCAATAGGAAACTTTAGGAATATGAGCTTTTTCCTTCTTTTCTTTCTCCTGTCTTTCGATATGGGAAAGCTCCACGGCAAGTTGCACCAGCTTCAGATAAATGGTCTCCAGGCCCTCCACATCCTGAATCATATTTTGCTCAATCCTTCGCAATTCCTTGTCCAGCTCAGTGTAATATCTATTGATATGTGTCTGGACATTTTCAGCAATATCGTCTTCTACATCTTCAGATGCCGTGACCTTTTTATCCTTTAAAAACTCGTTGTAAAGTTTTGATGCTGATTTTCTCCTTGCGGTAAAAATATCCGCCTCAGAAAAATCATCCTTGGCGGGATCCATGAAATAATGAGACTCTAGTTGCTCATTGATCACATTTTTAAGTGACTCTTGTGCCGTAAAAAAACTATAAAGGGCCTGCATGGCCTTGACACGTAGAATCCGACGATTAAGCATTTAATGAACGTTTTAGGTTAATATGATCGTTTGATCCTGCCTACATTTTCTATTCTTTTCAGCGCAAGCTGCAAGGCAGCTTCATGCGTAGTAGAATCATTTTTGTCTGCAAAGTTCAGAACATCTGTGCAAACATCATAAATTCTTTCCGTTTGCTCATAGACTTTTTCACGATTATAATTTCCTTGTTGCTCATAATACACGTTGGTGATACCTCCGGAATTGATCAAAAAGTCTGGAGCATATACGATTCCGCGTCCTTTTAATCGGACTCCATCAGCCTTTTCATCATCCAACTGATTGTTGGCTGCACCTGCCACAATCTGGCATTGAAGCTTGGAAATGGTGTTTTCGTTGAGTGTAGCCCCCAAAGCACAAGGTGCATAAATATCCATTGGGAAATCATACACTTCATCAGAAGGAACCACATGAATTTTCGCACCATGTTGCTTGACGATGGATTCAATTTTATCTTCGAAAATATCTGAAACAAATACCAACGAACCTTCTTCCACCAAATGATTGATCAGGTAAGAGCCGACATGACCGGCACCTTGCACCAAAACTCTTTTCCCTTTTAAAGTGTCAGCACCGTAGGCATATTTAGCCGCAGCTTTCATTCCGGTATAAACTCCATAAGCAGTGACAGGGCTAGGATCGCCTGAGCCACCCATACTTTCCGGAATACCCGTAACAAAGGGTGTTTCCATGCGGATATACTCCATATCACGAGAAGTCATATTCACATCCTCTGCCGTCCAATATTTACCATTGAGGCTATTCACAAATTTGCCAAAACGACGCATCAGGATTTCATCTTTGGTTTTGCGGGCATCACCGATAATCACGGCCTTGCCTCCTCCGATATTTAATCCCGCAATTGCATTTTTGAAAGTCATACCTCGTGACAAACGAAGTGCATCTTTGATCGCATCCTGCTCGGATTGATAACTCCACATCCGTGTGCCGCCCATAGCCGGACCCAACACAGTATTGTGAATAGCAATAATGGCTTTTAGACCAGTGGCCTCATCGTGACAAAACACGAGTTGCTCATGATCCATTTGTGACATGGTACTGAAAATATCAGTCTTCTGAACCTGGGGTTGGGTATCTATCATGATATGATGTTAATTTGCTTTTTGAATAGTTAAAAAGGAACTAAGAAAATCCTTGTAATGGCCCAAAAATAGTGGTTTTCAACCTAATAACTATTTCCGGCCTTGATCGTTTTAACCTCAGTGAAAGACTTAGCACACCTCAATAAATATCTCTTAAAATACAAATGGCATTTGATTCTGGGGACGATTTTCATAATCATCTCCAATTTCTTTGGCATTATCCCCGCCGTGGTTGTAAGATATTCTTTTGATCTCCTTCAAAATTCTTTTAAAATATTTCAATCATTTGATGGATTTGGGGTTCAATCTGAGTCGCTAAATATGATTACCTCAAGTGTTTTGATCCTTGGAGTGGTGATTTTGGTTTCCGCTTTGATGCGTGGAGTGTTTATGTTTTTCATGAGACAGACCATCATTGTGATGTCGCGACTGGTAGAATATGATCTTAAAAATGAAATCTATCATCATTACCAAACGCTTCCGCTGAGTTTTTACAGAAGAAACAATACGGGAGACCTAATGGCCAGGATTTCCGAGGATGTGAGCAAAGTAAGAATGTATGTGGGACCTGCGATCATGTATGGAGTGAATATGGTTACGCTTTTCGCGATGGTCATTCCTTACATGATCTATATCAATCCTACACTTACTCTTTATTCACTGTTGCCACTTCCGCTACTTTCCGTGAGTATTTATTTTGTAAATAACATCATCAATAAACGATCAGAAGAAATCCAAAAGAGCTTATCAGGACTTTCTACTTTCGTACAAGAAGCTTTTTCTGGTATCAGGGTAATTAAATCCTTCGTGCGCGAAGAGGATATGTATCAGGAATTTGAAAAGGCAAGTGATGAATACAAAGACAAATCACTGAAACTTGCTTTTGTACAGGCTTTATTCTTTCCATTGATCATGGGTCTGATTGGTTTGAGCGTGATAATCACAGTGTACGTTGGGTCGGTGGAAGTTTTTAATGGCGCAGTAAGTACAGGTAATATTGCTGAGTTTATCATTTATGTAAATATGCTCACCTGGCCTGTGACGTCTTTGGGCTGGATCACCAGTATCATTCAGCGGGCAGCAGCATCCCAAAGCAGAATCAATGAATTTTTACAAACCCAAAATGAGATCGTTTCCACAGAAAATCTCAAAGCCGAAATCAAAGGAAAAATCAATTTTGACAATGTGTCATTTACCTATCCCGATTCTGGCATTGAAGCATTGAAAAATATTTCTTTTGAAGTAAATCCTGATGAATCCATCGCGATTATTGGTACGACAGGTTCTGGAAAATCTACCATTGCGAATCTCATCTGCCGCATGTATGATGTGAATAGCGGAAGTGTGAAAATCGATGATGAAAATATCATCAATTACAGCCTTGACAGCATTCGAGGACAGATAGGCTATGTGCCTCAGGATGTATTTTTGTTTTCCGATACCATATCAGAAAACATTGCATTTGGCCTGAATGATTTGGATGAAAATGGTATCAAACAGGCAGCTGCAGATGCTGATTTATTAGAAAACATTGATCGGTTTCCAAATGGCTTTGAGACACGAGTAGGAGAACGTGGTATCAGTCTCTCAGGCGGTCAAAAGCAACGTGTTTCTATTGCGAGAGCGATTGCTCGGCAACCTAAAATTCTGATTTTGGATGACGCTCTGTCGGCGGTGGATACCAAGACAGAAAATACGATTCTGAACGCCATGGCCAGAATCATGAAGAACAGAACATCTGTCATCATCTCACACCGCGTATCGTCCGCTAAGCTTGCTGATAAAATCATTGTGCTTGATGATGGCTACATGGTAGAGCAGGGAACACACGAATCATTGCTGGCATCAGGTGGCATCTACAAAGAGCTTCACGACAAGCAACTTCAAGGAGAAACGGAGCAAGTTGATGCCTGAAACAGGCAAATTGTGACTATATTTCAGATAAGATAATTGTTGCATTATTCTCATCACAGTAAATCATTCCAATGAAAATCATCCAAACGGCTTTACTTTCTTACGGCATGTCCGGTCAGGTATTTCATGCTCCATTCATCGATCTGCATCCGGGTTTTAAGTTGCTCGGCTCTTGGGAGCGTTCCAAAAAACTGATTCAAAATGATTATCCTTCAGTGAAAAGTTACGACAGCATGGAAGCTGTGCTTAGTGATGACGAAGTGGATTTGGTGATCGTCAATACACCTACTTTCACACATTTCGAATATGCTAAAAAAGCACTGGAAGCTGGCAAACATGTGGTGGTAGAAAAAGCATTTACTGCAACTGCTGCAGAAGCGATAGAACTTCGGGATCTGGCGAAAGCCAAAAATCTCAAGCTTGCTGTTTTCCAAAACAGAAGATGGGACAGTGATTATCAGACAGTGAAAGAAGTAGTAACCAAAGGAATGATTGGTGAAGTAGTTGAAGCCACATTTGCATTTGCCAGATACACGCCAACCTTAAGTCCAAAAATGCATAAAGAGACGCCAAGTGGTGGTGCGGGAATCGTGAAAGATTTGGGCGCACATGTTATCGATCAGGCGTTGGATTTGTTTGGCTTGCCCGGGCAGGTATTTGCTGACCTTGCAATAACGCGAGAACATTCTCAGGTGGAGGATTATTTCGATATTCTGCTGATTTATGAAAAAATGAGGGTACATGTAAAAGGTGGCTATTTTTTCCGCGAGCCAGGCCCATCATACGTTGTGCATGGCACAGCAGGATCTTTCCTGAAAACTCGTGGTGATGTGCAGGAAGATCAGCTGAAAGCTGGCATCAAACCGAATGACAAGACCTATGGCATAGAACCTGAAACCGAAGAAGGCTTGATGCATACATCCATCGATGGCCAATTGATCAAAAAGAAAATCAAAACGCACAAGGGAGATTTCATGGCTTATTACGAAGGTGTGTATCAGTCTATCGCCAATGACCAGGAAGAACCTGTGACCGCTCAGGATGGAGTGAATACCATGAAAGTGATCGATGCAGCTTTCGAGAGTGCTACAAAAGGTGTGCGTGTTAATATTTTATAGAACCTCCTATATCAGGTTTTTAAATAGATGATTTCATTAGTAGGATAAGTCCTCAAAACAATAATTTATGGCAAGGGTTGAATGGAATCAAGAACGTAATAGTTGGATCAACTTCAATCATATTGGTCTACTACTCTTGATGGAGGTTACACCCGCACTATGATTTTCTACAATGACGATAACTTGATAGTGAATTATTATCACGGATATGGATGTTGCATTCGCTACATAAAGGATTAATTATTTATGTAGCGAATGCAACATAGATTTTTACTAAAAGGATATTCCAATTAGATGTTAAAACAGAATACCATCATTTCCGGGTGCCACCATGGCCACCCGCCACGATGCGAAGGATCTTGATGTTGAGATAAATAAACTTAAAAAATTGGATGATGGGGTTGCCCATTTTCCAGCGCTGCGAGTTCGTTATTTTTTGTGCCATTTGTCTGTTGTTATTCGGGGATCATCCACCAAAAAGGTTTCATTTTAGCTTTGTATATAAATGCGTAGTGCAGGGCGAGTTTCACCCAATGTCCGGCCAATCCGACATCTCCAAATGTCTTTTTAATATCTCGTCCGCCTGTGTCTTTGTACTTTACATAATCAGGTACAATAGGATAGGTGGTGATACTCACACCACTACCTTTCATCAGCCCATATCCGGCTGAGGCAATACACGCTGCTCCCATATTTCCCATGGAGCCTTTGTGCTTCAACGTGATCTTGCCGTTTTTAATCGATTCGATGATATTATCCGCAACCAAAACGGCGGTGATACCAGAAGGCATTCCTGTACGTGGTGGTGAGGGGAATATTTCCGTTCCATTTTTACTCTTTCTAGGCTTTGAAATGGTGTGTGGTGGAGCAAATGCAATCCCCGGTGCGAAAATATTGGCATAGCTAGGATTCTGATAGGTTTCCGGCCAGTCTTGCACTGTCCATTCTTCATATGGCTTAGGTGTATAATCTGCATCTACTACCATGAAGCCTCTGAATAGTTTTTCTGTGATGTCCTTATCTTCCTTATCAAATGCTTTAAAACCGTGTCCGGAAAAAGCAGGAATTAACATAGCGAAATCAAAAGATTCAGTTTTGTATTCGCCTCCCAGATTTTCATAATGAACCAAACCATCTTCTATCTTGGAAACTCCCGCTCCCAATATCGAATGAATTCCTCTGTCTTCAAAAATCATTTCCATCATCTCATTCGAAGGAAGTTGATTGCCTCCATACGACATAAGCATGCCATCGATACCAAAATCGCCCAATTGATATTCATTGCTAATCCAGGTAATGTCAACTTGGTCCCTCACTCCAAATTGGCGCAATTCCATTTCTACATTGAGAATGTATTCGAAGGCGGCACCTTGACAGGTGGCTTTTGGGTGGCCTGTACCAATCAATATTTTAGCTCGTTTGTCTGAGGTTTTCAGGTGATTGATGAGTTTTTCAAGTCCATCCCATGCGTGCTCAGCATGATCATAGGTGCATACTGAATAAACCTTATTTGTACCCGGAACCATCCCTGCCGTCATATCAAAGGCGAGTTTGGGACCAGTTGCGTTGATCAGGTAATCATATGTCACTTTTTCCTTTTCCCCCTGTCTTTCGCCATACACATATTCCACCATCACATACGGTTTTTGTACTTCAGCGTCACCTTCCGGATGAAATGAAACTGCTTTTGCCTGCTTATAACCAATCCCTTTTTTTCTATATAAAGGCTCTAGAGGAAACGTGGTGTCTTTGCGCGTCATCTGACCGATACCCACCCAAATATTGGACGGAATCCACTGGTAGTTGTGATTTGGGGAGACTACCAAAACTTCATGTTCTTTGGACAATTTTCTTCTCAGATGAGAGGCAGCAGAATGACCGGAGATCCCGGCACCTAGCACTAATACTTTAGCCATTTTCGAAGGGTTTTTCAGTAAATCTATCCATACCACCTATGACATACCGTAACAATTGTTACACTGGAAAATTGCTGTTGCGGAAAATTCATAAAAAAAGCACCTGCAATAATTTGCAGATGCTCCTAACTAACCTATCAAATAGGATACTTACGACCTGATCACCTGGATGTTCAAGTGCAGCTTCACATCATCGCCAACCACGATTCCACCAGCTTCTGTGACCATGCTCCATGTCAAACCAAATTCTTTTCTGTTGATCACTCCATTAATTTCAAATCCAGCTTTTGTCTGACCATAACCATCTACCATCGTTCCACCAAGCTCCACATTCAACTCAATTTCTTTTGTTGTTTCCTTGATAGTCAAAGGACCAACCAGTTTGTAGTTATTTCCTGCTACTTTGTTCAATACACCCTGGAAAGTGATCTTTGGATAATTTGCAGCTGAAAAGAAATCTTCGCTTTTCAAATGTGCATCTCTGTCAGCTACATTGGTATCAATGCTGCTGGCATCCAAACTAAAGGATGCAGTAGCACCATCAAAATCATCTGATTCTGTCTCTACCGAACCCTCAAAGCTTTTGAAAGTTCCTGTCACCGTTGAGATGACAAGATGTTTTACCTTAAACTGTACTTCGCTGTGTGTTGGGTCTATCGCCCATTTGGTTGCTGTAAGTGTTTCCATATTTTTATTCTGTTTTATAAAATTTTAGTTTTAAAATTTATCAATGTTTATACATTAACTGTATATACATATATATGTTTCAAAGAAATAGGATTTTTTTGAAAATTAAATTCTAAATCAGTTGATTACATTTGAATATGACATCCCGAACCATACATATCATCCTAGCTCTTCTATTTTTTCTTTTTGCAGCAGTGCAATACAATGATCCGGACCCCTTGTTGTGGATGTTAATTTATGGTTCAGTAGGTTTAATTGCTTTGCTAAGGGCTTATCTAAAACAGATCAATTACAATCCTTTGATCCTCACGTTGATTGTCATCTTGTCGCTTTATTCCCTTTTCTATGTGCCGACGTTTATCGACTTCATTGGCAATCCTGACAAAGCTGATCTGATAGGTAAAATGAAAGTAAATAAGCCATGGATTGAAGGTACAAGGGAGTTTTTAGGTCTTCTGATAGCCATTGGTGCATTATTCTATATGCGCAAAAAGTCTAAGTAATTCGAAACCAGAGTTATGCTAAATCCTGAACCAGCCGAATGGTTTTGGTGATTAGCACCTTTTCATCAAGAAGAATTGATAGTTTCCAATCTCCCAATTTATCTTCAACCGGCTCCCAGATGGTATCGCCAAGAAAAAACCTAAATGGATTGTGTTTCACCCGAAAAGTGTCACGAAAAGGAGCTACAATATTCCCTTGACCATCAGTAAAAGGTGGATGATCTATTTCAAAATCAAGATATCGGCCTTTGGCTTTTCGAATCTCCACGATCATCCCAAATTCTACACCTAATTTGGCTTCTATCGCCAATTTGCATTCCTTAAACTTAGGTAAAGCCTCACTATCCCGAACCCAGGAAGCGTATTCCCCATAGCTGATGATCTCAATTTCTAATGGTTTATTGTTTTTCTTTTTCATTTAGGGCAAACCTACAAAAGTCAACTTTCATTCTGCTTTGTCATGAGGTGCTTCTAATTGACCGATAACCCATCAAATCAATTTCATAGGAAGATGTAATGTGGAAAACATTTAGCAAAGAAAGCTACAGTGAAGCTGGAGATGTTAAAATCGTATGTCAGTATAAAAAAGAATTTTTAATTAGGTCAGGCTTTTTGAATTTCTTAATGACCAAAAAGGCCAATGAGTCAAATGATATTCCGGCCGAGATTTATATCATTTAATTACTAACCTTTCCTTAACCATTAAATCTCCATTCTTCAGAAAAAGAAAATAGACTCCTGAGTTTAATTGATCCAACCCTGAGAGCTCATAAGTATGGTTTATAGCATTGAATGATTCAGATTTTAACATTCTACCATTTATATCGATTATCGATACTTGAGTGATTTCATTTTTTAACATTCCAGAAAGGTTAATCTTAACATGACTCACTGCAGGGTTTGGAAAAATGTTGACCTGCATTTGCTGGGAATGATATTGAGTATGGACTGCTTTGGTAGGAAAAGTCTCACTTTTACCGTCATAATCAAATTGTTGTAGTCTATAGTAGATCACAGGAACATTGAGACCTTTGGTGTCAGTGAATTTGTAGTTTTGAATGTCAGAGGTAGTACCGAATCCCTGATGCCTTGATATGGTGTGAAAATCAATACCATCATAAGACTTTTGTACTTCGATGTAATCATTATTTATTTCTGAACCGGTAACCCAAGAAATTTCGACTTGATTGTTAATGTACCTAGCTTCAAAACTAATGAGTTCTATTGGTAGCTCAATACCGCCAGAAATAACACTCCCTTCAATAGGAGTTGCGAAATTGCTGGTATCGTTACCGGAAGTATCCACTATGTCAAAAACTGTTATTGTTCCGCCATTTGAATCGATGGTGAAGCCGGAGCTGCCTATGTTCAAATCTCCGCCGGCACTCAGTGTTCCATTATTTATTGTTATCGTATCATTGTTACTAGAGTTGGCAGATACGTTGATATCATTAGTTACATCGAATGTGCCTCCGTTTATTGTTAACGAGGCTGTACCTTGATCTCCGGTTGTGTCATCAAATTCCAGGTTCCTCCACCCAGAGATATTGGCACCTTCTTCAATAATTACTGAGCTTGCACCCCAGATCCAAAAATCATCATCATCATTGTTGTCACCTGGGGTGCCTGTAAATGTTGTAGCAATGGTTACTTGCGCGTTTTCATCGGTCCATAACCATCCATCCAAAGTAATGGTACCACCTGTCAAATTAGAGACCGAATTGTCTCTCAACTCCATTCTATCCACATCTAAAGTGCCTCCTGTAACATCCAATGTACTATTATCAAGAACTCTTAAATCATCTACATCTACATCTGCGCTACCACTGATATCGAGGTTAGCTCCATTCTCTATATACAGATCGTTTGTACTTGAAAAGCTTCCCCCTGATATGGTAGCATCAGAATTGTCGAAATAAACGTATTCACCACCATTAGCATTATTGTCAAAAGTCCCTCCGGTCATGATAAAGTCTGAACCAGTCAACATTTGAAAAATATCGTCGGTTTCTAATTCACCACCTGAAATGTTAATTGTTGAGCCATTTGCAGTAAGATCATCCGTTACCCTAATAAACCCACCAAGCACATTTAAAACCCCTCCATTGGACATATTGAGCAACCCATTACTTCCACCAGCACCTCCTCCATCAGTTGTTAGTGATCCTCCTGTATTTATCGTCAATACCCCTCCATCCCTTATGGTGATATCGTCAATTCGAACAGTAGTGGTGATGATAAGTGGTACCGAGGAGTTGTCTCCGTCTATTATAATATCATCTCCAATGGCAGGAACCGCTGCTGGGGACCAGTTCGCAGCAGTATTCCAATTCGAGGTAGTAGTGCTTACCCAAGTGTGTATATCCGCGGTGGCTCGGATTACAATAAAAATTAGTATCGATGAAAGTATTAAATGCTTCATATCTCTTCAATGAATAGTTAAAGATAAATAAAAGCTAAAACTAAATTGAACTTAAACATAACATTACCCTTTTCATGCATTTGCGCTAATGATCCAGTGCGATTTATTGGATTACCAAATCCGGATCAATAGTTTTCAAACTGCGTTCCGCATTTCTTGCATTCATACACGTTTTTATGAAAAACAGGAGCGGACGAAAAAATCAACGACCATGATATGTTGAACCATTTTCGGGAGCCATTTGCGGCATTAATATTTGTATAAAAATCCTCAGATCCACATTTCGGACATTTTAAAACATCTCCATTTTCATTGGTATATTTTCCTTCTTCAATGACATGAAGGGAATGCAACGCCTCCTCTATGTGGGATTCTGGAACCTTTAATTTGATCCCTCCGGAAAGCATGCTGTGATGGGGCAGCATAGTAGCCATGTTTTCATCAATAAGAAAACATGGAATTCCCTCACTTTCCAGTTTTGACTTCAGAAGATGTGCGTCTATGGCATATTGAAAAGTACGAAGTGTGACTAACTTCATCCTTTCCTCACAAACCGAATACCTTGTGGTGCCAATGGGGTAGCTATTTCGCCTACTTTATTAAATAAACCAGTAGCATAATCGATCTTCATCACAGAAACCTGATCTGATCTTTTGTTGGCAACAAGAATAAACTCACCGCTTGGGTCTATGGCAAATGCTCTTGGCCAATCACCACCACATGATTGGATCCCAACAAGTGACAAGGCCCCTGAAGATTGATCAACTTTGAAAACGCCTAAACTGTTGTGCCCTCGATTGGAGGCATATAAATATTGTCCATTTGGAGTGATGTGAATATCTGCTGATTTATTGAATTCCGTAAATTCAGCAGGTAAAGTGCTTACGGTATTGATGGTGTCCATAAATCCCAATGTCGGATCAAAATTGAACCCTGTCACGTGACCTGTGAGTTCATGAAGCACATACACAAATTGATTCCCCGGATGAATCGCTAAATGTCTTGGGCCTCCTCCTGGTCGGATTTTGGCGATGTATTGTTCGTCCGTAGGAATAAGATTTCCAGCATCATCAAGTGCATATACAAGCACATTGTCAATACCCAGATCCGGCACAAGGATCAGGTTGCTCTGAGGCACAGGATATACCATATGAACATGGGCTCGTTCTTGCCTTTCGGTATTGATACTTGACCCTCGATGTTCAAAACCCGAAACATGAGAGCCAATAGATCCATTTTCTTTGATATTATAACTGGCCAAACTGCCTGATGAATAATAGCCGGCAAGTACGTAATTATGATCATTCGAAACACTTATGTAACAGGCGCCTCTGCCAGTAATTGGGATCTGATTAAGCAATGATAAACTGCCATCTTTAGTATTTATATCATAAGCGGAAATGAATTGCTGATTGATGTTGTAGAGACGATTTGTAGTGGTGTCTATTGTCAGATAGGAAGTTGTTGAAAATGTAGAATCAACTCCGACAGTTGCTAAATCTCCCGTTTTTGGGTTCCACTCAAATATGCCGATACCCACTCCATCTTCGGCGTTATCTGACGCTACATACATGAAATAGGAATCACTTTTCTGTTGTTTTTCCTCACATGAAAAAAATACAGCCATCAAAATGGCGATAGACATTAGGTTGATAATTAGGTTTTTCATCATGTTGTTATTTGGCCCAGCCTTCAATAGACAAGGAGTTATCCTGATAATATATTTCCATAAAAAATGGCTCCAACTCGAGATTTGTATCTAGTGCATGTGCCGTGATCAAACTTTCTACATTTTCAGTAGTCGGTCTCACAAAGGGGTGCATGCTTAAAAATATTGCTAATCGTTTTTTGGACTCATATTCCCTTACTTCAAAATCCACAGGAATCTCAGCCATGTCTTGCGCCAAATCTATTCCAATAAATTCTTCAATATCATAGGCGCCCAAGCTATCATTGAGATAATGAACAACCATAAGCTCTCCGTCTATTTTTTTATTCAAAATCAACTCACGGCATCTGGTCATATGTGCATCGATTTCCTTATCTGAATGGATTGTATTGAAATATTTCCCAACAATGATTCTTTTGATAGGCTTGAGTTCATACACTTCCACGGGATCAAAGCCGCCCATATCCTTGTAGAGCTTGTATAAAGTGCCTCCAATCACACCGATCGAAACCAATATAATCAGGGCATAAATGATCCTTAGTTTTGAACTACTCATGCGCTTAAGACTTCCTTGTATTGCATCCTATGAAGTTGTGCGTAAGCACCATCTTTTCGTAGCAGTTGTTCATGTGTGCCTTCTTCTACGATTTCTCCTTTGTCCAAAACTAAAATTTTATTCGCATTTTGAATGGTAGAAAGCCTATGTGCGATGACGATCGATGTGCGGCCATTCATTAATTTTTGAATTGCGCCCTGAATCAGTTCTTCCGTTTCCGTATCTACTGACGAAGTGGCCTCATCAAGTACGATAATTTTTGGATCGTAAACCATTGCACGCACAAATGATATAAGTTGTCGCTGACCTACGGACAAGGTGGCTCCACGTTCCATTACATTATAATCATAACCTCCTGGCAATCTTTCGATGAAGGTTTTGGCACCAACAAGTTCAGCCGCTTCCTGCACCTTTTCTATCGTGATATCCGGATTGCGAAGTGTGATATTGTTATAGATCGTATCAGAAAAAAGAAAAACATCTTGCAATACCACGGCAATGTGTTTTCTCAAATTAATTAGGTTGTAATCCTTGATATTTCTACTGTCAAGCTCAATTTCCCCTTGATTGATGTCATAGAAGCGATTGAGTAAATTGATGATCGAAGATTTACCAGCTCCAGTGGCACCAACCAAGGCCAAAACCTGACCTTGTTTTACATCAAAGTTGATGTTTTTCAATACCCAATCTTCGTCATTATAGGCGAACCATACATTTTTGAAACTGACATCACCGGCCAGTTCAACTGGTGAATAATCACCATTATCAGCTATGTATTCTTTGCTATCGAGCAAATCTAAAATTCGGTTGGAACTCACAATTCCCATTTGAAGTGTGTTGAATCTATCGGCAATCATCCTGATCGGTCTGAAAAACATCTGGATGTACATGATAAATGCGATCAAAACACCAAGGGTAATTTCTTCCTGAATGACACCACTGGCTCCCCACCACACAACCAAACCTATGCCTCCAGCTTGAATGATCTCGGCCACAGGGAAATAGATAGAATAATACATCACTGAGCGAATATTGGCTCTTTTGTGCTCACGATTTATATCTTCAAATTTTTCGTATTCACGTTTCTCAGCATTGAAGATTTGCACAATATTCATCCCGGTGATATGCTCCTGCACAAATGTGTTGAGGTTACTCACGGCTGTACGCACTTCATTGAAGGAAGCTTTCACTTTTTCCTTAAATATATAAGTAGCAAAAAGCAGAATTGGAAGCAACGCCAAACTCACCAATGTTAATTGCCAGCTGGTCCACAACATCAATCCTAAAATCACCAATAGTTGAAGTATATCTGCCACCATGCCAGCAATTCCTGTACTAAACACCTCCGACAAGGTTTCTATATCAGATACATTTCGTGTGACTAATCGACCTATAGGTGTCTTATCAAAAAACTTCAATCGTAAATTTTGTATGTGATTGAAAAGCTTGACCCTTATGTCTTTGATAATATATTGACCAAGCCAGCCTGAAACATAGGTGTGATAATATTGTGCGATGGCCTGTGCTACCAGAATAAGCACCAAAATAATCGTCATATTTACCAACCCTTGATAATCGCCTAAAGCGACATCCTCATCGATGGTTTTTTGAATCAAAAATGGTTTAATTGGGGTCAGGATTGCCAACGCGATAGTAAGCAACACCAAAAAATAGAATTTCCCCATATAGGGTTTTGCAAAGGCAAAAAGCCTTCCCAACACCTTCAAATCAACAATATTTCCGCTTACTTTTTCCTTTTCCAAAATCTATTTGATGTAGATGTGATCGGGGTATAAAACCCGCGTCAAATATAAACCTTCCGGTGGTACAGCTCTGCCTGCCTTGCGCCGATCTCCACTTTCCAAAACTAATTTTAATTGCTCCAGACTCATTCTGCCTTGACCAACTTCAAGCAATGTACCTACCATCGCTCGCACCATTCCTCTTAAAAACCGATTGGCACTAACGTGAAACACAGCACCATCGTTGGTCGGAATCCACAATATTTCCTTGATTTCACAATCAAAATTATTGACCTCTGTCTGAACCCGACTGAACGCCTGAAAGTTTCGCCAATTTAGAATTAAGCTACAGGCCTCATCTATTAATTCAGTATTTATGGTCAAATGAAAATGATAGGACTGTCCTTCTTTGAATGGATTTTTATGGTTGTGTATCTGATATTCATACGATCTGAGATGAGCATCAAAGCGGGCATGCGCCTCATCTACCACTTTTCTACAAGCATTTATGGCGATCGTTTTAGGAAGAAATGAATTTAGTTTAAAAATCAGATGATCCTGATCAATGTCAAAATCCACATCAAAATGCGCAATCTGATGTGTTGCGTGCACGCCAGTATCTGTTCGGCCACTCCCAAGGCATGCAGTTGGCATTCGCAAAATGGTGGTTAAAGCTTTGTTAATCTCAGCCTGAACCGTGTTTGCATTGTCCTGCACCTGCCAGCCATGGAATGCTGTTCCTTCATACGCTATATCCAGAAAATATCGCATCGTGCAAATTAATACCATATTGATTGCCTAATTGATAATGGATCAGCACTTTTGCTCAAATTTTAAAACCATGATCCAAAGAATTCAATCCATATTTCTATTGTTAGTCGCATTAGTCATGTTAGCCACACTTTTTTTTCCTTTTTGGGAAGAGAAAAATATAGAGGCATCTGAAGTTGTTACGATTAATGCATTTGAACTAGTATATGCACAAACCAGCGAGTTGACAGGTCCGAAAATAATTAGCACCAAACCAACCTGGTACATTTCAGCCTTATCCATACTAGCTGCTGCGGTGGCCATGATTTCCATTTTCCAATACAAAAACAGATTGAGACAAATCCAGCTTGGGGCTGTGAACTCATTGCTGATGGGTGGAAACATTGGATTGATTTATTATTTCTCAACGAAAGGTGAACCAATCATTCCCGAGCATCAGGGTGATTTCCTTATTGGTTTTTTCATTGTTGCGGCTGCCTTATTTTTCAATGCCCTGGCCAACAGGTTTATCAGAAATGATGAAAAACTGGTGCGCAGTGCAGATAGAATCAGATAAGATCAAGGTTTCTTTTTGATTAACTTATGTTGAATACCTCGTCATTTTGGCAAGATATGTACTGATACATTGGTGATTTCTCCTACTATTCAAGACATATCAAAACATAATCAACAGCACAAAATGACAACTTGACAGTCTTTTGACAGTGGAATAGTATTTGATTCACAGCGAGCATTACGAATCAAACAAAATACTGAATACTGATATGCAAGAGAAAGGCACAATATCCATTCACACCGAGAATATCTTCCCGATCATCAAGAAATTTCTTTATTCTGATCATGAGATATTCCTTAGAGAGCTAGTTTCAAACGCTGTAGATGCGACACAAAAGCTCAAAAGATTGAGTTCATTGGGCGAGTTTAAAGGTGAGCTTGGCGATTTGAAAGTGGAGGTCAGTTTTGATAAAAAGAAAAAAACCATCACAGTTTCTGACAAAGGAATAGGTATGACCGCAGACGATCTGAAGAAATACATTAATCAGATCGCATTTTCCGGAGCTACTGAGTTTGTTGAAAAATACAAAGACAAAGGTGACGAGCAGCAGATCATCGGACATTTTGGACTTGGTTTCTATTCTGCTTTTATGGTGGCAAAAGAAGTGGAGATCATCACTTTGTCACACGAAGATGGCGCAGAACCAGCAAGATGGATTTGTGATGGAAATACAGAATTTGAAATAACTGCAGCCAAGAAAAAAGAGAGAGGAACAGATATCATACTTCACATTGCTGACGACTCTGTGGAATTCCTGGAAGAACACAGGCTACAGCAAATCCTAGATAAATATTCTAAGTTTTTACCAATTCCGATCAAATTCGGAGAAAAGGACAAAAGCATAGAAGATGGAACAGACAAGGAAGGAAAAACCAAATACAAAACTGTAAAAGAGGACAACATTGTCAATAACACCACTCCGATCTGGACAAAATCTCCGGCTGATCTGACTGATGAGGATTATCTCTCCTTTTACAAAGAATTATATCCATTCTCTGAAGACCCATTATTTTGGATTCATCTGAATGTAGATTATCCATTCAATCTTACGGGAATTCTCTATTTCCCGAAGTTGAAAAAAGATTTTGAATTTCAGAAAAACAAAATCCAGCTTTATTCAAGGCAAGTGTTTATCACAGATGAAGTGAAAAACATTGTTCCTGATTTCCTTCAGTTGCTGCATGGTGTAATTGACTCTCCAGATATTCCACTGAACGTGTCAAGAAGTTACCTTCAGGCGGATAGCAATGTGAAAAAAATCAATGGTTATATCACGAAAAAAGTAGCTGATAAGCTTGGCGAGTTGTTTAAAAAAGATCGTCCATCATATGAAAGCAAGTGGAGTGATATTGGCGTATTTGTGAAATATGGTTTGATTTCAGAAGAGAAATTTGAGGAAAAAGCCAAGGATTTTGCTTTGGTAAAAAATATTGAAAACAAGCTTTTCACAATTGACGAATACAAAACTCAAGTAGAAACTAATCAAACCAATAAGGATAAAAACACTGTTTTCCTCTATACCTCAGACGAAAACAAACAGCATGGTTACATTGAGGCAGCCAAAAAGAGAAGCTATGATGTGTTGATTTTCGATGGTCCGGTTGACAGTCATTTCATTGGGCATATTGAGCAGAAATACGAGAATGTTACTTTGAAACGTGTCGACTCTGACGTCATTGATAAGTTGATTGACAAGGATGAGAAAAAGGAATCTGTTCTATCTGAAAAAGAACAGGAAGCCGTGTCAGCTGCATTCAAAAAAGCGATAAACAACGACAAAAATACAGTCTCTGTAGAACCAATGGCTACTGATGATATGCCTGTGACTGTTACCCTTCCTGAATTCTTACGAAGAATGAAAGACATGCAGGCACAAGGTGGCGGTGGCATGATGATGTTCGGAGATATGCCTTTGAACTTATCCGTTGCAGTAAATGCGAATCACAGTTACACTAAGAAAATTGTAGCTGCAGAATCTGAGGATGAAAAAGTGAAACTGGCTAAGCAAGCTTACGACTGGGCATTGCTTTCTCAAGGAATGCTGTCAGGTAAAGACCTTACAGAATTCATTAACAGAAGCGTGGAAATCGCGTCAATTTAAACCAACTATATACCATATCGGAAACGATATGAGCCAGAAAAGCACGGACTTAATTGTTCGTGCTTTTTTGGTTTTAAGTACTACTTCATTGCCTCTACTTCCGGCCAACTATCTCCTCTCTTGATTGAGAAAAGTGTGGAAATATTGATATCAAATCGCTTGGCAATCATTTTATATCTTGTTTTTCGATTTGGGTCATGAATCATTTTTTTCAAGAGAGCCACCTTTCCTGGAGTCAGTTTGGTTCTTGGTTTGTGATCTGGCTTGTAATAATAAATGCTCTTTCGCTCGCGCATCACATCAGCAAACTCTTCTTTGCTCAACCACTGAATGTTGTCGGCCCTACAGTTCTTCCTGTTTCGATCTTTGAAAACCAGTTTGTTGTATCCCTCAGGATTAGGAACAAAAAGCTCAGCCACAATCTTATGAATGTAAATAAGAGTGTTTTTACCATCCTTTTTCTTTGTGGGAATCGCATGATAACCGGCATTTTGATAGCCTGACAATAAGATGGGTTGATCCGGATTATTCGCTGGATAAGAAATTACCCTGCCATAATTAGAAACTTTAAATTTCGACCTGAGGTCTTCCCTGGAATAATCCTTCCATTGCTCACCTCCTCGCGACTGAAAATAGTCAGGCCACTTCTCTTCTGTATTCATGGCCGTGAATCTATGGAAATTTGAAAACATATTCCAATAGTAATAATCAAATGTTAGCATCATATTTTCCAAAAGGATTTTCATGAGCACCAATCATCCACTATTTTGCATGCATGCAAATCGGTAATGAGTTTCTAAAGGCAAAGTTTCAATCCAAAGGCGCGGAGCTTATAAGCCTGATCAAAAAAAAGACGGGTCAGGAATACATCTGGCAAGCCAATCCTTCACATTGGGCCAGACATACGCCTGTTCTATTCCCATTTGTTGGCAGATTGAAAAATGATCAATATTTCTATGAAGGCAAGAACTATAATATGGGTCAGCATGGATTTGCCAGAGACAAAGAGTTTGAAATTGAAAGTCAGTCAGATCATTCTTTAGTTTTTCTACTCAAATCAGATGAACAAACGCTTGAGAATTATCCATTCCGATTTGAACTCAGACTAGAATACATCCTTACCGATCAATCATTAATTACCAGATATCATGTCAAAAATGTTGGGACCGAAATGATGTACTTTTCCATAGGTGGGCATCCGGCGTTTAAGTGCGCCATGACTCTGGCAGGAAAACGCTCCGATTATCATTTGTTATTCAACAAAGAAGAATCATCCGACACGCATCTGCTGGAAGATGGAACATTTAGTGGCGAAACTGACCTGGTCTTGCAAGGAGACAGATTACCTATCACAGATTCGCTTTTTGATCGGGATGCATTGGTTTTCAAAGATTTGAAATCTACCAATGTTTCATTGGTCTCTGTGGATAAGAAATGGTTGAAATTTCACTTTCAGGGCTTCCCATATCTTGGTATCTGGTCAAAGAATAACAGATCGCCTTTTGTCTGTATTGAGCCGTGGTTTGGCCTGGCGGACAATCAAAATCACGATGGTGACCTGACAAAGAAGGAAGGAATACTGAAGCTGGATCCCGCAAAAACTTTCACATGTGATTATAAGATAGAAATCGAATAAACTAGATTTGGGGATCACGAAAAGCACTTTTCATGAAAAATTGGCGTTAGACGCTCGTATTCGATTGATATGAACAAACTTATTTTATTTTTCATCCTATTATTTGTTGCTGCTGGCCTGAAAGCTCAGGATGTGGAAACTTTGGATGACCTCTTTGCTACAAAATACGAAACTCCTCTGACCATAGATCTTGAAGAAAATAAGGAGGCAACAGATGAGTATGAAAAAGAAGTAGTAGAGAAAAAGAAAAAAAAGGTCAATCCTAAAATTTATTATGGCATCAAAACCAAAAAAGGATATGCCAAAACAGGTTTTGGAGATCGGGTAGTTGTAGAGCTTTTTCATGTGCTCAAAGACAAGGATTACGTAGATCCTGACCCCTATGCCCGAGACTTCTATTGGTATGATTTCAAAAAGAAAAAAATAGTCAACTCCACAAAAGTCAAGAAGGGATATGCTGGTGTATTACATGGCCATTATGTAAAAAAACTTGGTGATCAGGTTCTGGAAGAAGGATATTTCTACAAAGGAATGAAACATGGACGATGGGTAAAATTGAGTCGACACGACATTCTTCAAGAAAAAGATGTGTATTGGAAAGGCTGGACAAATCAATCACGACTGGCGTATTATGATTTCAACAGAACACAATTAAGAGAAGTCATTCCTATCCATTATGGTGAAAAAGAAGGGGAATATTACGCTTATCACCGAAATGGAAATCTTGCTGTAGTTGGTCATTATCAGTTCGACAGGAAGGTGGGTATCTGGAGAGAGTATTATCCAAACACCAAAGTAAAAAGAGAGGTAAAATACCCTTTGCAACCTTTTGACTTTAAAACCCCACCAGTGATCATCAAAGAATGGGACGAAGATGGTCACATCATATATGACCGCAGCTCATTCGAAGCAAAATTGAATTAATAGCTTTTAACAGATTGTCTCATAAAAGCAATCAAAATGGCGGTAAATGAGAAAAGTAAGCCTGCTTCCCACCCAATAAATATCACACCAATGGCATACAAAAACGACCACCACAAAATGTGAAATAAGGTACCTGCCAGGTATTTGATTGAAATTACAAACGCTGGATCTTTGAAAGATTTCAAAAATTTATTGAGAAGAAACGCCGGTGGGAAATTGAAAATCGCGAGAAATGCCAGAATAAATCTGGTAAAAGCACCTGGTTTTTTAATGATGCGCTCTTCAAAATAATCAGCATCACCCATGGCTTTCAGTTTTTCAAAATGGAGACTTTCATGTTTCGGCTGAAAGATGTAGTCACATTTTTTCTCATAATTTTCATCATTTTCAGCGAGAATCAATGTCTTTTTCATGGCTTCCGACAAATCCTCCTTGAATTTATTGTAGGCCTTTTGCTTATGCTCCTGATATAATTGAGAATAATCCTCAGCATCAATCGCCTCACCGAATACTATTTTCACTTTAGCCCATGGTCGACTATGTGAAAAATAGTTGATCCCAGTCGGAACGATATAAAGTTTGATCTTGGGATCCAGCGCTTCACGTGCATCCAATGCCAACCTGGAAGCGCCCTTTGATATCGGACGCAGATAATACTCGCTGCTATGGTTTCCCTCCGGAAAAATCAAAACACCCATTCCTTTTGATAATATTTCAAAGCATGCATCAAACACCGCATCATTCTGAGAGAGGTTTTGAATCCCATCACGCAACCTATAAATAGGCATCATTTGGAGGGATTTGAGAATAGAAATCACAAATGACTTTTTGAAAATGTCGGCCCTTGTTAAGAAATAAACCGGGCGACTTGTATTCACGCCCAATAACAATGCATCCATAAATGCACCCTGATGATTTGGCGCATATATTATCGCTCCATCTTTTGGTATATTCTTTTCATTGACAAGATTGATTCCTCCAAAAAAAAGCCTCAAACCAATCCATGAGGTATATTTCACAAATAAATAAAAAGGGTGAGCCATTAAGCTATTGCAAATTTATATTTCCAAAAATAAGAGACCGTAAGCCCAGCTATAATATGCCAGATTCCCCACCAGGCAGCAACAATGGCCATGCCTCCCAGTCCCTCAAAAAATGCAAATATAAGCAGTAAACCGAGTCCTGAATTTTGAATCCCAGTCTCAATTGCCAGCGTGCGCCTATCTGCAGTAGGCAATCCAAATATTCGCCCGATTTGATAGCCTGAAATCAAAGCCAAAGCATTATGAACAAATACCAGAAGCACAACCATGTAAATGTATTGGAGGAAAATGTCAAGGTTTGCCGAAAAAGCCAGTATCACAATGGCAGCAAATATCAATATGGAACTATAATGCATGTAAGGATGTAACCGTGCCGCAGTTTTTGGGAACCTATGTCTCACGAACATTCCCAAAACAAGTGGCAATCCCAGTATGATCACAATGGTTTGAAAAAGATCTCCAACATTCAGGCTCACTTCCCTGAGTAAAATTGCCGTTGGTGGATACAATCCCGCCCAAAGGGATAGATTAAAGGGTGTCATAAATATGGCCAATACACTTGAAACTGCTGTAAGGCTTACAGATAAAGCAATATTCCCATTGGAAAGAGCCGAGAAAAAATTAGAAATATTGCCCCCCGGACAAGCGGCAACCATTATCATTCCTAGCGCAAAAGTCGGGTGCGGCTCAATCACCCAAATAAGCACAAATGTCAGCGCAGGTAAAACTAAAAATTGAGAAAGCAAACCCGCAATAGTACCTATTGGTTGTGATAAAATGAGCTTAAAATCTGATAACGTAAGCTGCATTGCCACGCCAAACATGATGAAAGCAAGGCTCAGATTCAGGATAGCAAGATTCTGCGCGCTAAAGTTTAGGGTGATGTTGTCTATTGCGTCCATGATTACAAATGAAAGATAACAAGTAATCTGAATAATGGATCGATCATATGTATATCACCAATTCCAATTTTGACTAAAAGCTATTTTCAAATTTGAAAACGATTTCATTTATTTATCGCAAAGTATTACTGCTTCTGTTAATTATATTCTAATCATTCTTTCATATTTTTGTAAATATTTTAATATACGAGCGAATTGATTGAATTCTTTTTCAATCATGATCCTATAACTATCTTACAGATTACACCAGTCCAGAATGAAAATGTCAACTGAAAAGATTCCAATTTTAATCCAAAACGACCCTTGGCTATCGCCTTATGTTGAGGATATAAATAATAGAATTGACCGATTCAAAAACCGGAAAGCGGCCATTGTCAAAAATTACGGAAGCCTTCAGAAATTTGCAGAGGCTTACAATTATTTCGGATTGAATTTTAGTGCAAAAGAAAATGGCTGGTGGTACAGAGAATGGGCGCCAGGAGCGCAGGCATTGTTCCTTACTGGTGAGTTCAACAATTGGGACAAATCATCACATCCACTTACGAAAAATGAGCACGGTGTTTGGGAAATATTCGTAGCAGGACAAGATTCCATCACGCACAATAGCGCATTCAAAGTGCATGTGGTCACGCGTAAAGGCAGCATGGACAGAATTCCAGCTTATGTCAAATATACTACTCAGGATGAAGTAACTTATGATTTTACTGGAAGAGTTTGGAATCCGGCAAAACCATATAAGTGGAAACACAAATCATTCAAGCCGGATGAGGCTTATGCCAAACCGTATATTTATGAATGTCATGTGGGCATGGCGCAGGAAAAAGAAGGAATTGGCACTTATAAAGAATTTGCTGAAAAAATTCTGCCGAAAATAAAAGAACAAGGATATAACACCATCCAAATGATGGCTATTCAGGAGCACCCTTATTACGGGTCTTTTGGCTATCACGTGAGTAATTTCTTCGCTCCATCCAGCAGATTTGGAACGCCATTCGAGCTTAAAGAATTGGTAGATAAAGCACACGGCATGGGCATAGCTGTGATCATGGATATTGTGCATTCACATGCTGTAAAAAATCTAGCTGAAGGCTTAAATGAATTTGACGGTACAGACGATCAGTATTTTCATCCTGGCGGTCGCGGCACCCATGAATTATGGGATTCTAAGCTTTTCAACTATGGCAAGGAAGAAGTCCTTCAGTTTTTATTATCGAATGTAAAATACTGGATCGAGGAATTCAATTTTGATGGCTACCGATATGATGGGGTGACTTCCATGCTTTATTTCCACCATGGTGATATTTCATTCGATCATTATGATAAATATTTCAACGAAGTAGATTGGGATGTTCTCACTTATTGCCAACTAGCAAATACTCTAATCAAAGAAATAAAACCAACTTCTATTGTCATAGCAGAAGACATGAGTGGAATGCCTGGACTTTGTCGCCCTGTGGTTGAAGGTGGACTTGGTTTTGACTTCCGTTTGGCAATGGGCATTCCAGATTACTGGATCAAAGTGCTGAAACATAAAACTGATGAGCAGTGGAACATCAACGAAATGTGGGAAACCCTTAACAACAGACGCCATGGTGAGCGAACAATTGCCTATGCAGAATCTCACGACCAGGCACTTGTGGGAGATAAGTCGTTAGCCTTTTGGCTGATGGATAAAGAGATGTACACCCACATGGCTACCCACACAGATAGCCTGATCGTCGACAGAGGAATTGCACTTCACAAATTGATTCGTCTATTCACATTAAGTGTTGGTGGAGAAGGTTGGCTAAACTTCATTGGAAATGAATTTGGTCATCCTGAATGGGTCGACTTCCCAAGAGAAGGCAATGGCTGGAGTTATAAATATGCCCGTCGACAATGGAATCTACAGGAGCATCCCGAGCTTAGATACAAACATCTTTATCAATTTGGGGCAGATTTAGTGAAAATGGCAAATGAAAATGACATTGTGAGCGCCCTACCTGCCAAACAGCTCAACATGGATGAAACCAACCACACGATGATTTATGAGCGAAATAACCTGATTTTCGCCATTAATTTTCATCCGAATAACTCCATACCTGATTATCGTTTCAGGGTGGCTGAAAAAGGAAAATACAAAATCATTTTAAACTCTGATAAGGGTCAATATGGTGGATTTGACAGAATCGATGATGCCATGTCCTACCCTACCGTGACACTTTTTGGTGAGCATTTTCTGAGTGTTTACCTACCTAGCAGGGTCGGATTGGTGCTCAAAAAAGTCTGATATGAGATTTTGGTTTACTGCTATTTTATGGATTTGCTCCCTGCTTGGCTTTAGTCAATCATACAAAGTAATGACATACAATATCAGGCTTTCTCTGGAAAGTGATGGGCCAAATGCCTGGGAGAAAAGGAAGGAAAATGTGGCAGCCATGCTCCAATTTCACCAACCTGATATATTTGGCATTCAGGAAGGATTGCCAGAACAAGTAGATTTTTTAGATCAAAACCTGAGTAACTACACATACATTGGTGTAGGCAGAGATGATGGCGCCAGAAAAGGGGAATTCAGCGCGATTTACTATGATTCAGTACGTTTTGAATTAATCAGAACAGAAACCTTCTGGCTCTCTCCAACTCCAGACTATCCTTCAAAAGGTTGGGATGCGGCTTTGCCAAGGATCTGCACTTACGGACTTATTGAGGAGATCAGTTCCAAAAGGCAATTTTTGGTTTTTAATACGCATTTTGATCATGTCGGAGAAAAAGCAAGATTGGAATCGGTCAAATTAATCTTGAATAAAATGGAGAGTATCAATGAAAAAAATCTACCCATTATCCTGACAGGTGATTTGAATCTAACTCCAGATGAGGAACCAATCAAAGAGCTTTTTCGAAATATGAATGACTCGCGGGCTGTCTCTAAAGCAGATCCCTATGGACCTTTTGGCACTTGGAATGGCTTTGATTTCAACGCCACCCTGGATAGACGAATTGATTACATCGCCGTAAATGATAAAATTACGGTCAAGAAATATGCAGTTTTGACTGATTCTGCAAATCAAAATTATCTATCAGATCATCTTCCTGTATTTGTTGAATTGTTTTTCTAAAAGGAATACCAAAACCATTTCGTTAAAAATTACTTTTGCCGCATGAACTTTGGCGAATTAAAAAAAGCATTGGAAGGTGATCTGTTTACAGATGAAACCACAAGGAAATTGTATGCTACCGATGCATCGGCTTATCGAGAAATCCCCATTGCAGTAGCGCATCCGAAAACAGACAATGATCTGATCGAACTTATACGCTTTGCGAATGAGAATAAAACATCATTGATCCCACGAACAGCTGGTACTTCACTGGCTGGTCAGGTTGTAGGTGGTGGGATAGTCGTTGATTTGTCCAAGCATTTCAACAAAATTCTTGAAGTCAACGAAGAAGAAGGCTGGGTTATCGCACAACCAGGTGTAGTTCGCGATGACTTGAATCATCATTTAAAGCCTTTCGGTTTTTTCTTTGCGCCAGAGACATCCACCGCCAATCGTGCAATGATTGGAGGGATGATCGGCAACAATTCTTGCGGTTCCAATTCCGTGGTTTATGGTAGCACAAGAGAACATTTATTAGAAGTAGAGGCAATACTAGCAGATGGAGCTAAAACAGCATTTGGTTCATTGGACAAAAGCGCATTTCTGGACAAGGCTAACGGAATGGGCGTTTCTGGCGAGTTGGAAGCTTTATTGTATTTCAACACAAGGGAAATGCTGTCAGATGCAGCAAATATTGCCGAAATCGAGAAAGAATTTCCCAAAAGCAGCATTCCTAGAAGAAATACTGGCTATGCCATTGATATGCTTGCCAGAATGCAGCCATTTCAAAATGATGGTGAACCATTTAACTTTTGCGGACTGATTGCAGGATCAGAAGGCACACTTGCTTTTGTTACAAAAGCAAAACTAAAATTGTCACCAATTGCACCTCCTCACAAGCGTCTGGTTTGTATTCATTGTAATTCAATTGATGAAGCTCTTCACGCCAATCTGATCGTATTGAAACATGGACCAACCGCTTCTGAACTGATGGATCATTTTGTATTGGAAGCCACCAAACGCAACAGAACCTATCGCGCTTATCGCTTTTTTGTAGAGGGTGATCCACAGGCCATTTTGGTAGCAGAAATTACCAAAAATTCAGAGGAAGAAGCAGAAAAAGCTGCTCAGGCCATGATCACCGATTTGAAAAAAAACAGTCTAGGTTATTCCTTTCCTGTGATTGGCGGTGCGGATATTTCCAAAGTTTGGGGATTGCGAAAAGCAGGGCTGGGGCTATTATCCAACGTACCAGGTGATGCAAAGCCAGCGCCAGTGATAGAAGACACAGCTGTAGATGTCAAAGATCTTCCTGCCTACATCGCAGAGTTTAATAAAACATTGGAAGGTCACGGGTTATTTTGTGTGCATTATGCACATGCCGGCTCTGGAGAATTGCACCTTCGCCCAATTTTGGACCTCAAAACACCTGAGGGAATTAAGCTTTTCAGAACCGTGGCTGAGGATATTGCCAAACTTGTGAAGAAATACAAGGGGTCACTTTCAGGTGAACATGGAGACGGAAGATTGCGTGGTGAGTTTATCCCGCAGATGATTGGTGCGCATAACTACGAGCTTATCAAACAAGTGAAACAAACCTGGGATCCAAATAATATTTTCAATCCTGGAAAAATTGTAAACACACCTCCAATGGATACCAGCTTGAGATATGAAAGCGGGCAAGTAACCAAGGAGTTTGATACCATTCTTGATTTCTCAGATACGCAAGGTTATCTGAGAGCAGCAGAGCAATGCAACGGATCAGGTGATTGCAGGAAATCTGCTATCTCAGGCGGCACGATGTGCCCGAGTTATATGGCAACAAGAGATGAAAAAGATACTACTCGTGCCAGAGCCAATATCCTGAGAGAAATGCTCACCCGGTCTGACAAAAAGAATCCATTCGCTCATGAAGAGATCAAGGAGGTACTTGATTTATGTTTGAGTTGTAAAGGCTGCAAGTCAGAATGTCCTTCCAACGTGGATATGGGAAAACTGAAGCAGGAATGGCAATATCAGTATTACAAGGAAAAAGGTGTTCCGTTCAGAAACAGACTCATCGGCAATTTCTCCGGTGGAATGAAACTAGCCTCTGCCTTGCCTTGGGGATATAAACTGACTTTTGGCAACAAACTTACATCTACCATTGCCAAATCTGTAATTGGATTTGCGCAAGACAGAAGTATGCCAAAACTCTCCAAAATCACCTGGGAAAAATGGTATTTGAAACAGTTCAAATCCACGGTTGACAAGCCAATAAAAACTGTTTATATCTTTATCGATGAACTGCTAAACTACAACGAAGCAGAGATTGGTATCACAACTGTGAAACTTCTGGATAAACTCGGCTATGAAGTGAAATATGTCAAACACGAGCAATCTGCGCGCACGTTTCTTTCAAAGGGACTACTGGAAAAGGCTCGCGATTTGGCCAAAGCCAACATTGCCACATACAAAGATCTAATCACTGCGGAAACGCCACTTATCGGTGTAGAACCATCTGCCATTCTCACATTCAGAGATGAATATCCTGATCTTGTGAGAGGAGAAGAAAAAGAAGCTGCACTTAAAATCGGCGAAAACACATTTATGGTTGAAGAGTTTATCGCTAATGAGCTGGACGCTGGCAACATTGATAAAAACCTTTTCAAAGAACAAAAACTATTGATCAAACTGCATGGACATTGTCAGCAAAAAGCGCTTTCATCGTTGACACCAACGAAGAAAATCCTGACAGCATTTGGAAACAATGAAGTGCACATGATCGCATCTGGATGTTGTGGCATGGCGGGTTCATTTGGCTATGAGAAAGAACATTTTGAGCTTTCGATGAAAATTGGTGAGTTGGTGCTTTTCCCAACTGTCAGAAAACAACCAGAAGAAGTTGTGATAGCTGCGCCGGGAACGAGCTGTAGACATCAGATCAAAGACGGAACGGGCAGAAAGTCCAAACATCCAGTAGAGATTTTGTGGGAGGGCTTAAATTGAACAAAATTCCTTGCAATGTGATTACCTTTAAATCAATCATTAAAATGAGAAAACTAATGAAATCAATTGCGATGGGGTTGATGCTTCTTTTGACAACCACAATTGTCATCGCACAAATCAAACTCAATCCCTCTTACACTTATCTGAAAGATGGAAAAGAAGTCAGCTACAATAAAGGTTTGAAATTGCTTCAGTCGGGAGATTTTGTCGCTGATGTTTCTGATACGGATAGGACTGTCACAATAAAAAAACCTGCAAGTCTCGAAGCTGGTGACCCTTTTCCATTTGAAACCGTGACGGATCTAAACGGCAACATGATCACGCCTGCTGATCTGAAAGGGAAAGTTGTGGTAATCAATTATTGGTTTACCGGCTGCAAGCCATGCATAATGGAGATTCCCGAACTCAACGAAATAGTGAAGACTTTTGAAAATCAGAATGTGGTTTTTCTTGCTTTCGCCAATGAAATAGAACCAAAAGTGAACGCTTTCATTGAAAATAAACCCTTTCATTACAACATCATTCCTAATCAGATGACCGCCACGTTAAACAAAGGAATTACCATCTTTCCTACACATATCTTCGTCAATGAACAAGGTATTATCGAACACCGCTTCAGTGGATATTCCGAGGGTGTTGGCGACAAAATCTCTTCAAGAATTCAAAAAATGTTGAATTAAATATGGCTAAAAAAGTAGCATTGGTGCTATCAAGTGGAGGAGCGAGAGGTCTGGCTCATATTGGAGTGATAGAAGCTCTGCTTGAAAATGATTATGAAATAACCTCAATTGCCGGCAGTTCCATGGGATCTGTAATTGGCGCCTTTTACGCCGCTGGCAAGTTGGAGGAATATCGTGAATGGGCGGTAGAGCTCGATCGACTTGACGTTTTTAACCTGATTGATTTCACCTTTTCAGTGCAAGGTTTTGTCAAGGGAGAAAAAATCTTCAAAACATTGGAAAAACTGATGCCAGATCAGAAAATCGAAGACTTGCGCATTCCTTATTGTGCGCTTGCAACAGACATTCAGGACAAAAGTGAATCTATCTTTAAAACAGGCAGCATCTATCAAGCTATGAAAGCTTCAGTAGCCATACCAACCGTCATCAAGCCTGTGAAGATAAATGGCAAAAACTACATTGATGGTGGCGTTACCAATCCTGTGCCGATAGAACATGTGAGTCGCTCAGAAAATGATATCCTTGTCGTGTCTAATGTAAATGCCATCATGCCATATATCAAGGAAGTAAAAGACGAAAAAAAGGAGCAGAAGGAGGCTGAATCTTACAATCAGAAAATCCAACAATTTGTAAATAAATGGAGCAGTTTACTCCCAGGAGGAGGTCCAGAAACTAAAAATAAACTAGGTTTTTTTGATATCCTCAATGAATCTATTGACTTAATGCAGGATAAGCTCACCTCACTTTTATTGGAAAAACATAAGCCTGATTTGCAGATCAATATTTCTAGAAATGCTGCCAGCACATTTGAATTTTATAAGGCCAAAGAACTTATAGAAGCAGGTAAAGTTGCCACCTTGAAAGCCTTGAAACAGTAGAATTTTTAATTGTATGAAAGCACACGCGTGGTGGTTTCGTAATGCAGGATATCAAGTAGGGCATCCACCACATCTGCTTTTTTAGTGAAAGGCATCAGGCTCTTGTATTTCCCTGCGATCACAGAAGATGTCTCCATCTGAAAAGTGAGTTCGCCATGTTTTTTCTTGTTTGCCCTGTCGAAAAGAACCACCTCCATGACCGAAGCGTCCATGCTTTCAAGATAATTGCAATTGAGTTTCCAATCCAGTGAATCAGTGTATTCGCAGATTTTATTCAGGAGATT
The DNA here is from genome assembly GCA_964353015.1 of uncultured Marinoscillum sp. GTDB lineage: Bacteria > Bacteroidota > Bacteroidia > Cytophagales > Cyclobacteriaceae > JAMZMI01. The sequence goes on along the minus strand of CAYGUA010000012.1, from coordinate 86,947 downwards.
TACCAGTGTGATTTCATCCATCAAAAAGAATTTAGCAAATAAAATATGTTCATGAAAGACAAATCTTATTTTTTCAATCAAATCATCATCAAAATCCCGATTCGGAAAAAAGGAAAAAACCATCATTCATTGTAACCATTTAAAATATATTCCCCTTACACGACGAAATACATCGATTAAGTAGCTATTTTTCAATCCATTTGAAATTTTAATATTTATTGATATGAAGACGAAAGAGGAGATTGTTGCCAATTGGTTGCCGAGATATACAGGCAAACCGCTAGATTATTTTGGCAAATACATATTACTGACCAACTTCAGAAACTATGTGGACATGTTCGCCGAGCTACATGGCGTGGAGGTCAATGGGATCAATAACAGCATGCAATCAGCAACAGCCGGGCAAATCACTATTATTAACTTTGGAATGGGAAGTCCCAACGCGGCTACAATTATGGATCTGCTGAGCGCGATAGATCCGAAAGCCGTTTTGTTTCTTGGCAAATGTGGCGGACTGAAGCAGAAAAATGAAGTTGGCGATCTGATCCTACCAATTGCAGCCATCCGCGGAGAGGGAACCAGCAATGACTACATGCCAAGCGAAGTACCCGCCTTACCAGCTTTCGCCCTTCAAAAGGTAATTTCTGCAGCTATCCGAGATTTCAATAAAGATTATTGGACGGGTACCGTTTACACCACAAACAGACGCGTTTGGGAGCACGATCTCAAGTTTAAAAAATATCTGAAAAAACTGCGTGTCATGGCCATAGATATGGAAACAGCAACAATTTTCACTGTTGGATTTGTGAATGAAATACCTTCAGGGGCACTACTGCTCGTCTCTGATAGGCCAATGATTCCCGAAGGTGTCAAAACTGATGAGAGTGATAAAAAAGTAACAAGTGATTTCGTCACCAACCATCTGCAGATAGGAATTGATTCGCTTAAAAAATTGATTAATGTTTCCACAACTGTCAAGCATTTGAAATTTTGAAGCCTTGCTTTGATTGAATGAACTCATCGAAAAACATAACCTATAGTACTTACGGCACAGGCAGTAAAATCCTACTGGCGTTTCATGGGTATGGCATGGATGGAAATCAGTTTCAAATTCTTGAAAAAAGCATTTGTCATTCACATCAAGTGATTGGATTTCATCTGCCATATCACAATCAGGGAGCCAGCGATCATAAGGGCTGGATGAGTGAAGTGATTTCTGAAATCGAACATATTTTAGATCATCTGAATGTTCACCAGTTTTCCATCGCTGGATATTCCATTGGTGCCAAAATCGCCTTAAACCTCATCGGCCATTTCAAAGGGCAAGTTGAAAAAATTTATCTCTTTGCTCCCTTTGGTCTGGAAAATCATTGGGGGTTGAGTTTTGTCTCAAAAGGACTTGGCAATGCCTTTTTCAAGGCTGTGGTGAAAACCAACTTGCCTGAATATATCATGCGACTGGTGACACAAATTGGAATAATCGACCAAGTACATTTCCTGATTATACAAAAAGAATTGGACACCAAAACGAAACGACTCAATCTGTGCCGGACGCTTCAGATGACTGGCGAAATAAATATTGATTTAGTTCTTTTGACCGACACGATCAACGAATATCAGATTGAAACGGAGGTGATCTATGGCGAAAATGATGTGCTATTTCCTTTCCACGGAAGAAACAAGTCATTGCTTCAAAGGCTAAATCGCAACAAAACCTTGATGATCAACGAAAGTCATTGGTTGATCACCCAGAAACTGGATGAATTGCTGTGCCAACAAATGATAATAGCATGATCCGGGCAACAGAAAACGAATGGATCAAAAGAGCCTTTTATTGGTTCGAATCGAAGATCGTTTTCCCAAGAAAATTTAACAAAATCAATGTCCAGAAAATTGAAATCAGACGGGATCATTCTGTCCTTCTGCTCCAAAATCACTTCTCCTGGTGGGATGGATTTTTCGGCAGTTATCTGGCTTACATGGTGCTACACAAGAGCTATCATGTGATGGTACAAGAAGATCAGCTACGCAAACATTGGTATTTCAGATACAAAGGCGCTTTTTCCATTCGCAAAAAATCCCGAGACATCATCGAGTCAATAAACTATGCTGCAGAACAATTAAATGACCCAAAAAACATGGTAATGATCTTCCCACAAGGCAGACTTCAATCCATGCATACCGATGATATCAAAATTGAGAATGGCGTTTATAAATTAATCAAATCTGTTCATGGTCCTTGTCAGATAATCTATTGCGCAGCTGTAGTTGATTTTTTAGAGAGTTTCAAGCCATCAGTTACCTTTCATCTGCTCGATTGCGGCAATGCCAATGAAATTCAGCCAACGCAATTGGAGCAAATGATCAATGATTTCCATAAGAATGCGTTGCAGGACGGAATCAGGAAATGATTCCCCTCAACCAATAGCATTAGGCATAGGCTTATAGAAAAACTCTTCTCTCACAATCTTGCCATTCTCGACAGTATAGATACAGATTTCATCCATATTGGTGGTTTCAGTTGAGCCTTTCCACGTCACAACTGACTTCATGCTCACAGCTATGAATTCATCGGCAAATAAAGGTTCTGATATCTCAACCGAATGAAACGCTTCAAGTGCTTCACGAAATTCCTCTCCTTTTTTGGCGATTCCTTCAAATCCCGTGACCGTACCCCATGGCGTACCTGCAGGCTCAGCACTCACCACTTCAGTAGAAAATAATTCCTTGTAGATCGTCTCATAGTCCCCTTGTCTAAGTAATACTACCAGTTTGTTGGCAATTTGTTCTGTTGTCATTTTAGTTTGATTTTAGTTTATCAATCCAAAGAAACCTTGATGAGTGACAGCCCTATGTCATTGGCTTTTGAAATTTTTTATTTCGAAGATTATCAAATCATTCAATCACAACCACTTTGAATCTTGCTGTGTCAGTATCATCAAACAAACCTTATAGTTATGAACTACCAGCTTAAAATCGCCTCACACATTTTATTTCTTGGGCTTCTCCTATCCTTTTCTTGTGGTTATGAAGATGACGCCAGCACATCTGGGTTTGCATACCTTTCACTAGAAGACAGAAGTTTCGTTGCTGGAGATAAATATGCTGATTTTGAAGAAAACCCATTTGTGGATGTGGTCACCCAGCCCGTTTCCACCTTCTCGATTGATGCAGATGGCGCTTCGTATTCCAATGTCCGCAGGTTCATTTTCGACGATCATCAAAACCCTCCTAAAGGAGCGATACGAACAGAGGAGTTGATTAATTATTTCGATTTAGGATATGAATATAAAAGCAGTTCGCATCCTATTTCATTAAATGGTGAAGTAAGTGAATGCCCCTGGAATGTAGAAAATAAACTAATCCGAATTGGCATCCAGGGTAAGCCAATGAGTCAGTCGAGGTTGGCATCAAATTTTGTTTTTCTGATAGACGTCTCTGGTTCTATGGGAAGCGAGGATAAATTGGAGTTGCTGAAAAACGGTTTTAAAAGGTACATTGATGAATTGACAAGTGAAGATCGCATAGCAATTGTGACTTATGCTGGCAATGCCGCAGTGACTTTAAACGCTACTTCTGGTGATCAAAAGAATGTAATAAAAACTGCAATCGAGCGCCTTGGATCTGGAGGAAGTACAGCTGGAGCTAAGGGCATTATTACCGCATACGAAATAGCTCAACAAAATTTTATTGAAGGAGGAAACAACCGGATCATTTTGGGTACAGATGGTGATTTTAATGTTGGTGTAAGTAATGCCGATTCACTGGTAGCCCTGATAAAAAGAAAACGAGAAACAGGAGTTTATCTGACCGTGCTGGGAGTAGGAAGGGGAAATTTAAATGACTCTTCGCTGGAACGTATTGCCAACAATGGAAATGGAACCTATGAATATATTGACAACTTGAGCCAGCTTATGAAGGTGTTTGTCTATGAGCAAAGCAAATTTTACACAGTAGCCAAAGATGTAAAAGTTCAGGTGAAGTTTAACCCCGATTTGGTAAGTGCATACCGCTTGATTGGATATGAAAACCGACTGCTCTCAGAGGAAGATTTTGAAGATGATAGTGAAGATGCAGGAGAAATCGGAGCAGATCAAAACATTACAGCATTGTACGAAATCGTTCCAACTACTTCAAACCCACTGCAAAGAGTTGCGCCTTCTTTTACTATTGATTTCCGATACAAATTACCAGACAGTGAAATCAGTGTACCTATGGAATTGGAGATCTTTGATCAAAATAATTCTTTCGATCAGTCTTCCGATCAAATGCAATTTGTTGGAGGAATTGCTGGTTTTGCCATGCTTTTGAGTGAATCGAAATATAAAGGAACTTCCAGCTATGATCTAGTCTTGGATTGGCTCGAAAACTCAAATCTTCAGGATAAGCATGGATTTAAGGCTGAGTTGAAAGAACTGGTTATAACTGCGCGTGCCATGTGATAATAATCTCGCCTCAGTGTTCCTTAAACGTAATACTGAGGCTTGTTTTATCCTCTTGCTTTATACATCCCAATGATCTGCTCCATGCATTTCTCTCCGTCCATCGCAGCGGAAGCGATTCCACCGGCATAACCTGCGCCTTCACCACACGGAAAAAGCCGTTTGATCTCTACATGTTCACAGGTTTCCTTATCACGAGGGATACGTACGGGTGAGGAAGTTCTGCTTTCTACTCCCACTATTTGTGCTTCATTGGTGAAATATCCTTTCATTTTTTTACCAAAAACTTTGAACCCTTGCCTCAATCTTTCTGAAATAAAATCAGGTAATACTTCATGCATATCTACCGAAAGCAATCCTGGCTGATAAGATGTATCTGGCAAATCACTCGATATTTTTCCATTCACAAAGTCAACCATTCGCTGAGCCGGAGCTACTTGAGTTTTTCCGCCAAAAGCCCAGGCTTGTTGCTCCACACTGGCCTGAAACTCCATTGCAGCAAGCTCTCCAAATTTTTTATAGGACTTGATGTCTTCCATCTCTATAGATACGACCATTCCCGAATTGGCAAAACGGCTGTCCCTTCTCGATGGACTCATGCCATTCACCACTATTTCTCCTGGCGCTGTGGCGGCTGGCACGATGAAGCCACCCGGACACATGCAAAAGGAGAATACGCCTCTTTCTATTTTTTGAAAAGTAGTTTGAGCCACAAGTGCGTAAGCGGAGGCGGGTAAATATTCGCTGCGAACATCACAATGATATTGTATCGAATCTATGATTTGCTGTGGATGCTCAATGCGTACACCAAGTGCGAAAGGCTTGGCTTCAATTTTAACTCCGGAAGTTTCACAAATTCTGAAAATATCTCTGGCCGAATGACCTGTGGCCAACAATACAGCTACACCTCTATAAATATCCCCATTTGCCAATTTCACTCCGTGAATTGCACCATTTTCGATAATCAGATCCACTACTTTACTATCAAAATGCACTTCACCACCTGCTTGCTCAATGGTTTCTCTTAGCGCTGTTACGATCTTGGGAAGTTTGTTTGTGCCGATGTGTGGATGCGATTCATAAAGAATCTCATCCGTCGCTCCATGAGCAACCAATATCTCAAATACACGACGCACGCTTCCTCGCTTCTTTGATCTGGTGTAAAGCTTGCCATCAGAATAGGTTCCTGCTCCCCCTTCACCAAAACAATAATTGCTTTCAGGGTTTACAATATGATCTTTATTGATTGCTGCCAAATCCCTTCTCCTCGCTCGCACATCTTTTCCCCGCTCTAAAATGATCGGTTTCAAGCCGCCTTCTATGGCTTTAATCGCTGCAAACATACCAGCAGGCCCAGCGCCAACAATGACAACAGGATCTGCATTGCGCACATTATGTTCTCGCTTGAAATATTCCACAAACTCCACTTGTGGTGGTTGATTTGAAATCTCAACCAAAAGATTGACCTTGATATTTGCTTGTCGGGCGTCTATTGATCGCCGCTTGATCTGATGGTATTGACCTTCATGTAGCAACTTGGCTTTCACAAGATAGCTTTTGAGGGCATCATCGTCAAAGCCAACTTCAGGGCTTACTTTCAAGTCATATTCAGGCATGCTACAAAAATATCAGTTATCATTTTATCAATCACCTTTTACTCACAGGCAATTGGGTTGGAAGTGAATTCTTTGCTTGTAACTTGACTAAGTAATAATTGCCCGATTACTTTTCCTAAATATGGTTCATGGGAAGCCAAACTTGTAAAAGTTTGTCATTTGATGTCATGACGCATTTACATTTGGCTATAACATTTCATACTTGTAAGCTCGAGAAAGCAGTTTGGAGGCAAAATGGGATGAATTAGTCAAAAATGAATCGACCGAGAGCCTACAACCCAAAAAACGCTAAAATATCCTTATTGAAATAATTGCGTTATATTTTCAACCAATCTACCCCTAATGCTTGAACTTAATAACATTCACAAATCATATCATCTCGGTAATCAGTCGATGCACGTGCTGAAAGGCATCAATCTCAAAGTCGAAGAAGGTGAGCTGGTTTCGATCATGGGATCATCAGGATCCGGCAAATCAACCTTACTCAATATCCTTGGAATCCTAGACAGCTATGACGAAGGCACCTATAACCTTGGCGGGCATTTGATTAAAAATCTATCAGAAGGAAAATCAGCCACACTAAGAAATGAATTGATTGGATTCGTTTTCCAATCTTTCAACCTCCTCAACTTTAAAAATGCGATAGAAAATGTCGCCTTGCCTCTTTATTATCAAAAGATCAGTCGCAAAAAAAGAAACATCATCGCTGAAGGATATTTGGAAAAAGTGGGATTGAAGGAATGGTCCAAACACCTGCCCAACGAGATGTCTGGTGGTCAAAGACAAAGAGTAGCGATTGCAAGGGCATTGATCACTGACCCGAAAATCATACTTGCAGATGAGCCAACTGGAGCTCTGGATACTACGACCTCCTCTGAGGTGATGGAGATTTTCAAGGAGGTAAATAGCACAGGAAAAACGATTCTGATCGTGACTCACGAAAACGAAGTTGCCGCACAGACTGACCGGGTGATCATGATCAAAGATGGATTGATTCTAAATGAAAATTACCAGATGAGCCATGTTTGATATCGATAAATGGCAGGAAATTTTCCAGGCAATTGGAAAGAACAAGATGCGCACCTTCGCCACGGCTTTTGGTGTTTTTTGGGGAATTCTCATGTTGATCCTATTGCTCGGCGCAGGGCAGGGATTACAAAACGGAGTGCAAAGAAGCATGTTGCTTGATGCAATCAATAGTATTTGGATCATTCCCACAAGAACATCTATGTCTTACGGTGGCATGCCTTCCGGACGTCAGCTTCAACTTCAGGAAAGTGATCTCAAGTCGGTGGATTCTGAGATTGAGGGTATTGAATTCATGTCTCCAGAAAACTGGATGCAAGGCAATTATATCGTCAAATATAAAAACCGGGGATCAGCCTTTGGTGTTTATGGAACCCGCTCTGATTATTTCGACATCAAGGTCACCCAAAAACTGACTTCAGGTCGTGCGTTGAACAAGCTGGATGACATTGAAAAACGCAAGGTTTGTTACATAGGGAATAGAGTAGCAGAATCCATCTTCCCTCCTGAAGTCGAACCTGTGGGCGAATATCTGGACATCAAAGGGAGCGTCTTCAGAGTGGTTGGAGTATTTAATTTTGAAGCATCAAATGGCATGGATCAGGCATCCAGAATTTACATTCCATTTAGCACCTTTCAGCAAATTTATAATCCCGAGAAAACTGTTTCTCTTTTTGCCGTCACAACAGCGCAAGGACGGAACGGCAAAGAATTGGAGGGCGATATTGTTAAACTTTTAAAAAACAGACAAACCATTCATCCGGATGACAATCAGGCCTTTTTTGTACACAACCAGGAAGAAAATTTCCGACAAGTGCAGAACTTATTTATGGGAATAAAAGCATTTATCTGGCTCGTAGGAATAGGCACACTTACTGCTGGAATCGTAGGTGTAAGCAATATCATGATCATTGTGGTAAAAGAGCGAACCAAGGAAATCGGGATCAGAAAGGCACTTGGTGCCACGCCCAAATCTATCATTGGTTTGATCATGCAAGAATCAATTTTCATTACCGCTGTAGCCGGTTACATAGGACTATTTCTTGGAGTTGTTTTATTAGAATCGGTCAATTATGCTCTGGATGCAATGGGCGCAGATCTGGATTTTTTCAGTAAGCCAGAAATCAACTTTCAGGTGGCAATTATTGCTCTGGTCATTTTAGTGACTGCCGGGGCTTTAGCAGGTTTGATTCCTGCCTTGAAAGCCGCTCATGTGAAACCTGTGGAAGCGCTAAAAGATGTATAATCATGTTTGATCTGGACGTTTGGGAAGAAATAGGGCAAACCATCTGGAAGCATAAGCTTCGCACAGCATTAACAGCTTTTGGGGTGTTTTGGGGAATATTTATGCTCGTTTTGTTATTGGGGGCAGGAAATGGCCTTCGCAATGGCGTCATGCAGAATTTTGACATTGCTAAAAATGCTGTTTTCGTCTGGACGGAAGTGACATCTGTACCATATGCGGGATTTCAGGCTGGCAGAGAGATTCAGCTAACCAATGACGATTACAAAGCCTTAAAAAATGTAAAAGAACTTAAGACCATTTCGCCACGCATACAGGTAAGCAATCGATTCAGCAACGCTCAAATCACAATTAGATATGACGACAAAGATGTTTCCTATCAAATCATGGGCGACTATCCACAATATCTAGACATCCAACCTCTTTGGATCACTGAAGGCCGCTTTATCAATAATATTGACATCAAAGAAAAAAGGAAAATTGCTGTATTGGGACGAAGGGTGAAAGAGGATTTATTTCAGGATCGGGAAGCCATCGGTGAATACATCAAAATCAATGGGGTACCGTTCCGCGTGGTTGGCATCTTTGACTCGCGAGCCTCCGGAGAGCAGAGTCGAAATGACGTTCAGGTACTACATATTCCGGCCACCACGGCTCAGCAGACTTTCAATCTTGGAGAAAGTATTAGCTGGTTTGGCTTCATTCCTAAAGATGGATTTCATGGTGCCGAAACTGAAGAAATCATCAAAAATGTATTTAGAAACCGTCATAAAATCGCTCCTGATGATCGTCAGGCTTTAGGCAGCTTCAATGTGGAAGAAGAATTCAAAGAAATGCAAGGCTTGTTTTCCGGAATCGCAGCATTCAGCTGGCTGGTAGCCATCGGAACCATATTGGCAGGAATGATTGGCGTAGGTAATATCATGCTGATCATCGTGCGAGAAAGAACCAAAGAGATTGGAATCAGGAAATCCATCGGTGCAAAACCCTGGTCCATTGTGAGTATGGTCATTCAGGAAGCTCTGGTTATTTCCAGCATCCCGGGGTATATCGGACTGGTTGTGGGTGTGGTTCTGGTAGAAGGTATTGGCTATGCAATGGCCAAATTTGGTATGCAAAGTGAGTTTTTCGCAAACCCTGAAATTGATTTCAAAGCTGCTTTCTCAGCAATACTTGTGTTGCTTGTATCTGGTATCATCGCCGGACTCATCCCGGGAATTAAAGCCGCTAATGTTGACCCTGTAATCGCCTTAAGAGACGAATAAATTAACCTAAAATAAAATGAAAAGATTTTTTATCGGACTTGTCATCGTTCTTATTCTTGCCGCCTTTGTTGGCACTGGTTATTTCTTATATCAAAAATCAGAAGAGCCACCAATTGTATATGAAACAGATGCCCCATTCAAAACAGACATTGTCAAAAAAACCATCGCCACAGGCTCCATTGTGCCTCGTAAGGAAGTTGCCCTGAAATCGCAAGTGTCAGGTGTGGTGGAGAGACTTTATGTGGAAGAAGGTGCTACCGTAAAAGTTGGTGATCTGATAGCAAGAATCAAAATCATTCCAAATGTGGTGGCCTTAAACAATGCTCAAGCTCAACTCGATGCAATCAAAATCAATTTTGACAATGCGAAAAAGGAACTGAAAAGACAAAAGGAGCTTTTTGATACAAAAGTGATTTCAGAATTCGCCTACAATCAGTTTTTACTCGACTATAAGCTCCGCGAGCAGGAAATGGAAGCGGCTGAAAATAACCTGGAACTGATCCGTGAGGGTTCATCACAAAAAACAGGCAATGTTTCCAACATAGTTAAATCAACAGTAGACGGTATGATTCTGGATATTCCGGTAAAAGAAGGCACGTTTATCATCGAGTCAAACACATTCAACGAAGGATCTACCATCGCATCTATTGCTGATATGGAAGAAATGATTTTCGAAGGAAAAGTAGATGAATCTGAAGTGGGAAAAATAAAGCCCGGAATGGATTTAGTACTTTCCGTTGGTGCGATCGAAGGCGTGGATTTCGCTGCAAATCTGGAATTCATTTCTCCTAAAGGTGAAAATACAGATGGTGCCATTAAGTTTGACATCAAAGCTGCCATTGAGCTGAAAAATGACTATTTCCTCAGAGCCGGATACAGTGCCACTGCAGATATTGTACTTCAAAAGGTGGAAAATATTCTCGCAATCAAAGAGAGCAATCTCCTTTTTGAAGGTGATGATATCTATGTGGAAGTGATGACTGGAGAACAACAATTTGAAAAACGTCTGGTAGAAACAGGACTTTCCGATGGGATCAATATCCAAATTACAGAGGGACTTTCTGAGGATGAGAAGATCAAAAAGATTTAAGATTTAAACACTCAATCTCACCACCCCACAACTACAGTTTCTTTGAGGATGTCTTTTCGGCCTGAGCCGTCAAACACTTCAAAGACGACTAAATAATAGCCGCTGCGCACTTGCTTGCCTGTGTTATCCGTGCCGTCCCAACGCAAAAATCCTGAGGTAGAAAGGGAAGCTCCGTTGGCCAGTTCAGAAATCGGTCTTCCGTACATGTCGTAGACCATCACATTCGCAAACTTCCCTGCCTGCTCAAATTGATAATTAATGGTGGTGAAAGAAGGATTGGCTGTTGATGCACTTCCGGGTACAAATACTCGCGGATCAATCTGCAAGGATCCGGAAATCTGCGGCGCTTCAAAACTTTGAGAATTCAAATATCCTGGCGTAGCAAAACCAACCGTACTTGAAGCAGAAGCCCAGTTCGATGGACTTTGTGTTGGCGCATTAAAATCTATTCGCTCTAATGACACACCATCCACACTTTTAAGCAAACGAGAATGATAACCATCAGAATAGGCGAATCGGTCAATGACACGTAAATCAGCATCCAGCAAAACGACGGTTCCCTCATCATTGGCATAAGCCGGCAAAGAAACCATGTCTATAAAGTTTTCAGGCTTTCCTCCAGAATATTGAATAAATAACTCATCCGAATCTGATGTCAAGGCACGATACTCATGTGGCGGAATTATTTTTTCACCTTCAGAAATAATCCTGATCTGATCCAGCTGTCCGTCCAATTCCCTTGACAAATTCCAGTTTTTCAAATCAATGTATTCATCGGAATTATTGTAAACTTCCACGAAATCCACCCCGCCTGTTTTAGGGTCGAAAAGGACCTCATTGATAATCAAGCTCAGACTATCCGCAACTCCAGGCCTCACGAAAATAGACTGGCCTTGCATGATTTCATTGCCATTGCAATCATAAACTTTGGTGATCGTAATTTCATAAGGTACATTGATCGCCAATTCATTCGAAAAAGATATTTGCAACTCAGATCGATTTAAGTTGTCGTTAGCAACGGCATTCAATTCCACGGTTGGTAAAATCGAAATTTGAACTGATTGTGCTGCATCTGGAGCCAACGATTCGCTGAAAGTCAATCGAACCAACTGCGGTTCTATCACAAAAGCAGACAACAACTCAGGTCCAAAATTATCGGGAACACTAGCTGTATTGGAGTTTGTCATGCCAGGAGTGCCACCATTTGAACTGCTAGCACTACCCCAAACCAACCTTCCTCCGCATGGATTGGAAACATCTTTCATTTCAAGAGCATATCCACCCGATGACTTATTATCATCATGCCAATTTTGATCGTATCTGATTGCAAATATCAGTTCATTCTCGTGCCACAAACTGAGCTGCTCACCAGCATTGGCCAAAGAGGGCCAATTGCTCAAGCCCATGGCTGCTCCGATTAATCCAAAATCATCTGCCACAGCTGTAGGACTCAAAATGAGATATTGATGGGAACGAAGCATTTGAGATGCGAACCAGGCTGTGTCTGCCCCATCTGTTAGATAAACACCGGCGAGTGAAAGCAAATCGTCAGTGGGATTGTAAACTTCGAGATATTCCGCATTTGGCAAATCTTTCACCACAGGATCAGGATCCGCCATAATTTCGGTGATCAATAGTTCATTGAACTCTGGCGTTCTACCCAAACCAAACTCGATGGTTGTGGCTGACATCATATTTCCAGAACAATCAGCCGGACCTGAGATCGACAAAGAATACACCTTTCCCGCTTCAAAATTTTCCTCAAAGCTGATCATCACATTTTCAAAATAAGTACCTGAAACCGAAACAGCAGACTTTGACAAATCAGCAACAATATAGCTGGCTGATACCAATGTCAAACTATCCATGGGTTCATTGAAATGGAACACGAGCTCATTGGTCGATTTGATGTCATATGAAATAATGGAAGGCGCTTGGGTATCTGGATCCAGATTCATGACCGCATTGGGCAAGCCCGGAGTTCCACCCAATTCACTTGTTGAAGCTGTCCAGTTGGCCTTGCCGAAACACTGGCTTTCGGGGTTGATCAGCTCAAGTGTATAGCCGCCATCATCCTTATCAGCATCTCCATACCAGTCGAGTTGATAGACAACCCGATCAATGAGTTGACCTTCAATATTGATCAAAACCAACGAATCAATCGTATTACCCAGCGACGGAAAACTCGTAACACCAAGCTTATTTTCAATCGAAAATCTAGAGAAATTTGAGTTCGATGTAAGGATGACATATTCTCCAGAGCCCAAAGTGTAATCCGGCAAATCAACGGAAACAGAAGGATCAATCAGCCGTAAAGCTTTGAGATTAATTTCTAAAGAAGACCTATTAAAAAGCTCAATGAATTCGGCCTCCGGCAATCCCAAAACAGGTGCAGGATCTGCCATTATTTCTGTAATTATAATCTCACCAAATGCGGGTAATGCAGGTGGAGAATATGAAAATGAACTTATAAAATCTGTAAGAAAATTACCTGCCACATCAGGTAGGTTTTTGATGGTCAGGTCATAACTCCTTCCAGCTATCAACTTATTCGAAAAGTCAAGTTTGACGATAGAATCGGACAGATATGTTGCTGAAACAGGATTTCCGATATTGGTAATGGAATATAGATTTGCTGATTCTGCCGCGTTTTCATCCATCGGCTCTGAAAATTTCAGTAGCAGCACTCCAAAAAAATCAGACTCAATAGCAACCAGATCAGGAGGAAGTTTGTCATTCAAAACAGAGATGGACAAGTCTGGAATTTTCCGTTTATATATGTCTGACAAATCACTCCACGAAAGTGCAAACATTTCATTCCCTACTATTGCATTTGAAAAGAATAATCGGACTATTTTTTTATCATTCCCATCCAAAATTGCGAGTTGTGGATTCTTGTCCGCCATTTCAAACTGAGTCATGGAAACTGCCTTAATTGGAGTCGTGTATTTCAGCTCTACTGTCCGATCATCAATAAATTTATAGCTTTCAAAAAAGGTGTCAAAAATCAACTCTGTAGATTCTTGCTGAAGGGAATTGCCAGCCAAATCAACAATGTTGGAAAGTTTGATAGCCAAAGTATCTCCCGCCAATAAATGTTTTTCAACCTCCAAATCAACAATCTGTGAACTCATGCGCATTAAAGAAATTGGCATATTATTCGGCGTTTCATAATTGAGTAATTGTTCAATTGAGCCGTCCATGGCTTCACTATAAACTATTCGAAAGGTAGAATCCGACAATGCGATGAGTTCGACAAAATTTGGATTTTCTGTATTCAAATGAAGCGTGGAGTCATTGGCAACATTTCCTTTTTTATCCTTGATGTTTTTGAAAGTGAATGTGGAATTCAGATTGTCTGATATTGTCTCAAAATAAAGTGTGGTTTCAAGCGAGTCTGGTCCTTGCACTGATGCGTCGAGAGGATTGATTCCGTCTAATTCAAAATTGGATCGGATGAAGATGGAATCCCTCCAAAGTTTTTCATGGAAAGTCAATCTCAAAGTAGAATCACTGGATCGAATGATTTTATCCAATCGCGGTGGTTTCGGGTCATAAACAAAATCTTTCTTTCTGGCTGAAGCAAATACATTTCCACCTAAATCCGGAATGCCTGTCACGGAGATTGATTTTGTCTTTTCAATTTCAAAATCATTTTCAAAACCTAAAATCACCGATTTATTAGAAAGCAGCTCAACTTGAGTTGGTGTTTCGCCATCTTCCAACTTATATCGATTCGCCGAATTTGCTTTTTGAGTATTGATTGTTTCTGTCCAGACAACCTTCAGATGCGCTTCATCCAGTACCACAACCGAATCCAAATCAGGCGCCCGAGTATCATATATAAATGAGATCGCTGGAGTGATCAGCTTCTCTCCAAAATACTTATCGATCAAATTCTCTACATAAATTTTTGTCGACACATTGGCCGTAAAATTGGATGAAAAGGAAAGTCTGATAATTGTGGAATCTGATTCATCTATTACCGCCTGATTAGGAGATCCAAAGCTTGGAATTTTATAATTAGAGGTGTTTTGACCTTTAGAAATTAATGGCATTTTATCCAACTTCAAAGCCAGAATATTAGGCGCCACCACATAGATAGAATCAACTTCGTTGACATAGGTAAATGGCTCCTGCTGCATCCCAGACACATTTCCTGTTTCATCTTTTAGATTTTGAATAGAAATCATATACGTGCTGTTTTCCACAAAATCATTTTCAAATTGCAGATGCACACGAAAGATTGCCGAATCCTGTAGCAATGCTTTGGATGGCGCAAATCCATCAAGTAAAAAATTGGCTTCCCGCTCTGCTTCAGTTTTATTTAATGGCTCATTGAATTTCAGCGCGATCTCATTATCCGATAGGATCACATATTCCTGATATTGTGGTGGGGTGATGTCATAATAAAAACCAAAACTCGAATTCTGAGTCGAATTGCCTGAGCAATCTTTAACTCCGGAGAGTTCTAACACATTGTAAGTCTCGGAAATCAAATCCTGATTTAGTGATATTTGAACTTCTTCAGGTGAATTGAGAATCGCATCAGCTATGACAAAATCCGGCAGATTAAAAGATGCAGGAATGATCGAATTTTCGTCCAAAGGTTCATCGAAAAGAAGGGCGATTGTCCTTGGATCTGGAACTTCCAGACTAATGATTTTAGGCCCTATCACATCGGGAGAAATGGAGTAAACCGAATTTTGAAAACCTGGTGTTCCACCGGAAGAATTTGCACTAGCCGTCCAGTTATTATCTCCACTGCATGCAAGCTCAGGGTTGATCAACTCCAGAGAATAACCGCCATCATCTTTTATCTGATCATCATACCAATTGAGGTTGAAGAAAAGACTATCCACCTCATTTCCAAACTGATCACGCAGCACCACCACATCTCCAGCATTCGTTAGTGGATCAAATCCAGATTGACCGATGGCATTCGTCAATGTCGAAAAATAGTTTGTGTAGTTGGCTGTATTTGCAATCAATAAATAAGCCTGAGGCTCTATGGTATAAGCAGGCAGTAAAACCCCATTGAGAGTGAAATTTCGAAGATTTATATGATTGGAGGACCGATTGTAAACTTCCAAATATTCGGCATCAGGCTGGCCTATTGTTGGCGTGGGATCTGCCATGATCTCTGTGATCACAATGTCCCGTTGTGGAGTCTGCCTTTCAAAATCAAAAAATATGTCGCCGGCTAAAGTCGAGTTTTGGATGGCATTTTCAATTCCAAAAACTTCCAATTGATAGGTACTATTCGCAAGATTGGGAAAAGTTAAAAGAACAGTAGAATCTGAGTCCTCCAACAATACCTGAGCTGGGTTGCTAATGAAAATGACATAATTCGTTAGCGTTTCCGCCGAAATGCGCTCCACTTTTTGGTTAAATCCCAGTCGGAGAGTTGATGTGTTTACCTGACTAATTCCTGCCATTTCGAGAGGTAAATAACTGAATGAAAATGTGTTCCCGAGATTACTAATCGCATTGCCAAAGGTGTCAGACAGATCAGAAATTGATATGGTATAATTTTCATTTTCGAGCGGCACACTCAACGAAAGCAAAACAGATTGTGAATCATTTTGAAGGGTCGCTGAAGCAGGATTCCCCAAATCCAAGTCAAAAATATAGTTGACCACATCTTCACTAGAAATTGGATCAAGCTGCTTGTTGAATGATAGTAAAATCTCACTTTCTGATAAGACTTCAACATTCTTGATTACCAGAGGAATTATATATTGGAAACTAATCGCGCCGGAATAATTGGCAGTTTGTTCAATACTCAACACCCCAGTTGCTCGAATTTCATAATCTACACCCTCTGAAAATTCCGTGTCAAAGTTTAAAGTTAGTCTTGATTTATTGACAGGATCGAGGTAGACATTTTGCGGTTCTCCTATGCCCTGGTCCACAATATATTGGGCAGAATAAAGCGCATTATACTCGTTGAGCACTGCATCAAAATTCAAAATAATCTGACTTGAATTTGGTGTTGACAACTCAGGTTGTGAGATTTTGAGATATGAAAAACTACCTTGAATTTGTGGTGAAACTTCTGAGGTAAGCGAGTCAGACAGATTGGAAAATTGATAAAAATAATTATCTGTTACCAGTGGGTCGACCAATGTAATATTGATCGAATCCAACAAATTTGAATCTCTTTTCACATCCTTGGTCAGCACTTTCCCAAATTTGTCGATTACCAAAAAATTCTCTGAGTTTATGGTGGCATACTCCACATATTGATTGAGTTTGACACTGACTAAAGTATCTCTCGCACCCACTATTTTCAAGACATCAAGCGGTTTATAGACATGAACATCATCCATCCAGAACTTTTGTGAATTCGATGTGGTATAGTCGCATCTGAAGCCAAAAAATGAACTAGCTATATAGGTCGCATCAAAAATTGTCCCTTCAGACACATAATTTGTCCCGCCGGTTTCATCTCTCAACAGATCCCAATTGCCTGCTGCATCACGGGTCACTTTTACCCGGACGGTTGATGATGACATATTTAGTATCCCATCTGCCCCATCAATTATTTTGGTTAAAGTGGTTCCTGATTGCCTATATAGACTTATCTCATCGGCAGTATTACCCAATCGAACCAAATACCCATTTACTGATCCGGTCAATACGGCATTGTCGGAAACTAAATAAACAAACAGCTGATTGCCGCTCGTAGTATTGAAACCCAACTCCACCTTAAACTCCCAAGTGGTTTGACTGATCAGGACATTTGGAGTGGATAAATAGGATTCGGAGGTCAGCGATGGAACATTAAGATGAAGTCGACCTGCGTCCACATCAAAATCAGCAACATCACCCGACCATGTCACATCATTGGTAAAATCTCCGTCCTCAAAATCATCATTTACCTGTGCGTACAAGCCTGTACTCAAAAACAGTATTATGGCTGAAACTGTGGTTCTTACGCTCATCTTATATTAAATTCGCCGTTCGTTAAAAATAAGGAATTATTATTCCGTTATTGATTAACAAAACACAAAAATATTTTGAATAAGCTTAGGAATCATGACCTCCTGAATTGTTGATATGATCTTAAAGCTGTTTTAACTTTGCATTCAATTTTTTAAAAATCATCAAAAT
This sequence comes from uncultured Marinoscillum sp., assembly GCA_964353015.1. Classification (GTDB taxonomy): domain Bacteria; phylum Bacteroidota; class Bacteroidia; order Cytophagales; family Cyclobacteriaceae; genus JAMZMI01. The sequence continues at coordinate 69,149 of CAYGUA010000012.1, read as the reverse complement.
GAAAATCGCTGTTGTTGGAGCAACCGGCTTGGTTGGACAAGAGATCCTAAAAGTCATTGAAGAGCGTGAAGTGCACTTCGAAGAATTATTGTTAGTAGCATCTGCCAGATCTGCTGGTAAAAAGATCAACTTCAAGGGGAAGGAATATACAGTGATTGGATTGGAAGAGGCTGTAGAAGCGGCTCCAGATATCGCTTTATTTTCAGCTGGCGGTAGCACATCACTGGAGTGGGCACCAAAATTTGCCGAAAAGGGAACCATTGTTATTGACAATTCATCCGCATGGAGAATGGATCCAACTAAAAAACTGGTCGTGCCAGAAGTGAATGGTGATGTGTTGAGAATCGACGACAGAATTATAGCTAATCCGAATTGTTCTACGATTCAGATGGTACTTCCACTTAAACCTCTTCATGCAAAATATGGCATCAAAAGAATAGTTGTATCCACTTATCAATCAGTAACTGGTACCGGAAAAGCTGCTGTGGATCAGATGATGAATGAGCGTGCAGGTATAGAAGGTGAAAAAGTATATCCTTATAAAATCGACATGAATGTCCTTCCTCACATTGATGTATTCCAACCAAATGGATACACCAAGGAGGAAATGAAAATGGTCAACGAGACCAAAAAAATCATGGGTGATGATAGCATAAAAGTCACTGCTACATGTGTAAGAATCCCAACTATGGGCGGGCATTCAGAATCAGTCAATATTGAATTCAACAAAGATTTTGACATCAAGGAATTGACGGAATTGATGGCTGGAGTGTCTGGCGTAGTGATCGAAGATGATCCTGAAAACAAAATTTATCCAATGCCTTTACATTCTCACGGCAAGGATGAAGTTTTCATCGGTCGAATAAGACGTGATGAATCACAGCCAAATACGGTAAACATGTGGATTGTGGCAGACAACTTAAGAAAAGGTGCCGCAACAAATGCAGTTCAAATAGCTGAATATTTGATGGAGAATAGCCTGGTCTATTAAATGTCAGCCAGGCTGGAAAGGTTGACTTCCACAGCTTTCACGCAATTTGTGAAGGACCATGAAAATGCGGATATCAATCAGATTCTTTTGGGCAAAGTACCGAATGGCATTGACAAAAAAGAAGCAGCCGAACAAATATTAAGTAGGAGGAAAGCCAAAGACAAGTTGCCAAACTGGCTTACTTGTGAAAATCTGGTCTTTCCTCCTCCTCTTTCTATCGAGCAGTCGTCTTCAGAGCAAACTGCCACCTACAAAACCAATCTTCTTAAAGGGCACCAGCTGGTAGATCTTACCGGAGGAATGGGTGTTGACCTTCTTGCTTTAAGCAGTCATTTCCAAAAGTCCACTCATGTAGAAATGGATACCTGGTTGAGTGAGGTTTTCAAACACAATGCATCCCTGTTATCCGAAAATCAGATTTTAAGTATCAATGAACCTGCTGAAGATTTCTTGAATCGGTTTACAGGTAAAGCTGTCTTTTTTATAGATCCTGCCAGAAGGAATGATGACAGAAAAAAGGTGTTCTTATTTCAGGATTGTAGTCCTGACGTGACTCAGCTTATGGATTTATTTCATGAGAAAGCGGAGCAAGTTTTGATCAAAGCTGCGCCCATGATAGACATCAGTCATGGAATCAAACAACTCAAGCATGTGAAGGAAGTGCATGTAGTCAGCTTGAACAATGAATGTAAAGAAGTGTTGTTCCTATTGGATTTCAAATTCGCATCAATCCCTCAAATCCATTGCATTAATATTCAGCACGATAAAACTGAGGAGTTTGTATTTGATTTTGAAAGGGAAAAAGAGGTCAGTATTACATTTAGTGATGTCCAAAAATATCTTTATGAGCCAAACGCCTCCATTCGAAAGGCTGGAGCCTTCAAGTCAATTGCTAATAATTATGGCTTATCAAAAATTGCAGTCAATACACATTTATACACTTCTAAGGAATTGATTCCGGATTTCCCCGGAAGGATATTTGAGGTTTTGGGAGATGCCAATAAAAAAAATGCTAAATCTTTATTTCCCTCCGCAAAGGCAAATGTGGTCTCAAAAAACCATCCGCTTTCGGCAGAGCAACTCAAGAAGAAATTTGGTTTGAAAGATGGTGGTGAGAAATTCCTGATCGGTTTTCGAAATTATTCAAATGAAATCCAAAACTGCGCTTGCATCAGAATTAATATCTCCCAAATCTGAAAGAAAGCGTTGATGCAAGCCCTGTAAGATCATCATTTTCAAGGTTGGTAAACCCTGAAGCGGTGATATATCGGTAAGACACGCCTCCTGCAATCCTGAACTTTTTGGTGATATTAATTTCAATCTGAGCACTTGGCTCCAATACGAAAAATGCGGATTTTTCTATTGTAACATCCCATGCTGTATTGCTATTAAGAAATTTATCATCAACTACATCCATCGAGCCCGCTCCCAAAAGTATTGGAAAACTAAGGTGAATAATTTCTCGCGTAAACATTGTCGCCCCGATAATTACCCCTCCATATCCACCGTGAAGATTAAGCTTACGCTGTACTGTGCTACCAGGATATGAGCCCTTAAAATCATTGGTGCTGGCTATTCCATAACCAGCTAAGCCAAGTAGATAATTTCTATTAATGATTGTGCCGGCATACATTCCCATAAGCAACGTACGGTCATCTTTTATTCGGGACATTTTCAAATCTACCCCTCCAAATCCCGCAAATTCATTGTCTTTCCCAAGTAGTGATTTCACATCACTACTTTTAGGGTCATGTGTATCCATGTATTTTTGTGAATACAGGATGACGGGTATAAATATGATTAAGGTTAGGCAATATTTTTTCAACATTAGAACACGTATTTAAAAGAAAGTGCCGTATCCCAAAACCTGACTCTTGAGTATCTCATGCCAATAAAATTAAAATATGGCTTGATGTCTATACCAACAGTAACTGGTACGCTCAGCCAACGATATTCCACACCCAACAAGGCATCAGCACCCATCAAAAAATAATTTTCCTCTTCGAAAGCGAAAGTTGGTGGCTCAAAAGATGTGGCAATGCGACGCAAATTGCTGTATTTTTCATAACCAACATGAGCTCCTAAACCATAATACACGTAGAAATTTTCATTGAACGAAACTTCCATTGGCTGATGAAAAGTATACAATCCCGTGAGTTGCATCCCGTTTTTCCTTCCGCTTAAAAGCAGTTCAATGGCTTCTTCTTTATGGATAAATTTCTTGTAAGTCAATCCAGATGTATGACCTAATCGGATACCCCCCGACTGCTCATATTGCTGAGCAAATCCACATGTCGCGAATAGCAACAAAATAAAAATTAATGTAAGTCTATTCATCGTTAGTGTTTGTCGGAAAATAAGGGTAACTCTTTGATCGCAATGATCAGCTCTCCTCCCTCTGATTTGATGTTTAGTTCGCCATATGATTTTTGTGTATTGCCAACAAATCCCGATAGGTTGATCAGGGTGGTTTCTTCATCAATGGCCTTTCGTAAGGCAAACATGCTATTTGGTACAATCATCTTATCTTCATTAGCACTGATATTGGCCAGGATGTATGATGCCTGATCCAAAATGATATTGATATCTGCAGACTTTCCAATCAATGAGATTGACTTAAAATCTCTTTGGATTCTGGTGAAATAAATATCTCCATAATTAAAATTTAGATTGGCGCTAGAGATCAATACATCCGCACTCAAATCTGAGAAGGTCCCATCTCCTACAATTTCCTCTACCTCTGCAATATAGATTTTGTCGTTTCTGCTATTTAATTGTACATAATCTATTTTATCCAATTCGATCTCTGATGAGCTACTTTCAATATTGAGCATATGGGCATCACGAATCTTGGATTGAGCACCTCTGAAAATCAACGTTCCATTGTTGATGTAGTCTATATTATTTTTTCCAAAGCTATGTTTGATCGAAACTTGACCATTGAGCTTATTGGCTTTCAGGTCTCCGTGAGCCAAGTCAATGCTAATACGACTGTCTAGATCAGCCATGTATATGTTACCAAACTTATTTTCAATATTTAGATTGAAGTCGCTTGGCAGCCAAATCTCATAATTCACTGACAGACCATTACTACCGAGAATTGATTTAGAATAATCATCAACTTCAGAAAGCAGCTCTTTAAACATGCCTGAACCTTTACTCACAACTGTAGAAACAGTAATTAAATCACCTACTGATCGGAATGAAACATCTATGCGTTCCATATTCTTTTGAACCGTCTCTGCTGATTTTCCAGATGCAACAATATTGACCATGACGCGAACAGAATCCTCATTCCAAACACGCACTATCACTTCTCCATATTTATTGTAAATATCGAGTCTGCCTCCTTCACTCGCCTTGAAGCTCTTGTCGAATTGCTTCTCCATCCTGGTAGATTGTGCAAAAGCGATCACACTTAAACACAATAAGAGCAGGCTAAAGACGTACTTCTGGTATTTCTTTGCCTTTTTCATTTTTATCAATTTCTTTTAATATTTTCTCCAAAATCTTCAACTTAAGGCGGTAGTTCTCCATCATCGCCTCTACTACTTCAGCATTATCCACATTATCTCGCAAGTCCTTTTTCAAGTCTTCAAATGCCTCATCAATTGACTCCAGATCTGAAATAAGCAATGGATCATTTACTTTACCTTTTACCAGGGAGAGCTTTGTATTTATCTCATATCTATAATAGTTCTCTACTTCCACCCATTCACTGGTTTGACTGTTGACTGATGCATTTGTATGGCCCAAATAGAATGCGGTCCATCCAGTAACAAGAATGAGACTAGCAGCGACTGCATACTTCCAATAAGTCAAGCGCCTACCGGATGTGGATTTTACATTAAGCTTCGTTGAAATAGCTTCCCATGATTTTTCTTTCTCGAAATCATAGATCTCAAATTCTTCCCTTTTCGTTTCGATATGTTCTTTCAGACTATCCCGCATATTGTTGCTCTTTATTGTCTAAAATATTTCTAATTCTTGCTTTAGCCTTGCAATATTGTGCCTTTGATGCTGACTCTGTAATGGACAATATCTGACCTATTTCCTTGTGATCATAACCGTCAAAAAGATAAAGATTGAGCACAGTTTTGCAGCCATCCGGCAAAGCTTCAATAGCCATCATTACCTGTGCCGCTTTATATTCTGTGTATTCAAAATCATCATATTCATCTTCCAGATCCAGATTCTCATCTAGCTCCGCAGTGAGCAGTTTGCGCTTTCTGATTGCATTGATACAGTTATTGACAACAATTCTTTTAATCCATGCACTAAAGGTGCTGACTTCACGTAAAGACGGCAATTTCTGAAAGGCATCAATGAAAGACTCTTGAAGCAAATCTCTCGCTTCCTCATCATCACCGATCATCCTCCTGCAGATATTGTACATCGCCTTAGCATACAAATGGTACAACTGGGCCTGTGCAGACGCGTCCTGTTGTTGACTCCTGATGATCAGGTCACGATGAATATTTCTTTCTTCTCCTTTCACAACTTGCGATCTAATGACACAGAGATTAATTAAAGGTTTCTCAACTTGAATAAATACGCGAAAAAATTAATTGGTTGGTGAAATACTGACATTTTTCCTGACTGAAACCAAATTCGACAATATTTTGATGGAAGTCAAGGAGTTTCTTTGTCTGTATTCTGGTTGTGATTTGAAAGAACAAATACATACCCCTCACCAAAATATTCTGAAATAAATTCCCCTTTTGGAAATCCGTAACAATCAATTTCCCATTTTTTGAAAGCAATGATTTCATTTTTCTAATTACTGTCTTCAAACTATCTTCATTAAAAACATCTAGAAAAAATGGACAAAGAATCCAGTCATATTTCTGATCAGATTCATAATTCAAAAAATCGGCATGTATGAAGTTGACATTTGAAGTTGCATTTTTCTTTGCCAAATCAAGCATTACAAGCGACTTATCTAGATAGGTGATTTGTGAGTCTTGTGGCAAATGGGAAAGTAGATCACCAGAACCACCTCCCAAGATGAGAACCTTATCATCATCATGCAAATGATCAAGATAGAAAGCTGCCGCATTACTCAGCTTTTGCTGAAAAATCAGCTTTTTCAGACGGTCATAATGAGGTGCGATGTTGTCGTATTCATTCACCAAATAAAAATTATTGGAACAAAAAACACACCATCACCCATCACACGAAATCTTTCATTTTTCTCAAGATAAGCTGGTAAGAAAAGCATGCTGAAAAGCAAACCTGTCATGATAAAGTACACTAAATATATTCCAAATAGCTGGGTATTAACCATTCCAAAAACTGAAATTATCGACGATAATGCAGAGAGGCCATAAATAATCCTTCTGGAAATATTCAAATCTATTTTTGAAACTAACGACTCAAATTGATCTCTTTTATCATTTTCAGCATCAAAATAGGAGAATAACATCAGGTTGATCAGAGCAACTACAAAAAGTTGAAATGCGAGTAAGAAGTCAATCGTTTGAAAATTATTGATCTGAGTATACGGCGAAAGAAAAATACCGCAGGTGTATCCAAAGGCCACAAGTAATTCTTTGAACCAAAGCTTTCTATAGTAATAAACGATAGTTAAATAGGCAACACAACCAGCGGCCAGCATGGATCCATTGCGAATAAGATCTTCAGGTAAAAAATAAACATTGATTAATGCCAGCATCAATACGCATGACCCAACAACAATGAGCTTATTAGCATTCTTCCTGTGAAATTTTCGTCTTTCCGAAACAATGCTTCTTGATGAATCTATCAAATGATCTGTGGTATAAATGATCCAAATCGCAGCAGATAATTCAAAATAGATATGGAATGAAATCGAAAGATTGAAATGCTTTTCGAGGTAGGCCAAAAAGACAATGGCTCCCAGGACAATGTCCAATGAGAGCCATCTGAAATATTTATATAAATTCTCAATCATTTAGTGGCAACTTAACCACCTTGTGACAATGCCTCGGCACCACCAACAATTTCAAGAATTTCTTTAGTAATTGCTGCTTGACGAGTTCTATTATAAGTTAATTTCAATTCCTTCAACAATTCGCCTGCATTATCAGTCGCTTGACCCATTGCTGTCATTCTAGCTCCTTGCTCAGATGCATTTGATTCCAACAATGTCTTGTAAAACTGAACTTTCAACGATTTAGGTATAATCTCAGAGGAGATAAATTCCTGAGATGGTTGAAAAATATAATCCGTTGGATTTTCTAAGGTTATATCCCCAGAGGCTGTTTCAGATTGAATAGGTAGAAATTGCTCTTGTCTTATGATTTGTGTTGCCACATTTTTGAACTCATTATAAACGATTTCAACCTTGTCAAATTCACCTGATAGAAAACCCTTCATGGCATAATCAGATGCAGCCATGGAATGAGCGAAATCCAGATTATGGAAAATCAAATGATGATCACCCGCTACTTTAAACCCTCTCTTTCTATAAAAATCAAATGCTTTCTTACCCATCGGCATGATGGTAAGGTTTCCTGCAGCATTAATATTTGCATATTTCTCTGCAATCAAAGCCCTCACATGTTTGAAAACATTGCCATTGAAACCTCCACATAGTCCTCTATCAGAAGTTACTACAACTAACAAAACCTTATTTACTGGTCTGACCTCAGAATATGGATTATCCACTTTTGATGGATCAACACCAGCAGAAACGTTTTCAATAATTTTTGACAGTTTCTGAGAATAAGGACGCATTTGTGTAATTCTATCCTGGGCTCTTCGAAGCTTAGCCGCCGCAACCATTTTCATGGCTTTGGTTATTTGCTGAGTCGAAGTTACCGACTGAATTCTACCCTTTACTTCCTTTAGGTTTGCCATTTCGGTCTATAATTATGCGTTATACCTTGTAGCCAATTCTTTAGCCACTGTTCCTAAGGTATTTGTTATTTCATCTGTAAATTTCCCTGCTTTCAAATCTGCAAGCACGTCTGCGTGTTGAGCCTTCAAAAGTGATAGGTATTCCTTTTCAAAAGCTCCAACTTTTGTTTCTGGAATTTTATCTAAGAATCCTTTTGTCGAAGCGTAGATGATTGCAACCTGATCTTCAACTGTACTTGGTGAAAACTGTGGTTGTTTCAAAATCTCCTGATTTCTTCTTCCTCTATCAATTGTTCTTTTTGTGGATGCATCGAGATCAGAACCAAATTTTGCGAAAGCTTCCAATTCACGGAACTGTGCCTGATCAAGTTTCAAGGTACCAGCTACCTTTTTCATAGATTTGATCTGTGCACTACCTCCTACACGCGATACCGAGATACCAACGTTGATCGCAGGTCTGATACCTGAGTTAAACAAGTTTGTTTCAAGGAATATCTGTCCATCAGTGATCGAAATCACGTTTGTTGGGATATAAGCAGAAACGTCACCAGCCTGAGTTTCAATGATCGGAAGGGCAGTTAAAGATCCGCCTCCTTTTACTTTACCTTTCAAAGATGGAGGAAGGTCATTCATATCAGCAGCAATAGCATCATTGTTGATGATTTTCGCTGCTCTTTCCAATAATCTTGAGTGAAGATAGAATACGTCACCTGGATATGCCTCACGTCCCGGAGGTCTTCTAAGCAACAAAGAAACTTCACGGTAAGAAACTGCTTGTTTGGACAAATCATCATAAACAACCAATGCAGGTCTTCCTGTATCTCTGAAATACTCACCAATGGCTGCTCCCGTAAATGGCGCAAAGAATTGCATTGGAGCAGGATCTGAAGCAGATGCATTAACTATAACTGTGTATTTATCAGCACCAGCTTTTTCCAAAACGGATACGATTCCAGCGACAGTAGAGGCCTTCTGACCTACTGCAACATAGATACAGTAAACAGTTTCTCCACGATCGTAAAACTCTTTTTGATTGATGATAGTATCAATAGCCACCGCAGTTTTACCTGTTTGTCTGTCACCAATGATAAGCTCTCTTTGTCCCCTTCCAATTGGAATCATGGAATCGATCGCTTTGATACCTGTCTGAAGTGGCTCACTTACTGGCTGTCTGTAGATTACACCAGGTGCTTTTCTTTCGATTGGCATTTCAAAAAGTTCACCTTGCAAGGCTCCTTTTCCGTCGATAGGATTACCAAGTGTGTCAACAACTCGACCGCACATTCCATCTCCAACTTTTACCGAACCAATTAGACCTGTTCTTTTTACAGTGTCACCTTCCTTCACTTCAGTTGACTCACCTAGAAGTACAGCTCCCACATTGTCCTCTTCAAGGTTTAGAACTAGTGCTTTCAAGCCATTTTCAAACTCCAATAACTCACCTGCTTGTGCCTTTGATAAGCCGTATATACGAGCTACACCATCTCCTACTTGAAGTACAGTTCCAACTTCTTCTAGCTCAGCTTCAGTTTTTTGATTTGAGAGTTGCTCTCTTAGAATCGCCGAAACCTCATCTGGTCGAACATCTGCCATAGTTTCTTTTGTTTAGTGCCCTGCGGGCGAGTTAATTATAAATTTTCTTTTTGAAATCTCAATTTTAAATCTTGCAGTTTCCCGCTCACGCTATCATCAAGCTGTCTATCTCCTAACTTCAGCATATAGCCTCCAATCAAGTCCGGATTTACAACTTCCTTCAATAGTGGTTTCTTTCCTGTCATATCTGCAACAAGCTTTTCAAAAGCTTTTTTACCAGCCGCATCTAGTGCTATAGACGTAGTAACAATTGCTTCCTGAAATCCTTTCTTTTCGTTGTAAAGCTCTATGAAAGACTCTGCAATATCCGGCAAAAGCTTCTCTCTGCTTTTCTTTGTGATAAGCTCCAAAAATGATGACGTCAATACATCAACCTTTCCTTTGAAGATTTTAGAAAGTATTTCTGCTTTTTTAAGATGTGAAATAATAGGGCTCCTCAGCATCATCAGAAAATCCCTGTTTTCTTTACAGATAAGAGAAAAGTTAGACATATCTGAATAGACTTTGTCAAGTACTTTCTTCTCTTCTGCCAATTCCAAAAGAGGCTTTGCGTATCTGTGCGCTATTTTGGCGGTTGACATCTTAGTTTACTTTAACTTCTTTCAAGAATTTATCTATCAAATCTTTTTGAGACTTATCAGTTGATAATTTCTCTCTCATTACTTTTTCAGCGATTTCCAATGATAAAGTAGCAACTAGGTTTTTCACCTCGGCCAAGGCCGCTTTCTTTTCACTTTCTATGCTATTTTTAGCATCGGCTATTAATTTCTCAGCGATAGAAGTAGTCTCACTTTTAGCGTTCTCTTTGATCTGATTGGCAACCTGCATTGCTTCTTTCAAGATCTGATCGCGTTCAGCTCTGGCTTCTTGCAATAGATATTCATTGTCCGCTTTGATTTGTGCCATCTCTTCTTTAGCAAGATCAGCGGCTTTCAAAGCATCATCTATTTGACTTTCTCTTGTTTTTAGCGCACTAACTATAGGCTTCCAAACAAAAGTTGCCAATACCAAGAAGACAATCACAAAGACGATGGTCTGCCAAATAATTAATCCTATCTCAGGGGTAACCATATTATTTTCTTTTAATATCAGAAATAAAACCTGACCATGAGGCCTAATGCCAACAGGGTCAGGTTTAAATTAAAATAATTAAGCGCCGATAGACAAAAATCCGATTACAGCTGCAAATAAGGCAACACCTTCAATCAAGGCTGCTGCGATAATCATTGCAGTTTGGATTTTTCCAGCTGCTTCTGGTTGTCTAGCTATACCATCAGTTGCTCCTTTACCGATCATTCCGATTCCAAGACCAGCTCCTAATACTGCTAAACCTGCTCCAATTGCTCCCATTTTGTTATTTATTTATATGGTTAAAAAATTCTTAATGATGATGTTCTTCCACGGCCTGTCCAAAATACATAGATGACAGAAGTGTAAATACATAAGCTTGTAATAAAGCCACAAATAATTCCAACATGTTCATCACTGTCGCAAATAAAGTAGCGGCAACTCCAACTGCAACACTTTGGGCAATGAACGTCAAACTTAAAATACTCAAAATGATGATGTGACCCGCCGTGATATTGGCAAAAAGTCGAATCATCAATGAAAAAGGCTTGGTAAAAATACCTATTATCTCAATAGGCCAAAGAATCAAATAAAGTGGAAATTTTGCTATCCAAGGCATACTATGACCTAATGGATCCAAAATATGCATCCAGTATGTTTTTCTTCCTGATGCCAATGTGATAATCAAACTCGCTACCGCTAATGTCAATGTCACGGCAATATTTCCAGTAAGGTTGGCCGCTGCAGGCAGCAATCCTAACAGGTTACCAAACCAAATAAAGAAAAACAGTGTAAGAAGGTATGGTAAATATCTTTCATATTTGGGCCCAATGTTGGGTTTTACAATCTCGTCCCGTACGTATATGATGATCGGCTCAAAAAATGACTGAATGCCTCTTGGCGCTTTCCCTGCATTCTTCTTGTAGCCTCTAGCCACAGAAATAAAGACGAGGATCAAGACAATGGCATTGATAAAAAGAAAAAATACATTTTTAGTTATTGACAAATCCAACACATGTTCACCATTTTCTAATGAAATGTGCTCGTGTTCCATAACATATCCATTGTAAGAAACCGGATTGTGGTGTTCATCATAAAAATTGCTCGACATAAAGATGTCTAAACCTTTTTCACCGGAAAATATGATAACAGGGAGAGGTAATGTAGCACCGTGAAAAATCTCCCATGAATGTGCATCACTAATGTGATGACTAATCATCTCAGACGGATCAAATTTTTCGTCCTTATCTGACTCATTTCCCGCAATAGTTGAATGTGAAAATAACAATCCAAAAATTGTAATTAACAAACTGATCTTCAAAACTTTAGGAAATGGTGCCATTATTTTACAACTCATTATTTACAGGGTTACCTCCTCAATTCCGCCGCAAGTTAGACAATACAGCAAATAATTCAAAGATTAAGTATATCAAATAGAGGCCTGTAAATTGAATCAAAAGAGACCTCATTTCTTCCACTTTTAATACGTACAAGATAACTAAAAACATCATACCTGTAAGCAACCTGAAAGTAACTGTGCCTAATGCATAGATCGGGGAATCCCAATTTGTTTTTTGACCTTCATTTAGAAGCCATGATATTATCAATGATTGCAAAAAAAAGAAGACCACAAGAACTGGAAACAAGGCATGTAAGAAATTGCTGAGCAAGGCTGCATTTGCAGCATAATAAATAATGAGGAGGAACAATGATATTCCTGAGGTGATTAATAGATATTTCTTCACTCTCCGAACTTCTTAAGTAAATAGTAAATAGTAGCAACTACGGATAATAAAATCGAGGCAATCAAAATCCATGGGATTTTTAGTTCGAGGTAATCATTGAGATAATATCCTCCACCAATAATGATAAGATTCAGTGATAGCAGTTCAAAAGTGATACTTGATACTTTCGAATAGGTGTTATTTTCCTCAGGATTGTGCTTTGAGGAGGGTTCCGTTTTCTCCTCTTTCATGAATGCCTATTTTTATTTCTTTGCTTTTTACTCCCATTTTACAACTTCCATTGAAAGTTGCGCCAGATTCCACAATCAATTTATTTGTGACTATATCACCATCTATGATCGCTGTGGCTTTCAAGATAAGGACTTCACTGATCTCTACTGAACCAGAAATATGACCGGCTACTTCGGCATTTTGAGCAAGAACGCTTCCTTCAATTTGGGAAGAGTGGCCAAAGGCGGCTTTAGATTTGGTTTTGATATTACCGACAACCTTCCCTTCGATTCTAATATTGCCAAACGTCTCAATATTCCCTTCAAGAATTGTCCCTTTACCAATAATATTGCTTGAGTTACTTAATTCTTCTGCCACTTTTTGATCTTGCTTATTGAACATGGGATCCTGTTTTTGTTAAAATGCTACATATTCCTGCGGATTTACCGAGTTGCCATTGTGCCACAGTTCAAAGTGTAAATGTGGTCCTGAGGTCAATTCTCCAGTATTTCCGATGATGGCTATGATATCACCTCCGCTCACAAAACTACCAACGTTTTTCAATAATTCCGAATTGTGCTTGTAAACTGAAATTAAATTGCCTCTATGCTGCACACCTATGACATAGCCACTGTCTAATGTCCAGGACGAAAATATAACCACACCATCTGTCACACATACTACTGGTTCTCCTTCGCGAGCCACAATGTCAACTCCAAAATGATTTTCTTTTGGGTTAAACCCATCTGTAATGATGCCTTCGAGTGGACTAAATAAATAAAGCTCCCGAAACTCATCCGAGGATGAGCCACGATAGGTCAACAAACCAAGCCCCTCACTTTCAAATTCAGCCCTGAATTGGGAATCAATTGGATTCGAGATTTCTCTTATTTTAAGTTCCGCTGGCGCTAAACTTTGTGTGGATTGAGTATCTGAAACGGCCCATGCTTGCGGATCTCCGCTTACAATTAGTTTTATATTGTTGATGTATTGATCCTTAAGATTCATTTCATACTCTAAAGAATCAATTCGAACAGTCAAATCTACCAGCTGCCGATTGGTCATCATTTGAGTGTATCTCGGATCTAACCACTCCTCAAGAGCCATTGTAACCAAATAAATTGAAATTCCCAGAGTGATTGAAAAAGCCACAGCCAAAATCAGAATTACTCTGGCATAGTTGAAACTTATTGTCTTTTTTTCGGCAAAGTTTTCTTCATTTCGAATAATCAACAGATATCTGTTGGTTAGCCAATTGGATAAAGTCTTTTTAGGAGCCAAAGGAGAAGGTTTTATTGAACATCAAATATATCTAAACCATATATCTTTACAAGATTAATACAGATTGCTCGTTTTAGATTTCACATCAGCAGAACAGATTGAATAACCTCATTAAATATTTGTGCTTTGCAGGGGTCCTGACTCTTATCTATGCATGCAGTCCGCAAGGTGGTCCGCTTAATACTGGCTATCACAATATGACTGCTCATTACAATGCCTATTTCATTGCATTCGAAAGAATGAAAGAAATAGAAGCACAGGTTTACGACAAGTACGAATGGAACTACAACAAAGTTTTACCAGTCTATCCGCAATTTGATTCTACCTTCTCTAAAAGCTTAGAATCCTTGACAGAGGATTGCATCCAAAAAGCTTCTATTGCTATTCAAAGACATGAAGGCTCCCGATGGGAAGATGACTCCTATGTCTTAGTTGGAAAAGCAAGATTTTATGCTTCGGAATTTCCCGATGCAATTGAAACTTTCAAATATGTAAATAAGAAGGGTGAAGATGATAATGCCCGACATGAGGCTTTGATCAATCTGATCAGAACTTTTGTTGAATCAAATGAAATTAACAACGCCATTGCAGTTTCTGATTATTTGAAAAAGGAAAAACTGAATGAGAAAAATCAATTCGATTTGTATCTGGCTCGAGCTTATATGTTTCAAAAGCGAGACGATAATAACCAGATGGTTCAAAATCTTGTTTTAGCCGAAGAACTAATTTCCAGAGATCAGGATAAGGCTAGAATTCAGTTTATCATCGGTCAGGTATATCAAGAACTTGGATTTGATGCGGAAGCCTACAAGTTTTATGATTTGTCCCTGAAAAACAATCCCACTTACGAACTTTCATTTTACACGAAGTTAAATATGGGTCAAGTTACCCAGTTGACTAAAAACAATGATGTTAAGAAAGTACGGAAGTATTTCAAAAAATTACTGAGAGATCCCAAAAATCTTGAATACCAAGATAAGATCTACTATGAAATGGCCAGCTTTGAGTTTAAAAATGGCAACCTGATCGAGGCAATCGACCTATATAAGTTGTCCGTTGAAAAAAGCGTAAAGAACAATAGGCAAAAAGCATATTCGTATTGGAAAATTGGTCAGATCTATTACGATAGTTTAAAAAATTTCGCACTTGCTAAAAGCTATTATGATAGCACTATAGCTGTGATGCCTCAGGATGAAGAAGAATATGCTACAATAAAACAGAGACAGGAAGTCTTAAGCGAATTTGTTGAACACATAACTACCGTTCAAGTCAATGACAGCCTTATTGCTCTATCCTATTTATCACTGGATTCGGCAACAGCCATTGCAAGAGCAAAGGTGGAAATTGATTTTGAAAATGAAAGACAAAGAAAGAAACGTGCGAAAGAAAAAGAACGAAGAGAACAGATGAGTACTTCTTTTGACAGGCAAGGTGGAAATTTGATAAGTGCTAATCTCGAGCCAGGTGATACCTGGTATTTTTATAATCCAGCTGTACTTGGAAGAGGTCTTTCTGAATTTAAAAGAATCTGGGGAAACAGACCACTTGAAGATAATTGGAGAAGGAGTAGTAAGGCAAGTGGGGTGGTCATTGCTGAAGGTGAACAAGCAGTGGCAGAGGAAATTGAAGAAACAGAAGATCAGGTTGAAATTAGAATGAATGAAGAAATAGACAAGCTTCTAGCCAACATTCCAAGGTCTGAATCTGCAACACAAAAACTTCTAGATGAAATTGAATCTGCGCTTTATAAACTTGGTAACATTTACAATTTCAAATTGGAAGAAAAGGAAAATGCCATTTCTTCATTTGAACAATTGTTGAGTAGATATCATGAAACGGAGTTTAAGCCCGAAGTTCTTTATCAATTGTACCTTTTGTACGGCCAGTTAGATCAAGATGAATTTGCATTAGATCGTGCCGAGCAATTAAAATCGCTATATCCAGAATCGATTTATGCCAAACTTGTCGACAATCCGAACTATAGAGAGGATAGTCATGCCGCAACTGAAGAATTGCAAGCAGTTTATAAAGATGCCTATAATCTGTACTCTGCAAGAAACTTCAAAAAGGCCAAGTTTCTTTTAGATAGCGCGCTTAGTGCATATCCAGAAAATGAATTTAGTGACAACATGAAGCTATTAAATGTAAAAGCGATCGGCATGCTTGAAGGGCTTTATAAATATCAATATGAGCTCAATAGTTTTATCAAAACTTATCCTCAAAGTGATGTTGTCGATTACGCCAAAATTTTACTCAAAGCTTCAGAAGATTACCAAATTAATCTAGTGAATTCCTCCAAAGCACGATTTATAGAATATTTCGACCAAAAACATTACATGGTTGTAGCCTATCCGAATAAAAGTGCCCTCTCCGAATCTATTCCAAAAGAGGTAGACGAATTCATTTCAAAAAGCACATTCGAATATCCATCAGGAAATCTAATTTTGGATGATCAATATGCCATGGTACTTGTCAATGATATACCAAATAAGAATAAAGCCACAGAATTTCTTGAAGCATTTAAAAGTATAGATATTAACAATACACACAAAGGTGAAAAAATCTATACCTTCATTATCAGTCAAGACAACTTTGATATTTTCTATCAAACAAAAGACCTTAACGCTTATCTGAATTTCTACGAAAGAATGTACCAATAATGAAAAACAGAAGTATCAGAATTACCTTGTTTCTATTGTGGTTTGTCCTCCTCGGCTTTTTAATAGGGATTCCATCAATCTTTTATATGGTGAAAGTAGATGCCAATGGTTGGTTCGGAGGCTTACCAAGTTTGCAAGCTTTAGAAAGACCCGATCCTGATTTATCATCTGAACTTATCAGTGCAGATGGAGAATCCTTGGGAAAATACTGGAGAAAAAACAGAACACCTGTCACCTATGAAGAATTATCAAGCGAATTGGTCAACACTTTATTGGTAACTGAGGATATCAGATTCAAAGGACATTCAGGTATAGATCTAAAAGGACTAACTCGTGCCGCTGTGGGCGTTTTGACTTTCAGCTTTAAAGGAGGTGGCTCGACTTTAACTATGCAGCTCGCAGAAAATCTATATAGAACCTCCTCCGAGAATCAAGGTACGCTTTATAAATATCGCAAAATTGGTCAGATCGTTACAAAGCTTAAAGAATGGATCATAGCTGTAAGATTAGAACAATCATATACAAAAGAGGAAATACTAGCTATGTACCTCAATACCGTCGAATATGGCAGCAATTCATACGGCATTAAGGTAGCGGCCAAAACTTTCTTCAACAAACTTCCTTCCCAATTAACTTATCTGGAATCTGCAGTTTTGGTGGGTTTAATTAACGCTCCAACAAGATATAGTCCAATATACAATCCAGAAAAAGCAATGAACAAGCGGACAGAAGTGCTCCACAACGTTCAGAAATATGGCCTGATATCAAGAGAACTATTTGATAGTCTTAAAGTACAACCTTTCGGATTGAACTATAAAGTTGACAATCAAAATGAAGGACTTGCTCCCTACTTTCGCCAAATAATCGGCCCCTACCTGAGAAACTGGTGCGATCAAAATGGATATGACCTCTATGAAGATGGGTTAAAAATTTACGTAACCATAGACAGCAGGCTTCAACAATACGCGGAAACAGCCATGTCCGAACACATGGACACACTACAACAAATTTTCAACACGCACTTATATGGCGCTAATCCATGGATTGACGAAGAAGGTCATGAAATCACTGGATTCATTGAAGGAGCCATCAAACGCACCGACAGATACAGATCACTGGTTAATCAATATGGTGAAGATGGTGATTCCGTTGAAATTCTTTTGAATACCAAAAGAGAAATGAAAGTATTTTCCTGGTCTGGAGAAATTGATACTTTATTTAGCACTTATGATTCTTTGAAATATTATAAGCATTTTCTTCATTCTGGATTTATGGCTATGGAACCAAAAACCGGTCATATCAAAGCTTGGGTTGGTGGAATTAATCATAAATATTTCAAATATGATCATGTCCAACAAGGAAAACGACAGCCAGGATCTACAATTAAACCAATCGTTTACACTTCGGCAATTGAAAATGGATACTCACCCTGCTTTCCTGTGGTCGATGCCGCTGTTACATTTCCTAGGCCAGGTCAGGATCCGCCAACCTGGACACCAGAAAATGCGAACGGTAAATTCACAGGGGAAGTAATGACGATCAGACAGGCAATGGCCAGATCCAAAAACAGTATTACGGCGTTTATTATGAAAGAAATAGGACCCGAAACGGTTGTTGAAACGGCTAAAAGATTAGGCATACAAAGTCCATTGGATCCCGTACCGGCGCTTTGTCTCGGAGCTGGAGGTGATGTCTCTGTAATTGAAATGGTGGCTGCATATTCCACCTTTGTCAATAAAGGAATTTATACTGAGCCTTATTTCATTACGCGAATTGAGGATCAAAATGGTAATGTGATTCAACAATTTGTGCCGCAAACTCGGGAAGCAATTAATGAAGAAACAGCTTATGTGATGTTACACATGCTAAAAGGTACAACAGAAGAACCTGGAGGAACAGCATTGGGCCTAGAACCTTCCCTTCGAATCGGAAATGAAATTGGAGCCAAAACTGGGACTACCCAAAACGCTTCCGATGGATGGTTTATGGGTGTAACTCGTGATTTAGCCGCCGGCGCTTGGGTTGGAGGTGATGACAGATCCATCCATTTCAAATATTGGGCATTAGGTCAGGGCGCAAGAACTGCCATGCCCATTTGGGAAAAATTCATGCTTCAGGTTTATGATGATCCAACGCTTGGATATACAAAAGATCCTTTTGATAAGCCAATCAAACCTATTACGATTGAACTTGATTGCAACAAATACAACAATCCATCATCTGTACCAGATTCTGTTCAAGTAGATGTGATTGACATAAAAGATATGTTCTGAGAATAATACATTTCCAAATACCAAATTGATGGAAAAGCAAAGATTCTCTAAAAGCGAATATTCTAAACTTCCAAATGAACCTGGGGTTTACAAGTTCATAAGTAATGAAGGTGTAATTATTTATGTTGGTAAAGCTAAAAATCTCATTAAGCGGGTTTCCAGCTATTTTAACAAGTCATCCGAGTTTAATAGAAAAACTATTAAGCTCGTTCAAGAAATCAACGAAATAGAATTTACAATAGTCAATTCTGAATTTGACGCCCTACTCCTTGAAAACAACCTAATCAAGGAAAACCAACCCAAATACAACATCTTATTAAAAGATGATAAGTCGTTTCCCAGTATTTGCATTAGCAATGAACGATTTCCCAGAATCTATTCTACTAGAAGAATTGATAAAAGCCTAGGTGAATATTTCGGGCCATATACAAGTGTAAAAGCTATGAATGGGGTCATTGACCTTATCCAAAAACTTTATCACATTAGAACCTGCAATTTCAATCTGTCTCAAAAAAACATTTCTGAACAAAAATTCAAGGTATGTCTAGAATATCATCTTGGCAATTGTCTGGGCCCGTGTGAAGGACTTCAGGACGAATCTGATTATTTGAATGATATAAATAGCGCACGCAAAATTTTAACAGGACAGATAAACACAGTGTTAAATGAATACAAACTTCAAATGCATGAAGCCGCATCATCACTAAATTTTGAAGTTGCCCAAACCCTAAAAGATAAGATTGAACAACTTTATACCTTCCAAACAAAGTCATTAATCGTCAATCCCAAAATTGAAAATGTAGACGTATTTAGTGTCATTTCTGCTGAAGATAATTTTTACGTGAATTATATGAGGATAGAACATGGGGCAATTAATATCTCAGAAACTCTGGATTTTAAGAGAAAAATTGATGCCCCAGATGAAGAAATGCTTCAATCAATTCTTTTCACACTTAGGAAAAAATATAACAGTACTTCACAAGAAGTATTGAGTAATAAGGAAATAATTAGTTGGGATGAACTAACTATATCGCAACCTAAAATTGGGGATAAAAAGAAACTAATTGATCTTTCTTTAAAGAACGTGTTGTACTTTAAACAAGAAGTTGATTCGAGACAATCAAATATTCAGACGAAGAAAAATCATACCTTGATTCAAATGAAAAAGGATCTGAATTTGAAAGAATTACCTGTTCACATTGAATGCTTTGATAACAGTAATATCCAGGGAACACATCCAGTAGCATCAATGGTTTGTTTCAAAAATGGTAAACCATCCAAAAAAGATTATCGAAAATTTAATATTAAGACAGTCATTGGTCCTGATGATTTCTCGTCAATGAACGAAATTGTTGGGAGACGATATTTGAAACTACAGACAGAAGATTTACCCTTCCCTCAACTTATCATTATTGATGGAGGTAAGGGGCAATTAAGTGCCGCTTGTGATGCTTTGAAAGAACTAGGCCTTTATGGTTCCATACCTATAATAGGAATTGCCAAAAAACTGGAGGAAGTATTCTACCCTGAAGATTCTTTTCCATTATTTCTCAGCAAAAAATCAACTACGCTAAAATTAATTCAACAGCTCCGTGATGAAGCTCATAGATTTGCAATCACATTTCACAGATCCAAAAGAAGCAAAACACAAACCGTATCCGAATTAGATAAAATACAAGGTATTGGTCCATCTACAAAAAACATATTGCTATCTAAATTTCACAGTGTAAGGAGAATTAAATCAAGCACATATGATGAGCTTGCAACGATAGTTGGCAAATCAAAAGCTGAAATAATTACAAATTATTTTAGACAAAAAAAAGAGGAATCAAACTGATTCCTCTCTAAGATTTTGAAAGAATAAATTTTAGTATTCCCAAAGTTCACTCTCATATTCCATGAGATCATACTCATATTTCTGTTGCATCAAAATCGCATCATAAGGATCAGATACAATTTGTCTTATATCTAAGTTATCAGCATTCGAAATCTTGATAATAGGCGCACTAAAAAGTCGCAATTCTAAAGCGTCACCAATATTTCTGTGCTGTGCATTATTTTGATTATTGTACCAAATCGCCCTGTCAGCATATGGTCCTCTTACAAGATTTACAACATCCTCATACTTGAAATGTGCTACAATTTTTTCAAAACCTGCAGGATTCCAAGCGGCACCTGCGGTAGCTGGAAGTGCTACGGAAACAGTACGTATGTACCAATACATTCTTGACCTATTCCTATCAAATATTATTTCCTCTTTAAAATAGAGTACAGAAAATAGTTCTTTAGGAATTTTATCAAACTTTGGACCTGAATTTTGAGTGGTAGTGGTTGAAGATCCGAAACCTCCACCAAAACCTCCACCAAAACCTCCGCCAAAAGATTGTTGTTCCACTTGAGTGTTTGATTGAAAGGTAGTATCCGCCATCAAATTCAAACAAGAATCAGTTTGATAAGGCTTTAACAAACCCTCTTCTACTGCTTGTAACAGAAGCCTGGACAACTCACCGTTTTTAGAGTTGAACGTCTTATTCTGCTTTTCATTTAAGTCCATCCTTCTCCAAACCTCCTTTTTGAACATTATTTGAGATTCGGATACTTCTGCCTTAATAATCGGAATATTAGTCTCTTGGGCATTCACACCAAAAGCACATAACATCGCCACAATTGCATAACAAACTTTCTTCATAACCTGTTTTTATTAGTTCAAAGGAATGTTAATAAACCTCTGGCTTACTGGAAAATCCTCAACATCACCTTTAAAATTTTGTCTTTGAACACGTTTAATCTCAATTACCAATTGATCTCCTTTACGTGCTTGTGCTGAAATAGAAGCGAGATTAATTTGCTCCCCAACTGGCAATGTTACTCTACCAATTCCCCCACTAACCAATGTTACTTCTGCTTGCGCTACTCTAAATTTAGCATCATCAGGAAGGAATTGTTGGAAACTTTCATCAGGTATTACTTGTAATTGTAACCTTGGAGTTTTAGCAGAAATACCTGTTTTCATATTAACTTCACCTTGAGCAGTAAATGCCTTAAGGGCGGGTTGCGGAATTCTTCTTACACCAAAACTTCTGGATCCCACTGGGTTGCCACCACTAGAAACATTTAAAGTAACCTCTTTAAGTGAATTAGGAACTATAGTCACCTGACCCTTTTCAGCTCCTTTTATAGCCGCGCCATTTGAAGCAGAGAATGAAGGATTATAACTAGTCCCTAAAGCAGGTACTTGTACATCTAACTTATTTCCACAATTAAGGTAAAGTGCATTAACTGATTGCGATTGAATCTGAATAACTGGCTTAACTACATAATATTCAATTTCAGTTGAAAAAGTAGTATCACCTCTTCCTGAATTCACGGTAATATCAGCCTTATAAGTTTGCCTACTTAGACCCTCTTTATCATAATTGGAGGCTGTTGCCATGAATTCAACCAAGCCTTGGCCTGATGCGTCTACTGTAATAGGTTTGTCATTGTAAGTCATGGTAGGAGTTACTCCTGACGAGGAAGCAGCAATGAACATTTTGGCTGAGTATTTTGCTCCTGCTGCCACATATTTAGATTCTGGCTTTACCATTGGAACAATCACATCAAACTTCAAGTCACCGGCTCCAACTTTACTGGAGTAAAAATCCAATCCCCTTGTTTCATAGCCCAAAATGCGTGATTCAAACTCACTCATTGTGGCTAAACCAGCTGGTGTTGGTGCACTGCTAAATGCTAAGTCAGCAAATATTTTACCCTTTTGATTTGAGTCTTCCCTGTAAACTTCATCTTCATCTGCATCGAGAGCAATTTTTTTGATCTGATTGGTTACAGAACCATCAGCTCCCAAAGCTGTTAGTTTTTCCTTCAAGTTACTGGCATAGCCATTAAGAAGATCTTTAAGAACTTCTCCTTGACCACCGCCACCTTCTTCAACAGGCATCATATGATGGCCAACTTTATCATAATCTGTCTTACCTACAAGATTTTTTGCATCGCCATCGTATTTTCCCTCAAATCCTTCAGTGTAACCACCAGTGATTTCAACCATTTCCACCTTCATTTTTCGAATTTCTTCTAAAACTCGGCTGGTCTCACTTCTTAGTTCTTTGGCTGCATCTACTACTTTAACATCATCAGGTCTATTACCTGAATCATCTACAGTCTTAATGATATTTTGAAGAATAGCGCCATTACGTTCTTCCGTCTCCTTATTTGCTCGGACAAGCGAGTCATTTAAAAAAACGAACTTATCGATAACCGTAGAGCTAACATTTAGTGCCAACAATGCTGTTAGCACCAAATACATCATACCGATCATCTTTTGTCTTCCTGTTTCTTTTCCTCCAGACATATTTTTATCCTTTTAGGTTAATTAAATTGGAGAATTAGCTTTGTTTCATTGCACTCAACATACTGCCATATACTTTGTTTAAGCTGGCGATATTTGTAGTTAGTTGATTCAATTGAACCTGAAATGCTGATGTCTCTTTCCCTGCTTCTGACATGCTGTCAAGAGCTTCACTCACGTTAGAGTAAAATTTATTCATGGACTTAACATGACTTTGTGCGTCTTTTAATTCCATTTCATAAACCGCATTGAGAGCACCAAGGCTTTTGGTTACATTCTGAACCTGAGTATGGTATTCTTTTGTGTCCTTAGAAGCATCAGCCATTGCAGCCATTGATTGAATAGAAACAGCATATGACTTATTCATTTCCACCAAAGAACCTGAAGCAGTCTTAACGTTTTTAGCATATTCGTTAGTAGCCAACGCAGCATCACCAAGTCCTGCCATTTTCTGAGCAGAGTCTGATAAGCTTCTCATTCCATCACCTAAACTTTTTATCAATTCAGGACCAACTTTAGCATCTGCCAACATTTTGTCCATTGAAGCAGAAACTCCTGAATTGCTTCCTGAAGTCACTCTTTTAGGAGCAGTGGCTGGCCCATCATAGTCATCAGCCAACTCAGGATAAACCTTTGCCCAATCGGGATCTTTATGTTTTGGCTCAAAAGCACTTAGAAAGAAAATAACGGCCTCTGTAGTAAGTCCTATACCCAACATGGCTGCTGCCCCTGGTAAGTGTAGAATTTTAAACATGGCACCAACAATTACGATAGCCGCACCAATACCATATATCTTAGGCATGATGGTTGAAAAGAGAAGCTCCTGAAATCCGCCTTTTTTGCTCATTTTATGAAAAATTTAGGTTAGTAATGTCTCAAATTAAAAATTAAAATTCGTACCCTGATGATCTACCAAGATAAGTCATTGCACATCTAAATCCAATAGATGATCTTGCTGTATCTCTGTGTTCAAATGATCTGGTACCAGTTTCTAAGTAATAGGCAATGTCTTTCCAAGACCCACCTCTAACAATCTTGTAATCAATTCTTTCGTCGTAATAAGTTGGGTTCAAATCCCATACTAACGGCATAGCTGCTGGATTGTATGCATCTTCACACCATTCAGCAACATTTCCAGACATATCAAATAATCCGTAATCATTTGAAAAATATGTTCCTACTGGAGAAGTGTATGCGAAACCATCATCAAAATAGTTTCCTCTTCCAGGTTTAAAGTTTGCAAGCAAACAACCCTTCTGATTTCTCACATATGGGTTACCCCATGGATATTTATTCATATCTCTTCCTCCTCTTGCAGCATATTCCCATTCCGCTTCGGATGGAAGTCTAAAACCTGGCATTACCGGAAGTCCTACGCTTTGTCTGTACTCATTTAGATATTGAGTTCTCCACTGACAGAAATACTGTGCAGCATTCCAATCTACGCCGACTACAGGGTAATCATCGAATGCCGGGTGAGACCAATAATAAACCACCAAAGGATCACCCATGTGGTGAGTGAAATCCGTAACCCAAGTTGTAGTATCGGGCATCAAGTCGGCAATAGAATAACCGGATGGAAGATCAACTTCTGAACCTTCGGTGATTGCCTGAGTGAACTGTCGATATTCATTGTTTGTAATTTCTGTATCATCCATAAAGAATGCACCAATGGTCACCTGTTTGTTGAAGTTGATTTGAGTGGCGGCCACATCTTCATCAGCTTGACCCATGTGGAAAGTACCAGCAGGGATGGCCATCATACCGAAAGGCCTGGTCATTTCCCAACCTTGTCTGTCCGGAGCTCCTAAAAGCTCTCCTCGATCCGTAGCACCTCCTCCGCCAAAAAGTCCGCAACTTTGAAGCATAACACCCAAGGAAAGTGCTGTTAAAGAACTTAACTTTAATACACGCATTTTAATCATAACACCTTATTTGAACTTGCAAGTATGTAAAATAAACAAACTTTAGCAAAATTTATTGCTTCTTATTCAACCTAAATATAAGACCTAAAAATAATTCGACACAAGTTTGCCCTGTAAATTATCTAAAATTTCAATCCCCGCAAGGATTTTTGGCCGCTTCATTAAACTTAATATGTAAACCTAGGTGTTTTCACCATTTTTCTGCCACCAAACACAAGATCTGGCAAATCATATTTTAAATATATTTCATTTGAAGTTGGGTTTTTGGCGTCTTGATTATGCACAACATAGTCAAATGAATAACCTGCCTTCAATCTTCCCCCCATCATTTTATATCCTAAATAAATTATTAAAGATTCTTCCAGCCTGTAACCAAGCCCTGTCCATAAATTATCTCCGTAAGTTAATATTGATCCAAAATCGAAGGTGAAACCACTAAGATTCGTTCTCACATTTGCTGTTGGCATTAAGGTGATTTTTTTATTGATTTTATAGCTGGTACCACCATGAAAACTGTAGCTTCTTTTTTGAGTATTGTTCAAGCCTCCATAGCCATAATCAAAGGAAGGTTCTATCAAATTCAATATTCCAAGACCAAGAAAATAACCGTTGTTCGACTTGTAATAAACCCCTACCCCAAAGTTGGGTTTGGTTTGAGTTTCTCTATTATTCGGAATTAATGGGTCTTCTGAATCATTGGGATCAAGCCTATTACCATTAAGCGTTTTCGTAGATAAACCAGGCATCACTCCCAATTGAAGGGAAGCAAATCTTAATTTGAATTCATAAGAAGCAGATAGCTGAATATCAAGATTATTTTCAGGGCCCAAATTGTCATTTGAAACATTAAGACCTACGCCTTTTAATGGAATTCCCTTTACTGGAACGATTAAGGAAAGTAGCTGCGTATTGGGAGCTCCCCCAGCACCGTCAAAAGACGTTCTATAGCCGGTCCATTGATTCCGATATAAAAAGGAAACGGATGCAACTTCATCAACCCCAACTGAACCAGGATTGTAAAAAGAAGGATTAAACATATAATGGCTAAAGAATATATTATTCTGAGCACAGCCAATAGATGTGATGAATAAAATCGAAAAATAGAGGTAAAATCCCTTCATTGAATTGGCTTTTGACAATAAACCATCTCTAACAAATTTACCCTTATCAGTCAATTAATCATATGTTGTTGGCCTTTTTTATATACATTTCTAATGCACCAGTCATCGAAGGCGCACTAGGTAAAGGCGCCTGTATATCAAGGATTAATCCCGCATCCCTCACCGCTTTGGCAGTCGTGGGTCCGAACGCCGCAATTCTGGTTTTGTTTTGCTTGAAATTAGGAAAATTATCAAATAGTGAAGCAATTCCTGATGGACTGAAGAAGGCTATCACATCGTAAGTGATCTCTGATAAATCCGACAGATTTGCAGCAACAGTTTTGTATATGACCGCCTCTGAAAAGGTATATCCATTTTTTTCAAGAAAATTAGGGATATCATCTTTTCTTACATCTGAACATGGATAAAGGTATTTTTCCGTCTTGTGCTTTTTCATCACCTCCAACAAGTCAGCAGCAGTTCTTTCACCAGTGAAAATTTTTCTTTTCCTAATGACAATATATTTCTGCAAATAATTGGCTGTTTGTTCTGAAACACAGAAGTATTTCATATCCGTTGGGATCTCCACTTTGCTTTCTGCTGCCAGTCTAAAGAAATGATCAACAGCATTTCGACTGGTGAAAATTATAGCTGTATGAGCAAGGATATTTACTTTCTGTCTTCTAAAATCCCGGATATCAACAGGTTCAATACTTATAAACTTTCTGAAATCAATCTTTATGTTGTATTTAGCCGCAAGTTTCCCATAAGGGGAATTTTCATCGCTAGGCTCTGGTTGCGAAACTAAAATTGAGGAGACTTTAATCAATCGCTCCTTATCTGTTATTAACAGTTCATCACTCATTTTATCCTTAATTTGAGCCGCTTCTCACCTATTTTAACAACATATAGACTAATATGAAGCCAGGCAAGAATTCAGTGGCACAAAGGTATGAAATAATCAGCATTTTATTAACTGATAAAATTTTATCCAATTTCAAGTATATGCCGATTTGAAAAACCAGGATAGTGAATATGACAAGATATGCCGGGAACTTCGATTCAAAAAGATGAGACATGGAAGCAAAGGAAAAATCCAAAATAGAGAGGAAAAAGACTGCTAGAAGCACCCATGTCAGGAGATATAAAAAATCCTGATTGTGAACATTGCTTATACCTTTGAATTTGAATAGGCCTGCAAATAAGCTTCCTGCTACATACTTGCCAATTATAAATGCAATAATCCACAACGTTTTAATAACCCAGTCAAGCAAAAATCCAGTAAAACTTGTGGATTCAAAATTGGTCGTATAATAGCTGAATTCAAGAAATTTAAGGTTGAATGCGGCTAATGCGGCCAAGCATACAATAAAAAAAACAGAATCGGGGCGCAGAAAATCGGTATAATAATCATCAAGGCTGGAACCACGAATTTTAAATGGATTCAAAAAAATACGTTGGAATCTTTGTGGTGCTGTGCGTCTGAAAAGCCCATATATCAGCAATAGGAACATAAATCCTATCAGGTAAAATTCCCTGAAGTTTTGATTTTTTCTGTTTGCAAACAAGACTACTGACTGATTACTTTCCACAATCTGAAGAACCTCTGCACTGAGTTTGGCCAATCCAATTTCAGAGGTTATTTCAAAAACCAACGAATCTGACTTTAAAGAATTTTTTAGAGAATCAAGGTTAAGATAAAGACAAGGCGACAAGTTACTTTGAATCAACTTGAGGTTGACCCAAATATCAATTGGCACATCATTACAAACCTTTATGAGATCACCATCATTTGGTATTACAGAAAAAGCAAGCAATTTGGTCAGGGAAGGATCAGACACAGGTTTAGGGTCCCCATCTGATATTTGGATCCACCCATACCTTAGATTTTCAACTAAAATGGTGTCATTTTCTGATCTAGCTAATAAAAATGACAAGTAAAAAATTAATAATAAAATAGACCTCATTAGAATTTGGAGATATATCCAAAATGGATTTTGGCATTAGAAAAATCAAACGGAATTTCACTTGATCTACCTATTGCCATGGCAAAGTTAAATAAGCTATTGCTAGCAGAAAGAGCCAAACCTACTCCAAATCCCACTGGAAAATCCGTTTTGGTCTCCAGTTGATAATACAATTGATCATAAAAAAGCATGAAATATGAGCTTCGTTCGAAATACTGCCTTAATTCCATTCTACTGAGCACAAACTGATCACTGAAAAAGAAATTTTCATTAAAGCCACGCAAGGTTCTTAATCCCCCAATCCTGAACATTTCATTTTTCAATATCTGATCATTTCTAATCATTCCTGACTCAATCTGATGAAAAAACATGAGCTGTTTGCTTACCGCCTGCTGATATTTAAATTTCATTTCGACTTTTAATACATTGGACTTGATGGCGATCGAATCATAAAATTGATTATCAATATTTGGGTTTTTAATGATTCGTTTTTGACCGATTGCAGCTGATACCCATGTTTTCCACCCATTGGTAAAACCAAAAGGGATATAGTAATTATTAAACTCCGACGATAGACTATATAAATCACGGTCATAATCCACAACATTGTTTTTTCTAATCAATACCGGATCAGTAGAAATCAAATTTGCATTGGCACTCGTGTAATCGATTTTTAGTTTCCCATTTTGTCCAAGATATGTTCCGACTGAGAGATTCCATTGTTGGTTTAAAAAACTAGTGTCCTGCTTAAGAAGAGAAAATCCCAGATCAAATAACAATCGGGTATCGAGTAAGTAAGGATGTGAATAATTGAGCTGCATCGTCTGAGACTGTGCAGCAAATCGATTCCAATCGAAAGAAAAACTCTTTCCAGATCGGAAAAGATTATTGAGTTCAAAATCCAAATAACCTGTAATTAATACTTTCCCTGATGACTGACCGGGAAGCAGGCCTACTACTCCTTCAAATGAATTTGAAGCTTGCTCTTTTAAGTCCAAATAGACCGTAGCTGCATCATCTTCAAAGGCCAAATCAGGAATTTGCTGAAGGGTGAGGTATGGCAGTCGACTTATCTTTTTATTTATTGATTTAAAGGCCGCTTCACTAAAAGCAGCATTTCGATCAATTTTCAATGTTTTTTCAATGTAGGCTTTGTCTGTTTTGACTTTATTTATCAAAAAAAGGGTGTCAAATTTCATAAATGGCCCTTTATCCAAAAGGAGTGTTGCTTGATAAGACTCCTTTATTCTCCGAATGCTATCCATCTGAAATGAAGCAAAAGGATAACCATGATTGGACCAATACTCAAGTTGTGAAAAGGTGAAGTCAAATGCTGACACGTTGGTTTTTTTATTGGCGATTCTTCCGACCTGATTATCATAGATCTGGTCAATAACAAAGGGATATTTCGTGCCTCTATGAATGTAACAATCTGTTGCGGATGAATCTGCGACTTGACTAAACAGAAAATCATTTTTCCAGTGATCCAATAAAATTTGATTTATTTCCGAATTGCGATGGGAAACGGAGCTGAAATGAGTTTGCATCACAAGTTGTGAATCCACATGAATTTTGTATTCCTGACCCATTGAATAATGTGAATAAGTCAGAGAAAAAATCAACAGAAACAAACAAATAAAACCGTAAGCACGTGGATTCACCATTAACTTCGCAAGTTAGTGATTGTCACTAAAGAATGAATCTGGAGCATTTCCAAAACACGCATTTTGGCTGGAATTTACATACATATCCCGTTTTGCAAGCAAGCATGTCATTATTGTGATTTTCATTTCAGCACAAACCTGACACAGGTTGAAAAGATGCATCATGCAATTCTTGAAGAACTAAAATTGCGGTCGGGCTACCTGAATGAGAGAATCAATACTATTTATTTTGGCGGGGGCACTCCATCACTATTCTCAGGAAAACAAATTGAAGAAATTTTAAACCTTATTAACTCCCATTTTGAGGCTTCACAATTTGCTGAAATCACTCTAGAAGCAAATCCCGACGATTTGACCAAGTCGATACTTCAAAGTCTTAAAAAAGTTGGGATCAACAGATTGAGTATCGGGGTGCAAACATTCGACGATGACAGACTCAGCTTCATGAATCGTGCTCATAGTTCCAATGAAGCACGTGAAAGCATAAAACTCGCTTTTGAAACTGGATTCACAAATATGACAGCTGATTTGATCTATGCGATCCCACCTGAAAACATGGGATATTGGGAAAAAGATTTGTCAGAAATGATCGCTCTTGGTCTGCCTCACATTTCCCTATATGGGCTAACAATAGAAGAAAAGACTGTATTTGGGAATTGGTTAGCAAAAGGGAAATTGCATGAAACCTCAGAAGACATTGCCGCACGTCAATATCGATATGCCATAGAGACTTTGACGCAAGCCGGATATGAGCATTATGAAGTCTCAAATTTTGCCAAACCAGGATTTAGATCAAAACATAATTCAGCCTATTGGTCAGGTGAAAAATATCTTGGTGTTGGGCCAGGAGCACATTCCTATGACGGAAATACAAGATCTTATAATGTGCGAAATAATACGAAATATATAAATGAAATTGAGAAAGGTGTGCTTCCTGAAACCATAGAATACCTTTCGAAAATTCAAAGGATTAATGAGTATGTATTGACTCATCTGCGAACAGCAAAAGGTATTGATTTAACTGAAGTTCGAAGCAAATTTGAGGTTGATTTGAAGAAAGATTCAAAGCAGGTTCTTTCCAATTATTTAAATCAGGGATTGATCGTGTGGGAAGGAGATCAAATCCGGTTGACTATAGATGGTTTTATGGTGGCGGATGAAATAGCCCTAGGGCTATTCTACGACGAAGAATAGTTTATCAGCGCACTGGTTATTTCCGAGAATGGTCCTGAATTAATTTTTAGAAAGAACTACTACCGGATAGCTAGTAATAATGACATTATAAATATTAATTTTATTCCATGGATCAGGAACTCAAGAAAGGAATCATGTTACTGAAATCGTTGATCTTCCATTATCATGGATTGGATGACGAAGAAAGAATTCTACTGGAAGAAGCAGCAGCTAAATATGAAGCTGTAGAGGAGCTTGAGTGGTCCAATGATTTTATTTCTGAAGACTACATGTCTGCTTTCGAAAGATCTAAAGAGTTTTTGTCGAAAGCATTTTCAAAATTGGATAAGGCAACCCGCTTGGATCATTTGATCGAAGTTTGGGAGGAAAATCACCAAAAAGGATATGTTACGGAAATGGAAACAACTGCCATGATCAATCTTGCGAAAGACTGGCAGATGGAAGTAGAGTTTTTAAAATATATTAATCATTAAAGACTCATCCGCTCCTTAAAGCGGGCAGCCTGTCTCCTACTGACTTCAATCTTTTCACCACCTTTAAGCTGTACAAGCAGTCCACCATTGAACCAGGTGTCAATGTTTTCCACCCAACCCAGGTTGATGATATGCTTGCGGCTCGCTCTGAAAAAGGATCTGCTATCAAGGCGTTCGTCCAAAGCATTGAGAGATTTGTGGATCATTGGCTTGTTGGTGCCAAAAAATACTTTGATATAGTTGCCATCTGATTCGAACAACCTCACATCAGCTAGTTTCACAAACCAGCATCGATCCCCGTCTTTCACAAAAACCTGATCGTTGCTACCAAGAGTTTTTTTATCGTGTAAGGAATCTATGAAAGTTTCCTTTTTAATCTTATTTATGGCCGCACCAAGTCTCTCAGGCTGAATTGGTTTGAGCAAATAATCCAAAGCATTGACATCAAATGCCTTTATCGCATACTCGTCATATGCAGTGGTGAAAATTACATCAGGAACCTTCTCCAATTTTTCTAGTAAATCGAATCCAGATTCTCCTGGCATATGAATATCCAGAAAAATCAAATCTGGATTCAATTTAGTGATTTGAGCGAGTGCTTCATCCACGTTGGTTGCCTCACCTACAATCTCTATTTCCTTGTGCTCTTCAAGCAAGGTGGTAAGCTCTTTCCTTGCAAGTCTTTCATCATCTACAATTAATGCTTTCATATTTCAAGTTTTATAGTGATCGTGGGATAGTTATTTCAGTCAATACTGTCTTTTTGGAATCATTCCCAATGGCAAATTTAGCCTGATCCCCGTATATCAATTCTAAACGTTTTTTAGTATTACTCAACCCAAATCCAGTGTTTTTCTTTTTTCCATTCATCGCCAGCTGACCAGTATTGCGGATTTTAATATCAAGTCTATCACCATCTACGGATGTTTTGATACTGATTTCTCCACCTTGTTTCAATGTAGAAATGCCGTGTTTTATACCATTTTCAACCAGTGTTTGAATCATCAACGGGGGAATCAGGTAATCCTCTGATTTTGGATCAATATCAAATGTGGTAGTTAAACGCTCTTCGTAGCGAATGGATTCCAAAGCCAGATAATCTTTTATGGTCATCAACTCCTCAGAAAAACGCACGAGCTTTTGTCTGTCCATCATCAATGAATTGCGCAGAATATTGGAAAGTTGTGTAATCGCATTTTTTGATTTTTTTGGATTCTCATCTACCAATGCGCGAATGCTATTGAGTGCGTTGAATATAAAATGTGGATTGAGTTGTGATCTTAAATTTTTCAATTCTATTTCTCGAACCGCTGCTTCGTATTTCAATGACTTATTATAGTTTTCGAAGTAATGAAACGAAAGATAAATCATGGTCCAGATGGCATAGATGATCATGGGTCCGAAGAGATTCAATATAACAGGAATCAACATGAAATCTCGTTTAGTAATCTCATCAATCAGAAAGGTGTAGCCGATCAATGTGCCATAATTGAAGATGCTGAGAACGAAGACAAATCCCAAAAGACGAGGAATCAGTCTCGATAATGAAAGCTCCAGCCAATGGAAATGAAGAAGCACATACCTGATAAAATGAGTGGATAGAATGTAAAAAAGAACAAGGATGACCTCTCCCGATACATGCTTAATGTCTGTTGGTTGAGAAATGGTATACAGCACGATCTGGAGCATGCCATAAAGCGACCAACCAATGGTCTGACAGAGCCAATACACCTTCTTTTTACTCATTTTCATGATAGCAGAGAAAATCCGACCGGAAATGTAATCGACTTATTAGAAATAGACACGGCTAATCTGATCAAATCAAGTTTTGGCTGATGACTGGTAGATTTGACAATTTCAACTTTCCAACTCCTCCTTCAAAAACTTCCAGGTAAATCCTTTTTCGGCTTTGACCACCTCCTCGGGTGTACCTTGAGCAACGATATTTCCACCTCCATTTCCTCCTTCTGGTCCCATATCGATGATGTGATCAGAAACCTTGATCACATCCAAGTTGTGCTCGATGATTAGTACCGTATTTCCTTTACCCACTAATTTATTTAGGACCTCAAGCAGATGTTGGATATCCTGAAAATGCAGTCCAGTCGTAGGCTCATCCAGGATATAAAACGTCTTTCCTGTATCTCTTTTTGAAAGCTCTGTTGCCAATTTCACTCTTTGAGCTTCTCCTCCTGACAATGTGGTGGCGTGCTGTCCAAGGGAAACATATCCCAATCCCACTTCAAACAATGTTTTAATTCTATTTAAAATCTTCGGTTGGTTTTCAAAGAAATCCACTGCCTGCTCCACCGTCATATCCAGTACATCCGATATTGACTTCCCTTTAAATCTTACTTCAAGAGTTTCCCTGTTGTATCGCTTGCCTTTGCATGTTTCGCAAGGCACATGCACATCGGGTAGGAAGTCCATTTCGATTACACGCATTCCGCCTCCCTGACAGGTTTCACAGCGACCGCCTTTCACGTTGAATGAGAACCGTCCGGGTTTGTACCCACGGATTTTTGCCTCAGGCAATTCAGAAAAAAGAGAGCGGATATCAGTGAAAACCCCGGTGTAAGTAGCTGGATTAGACCTTGGTGTTCGCCCAATTGGCGATTGGTCTACTTCAATTACTTTATCCAGATGCTCCAGTCCGGTCACTTCTTTATATGGCAGAGGTTCTGCTCTTGAGTTATAAAAATGTTTGCGGAGTACCGGATATAGCGTCTCATGTATCAAACTAGATTTACCACTTCCGGAAACTCCCGAAATGCAGATCATTTTACCAAGAGGTAACGTCAGATCAACTGACTTGAGATTGTGACCTGTGGCATTTGTCAGCTTTAAAGATTCGCCATTTCCCTCACGTCTATTTTTTGGTGTTTCAATTTTACTGATACCATTCAGATAGCTTGCGGTCAGCGTATTGTTTTTTACAAATTTTTCTGGTGTTTCTGCCGCTACAATATGTCCTCCATGCCTACCCGCTCCTGGTCCAATATCTACGATAAAATCTGATTCCAGCATCATGTCTTTGTCATGCTCCACTACAATCACAGTGTTGCCAAGATCACGCAAATCTTTTAGCGCCTGAATTAATTTAACATTGTCCCTTTGATGAAGGCCTATACTTGGCTCATCCAAAATATAAAGTACGTTAACAAGCTGGGTGCCTATCTGTGTGGCAAGTCTGATCCGCTGTGCTTCACCTCCTGAGAGCGTTCTTAAAGAGCGATTCAAGCTTAAATAGTTAAGCCCTACATCGAGTAAAAAGCCTACTCGTTTTCTTAATTCTTTCAGGATTTCTGTGGCAATGACAAGTTGTCGTTCACCTAATCGCTCTTCCAGTCCCTCCAACCAATCGCTGAGTTCATCTATATTCATTTCAGCAAGCTGACCGATATGATGATTGTCTATTTTGAAATGGAGCGATTCTTTTTTTAATCTGAAGCCATTACATTCAGGACATGTATTTGTATCCGTATATTCCTCCACCCATTGCCGGATTTTATCAGAGCCGGTATCCTTTTGCTTTTCTAGGAAGTTGATAATTCCTTCAAATTCGGTATTCCAATCTGTGCCGGGATATTTTACGGAACTGACCGCAACTGGCTCATTATCCCCGAAAAGTAAAATATGCATGACTTCAGCTGGAATATCCTTAATAGGAGTAGTCAAGTCCACTTTATTCTTTTTGAGAATGGCCTGAATCTTTTTGAAAATCCAGATATCTCTGTATTCACCAAGTGGAGCAATACCACCACGACTGATACTCAGTGAGGTGTCTGGAATCACAGATTCCTTGGATAATTCCTCAATCACTCCCAATCCATTGCATGAAGGACATGCTCCGTATGGTGAGTTGAATGAAAAGCTATTTGGTGCCGGCTCATCGTATGAAAGTCCTGATTCAGGATCCATCAGATATCTTGAGAAATGAGCAACCTTCCCTTCTGAATCCTGCACCATCAGTATTCCATTGGCTTGCTTGAAGGCTTGTTCCAATGATTGTCTGATTCTCTTTTCGTCTTTTTGTCCAACAATTATCCTATCAATAACGATTTCGATATCATGGGTTTTGTAGCGATCTACCTGCATTTTAGGCTCGATATCCAGTATTTCGCCGTTCACCCTTACCTTGTTGAAGCCCAGTTTTCTTATTTGTACAAATAACTCACGATAATGGCCCTTTCTTCCTTTTACAACAGGCGCCAAAATGACAAGCTTCTGTCCATCATAAGTTTTAAGAATATGCTCCAGTATTTGCTGCTCTGTTTGTCGCACCATCTTATTTCCAGTGATATAAGAAAATGCTTCGCCAGCTCTGGCATAGAGCAATCTGAGAAAATCGTAGATTTCTGTGACTGTCCCGACGGTAGATCTTGGATTTCTTGAAGTCGTTTTTTGCTCAATGGAAATCACAGGACTCAGCCCATTGATTTTGTCCACATCAGGACGCTCCATATTGCCAATGAAAGACCTGGCATAAGCAGAAAAGCTTTCCATATATCTGCGCTGACCTTCCGCATAGATGGTATCAAAAGCCAATGAAGATTTTCCACTTCCACTAATACCCGTGATTACAACCAGTTTGTTTCTGGGAAATGTAAGATTGATGTCCTTAAGATTGTGCTCTCGGGCGCCAAAAATCTCAATTACAGGTTCTGAGATAATTGGTTTTTCAATTTCTTCCAGAATAATATCTGACTCGTCCTTCAAAAATGTATTATTTAAAATTTTAGACCTTATAGCTTACTACCGCTTTAAACCGCAAAGTTCGGTTAATCTTATTAGAAGTTTGGACTGAGTAGATATTTGCCGTAAAATTCATTAATTCTTTCAACTGCTTCGTCTGCCGTATCAACAACACTAAACAGGTCAAGATCGACTTCATTTATGTTGTGTTCTTGTTCCAAAAGCACTTTTTTGATCCAATCAATCAGTCCATCCCAAAACTTATGACCAACCAATACAATCGGAAATTTTCCGATCTTTTGTGTTTGAATCAATGTGATTGCTTCGAATAGTTCATCCAATGTCCCAAATCCACCCGGCATCACAATGAAACCCTGAGCATATTTGACAAACATGACCTTCCTCACAAAGAAATAATCGAAGTTGATAAGCTTATCCCGATCTATATAGATGTTCTCAAACTGTTCAAAAGGAAGATCAATATTGAGACCTACAGATTTGCCCCCTTTGTTGTGCGCCCCTTTGTTTCCTGCTTCCATGATACCTGGTCCACCGCCGGTAATTACACCATATCCCTGACCTACGAGTTTAGACGCAATATCAACAGCAAGTTTATAATAATGATGGGTGCGTGGTGTACGTGCTGAACCAAATATGGAAACACACGGGCCAATTTTAGCGAGTTTTTCAAAGCCTTCAACAAACTCTGACATCACTTTAAAAATGGCCCAGGAATCTGAGGTTTTGATCTCATTCCAATCCTTATCCTGAAAAGCGCGTCTGATCTTTTCCTCCACTTCTTGTGGAACTTCTTCTTCGGATTTACTCATGATATTAATTTTTAACCAAGCTAATTTAATGTTTTGAATTTCATTTTGGTTCAGCCTAATAAATCTGAAATGGCCTCATCAACATCTTCGAAACGGAATTTAAAGCCTGCGGTTTGGATTTTGGTAGCAGAAACTCTGGATCCGGCCAGAACCATATCTGCCATCTCACCTAAAAGTAACTTCATAGCGAAAGAAGGGACATTTGGTAGAATCAATGGTTTTTGGAGAACCTTTGCGATGCTTTTGGTCAATGTCTTATTGGTCACAGGATTTGGAGCCACAGCATTGAAAGTCCCTTCAAGCTTATTCTCAAGCACAAATTTGAAGATCATGGCCAAATCATGTAGGTGAATCCAGCTCATGTATTGACTTCCACTTCCAAGTGGTGCGCCCGCATACATTTTGATTGGCTTGGCTATTTCTGCAAGCGCTCCAGCCCCCTGACTGAGTACAATTCCGATGCGCACTTTTGCCACTTTGGTGATCGCATCAAATTGGTTAGCCGATTGCTCCCATTGTTTCACAACATCCGCAAGAAAGCCCGTTCCTGTCAAAGAGCCTTCAGCAACCCATCGATCATTGACATCAGAATAAATGCCAATGGCTGATGCAGTGATGTATGAATCAAGTTTTAGATCTAATTTTTTAACATAACTAAATAACAAGCTTGTGGAATCCACGCGACTGTCCAAAATTTCCTTTTTGCGCTTTGGCGTCCATTTTGAATCTGCTACTCCTGCTCCTGCCAAATGAATAATATGATTTACGCCGTTAAATGCCTCATCATCTATTTTTTTTGATCGCAGATCCCAGACATAAGTTGGAAATTTTTCCCTTCCACTAACTTTTCTGGATAAATGAACTACTTCATAACCATCTTCGCTAAGAATGCGACTAAGGTAACTACCTACCGTACCCGTACCTCCTGTTATTAATACTTTAGCCATATTTAAGAATTATGAGATTATAACTCACAAGTAAGGAAAAGGTCTTGAACTTGTTATTTTTTTTATCGCTAAACTGATAATTTAGAATCATTGTAATTGACTCATAAAATGTACCCGACAGAAAACATTAATAGTTTTCAAGATGATAAATTTGCAAGAAAAAAAATGAAAATCTCCTTATCAATCATATCATTAGTTTTAATAATTGGATGTAATCCGGAGAGTAAGGGAACATATGATGCCTGCACAGAATTTGATCAGCTTGATAAAGAAATGACCCTTCTTATCAATGACATTGAAAACAAGTTTGTTGGAAATCGCGAGTTTATAGATGCGTTCAATATGGAGCAAGTTTATTGGATCCAATATAGAGATCGCAGGCTTAGATCAATGTATCCAAAAAATTGGGATACATATTATAGAAAAAATTATGGCAAGGATGTCTTTAATCCATGCAAATGTCAGGAACTGTTGCGGCTAGCAAATAATAGAATGGATGATCTTAAATTATATGTATCAGGTGGACCGGAAGATCAAGAAAGTTGTCCTAGTATGATGAATGAATAAAAAAAAGCGGCAATTGAAATTTCAATTGCCGCTTTTTTTAGAACGAATATTTAAATCCTACACCAATCTCTCTACCAGGAGAAAGTTGATTGAAAATTTGATCTTGTGCTTTGTAGCCTACGTAAAATTCTTCTCTCTTATCGTTAAGGATGTTGTTTACGCTAAGGTTGATCGTTGTTTGTTGATTTGCACCAAGTGTCTTATTCAAGTTGAAATTAAGACTGTTGAATGGCTGGGAGTAAATGTCCGGGAAAAAGCCTTCTCCGACGATTGTCAAAGTACTTCCCTTCACATTATAAAATAAACCTGCATCCAAGGTTCCATTAGGATCATTGTATTGAAGACCAAAGTTGATCACATAAGGCGCCTGTCCTGCCATCGCTCTTGTGTCTTTGATTTTTTCGCCATCCTTCTGATATACCAATCGAGAATTGTATTCAATGGATGTCATATCGATGCGTGATTCAACCAATGTTACATTTCCATATACGCTCAAGCTTGACATTTTAGAAGTGATAAAATCCAGCGCTTTACGGAATTCGAATTCCGCTCCCAGCATTTGCCCATTTCCTACATTTCTAGCCTGAAATTCATTTCCTGTCTGTGAAGAAGTGATTCTTACCATTTCTATCGGAGCATCGAAAGTTTTGTAAAAAGTACTTATTGAAAATAGCTGACCTCTTTTATAGAATAGCTCCCAACGCAAATCAAGATTGTTAATTCTGGTCTCTGTTAGATTACCATCCCAGATTACATTTCCATTATCATCCTTATATTCAAATAAAGAACCATTGAACGTCCGGTTACTCACAGGGTCAAGAATCTGTGCGTAAGAAAGTTCTTTAAAAGATGGTCTTGCGATGGTTTTAGAATATGAAAATCTTAAATTTTGATTTTCAGTTAAGGAGTAAATAGTGTTTAATGAAGGAAAAAAGTCAGTCGCCTTAAGCACTACATCATCATCCAAAAGATATGCTCCTGATAATTCACCTGCTTGAATTTGTTTCTTAACTGATTCTTTGTTTGAAGCAAAATAGAGCGCACTAGCTGCTCCTTGATTCATTCCGGTATGCTTTTGCTCAAAAATCTCCATTCTCAAACCAACTATAGTTTTTAACCTTTCAGTTACAGAAATCTCTGCTGAGGCGTACGCCGCTAGATTGGTATTAGTTGATTCGTAAGCATTTGAATTTGGATTTACACCACCGTTTCTTCTGTAATACATTCTATTTCCTGTAGCGTCAGTTGGCGAACCGTATAAATTTTCTTCAGAAAGTATGTCATCAAAGCTTGCATCATCGGCCCAGTTAGTAGACTGCTGTACTCCAACAATATCAAATGCCTGAATCGAGTAGTCTCTCGTTCTCAGCACATAGCTAGATCCAAAATGATATTTTGCTTCACGATTAAAAAGTGATGCGGTATTTAATAAATCTAATTTAGCAACATAATTCGCCTCATTTAGGAATCTCCAAATTCTGGTTGGTGGGCCTGCAGCACCCGGATTAATTCTATTGAATCCAGATTCTGTTGAGAATGCTGCTCTTCTGACATCAGGATCAGTGAGATTTGAAAAAGATGGAGAAAGTTTCCATTCCAACTTCCATGCATTATCTGCGAAATGATGTTCGCCATTCAACAAAACATTTGTGAGTCTTCTTTGGCTGTATTCCAGGTTGTCAACATTTGCTGTATAATTCGATATCAAACGTGGATTGAAATCGTCATCTTCCGGATCAGCAACTGCCGCCATTCTTGCCGTTTTCTTTTCTCCGTTTTGAAGGTGCAGCAACGAAAATTTATATTTGGCAGTTCTTGTTTTATATGCTAAACCAGCCAGTCCACCGACTAAAACATTTTCAGTGCTGAACGACCCATTTCTAGTGGTGGCAGTTCCCAATTCATAAGCATCTGACTCATTTCGCTTTTGATATTCGCCGTAAAAAACATCTTGGTAGAAGTCATTGTCTCTTTTGTAGGTACCAGAAAAAATGTAACCCAATGTATTGCCATTGCTTAGATTTCTTTGATCACCATAAGATAAACCAAGACTGTAATTCATAAAGTTTGTCTCTTCGGTCGCACCTAATTGAGAAGAATACAACTTGCTGGTGTTATAAATTGTCGATTTATCATTAGAGAAATCTGGCAAATCCTTATTGTCTACCTCGCTTGGTAGTTCTCTTAATTTTGAATCGAATCCTAACCAGTCCATTGAACTGCCTTTGTAGGTAAGCGCATTATTTTTAAAATGCATCGACGGATTATAGGTAAGACTAAGGGATACATCTAAGATTTTCTTTTCAGGAAAGTCCTTGGTTTCAATGTTCACTAATCCACCTGTGAAGTCAGCCGGTTGATCTGCTGAGGCAGTTTTCATAATGATCATATTATTCAACAACGTAGTAGGAAAAATATCGATCTGAAGACTGTTTCGATCAGGATCTAAACCAGGTATGTCCGCATTATTTAATGTTGTTTTGGTATATCGGTCTCCTAAGCCTCGTACATAAACATATTTACCACCTTCAACACTCACACCTGTAACTCTTTTCACAGCACCAGCAGCATTAGAATCACCGATTTTACGGAAACTGGCAGATGAAATACCATCCATCATGTTAGGGGATTTTCTCTTTACAGTAAGTAGTGCTGCTTCAGTAGATTTTACTACTTGTGCAGTGACAACCACAGCTTCTAATTCTTCAACATCCTCTTCAAGTCTTACTTGTTCAATCACTGTGACATCACCAGGTTTTACTTCCAATCCAGTAATGTTTACTGTACGGAAAGAAACAAATGATATTTGAAGATCATAAACGCCCGGCTCTACCTGAATCGAAAATTTTCCATCAAAGTCTGTAATCGCTCCTGTGGAAGTTCCAGCTATAACTACTGTAACTGAGAATAAGGGTTCACCAGATGAATCTTCTATTACTGTCCCTCTGATTGTGCCTTTTTGAGCGAATATTAGGGTGCTAATAAGAAATAATACACTCGTAAAAAATAACTTTTGCATTTTGGAATATTGTATAGTATTCGAACCGCAAAATTATTGTGCTTAGAAGTCAAAGCCATTCCCACATAGATTATCAAATAGTTAAGTGAAGATTACAATTTCACTTAGACATGTGCGGAAATTCCATTTATGAATCAAAAAACCCGTTGGCGTAATGCCAACGGGTTTCAACCTTATTTAAACTATACAATTAAACTATACGATTAAAGACCAATTTCTGTAAGGGCACCTGAAATACCTGCCCAAGTCCATGCATCGAAATCTGATTTAGCTGGACCTACAGTTCTCGTAGTTACCTCAGTTGTGATAGCATCTGCGCTACCAAATATTTCAGCCTTAGTTTTTGAAGATCCAGCAGGAATAGTAGTTTCCCATCCAGAAGAAGTTCCTGATGCATCTCCACCATATGATGCGATAGCAGCTTCTCCATCAGTAATCCAATCGGTATCTAAACCGTAGAAATAGATATCAGTAAGGGCCGCATTGGTGTTATCATCCCAGTCAACAAGGTTGATCACATTTGCTCCAGCGTAAACAACGCCATTATCAAAAGTGTGGTAACCATTTGCTCCATTTACTTTACCTGTTCCTTCAGGACCATCCAATTCGAAAGCAGATCCACCTTGTGGTGTTACGATTACGAAATCAGAACATGTTCCTTGCCAGTCCTGGTCAGTATCAAGACCATCATCATTTGAGTTCCAAATTAAAACTTTAGATAAGCTAACTGTCCCACCGAAAAATTCGATTCCATCATCAGCATTAGCAACTACTTCAACATATTCTATTGATGTTGCAGAACCTACACCACCAAGAGAAATACCATTGATTTCGTTTCCTTCGCCAATGTTTGAACCACCGTGACGGATAGATACATAGCTGATAGTTCCAGAGTTATCATCACCTGCTGTTCCACCATAAAGGCCGTTTAAGTCAGATGTAGGAATACCTTCGATGGCAGCTTCAACAGCATCGTTTTTCACTGATACCGGAGCTTTACCAAGTATGATAAGACCTCCCCAAAGACCTGAAATACTAGGATCAAGGTTAGGGCTTACTTTATCACCAGGCTGAATGTTGTCAGCAGCGGAAGTAAATATAATTGGAT
Source organism: uncultured Marinoscillum sp. (assembly GCA_964353015.1). Classification (GTDB taxonomy): domain Bacteria; phylum Bacteroidota; class Bacteroidia; order Cytophagales; family Cyclobacteriaceae; genus JAMZMI01. The sequence continues at coordinate 26,654 of CAYGUA010000012.1, read as the reverse complement.
CAGATGCAGTTCCTTCAGCCATCAATTTAGCTCCTCTTGCAATTACTAGTGCAGATGCATTTGCCCCTGTTCCAGCCTGACCTTTAATGATAGTTCCTGCGTCAATAGTTAATGTCGCTCCGGAAACTACAGCAATTCTTCCTGATATAACATATACAGAGTCAGAAGACCAATTAGTATCAGTAGTAATATTAGAAGTTACACTTACTTCTATACACTCAGTACCTGAACATGTTTCAACTGGAACTTCTGTTACAGTATCCTCACCACAAGAAGTGAAAAGTCCAGTTAATGTTGCAGCAAACGCTAAAACAAATAATTTTTTCATAGTTTTTTCTTTAATTCCTTTTTTTTGTTTGAGTTGATTTGATAGCTAATCAAATTCTCCACAAGACTAAGGATCAAATGTTAACTAGGGTGCGGGTAGATGTTACGATATCATTAAACTAAACTGATAATCGTTATTTGAATTTTACGATTGTTACGTAAGTATTACTTCAAGCAATCAAAATAGCTTGAAGTAACAAAAAGAGCCAAAATGAGAAGGTTGGTTATTTAGATATCTGTACTCTGTTGAGTATGGTTTTGATGATATCATGTGTAGTGATACCATCTGCTTCAGCTTCATAGTTGAGCAAAATTCTGTGATTGAGCACATCATCGGCTATCTCCTTGATATCTTCTGGCAACACATAATCACGCTGGTCAAAGAAAGCAATGGCCTTGGCTGCACGATTCAGGTTGATAGAGGCACGTGGTGAGGCACCAAACTGAATGTATTGAGCTTCCTCCTCTAGTTTATAATCTTTTGGATTACGAGTGGCAAAAACCAACTCGATGATATATTTCTCAAGAGATTCAGAAATAGTTACCTGATTGATCTCGTTTCTGATCGAAAAAATATCCTTTTTACTCAATAAGGTTTGAAGTTTCGGAGCAAAAGAAAGATTTGACATTCTTCTCATCACTTCCAATTCATCTGCTTTGCTTGTGTAGTCCACATGTACTTTGAGCATGAATCTATCTACCTGTGCTTCAGGAAGTGGATACGTCCCTTCCTGATCTACCGGGTTTTGAGTTGCAAGAACCAAAAATGGTTTATCTAGTTCAAAAGTATGATCACCGATAGTCACCGTTTTCTCTTGCATCGCTTCAAGCAAAGCTGACTGCACTTTAGCCGGAGATCGGTTGATCTCATCTGCCAGGATTAGGTTCGAAAATATTGGGCCTTTTTTTACTTCAAATTCAGCCTTCTGCTGGTTGTAAATCATGGTTCCGATCAAATCCGCCGGAAGCAAATCTGGTGTAAACTGAATTCTTTTGAAATCAAGATGTAATACATCAGACAATGTATTTACTGTCAATGTCTTGGCCAAACCGGGAACACCTTCAAGTAAAATATGTCCATTGGTAAATAGACCTATCAATAGTCGGTTTACCATGTAACTCTGGCCAACTACCACTTTGCTCACTTCACTCACCACCTGGTTGATCATCGCCTGATGTTGCTTTCTTAAATCCTGATCTATTGCTTCGCTCATATTGATTTGTATACTTCAGTTCTGATTCCGGCTGCAAAAATACCTGTTAATTATAAAACCAAAAACGCTTTGAGCACATGTATGTTCATTGCATAGGTTGAAAATTGTTAAGTTTGGTTAAAATGAACCCAAAATGGATGCTCAAGAGAAGCAAACAGTCAAAGGAGCAATAGAACAAAAAATTCAGGAATTAGAAGAAAGATTAAAATCCTTGATTGAATCTACCAAACCAATGGGTCTAGACAATGCCGTTGGCAGAATCAGTAGAATGGACTACATCAACAATAAAACCATTGATGAGGCAAATATCCGATCTTCAGAAATCAAACTGAAAGCTTTGAAGAGATGGCTAGAGATTTATGATACGGACAAATTTGGAAGATGTGCCCGCTGTGGTAATGAAATCAATGTGCAGCGTCTGCTCTTTTTGCCTGAAAGCACCCGCTGCATTCATTGTGCAGGAAAATGATCGATTATTTCAGCCTATTTGAAACCAAATTCATCAAATAATATATTTCTGTCCCAATTTGGAGCAACCGCTGTTCATATGTATCACCTTCCCAAGGTGTATCGTCAGCCTCTTTTGGATCTTCATAATACAATGCAAACCGAGCATCCGCACCAGAAACTACCGGACAAGCATCGTCTGCATCTGTACAAGTCATCAGAGCCACAAAATCTTTTTGGGGATTTTCTGCAGCATCAAATTTCTTTGAATAACAAATAAGTTTTGACGCATCAATAGTAAAACTGACTTCATATTTTGGGTTGTCTCTACCGGGATTCAAAACGCCAAATCCTGCTCTATGCAATGCATTTACCGCTCGGATATTAAAAGCAGTGACTTCTGTTCCTCCAGAAAATGTCATTATTCCATCAATACCGAAATAATGGGACAATGTGGACGCCCAAATCTGCGCCAAATGACTTCTACGAGAATTGTGTGTACAGATGAAAACAAGTTTTACAATTTCATCTCTTCTTTTCTTGACGACAATATAATTAGCCAATTCATCAAGAAGGGAGATTCTGGATGCTGGAATTTGATCAATCCCATTTGGCAACTGTCTTATATAGCTTGATAATGTGCTATTCATGATTTTTAATTTTAAAAGTGGGAGGCTATAGCCCCCCTATTTAACATTTATGCAAAATATGCCAATGTCAGCAACAGGTTGTCGCTGCTATTCTATTTTTATTCTCAGGAATATCTTCTATGAAATGGTAAACTTCCCATTCATAACCATCCGGATCATTGATCCAAAACTTATTTTGTGTCGCGTAACAACAAGCTGTATTCTCCTCTTCCAATGAGATTGTGAGGAGTTGACTGAGTTCCTTATTTTTCATTTGCAAGCTCTCATTGCTATCAACCCGAAAGCCCAAATGTCCAAAATCGGGCCTTACTGCATCAGGTCTTTGGATGAAAGAAATAACCAATCCGGGATTATCAATCTCAAATTTGGCATAATCCTCTTTTACCTTGACAGGTTCAGTTCCGAATAGCTTTTTATAAAAAGTAACAGACTGTTCTATATCTGAAACAGACAGACTGATGTGAAATTTGAATGGTTTTTCCATCTTTTGAAATTTTAGTTAATTGATTGATTAAAACATGTGCCTTCTATTAAATCAGAATGATGAGGCTTTCCAAAGGACACAATCCAATTGTGCCCATCAGGATCTTTGATTGTAAATTGATTTTTCAGGGTTTAACATTTTGTACTTAATGCCCATCCACTAGAAAATCTTTTGGTTCTTAAATAAGCGTCAGTAAATGCGGAAAATGCTGATAGCATATTGGAGTGAAAACCCTCAAATCGACTAATATGCGTTGATTCGTAAAGCATTAACGGCCCACTTTCTAATTCAAACCAAAGCCGATCATGTCCGATTTTATCAGGCATTTTGTTGAATAATTGCCTGTAAAAAGCCATGCTATTGTTGATGTTTTTTACATAAATAATCATATCGTTTAATCGCTATATTACGATGTTTTTAATCAAAAAAATACTAGCAACAGCCAGTACCAGAATCATATCCGGAAAACATTTGATCGAATCGGGATTTGATTTTTGACCAAACCTCGCCATTGATACAATAACACATGGCCGTACCTTCTACGGTCCCCTTTATAAGTCCTAGTGTTTTTAATTCTTTCAAATGCTGAGAAATAGTTGCCTGAGCCAATCCAAGTTCCTGCACCAAATCGCTATTGATACAGACATTTTTTTTCACCAGATGCTCAAGTATTGCAATGCGTGCTGGATGGGCAATCGCCTTGGCCATTACAGCCATTTCATTTTGGCTCTCAGAGAATAAATCAGTTTTAGTGATTCCCATTATTTAAATATTCATTGCAATATTACGATATAATATTAATTTGGTTTTAATTGGCATAAAAAAAATAACCCTGAAGAAATTAAACTTCAGGGTCCCAACCAGCTATAGACAAGAATTCAGATGCTAATGCATCTAAATATTTTTATGCACTTTTTAATTCCGTTCTCGCCGCATTAAGTTCCATCACTATTTTATTGGCAAGTCGAAGCGTAAGTTCATCCAGTTCATATAAAATCATAAAGTCGTTAGGATTGCTACTATTAGCTACTTCAACGTCATAATCAAATTGATTACCTACCTGATAATTTTTGGATTGCGGATTGTACCAAATGAGATTCATAGGATTATCTGATATAATTACTCAGCTAATTTTGCAATCATTTCCAATATGATTCTGCCAAAAGACTTAAGATTTCTGCCAAAAATTCAAAAACCCTGTTCTAATGAAAACTAAGGGCATTATTCAAATAATAAAAATCCCCTAAAAGTGGTAGTTTGTTATTTGGTCTTAATCAAGAATCTATGCCCAATTAATATTAGAAAATAGATCCAGGGAGCCGAATGGAGTATCAAATCGAAATAATCCATGGGTTGCATACCAACAGCACCACCAATAAGCCAACGAACTTTTCCAAAAAGATGCGGTTCCGGGACAAACGGAGCTAAGCCTAATGTCAGAGATAGCACCAGAGCCATCAAGATTTTTTGATTATCGGATTTCATGGCGCTTTCTATTCTTTCGTAATTTCCATACCGCTCGACATCCAGTTACGCATGCCCCCTTTATAATTGTAAATCTTTTTGAAGCCAAGGTCTGAAACGCTGTTGACAGCTGTAGTACTTCTACCACCTACAGCACAATATACCACGAGTGGTATATCCCTATCAAGTTTATTCATCTGTTCCAAAAAATTAGGATCATGAATGCTGATTAAAGTAGCACCTGTTATGTGACCAGCTTTATACTCATCAACCGATCTAACATCAATCAATTGTACTTTTTCTGATGATATGATTTGCGATACTTCTTTTGCCTCATTCACCGTAATCAAGGCAGCACTTGAAGAAGTTTGTGACTGACAACTAGAAGATATCCCAAGTACCAAAAGGCCTAATACAATTATTGTTGATTTCATATTCATTTATTTCAAAGGCTCAAATAAAGCTCATTTTGCTTTTCCGCCATGTAACAAATGTAACAGAGGTTTGGGAATAGATCGAAACAAAAAAAGCGACCCATCTCTGAATCGCTTTTATGTACCTCGGGCGGGACTTGAACCCGCACGACCTTTAAGGGTCACAGGATTTTAAGTCCTGCGTGTCTACCAGTTCCACCACCAAGGCAGCAAACTACTGTGTAGTTTTTCACCATAAAAAAGCCGCAACAGGTGCGGCTTCTTCGAGCGGGAGACGGGATTCGAACCCGCGACCCCGACCTTGGCAAGGTCGTGCTCTACCAGCTGAGCTACTCTCGCTTTTTCCTCTTAACTTTCAAAAGGAGTGCAAATCTAATTGAACCAACTTATTTTACAATAACCAATATGAAAATTTCTGCAAAAATTCAAAATATATATCTGGCTGCCTGAATACGAATTCTTCGATACCATTTCTAATACCCGGTGTATACCTAATAAGAAGGCAACCATTTCATAACATAACTGAGTATTGTTATGCAAAGACTATCCAGAATTGGTAATTAATTAATAAAATAAAAATATGATTTTGCGTTGCAAACGATTGCCTGAGCAACAAATGCGGATTAGATGAAATAATGTGTCGTTTTTGTCAATTTGCCAAATTAATCATTGGATAATAATAAATTATTAGTATTATATTTGGATAAATCGTAATAATACAAATATGATATAGTAACTTTCAGAACCCAACTACCAGCTCAAAGATGAATATATTAACCCAACAAATATCTGCAGATGTCGCACATTTGGCAGAAGGATTATCCAAAGCGGAGAATCTGATGGCTCTTGAATGTGCACGAAAAGTGATGAATCACATGAAAAGACATCTGATTTCCGGAAATAAGCCTGATTATAAAGAAAATATTGAAGTGCTTAGCGAAATAATCAACATTCATGCATCACATTTGATGAGTTTTGATTCACTTAAAACAGCCTAACGTCCTTTTAATATTTCCTTCATTTCATTGAGTTTGAGCAGTGCCTCAACTGGAGATACAGTATTGATATCCACGCTTCGCAATAATTTTAAGACCTCCTCAAAACGTGGGTCTGACTCAAACAAATTGAGTTGAAATTGACTACTCGGTAGTTCCGTCAGTTTTTCTCTTTCCTTTTCAGAAAGTTTATCAGATTCCAATTGTTTCAAAATGGTATTCGCTCTTATTACCACATTATTGGGCATTCCAGCCATTTGAGCAACATGTATCCCAAAACTATGCTCGCTTCCACCTTCCTGAAGTTTCCTTAAAAAAATGACTTTATCCTTCAATTCCTTTACCGAGACATTGAAATTTTTCACTCGTGGTAGTTCCTTAGCCAACTCATTTAATTCGTGATAATGAGTGGCGAACAAAGTCTTTGCCTTAGCAGATAGATGGTTATGTAAAAACTCAACTATGGACCAGGCAATTGAAATACCATCATATGTACTTGTGCCCCGGCCAATTTCATCCATCAACACCAATGAACGATCACTTAGATTGTTGAGGATACTTGCTGTCTCAGTCATCTCCACCATAAAGGTCGATTCTCCCCGACTCAAATTATCTGAAGCACCAACTCTTGTAAAGATTTTATCAACAAGACCAACACGTGCGTAACCTGCAGGAACATAAGATCCCATCTGTGCCATCAAGGTTATTAAGGCAGTTTGGCGAAGTAGGGCAGATTTACCAGCCATATTCGGACCAGTTATAATCATTATCTGCTGAGATTCATTGTCGAGATATACATCATTAGGCACGTAATCTTCCTCAGGAGGCATATTTTGCTCGATGACCGGGTGTCTTCCTTCCTTGATATCAAGAATATATTCTTCGCTTATGGTTGGCTTTGTATAATTATTTTTTCTGGCAAGCTGCGCAAAAGACGTCAGGCAATCCAATGCGGCTATGGCCTTGGCGTTTTGCTGAATTGCATCTATATATTCGCCTGTCAAGGCTACTAAATCTGTATAAATTCTAAATTCAATGACGAATATTTCACTTTCGGCTTTCAGGATTTTCTCTTCGTAAATTTTTAATTCTTCTGTGATATATCGCTCAGCATTCACAAGTGTTTGCTTGCGTATCCAATCCTGAGGTACTTTATCGCGATGGGTATTGGATACTTCCAGATAGTAACCAAAAACTTTGTTGTAAGAAATCTTCAGCGATGAAATGCCTGTGCGCGCTACTTCTCTTTCCTGAATTTCTCGCAAAAAATCTTTTCCGGAAAAAGCTATTTTCCTATACTCATCGAGATCTGCATCTATGCCCGTCCGGATAATATTGCCTTGGTTGGACAGCAAAGGCACTTCATCTTTGATGGTATTTTCAATTTTATTGATCAGGTCTTCACAGCTATTCAGCAAATCCTTGTATCGGGAAAGCGATGCTTCACTTTTCACAATCAATTCAATAATCGGACTGATATGAGAAAGACTTCTTTTCAAAAGCAACAATTCTCTCGGGTTGATCCTGCCTGTTGACACCTTCGAGATAAGTCTCTCGAGATCCGCTATTTGTCGGAGGTGATTTCTTATTTCGGAAAGTAAATTTTCATTCTCTACAAAAACTTCTACCGTATCCAGCCGCTGATCGATCTGAGATTTATTTTTCAATGGCAGCACCAACCATTTACGAAGGAGCCTTGCGCCCATAGGCGTTTCGGTATCATTAAGTATGTCAATTAGCGAAGTTCCATCTGGCTGACTTGGCTGAATCAACTCAAGATTTCTGATTGTGAATTTGTCTAACCAAACATATTGCTGCTCATCTATTCGTGAGAGATGACCAATATGTCTTACCTCTTTATGTTCTGTTTCTTCCAGATAAAATAAAACTGCACCAGCTGCCACAATCGCATTTTTCATTTCTTCCACACCAAAACCTTTCAGATTGGAAGTTTTGAAATGCCTGATCAGCTTGTCATAGCCATAATCCAAAGTGAAGATCCAGTCCTCAAGAGAAAAACTATTGCCCGCCTTATCATAGTCATCTTCAAATCTCTTTCTGTCTGCTTTAGAATAGATTATTTCTGAAGGCTGGAACCCCTGAATTAATTTTTCAATATAACTTTTGTTACCCTCAGTGATCAAAAATTCCCCAGTCGATAAATCAAGAAATGCGATACCAACTTGATCCTGATTGTAATGTACTGCTGCCAAAAAGTTGTTTTTGCTCTGCTCAAGTACATTATCGTTCATCGACAAACCAGGCGTGACAAGCTCGGTAACTCCACGTTTCACTATTCCCTTGACGGATTTAGGGTCTTCCAGCTGATCACAAATTGCAACCCTGTTACCAGCCCGAACCAGCTTCGGCAAATAAGTATCTAATGAATGGTGTGGAAACCCTGCAAGTTCGATATGGGATGCTGATCCATTGGCACGCTTCGTAAGTACTATATCTAATACTTTGCTCGCTTTGATAGCATCTTCACCAAAAGTTTCATAAAAATCACCAACCCTGAAAAGCAACAAAGCACCAGGATATCTGGCTTTGATAGCGTTGTATTGCTTCATTAAGGGAGTTTCAGAAGCTGATGTGGTTTTCGACATCCTAAATTTGGTGGTAGTTTTGAGAAATATTTTTCAAAGAACAATATTAAGGAAAGCGGCTTGCATGAGAAAACTAAAAAACGAGGAGCTCAATAGAATAAGTGATGAAGATTTTAAATCATCTACCAAACTCAATGCTTGTGTGATACTGGATGACATCAGAAGTATGAATAATGTAGGCAGTGCATTCCGAACATCTGACGCTTTTCGGGTAGAAAAAATTTATCTCTGTGGAATCACCGCCACACCTCCCCATCGTGAAATTAACAAAACCGCCCTTGGCGCCACTGAAACAGTGGACTGGGGTTATGAAGAAAATGTGGTTGCGTTAATCGATCGTTTGAAATCAGCAGGATTCAAAATTGTAAGTGTAGAGCAAGCGGACGAAAGTATGATGCTCGATAAATTTCTTCCAGATCCAAATCAGAAATATGCTTTTGTCTTTGGAAATGAGGTTTTTGGTGTTTCTGATCCAGTCATTGAAAAATCAGATCTAGCATTGGAAATACCACAATTTGGAACAAAACATTCGCTAAACATCTCTGTAAGCATGGGTGTTGTGATTTGGGATTTTTACAGTAAGACCAAGCCTTTCTAAAAAATATTCCTCCCCGGTTCACAACTATTCACTACAACTAGTGATGCATTTGCCTATGCATAGGTATTGCCCACCCAGTCATATAGGTTCAATTTTGCATTATTAAGAATTATTCTAAATAGTGTTATAAAAATGGGACGAAGCGTCATATCACTGATTTTATCATTCATTACTCTACAAGTAATTTTTGCTCAAAATTTCAAAATAGAAGGAAATATTACCGAAAAGGGAAGCTCAAGTTCGGTTCCAGGATCTTATGTTTTTATAAACAATTCTGAATATGGTAGCAGAACTAATGCTTTAGGCTACTTTCTTCTTGAAAATGTTCCGGAAGGCACAGTGGAATTGACCGTTACCAATGAAGGGTTTAGCACCTATAAGTCAGTGATAGAAATCACGGGTGATGTCTATTTAGAAATCGAACTGAAAGAAAATATTTCTGAACTGCCTCAGCTTGTAGTTGAGAGTCAAAGTCTTTCTCTTGGACGTCTGGGCATAAAAGAAATACCAGGATCGGTACAATATATATCTGCGGCTCAACTGAAGAACTACAACTTCACCAATGTGAATGATGTACTAAAAATGGTTCCTGGGGTAAATGTGCAGGAAGAAGATGGTTTTGGTTTGAGACCAAATATCGGCCTTAGAGGCTCGGGGCTTGACCGTAGTGCCAGAATTACCCTTATGGAAGATGGTATTTTAGCTGCACCTGCGCCTTATGCCTCGCCTTCAGCATATTATTTCCCTACTATGGGTAGGATGAGTGGAATGGAAGTAATGAAAGGGGCAAGCCAAATACGATTTGGCCCTTTTACTACTGGTGGAGCAATAAACTTTATTTCAACACCTATCCCCAATAGCTTTTCTTCTAAAATTAATATGAGCGCTGGTAGTTTTGGATATAGAAATTTACACGCAAATGCAGGGAATAGTTTCGAGCGGGTTGGGTTTCTAGTAGAGACTTTTCAATACGGAGCGGACGGTTTCAAAACATTACCAAATGGCGATGATACAGGCTTTGACAAAAAAGACTATCAAGTGAAGTTTCGAGTAAACACCAAGCCGGATGCGAAAATCTACCAGTCACTTAATCTTACATTGGGTCAAACTTTTGAAAACTCAAATGAAACATATCTTGGCTTATCTGCTGATGATTTTGAAGATGATCCATACCAAAGATATGCTGCATCTCAGGTGGACAATATGCATGCTGAACAATCAAGGTTTTCATTACAACATTACATTGAAGTCCCAAAACTCTTCAACGTCTTAACTACCGTCTATAGAAATGATTTTGCGAGAAACTGGTACAAACTTCAATCAATAGCCGGTGCGCCGAGCATCACTTCGATTCTTGAAGACCCAACCTCCTACCAGCGAGGTTACAATATTCTGAACGGAATAAGTGATTCCGATTCCTTGAGTCTAAATGTACGAGCCAACAACCGAGAATATTATGCTCAAGGAATTCAAACTGTTTTTGATATCGAATTCGAGACGGGTGCTATTTCTCACGACATTCATGTGAGCGGCAGATTTCACGAAGATCAGGAAGACCGCTTTCAATGGGAAGATGGTTATGCGATGAATGATGGGGTAATGAAACTAGTAGCACCTGGCACACCTGGCACCCAAGCAAACAGAATTGAAACTGCTAAAGCTTTTGCAGGTTATGTGTTTTATAAATTAAGCTTTGACCAACTAAGCCTTACTCCGGGCATTCGATATGAAAATGTGAGTATTGCCAGAAAAGATTTTGGAATAAATGATGTGACAAGATCTGGTGCAGACTTGAAAGAAAGAAAAAATAAATTTGATGCCTGGCTGCCTGGAATAGGCGCCAACTATTCACTTTCCAATCAATATTCTTTGTTTGGTGGAATTCATAGAGGTTTTGCTCCGGCTGGAAGTTCGTCTAGTTCCAGACCTGAATTAAGCACAAATTACGAACTTGGAGCTAGAAAAATCAATAGCAATGTAGAAGGGTCAATCATCTTCTTTTACAATGATTATCAAAGGTTACTCGGTCAGGACGCAGCTTCTGCCGGTGGAATTGGTTCGGGAAATCAATTCAACGCAGGCACTGCCGTAGCTCTTGGAACAGAGTTTCAAATTGGTTTTGATCCATTAAATAACAGAATCGAATCTAATTTGTCATTACCAATAATCGTGTCTTATACTTTCACAGATGCTCACTTTACCGACTCTTTTGAGTCTGATTTTGAACCTTGGGGGATTGTAAATAAGAATGATAAGCTTCCATATATTGCCAGTCATCAGATTTATATCAATATAGGATTGGAACATAAAAGGGCAAATTTATTCCTAACTTCAAAATACCAAAGCGAGATCAACACCATTCCTGGAAACGACAATATTCCTGAAGCGGAAATAATTAATGGTTTCATGACCTTTGATCTATCCGCTAATGTCTTTCTCAATAAGTACTTTTCATGCAATCTTTCAATCAATAATATATTTGATAATGCATATGCCGTTGCAGCAAGACCAACTGGTTTGAGACCCGGAATGCCCCGATTTACAAGTCTGGGTGTAAAGATGTTCTTTTAATCAAAATCTTCATTCAACATGAAATTTCTCAGCTAATTCATCGTCAAGTTTCATTTTTATGGGCATTTAGCGCCATCACGTATTACCTTTACGGAAGATTTTACTTTCAAGAATTAGAAGATGGAATTCCGTATAGAACATGACACCATGGGCGAGGTACAAGTACCTGCTGAAAAATATTGGGGGGCCCAAACCCAACGATCGAAAGAAAACTTCAAAATAGGAGGAGACAACACGCACATGCCGATGGAAATCGTCCGTGCATTTGCCATCCTAAAAAAATCTGCTGCTCAAGCCAACAAAGATTTGGGTGTGCTTTCTGCAGAAAAATCGGATTTGATTTCACAAGTATGCGATGAGGTTCTTTCCGGCAAACTGGATGATCAATTTCCACTTGTCATCTGGCAAACAGGATCTGGCACACAATCCAACATGAATTGCAATGAAGTCATCGCTAATCGAGCACATGTACTCAATGGTGGTTCCCTTGCTGATGAGAAAAAAATCATCCATCCAAATGATGATGTAAATAAAAGTCAATCGTCCAATGATACATTCCCAACAGCCATGCACATAGCTGCTTACAAGGTGGTCATGGAAAATACCATACCTAAAGTAACCAAGCTTCGCAACACACTTAAGGCAAAATCTGATGCTTTTATGAATGTGGTGAAAATCGGCCGGACGCATTTCATGGATGCCACCCCACTAAGTTTGGGTCAGGAGTTTTCAGGATATGTGGCCCAGCTGGATCACGGACTCAAAGCATTAAACAATACCTTGTCGCATTTATCAGAGCTTGCTTTAGGTGGAACAGCAGTTGGAACAGGCTTGAACACTCCTGCCGGCTATGATGTGCTTGTTGCTAAAAAAATCGCTGAAAATTCAGGATTCCCGTTCGTGACAGCAGAAAACAAATTTGAAGCATTGGCAGCACACGATGCTATCGTGGAGAGTCATGGTGCTTTAAAGCAGCTGGCTGTCAGTCTGATGAAGATTGCCCATGATATCAGGATGTTATGCTCTGGGCCTAGAAGTGGGATCGGAGAAATTATCATTCCTGAAAATGAGCCAGGATCTTCTATCATGCCGGGTAAGGTAAATCCAACACAATGTGAAGCACTAACTATGGTATGCGCGCAAGTGATGGGTAATGACGTTGCAATCGCTGTTGGTGGTATGAATGGTCACTTCGAATTGAATGTTTTTAAACCAATGATGATCTATAATTTCCTTACATCTGCCCGTTTGATAGGTGATGCATGCGAATCATTTAATGACCATTGTGCAATAGGAATTGAACCAAATTATCCTATAATTAAGGAGAAATTAGAAAATTCGTTGATGCTCGTAACGGCACTCAATACCCATATTGGCTATGAAAAAGCGGCTAAAATCGCTAAAAAAGCACATAAAGAAGGAACTACACTTAGAATAGCAGCCGTAGAGTTGGGCTACCTTACCAGTGAAGATTTCGATAAGTGGGTGAAGCCGGAAGATATGATTGGGTCACTGAAAAGCTAATTTGTTGTTTTTTTTAAAGTTATTTTAGTACTTTAGTATCAGATATCTAAACATTTAATAATCAATCGCTTACAAAGATGAAAAGAATATTTACCTTAATTGTCGTCGCTCTTTGTTTCACTTTCGCTTTTGAAGCAGCAGCTCAAATGTCAAAAGATGAGGCCAAGGAATGGAAAAAAAGAATCAAAGCTCTAGAGCCAGAACAATACAAAACATTGATCGAAGAGAATAAATCTCTAAAAAGTCAGGTGTCAAGTCTTAAGAATGAGCTTTCAAGTGTTGATGATAGAATTGCCGTGAAAGACGATCAGATTTCTCAATATGAAGGTCAAATTTCTGATCTAAGAAATCAGGTAGCTGCAGCGAAAAAAGCTCCTGCTCCAAAACCTGTTGAAAAGGCTGGATCGATCGATGAATCAACTGGTGTAGTTTTCAAAGTGCAAATTGGTGCTTTCACCAACAAAGACCTGACTAAATACCTGAAAGCATCAGATAATTTTTCAGGAGAATCAGAAGACGGTGTGAAAAAATATTCACTAGGTGTTTTCAGAGATTACTGGGAAGCAGACACATTCAAAAAATATCTTAGAGAGATGGGCGTGAAAGATGCATGGATCGTTTCTTTTAAAGATGGCAAGCGAGTTCCTATCAAAGAGGTGCTGGAAGGCGTGTCAAAATCGTAAATATTCTTAGAATTGAAAATATAAGCCCTCCGAATACTCGGGGGGCTTTTTGTTTCTGATTAATTTTGCAGTCTTTCATCGAATACTGCTCATGATACATTACAAAACCAGGGAAGAAATAGAATTGATGCGCGAAAGTGCACTCATCGTATCAAAAACCTTGGGATTGATGGCCGAGGTAATCAAACCCGGGATCACACCTTTACAATTAGATCAAATAGCGGAGGAATTCATAAGGGATCAAGGAGCAATTCCTGGTTTCCTTGGCTTATATGATTATCCAAACACCATCATCACATCAGTCAATGAACAAGTGGTGCATGGCCTACCAACCAACCGACCATTGGAAGAAGGAGATGTTGTGGGCTTGGATTGTGGAGCTTTGAAAAATGGATTTTATGGAGATCATGCCTACACTTTTGCCGTTGGAGAAATTTCACCAGAAATAAAACAACTGCTGACTGTCACAAAAAAGAGCCTCTATCTAGGAATAGAGCAGATGAAAGCAGGCAACAGATTAGGCGATATCAGCTACGCCATTCAGAATTATACAGAATCATTTGGCTATGGAGTGGTGCGTGAATTGGTTGGACATGGATTGGGTAGAAAAATGCACGAATCACCGGAAGTACCCAACTATGGAAAAAGAGGTAGAGGCCCCATGCTTAAAGAAGGATTGGTGCTTGCTATCGAGCCAATGATCAATATGGGTACACGCAAAGTGATTCAAAAATCTGACGGTTGGACTATTGTAACTGCCGACGGACAGCCATCTGCACATTTCGAACACAATGTGGCAATAGTAGATGGCAAACCTGATATCCTTTCATCTTTCGACTATATTGAAGAAGCTTTGAAAAAAGTTAACGGCACATTTATTTAATGAATCATCTGAAAAACATGCAGATACCCTTAATGGCGCAAGAGAAATGAATTCCTCAACCTGGATCATGAAATTCTTAGTCTGGCGACTAAAACACATAAGTGATAATAATTTCATTTTGATTATCGCTGGAATTGTGGGCTTGATCTCTGGTTTAGCAGCAGTGACCCTCAAAAGTGCTGTGCATTTGATTCAGAGATTACTTCAGCAAAATCTTGATATTACCAGAATCAACTACCTCTATATAGTCTATCCTTTGATAGGTATTTTTCTGACGGTGTTGATTCGAAAATATTTGGTTCGTGATACACCTGGTCACGGAATCACAAGAATATTAAGAGCCATTTCTGTTAATTCCAGTCGAATCAGAAAGCGCTACACCATTTCCAATATGGTCAAAAGTGCCGTTACGGTTGGTTTTGGTGGATCCGTTGGTTTGGAGGCACCTATCGTTGTAACTGGTTCGGCCATTGGAGCCAATGTAGGTCAGTTTGTACATCTCGATTATAAAAAACGAACATTACTCATCGGCTGTGGTGCTGCAGGAGCGATTTCTGCCATCTTCAACTCTCCTATCGCCGGAGTAATTTTTGCCATTGAAGTCATTCTCAATGAAGTGAAAATCAACAAATTCATTCCCATACTTATCGCCTCTGTTTGTGGACAACTAGTTAGCATTGTTTTATTAGGTGATGATATCCTGTTCTCATTTAAGCTAACGGATTCCTTCGTAGCTATGGATACACCTTTTTATGTGCTATTAGGGGTTTTATGTGGTCTGGCTTCACTTTATTTTACCCGAACATTATTTAAGGCTGAGGGCTTAATCAGTAAAATTGAAAATAATTTCGTCCGTGCAATTATTGGTGGATTGGGATTAGCATTGATCATTTTCACGTTTCCTCCTATCTATGGTGAAGGCTACAATTCCATCAAAGCATTGCTCTCCGGTCACCAGATTACTCTTTTTGATAGCAGTCCTTTTTATTCCTTAGCAAATCAGGAATATGCCATGATCGCATTTCTCCTGCTCATATTGATTATCAAGCCGATAGCCACGGCTTTCACAATTGGATCTGGGGGCAGTGGTGGAGTATTTGCACCATCATTATTCATGGGAGGAGTAGTTGGTTTTTTGTTTGCCTTCATCACCAACTTCATCTATCCCGGAGCAAATGTGAGTCTTAGTAATTTTACCCTTGTGGGCATGTGCGGCGTATTGAGTGGTGTATTACATGCTCCATTGACCGGTATATTCCTAATCGCCGAGATCACCAGCGGCTACATGCTCTTTGTACCATTGATGTTGGTTTCAGCCATCTCCTTTGTAACAATTTCCTATTTCGAAAAGCATTCGATCTACACCAAACGCTTGATTGAAAGCGGGCAACTTATCCGTGACGACCGAGATCAAATGATTCTCAGTCAGATCAACATCAAAAAAATAATAGAAAATGATCTGTTATCCATTCATCCAAATGCAACGCTTGGGGAGCTGGTCAAACTTGTGAAAAAAAGCAAACGAAATATTTTTCCGGTAGTGAATGAAAACCATGAACTGGAAGGAATTGTGACGCTTGATGACATAAGAGAAATCATGTTTGATCCAATCAAACAAAATGAATTAACGATCAAAACGATTATGCACAAACCTCCTGCATTTGTCAATCCGCAAGAAAAAATGCAATCTGTCATGCATAAATTTGAGGTAACACAAGCGTGGAATCTGCCTGTGATTGAAGATGGTGAGTATTTGGGATTCATTTCAAAAGCCCGCATTTTTAACGCATATCGCACTAAATTAATACGTCAGAGCAAAGAATAATAGTCAGATTGACCATCTAGGATCAAAATTCACTTTTATTTTAAAAATTCAAAGAATCAATCTCACAAAAATGTTTATCCACAGAATCTTGATTTAAGAATGGAGGGCTATCTTATTGATAATCAATTAGTTTATCCGAAATAAATAAAATATGTGGATAAAGTGGAGAAATTGTTAATAAGTAATTGGAATATTTCAAATTTTCAATTTCCGTAATTTTTTTAAGTCAAATTGCGGAATTTCAGAAGTACGGACTGCACGATTATGAAATTCATAATCTATAGCGCTGCATCAAATCATTAGGCTTACGAATGTTAATTAAATATGAAGAGCAGGAACAGCATTTTTATAAGTTTACTGGTAATAATCTAAGAATAATTATATTAGACGAAAGATTAAAACCTATAGAGACTGATCTTCGTTTGACACAGCACATGAAATTACTTGCCTCAGTTTTATTGACATTCCTTTTACAGGTCTCTTTCGCTCAGGAAACTGAACCTATCAAAATGGATCAACTTCAATCCATGATTACCAAAGAAATTAATAAGGTAAAGGTGATTAATTTTTGGGCATCCTGGTGCGGACCATGTGTGAAGGAATTGCCCTATTTTGAAGCACTAAACAATAACGATCTACTCGAAGTATCTCTGGTCAGTGTTGATTTTATTGAGGATATATCAAAGGCTGATTTGATGCTTCAGAAAAAGGATATCAAAATAGATTCTTACTTGCTTGATGAAAAAAGTTTTGTCGAAGAGATAGATAAAAGCTGGAGCGGAGCTATCCCTGCGACTCTGATAATTGATACCAATGGGAAAAGATATTTTTACGAAAAGGCATTTAGTCAGGAAGAACTTCAGAAATTAATTAATGGCATATTATCAAAATGACTCAGACAATGAAAAAATCAATTACAATAATCACCGGCCTATTGGTTGTGGTAACAGTTTTATTTGTAAATGCATCGGATACAGTTGCGGAAGGTTACGGAGTAGGAGATTATGCTGCTGATTTTTCGCTGAAAGCTACAAATGGCAAAATGGTTTCACTATCGGATTATCCGAATGCCAAAGGTTTTATTGTTGTATTTACTTGCAATACCTGTCCATATGCTAAACTTTATGAGCAGCGAATCATCGAATTGGATAAAAAATATGCCTCACTTGGTTTTCCAGTAATCGCAATTAACCCAAATGATGTGAGCAAGCAACCTGGTGATTCTATGGAAGAAATGCAGGCCAGAGTTTCGGAAAAAGGATATTCATTCCCTTACCTCAGAGATGATAGCCAGGAAGTGACCAGGGCCTTTGGTGCCAGCAAAACTCCACATGTCTATGTGCTAAACAAAGAATCAGATAACAAACTAAAGGCTGAGTTTATTGGAGCGATTGATGACAGCCCAAGAGAAGCTTCTGATGTACAACAAAAATATGTGGAGGATGCTATAAACGCATTATTGAAAGGAGAAAAACCCACAGTGACCACTCAGCGGGCAATCGGATGTACCATCAAATGGAAGGACGCTTAATCCAGTAGCAATCAGAAAACATTTAAAAGCAGCTTTAAGAGTTGCTTTTATTTTTTAAACCAACTTTTGTATTTGGGTTTGCGATACAGAAATTGGCCCAACAGCACTGGATAAAGGAGCCAATCTGTAATAATCAGCCCGGAAGTATAATTGATATCGTCAATTATCAAAGAACCCCCTGCCTGTTGACAAACGACATGTCGGTGATTCCAAGTTTTAAGAAAAAAAGGTAACTGTACACCTCTATCAGCAAAATACCATTCCGTATCAGTGAGGGAATCCGCATATATTTCACTCTTCCAAATTTGACTGAAAAACGGAAATTTTAATTTTATGGAGACCATATCTCCTTCTTTGCAACCACCAAATTCCAATAAGTCCACCTTAGGAAAAGGGGGATTCAAAGCAAGAAACAGCTCCTTGGTGAAGCCATCTTTGACTGTCGCCATTTCAGCTTCAACCTTTGTAGTGATTATTAGATGCATGATCTCAAAACCTGAGCGGTTCAAATAAGTTTTAAATAACAAAAAAAACGGGCAAGTTTCCCGGCCCGTTCTCGATATTATAGGTAGATTCTTATTTGCCTGATTTTAGCAAATCACGAATCTCGCCCAATAAAACTTCTTCGTTTGTTGGAACTGGATCTGGTGCAGGAGCTGGCTCCTCTTCTTTTTTGCGCTGCATGGTATTGTATCCCTTAATGACCATGAAAACAACAAAGGCAATGATCAGAAAATCAATGATTGTCTGGATGAATTTTCCATAGTTGATTGTAACAGCATCAACACCTTCAGATGCATTGATAAGTACGAAAACAAGATCAGAAAAATCCACACCACCAAGAAGCACCCCAATTGGAGGCATGATAATGTCATTCACAAATGAAGTAACGATTGATTTGAAAGCTGCACCAATGATCACGGCAACAGCCAAATCAAGAATGTTTCCCTTCATAATGAAGGTTTTGAATTCTTTAATCATAATAGAAGATTTAGGTTAAATGATAAAAACTAGGCGAATATAAACCCTCCAGAAAAATTTGCCTGTCATTTGTCCCCTGCTATTCGATGACAATGGCTATTTTGATTATATAACGCCATATCTAAG
Organism: uncultured Marinoscillum sp.; assembly: GCA_964353015.1. Classification (GTDB taxonomy): domain Bacteria; phylum Bacteroidota; class Bacteroidia; order Cytophagales; family Cyclobacteriaceae; genus JAMZMI01. Next base: position 7,311 of record CAYGUA010000012.1, on the reverse strand, counting down.
GGATCAAGGTCAAAACTGGTCCACAGCAATATTTGCTAAAGTTTTTTAGCTCTATTCCAATATTCGTCCATTTCGGCTAAAGTCATTTCCCCCAGGCTTTTTCCATCCTTGTTTGATTCTGTCTCGAGATAGGTGAACCTTTTGATAAATTTTTTATTCGTTCTTTCCAGAGCTTCCTCAGGATTGATGTTAATGAATCGTGAATAATTTATAAGCGAAAAAAGTAAATCTCCAAATTCGTTTTGCGCCTTTTCATGATCGATGGCTGATGCATCTTCTATATTAAATTCATTCTTGAATTCATTCATTTCTTCCTCTACCTTTTCCCAGACTTGTTCTTTTTCTTCCCAGTCAAAACCTGCACCTTTTGCCTTTTCCTGGATTCTCATGGCTTTGACCATCGCTGGCAAAGATTTTGGCACGCCCCCAAGTACAGTCGCGTTTCCATTTTCTTTAAGTTTTATCTTTTCCCAGTTTTCTTTGACCGTTTTTTCATCAGTCGCCACCGTATCACCATAGATGTGTGGATGCCGTCTGATCAGCTTTTCGCAAACCTGGTTGAGCACATCCGCCATGTCAAACGCCCCCTTCTCTGATCCAATCCTTGAGTAAAAAGTGAGATGAAGCATCAAATCTCCCAATTCTTTTTTCACCTCCTCCAAATCATTTTCCAGGATGGCATCACCCAGTTCATACGTTTCTTCGATAGTTAAATGCCGCAGCGTTTCCATCGTTTGTTTTTTATCCCAAGGGCAATTTTCTCTCAATTCATCCATGATTGTAAGCAAACGATCAAAGGCTTCAAGCTTTGCTTTTCTATTTGGATCGGGCTTAGATAATTGTTTCGACATTGTGAAATTTTTAGATGTTTGTTTGTGTTGAGGTAAAAGGAACACAAAGATTCTTTATTTTTGCCTCAAATTGTAAGCTTATGCCTACCGTATTACTTGGAATTGGATTTATTGCATTGTTTTTTATTTTGATGTCTGTCAGACTGATCTTTAAAAAAAATGGAGAGTTTAAAGGGACTTGTGCTTCACAAAGTCCTTTCCTTAATAAAGAAGGAGCCACCTGTGGCTACTGTGGAAAGACAGTAACCGCAGGAGAATCATGTGGGAACCCAGATTCAGAGGTAACCAAGGTTCTTGAAAAATTCAAATAAAGACACATAATTGGTGTTTATAATCACAGCCAACTTATGGTTGTGTTCGAGTTTTACCGCCAAATCAAATCATTAAAAATTGACATTAATTAAATCAATATCCGGCCTTCGTGGCACGGTGGGAGGTAGAGTGGGAGAAACACTCACCCCAATAGATGTTGCCAAATTCGCTGCTGGATATGGCATGTGGATCAAAGAAAGGCATGAAAAACCAAAGATCGTATTAGGACGAGATGCCAGACCTTCTGGTGTTCTTTTTCGCTCCATTATAGAAAGCACACTTCGTGCTCAGGGCATAGATGTGATAGACCTTGGCTTGTCTACCACGCCTACTGTAGAAATGGCTGTCGTAGCTGAAAATGCACAGGGAGGAATCATCCTTACTGCCAGCCACAATCCATCAGGATGGAACGCCTTGAAACTTCTCAATGAAAGAGGGGAATTTATCTCCTCAGCGGATGGCGAGAAGGTGCTGGAATGGGCTGAAGGAAAAGAGATCCTTTTTAGTGAACCTAAAAAGTTTGGCTCATTCGAGAAAAATGATTCCTACATAGATTGGCACATTGATCAGATTCTTGCACTGGATTTAGTAAATGTACCAGCCATAAAGAAAAAGGGATTCAAAGTAGTGGTAGATGCTGTGAACAGTACAGGAGGAATCGCCGTACCTCGACTTTTGAAAAAATTGGGTGTAGAAGTCACAGAACTATACTGTGAACCTAACGGCATTTTTCCTCACAACCCAGAGCCGCTTCCAGAAAATATCCAGCATATCTGCAGTGAGCTAAATGGTGGGGATTATCATCTTGGATTTGTAGTGGATCCTGATGTAGACAGACTCGTAATGATCACCGAAGATGGCGAACCATTTGGTGAAGAATATACCCTAGTGGCGATTGCTGATTATGTTTTAGGTAAAAAGAAAGGAAACACTGTTTCGAATTTGTCTTCTACACGTGCGCTACGTGATGTGACTGAGAAACATGGCTGCCAATATGCTGCTGCGGCAGTTGGTGAAGTCAATGTGGTAACCAAAATGAAAGAAACCAATGCAGTGATTGGCGGTGAAGGCAATGGTGGCGTGATCTTGCCAGAGCTTCATTATGGACGCGATGCGCTTGTGGGAATCGCTTTGTTTCTTTCACACCTGGCAGAATTCGGTAAAAGCTGCTCAATGCTTAAAGCCAAATATCCGAGCTACCATATCTCCAAAAACAAAATAGAGCTCTCACCTGAGTTGGATCTGGATGAAGTGCTGGCCTCATTGAAGGAGAAATATGCCAAAAATCCTTCTAATACCATCGACGGATTGAAGATCGAGTTTGGAACAGAATGGGTGCATTTGAGAAAATCCAACACCGAGCCAATCATCAGGATTTATGCAGAATCTGACAGTGCTTCCACTGCGGATCATCTGGCCCAAAAACTGATGATGGATATCAAGGAGTTGATTGCTGGGTAGTTTTTGGTTGGAAATCGCTGAGTAATTTCAAGATCCATGTTTCAGGTCTGTGATCCAGCGATTTTTTGGCTTGGAGAACTAATTCAATACCCAACAGGCGCTGGTTGAATGATCTCTGAAATCCTGGACAAAATGCCTTTCAACAAGGCTTACTTGTCTCAGAGCAATGATTGCAGATGTGAGAAGGGATTGTTGTTTTTATTTTCCAATTAACACTTCGTATGCTTTTGGTATGGTTACTCCGTTAAACTGGTTTGTCAATCCGTAAAAAACAAGAATTGTGAAAACAAGTCCAAAAACCAAGATTGCAATTGACTGATTATTTGGCGACAAACCCAAAATAGTTAGTTTCATTTTTTTACTGTGAATTGAGGCAATGTGCCCGAAAAAAGAAAAAATTGCAAGTCCATAATATGGTATGAAGAATAAATTAAAAGGAAAGGTATTTAGACCTGCTACTCCAAAATAAAAATTGGTGTCAAGATTCAAAATAAGTCGCCCGCCCAAAACAGAACTTATGTGAATTATGAAAAAAATAGCAAAATACAGACCTGTCCAAATATGTAGTTTGTCAAAGTAAGAGGTGGCTGATTTTCGGGTGGTTATAAATAGTTTGAGTCCTGAAATAATTTGTACAAGTACAGCAAGCAATAGCATCGATTCAACAATGATGTTTCGGTAAAACTGCCGCAAAAAATCCATGACTTCCAGGTGTTTATCCGCACCGAAAATGCTGCAAAAATGATTGAATAAATGAAGCCCAATGAAAACTGATATTATCAGCCCCGATATGTAATGAATTTTCTTTAAGGTCATTTTTAATCTATTTATTTTTTGGATGGTCGCATCACAATGCTGGCCAACGCCAGGCTTGTATCAATGTTCACCCCATAGATAAAGCTAGTAAAATCTTCCAAAGCTCACAACGGTTCAGAAAACCAGGGCGTACGCATCATGAAAAATCCTGCCTCCGACTCTGTGTAGCTGTCCAGAGCGGGAATAATTTTTGGGTTTTTAAAGTATAATGATTCGTCCTTAAGTGGGCTCCAGCAATCGTTTACCTTGGCAAAGTCATCCATCTGCCAAAAGGCTCTGCTAGAATGATCACTAAGATCCCGGTCAAATGACCCTAAAAATATAGCTCACTCGTAATAGTCGAGGGTGTGGCTGAGGACATGGATATAAATAACTTTATGTCCATGCTTTTAAAATAAAGGGTAAATCTTAAAACTTGAGCAGGTAATCGGTCAGGCTCACGGAATCCTGAAGATTTAGCTTCTTTCTAGCTCTACTTCTCAACTTCTTCACACTGTCTGGAGCAATGTTCAAAATCGTAGCTATTTCCTTCTGTGAATATCCAATTCTTATTAAAGTGAGCAGGCGAATTTCTGACTTTGACAAATCAGCATGCTTTGCCATAAGTGAGGTGACGAAATCAGGGTTCAATGTTTTAAACCTTTCCTTAAAATCATTCCAATCAGAGTCGCTGGCGAAGGAATTTTCTATCAGCTTAAATACACTAATTAGGTCTGTGTTTTTAGTGGCTAATAACTTGTCCTTTTCTTGTAGTTCCGTACGACTTTTAGACAGTTCTTTTTCCAGGCTTTCATTTATTGCCAGCTTCTGCTTTACCAGAACTGTGATAAAATACGTGAAGCCAATAAATTCAAAGACAGTCCCGATTTTAAAATAGGAGAACGGATCGCCAGGCAACATAGTGGTGTGACTGTCGATAAGACCAAGAGTGACAAAAAATAGAAGGGTAGAATATGAAATGAGATAATAGATAGATTTATTTTTCCTCTTTTTAAAAGCAATTCCCACGGTTATCAGCGATAAAATGATCCAGATAAATCCTATGAGATTTTCAAGTTGATGTAAGGTGCTTATTGAAAAGCGTGAAAAAACAAATTGGTAAATGGTGCTGCTGCCAAGAGTTAACGCCAGCATGATCATGATAAACTTGTAATACTTTGGGTTGGTTGTTTTGGTTTCCAGAAACCTTGTGGTAAACAGGATACCCGATAGAATCCATAACCTAATAGCAATAAACATGAGGTGATCAATCAATATATGACTAGCACCTAGGCCGTAAAGCCTCCCTTCAACAAATAAATACATCAGGCAGCCTGTTAAAATATAGGCCCCATAATAGTAATAAATGTCACTCCTAATCAATCGGAAATAAAACAGATTGATCAATAAGATCAGGAGAATGGAGCCATAAAAAACCGTATCAATTAACAGCGTTTGCTGCTTGACGGTGATAAATTCATTTGAGGTAATCAGCCGCGGAGTAGCCTGAAGGATTCTTCCGTCACTTGACGTGGTGATGAGAAAAGTGCCTTCCTCGTATGCGTCTAAATCGATTTGAAAGTTTGGCTTGGCAAAATGGAATGAGCGATGATCGTATTTTTCAAGGTTTACTTCTTTTTGATTGGTTACGAATGTGTTTTTTAATTTATCCAGGGTATAAAACCTATAATTATGATTGATCAAATCATTACATAAAACAATGAAAGATGCCGGAGTTTTTCCGTTGGAGATCTCTAATTTTATCCAAACCTCTCCTTTATAAAAACCTAAATCGAGAATGTTGTTGGAATTAAATTGAACGCTCTGAAAATCGCTGATATTTTGCTCCACGTCTTGAGCAACTTTAAAAGAATACTCCGCACCAATTGGTTCATCTGATGAACATGAAGAAAAGAGTAGACTTCCTAATAGAATGAAAAGGAGTGGTATGTGTCTTGTATTTTTCAAATTGAGATTTAATTCAGTGATATAGCGCTGTGGCTAGCAGCTTAATTCAAGATTCCGAAGCTCCTTCAAATGTCTCCTTCAGAATAAATTTGGCTGGAAAGATAGATTTTATTGTGCTGAGTGTTTCTATTTTCATTTACAATCATCCATGGATTAGAAAGCTCGATATTGCTCACTCACCGTAGGCAAGCTGGCGATTTTCAAACAAAGTTAAATTTCATAATTGTGTTTTAAAGTATCCCGATCTGTTTCCATTAAACTGTTGTTGGGCATCCGTTCAAAATGAACTTTAACAGTGTCAGAAAAGCAATTTGTTTTATTGTCAATTATCACATCAGAGCATGTGTGAGCGTACTGAACAGATGATAAACTTCCATTGCTTTGAAATTTTATGATTGTATTTATTTCCAATTCCACGATCGGAAGGTCATGATATTACCGGGCAATTTCAATCGGATAAAACCTGTCTTCCTGACAATTTGGATAAAAAAGTCTGAGTTCATAACCTTTGGCAGCCCAGTCTTTCGAATCGCCATTTTTTAGTAGTATCAGTTTTAGCGCTTCATTTTGAAAACTAAATGGCAACCATAAAGCATCATATTTTTCCAAAAATCGCTGAACGAATTTTCCCTTTTCATCATCCTCATTATCAAGAACATAGGAAGGAGGGTAGAATTGATTCAGGAATTGTAGTTCGCCATCCCATTTTTCCCTGAGTTCATATTGCACCATAATTTCAAGTTCCGACGAATCAAGTGGTTCCAAAATAATGTCGTTCAACTCCAAATTCTTTAAGTTCAATTCGATGATCTGATCAGAATTCTGAGTTGAACAGTTGGTTAATACCAAGGCTAAAAGAATCAGTTTGCGCATTATCTAATTGTGTTTAGGACTAGCTATGAATCGTGCAGGTTAGAAAGTAATGACCTTTCAAGCTCATCATAGCAATGCTTACAAAGCTCGGTCTTATTTTAAATTTAAAATATGAGGCTCGCTAGTGTGGCAGACCGGGCGTCCCCACGACAATTTCCTGACCGATAAAACCCCATTCATTCATAGCATATGTTGGCATGAGTCTATTTTCCTTCTGCCTTTAATAGTTCTTTGATGTTATGACGTTCTATCATGGAAAGGTATTTATCGACCTCTTTGTCGATCGGTTTGTACCATTCTTGTTGTCCAAAGTACTGTTGCCACTTTGGAGTGTCAAAAGTGTATCCATGAGAGGCAAATATTTCGTTTCTTATTGTTGCAAGCTCATCTTTGGAATACTTGACCAAATCACTTGGTTTCAAAAAATGGGAAGACCCAATGTAGTATTTTCTTTTCGTATCGATTTTTCTGATGATTGGACGGTCAAATTTTCCATTATTTATAAAGACGTATTCAATCTGTAGTTCATTTTTTATAACGACTTCTTCATCACTCATACAATCAGCTACTTCAAAATCCAAATCCGCAAAGATCAATAGTGTATCAGAAACGAAAATGTTGTCACGATCATTAGAAAATACACAATCGCCATATCCAGATTCAAATGCGGCTCGATCTATTAGATCACCGTTGTATCTAAAATTCGAAACGTTGCTACTGCCACAGTACCCACCTGCTCCACAGTTTGTTTCGGCAGTCAGAGCGATATGATTTTGAGTTCGGAAGAGTATTATTCCAGTTTCTAGTTCACGAACATATTCATTAGGAGTGAAGTCAAAGTATTTAAAGGCTGTTGAGTCGTCTAGCCTTTGTCCGCTTCCTTTTTCATAAAATTTTAAAAGTTGATCGAAAGTCAGTGACTGACCCACGGCCATGTTCCAACATGCTACTATGACTATTGAAATGATTATTGATTTCATGCAGTTAATTCATGCCAACCTTTAGCTTCCCATCATATTACTATTCCAAGAAACTGATTCATTAACTTAAA
>CAYGUA010000011.1:0-148867 GCA_964353015.1 uncultured Marinoscillum sp. | reverse complement strand
ACATGGCTAAAGCAACCTTTGATCGTTCAAAACCACACGTTAATATCGGTACTATCGGTCACGTTGACCATGGTAAGACGACATTAACCGCTGCAATTTCTTCAGTACTTGCTTCCAAAGGGTTAGCAGAGGTGAAGGATTTCTCTTCAATTGATAACGCACCTGAAGAAAAAGAAAGAGGTATTACTATTAATACTTCACACATTGAGTACCAAACAGAGAAGCGTCACTACGCTCACGTTGATTGTCCTGGTCACGCTGATTATGTTAAGAACATGGTTACGGGAGCAGCTCAAATGGATGGAGCAATCATAGTTGTTGCAGCTACAGATGGTCCAATGCCACAAACAAGAGAACATATTCTATTATCACGTCAGGTAGGTGTACCTGCTTTGGTAGTTTTTATGAATAAAGTTGATTTGGTTGATGATCCTGAGCTTCTTGAGCTTGTGGAGATGGAAATCAGAGAACTTCTTTCTGATTATGAATTTCCAGGTGATGATATTCCTGTGATTCAAGGTTCTGCATTAGGTGCACTTAACGGTGAGCCTCAGTGGGTAGCTAAAGTTGAAGAATTGATGAACGCAGTTGATGAGTTCATTCCACTTCCACCAAGGGCTATTGATAAGGAATTTTTGATGCCAGTTGAAGACGTATTCTCAATTACTGGTCGTGGTACTGTTGCTACTGGTAGAATCGAGAGAGGAGTGATCAACACTGGTGATCCTGTTGATATCATCGGTATGGGTGCTGAAGGTCTTAAGTCTACTATCACTGGAGTTGAGATGTTCCGTAAGATATTAGATAGAGGTGAAGCTGGTGATAACGTTGGTCTTCTTCTAAGAGGTATCGAGAAAACTGATATCAAAAGAGGAATGATCATATGTAAGCCAGGTTCTGTTAAGCCTCATGCTAATTTCAAAGCTGAAGTTTATGTATTATCAAAAGAAGAAGGTGGACGTCACACTCCGTTCTTCAACAGATACAGACCGCAATTCTACGTTAGAACAACTGACGTAACTGGTGAGATAAAACTTCCAGAGAATATCGAAATGGTTATGCCTGGTGATAACGTAACTATCGAAGTTACTCTTCACAGCAAGATAGCTTTAGAGAAAGGTTTAAGATTCGCGATCAGAGAAGGTGGTAGAACTGTAGGTTCTGGACAGGTCACTGAGATTCTTGACTAAGCTTTAAATTAACATATGGATGCGGTCTAAATTAAATTTTAGATCGCATTTGTTTATAAATACTAATTCATCTAGCTTTGCAGTCCTTTTCGGGCTGCAAGCTTTTTACGGGTGTAGCTCAATTGGTAGAGTAGTGGTCTCCAAAACCATTGGTTGGGGGTTCGAGTCCCTCCTCCCGTGCAACTTAAATAACTATGAATAAGGTTATTACATTTTTTAAAGAAGCGTACGACGAGTTGATGCATAAGGTAACTTGGCCAAAGTTGTCTGAGCTTCAGAACAGTAGTATTTTGGTTTTGGTAGCCTCTTTGATATTTGCACTCATGATAGGTATTTTCGACTTAGGTTTTGAAAATGCTATGAAGTGGTTTTATAACGAATTTTAAAGATGGGTGAGTTAAAGTGGTATGTGGTAAGAGCCGTAAGTGGCAAAGAGCGGAAGGTAAAAGAAGCGCTTGACTCTGAAATTGTTCGTAATGGATTGGAATCAATCGTACCTCAAGTGCTGATTCCATCTGAAAAAGTATATGAAATGCGCAATGGAAAAAAGAGAGTTCGTGAGCGCAATTTTTTTCCAGGGTATATTCTCATTCAAGCAGATTTTGCGAATGGGGAAATCCAGCACATGATTACGAATAAAGAATTGATACCTAATGTTATTGGCTTTCTTGGTGAAGGAACTACAAGTGCTTCCAAAGATCCTGTGCCGTTAAGACAAAGCGAGGTTAATCGTATTCTTGGTAGAGTAGATGAGGTAGAGGAGCATGAAGAGAAACTCGACACGCCATTTATAGTAGGTGAATCTGTAAAAGTGATGGATGGTCCATTCAGCGGATTTACTGGAACTGTAGAGGAGATATTCGAGGATCGCAAAAAGTTAAACGTAACAGTTAAAATTTTCGGAAGAAATACACCAGTAGAGTTAAACTACATACAGGTGGAAAAACAAGATTAATCAAATGGCAAAAGAGATTATAGGTTATTTGAAACTTCAGGTGAAAGGTGGGCAAGCAAATCCATCACCCCCAGTAGGACCAGCTTTGGGTTCTAAAGGGCTAAACATTATGGAGTTTTGTAAGCAGTTCAATGCAAGAACTCAAGAAAAGCAAGGTCAAGTTGTTCCCGTATTAATTTCGATTTATGCGGATAAAAGTTTTGACTTTGTTATTAAAACCCCACCTGCTGCGATAATGATCATGCAAGCGGCAAAGCTGAAGCAGGGATCTGCCGAACCGAATAGGGTAAAAGTTGGTGCAATCAGCTGGGATCAAGTAAAAGAAATTGCTGAAACTAAAATGCCGGATTTAAATGCATTCCAACTTGAATCAGCAATGAAACAAGTCGCAGGTACAGCTCGAAGCATGGGTGTTAGAGTTTCAGGTAAAGCTCCTTGGGCATAAATATATCAGATATGGGAAAGTTGACTAAAAACCAAAAGAAAGTAAAAGATCTGGTAAGCCCTGATAAGGAATACTCACTAGCAGATGCTGCTGAGTTATTAAAGCAGATCACGTTCACAAAATTTGATTCTTCAGTAGATGTTGATGTTAAATTGGGTGTTGATCCTCGTAAGGCTGACCAAATGGTTAGAGGCGTGGTTTCTCTACCTCACGGTATAGGTAAAGAAGTCAAAGTATTGGTGCTATGTACTCCAGATAAAGAAGAGGAAGCAAAAGCAGCTGGTGCTGATCACGTAGGTTTAGATGATTACATAACGAAAATCGAAGGTGGTTGGACTGACATTGATGTGATTATCACCATGCCTACTGTTATGGCTAAAGTAGGACGTTTGGGAAGAGTATTAGGTCCAAGAGGTCTGATGCCAAATCCAAAATCAGGAACAGTTACCATGGAAATTGGTAAAGCAGTAACTGAAGTTAAAGCTGGTAAAATTGATTTTAAAGTGGATAAAACTGGTATCATACACGCAAGTGTTGGTAAGGTTTCATTTGATTCAGATAAAATAAAAGAAAATGTATCTGAAATGATACAAACAATTGCCAAGTTAAAACCTGCTTCGGCAAAAGGTACCTACTTCAAGTCAATAACTATATCAAGCACCATGAGTAAAGGTATCACAATTGATAAGAGTACTATAGCTGGAATATAAGATCATGACTAGAGAAGATAAAGCACAACTTATAGCTGAACTAACAGAAAAATTTCAGCAAACTGATCATTTCTACATTACTGATACATCCGGACTTACCGTTGCGGAAGTAAACAAGTTTAGAGAGGCTTGTTTTAAGAAGGGCGTAGAATATAGAGTGGTTAAAAATACACTTATTAAAAAAGCACTTTTAAATCTGGAAACAGACTATTCACCGTTGGACGAGGCTTTGAAAGGATTTTCAGGCGTAATGTTCATAAATGAAAATGCAAAAGTGCCTGCAGAAGTTATCAAGGATTATCAGAAAGCTGATCCGAAAGATAGACCTGCATTTAAAGCGGCTTCCATACACACAGATATATTCATTGGTAGTGAACATTTAGACATGCTGAGCAAGCTTAAGTCTAGAGAGGAACTAATTGGTGAAATTATCAACCTATTACAATCACCTGCTAAGAATGTTATCGGAGCTCTTCAAAGTGGAGGGCATAAGTTGGCAGGTATATTAAAAACACTTTCAGAAAGAGAATAAGATTATTAACGGAATTAACTATTAATTAAAAATGGCAGATTTAAAAGAATTCGCAGAACAACTAGTAAACCTATCAGTAAAAGAGGTAAACGAGTTAGCTACTATACTAAAAGACGAGTACGGCATTGAGCCTGCTGCTGCTGGCGCTGTAATGGTCGCTGGAGGTGGTGCTGGTGATGCTGCTGCTGTTGCTGAAGAAAAATCATCTTTTGATGTTGTTCTTAAGTCAGCAGGTGCTGCAAAATTGGCGGTTGTTAAATTGGTGAAAGAACTTACTGGTTTAGGCTTGAAAGAAGCTAAAGAATTGGTAGATGGTGCTCCTGGCAATGTAAAAGAGGGAGTAGCAAAAGACGAAGCTGAGGCGCTGAAAAAGCAGCTTGAAGAAGCTGGAGCCGAAGTTGAGTTAAAATAATTGATTTTAAATCAACAAAGGTAGGCCTGGCTCCCTCCCGATTTATTCGGGATAGGGATCAGGTCTTTTCCTGTTTGTACACTTCACATCGTTCTTGATTCATTTTTGAACTAAAACAGATAAAGCTTTGGCTATAACTAAATCTGAGAGAAAAAATTTCTCATCTATTAAATCAGTGTTAGACTATCCTGATTTTTTGGATCTACAACTAAAGTCTTTCCAAGATTTCTTCCAGCTTGACACTCCATCTGATAAGAGAAGAGACGAAGGTCTTTACAAGGTATTCATGGAGAACTTCCCAATCTCCGATTCTCGAGATAATTTTATCTTGGAATTCGTGGATTATACCGTCGATCCTCCCAAATATTCAGTTGACGAAAGTGTTGAAAGGGGGCTTACCTACTCAGTGCCTCTAAAAGCAAAACTTCGCTTATTGTGCAATGACTCGGAAAACGAAGATTTTGAAACTATTGAGCAGGAAGTTTTCTTAGGAAACATTCCTTACATGACTGCTAAAGGGTCATTTGTGATAAATGGAGCTGAAAGAGTTATAGTTTCTCAATTGCATAGATCACCAGGTGTGTTTTTTGCTCAAAGCAAACATACTAACGGTACCCTTCTTTATTCCGCTAGAATCATCCCTTTTAAGGGATCATGGATCGAATTTGCTACTGACGTAAACAATGTCATGTATGCTTATATTGACCGAAAAAAGAAATTTCCTATTACTACTCTTTTAAGATCAATAGGATACGGATCAGATAAAGAAATTCTTGATTTGTTTGGACTTTCTGAGGAGGTTGAAGCAACTGAAAAGGAGCTTAAAAAGGTAGTCGGCAGAAGATTGGCAGCTAGAGTTTTAAGAACCTGGACTGAAGATTTCGTTGATGAGGATACTGGAGAGGTAGTATCAATTGATAGAAATGAAGTAATTCTCGAGAGAGATAGTATTATAGGTGAGGATGATCTTGAAATCATCAAGGAATCAGGTTCTAAATCTGTTATCCTTCACAGGAAAGATGTGAATGTTGCAGATTATAGTATTGTTTACAACACGCTACAAAAAGATAATTCAAACTCAGAAAAAGAGGCAGTTGAATTGATTTACCGTCAGTTGAGAAATACTGACGCACCAGATGAGCAAACTGCTCGTGATATCATTCAAAACTTATTCTTTAGTGATAAGAGATATGATTTAGGTGAAGTAGGTCGATATAGAATCAATAAAAAACTTGGTTTGGAATTGGGTTACGATAAGAGAACCCTTACTACTGAGGATATAATTCTTATTGTAAAATACTTGATTGGTTTGATCAATAGCCGTGCTGTTGTTGATGATATTGACCATTTAAGTAATAGAAGGGTAAGAACTGTTGGTGAGCAGCTATACGCTCAATTTGGAGTTGGTCTGGCTAGAATGGCTAGAACAATCAGAGAGAGAATGAACGTAAGAGACAATGAGGATTTTAAGCCTGTTGATCTTATAAACGCCAGAACCCTTTCTTCTGTAATTAATTCATTCTTTGGAACGAATCAATTATCTCAGTTTATGGATCAAACAAATCCTCTAGCTGAGGTTACTCACAAGAGAAGAATGTCTGCATTAGGACCAGGTGGTCTTTCAAGAGAAAGAGCCGGTTTTGAGGTACGTGACGTTCACTACACACACTACGGTAGACTTTGTACCATTGAGACTCCTGAAGGTCCAAACATTGGTTTGATTTCATCACTATGTGTTCATGCAAAAGTGAATCAAATGGGATTCATCGAAACTCCTTATAGAGTAGTAGAGAAGGGTCGAGTTGATATGTCTGGTAATGTTTTATTCCTAACAGCGGAAGAAGAAGATACATACAACATTGCACAAGCAAATGCACCATTGAAAGATAGTGGTGATTTTGTGAATGATAAAGTGAAAGCAAGATTTGAAGGTGACTTCCCTGTGGTGGCACCTACAGACTTGAAATATATGGATGTAGCACCAAACCAGATTGTGTCGGTGGCAGCTTCATTAATCCCATTCCTTGAGCATGATGATGCAAACAGAGCCTTGATGGGATCTAACATGCAGCGTCAGGCCGTTCCATTGCTTCGTCCGCAAGCGCCAATTGTAGGTACTGGACTTGAAGCAAGAGTTGCGATTGACTCGAGAGCTTTAGTGATTGCTGAAGGAAACGGTGTGATTGAATATGTGGATGCAAAGAAAATTGTTGTCCTATATGAAAAATCTGAAGAAGAACTTTTGATTTCATTCAACAGTCCAAGTGTTACTTATGATTTGATTAAATTCAGAAGAACAAACCAGGATACTTGCATCAACCTGAAACCAATCGTAAGTAAAGGAGATAGGGTAACTCAAGGTCAGCCGCTTTGTGAAGGTTTTGCAACGGAAAATGGTGAGTTGGCACTTGGAAGAAACTTGCAAGTTGCTTACATGCCTTGGCAAGGTTACAACTTTGAGGATGCAATTGTTATCTCAGAAAAAGTAGTTAGGGAGGATATCTTCACTTCTATTCACATAGATGAATACGAACTTGAAGTAAGAGATACGAAAAGAGGTGAGGAAGAGCTTACTTCTGAAATTCCAAACGTAAGTGAAGAGGCTGTAAGAAACCTTGATGAGAATGGAATTATCAGAATTGGTGCCGAAATCAAAGAGGGTGATATTCTTATTGGTAAGATTACTCCAAAAGGAGAAACAGATCCAACGCCAGAAGAAAAACTGCTTCGTGCGATTTTTGGTGATAAAGCGGGTGACGTAAAAGATGCATCGCTTAAAGCTTCACCATCTCTTAGAGGAGTTGTTATTGATACTAAGCTATTTTCAAGACCAAAGAAAGATAAGGATCTTCGTGTAAGAACGAAGAAAGAGGTTGAAATTCTTAAGAATAAGTACAGCCATCAATTGAATGAAGTCAGAGATCAAATGATTGATAAGTTGACTACACTTTTGGATGGTAAAACCTGCTCTGGTATCAAACATAAATTCGGTGAAGAGATCATTTCTAAAGGATCTAAGTTTTCCAGAAAGAATATCGAGGCGAACATTTTCCCTCCAAAGAATATCTACAGGGATGAAAGTAACTACAACGTACCTGAAGAAGCCAACCTTATTTCCGATTTGATCATAGAAAATTGGACCAACGATGACGACATCAACTTGATGATCTTCAGAATGGTTAAAAACTATATCAATACCCGAAATGAAATATCAGGTATTTTCAAGAGAGAAAGATTTACCCTCGAAGTAGGTGATGAACTACCTGCTGGTATTGTTCAACTTGCTAAAGTTTACGTCGCTAAAAAACGAAAACTTAAAGTCGGTGATAAAATGGCTGGACGTCACGGTAATAAGGGTGTTGTAGCTAGAATCGTTAGAGAAGAGGACATGCCATTCATGGAAGATGGAACACCTATGGATATCGTATTGAATCCACTTGGGGTACCATCAAGGATGAACATCGGTCAGATATATGAGACTGTACTTGCTTGGGCCGGATTAAAATTGGGTAAAAAATATGCTACTCCAATATTTGATGGTGCTACAGAAGAAGAGGTACAAGATGAATTGAAACTAGCTGGCCTACCATCATTTGGTAGAACTTATCTATACGACGGACTTACAGGTAAGAGATTTGATCAACCAGTTACGGTTGGAATCGCTTACATGCTGAAACTTGGTCACTTGGTAGATGATAAAATGCACGCAAGGAGTATCGGACCTTACTCACTTATCACTCAGCAACCACTTGGAGGTAAAGCTCAATTCGGGGGTCAGAGATTTGGTGAAATGGAGGTTTGGGCACTTGAAGCATTCGGTGCAGCTCATGTTCTTCAGGAAATCCTTACAATTAAATCTGATGATGTAATTGGTAGAGCTAAAGCTTATGAAGCCATTGTAAAAGGCGAAAATATGCAGAAGCCAAATATTCCTGAGTCATTCAATGTTTTGGTTCACGAATTACGTGGATTAGCACTTGAAATCACTTTAGACTAATTTTTTTGAAATAAGCTCCTGCAATGGGGCAATGCTACAGATCATTTAATTATGGGATTCAGAAAAAACAAAAAACTCAATAGCGATTTCTCCAAAATAACAATCAGTTTGGCCTCACCAGAGTCAATACTTGAGAGTTCACACGGAGAAGTTACTCAGCCAGAGACTATTAATTATCGTACTTACAAGCCTGAAATGGGAGGGCTTTTCTGTGAGAGAATTTTTGGTCCTGTTAAAGACTGGGAATGTCATTGCGGTAAATACAAAAGGATTAGATATAAAGGCATCATTTGCGATAGATGTGGTGTTGAAGTGACTGAAAAGAAAGTACGTCGCGAGCGTATGGGACACATCGAATTGGTTGTGCCAGTTGCTCATATTTGGTACTTCAGATCTCTTCCTAATAAAATAGGTTACCTATTAGGGTTACCTACCAAAAAGCTTGATCAGATTATATACTACGAAAGATATGTAGTAATCCAGGCTGGAGCTAAGGAAGAAGATGGCATCAGTCAACTTGATTTCTTGACAGAAGAAGAATATCTGGATATACTAGATAAACTTCCTAGAGAAAATCAAATGCTTGATGATGAAGATCCTCAGAAATTCATTGCAAAAATGGGTGCTGAGGCGCTGGAAATGTTGCTTTCAAGAATACAGCTTGATGATCTTTCTTACGAATTGCGTCACCAAGCTGCAACTGATACTTCACAGCAAAGAAAAGCGGAAGCTTTAAAAAGATTAAGAGTCGTTGAGGCATTTAGAGATGCGAAAACTCGTATTGAAAATAAGCCTGAATGGATGGTTATAAAAATGGTTCCGGTAATTCCACCAGAACTAAGACCTTTGGTTCCTTTGGATGGTGGTCGATTTGCTACGTCCGATTTAAATGATCTTTACAGAAGAGTAATCATTAGAAACAATCGTCTGAAGAGATTGATTGACATAAAGGCACCAGAAGTTATTTTGAGAAATGAGAAAAGGATGCTTCAGGAAGCTGTTGACTCACTTTTTGATAACTCAAGAAAAGTTAACGCCGTAAGATCTGATGGAAACAGAGCTTTGAAATCTTTGAGTGATATGCTTAAAGGTAAGCAAGGTAGATTCCGTCAAAACTTACTTGGTAAGAGGGTTGATTATTCAGGACGTTCTGTAATTGTAGTAGGACCCGAATTGAAAATGCACGAATGCGGTCTTCCAAAAGATATGGCAGCTGAGCTTTTCAAGCCGTTCGTTATCAGAAAATTGATCGAAAGAGGTATCGTTAAGACTGTAAAATCTGCAAAGAAAATTGTTGATAGAAAAGATCCTGTAGTTTGGGATATTCTTGAAAACGTATTGAAAGGTCATCCTGTGATGCTAAACCGTGCTCCAACTTTGCACAGATTGGGTATTCAGGCTTTCCAACCAAAACTTATAGAAGGTAAAGCAATCCAACTACACCCATTAGTATGTACAGCATTCAACGCTGACTTTGATGGTGACCAGATGGCTGTGCACGTTCCTCTAGGTCATGAGGCTATTTTGGAAGCTTCATTGTTAATGCTTTCTACACATAATATCCTAAACCCTGCAAATGGTGCGCCGATCGCTGTGCCATCTCAGGATATGGTTTTGGGACTTTATTACATAACTAAGGGTAGAAAAAATACCCCGGAAAAGCCAGTTATTGGTGAAGGCATGACTTTCTACAACCATGAAGAGGTGATCATTGCCTTGAATGAAGGAAAGTTATCACAACATGCTTATGTTAAAGTAAGAACCAAAGTCAGAAAAGATGATGGTACGCTTGAAACGAAAATCATAGAAACCGTAGCTGGTAGAGTTTTATTCAATGAACACGTTCCGGAGGAAGTGGGATTCGTGGATGAACTACTAACTAAGAAAAAATTGCAAAAAATTATCTCTCACATTTTCAAAATTTCTGGAATGGCGAGAACTGCACTTTTCTTAGATGATATCAAAGAACTTGGGTTCCAAATGGCCTACAAAGGTGGGTTATCAATGGGGCTTGATAACATTCAGATTCCTGCTGAAAAAGAGGAACTTGTAGCTCAAGCCAAAGCCGAAGTTGAAGTGGTTTGGAATAATTACTTGATGGGTCTTATCACGGATAATGAAAGATACAATCAGGTAATTGATATTTGGACTAGAACAAATACGTTGCTCACCAACACATTGATGAAGCAACTGGAAGAGGATGATCAAGGATTTAATTCAATCTACATGATGATGCACTCAGGCGCGAGGGGTTCGAGAGAACAGATTCGTCAGCTTGGTGGAATGAGAGGATTGATGGCTAAACCACAAAAGAATCTTCAAGGTTCAGTTGGTGAAATCATTGAAAACCCTATTCTTTCAAACTTTAAGGAAGGTTTGGATGTAATTGAATATTTTATCTCCACACATGGTGCACGTAAAGGTCTTGCTGATACTGCATTGAAGACAGCAGATGCTGGATACTTGACACGTCGTTTAGTTGATGTGGCTCAGGACATGGTAGTGAATGAAGAAGATTGTGGTACACTCAGAGGACTATCTGTTCAGGCTTTAAAAGATAATGAAGAGATTGTTGAACCACTTTCTGAAAGAATTCTTGGTAGAGTTTCTGTTCATGATATTTATGATCCACTTACAGACGAGTTGATTGTAGAATCAGGTGTTGAAATTACAGAAGAAGTTGCAGATAAAATTGAGGGTACAGCTATAGAAGAAGTTGAAATCAGATCGGTTTTAACTTGTGAATCCAAGAGAGGAATCTGTGCCAAGTGTTATGGACGTAACCTTGCCTCAGGAAGAATGTCTAATATTGGTGAATCTGTTGGAGTAATTGCAGCCCAATCAATTGGAGAACCGGGTACGCAGCTTACTCTTAGAACATTCCACGTTGGAGGTACAGCTTCTAACATTGCTGTAGATGCAAATATCAAAGCAAAATTTGATGGAGTAGTTGAATATGATGAGTTGAGAACTGTTGATTCAACCGATGAAGAAGGAAATCCTGTTAAAGTAGTAATGGGACGTTCGGGTGAATTAAGAATCGTCGATAATAAAAAAGACAAAGTACTTATTACCAATCACGTACCTTATGGTTCTATCCTAAAGGTGAAAGATGGTGAGAAAGTAACTGCTGGTCAGGAACTTTGTTTCTGGGATCCATATAATGCGGTAATCGTAGCTGAATTTGATGGTATTGCTGAATTTGATGCGATTATTGAAGGTATTACCTTCAAAGAAGAATCGGATGAGCAGACTGGTCACAGAGAAAAAGTTATAATTGAAACCAAGGATAAGGCCAAAAACCCTGCTGTTGTAGTAGCGGGAAAAGATGAATCCAAAGGGTATAACATACCAGTAGGAGCTCACCTTTCTGTTGGAGAAGGAGATAAAATCAAGGCTGGACAAGTTTTAGCTAAAATTCCTCGTCGAACTGGTAAATCACGAGACATTACAGGAGGTCTTCCTAGGGTAACAGAATTATTCGAGGCTAGAAATCCGTCAAACCCGGCTGTTGTAACTGAAATTGATGGTGTAGTAACATACGGAGGAATAAAAAGAGGTAACAGAGAAATCTTCATAGAATCGAAAGATGGTGTGAAGAAAAGATACCTTGTTCCTTTGTCTAAACATATCTTGGTTCAGGATAATGACTTTATCAAAGCTGGGGAAGCTTTATCTGATGGAGCTACTACTCCTGCGGATATCTTGAAAATTCAAGGTCCGACAGCTGTTCAAGAATATCTAGTTAATGAGATTCAGGAGGTTTACAGACTTCAAGGTGTGAAAATCAATGATAAGCATATAGAAGTTATTGTAAGACAGATGATGCAGAAGGTTATCATTATCGACGCTGGTGACACAAGCTTCCTTACAAATCAGACTGTGGATAGGTTTGCATTTATGGAGGAAAATGACACCATCTTGGATAAAAAGGTTGTTGTGGAAGCTGGTGATTCAGATTCTCTAAAACCAGGACAGATTATCACAAGCAGAAAACTACGTGACGAAAACTCTAATCTTAAGAGAAGAGACTTGAAAATCGTAGAAGTTCGAAACGCTGAACCTGCAGTATCACAGCCAATTCTTCAAGGAATCACACAAGCATCTTTGGGTACTGAAAGCTTTATTTCAGCTGCATCATTCCAGGAAACTACCAAAGTTTTGAGTGAAGCATCTATTAGAGGAAAAGCTGATTATTTGGCTGGCTTGAAAGAAAATGTTATTGTTGGTCATTTGATTCCGGCTGGTACAGGAAGTAGAAGTTTCCAAAATCAAATCGTTACATCAAACGAAGAATTGGATTCACTAGTAACTGCCAAGGAGGAATTTGAAAAGTCAAAAGAATACGAATCCTGATAATGGACAAAGAGGACAAAAAAGGTAAGGCAAATCAGATAAACATTGAGTTGTCTGAGGAAACCGCAGAGGGGGTTTACGCAAATCTTGCGATGATTGCACACTCAAGTAGTGAGTTTGTGATTGACTTCATCAGGCTAATGCCTGGTGTGCCAAAAGCAAAAGTTAAATCGAGAATTGTGATAACCCCTGAGCATGCCAAAAGGCTCCTCAATGCACTTCAGGATAATATAAATAAATATGAGGATACATTTGGCGACATTAAATCGGTTGATGAAGCACCAAAATTCCCTATGAATTTTGGTGGAACTATGGGAGAAGCATAAAAAACTTCTTTTATATTTTAATTTTCAATTGTGATTTAAAAATCAATATCTCTATCTTTGCGTCCCTGAATTCGTCAGGATGAAAAATCGGTAAATAAGAAATAATCATAGAATGCCAACTATTCAACAATTAGTAAGAAAGGGCAGGACGAAGTTAACTACTAAGTCTAAGTCTCCTGCTTTGGATTCTTGTCCACAAAGACGTGGTGTGTGCACGAGAGTTTACACAACTACTCCTAAGAAGCCAAACTCAGCGATGAGAAAAGTAGCTAGGGTTAGATTAACAAATGGTAAAGAAGTGAATGCTTATATACCAGGTGAAGGTCATAATCTTCAAGAGCACTCAATTGTTCTAATTAGAGGCGGAAGGGTTAAAGATTTACCGGGTGTGAGATATCACATTATCAGAGGTGCATTGGATACTGCTGGTGTAAATGGAAGAACTCAAAGAAGATCTAAGTACGGTGCTAAAAGACCTAAAGCGAAAAAGTAATACCTAAGAAATGAGAAAATCAAAACCAAAGAAAAGGTATATCCTACCTGATCCAATTTACAAAGATACCCTCGTAACAAAATTTGTAAACAACCTCATGCTTAGAGGTAAGAAGAGTACTTCTTATACAATTTTCTACGAAGCAATTAAGTTGGTGGAAGCAAAAACTGGTGAGAATGGTATAGAAACCTGGAAATCAGCACTTAGTCACATCAGCCCATCTGTAGAGGTAAAAAGTAGAAGAGTAGGGGGAGCAACATTTCAAGTGCCGATTGAAGTAAGACCCGAAAGAAAAATTTCTCTTGGTATCAAATGGATGATTAAATACGCCAGATTGAGGGGAGAGAAAACAATGAAGGAAAGATTAGCAGCAGAGATCATTGCTGGTGCTAAAGGAGAGGGTGCTGCTGTAAAGAAGAAAGACGATACTCACAGAATGGCTGAAGCAAATAAGGCTTTTTCTCATTTTAGATTCTAAGATATAAATCAATAATGGCAAGAGATTTAAAATTTACCAGAAACATAGGTATTGCAGCTCACATCGATGCTGGTAAGACAACTACCACTGAGAGAATCCTGTATTATACTGGAGTTAGCCATAAAATAGGTGAGGTACACGATGGTGCCGCTACTATGGACTGGATGGCACAGGAGCAGGAAAGAGGGATTACGATTACATCTGCAGCTACTACTGTATTCTGGAATTACGCTGGTGATAAATACCATATCAATATTATAGATACTCCTGGTCACGTCGACTTTACAGTTGAGGTAAACAGATCACTTAGAGTATTGGATGGTTTGGTATTTTTATTTAGTGCCGTTGATGGTGTAGAACCACAATCAGAAACTAACTGGAGACTTGCTGATAATTACAAAGTTGCCAGAATTGGATTCGTTAATAAAATGGATAGATCTGGTGCTGACTTTCTGAAAGTTTGTAATCAGGTTAAAGAAATGCTAGGTACTAAAGCTGTGCCACTTCAGTTGCCAATCGGCGCTGAAGAGACTTTTAAAGGCGTTGTGGATCTTGTTTTAAATAAAGCAATGGTTTGGAATGAGGATGACATGGGAATGACTTTCCAGGAAATTCCAATTCCCGCTGATATGCTTGACGAAGTTGAAGAGTATAGACAACATTTATTGGAATCGGTAGCTGATTATGATGAATCTCTACTTGAAAAATATTTTGAGGACCCTGAATCAATCACAAGGGATGAGATCATTGCGGCCTTAAGGGCAGCTACTATTGATTTGGCTTTTGTTCCAATGACATGTGGATCAGCATTTAAAAATAAAGGAGTTCAAGCGATGCTTGACTATGTAATGGAGCTTTTACCTTCTCCATTGGATAGAGATAATATCATCGGAACCAACCCTGATACAGAAGCCGAGGTTATCAGAAAACCAAGTGCAAGTGAACCATTTGCAGGTTTGGCTTTCAAGATCGCCACTGACCCATTTGTAGGTCGTTTGTGTTTTGTTAGAGCATATTCTGGAATATTGGAATCTGGCTCTTATGTATTTAATACAAGATCCGGCAATAAAGAAAGAATTTCCCGAATTTTCCAAATGCATGCAAATAAGCAGAATCAAATTGATCAGTTGCATGCAGGAGATATCGGTGCGGTTGTTGGATTTAAAGATATCAAGACGGGGGATACACTTTGTGATGAAAAACACAAGATCGTACTTGAGTCAATGATTTTCCCTGAGCCGGTTATTGGATATGCAATTGAGCCTAAAACTCAGGCAGACTCTGACAAACTTGGTATTGCTATTGGTAAATTGATTGAGGAAGATCCTACACTTCAGGTTGAAAGTAACCACGAGACCGGTCAAACCATTTTGAAAGGAATGGGTGAGTTGCATTTGGATATTATTATAGATCGACTGAAAAGAGAATTTAAGGTTGAGATTAATCAAGGAGCACCTCAAGTTGCTTATAAGGAAGCAATTAGAAATTCAGTAGAGCACAAAGAAGTTTACAAAAAACAATCTGGTGGTCGTGGTAAGTTCGCTGATATTGTATTTGAATTGGGTCCTATTGATCCAGATATTGAGCAAAAAGAAGGATTACAGTTTGTAAACAATATTGTAGGTGGTGTGATTCCTAAGGAATTTATTCCAGCTATAGAAAAAGGTTTCAAAGAAGCAATGAAAAACGGTCCATTGGCTGGTTATCCTTTGGATAGCATGAAGGTGCGTGTTTTTCATGGATCCTTCCATGATGTCGATTCAGATGCACTTTCGTTTGAATTGGCAGCAAGAGTTGGATTTAAGGAAGCTGCGAAAAAAGCAAAACCAGTTCTTTTGGAGCCGATCATGGCTGTGGAGGTAGTGACTCCTGACGAATATACAGGATCAATAACTGGAGACCTTAACAGAAGAAGGGGTATCATGAAAGGAATGGATACACGTGGGACTGCAGCTGTTATAAAAGCAGATGTTCCATTATCAGAATTATTTGGTTATGTTACTGACTTAAGAACTATGAGCTCAGGTCGTGCAACAGCCAATCTTACGTTTGCGCATTATGATCACGTTCCTCAAAGTATTGCGGATACGGTAATAGCAGATGTTAAAGGAGCAAAAGATTAAAAGACATTGTCATGAATCAAAAAATTAGAATTAAACTAAAGTCATACGATCACAACTTGGTTGACAAGTCTGCAGAGAAGATTGTAAGAGCGGTTAAAACAACTGGAGCTATTGTAAGTGGACCAATTCCACTCCCAACAGTAAAAGAAAAATTCACTGTTTTGAAATCTCCTCACGTAAACAAAAAGGCTAGAGAGCAATTTCAACTTTGTACATACAAAAGATTGGTTGATATCTATTCTAATAGTGCGAAAACAGTTGATGCTTTAATGAAGCTTGAACTTCCTAGTGGAGTTGATGTGGAAATTAAAGTTTAGTAAAAATATGCCTTCAGAAGAGAACCAATGGCCATTGAGTTGTTGGTTCTTTTTTTGTGTCAAAAATTGGCTCAAATCTTTTGATCAGAAAGGGGAATTGCTATCTTTGCAGTCCTTTTCACGAAAACAATATTCGGAAACGGATAAATCATAATTATTAAGCAAAATGCCTGGTATAATTGGTAAAAAAGTAGGGATGACAAGCATGTACGATCAGAACGGCAAAAACATTGCCTGTACGCTCGTTCAAGCTGGACCATGTGTCGTCACCCAAGTTAAAAATGCAGAGACTGACGGTTATCGTTCAGTTCAATTGGCTTACGGAGAACGGAAAGAGAAAAATACGCCTAAAGCGTTGAAGGGACATTTCGCCAAGGCAAAAACCACTCCTAAAAGTAAGGTTGTTGAATTTAGAGATTTCCGTGCCGAGTATGAAGATAAAATTCAACTTGGTAATACTATAACTACTCAGGATGTATTCATTGAAGGAGATTTCTTGGATGCAATCGGTACCTCAAAAGGTAAAGGTTTTCAAGGTGTGGTAAAAAGACATGGGTTTGGTGGTGTAGGGCAAGCTACACATGGTCAACATAATAGATTAAGAGCACCAGGTTCAATTGGAGCTTGTTCATTTCCATCAAGAGTTTTTAAAGGTCTTAAAATGGCTGGTAGAACTGGTGGGGATAGGGTTAAGGTGTTGAACCTGAAAATCGTGAAAATCTATCCTGAAAAGAATTTGGTACTTGTAAGTGGCTCTATTCCAGGGGCAAAAAACTCTTACGTAATCCTAGAGAAATAAGATGAAACTTTCTGTATTCAATATAAAAGGAGAAGAGACAGGCAGAGAAATTAGCCTGAATAAGGATGTCTTTGGTATCGAACCTAATGAACATGCTGTTTACCTAGAGGTGAAGCAATATTTGGCCAATCAAAGACAAGGAACTCATAAGGTTAAAACCAGAAATGAGATCAGTGGGTCCACAAGGAAGATCAAAAAACAAAAGGGAACTGGTACAGCGAGAGCTGGAAGTATTAAATCACCAGTGTTCAGAGGTGGTGGAACTATGTTTGGCCCTGAACCAAGAGATTATAGCTTCAAATTGAATAGAAAGTTGAAGCAACTTGCAAAAAAGTCTGCTTTTTCTGCTAAGGCAAAAGATAAGAAGATAAAGGTGTTGGAGGATTTTACTTTTGAAAGTCCCAAGACGAAGGAATTTATTTCTATTCTCAAAAATCTAGAATCTGATTCTATAAAGTCGTTGTTGATATTAGGGTCAGCAAATAACAACGTTTTTTTGTCTTCTAGAAATTTGAAGAACATTAAAGTAACTCCAATAGATGGAATCAGCACTTACGATTTGGTAAATGCTCAGCAGTTGATTTTAATGGAAAGTTCAATTGAGGTAATCCAAAATATATTAAACTAAGATGGGAGTATTAATTAAGCCTTTGGTTACTGAGAAAGTTTCTGCTCTAAATGAGCAAGGCAAATACGGATTTGTTGTTACGAGAGAGGCCAACAAAGTTGAAATCAGAAAGGAAGTAGAAAAGACATATGGTGTCACTGTAGAAAGTGTAAATACCATGGTTCAGGCTGGAAAAGCTAAATCTAGATTTACAAAATCTGGAGTGATTGAAGGAAAAAAGCCGACATATAAGAAAGCCGTGGTTAAAGTGGCTGAAGGCGACATTATAGATTTTTATAGCGGAATATAAATAAACAGATAAATGGCTGTTAAGAAACTTAGACCCGTTACACCAGGAACCAGATTTAGAGTAGCTCCGGTATTTGATAATATCACGAAGACTACTCCTGAAAAATCTTTGATTATTTCAAAGAAGCATTCTGGAGGTAGAAATAGTAAGGGTAGAATGACCATCCGAAATGTAGGTGGAGGTCATAAGCAGATGATTCGAGATATCGATTTCAAGAGAGATAAACATGGCATAGTTGCTACTGTTAATGCCATTGAATACGACCCATCAAGAACTGCACGAATTGCTTTACTTTTCTATAAGGATGGTGAGAAAAGATACATCGTTGCTCCAGCGGGTTTGAAAGTTGGTACCGAGATAGTTTCAGGTCCTGGAATTGCACCAGAGGTTGGTAATTGTCTTTTGCTTTCTGAGATTCCCCTAGGTACAATCGTTCATTGCATAGAAATGAAGCCGGGTAAAGGTGCTTCAATGGCAAGAAGCGCTGGTACATATGCGCAATTGGTAGCGAGAGAAGGGAAGTATTCTACATTGAAACTTCCTTCAGGTGAAATTAGAATGGTACTGAACACTTGTTACGCTACTGTTGGGACTGTTTCTAATAGTGATCATATGAATGTGAGATTAGGTAAAGCTGGTCGAAACAGATGGTTAGGAAGAAGACCTAGAGTAAGAGGTGTTGCTATGAACCCTGTAGATCACCCAATGGGTGGTGGTGAAGGAAGATCATCAGGTGGTCATCCAAGATCAAGAAACGGTCGCTATGCAAAAGGCGGTAAGACAAGAAAGCCAAATAAGTATTCAGATAAGCTGATTGTAAATAAAAGAAAATAATGTCAAGATCACTTAAAAAAGGACCTTATATAGATTTCAGACTTGAGAAAAAAGTCGATGTTTTGAATGAAACTTCTAAGAAGTCGGTCATCAAAACTTGGTCAAGAAGATCTATGATCTCACCGGATTTCGTGGGCCACACTTTCGCAGTACACAATGGGAATAAATTTATTCCTGTGTTTGTGACTGAGAACATGGTTGGTCATAAACTAGGAGAATTTGCTCCTACAAGAAACTTTAGAGGTCACATTGCTAAGAAAGATAAAGGCAAAAGATAATTAGATGGAAGCTGCAGAAAAGAAACTTAAAAAGTCGGTTAAGATTCGCCTTCAGAAAGAAGCAATCAAAAAGCACAAGGAAGAGAATAAAGGTAAACTTGGTGCTGTAACTGCTTCATTGAGAAACATTCCTACTTCTCCTCGTAAGATGAGATTAGTAGCTGATATGATCCGAGGTGCGAAAGTGAATGTTGCGCTGAACTTGCTTCGATTCGACAGCAAGCATTCATCTCATTATATTGAGAAGTTGTTAATGACAGCTCTTGCTGATTGGCAGGCGATGAATGAAGATGTTAAAATTGAAGATGCTGATTTAGTAGTGAGTCGTATATTCGTTGATGGTGGAAAAATGCTTAAGCGATTAAGACCTGCACCACAAGGCCGTGCTCATAGAATAAGAAAGCGTTCAAATCATATCACAATTTCTGTGAGTGACGCTAAAGAAAATGGTGTTCAGGCTGATACTAAAGAAAATTAATTAAAAGATGGGACAGAAGGTTAATCCAGTAGGTTTTAGATTAGGAATCGTTAAAGGATGGGATTCTGCATGGTTTGGTGGAAAAGACTTCTCCGATAAAATCGTAGAAGACTATAAAATCAGAAAATATGTGGATGCTCGTATCCCTAAGGGCGGAATTTCTAAAGTAGTAATCGAAAGAACACTTAAGAGAATAACACTTACAATACATACAGCACGTCCTGGAGTTGTGATTGGTAAAGGTGGATCGGAGGTCGATAAGATTAAAGAAGAACTGAAGAAAATCACAGGTAAGGATATTCAAATCAACATCTTTGAAATTAAGAGACCTGAATTGGATGCTAAATTAGTTGGTGAGTCTATCGCCCAACAGCTACAAGCCAGAATCTCTTTTAGGAGAGC
This sequence comes from uncultured Marinoscillum sp., assembly GCA_964353015.1. Classification (GTDB taxonomy): domain Bacteria; phylum Bacteroidota; class Bacteroidia; order Cytophagales; family Cyclobacteriaceae; genus JAMZMI01. Next base: position 128,825 of record CAYGUA010000011.1, on the reverse strand, counting down.
CATGAAACAAGCAATCGCCTCAGCAATGAGAGTTGGCGCTCAAGGTATTAAAGTTAAAGTTAGTGGTCGTTTAGGTGGAGCTGAAATGGCTAGGAGTGAGCAGTATAAGGAAGGAAGAATTCCCCTTCATACGCTACGTGCTGATATCGACTATGCTATATCCGAAGCAAATACTGTGTACGGTAAAATAGGTATCAAAGTATGGATCTTCAAAGGAGAAGTATTTGGTAAAAGAGATCTTTCTCCTAATGTCGGAATGACATCTGGAGGTTCAAATTCACCAGCTGGTGCGGGAGGTGGAGCCGGTGGACCAAAGAGAAGAAGACCAGGAGGAGGTGCCAATGAAGGTGGTCCGAAAAGAAGAAGAGAACGTAAGTAAGCCTTTTAAAAGCTAAGCAATGTTACAGCCGAAAAGAACGAAATTTAGAAAACGTCAGAAAGGAAGAGTTAAGGGATTAGCTCAGAGAGGACATAGATTGTCATTTGGAAACTTTGGTATCAAATCATTAGAACCAGGATGGTTAACAAGTAGACAAATCGAGGCAGCTCGTATTGCCATGACCAGAGCCATGAAAAGAGAAGGTCAAGTTTGGATCCGTATCTTTCCTGATAAACCAGTAACTAAAAAACCAGCCGAAGTAAGGATGGGTAAAGGTAAGGGTGCTCCTGAATATTGGGTAGCTGTCATAAAACCAGGTACTATCTTATTTGAAGCAACTGGTGTTGACACAGCGGCAGCTAGTGAAGCATTAAGATTAGCAGCACAAAAGCTTCCTGTTAAAACAAAATTTGTTGTACGTAGAGACTACACTGGAGCATGAAAAACTCAGAAATAAAAGCATTAAGTCTTGAAGAGCTGACTGGTAAGTTGGCTGCTGAAAAAGAAGGTTACGGTAAACTAAAGTTTGCCCATAGCATTACGCCAATTGAAAATCCTATGAAAATTAGAGATGCAAGAAAGCTAATTGCAAGAATAGAGACTGAAATAAGAGCTAAAGAATTAAGTAAATAACGCATCGATGGAAAGAAATTTGCGAAAAGAGCGTATCGGTCAGGTTGTCAGCAATAAGATGCAAAAAACCATAACTGTAGCGGTGAATAGGAAAGAAAAACACCCTATTTATGGAAAGTTCATCAGAAAGACTACCAAATTCACAGCTCATGACGAAACCAACGATAGTAATATCGGTGATACAGTAAGGATCATGGAAACTCGTCCGCTGAGTAAGAATAAAAGATGGAGATTAGTAGAAATAATCGAAAGAGCTAAGTAAAATGATACAGCAGGAGTCAAGATTAAATGTTGCGGATAATAGTGGGGCAAAAGAAGTCCTTTGTATCCGTGTACTTGGTGGAACGAAAAAGAGATATGCTTCAGTAGGTGATACTATTGTGGTAACGGTTAAGTCTGCTATCTCTTCAAGTAACCTAAAGAAAGGAACGGTTTCGAAAGCTGTTATTGTTCGAACCAAAAAGGAAGTTAGAAGGAAAGACGGATCTTACATTCGTTTTGAAGATAACGCCGCAGTTCTACTTAACACCAACAATGAGCCAAGAGGTACTCGTATTTTTGGCCCAGTTGCTAGAGAGTTAAGAGAACGTCAATTTATGAAAATCGTGTCTTTGGCACCTGAAGTACTTTAATGATGTCACACAATACAACAAAATTTCACATACGTAAAGGCGATACTGTCGAAGTAATTGCTGGAAATGACAAAGGTAAAACTGGGAAAGTTCTTGATGTTGTCAAGGAAAAATACAGAGCCATTGTTGAGGGAGCAAATATTGTAACCAAACACGTAAAACCTTCTGCAACTAGACCAGAAGGAGGAAGAGAAGAAACCGAAGCATCTATTCATATTAGCAATCTAATGTTAGTTGATCCAGCAAAAGGCGAAGCGACAAGGATCGGAAGAAAAGTGAATAGTGAAGGAAAATTACAGAGGTATTCTAAAAAAACTGGAGAATTTATCACTAATGGCTAGACCTAGATTAAAAGAAAAATATCTCAATGATATCGTACCTGCATTGAAAGATAAATTTCAGTACAAGTCAATAATGGAGGTACCACAATTATTGAAAATTTCAGTAAACAAAGGTATTGGCGCTGCTGTTTCTGATAAAAAATTGGTAGATGTAGGTGTTGAAGAATTATCAACAATCACTGGTCAAAAGGCAGTTCCGACTTTGGCGAAAAATTCCATATCCAATTTCAAATTGAGAGAAGGAATGCCGATTGGTGCTCGGGTAACATTGAGAGGTGACCGAATGTACGAATTCCTTGACAGGTTAATGACTGTAGCATTACCACGTGTAAGAGATTTTAAGGGGATCAAACAAAAAGGCTTTGACGGAAGAGGTAATTACACCTTAGGTGTTGAGGAGCAAATTATATTCCCAGAAATTAGTATCGATAAAATCAACCGTATTTCTGGAATGGATATCACATTCGTGACTTCAGCAAAAACAGATGAAGAAGGTTTCGCTCTATTAAAATCATTCGGAATGCCTTTCGTGGCAGGTAAAAACTAATACAATGGCAAGAGAATCAGTAAAAGCTAGAGAAAGAAAGAGAGTAAAACTTGTTGAAAGATTTGCAGAAAAAAGAGCTGCATTGAAAGCTGAGGGTGATTACCAAGGTTTGGATAAACTTCCAAGAAACTCATCAAAAGTAAGATTACATAACAGATGTAAATTAACTGGAAGACCTAAAGGATACATGAGAAAGTTCGGTATCTCAAGGGTTACTTTCAGGGAAATGGCATCAGAAGGTAAGATACCAGGAGTAACAAAAGCTAGTTGGTAAACTTTTGTTTACAAGAAAGGATAATATTTTAAAAAATTAGTTAATTTTGCACCCCTTTTTAGGGTGGTTAATTGTAAAAGAAAATGGTAACAGATCCGATAGGTGATTATTTGACAAGGATCAGAAACGCGGTGAAAGCAAATCACCGTATTGTCGAAATTCCTGCTTCGAACATCAAAAAAGAGATGACGAAGGTGCTGCATGACAAAGGGTTCATTCAGAACTTCAAATTCGTTGATGATGACAAGCAAGGTGTTATTAAAATTGCATTGAAATATAATCCTCAAACAAAGCAATCGGCTATTACAAAACTTGAGCGCATTAGTACTCCTGGTTTAAGAAAATATGCTGGAGCTGAGGAACTTCCTAGAGTGTTAAATGGTCTTGGAATCGCCATTCTCTCAACATCTCAGGGTGTAGTTTCTGATAAGGAAGCAAGAAGAGATCATATTGGAGGAGAAGTACTTTGTTACGTTTATTAAAAGAGATTAGATAATGTCACGAATAGGCAAGGCACCCATAAATATTCCGGCTGGAGTTACTGTTACCATGAGTAAAACCATAGTAACTGTAAAAGGTCCAAAAGGGGAACTTACACAAGAAGTTGATCCTGATATTTCTGTGGAAATTGAAGATGGTGTAATTACTGTAAAAAGACCAACTGAACAAAAGAGACACAAGGCTCTACACGGCTTATATAGGTCATTGATCAATAACATGATTGAAGGGGTAAGCAACGGATTCAAAAGAAATTTGGAATTAGTTGGTGTTGGATATAAGGCTGCTGTGGTAGATAATATCCTTGAACTTAACCTCGGATACTCTCACAACATATTTTTGGCAGTTCCAAAGGAAATTGTTGTTCAAGCTGAAACGGCCAAGGGGCAAACACCAAAAGTTACAGTGGAAGGAATTGACAAACAATTGGTTGGTCAAATTGCCGCTAAGATTAAATCATTAAGATCTGTCGAGCCTTACAAAGGTAAAGGTATCAGATTCGTGGGTGAGCAAGTAAGAAGAAAGGCTGGTAAAACGGCTTCTAAATAATTAAAGAGATGGCTGTATCTAAGTTAGCGAGAAGAGCAAGAATCAAAAAAGGTATCAGAAGAAAGATCAGTGGTACTAGTGACATTCCTAGAGTTTCAGTTTTTAGAAGCAATAGAGCAATATACGGTCAAATTATTGATGATTTAAAGGGCATTACATTGGCTTCTGCATCATCAAAGGAGTTGAGCCTTAATTCTCTAACGATTGAAAATTCTAAAGAAGTCGGTAAGAAATTAGCTGAGAAAGCTGTTCAAGCGGGTATCAATTCAGTAGTTTTTGATCGAAATGGCTACCCTTACCACGGTAGAGTGAAAGCCTTCGCCGAAGGTGCACGTGAAGGAGGTTTAAAATTCTAAGAAATTATGTCACAAAGCAATATTAAAGTTGTAAAAGCAAGCGATATCGACCTTAAAGAAAAGGTGGTTGCCATTAAGCGTGTTGCGAAAGTTGTAAAGGGTGGTCGAAGATTTAGCTTTTCAGCAATCGTAGTAGTGGGAGATGGTAATGGTGTTGTTGGTTATGGTCTTGGAAAGGCTAATGAAGTTACTGATGCTATCACCAAAGGTGTAGATGATGCTAAAAAGAATTTGGTAAGAGTTCCAATTTTTAAATCAACCGTACCTCATGATTCCATCGGAAAATTTGGAGGTGGTTTCGTATTGCTTAAGCCTGCTGCTCCTGGTACAGGAGTAATAGCTGGTGGTGCGATGAGAGCTGTTTTGGAAAGTGCTGGTATTCATGATGTTTTGGCCAAATCTAAAGGTTCATCAAATCCTCATAATGTGGTTAAAGCAACTTTTGACGCTTTGAGTAGAATGAGAGATCCTTTTGCAGTAGCGAAACAGCGAGGTGTTTCTTTAGACAAAGTATTTAACGGATAATAGCAATGGGAAAGGTTTTAATTACTCAGATAAAGAGTACCATTAAAAGACCAAATAGACAGCTACTGACTATTCAGGCTTTGGGTCTTGGTAAGATTAATAGAAGTGTTGAGAAAGAACTTACACCTCAAATCGCCGGAATGATTAATAAAGTTCAACATTTAGTTGAAGTTAAAGAACTTTAAGATGCAATTAGAATCAATTAAGCCAGCAAAAGGCGCAACTAAGAATAGAAAAAAGATAGCCAGAGGTCAAGGATCAGGTAAGGGTGGAACTGCGACTAGAGGTCACAAAGGAGCTCAGTCAAGATCTGGTTATTCTAAGAAAATTGGTTTTGAAGGTGGTCAAATGCCTCTTCAAAGAAGAACACCTAAGTTTGGTTTTAAGAACAACAATAAAGTTGTTATGAAGCCAATTAACCTAGATACTTTGCAAGCTTTAAGTGATGAGAAAAAACTTAAAGAAATTACACCTGAAGTGTTAAGAACAAACGGACTTATAGGTAAGGACGATGTTGTGAAAATTTTGGGAGGTGGTGAAATTGCTGCCAAATTGAATGTAACTGCACATAAATTTTCTAAATCTGCTCAAGAAGCAATTGAAAAAGCAGGTGGTTCCGTATCGTTAGAAGCGTAATTGATGAAGAAGTTTATACAAACGATAAAGAATATATTTTCCATTGAGGAATTAAGAACTCGAATTCTGAATACCATTGGATTCCTGATCATATTTAGATTGGGATCATTCGTTGTATTACCTGGTGTTGACCCAGCTATGTTAACGGACAATGCTTCTGGAATATTTGGTCTTTTAAATACTTTCCTTGGAGGTGCGTTTAGTAGAGCTTCAGTATTCGGATTGGGCATTATGCCCTATATCTCAGCATCAATTGTATTGCAGTTATTAACTGTTGCCGTACCATATTTCCAGAAATTGCAAAAGGAGGGAGACAGTGGAAGGAAAAAAATTAATCAAATAACCAGAGTCTTAACGATATTCATCTGTTTAGCACAGTCGATTGGTTATATCAATGCCACAATCCCTGGGGAGGCTGTTGTTATGCAAAATCAATTTTTGTTCAACGTTTCTTCAATGGTAATACTTACTGCAGGCACTATTTTTTGTATGTGGCTTGGTGAAAGGATTACTGATAAAGGTATTGGAAATGGAATTTCAATGTTGATAATGATTGGTATCATATCAAGATTTCCAGGGAGTATTCTTGGTGAAGCAACTGCAAGAGGAATGAATCAGGCATTGCTTTTTATATTTGAATTGGTTGCCCTATTCGTTGTTGTTATGGCAACTGTGGCATTAGTTCAGGCTGTAAGACGCATTCCTGTGCAATATGCGAAGCAGGTTGTAGGTAATAAAGTGTATGGAGGCCAAAGACAATACATTCCTTTAAAAGTAAATGCATCGGGTGTAATGCCTATTATCTTCGCACAATCATTGATGTTCTTACCTGCATTGTTAGCAGGGATATGGGCTGACCAAAGTGATGTGGCACAGTATATTGGTACTACTTTTTCGAACATTCAATCTTGGCAATACAATGTTTTGTTTGCGACCTTGATTATTCTATTCACATTCTTTTATACTGCGATTACGATTAATCCAAATCAAATTGCTGATGACATGAAAAGAAATGGTGGCTTTGTTCCAGGAATTAAACCAGGAAAACAAACTGCTGACTTTATAGATAATGTTCTTTCTAGAATTACTTTACCTGGCTCGTTCTTTTTGGCAATCGTTGCGATTTTACCCGCATTTGCTATGATGGCTGGTGTTCAGGGTTCATTTGCCCAGTTTTATGGCGGAACTTCATTATTGATTATGGTTGGGGTTATTTTGGATACACTTCAGCAGATTGAAAGTTATCTTCTAATGAGACATTATGAAGGTATGATGAAATCAGGAAGAGTAAAAGGTAGGACAAACACGGCTGTAGCATAATGGCAAAACAGTCATCTATAGAACAAGACGGTACCATTGTGGAGGCTTTGTCCAACGCAATGTTTAAAGTGGAGTTGGAAAATGGTCATACGGTGATCGCTCATATTTCGGGTAAGATGCGTATGAACTATATCAAAATATTACCAGGAGACAAGGTTAAATTGGAAATGTCTCCATATGATTTAACCAAAGGCAGAATCGTTTATCGATATAAATAAAGATCGAAATGAAAGTAAAAGCATCCATAAAGAAGCGAAGTGTTGATTGTAAAATAATCAGACGAAAAGGGAAGCTGTATGTGATCAACAAAAAGAACCCTAAGTTTAAACAAAGACAAGGATAAGAAATGGCTAGAATTGCAGGAGTCGACGTACCAGACCACAAAAGAGGAGAAATAGGACTAACCTATATCTTTGGTATTGGTAGAAGTACAGCACAGAAGATCTTAACCCAAGCGGGTATTGATTTCAATAAAAAAGTTTCGGATTGGGACGATGATGAAGCTGGTGCTATTCGTAAAATTATAGCTGAGAATATCAGAGTTGAGGGTGTTCTTAAATCTGAAATCCAGATCAATATTAAACGTTTGATGGACATTGGTTGCTACAGAGGTCTTCGACATAGAAAAGGTCTTCCTTTGAGAGGTCAGAGAACAAAAAACAATGCTCGTACAAGAAAAGGTAAGAGAAAGACAGTAGCTAATAAAAAGAAAGCGACTAAGTAATACGTAAGATGGCGCAGAAAAGAAAAGATAAGGCTAAAAAGAGAGTTGTTGCTGTTGAAGCTGTGGGACAAGCTCACATTCAAGCAACATTCAACAACATTATTATCTCTTTGACAAATAATCAAGGTCAAGTGATCTCATGGGCTTCAGCTGGTAAAATGGGATTTAAAGGTTCTAAAAAGAATACTCCATACGCAGCTCAAGTTGCAGCACAGAATTGTGGACAAACTGCCTATGAACTTGGTTTGAGAAAAGTAGAGGTTTTTGTAAAAGGACCTGGAGCTGGTAGAGAGTCTGCCATCAGAACTATTCAAAATGTTGGAATTGAAGTAACAATGATTAAAGATGTTACGCCTATGCCGCATAATGGATGTCGTCCACCGAAAAGAAGAAGAGTTTAATATCTAAATATTGTAGATAAAATGGCAAGATATACAGGGCCTAAAACTAAAATTGCTAGAAAATTCGGAGAGCCAATCTTTGGATATAGCAAAGCTTTACAAAAGAAAGCCTATCCTCCTGGACAACACGGAAGAGGTAGAAGAAGAAAGCAATCTGAATACGCTGTTCAGCTTGCTGAAAAGCAGAAGGCAAAATATACTTATGGTGTATTGGAGAAGCAATTCTCTAACCTATTTGAAAAGGCTTCAAGAAAAAGTGGCATCACTGGTGAAATTCTTTTGCAGTTACTAGAATCTAGATTGGATAATACAGTTTTTAGATTGGGAATTTCTCCAACTAGAAGAGGTGCAAGACAGTTGGTTTCTCATAAACACATCACAGTGAATGGTGAGGTGGTAAATATTCCATCATACAGCTTAAAAGATAATGATGTGATTGGAGTTAGAGAGAAGTCAAAATCTCTTGAAGCGATCTCTTCAAGTTTAGGTTCTAATTCAAGAAAGTTTTCTTGGTTAGAGTGGGATTCTACCGAATACGCAGGAAAATTTCTTAAGGCTCCTGAAAGAGAAGAAATCCCTGAGAATATCAAAGAACAATTAATAGTAGAACTTTACTCTAAATAAGAGTAGTTCTCAAAACTTTTTAAAAAAGCGCAATATGTCAATTCTTGCATTCCAAATGCCGGAAAAAGTGGTGATGGAAAAAGCGGACGATTTTCACGGTCTGTTCACTTTCAAGCCACTTGAGAAAGGTTACGGTGTTACTGTTGGTAACGCTTTAAGAAGGATATTACTTTCTTCTTTGGAGGGTTACGCAATTACAGGTATTAAAATACCTGGAGTATTGCACGAGTTTTCAACTATCGAAGGTGTTGTTGAAGATGTAAGTGAAATAATTCTAAACCTTAAAATGGTAAGGTTTAAGAAAATGGCTGATACAGTTGACAATATTATTACTGTATCTGTTGCGAACAAAACTCAACTTACTGCTGGCGATATAGCTGGTGCAACCAACTCTTTCGAAATTCTAAATCCTGAATTGGTAATTTGTAATCTTGATAAAAGTGCACAATTCGAGATTGAGATGAATGTTGAAAAAGGTCGTGGTTATGTAACTGCAGAAGAAAATAAACCTGCGGATGCTGGGTTTGCTTACATCGCAATAGATTCTATTTTCACACCAATCAAAAATGTGAAGTATAGTGTAGAAAACACAAGGGTTGAGCAGAAAACTGATTACGAGCAACTAATCATTGATATCGAAACTGATGGATCAATTCATCCTGAAAATGCATTGAAAGGTGCAGCTAATATTCTGATTCAACACTTCATGTTGTTCTCTGATCAGAATATGATTTTAGAATCTCAGGAGCAAGGTGAGCCAGAGCAAGTTGATGAGGAGCTTCTTCACATGAGAAAGTTACTTAAGACTTCTCTAAATGATCTTGATCTTTCTGTTAGAGCATATAACTGCTTAAAAGCAGCTGATGTTAGATCATTAGGTGATCTAGTTAACTTAGAGATTTCTGATATGATGAAATTCAGAAATTTCGGAAAAAAATCGCTTGCAGAATTGGAGCAACTAGTAGCAGAAAAGAACCTTACTTTTGGTATGGATCTTTCAAAATATAAATTGGACGAGGAATAATGAGACACGGTAAGAAATTTAATCATCTTGGTAGAACAGCAGCTCACAGAAGTGCAATGCTTTCCAATATGGCTACTTCTTTGATCCTTCACAAAAGAATCAATACCACTGTAGCGAAGGCTAAAGCTTTGAGAAAATACATTGAACCTATCATCACAAAATCTAAAGATGATAGTACACACTCTAGAAGAACTGTCTTCTCTTATCTTCAAAATAAGGAATCTGTTACTGAGCTTTTCAGCACTGTTGCTGAAAAAGTAAGCGGTAGACCGGGTGGATACACAAGGATTATCAAAACCGGAATCAGACAAGGTGATAATGCTGAAATGTGTATGATGGAATTGGTAGACTTTAACGAATTGTTGTTAGGAACAACTGATTCTGGAAAAGCCAAAACAAGAAGATCTAGAAGATCTGGTGGAAAAAAAGAAGATACTTCTAATATACCAGCTGCGGAGGTTGTTGAGACAGTAACTGAACAAACACCTGAGGCTGTAGTTGAAGAAGTAGCTGTTGAGGAATCAGTAGATGAAGTAGCTGATGCTACACAATCTGATGATGCTCCTGAGGCAGACGCTGATGATACAGATGAAGAAAAGAAATAAGATGTACTTACATCATTGATTTTAAAAAGGGATGAGAGCTTTGGTTTTTATCCCTTTTTTTATGCTAAAAAACACAATTTTTAATTACTTGGACAATCCAAACAGAACAATCGAACGAACGTTTCTTTTTTCTGCTTGAGAGAACTATTTTTGCCTCCGATGAAACAACCTATCAAATTAAAAGCAATATTACTTCTCGAAGACGGCTCAGTATACGAAGGATTATCCATAGGTAAAGTGGGTACTTCTGGAGGCGAAATATGCTTTAATACTGGTATGACTGGATATCAGGAAATCTATACAGATCCTTCTTATTATGGTCAAATCATTGTAAATACTGCTTCGCACATAGGTAACTATGGTGTGCATGACGATGAAACGGAATCAGATCGACCAAAGATTAAAGGGTTGGTTGTAAATGATTTCACTTATCAATACAGCAGATATACGGCTACAGATGGTCTCCATGAATATCTGGAGAAGAATAACACAGTTGGGATTACTAACATTGATACAAGGAAACTCGTGCGCCATATTCGAAAGTCTGGAGCCATGAATGCTATAATTTCTTCTGATATTTTTGACTTGGATCAATTAAAATCTGAATTAGCAAAAGTGCCTTCTATGGAGGCTTTGGAATTATCAAGTGTAGTTACCACGAAGGAGCCTTATGAAATAGGTACAGAAAACGCGGGATTGAAAATAGCTGTGTTGGATTTGGGTATTAAGAAATCTATTCTTAAGAATTTTTCTGATAGAGGATGTCATTGTAAAGTCTTTCCAGCAAAGACAAATTATTCAGAATTGAAGGCATGGAATCCTGACGGATATTTTATTTCGAATGGCCCTGGTGATCCCGCTGTAATGGATTATGCGGTTGATACGGTAAAAGAAATTTTAGCAGAAAATCGACCTATTTTTGGAATTTGTCTTGGTAATCAGGTTTTAGCACGTGCAGTGGGTATTGATACATTTAAAATGCATCATGGTCACAGAGGTCTCAACCATCCTGTGAAAAATCTTTTGACAGGAAAAAGCGAAATCACCTCTCAAAACCACGGTTTTGCTGTAAATAGAGAATCTTTAGAAAAATCTGAAGTAGCTGAGTTGACACACTTGGATTTAAATGACAACACTGTTGAAGGACTAAGACTGAAAGGAAAATCCGCATTTTCAGTACAATATCATCCGGAATCATCACCTGGTCCACATGATTCCACTTATTTATTTGACGATTTTATAGAATTAATAAAAGAACATAAATCATGAGTATAATCGAGAGCGTTCACGCCAGACAAATTCTGGATTCACGTGGCAACCCAACAGTAGAAGTTGATGTAATTACCGAAAATGGTATTTTAGGACGTGCAGCCGTACCATCAGGAGCATCAACAGGAGAGCATGAAGCTGTAGAATTAAGAGATGGTGATAAATCAAAATATCTTGGAAAAGGTGTGTTGAAAGCTGTCGATAATGTCAATGAATTGATTGCACCTGAAATCGTAGGTCATGATGTATTTGATCAAAAATTGATCGATACAGTAATGATTGAATTAGATGGAACAAAAAATAAATCTAAGCTTGGCGCTAATGCAATACTAGGTGTTTCTCTAGCCGTAGCAAAAGCAGCAGCTCAGGAATCTTCTCAATCATTGTTTAGATATCTTGGCGGTGTGAACGCCCATGTATTGCCAGTTCCAATGATGAATATCATCAATGGTGGTTCGCACTCTGATGCGCCGATCGCATTTCAGGAATTTATGATTCGCCCCGTAGGCGCGCCTACTTTTAGCGAAGCATTGAGAATGGGTGCTGAGGTTTTTCATAATTTGAAAAAAATCATTCATGACATGGGGCTTAGTACTGCAGTTGGTGATGAAGGTGGTTTTGCACCGAATTTTTCAGGAGGTACAGAGCAAGCTTTGGATAGTGTATTAAAAGCAATTGATGCTGCAGGTTACAAAGCCGGAAGCGATATCACAATTGCGATGGACTGTGCTTCGTCAGAATTTTATGTTGACGGGAAATACAACTATGCCAAATTTGAAGGTGATGGTGGTAAAATCAGAACAAGTGAAGAGCAAGCTTCATACCTCGCAGAATTGGTAGAGAAATATCCGATTGATAGTATCGAAGATGGTATGGACGAGAATGACTGGGCAGGCTGGAAACTTCTTACAGAAAAGCTTGGTGATAAATGCCAGTTGGTAGGTGACGATTTGTTGGTTACCAACACTGAATATTTGGCAAGAGCGATCAAAGAGAAATGTGGTAACTCAATTTTGATTAAAGTAAATCAGATTGGAACATTGTCTGAAACTATGGCAGCTATCGAAATGGCACATAAGGCAGGTTGGACAGCAGTAGTATCACATAGATCTGGAGAGACTGAAGATGCAACTATCGCTGATATAGCTGTAGCAACAAATGCGGGACAAATCAAAACAGGATCTTTATCTAGATCTGATAGGATGGCCAAGTACAATCAACTTCTTAGAATAGAAGAAGAATTGGATGATACGGCTTTCTATCCTTCAAATAAGTAAATATTTAAAGAGCCGTTTATTCGGCTCTTTTTTTTATCTTTAGTATCAGAATGAAATCCTTCTTTCAAAAGATCCCGCCTGTTTTTAGGAATTTTTACTTCCTTACTGCTTTGTTATTTCTTATTTGGATGATCTTTTTTGATTCAAATGATATAATCACGCAATTCAGATTAAGTAACAAACAATCTGAATTGGAAAGCAGTAAAGAATTCTATGAAGAAAAAATCATTGAAGTGAAAAATGATAAAGAGGCGCTGACTAACGATAAGGATTTGTTGGAGAAGATCGCCAGAGAAAAATATCTGATGCGAAAAGAAAATGAAGACGTTTATATTGTAGTTGAGGAATGAGACTAGCCAGCTTTGTTATTTTGTTGTTTCTTTTTTCGTTTTCAAAATCTGCATTTGCGCAGTATAAACCCCCAAGCGCTCGTAATTCTAAAGCTACCATGAGTCGAGGTAATGCTTTTGACAAGTTTTATTTTGGAGGTGGAGGTGGATTTAGTGGCGGTACGAATTATTTAAACTTAAGTGTGTCACCTCTTGTAGGCTATAAAGTAACCGAAGAATTTTCTGCAGGAATGCAGATTTCCTATCAATATGTGAAAAGTGGCGATTTCAAAATAAGTAATTACGGGGGTGGTCCCTTTCTGAGATATAATGTAGGAGACAGGCTATTTGGCTATACTCAATTTGAATATCTCAACTTTGGGTACTACGATTATTTCGGTGAGATACAGCGATTGGGTTTTGAAAGTTGGTTTGTAGGGTTGGGTTATGTTGAACCTTTAGGAGATAATTTTGCATTCAACATTCTTGCACTTTACAATCTTTTGTATCAATCAGGAGGGAATTCTCCATATCAGAGCCCACTTGTATTTCGGGTTGGCATAATTGCAGGTTTATAAAAGATTATTTTCTTCCAAATTTCTGCCCTTTTTTCCCACTCCTTTTTTTGGTAAACTACAGCAAATATTATTCTAAGATTTCATAAAGGATATGGCTCTTTCAAAATAATATTGCTTTTTGAGTCAAAATTTTAATAGAATCAACTTTAAATTAAAGTTTTGACCAAAAATTGATTCGTCAATTTTCTATTTTTGCCTAAAACTATTGATATGCAGTTAGGTATTCTGAAATCTACCAATACTCCACTGGTGCCTCTTGTGCCAACCCTAATCTCTAAGTATTTAAAAGACGGTTATCAGATAGTACTTGAAAAGGGGGCAGGTGAATTGTCATTTTTTGAAGACGCTGTGTACATTGACGGTGGTGTCTCAATTTCTGATAGAAAATCAATTCTAATGAATAGTGATTTGATTTTAGTAGATAATGATATTTCTGATGATGATTTGAATTTATTAAAACCCCAAGCAATGGTTATTGGTAAGTTTGGTGTTTTATCAAATCCTTCGCTTTCCGATAGACTTAAAAAATCTGCTTCACAAATTTTTAGTCTCGATTTAGTTCCTAGATCGTCAATAGCGCAATCCATGGATGTGCTTTCATCTCTTGCGTCTTTAGCCGGGTATAAAGCAGTGATTGGATCTGCGGTAAGATTCTCAGGGTATTTCCCTATGATGACTACAGCAGCCGGCACAGTACCGCCTGCAAAGGTTTTGGTATTAGGTGCTGGTGTTGCTGGCTTGCAGGCAATTGCTACAGCAAAACGATTAGGTGCCTCAATTGAAGCTTTTGATGTGCGAAGTGCCGTAAAAGAAGAAGTTGAAAGTCTGGGAGCAAAATTTGTGGAAGTTGCAGGTAGTACTGAAGATCAAGCAGCCGGAGGATATGCAGTCACTCAAACTGAGGAGTACATTCAAAAACAAAAGGAACTGATACACGAAAAAGGAAGCAAGGCTGATGTAATAATTTGCACTGCTAATATACCTGGAAAAAAGGCTCCATTGCTCATTGAAAAGAGGACAGTTGAAGCCATGCGTCCGGGTAGTGTAATCATTGATATGGCTACAGGGTCTGGAGGAAATTGTGAAGTCGCACAAGACAACAAAGAAATAATAGTCAATGGAGTAACGATTCTTGGGGACTCAAATTTGTTCCATAGATTACCAAAAGAAGCAAGTAGACTTTATTCCAATAATCTTTATAATTTCATCAAGTTTATACTTAAAGATGGAGCGGATAAGATTCCTTACTCCCATGAGATTGTTCAGAAAACATTACTCAATCCGAGGTTAGCACAAATTTCAAATTGAATTTTATGAAAGAAATAATCTTATTTATCGAGGAAAATCCAATGATCCTTTACATGATGGTAATGGCGACATATTTGGGTTTCGAACTTATCTCCAAAGTGCCAACTGTGTTACATACACCTTTGATGTCTGGAGCAAACGCCATCAGTGGTGTTGTGATAATAGGAGCGATACTTCTTGTCAGGCAGTCTGAGGCAGACGATTATCTGTCATTAGGTCTCGGCTTTTTAGGGATTATCCTGGGTATGATAAATGTGGTGGGTGGTCATGCCGTCACCAACCGTATGTTGGAAATGTTCAAAAAGAAATAAGATCAGAAGTTAATATAGTGCCATGCAAGCCGTCATCAATCTTACATATTTATTGTCAGTGATCCTTCTGATTACAGGTCTAAGAAGACTGAGTCATCCTTCAACAGCCAGAAACGGGAATATAATTGCCGCCATAGGAATGGGATTTGCGATTTTAGCAAGTTTAGTGACACCAATTGAAAGTGGGAGTAATAATTATTTAATCATAATCATTGCGCTGGTAATAGGTACAATCATTGGATTGGTCATGTCAAAGAAGGTGGCTATGACAGCCATGCCAGAATTGGTTTCGCTATTCAATGGGTTAGGTGGTGCTTGTGCAGTTGCCATTTCGATAGTTGAGTTATATCAATATCAAGAAATTTTTAGCATGGCGAATTTTGCCGATGTTGCAATAGCCAAACACCTTACTACGCAACTTGCCATGTACATTGGTTCTGTAGCATTTACGGGAAGCATTATTGCATATGGAAAGCTAGCTGGCAAAATAAAAGACTGGAAAATTCCATTTTCAGGAATACTAAACATCGTGTTGTTGGTACTCATCCTTTCTTTAATTGTTTTTAGAGTTTGGATGCCTGATGCTTCATTCATCTTGCCAATGGTGGTGCTTGGTATTTCATTAATATACGGAATCACATTTGTTCAGCCAATTGGAGGAGCGGATATGCCTGTAGTTATATCACTTTTAAATGCCTTAACCGGTGTTGCAGCAGCCCTGGCAGGAATCGTTTATGACAATCAAATGATGCTTATTGGTGGGATACTTGTTGGATCATCGGGTACAATTCTAACAGTTGTGATGTGTCAGGCAATGAACAGATCATTGCTTAGTGTGCTGGTTGGTGGTTTTGGTGGTGCTAGTGCATCGGGAAAAGAAACTGGAGATCAAGTTATTAAAGAAGCCACATCAAATGATGTCGGAATTATGTTGAGATATTCTACCAATGTAATGGTTGTGCCAGGTTATGGTATGGCAGTAGCACAAGCCCAAAAAACGATCAAAGAATTAGATAACTTATTATCAGAACATGGTGTAAATGTTCGTTATGCAATTCATCCTGTGGCTGGTCGTATGCCAGGTCATATGAATGTGCTTTTGGCTGAAGCAGATGTGCCATATCCGAAATTACTGGATTTGGATGATGCCAATGATGCTATGAATGAGACGGATGTAACACTAGTAGTTGGTGCCAATGATGTTGTGAATCCAGCTGCACTTGATGATCCGTCTTCACCAATTTATGGAATGCCAATACTTGAGATCTTGAAGGGGAAAAATGTGATCGTACTGAAAAGAAGTATGAATACAGGCTATTCAGGAATTGAAAATCCGCTTTTTTTCCATGAAAAAACAAAGATGCTTTTTGGTGATGCCAAGCAATCTATTCAAGGTTTGATTGATGAGGTAAAGTCCTTGGGGTAATGGCATCAAATAGCAATTCCCTAAATTGAGAAGGTGAAACTCATTCAAAAGTCCTTTTTACAACAACTTACTTTAGAAATTAAAGGCAGTAATACGCTGGAATATACTGCAAAAAGAATTTTCAAAAAGGTTAACAGGAGGATACCGATTCAGGATATTTACATTGACAAAATGTATCACAGGCATCATTTAGATGCGATGTTATTCACCGTAATCTTAATTTCAAGTTTGTCCGCTATCACTTTGTTATTAACCAGGTTTCGTGTTTATAGCAATGAAGATTTGTTTGTGGTTATGTGTGGTATCATCATGATTTTAGCGATTGCTTACAGAACCTTACAATCAAAATATAAAATTCAAATTGTCATTCCAACAAGTGGGCAGGGAGAAATTCTTTTAGACCCGGATAAACCAAGCAAAGAGAAGATTGAATTTTTTATTATGAGGTTAGAGGCATTGATTCTAATCGAGAGTGAAGGACGAACTTCAATAAAATAAAATCAAGTTAATGAAATGGGAGACACCAATGATGTCTTCCATTTCATACTCTCTAATCTATTTTTTAACAGCAGTAAATTCAACATCTATGGTATAGTCGTCTTCAGTTTCTGACCATCCGCCAATGAATTCAGTTTTTGTGAGTTTAACCACATCAAGAGCTATCTCGTAGGTAGAAGTCACTCCATCATAGGTTTCTGTAGTCGTGATTTTTAAACTTTCTCCAGCGGAAACCCATTCCCAATCTCCATCATAACAATCGGTATAAGCAGAACTTGGATCGTTGATGTCTTCATACGAATTACACGTTTTGAAATCACCATCTGCTTGAAACTCAAAAGTGAGTCCATATATATAACCATCACCATCCGCTACTCCAAAGTTGGTCGTGTAGCTGAATGAACTGTTTGCGGAGGTAGTTTTTGAAGTAGCTGAGACAAATTCCCATTCACCAATCAAGAGGTCGGTGGTATCATTGTTTTTTACTTCGTCATCTTCACTACACGCTCCCAATAGAATCAGTGAAGCTGAAGCAACGGTAGTTGGTATCCAAAATTTGTTTTGTTTGTTTTGCATAGTCTGCTTTTAAGTTTAAAAAATTAATTGGTGATTGGTTTTTCAATTAAAATGTTTTTTAGCCAATAATTTTGACCGTCTGGGATGGATAAACACTTGTCGTATAATTCATCTCTTTCGGTCAAAAGTCCTGGACACTTTACACCACGGGCAATTTTAACGGCGAATATTTCCTCAATTTTATCCGTATATGTCAATCCAGCCACCTCTTTACCTGTTTCTCGATTAAGTACTCGTATAGCACATGTACTCTCTTCTGCTGTAACTGGGAGTTCAGAAAAAAACTGAGAATCCGGACGAATTTTAGACATACCAAGGAAAATGTACTTATCCAAAACCTCCATTCCGCGCACAAAAGATTTGAAATTATTCAGTTTTACCGCTTGTTTTGTTTTCAGGTCATAATACATCACGTCACCTGTGGCAGATTGTAGAAAGTATATTTTATTGTCGAAGTATACAGGAGAATGGGGTAGAGCCAATTTATCGAGCAAAATTTCACCAGATTCAATATCCATTAATAGACCACTATCAAAAGGTAATTTTCTCCAACCTTTGTTCTCGTCGGTTTTTGCAAACATGGTGGCATATTTCGGCTTCCCATCTCTGAGAGCGATCCCATTCAAATGGCATCTGTCTTCAGGGGCTAATTCTGATATGAAAGATGGCCTCCATGCTTCTTCAAAATGGTAATGGTAACTCATTCGCGACAGGCATGAAAACAATGTATTTGTAAACAGTAACCCTTGGTCTGTCCAGGTTATTTCATGGGTATCGACAATGCCAGTGTTGAATTTGCATTGCGGAATATATAAGTGAGAATAGTGATTGGTTTTTTCAGGAAACGAATTTGCGAGAGCGGAATTGGAACCAAAAATTCCAATTTCAGATTTACTGGCTATCGCAATTTGATTTCCGTCATCACTCACAGCAATGCCCATTGGGCGTTTGAAGTTTTTAGCATACTTAATGATGGACTCGCCGTTTGTCGAGCTGATCATTATTACTTTACCTGCCTGATAAGTGCTGTAAATGAGTGTTGAACCGATTTGGTTCAGGATTTTAGGAAAAGACTTTGAATAATAAAAGAACGGTGTTACAATATCCAAAATGATAGATTAAGAGATAATTGCTTAAAGTAAGACAATTATTTATGCAATCAAAATACCTAAAAAGGGGTACTTCTGCCCTATTGAATCAAATCAAATCCATTTAATGAAGCTCTCCCATGCTCGAATGAAGTTTCTTGTAAAATTATTTTACAACCTGGCTTACAATTTTAGAAGCCAGGCTGTAAGGCAATTATTTAGTCTTACAAGTTTTTATTCCAAATGGTGCGTAAAGCGGACAAAAACTAATGAAGCTAGTCAACACGAATACTGCAGCCAAAACGATCAATACGATCCCTATTGTACCTGAAATAATGCCTTGATAATAAAGAATGCCAATGATAGCAGCTAGTATCACTCGGATAACTCTGTCTGCTCCTCCCATGTTTTTTTTCATTTTCTTATTGTTTATTGAGTAATTATTTAATTAAAAATTCAATCAGGTAGACAATGACTGTGATTACTAAAATGCAGGTCGCACATGCCAAAACCAACTTGATTGCTTTGTGTTTCATGAATCAAATCTAGATTGATTTGTGGGAGCAAACAGTGACTTTGGTCACAGTTCGAAAATTTCTATAGAGCTTGAATGTTGAATCAACTTTCCTTCACTTTCCAGTTTTTTAATAACACGAGTGATTACTTCTCGTGCCGTACCTAATTCACTCGCAATTTGCCTATGCGATATTTTAAGAGGGTTGGTATTGGTTAACTTTGCCTTTTCTTTGAGGTAATTGTACAATCTGACATCTAGTTTGTTGAATAACAAGTGATTAATGGTATCAAGCAATTCAGAATATCTGAGATTGTATTGTTGATAAAACAGAGAATTGATATCAGGATATTTTTTCACCCATTCGGGAATTTTATCAGTTGGCAGAAGTAAGATTTTAGAATCTTCTTCAGTAATTGCGTAAACCTTGCTCGGTTCATTTTTGAGGCTTGCCGCAAAGGACATTACACAGCTTTCGTTTGGCTTGATATAATAGAGCAATAATTCCTTGTCTTCATGCCTTGTGAAAACCTTTACAAGACCTTCCAATACAATAGGAATTACTTTCACGTATTGCATTTCCCTCAGGATTTGAATGTTTTTTGGAATATCCTGTATTTCAGATGAGGCTAGTATGGCTGAGGTTAATTCTGGATTGAATCGTGCGAGTGCTTCAGGGGTTTTCATTAAAATCAAGTTAATCATCCTTATGTCAACTTGCCAATTCTAAGAATTTTTAATGCAAAAAAAAGAGGCTCGAAAGCCTCTTCCCATTATTGATTAATTCCGCCTTGTTGGATATTGACTTGACGAAGTATTATTGTTTGCAACTACTCTGGTATTGCTTCGGTTTTCATTTGAATCCCTCGAATCTCGCGAATTATACCTTGAGGATGGATTGACATCAATTCTTTCGTATTGATTGTTATTAGTATTTCCCTTCTTTTTTGAATTGTATTGAGAGTTTTTATTGGCATATCCATAAGCCTGACCATTTCCATGATTCCATTCATGTTGGTGGTGGACATAATAGTTTGTGTGATATCCACATCCCGAATGACAGGCATGATTAGCTATGGGATTGTAGTTTTGAACCATTCGCTGATTGATTCTACCTCGGTTGTCAATATTTACCTGAACGAAGATATTACCTCTTTGTAGAACTACTTTGAAATAGCTCGAATGAGGCCCACGAACCTGTGTCGAATGCACTATATCATATCCGTGATATTGGTGATTCACGACATTGTAGACTTCATATGGCATATTAAAAGATTGAACTACTCCACATGATGAAACAAAATACTGCGCCTTAGTAGCAGAAACAGATGCTAAGGCGATGAACAATGAAAGTAAAATTGACTTTTTCATGATTTCCCAAGTTTGATATGTTTCCTAGAATTACAAGTATGATGCCAATTCGATTGATATAATTCTATTGTATTGATAGTCAGTAGTATAGAAATTTTATTTAGAAAGTTTAAAAGTGATTTATTAGATTAGGCGGCTATAAAAACAAGAATGGAAGACTTTACTGCGATAGATTTTGAAACCGCAAACCACAGCCCGTCGAGTATTTGTCAGGTTGGACTTGTGAGGGTTGAGAATGGTATCGTCACTGAAACTTTCAATCAATTGGTTCAGCCACCAAATAATTACTATTTCTATCGGAACATTGAAGTTCATGGTATCAAACCTGCCGACACAGCTCAATCTCCAACATTTGATGTAGTATGGCATCAGTTCAAACATTGGATAGAAGATCAGATAGTTGTGGCGCACAACTCTAGCTTTGATTTTACGTGTCTAAAGCATTCTCTGGCATATTATGATGATTTGCAGCCAAATTTTGAAGGAAGATGCACCTTGAAGATTTATAGGAGAGGTCTGGCTTATCTTTCTAAGAAACATCACATTGAGCTTAATCATCATGATGCCTTGAGTGATGCTCACGCATGTGCCATGCTGTATATCAAACATCTGAAGCACCAGGAATTACCTCGCACGGGTACTTTGTTTCCCTAGTAGCGAATCATTCTTTTTTAATTTTCACTCAAAAACCAACTCGTTGATTTTCATTTGACATGGAAACACTTCATCAGAACCGATTATTTTTTGACAATCCACCATTTCATCATTAGGTATCATGTGCATACTGTATCTGAATTCAGATATATATGCCATGATATAATTATAGGTCTTTTGATCAATCAAATATTCATCTTTTGAGTATCGATGATGTACAAGATAATGATTCCTCAATAGGCTTGGTTTTACCATGTTTCCCTCTGGATTATTCTTGAATTTAATTATTGGATGGTTTTAAAAAAATGACATCCATCATCCAAATGAGCATTTGCCTAAATAGCAAATTACTGTCCTTGCCACTCCATTCCGTGCTTCTCAGCAAAATGGCTTGGAAACCATATTGGTTCTTCTATTTCGTTATCGAAGATGTAGGATGCTATTTTCCTTACTTGCTGTTCATTTAATGGCATATCTGGCATCACACCAAAACGCATCACAGGACCTTGCATCAATGCTTTTTGATTGTTGGGTTCCATTACAAAATCCGTGACTTTGTCTACAAATAGCTGTTTTTCGGGAAACTTATTTTTGTACATGTATTTCACAGCTACAAGAGGAGGGGCGATCACATCTGACTCTGCTTTGATTCTTGGGTTGTGACAAACGTAGCATGTGATCATGAGGGCTGAAAGAACTTCCTCGGAGATTTGATCATCTCCTAAAACACTATTCTGACTTGAAGTTGTTTGGCTGAATGATTGAAAAACGAGTGCCGTCAATAAAATTAATGTTGAAAGTGTAGTTTTCATTTTTGGGGTGAGCTCTGCTCTTATGAAGGTTGAAAATACATGGAGAAATGTCTAATAGTTTTTAAGTTTTGATAATCGATATTAATCTAAAATCAAATGTGTGGGTGACAGCTACAAAGTAAGATATTGGTGGAAATTGAAAGGTGATGCCTGTCAATGTTATACCTGATATTGATTGGTTTGGTGCTAATTAAAGTAGCTAGAATAAGAATATTATTGCAGGAACTATTTTAAGAAAAGACGAGCCAACCTGATGGTATCGTAATCAATTTTCTTATTGAGTGCAGTGTGCAGATAGCCTAGTCTAATTTTTCCATCCTTATCAAAAAACTCTTCATTGCCCTGCTCTTTGAGTTTAGAAATTGCCTTTTCTACTTTGTCCAAAGTTTTTTTATCGGGAGAATATTTATTCAGATCAATTTTTTCATCTTCTAACCTTATTTGTTCGAGATGATTTATGACTGTGCCTAAAGAAAGTTCACGTTCAAAGGCGATCAATTCGATTGGCATTCCCTTTAGGATGAGTTTTTTTGTTTTTTCGTGAGTGCTTTCCTTTTTCTCTGTTCTGAAATATTGTTTTTCACGATCCTGATTTCCTTTGATGATTTCATGATCGATGGTACCTCCAGAGCGCTTGATGAAATGATCAAATTTGGATTGAAGCTCTTCTTTTGACCACTGGTTTATTTCATCTTCGCTAGACAATGAAAGTTCTTGGAATCGAATATCCGCTTTGAAGGCCAGGTCATCTACTGCCAATGCCTGATTATTGATGCCTCTAAGATATAATCCTTGCCAGTCTTTCAATCGGCTCAGTGCTACATATCCCTGACCTGTTTCAAATGTTTTCGAAAGATCCATTTCTGCAGCGTCAAGTGTCATGCCCTGGCTTTTATGTACTGTAATTGCCCAAGCCAGACGGAGTGGAATCTGTCTATATGATGCCAGGATTGTTTCCTTTTCATCGACCACTGTCCATTCCTCTTGTGTACACACAATGTATCTGCCGGTACTTAGTTTAACCTTTGGCCAACCTTCTTCACCATCAAAGCCTTCTACTGTGCCAATTGAGCCATTATAATAGCCTTTTTCCGGATTGTTTCGTACGAACATCACCTTTGCACCCAGCTTAAGTTGGATCGTAGGAGCAGCCAAGACGGATTGTTTGAGAGAATCCACAATATTTGGTTTGCCACTGGTTGTGGCTTCAAAAACATGTACAGCATTTGGGTTTTCAGACAATCTTTTGGCATTCATAGCATCCACATCGGCATTGTGGGTGTAGAGTTTCAAGATTTCAGAATCAGGCATTTCTTCGCGAATCTTATCCTTGATTAGATGATAGGTGTCTTCTGAAAGTTGTTTACTTCTGATTTCCGAAAGCACTGTGCTCAGTGTGTCAGATCCTTGTCTGAATTGCTGTGTGAGGTAACATACCTTCATTCCAGCATCCACCCAAACAGGAGCCATAAACGCAAATTTCTCGCGATTTGATAATCCCTCTCTTGAAACCGGTGGGAGCTGAAAAAAATCTCCTGAGAGAATCACCTGAATACCACCAAAGGCCAGGTTGCTTTTTTTAAAATGTTTGAGGATATCGCTAATGCCTGTAAGCACCTTTCCTGAAAGCATAGAGATCTCATCTATGATCAGCACTTTGGTATTTTCAAGGCGATCTTTGGTCTGTTTGTTTTTGGAAATTCGTTCCAAATCCTGTGAGCCGATATATTCTTTTATCCCAATACCAGACCATGAATGAATGGTTTGCCCTCCAATGTGTGTTGCGGCAATACCCGTGGAAGCAGTAACTGCTACTGGTACTTCGCGCAATCTGAGATATTCAATGTATTCGTTTATCAAATACGTTTTTCCAGTTCCGGCAGAACCTGTGAGGTACACATTTTGTCCCGTTTTAAGAATGGAAATAGCCGTCTTTTGATCCATCAAATAGCGTCTGGAAATTTCACATCAAATCGTTCACCCAGTTCTTTCAGGTCTGCAACCACTTTGTCTACTAATGGAATTCCACTTGCGCGGCGCTCACGATCCATTTTTCTTTCTGGATCACCTGGTATCAGCACCTGATGGCCTTCCATGATAGGTTTTGCAGCTCTGAATCTTGTGATCCAGTTATCCATGTGCGCCTTAAATTCTCCTGCCGGACGGAATGCATCTATTCTTAATGCACCGAAAAAATGCCCAATTCCTTTGCCAACCGGATCACTCGGTGGATCTAAAAATGCCACAAAAGGAGGCACCCAGGGGCCGTAGTTGGCGCCTGATAGCACCGCAGAAAATATATCAACTACTGACGACAAGCCATATCCTTTGTGCGAACCATGTTCTCTGTCGCCACCTAGAGGTAGGAGAGCTCCGCCTTTTTGCACGCCAAAAGGATCAGTGGTGATTTGGCCTTCAGCATCTTGCGCCCAGCCAGATGGCATTTGTGCTTCTTTGCGTTGTAATATTTCCAGCTTACCATTGGCTGCAGTGGTTGTGGCCATATCAAGAACAAAAGGCGGTTCTTTGTCTGCCGGAATCGCCACTGCGATTGGGTTAGTTCCCAATAATCTTTCCTTTGAGAAAGTAGGAGCTACAAGTGGACTTGCATTGGTCATTGCAATCCCGATGCAGTCTTCTTCCAATGCCATCATGGCATAATATCCCGCAATACCGTAGTGATTGGAATTTCTAACAGAAACCCATCCTGACCCAGCGATTTTTGCTTTGTCAATGGCAAGTTTCATGGCTTGAGGGCCCACTACCAATCCAAGGCCAGAGTCTCCATCAATTACACCTGTACTTGGTGTTTCGTGAACTATTTTCACCTTAGGAGTAATGTTTACCCGCTCCTTGTCAATCAACCGGATATAGCCAGATAATCGTGCTACACCATGAGAATCAACTCCTCTGAGATCGGCGCTAAGTAGTACTTCTGCACTTTTTCTTGCTTCTTTTTCAGAACAACCAGCAGACTCTAGGATTGCTTTAGCAAACTGAAAAAGTTCATCGTGTGAAATAGTCATCAAAGTAAATTTAAGATTAGGTATAGTTGATTGAAAACATCAATTCATAGATTTTTCCTTTTCCAAATCCCTTATCGTACTCAAAAGCACGCCTTCTTTAAGGGCATAGGCGGAAATTCTTATGTCTTGAATATTCAGCTTTTTGATGATGAATTCAATCAATATGCAGGCAACTACGATCATATCCACCCTAAGACTTATCATTCCTGGGATTTCTAATCGTTCTGCTCTGTTTTTGGTTTTTAAATCAATAAGAATATTATGAAAAGCTTCAAGGGTGAGAGGATATTCGGTGATGTCTTCATCACGTGTTTCTCCCTGACTCAGTAAAAATATATCACTTAAAGTATCAAATGTACCTGAGCTACCGATAAGTGTGGCTGGTTTGAATTTGTCGTTAGCTTCAAAAAGTTCAATTAATTGGCTCTCGAGATAGGTTTTTAAATCTTCAATTTCATCCTGAGGAATAGGATCATGGCGATGAAATTTTTCAACTAGTCTTTGGCCACCAACTTCGAAGCTTTGTTTCCAAAGAATTTCATTTTCATTTCCAATTATGAATTCAATACTGCCACCACCAATGTCCATGATTAGCGCAGCATCTTTACCAATCTTCAAAGCTTTCTTTACTCCGTAATAGATATGCTCAGCCTCTTGCAGACCGGTTATTACATTTACTTTAATTCCAGTTTCTGCTAAGATTCGCTCCACTATTTCATCACCATTTTTGGCATTTCTAATGGCGCTTGTCGCTGTTGCGAAAACTTTAGATGCCTTTTCGGTATCGATGATTTCTTTGAATTTGATCAGCGTATCAATGGCTCTTTCTTCAGCCTCAGGAGTGATTTTTCCTTGATTGATTCCGTCTTTTCCGATCCTTACTGCAGTTTTTTCACGATATATTATTTTCCACACATCACCGATGACATCTACAATCATCAGATGAAAAGTGTTGGTACCCATGTCAATTACAGCGATTCTCATAGCGGAAGAATTAGGGCGCAAGATAATTTAACTTTCTTAAAATGGGTATCTGATTGGTATTACTTAAAAGTATTTTCCAGTAATGGAACTATCAGTTATCAATTGGTGCTAAAAACAATCCATTTTGTAAATTACAAGTAAACAGACAGCATTTAATTCATTTGAGAAATGAGCAAAAAGAAACCAAGCACCCCCACTTTTTTCAAATCTACACAAGATAAAATCCTCGAATTGGAGCAGCTCAATGAGCAGGCCATGCTCGGAGGAGGACAAGAACGGATTGATGGCCAGCACAAAAAAGGAAAGCTTTCTGCCAGAGAGCGGATTGATTTACTTCTTGATGACGGATCATTTCAGGAAATTGGAAAATTTGTCATGCATCGATCATCAGATTTCGGACTGGAAAAACAGAAATTTCTTGGCGATGGCGTGGTAACCGGTTATGGTACTGTAGATGGTCGATTGGTTTATGTGTATTCGCAGGATTTCACAGTATTTGGAGGCTCACTTTCAGAAACTCATGCCGAGAAAATCGTAAAAATCATGGACATGGCCATGAAAAATGGT
This sequence comes from uncultured Marinoscillum sp., assembly GCA_964353015.1. Classification (GTDB taxonomy): domain Bacteria; phylum Bacteroidota; class Bacteroidia; order Cytophagales; family Cyclobacteriaceae; genus JAMZMI01. The sequence continues at coordinate 102,169 of CAYGUA010000011.1, read as the reverse complement.
GCTCCGATCATTGGTTTGAATGATTCCGGTGGTGCCAGAATTCAGGAAGGAGTGGTGTCTTTAGGTGGCTATGCTGATATTTTTTATAGGAATACCAGAGCTTCAGGAGTGATACCACAGATTTCAGCAATCATGGGCCCATGTGCAGGAGGAGCAGTTTATTCCCCAGCATTGACGGACTTTATTTTTATGGTAGAAAAGACCAGTTACATGTTCGTGACTGGTCCAAATGTTGTTAAAACTGTAACACAAGAGGAGGTTACCTCGGAAGAATTGGGTGGGGCAAAAACACACGCCATAAAAAGTGGCGTAACACATTTTACTTCCGCAAATGAAGCTATATGCATCAGAGATATTAAAAGGCTTCTTAGTTATATGCCTTCAAACTGCGAAGATTTACCGCCACAGCTGCACTATGAAATAAAAGGAGATGAGGTAAGGGAAGTTTTAGATTCTATTTTACCGGATAATCCTAATCAGCCATATGACATGCGTGAGGTAATTGATGGGATTACCGATCAAAATTCATTTTTCGAGGTGCACAAAGATTATGCAGAAAGCATAATAGTTGGGTTCGCAAGAATAGCAGGAAGAAGTATAGGAATTGTGGCAAATCAGCCAAGTAATTTTGCTGGTGTTCTGGGCATCAGGTCTAGCCGAAAAGCAGCTCGATTTGTAAGAACTTGTGATTGTTTTAATATCCCATTACTCGTGTTGGTAGATGTGCCGGGATTTTTACCCGGAACAGATCAGGAATGGAATGGAATCATCACTCATGGAGCGAAGTTACTTTATGCCCTAAGTGAGGCAACAGTGCCGAAAGTCACAGTCATCACCAGAAAAGCATACGGCGGAGCATATGATGTAATGAACTCCAAGCACATTGGGGCTGATTTAAATTTTGCCTGGCCAACTGCAGAAATTGCTGTGATGGGAGCACAGGGAGCATCGGAGATTATTTTCAGAAAAGAAATCTCAGCGGCAAATGATCCCGACGAAATGCTTCAACAGAAAATAGACGAATACACAGAGAAATTTGCAAATCCTTATAAGGCTGCAGAAAGAGGGTTTATCGACGAGGTGATTTTGCCTCACAATACAAGAACCAAATTGATTCGAGCATTTCAAATGTTGGAGAACAAGGTGGACAATTTGCCAAAGAAAAAACATGGCAATATTCCTTTATAGCTTCGATGTGCTTGTAAATTGCGAGCCCGAAAGATTTTGATTTAACACATATATGAACAAAGACAGTAAAGAATTTTTATTTAAATATTTAAACAACGCCTCGCCAACTGGATTTGAAGCAGAAGGTCAGAAGATTTGGTTGGATTATATCAGACCTTATATTGAAGATTACATCTCCGACACTTATGGAAGCATGGTAGGGGTGATCAATCCTGAGGCGAAATACAAAGTGGTGATTGAAGCCCATGCTGATGAAATTAGTTGGTTTGTGAATTACATTACTGAGCAAGGTTATATCTATGTGATTCGCAATGGTGGGTCAGATCATCAGATCGCACCATCAAAAAAGGTGAACATTCATACCAAAAAGGGAATCGTGAGAGGTGTATTTGGTTGGCCTGCGATTCATGTGAGGAAAGACAAAGAAGATAATCCTACTTTAAAGAACATATTCATCGACATTGGAGCTTCTTCAAAAGATGAAGTTGAAAAAAAAGGTATTCATCCAGGGACAGTTATCACTTTTGATGATGAGCTGATGGAGCTGAATGATAAATATCTCGTAGGACGGGCATTGGATAATAGAATCGGAGGATTCATGATAGCAGAAGTAGCTAAAAGAATCAAGGAGAAAAATATCAATTTGCCATTCGGATTGTATGTGGTAAATGCAGTACAGGAGGAAATCGGTCTGAGAGGTGCGGAAATGATTGCACACAAAATCAAACCGAATGTGGCAATAGTCACCGATGTGACTCACGACACTAATTCACCGATGTATGATAAGATTACCAGTGGTGATATCAGCTGTGGTAAAGGCCCCACTGTAACATATGGCCCTGCTGTTCAGAATAATTTATTGGATATGATCATCGGTGTGGCTGAAAAGAATGAAATACCATTTCAGCGTAGAGCTACTTCCAGATCTACAGGAACAGATACCGATGCTTTTGCTTATTCAAATGATGGAGTTGCATCGGCTTTGATTTCTATTCCACTAAAATACATGCACACCACAGTAGAAATGTGCAGCTATGAAGATCTTGAAAAGACCATTGATTTGATTTATGAAACAGTGATCCAGCTTCAAGATGGTCATGATTTTAGGTATATAAAATGAATTTAAAAGTCATCCCACGACTCAGTTGTGGGATGACTGTTTATCCTCAATCCTCCTTTCTTATAAATGCCTTGAAAAAAGGCAGATGCATGGTGAAATAGCCATATCCATTGTCCACATTGGTTGGATGATTTACGGGCTCGCGAGTGAGTGAGGCCAATATTCCTCCTGATCGTCTTCTGGCCTGAAGAAAATCGTAATAGCCTTCATCTATATTAAACACTACAAAAATGGTCGTGTCATTTGGTATATAAGGAAGAATTTCTTCACTGGAAACTGTGTCATTTGGCAATGTAATATCTGCAATCAAATCTGTGAAAAGCACATTTACCTCTGGTGTGAAAAAGACTTGATTGGATGTGTCAGGACTTAATACTACCTCACCATTTTCAACATCGAAGTTTATATTATCCAGATTTGGTAGTCGTGGAAACTCAAATGCCTGAACTAAATACCAATTGTCGGTTTGCGCGGCATCCAAAAATTGGTAGTACGCAAATGATGAGGTGTCCCCATCAGTAATTCTCAGATTAACACTCACAGAATCAAATTTTACCTGAGACTTTAGCTGAGTTGATGACCTCACAGATGATTTAGTCAATGAGTCATAAATATTCAATTCAAATAAGTCGAGAGGCCTAGCATCCTTCAGCGCTCCAATGAAAACTCCCGGAGACAATTTGAAAAGCGTGTCAATTTGATTTTTGGATGAAATTGTAACCAAAGCTCGGTCAACTAATAAAGTGTTGATCAAATCATTTTCAAGACCTTCCAATGATTTGGCTGATAAGGCCGAGAAACTTCGAGTAACTGTCACGATGATAATGCTATCCGGAATGAAAAGTGAACTAACCACCAGTTTTTCCTCTGCTGGCTCCACATGCACCAATACATCTTCAACACAGGCAGATGTGCCAAGAATTAATATTAAGCAAATAATTTGAATGAACCTTTTCATATTCTAAATGCTAAAATTATAAGCGATGGAAGGCAAAAATCCAAAAAGACCAGACTGCACATATTGTAGTGATTTACCATTTGAATTGATTCTAATTTGGTTTGGAGTGGATTGGTTATAGAAGTTGTAAATACTGAATTGCCATTCGCCTTTTATGGTTTTCTCTTTTTTCGGTTTTACAATTAGATTGACATCCAGCCTGTGACTCGACGATAATTTCACGGCATTTCTCGATGAATAAACAGGAATCAATTCTACTTCTGTCAATGTTGCATTTGGCACGATATATTGCCCAGTTTGTGGTGTGAATGAAGCGCCAGTCGTATAAACCCAAACCCATGAAAAATCCACTCTTTTACTTATTTTAAAAATGTTAACTATGGAGATATCGTGCGTTCGGTCGTATTTAGCAGGGAACCTTGAGCCTTGATTCAAATCGTCAAATTGGCGGTTGCTTTTGCTTAAAGTATAGCTAATCCATCCGGTAACAGGACCATTTTGCTTACGAATAAGAAATTCCAGTCCGTAAGCCTGTCCATTTCCAGTCACAAGTTCTTTCTCGAAGTTATCATTGAGTATCAATCTGGCACCTTCCCGATATTCAATCAGATTGCTCATGGTTTTGTAATATCCCTCTACGGACGCATTGAGATTCCATTTTGGCAATCCTTGAAAAACACCAAGCGACCATTGATTTGAAGTTTGCGGTTTGATAGATTCGGTGACAGGATACCAAAGATCTGTAGGTAGAACCAAACTCGATGAGCTGACACGATGCATATATTGCCTCATCAAACTGTAGCTGGCTTTCAGAGAAGTGTATTCTTTCAAAGCATAATTCACATTGATTCTTGGTTCCAAACCATAATAAAAGGCATTTTCAACGGCTGCCGTAGATGCTCTCAAACCAGTATATAGTTTCCAAGTCGGATTAAAGGTTTTTTCATAACCGGCATATGCCGCAGTTTCAAGCGTATAAAGTCGCTGGCCATTTTTAGATTTCAGAAAATCAGAAATGTCCCCCGTTGTATTGACCACATTGGGTCTGAAAAGATGGGCAGTCGAATGCACGCCAAACTCAATTCTTTCTTCAGGAGATTTGTAAAAATCCCAATCGGCTTTCAATCCCCAATCTTGAATGTGTGATTTGATTAGCAAGGAATTATCTACAAAATTGCCTTCGATATCGTATTTGAACCTGGTTTGTATCGCAGTGAAGTTGGCAAACAATCTTTGATCTTTGGATATATGATTCCAGCGAATAGTGGAAGTGAAGTTGCCAAGTGAAAATCCACCAGTGAAGTCATCTTCAATTTCTTCAGGAGCTTCGAATACGTCACTACCGAAATAGGAACTCACATATATTCTATTTCGATCGTTGATTTTATAATTGAATTTGGCATTGAAATCGTAAAAATAATAAGGGAAAGGAGCATTGAAAGTCTGAAAAACCTTGTCAATGTAAGCCCTTCTGCCAGCGATCATAAACGATGCTTTGTCTTTGACTATTGGGCCGTCTATCCTTAGGCGGGATGATAGCAAGCCAATTCCTCCTTTTGCATTAAAACTTTCTGTACTTCCATCGTCCATTCTAGTATCGATAACCGATGATAATCTTCCTCCATAATCTGCCGTAAACCCACCCTTTACTACTTTGACATTTTTGATTACATCGCTATTGAAAACGGATAAAAATCCAAGCAAATGACCGACATTATAAACTGTTGCCTCATCGAGCGTGACCAGGTTTTGGTCGTCTGTTCCACCTCTTACATAAAGCCCGGTGGTTCCTTCACCTCCTTTGGTAATTCCAGGCATAAGCTGCGCGATTTTCAATATATCCGACTCACCTGCAATGGTTGGGATGACAAGAGCTTCTTTAGTTTTTAGGTTGAAAACACCCATTTCCGTGGATTGCACCTCTTCCTCAACCAAAAATCGATCTGCCCGAATGACAATGTCATCAAGTGTGGCTACATCCTGAGCCATTTTGAAATCCACTCTTTTGGTGCTTTCCAATCCGAGAGATTCATAAATAGTTTTATAGCCCACATACGTAATGCGGAGATTCATACTGTCCGCATCGATAGTTAGCGAATAGAAACCATAAGCGTTGGTTACAGTTCCTTTCTCAGATTTGAGATCATAAATGGTAACACCGATCAAATCTTCTCCGGTTTCTTCATCGCGCACATAACCACTTAATGTGATCTGTGCGGAGACATTAGCCAGCAGTATAAATACGAGTGAAATTGTCAGCCAATATTTCATAAATCAAAGCGAAGACCAGTGGTGAAACTTTTAGAATAAAGGATCTGACCAAATCCATCCTGGCTGAAGTAGCCAAAACCTACAGAAGGACCGAGATAAATGTTAGTGCCTTTTAAAATTCGGATTTGAAGAATTAAGGGCACATCGAGACCGCCGTTTAGATTTTTATGTCCGAAATATTCGTATTCACTATAACCTGAATTTTCGATAGTAAAGGATGAAACTGTAAACCCAAAATTTACTTGAGCGCCAACGCTAAATTTTAATCTTTGTCTTTTGATAGGATAGAAACGATAGCCAATCAATCCCTTCATCAACTCTGATCTGCCTTTGTATTGTGTGAGATCTGATGATTGACCCTGAAGCCAATAAACTCTTTGATTGATTTTCTGGATTCCAGCTAAAAACTCATGCCTGAATAATGTGGAGTCTTTCATTCGGAAATTGATGAGTAGGTTGAATGAATTGTCTTCCATGGTTCCGAGCCAATTATAGTCTGATCCCGGATTTTCGAACAGATTTCCAAATCGAGCTTTATTTTGAAATTGTCTGAAGCCATCATCTCTAAAATCAGCCCGATGTGAGACTTGTTCTATGGAAATTGATCGTGCCTTGATGCTTTTGATATAAGACAACTGGGCATTTGATAAAAAAGTAGAGAGAAATAAGATGCTGAAGATCCAATATTTCATTTGTGACTGATGAAAAAGGTTTGGCAATAGACGATTATCAAAATTATGATTTTGACCCCAGTATTCAAGAACCGTACCTAAATGAATATCAAATTCTCAAAATATCAGTCAAACTATTGATATGGTATTTCTGAGAACTCAAAAAGAATTGTAGGGATAATATCTGAGTCGATGATTTTCAATGGATTTTAACCGGCCTTTTTGAATGATGACTCATCTCCAGAGTTGATGGTTATTACCAGATGGATCTATAGATTTTCAGATAAGGAGACAAATGGGTTAATTTGAGGATGAAGAAGAAAGAATGCCCATCCTGCGCCATGCAAATAGATTCGAACGCAAGGATATGCCCAATCTGCAGTTATGAATTCCCAAAGGCAAATAGATTATTGCAGATTGTAGCGATATTGCTGATAGCCTTATTCCTTTATTTTATGATTTTTTGATCATTTAAAAAAAGGAAGCATCAGCTCCTTCATTTCCTCTCTGGAAGCATCTTTGTTTTTAATTAGAAAAGGAACCACATCGTGTCCTAGACCAAGTTTTGACGCCATTGTATTGGCAAAAGATTCCTCTGAATCGGTAACGATTTCATCTGCCAATATTACCAGCATACAGTCCATCATAAAATCCATTTTGTCCATATCAGACATAGGAGGAAGTGCTTCATTGATGTCATTTGAAGACATTATTTCATTAATTTCAGATTCTGTTGCGCCATAGTTATTAGCTATTCTTCTAATAACTGCTTTCTCTGAATCTGCAAAATCTTCGTCTACTTGGGCGATTTTCACCAAAATCCCCAACTGTTTCTTTTTTTGATTGTCCAACATATGTCGAGTTTACGAAAAATTAACTTCCCAACATAATTATATTTGAGGGAAATAAATATGATGTGATGAAGTGCGTATTTCTGGATAGGGATGGTGTGATAAATAAGGATTTTGTGGATTATGCATATACGCTGGATCGATTTATCATTTTGCCAGGTGTAGCGGAGGCTGTTAAATTATTGAAAGAAGCAGGATACTTATTGATTATTGTGACCAACCAATCAGGAATCATAAAAGGTATTTATTCACGAGAGCAAATGCATACCTGTCATAAATATATGCAGGAAATATTGGGTCATCAGATTGATAAGATTTATTACAGTCCGTGGCATCAGACTCATTCGGAATCTCTTAGCCGCAAACCAGGCACTTTGATGTTTGAAAAGGCTGTAGCCAAATTTGATATTGATATTTCAAAATCGTGGATGATTGGCGACAAAAAGCGCGATTTGATTCCAGCGATTAAAATGGGTTTGAAGACGATCCAGGTTGGGGGAGATGATGATCAAATGGCTGATTATTTAGATGCCGATTTACTTGCCGCAGCAAAAAGAATCGTTGCTTCCTGATCATTCACATTTCATGTATTCACTGTAGCCTACACCGAGTTTTTTGGCTTTTTTCCAATCTTCAGTAGCGCCTTTTTTATCCTCCATCATACATTTGGCTGTGCCTCTACTCACATACGCTTCGGCGTAATCTGGATTGTATTTTATGGCTGCATCAAATTGTGGGATTGCAAATTGCGCATTTTGATCTGAGAGAAAGATGTATCCCTTTTCATAATAAGCTTCGTAATAATCATCTTTCAAAAGTATTGCACGGTCAAGATCTGTTACTGCTTTGACTTTTTCTCCAGCGTATGAATAGCATACTCCTCTAAGGAAATATGTTTCAGGATTAGAATCGTCTAATTGCAACGCTTTGTCAAAATCCGAAATGGCTCCCTGATAATCATCGTCCATGTATTTATCATAGCCGGAATTGATCAAATCTTCAACTTGATCCTGCGCCTGCAAACTGAAGACAAATAATATTGAAAATGCACTAAGGATTTGTTTTATCATGATCTTGAAGTTTCGACATGGAAATATCGGATAATTTTTTCTGGGTTCGCTCAAATAATATTGATAATACGGAAATGTTCACGCCATAGATTTAAAATGAAATATCGGTGTTTTTAAAATAAGCCTAAACTCAAATAATATTTAACCAAATAATATTCTTAATCGCTCTTTTTCACATCTGTAGGTCAATATACCCTTACACATTTCAACCATTCTTTTTTACAATTTTCTGGCTTGCACGCTTTCTATCATTACTCATTAAATGAATTCTTAATTATAAAAAATGAGCGTATGAAGCAAGTTTTACTAACTCTGTTTCTGCTGGTTGCGGTGCTTGGAGCATTTGCACAGGAGAGACAAATTTCAGGAAAGGTAACCGACGGTGAAGGTGAACCTATCCCTGGTGCGAACATCATTGTGAAGGGTACAACCATGGGTACTACCACAGATCTTGATGGTAATTACAGATTGAGTATTTCTGGAAATGCTCAAATCTTGGTATTTTCTTTTATAGGAATGAAAACGGAAGAAGTCTCAATTGGAGCGAAATCAGTTATCGATTTGGGTATGACCTCAGATGTGCAACAGCTGTCAGAAGTAGTTGTGACAGCTCTCGGAATTGAACGAGACTCTAAAAGGCTTGGGTATGCCACATCTACGCTGAAAAATGAAGATTTGACCAAGGGCCGGTCTATTAGTGCACTCAATGCCCTTCAAGGTAAAGTTGCCGGAGTGAACATCACCCAGGGATCAGGGCAGCCAGGTTCTTCAACTAATGTGATTCTCCGTGGGATGTCTTCTTTGGGGAGTAACAACCAACCTCTATACGTAGTGGATGGTGTTCCAGTCAACAATACTCAGCTATCCACCAATACAGTTTTTTCTAATGGTGATTTTGTGGGTTCGATAGGAAGTCAGGGGCTAAATGGTGGATTGGATTTTGGAAACCGAGCCAATGATATCAACCCGGGTGATATTGAATCAATAACTATTCTGAAAAGTGCTTCCGCAACAGCACTTTATGGTTCTAGAGCAGCCAATGGAGCGATTATCATTACGACCAAAAAAGGAAGAAAAAACATCACTGATGGCAGAAAATTTCAAGTAAATGTATCATCAGCCACAGTATTTGAATCTGTGCTTAGACTGCCAGACTTTCAAAATCAATATGGTCAGGGATTTTTCGGTACAATCGATCCTTCTGAACAGACTAGTTGGGGGCCAAGATTTACTGGAGAAGTCAGACCTTGGGGAGAAGTAATAGACAACTCACAGTTGATCAAGCCATATTCGGCATTGCCAAACAATGTCAAAGATTTCTTTGATATCGGAAGGACTTTTACCAACAATGTATCTCTTTCCGGAGGGACTGAGTATTCTACTTTCTACATGTCATATTCAAATACCAATGCCAATGGTATTTTCCCTACAGATGCTGACAGCTATGACAGAAATACTTTATCCTTCAGAGCATCAAGTAGTTTGACTGATAAGTTGACCGCTGGTTTTTCAGGAAACTATGTGAAGAAAAACAGTTCTTTCGTATCAACAGGACAAAATTCGGGTACTTACGACGAATTGCTACAAACACCAAGGGACATTCCAGTGGTCGAAGCAAAGGATTACAATGATCCGTTCTTCAATTTGGATAATTATTATTCAGGCTATTCGGTCAATCCATATTTTGTGTTGAATAACAATGGAAATGAATTCAATGAAGATCGGATTTATGGTAATATCAATTTGGGTTACCAACTATCCAATATGTTTTCATTGGCATGGAGAGTGGGTGGAGATGTTTCAAACAGTCAGCTATCTACATGGAGAGCCATTTTACAGCCCACACCAGGTTCACCAAATGATGGCATCTCATCGGCTGATCCAGGCGCTGTGAGTGAAAATGCTTATCACAATTTTGAAGTTAACTCTGATTTGATTCTGAACTTCAGTACTGCGATCAATCGTGATATTGACCTTGGCGGATTGATAGGATACAATGTGAATATGCAGCGATCTGATGCCAATTATGCATCTGTCGCTGGCTTAGATATTCCAGGATTCTATCAGATTTCTAATAGCTCATCTCAGCCAAGTGTCACTCAAAGTACTGTAGAAAGGAATATTGTAGGGGCTTATGCTCAGGTGGATTTGGATTTCAGAGATTATATATTCCTGACTTTAGGAGCTAGAAATGACTGGTCCTCGACTTTACCCAAAGAAAACCGATCATTTTTCTATCCGAGCATCAACACCAGCTTCATATTTACCGAAGCTTTAGGAATTACCAGTAATGTGCTTACTTATGGTAAAGTGAGAGCTGGTTGGGCCCAGGCAGGTAATGATGCCAAACCATATCAGATACTTCCAGTCTTTGTTCCTGCTGGTGTGAGTGATGGATTCAGATCATTGAATTTCCCACTTCCAGGAGGAACGCAAGTCAATGGATTTGAAGTGTCGAATATCATCGGAAGTCCAAATCTGCAGCCTGAAATCACCACTGAGGTCGAGGTAGGGTTTGAGCTGGGACTGTTTCAAAGGAGATTAAATTTTGATGTTTCGCTTTATAACAAATCCATAAAGGATTTGATCTGGAATGCCACCTTGCCGAGAAGTACAGGATACACTGCACAGACAGTAAATCTTGGTGAAATTACCAACCGGGGCATAGAAGCTTTGGTTACGGCCACTCCTGTGAAAGTGGGTAATTTCCAATGGGATCTTTCAGTGAATTTTACAAAAAATCAAAACAAACTAGTTAGTCTGACAGAAGGGCTAGATGAAATCAACTTAGGTGGTCTTGGAGGAAATGGTGTGAATCTGATAGCCAAGCCTGGTAGTCCTGTAGGATTACTAAATGCAAGAGGACCAAAAACCACCAACGATGGCAGAATTATAGTTGGTTCAGACGGAAAGCCTGTTTATGGAGAAAGAGAAGTGATGGGCAAAGCGGCACATGATTGGACTGGCGGATTATCATCTGCGATGACTTTCAAAGGATTTACACTAAGCGGTACTTTGGATGTGAGAAAAGGTGGGTTGTTCTATTCAAGATCTGCAGGTTTGACTCAATTCTCGGGTACTAGTGTGGTTACTCAATATAATGATCGCAAACCATTTGTAGTACCGAACTCTGTACAGGAAGTAATAGATGGGGAAAATGTCACATATGTGGAAAACACTACCCCAATTACACAGGATATCCTTTATTCATATTGGAGTGATGGTGCTGTAGGCAAAGACGAATCAAGTGTAGTGACTCGATCATTCACCAAACTTCGAGAGTTAAGTTTGAGCTACACCTTACCTGCCTCAGTGATTGGTAATACTCCATTCAAGCAAGTTAGAGTTGCACTTGTTGGCAGAAACTTATTTCTATGGACACCTAGCTCAAATAGATATGCAGACCCAGAAAGCACCACCTTCAATGACGGTCAGGGATTGCAGGCAAGTTTCGGGGAGTTTGGTGCTACACCATCAACACGTAGCTATGGGTTTGATTTGAGTATAACGCTATAAATCTCATATTTTAAAGACAATAAGATGAAAAATATAAAGAAATATAGTCTGGTTGGTTTGATTGCAATCATCTTTTCTACCGCTTGTAGCGAAGAGTTTTTCGATATCAACACAGATCCGAATTTACCAGGAGAAGCAAGCGTTCAGCTTGTTTTTCCTGCTGGCGCAGCAACAACTGCCTTTATTATAGGTGGTCAGTTTCAAATTCTAGGTGGCATTTGGTCACAACATTGGGCTCAGTCTGTAGGAGCCTCACAATATGCCAATTATGATAGCTATGATATCCAATCCACAACTTTGGATGCAAGAGGATACGGCGAACTATACAATGGAGCATTGAATGATCTTAAATATGTCAGGGATCAATCAGCGATAACGGAAAATTGGAATTATTACCTTATGAGCACGGTAATCACAGCATATACCTATCAGGTTTTAGCTGATTTATACGACAACATTCCGTTCACTGATGCACTTCAAGGCTTGGATGGTTTGGTACAACCGAGGTTTGATGAAGGTGAAGTAGTTTATGATGGCTTAATTGCTATGCTGGACGATGCGTTGGAAAAGGATCTTAATGCCGCTACGTCTATACCGCCGGGCGCAGATGATATCATTTTTGGTGGTGATATGTCGGAATGGGTCAGTTTCGCAAATACGCTAAAATTGAAAATATACTTGCGTCAGGTGAATGCACGTGCATCAGTTTCAAGTGCCGGAATTCAGGCTTTGTATACTAGTCCGGATTTCCTCACCATTGATGCGAATATGACTCAATTCTCGGATGAACTCAATAGAAGAAATCCAGTATATGAAACCGAAGTTGATTTTAGTGGATTCCCAAATCTAGTTTTGAGTAATACTTTGCTCTCTTTTATGGATAATAATGGAGATTCTAGAATTGATGCCATGTTTGATTTTCCAAATAATGATACAGATGGTCCTCATGTAGCTTTAATTCAGGGAAATTTCCGTGCCCCAACTCCAACAAATAAGGATGGCTTATCTCAACCAGCACTTTCACCTACTGATCCGATATTCTTTATTTCCGCAGCTGAAAGTTATTTCCTTCAGGCTGAGGCAATTGTGAGAGGATATGGTACAGGTGATGCCAAGGCGATGTACGAAGCAGGTATCGATGCTTCTTTTACCAAGTTAGGAATGGCTCCAAATGCAAGTTTATATGCCGCTGGGGGTGCTTATGAGTTTCCTGCAGATAATACTGGAAATGCTCAAATCAAGGCAATCATCGAACAGAAATGGATTTCTATGGTAAACAGTCAGGGATTGGAATCTTTTTTCGAGCAAAACCGAACAGGCTATCCAGATTTCTATACCCTATCAGTGAATAACGTTACTGCAGGTCAGTTCCCACGAAGACTTTTGTATCCTGATACAGAATTAAGCTCAAATGCTGTTAATGTGCCGGCTCAGGTCAATGTTTTCACGAAAGTTTGGTGGAATAAATAAACCTTTAAAATTAATATCATGAAGAAAATAAATAAACTTTTTGTTTGGCTCATTCTTCCCATGATGGTGATGTCATGTGATGAAGATGAAACAGCCGACGTGTCTTCAATTACCTATTATCCGTTGATTGAAGTAACTGGTCCAAGTTTTTTATGGATTGGTTTGAATGAGAGTTTTTCTGAGCCGGGAGTTTCGGCTACTGAGAAAGGTCAAACCATAGATGTAGTCACAAGCTATACAGGGCGTTTTTCAGGTTATTCAGGAAACACTTTGCCAAATGAACCAGACCAATATAATGTAATTTATTCGGCTATTAATGTTGATGGTTTTGCTGGAACAGCTTCTCGCACTCTGGTAAAGATTGACAATGGTGATATGGTGTCGGATATTTCCGGACTTTATGAAGCCACTGTTACTCGTGTAGGTGGTGAAAGCTACTCGGGAATTCGCGTACTCATCTGGGAATTGTCTCCGGGTGTATTTGAAATCTCTAGTACTATCGCTGGATTTTACGGTGAAGGCAGAGGATTTGGTGATGGCTATCTAGGACGTGGAGGTACAATTACCATCAATGACATAACTACGAACGATTTCACATTTGGTACGGCTGTGTTTCCACTTTGGGGAGATCCTGTGGCCATCACTTCCATGACCGTAGATGCAAGTACCAAAACCATCGATTATGTGGCTGAAACTAGTGCATTTGGTAATGGATATTGGGACATCACACTTGTTCAAGTCCAGCCATAATTTTTACAACAAAAGAAAATCATTATGAAAAGAATAAATATAATTTGGATATGGGCCTTAATTGGGTTGATGTCTTGGTCTTGTGGTGACAGTTATGATGAATATGAAGTACCTAAGACTTCTGCCTATGCAGTTTCAGGCCAGTGGATAGTAGATTATACCTATCAAGGTGATGTGATTGTATCGCATGCTAGAGTTGATATTTACAATTCAGCAGCTAATGATGGCACTGCATGGGTAGATGAACACGATGAAGCTGTTGGTGGATTCAAGGTGAAAGTAAATACATCTGGAAATGAATTTACTGTTGTTAATGGCCTGGATATGGTAAATGATCCTGATAAAATCACCATCCCAGATGGTAAAGTGATTGACGGAGACAGTATCAACTTCAGCTTAATATTTGTCTATGATGACGGTAGTCCGAGTGATACGATAGGTATGGCTGGTAAGCTTTACACAGGATTCGAATAATTGAGTACTAATCAGATCAATAAAAATCCTGCAGTGATAAACTGCAGGATTTTTTTATGTCTAAAGACTAAATCGTTGTGGATTTTTTAATCATAAAGCATTACTTTATTCGCATTATTCAGGAATCTTTTTGGGCTGTCATCCACGTAATACTTAAAATCCTTAATAAGATGACTTTGGTCATAATACCCTGATTTGAATGTGAGCTGAGTCAATGTCATTTCGTTGCTAAACTCAAAATAGTTTTTGAGGAAATTAGTGAGTTTTTCGATTTTGCAAAATTCCTTTGGGCTGATCCCAATTTCCCTATTAAATCTTTGTTCGAGTGTGGATTTACAGATGCCAAGTGTGTCATTGAGATCCTTGATTTTGATTTCTCCTTTCTGTTGGCGTATTAATGCAATAGTCTCTTGAATCAACCCATCATTATGATTAATTTTTTCTGCAACTAATTCGTCTACATAGCATTCTAAAACTGCTAGTAAGGCCTTTTTATCCTTATAGAATAGTGCATTCTTCCAGTCATAATTATATCTCGCCGGCATGGTAAATCGCTGTACTTCGTCTCTGAATTTATGACTGACATTTTGGGTTAAAAAATTCAAGAATTGAGGGCTGAGTTTGATAAGCAGAAATGATATGTCTTCATCTGACTGAAGCAGCATCCCTCTGCTTCTGGCTTTTGATAGGATACTTTCACCTTGTATCAGCATGTGCTGTTTTCTACTACCAATTATTCTTCGTGTAAAGGTTCCTTTCAAGGCGATGACTATTTCAGCCTGATTGTCAGGAAAAAGATAATACCCCTCTTTTACTTTTTCTTTTTCCAACTGGATCAACCAGGCTGACTGCACTATCTCATTTGATGGTGAGATTTGTTGTTGTTCAATTTTCATAGCGTAAGAGTTTTTATTCTTTGACTCTAAAACGCTTTCACCTTACGCTTAACTTATTGAAAAACAGAGTATTGTGTTAACATTCGCAATTGTTTATGTAAACAATTGTAATAGTTTACAATAATTGAAAAACGATAAGTAGGGGATAATTTTATTGAGGTGTTATAGTGGCCTTAAATTCCTTAGGGGACTTGTTGTGGATTTTTTTGAAAGCCTTATAGAATGATACTTTGTTGGAAAATCCACATTCTTCACCAATTGCATCTATGGTGTAATGGCTGAAACCAGGGTCAATCAGCAGTTCTTCTGCTAGTCGAATTCTATAGCCATTTATAAATGAACTGATATTTTCTTTGGCGCATTCGTTTACAGCCTGAGAGATTTGTTTTTCCGGGATGGATAATGCTTCGGCTAATTCCCCAAGTCGGATATTAGGATTTTTATAGACTTGTTCCTCTTCGATGTAATTTTTTACTTTATCATGGATTCGCTCAAGCATTCGAATCTCCGGTAAGCTAAAGCTGGTTCTTTCTTCCATTTCTACTTGCAATTCGGGTTCCACAGCATCCTTGAATATGGAAGATTTCATCATGCCAGATATGGCAATCAGGTTTACAGAAATGGTCATAACGCTAGAGACTAGCAGGTCGGAAATAACATGATGATCAAAAATCAAAAACTGGAAATAATACATGATCAGAGCCAGAATTTCAGCAAGATATACGCTTATGATCAAGCCAAGCCATGGGTGATTTCGAGTTTTACCAAAGCAAATGATAATGTATATGAAACCCAATAAGATTTTAGGGATCACCAAAAAATTAAAATCAGACCGCTGTATTTCGAGTTTGAAAAGCTCTGATTCTGGATTTCTGATCATGTAAATGTGGATCGGAATCAATACAAAAACGAATAGCAACATAGGGAGGTAATGGATGAAAGGATACCGGGTTTTTTCACCAGCATATTTCATCACATAAAAAAACAGGAAGGGGCCCACTAGCCACTCAAGAATCTCAGCAAAGGCAATCAGGAAATGGAAGCTGTTATATAGCTCCACCATATTACCAATGTATTTGACAAGTATGATACTGTGTGCCAAAAGGAATAAACCGAAATATAGGTTGTAGTCTTTTTTTCGAAGAAACAAGATGGACAGCATCAATCCATTAAATACACCAATAGATATTAAGTTCAGACTCCAGTTCATCAATAGGTAAAGGTTTATCAGTGATACGGCGGTAGCAACACTTTGATTTAGGCATTCTTACAATCGTCACTTTCTTTTTTACAATTGTTTAGAAAGCCTATACCCTTACTTTGGAAGTGAAAGAATGTGTGGGTAGTAGCATACATCCTCTTCATATTGTACTTATTTCATGCCGATTCCTATCCTCAGGAATCGGTTTTTTATTTTCAACTGTTTGGGGGATTGCCCTTTTTGGAATAAAATCAGGTTTTATTATCAATGCAGAAGGAGATTCACGTGTGTAACTATCTGCAAGATTGTCATTGTGCCTTTTGAATTTCTTGTAACCAGAATTTCAAAACATAGGAATGAGTTCTAATAATTTTAGTCTTTTGAAAGTTTTAACGAGTATTAATTATTACACTTATTTCAGGCTTCTATTTTTATGCTATCATTTCCGATCAAAACCGGTTGATTGAAACGGCCATCTTCATCTCTTGTTTCCAGATTTAAAACACCTCTTGGGCATACCGCCGAGCAAACACCACATCCGACGCACGATGAGCGCACGATGTTTTGACCTCTTTGAGCATACCACCTCACATCAATCCCCATTTCGCAATACGTGGAACAATTTCCACAAGAAATACATTGACCACCATTAGTGGTTATGCGGAAGCGAGATTTGAATCGCTGCACCATGCCGAGATATGCGGCCAATGGGCAGCCAAAACGACACCAAACCCTATTGCCCATCAAGGGATAAAACCCAGTTCCGATCACGCCAGAAAATATGGATCCAATCATAAAACCATAAGGTCGCTGTAAATAAGAATAAGTATCAAGTCCTAATAATGAACTTGAGCCCGTAAAGAAGGAATACAATACCCCAATGGTCATGACAATAGCAAAGACCAACACGCCATGAATCAGAAACCGCTCAATTTGCCAGGCCTTTAGTGATTTATCAGAAAGCTGTCTGAAAGGATCTCCAGCAGTTTCGGCCAATCCACCACAACCACATACCCACGAGCAATACCATCTTTTTCCAAAGAAAAAAGTCATAATGGGAACTCCAAGCACGAATAGGGCAATGCCCCATACGAGCATGAAAATACCGAGTGTACCAGTTGAAGTTAAAGTTTGCAGGTTATAGGCATAAAAAAAATCATAATCCAAGGGCCACATGTTTTTGAAGTCAAAATATGGCTTATTGAGTGCTACCAGAATTTCCGGAAGCAAAAAGGCAATTCCCAATTGAAAGAATGTTACTGAAATGGTTTGTAGAATTTGGTATTTACTATGTCGGTATTTGATGATTTTGCGAATGCCCATCACAAGCACAGCGAAGCAATACATAAATCCATACAAAAACCATTGACTGGCCTGACCTTCTGGTATGAAAAGCTGCTTTACCGGATCAAGTACCATGATCCAGTTGATGATATAAGCTGGAAAAAAATAAAGCAATATGTAAAATAAAATGAGGACACCACCAATCAAAATACCCAGCCATCCTCTGCTATTTAATGCATTGTGAAAAATGCCATTGTTCTTAATGCCTGCTGGCCCGGCAAGTTTTACTTGTGGTAGCAAATACATCAGACTACCGATACTACCAATTACAAATACCAGAAAGAAAATCAACCAGGGATTTTCAACAATTACACCTTTAGAAGATGCTCGAATCAATGCCGTACTGTAATCATCAAAAATGCGTCCGTTCCAATTTTGTATGGCTACCTGCTGAGCGTTGTAATCATCAATTGATTGATTGATTTTGTTTACGAAAGGAATACTCAAATAGTACGATTGATCAAATAGGGGAGATAATTCCTCACGGATAAGTTCCTGATGTTCCTGCTTTACATGGGTTTCAAATATCTCTTCGGTCAAAGTATATTCTGACATGAAGATTAAGCCAAAAAACAATCCCAGTGAAGCTAGAAATAGGATAAGACCGGTTAATCTGATTGATTTCATATCAATTAATTGCTGTTAAGTTTTCTAAATTCATAATGAAAAAGGGTTGTGTTTCTTCTGATTGATTTGAAGGTTTTACCACTGGGAAAACAGAGAATTCGCAGAGATAATATGAGCACACATTCGAAATACTATCAGTCATTATTTTATCCAATTAATTTTTAATGGCCAGGCCCTGATACGTAGTATTTATTGATTAACCTTTTCAGTCCGTCTTTCAATCTGAAAACATTGAAATTCATCAATAATCCAATTTGAGCATTAGCTAATTTTAAATAGGTAAGAACCTGAGCGATGTGAATATCATTTAGCTTTTCAACAGATTTCAATTCTAAAATAATTTTATCCTCTACAAACAAATCAACACGAAATCCGCAATCCATAACTATATCTTTATATATCAAGGCAATCGGCTTCTCCTTTTCTACTTTTAAGCCCAATTCTTTTAATTCGTAAGCTAGACATTCCTGATATGCTGATTCGAGTAACCCTGGTCCTAAAGCAGTATGCACCTTTATTGCTGCACCGATAATTAAATTTGATAATTCGTTTATTTCTTTCATCAAAACAGGTTTTTTATAACTGTCTGTTCATCTCAAGGCCTTATATTCTCTGTTAATCCTTTGTTCTCTTTGTGGTAAATAATCTTGCTATGTAAAAATTCTTTCCAGGAGTCCTTTTTTCCTCGGAGTGATCAAATCATTTGGAAACTGCTCATTGTACAAAGCCTGAATAGCTGATTCATATCTAGTGAAAAACTCAGGATCGAAATAAGCTTCTTCCAGATGTTGTATTACATATTTCAATGATTTTCCTTTTTTGAGCCAATCATCCCACACTTCATGTCTTTGGCGAATGCCGAATAGATTCACACCTTTTACAGTAGTGGAGCTGCTATCATAGACTACATGAATGCATTTTTTCGCATCACTGTGCTCCCAATAGAAGGAACCTTCACCGTCAGCTAACTTGGCCGGCACATTCCCATAGGTCTGATATTCAATATCAAAAAACTTGGCTGAGTTAAACCATATTCCGGGCACGTAAGTAGTAGGATCGCCAGTGAGTGTTCTGGCAAGTGTTTCACCCATCATGCGTCCTGCGTACCACACCGCTTCTATTGGTCTTCTGTGTTTTGCAGGACTTCTCAACTGAGCACAATCTCCGATGGCGTATACATCATCTAAATTAGTTTTCAAATATTCATCCACTAAAATCCCACGATCCAATTCTAATTCACTGTTTTTTAAAAAATCAATATTTGGGTGAACACCTACAGTAAGCCCTACAAACTGACAATCAATCACTTCGCCAGATTTTGTTTTGACTCCTTTCACTCGTCCTTCTCCATCATCCAATATCTCATCAAGTTCGGTTTCTAATCTCAAATCAATGTGATGCTCCAGCAAATGTTTGTCTATGAGTTTCGCCTCATTGATCGGTAAAACGATATCCCAAAAGTTTTTTTCACGAATCAGGTATGTCACTGGAATATTTCTCGAATGCAGCATTTCTGCCATTTCCACACCGATCAAACCACCACCAACGATCACAGCACGTGATATCTTGATCGTATTTTTCTCCATCAATTCAAGATCTTGATAGGAGTACAATCCTTGTACACCATCCAGATCCTGACCTTTCCAGCCAAATTTATTTGATGTAGATCCCGTGCTTAAAATGAGCTGATCATAGGACAATGATTCGCCTGTAGTAAAATCTAGTTTTTTATTGCTGAAATCAACTTTTTCTACCCAAGCTAGCTTTAGATCAATGTTGTTTTTTTTCCAAAACCAATCTTCATAAGGTTTAGTATGTTCATATTTCATATGCCCCATGTAGATATACATCAAAGCTGTTCTGGAGAAAAAATGTTCTGTTTCACCAGAGACTACAGTGATTTTATAGCTGCTTCGTTTTCTGATGTGTCGGGCAGCTGTAATACCAGCTATTCCATTTCCTAAAATCACTATATGTTTCATATTCGGGAACTCATGGGCTAAACTTAAACCAAGTTTTGGACTGATTATTGAATATCAAGATATTCCGGCACCAGTGTCAACATTTTGACATAAGCCTTGGACAATTTCATCAACAATTGAACATCAGCTATGGAGATACGTATTTGATGTAAAATAATAACCTCATGAAGATATACATTCTTGCTCTCTTTTTATTGCTCACTTCTTCTGCCTTTAGTCAGGATTTTTTCGAATCGGCAGATGTATTCTTTTCAAAAAATGTGAAGGATGGAATGGTGGATTATGCCGAGATCAAAATAGACCCGAAAATGCTCGATGATCTTGTAAACGAGATTGCCAACCATAACATTGCCAACAAGCGAGTGACTGCCGACTATATGAAAGCATTTTATATCAATGCATATAATATTCTTGTGATCAAGCAAGTTGTGGATCGATATCCGATTTATGGTCCGCTAAAAGTGGAAGGTTTTTTTAATGCCATCCAACATACAGTGATGGGAGAAAAAATGAGTTTGGATGAATTAGAGAAAGGCAGATTGTACAAAAATTATCCCGACCCTAGATTGCATTTTGTGCTGGTTTGTGCTGCCAAAGGCTGTCCACCATTAGCTGATTTTGCCTTTAGACCAGCTACAGTTGAGGATTTACTAACTCAAAGAACCAAATATGTTTTGAATTTGGACTGGTTTATCAGACTTGAAAAAAACAGAATCAAAATTTCGCAAATATTTGATTGGTATAAATCTGATTTTGAAAGAACTTCTCTGACTCCAATTTCGTTTATAAACCAATACAGGGATCAAAAGA
Organism: uncultured Marinoscillum sp.; assembly: GCA_964353015.1. GTDB lineage: Bacteria > Bacteroidota > Bacteroidia > Cytophagales > Cyclobacteriaceae > JAMZMI01. The sequence continues at coordinate 80,970 of CAYGUA010000011.1, read as the reverse complement.
TCAAGGAAAACTTGGGAGTAGGGTTTTATGATTACGATTGGTCTCTCAATCAATGAAAGTAAGTGTGATTTTTCATAATAAGCCTGCGCAAGCAGGTAATCAATTTGATGGGTTATTGATTATTTTCAGAATAGGTTAGGTTAAGTGAATATTGATCCATCAAAAAAGCCCTTCGCGTCGCGGAGGGCTTTACTTTTTTAAGGATATCCAGAACCTGAGAATTTCGCTTCAACTGATAGCCGCAGCAATTGTGATTGAATTATAATTAGTTATTTTAGCGCGGGCAACAGGAAATCTCAAGACACCTCATTTCTTGATTTATTCCTTCTAATCACTTAATCAACTTTAACCTAACAAGAATGACTACACTTGACATTATAATATTCGTTGCTTATTGCGGCGTAATATTATTCATTGGACTTTGGGTATCGAGAGATAAGAAAGGTCACGAAAAAAACGCTGAAGACTATTTCCTTGCTGGAAAATCCCTGCCTTGGTGGGCGATTGGCGCTTCACTTATAGCTGCGAATATTTCAGCTGAGCAATTCATAGGAATGTCCGGATCAGGTTTTGCTAGCGGATTGGCAATCGCATCCTACGAATGGATGGCGGCTATCACTCTTTTGATTGTTGGTAAATATTTTCTTCCAATTTTCATTGAAAAGGGTCTTTACACCATTCCTGAATTCGTAGAAAAAAGATACAGCACACAACTTAAAACTATTTTGGCGGTTTTTTGGATCGCACTTTATGTGTTTGTCAATCTTAGCTCTGTACTTTATTTGGGAGCTTTGGCTCTTGAAACAATCATGGGTGTGCCTATGATGTATGGTGTAATAGGTTTGGCTGTTTTTGCTGCTGCATATTCATTATACGGAGGTCTCTCAGCTGTGGCATGGACGGATGTGGTTCAGGTTGTTTTCCTTGTTTTGGGAGGATTGTTTACCACCTATTTGGCATTAAACACCTTATCTGATGGTGCTGGAGCAATTGCAGGATTTAAGCAAGTTTTTGATGCTGTACCTGAGCGTTTCCATATGATTTTGGATCAATCAAACCCTGAATACACCAACCTTCCAGGAATATGGGTTTTGATTGGTGGTCTTTGGGTTGCTAACTTATATTACTGGGGATTCAACCAATATATCATTCAAAGAACACTTGCAGCCAAGTCGCTGAAGGAAGCTCAGAAAGGTATCATCATGGCGGCATTCCTGAAATTGGTGATTCCGTTTATCGTTGTGATTCCAGGTATTGCAGCTTATGTGATGGTCAATGATCCTGCAATTATGGCTCGGCTAGGTGAGCTTGGTCAGGTGAATCTGCCTGGAGCAGGGCAATCTGATAAAGCTTATCCTTGGTTACTACAGCTTTTGCCAGGTGGCTTGAAAGGAGTGGCATTTGCGGCATTGGCTGCTGCTATCGTTTCATCTTTGGCATCTATGCTTAACTCAACTTCTACCATTTTCACAATGGATATTTACAAGCAATACATCAATAAAAATGCTTCTGATGCAGCTACCGTAAGAGTGGGTAGATTATCTGCTGGGGCGGCATTAGTTTTGGCATGTATTATGGCGCCATTGCTCGGAGGAATTGATCAGGCTTTCCAATTTATACAAGAATACACCGGTATTGTATCACCAGGTATATTGGCCGTATTTATGCTTGGTTTGTTTTGGAAAAAAGCAACTAACAAGGGTGCTATTTGGGGAGCCATTCTATCTGTGCCGATTGCAATGGGTTTCAAATTTTTTCCGGGAATGCCATTTATGAATCAGATGGGTCTTACATGCTTGCTATCTATGTTAGTGATAGTAATTGTGAGTTATCTTGATAACAAAGGCAAGGATGATCCGAAAGGGATTACCATAGGAAAAGGATTATTTACAACTTCTCCAGCATTCAATATTGGCGCATTTACTGTGCTCATTCTATGTGCAGTGCTGTATTCTGTATTTTGGTAATACTATAAGTTGACAATAAAAGAATCCATCGGAAACTTGAATCATTGATACGATTGACATTTCCGATGGATTTTTGTTTTAAGACAGTTAGTTTTGCATTAAATCTTATGAGGCACATCCAATATTTAGTTTTTAGTTTTTGCCTGTTTTTCATTCTGTCCTGTTCAAGTACAGGGAAAAGGGAAAAGGAGACGTATAAAGAGCATCCTGCTGACGAAAGAGGTACTGTAAAAATGGTCTTTAATTTTGGTGTTACGGATCGTGTGTTTACCAACGTACCCTGGAGAAAAGGACAGAGTGTCTACGATCTATTGATGCAGTTGGATGCGGATATCCTAAGCTTTAGTGTCATGGATACATTATACGGTGACCTTGGACATTTAATATTAGAAATAGATCAGATAAGAAATTCAAGTCCCAATTATTGGGTTTATTGCGTCAACGGTAAAAAGGCGAATAAAGGAGTGGATGATTATAAATTAAAAGATGGGGATCGGGTCAATTGGTTTTATACGAGTGATCCTAATCCATGTGGAGAAGATTAAAACATAAATGATATGAAAAAATATATTCAACTAATGATCGCAATTGTTTTGATATCAATTGCTGTTTTATCACGTACCATGTTGCATATTCCTAATTTTGCAGCCATTGCGGCGGTAGCGGTTTTCTCGGGGTTTTATTTCAGAGGGACGTGGGCTTACATCATTCCATTGGCAGCAGTTTTGATTTCCGATTACATCATAGGATTCTATGATTTAGGCACCATGAGCTTTGTTTATTTTGCTTGGATTTTGCCAGTATTGATTGGAAAATGGAATCTAAAATTTGATGGACTAAACAACCTGTTTAATAAAGTTTTTGGAACAGCCACAAAGGCGATTCTTGCTTCTGTTTCGTTCTACGTCATTTCTAATTTTGGCGTATGGTTATTTGCTGGGATGTATCCCATGACTTTTACCGGGCTGATCGAGTGTTATACTTTGGCGGTTCCGTTCTTCAGATATACAATTCTTGGAGACTTACTTTTTAGCGGAATGCTATTCGGATCTTTTTATTTGGTTGTATATATGACCGCAGATAAAAAGGAATTGCAGCCGGAGTATATCAAAAAATAATTTCTAGCTTTACCTCGATTTTGGTTATCGGATATGCTTCGCAATTCGGTATTAAAAGGGAATCCCGTGAAAAACGGGAGCTGTCCCCGCAACTGTAATTCCACAAGATGATTTATCACATCTGCCACTGTCGCGTAATATGCGTGATGGGAAGGCGATAAATCAGGAAAAGCCAGGAGACCTGCCTCAATCGTTAGATTCCAAGCTTCGGGCGAAAGCATAGGGATATGATAGACTTATAGTTTCTCATTATTTCTAGGTTTGGTCTGGACTTGAATCCAAAACTTAATTCAAAGTCTGGTGCGTTTATTTCTGACATTATCTCTTCTATGCATCTTCTTATTTGCCAATGGGCAGAAGGAAGATACCTTACGATTGGAAGAGGTTTTGGTGGAAAATTCACCAATCTATCCGTTCACTACTGGTTATCAACTGGAGTCAATCAAGTTGAAGAATGAAACAACCAACCTTGATCAGGCACTCGCTGAAAATCCTTCTATTTATTTCAAATCATATGGTAACGGTCAGCTGGCTTCCATTGCATTTCGCGGATCATCGGCATATCACACCAATGTGCTATGGCATGGCGTGCCTGCCAATTATCCGACTTTAGGTCAAATGGATTTTTCACAATGGCCTATTTGGATGCTCGAGTCAGTTGCGCTTCAACCTGGCAATGCAGGTGCTTTGTATGGAAGTGGATCTATTGGTGGTACAGTACTCCTCGATTCTAGCGAACCAATTGAGTCAGCATCAACATCTTCACACTTGAGCGTGGAGGCCGGAAGTTTTGGTTACCGTTTTGTTGGTGTAAAATCCAGCTATCATATTGGCAAACTTTCGGCATCAACAAAAGCATTTTTCAATTCAATCGACAATGATTTTGGTTACGAATATCTTGGTGAAAGAAAGATTCAGCAGAATGCCGCGAGCTCAAATTTGGGATTTCAACAAAAGCTGAGTTATCAGCGAAATAATCAAGCATTGGTGATTGATGCAATGTTCAATCAAAACAACCGTCAAATTCAACCGAGTAAAATTGACCAAACTCAAAAAACCACATTGGTCACGGATAATTTACGTTTGGCTTTGATTCACAAGATTGAACATGCTCACTCCAGTCTCAATAATACCTTTTCATTTCAGCAAAACAGCACGCTCTATCAAGACACGAGTCGAACCACATCCCGACAGCTTTCTTTGTTAAATGTCTATCAAATGGGTTTTGGTGATCGAATTTCAATACGGGTTGGATCCAATATCAATGCCCTTTTTGCGGAATCTGAAAATTACCATAGTAGGGTTGATGATCTGCAGTTTTCACTTTTCACATCCTTGGAATATGAATCTTTTGATTGGTGGAAAACGAGCATCAATCTAAGGCAGTCGTTCTACAAGGGCAATAATCCCTTCACTCCTTCTTTGGGAAATAAATTCAGATTGCTGAATCAGGAAAATTTCAAGATTTGGTCAACGCAACAAGTCTCCTGGGGATTCAGATATCCTTCACTCAATGAGCTTTATTGGCAACCCGGAGGCAATCGTGATTTGCTACCAGAAAAGAGTTTTGGCTGGGAAGCCGGCATAAAAGCAGAATATCTCAATCCTTATTTTCGAACAAACCTATCTGGGAATATATATCACACAATATCAAAGGATTGGATTTATTGGGTTCCTAATGGCTCGGCATTTACACCATTTAATATTCGAAATGTAAAACTTCAAGGGATGGAACTGAATTGGAATGTTCGAACTGCGATCGCTAATATTTCTCAGGATTATAACCTTTCTTTTTCAGTAAATCAGGCGATCAATCAAACAGGGATTTATAAGGGAAACCAGATGATTTATGTGCCCATGTACAATTGGAAGATCAGTGGAGCGTATAGTTATTCAGGTTGGTCTTTGAATTTTCTGGGAATGCAAACTGATTTGAGATATACCTCTTTAGATAATTCTGAAAGATTAATGGTCGATGGTTTCACGATTTGGAACGCTACCATTTCAAAGAAAATTGAATTGTCTCATATGGAATTCATTGCAGGTGCTACTGTGAATAACCTGATGGATGTCAACTATGAAAATCTTAAAAATCTGGCCATGCCGGGTAGAAATTGCACTATTAACTTATCCTTTAAATTTTAACTAAAGACCATGCGGAAAGCATTTTTTTACCAATCCCTAATCATCTTGATTATTACTACTTCATGTTTTGACTCAAGTGACCCTACAACACCAACTTTGATCAGGGAAAATTATAAAAATGGAATCATCGTGACCAATGAAGGTTCCTACCTTGGAAACAATGCCTCTATATCTTTTTTCAACACGACAACAATCAATGTCACGAACTATGCTTATTCCACTGTCAATAGGGAAGCCAAGCTAGGTGATGTTTTGCAATCTGCTCATTATGTAGATGATCAACTGTATTTGATCGTCAATAACAGCGATAAAATAGTGATTACGAATGAAACCTTGGAGCATGTGGCCAGCATTGAAAATCTGGCTAAGCCTAGATATATGACAAGTAAAAATGGTAAAGGATATGTGACCGAAACGGTTGAATATGGTCAGAAAGGGCAACTTTCTATTTTGGATCTGGAAAATCAGGTTGTGACTAAAACAGTAGCAATGGATGATCAACCGGAAGCAATGATTATTTCCGGTGAATACCTGTTCATATCAAATCAAGCATCCAACAATGTATTTGTAATGTCCATCATAACCGAAGCAGTCGTAGACACGATTCAAGTTGGAGTTTATCCGGGAGGTATGGTAACGGATAAAGACGGAGATATTTGGGTGATTTGCACTGGTAGTTTTTCTGAGGAGAATGATGCAACATTTTATGAAATTGATGCTTCAACTTTTGATGTGAAATCAAATGTCGCAATCGGATTAGATCCGGGAGAGAAGATTGCGATAGATAATGCCGGCGAGGTGATCTATTTCTATGAAGGAAAGAGTATTTATCGATTTGATACAAGCAATCCAGTGGCACCATCGTCCGCCTGGATCACCGAATCTCAAGCGACCGGTTTTTACGGTATTGGTTTTTCACCTGATAATCTTGTGTATATGGCAGATGCAGGTGATTATGTGGAGCCAGGAAATGTGTTTTTTTATAATCTAAATGGGGTGCCAGTATCAATGTTCATCGCTGGATTAGGCACAAATGGATTTATATTCAGATAAAATTAATAGGAGGTTGTCTCACAATTGAGACAGCCTCTCTATTCTCCAAGCTGGTTAAGACCTTTCTTTTAGAAATATAACTATTTTTTTCTTTTTGGAAAACCTTAAACAGTTAGAATTGAATTCTATACATCACATCAGGAAAGAATCCGATTTGCCTGATTTCATTAACCTCATCTGTCACTTCATTGTACCTGCGCACAAATTCATTAGTTCTGTTGGTTACATTTTGAAGGTCTACAAAAAACTGGTGTGAAATATTCTTTTTGGCACTGTTGATTCTGACTCCAAACTTCACATCCCAGCGAAGATAATTTTCATAACGCTCAGTGTAAGCAATGTCTTCCATTCTAACCTCTCTTCCTCCATTTGCCCTTGTGGCTGCTAAATCTACTGGCGTGAAAGGCTTGCCACCTGAAGTGGTAAATTTTGTATCAAAAGTCCATGCATTTCGCTGCGCAGGTCCAAATTTCCATTCCTTTCCAAAAAGCATGTTGTAAACAAATTGATTGTTGAATGACGTGTTTCTCTGGATGCCGTCACTTCCTTTATATTGTGAATTGTAAAGGGAGGTGGTCATCAGAAGATAATAATCACGCGAAAAGAATTTCTCCAAAGTCAACTCCAAACCATAGTTGGTGCCAGTGCCGTTATTGACCAAGGTTCCTCTTTCATCGAACACAAAATCGGCACCTTCATTTATAATGGAGTAGGAGCTGGCTACATTTTCTACAGGAATATTGAATAAATGCTGGTAATAAGCCTCGGTTTTCAACCTCCAATCCTGGCCGAAGTTTCTGTCATATCCCAATACGAAATGGTGACTTTTGATAAAATCCAGATTTTCGTTGGTTCGCTCATAGTTGCCGGGAGTGACTTCTTCCTGCAAGAAAAGAATGGGTGCCGGGATCATTTGCGAATGCAGGCCATAAGCGAAACTGATTCTTTGAACCGGAGTAAACTGGTAGCTGATAGCTGCCCTTGGTTCTACGGAGGGTTTATTTGATAATCCGAGATACTGATTATGAACTCCAAATGTAGCGCTCAGATCATCTGTGATTTTATATTCGGCCTGACCAAACAAATGAGACAACATATAATATTCATCAACGGCTACAGATTTTAAGAAATAATCAGGAATTCCGTCATTGTTTGCATCAGGTATTTCGATGCGGTTGTCCCGATCAGAAGTGGCAAAGTTGGAATAAAACAACTCGCCCATGTACCCAGCTCTTAGGCTCCAATTGGCATTGAATTTTTTATTGAGCACAGACGAAATGGTGTATCGATTGTCAGCATTGTCCACTTCAGTCGCCCGATATTTATTAATTGTGATTTCGTTTTCATCTTTGATCAGATTATCCTGAGTGTAAACATTTTGAGTGGTGGAGGCACCAAGTGAAGTTTTGATATAGGTAGTTCTGTTGAATCTGTACTGATGTGACAGTCCAATTATGCCAAGTGTATTATCAATATATGCGTCCACCGCAGGATCCGCAAAAAGATCACCTTCCTCCACATCATCACCTTTAAAATCTATGCTGCTTAGCCCACCTAATCCGAAAACCTCAAATTTTCCGAGCTTACTTTCACCAAGATTCACTTTGAATGAAAAATCTTGATAATAAGGAATGGCGCTTGTGCCAGTTGCGGCCAGGCTTGCAATACCATATCTGTATGTGGCGATAAACGACGAATTGTTCTCTTTTTTGATCGGACCTTCCGCCATGAATTCTACCCCTGAGTAGGCACTCATTTGGCCTGTGAATTCATATTTATCTGGATTTCCGTTACGGAAATTGACGTCAAAAACAGCAGCGCTCGCATTTCCATATTCCGCAGGAAAAGCACCAGTCAGGAAATCAGAAGTTCTTAAAATATTTGTATTTAGTGCATTCACAGGACCGCCAGTCACGCCGAGTGTTGCAAAATGATTTGTTGTGGGCACGGGAATTCCTTCAATCTTCCACTGCAAACCAATGGGAGAATTGCCACGAACCACGATATCATTTCTTGAATCATTTGGAGCACTTACTCCAGCGAAAGAAGTAGCAAGTCTGGCTACATCGTTTCGCCCGCCGGAGAATCTGGTGGTCTCTTCCAGGCTGAATGTTCGTGCGCTGACTTTTGCCATTTCATTAATCGGCTGATCCTTGTTAGAATTGGCAGTTACAACTACGGCATCCAGATTTTCCACAGATTCTTCGAGCTTGATTTGAAGAATGACTTCTTTTCCAGTAGTCACCAATATGTTTGGGATTGTTTGATTTTTATAACCTACATATTGTACAGCAAGGGCTTGCCTGCCAACTGGCACATTTTCCAGTCTGAAACTGCCATCCACATCAGTTACAGTACCAATAATCGGATCCGAATCCACCAAAATGATGGTAGCACCAATCAATTCATATTCTGCCTGTGCATCTACGATTTTGCCTTTGATCACCTGAGTTTGGCTAAAGGCATCAATAACAAGAAACAGGGCAAGTACAATTCCAATGAGGATTTTCAAGGTTGAATTTTGAGAAGTAAAGTTTTGCATCGTTCGCTTTTTTTGATGAATATGTTCGAAAGTACGGCGGCTAAACTCTGGGGGAAATGCAAACTAATTTGAACAAGGAATCTAGTCTGTTGAAATCGGATATATGACCCGCAAAATGGGGTTTCAGTTTCATTTCTCCTCCACTCCGGTTTCAATGGTTGATAATCCGGTTTCAATCTGTCTTTGCGGTATTTGAATGACTATTGGTTGGTTGCGCTTGTAAATTCTCGTTAGATTTATCGCACAATTGAGACTTGTGAAAGTCAATATTTAAAATGAAAAATATCAAGCTAAAAGAGGTTTATGTACGATGGGTAGGGATATTTCTCCTCGGATTCATTGTAATGGCAACTGAAGGAATGGATGCCCAATCCAAAACGGCTGATTTGTCATTCTGGCAACATTATTTTGTGTCCGTTGGGTTTACAGCTATTTATTGGAATGGTGCATTTCTGATATTTATGATGTTCAGGAAAGCATATCCTGAAATCAATCAAACACCGAAAAGACTGATCGTCACTTATCTGGTTTTATTTACCTGGATGAGTATTGGTGGGATACCTTTTAAAATGGTTCTTGGCTTTGTTGAGTACACCCTATTGGGAATATTTGCCGCATGTTCAGAGTATTTCATGATGAATTTCATTTTGGCTATCATCATTGGCACCATTTACGAGACCGTTTTTTTCTTTGAAAAATGGAAAGACACGATTCGTCAAAATGAAGAGCTTAAAAATCAGCAAATCAGAACGCAGTTTGAAGTGCTTCAAAATCAAATGAGTCCTCATTTTTTATTTAATAGCCTCAACACATTGACCACATTGATAGCTGAAAATCAAGAAATAGCAATTGATTTCACACAGAATCTTTCAGAAGTATATCGGTATATTCTTCAAAATAAAGATCGTGAGTTAGTGCCATTAAGCGAGGAACTCGAGTTTGCGAAATCGTATTTGTTTTTGCTGCAAATGCGCTATCCAGATAATCTGTCGGCAACATTTAAAATTGACAAAGAATTTGAATCAATGAGTATCGCGCCGCTCACTATTCAGATGCTGATAGAAAATGCAATCAAACACAATGTGGTTTCCAAAGCTCATCCATTGCACATTGATGTATATGTGGAAAATGGAAAATCGATTGTGGTCAAAAACAATCTTCAGATCAAGCAGGCACTTGAGAAATCAACCAAAACAGGCCTGGCCAATATCCGCAAGCGATATGAATATTTAGGAAAGCGACAAATTGAGATCATCACCACTCCTAAGAATTATATGGTTGCTATTCCGCTCATCAACTTATTCGAAGATAAAAACATACAACCACTTGCCGTATGAAAGTCCTGATCATAGAAGATGAAGCACCGGCTTTCAGAAGATTGCAAAAACTTTTAGAAGAAATCAACCCCCAACTTGAAATCGTGGAGGTGCTTGATAGCGTGGAAGAAAGCATCAAGTGGCTTAATAATCATCTGCATCCTGATCTGATATTTAGTGATATTCAGCTCAGTGATGGTATTTCGTTTGAGATTTTTGACAAGGTGCAGATTTCAAAACCTGTCATATTTACAACTGCTTTTGATGAATATATGCTTCGCGCATTTCGTGTAAATAGCATTGATTATCTCCTGAAACCAATCAAAAAGGAAGATTTGGAAAAAAGCCTATCCAAATACGCCCAAATGAAAGCTGCTTTTGGAGGTGAAACTGATATATCAGAATTGATCAAAAATATCAAGTTGGATGAGAAAGAATATAAAACTCGATTTTTGACAAAGGTTGGGGATAAGCTTGTTTCTGTGGAATCTGATAATATCGCCTATTTTCAAACCCGCCATGGTGTGGTTCATATGATCACAACTCAGGGTAGGAATTATTTGATGGATCAAACGTTGGATGAACTTTCTCAGCAGCTTGATCCTGCGGTTTTCTTCAGGGCAAACCGTCAGTTTGTGGTGCAGTTTAAGGCAATTCAAACTGTGAATCGTTATCACAAAGGCAAGTTACTTGTTGAGCTAAATCCATCTGCTGAGGATGGAGTCATAGTCAGTGCGGAGAAAGCTGCTGAATTTAAGAAGTGGCTAGGTGATTAATCAATTATTACCTTGTCTACTCCTTCAAGTTTCATGATGTGGCAGCAATCTTTTCCAATCAGAAAAGCCTCATCTATTACCAGTTTATCTTTCAACCAACCGCGAATCGAAAAGGGATTTCCATCAAAGCTAATTTGATCCAAATCGCTATCAGATGCCATAGGATAAAATCCATAATTTAGAAATGGGTCATCTGAATTTTCCGCATGATAAGTGGCTATGAGGTCAAAATTTCCATCATAAACTTTGGCGCTATCGAGTACTACTGGATTTCCAGCTAAATCTTCGATATGAACACCTATAGTAACGAAAACCTCTGTGCAAGCAATGTTTTCAGGGCATTCGTTATTGTCGTCACTGGTTTCTTCACAGGAAAAGGTGAGTGCACAAACCAAGATAAAAAGTGGGATGAAATGTTTCATAACACGAAGACAGTCAAAGTCTCAAATTGGTTTAAATTAGAAATCAAATTAGATAAAGTAACGGCTCCTTGTGTTATAACCTTAAATATTACGAAAGAAAAATCAAGAAAATTGCCAAGCGTGCAGGCTTGGATGATTCTACTTTAGATAAGATTCCACAGTTACATTTCGTAAATGGATTCAGCCATCCTGATCTCATCACTGTGAAGGACGATGAACCTGATAAGATCAGTGCTTTGAGTTGGGGACTGATTCCATTTTGGGTAAAAACCACAACAGATGCAGTCAAAATTTCCAATCAAACATTGAATGCTGTTGGTGAAACGATTTTTGAAAAGCCAGCTTTCCGAAATTCCGCCAAAAACAAACGATGTGTGATTTTAGTGGATGGGTTCTATGAATACCATCACATCGACGTGAAAACTAAGGTGCCATTCTATATCTACCGTGCTGATGGCGAGCCGATGATTTTTGCCGGATTGTGGGAGCGTTGGCACAATGAAAAGGATGGAATCATCCGTGAAACGGCCTCAATCGTGACTACCAATGCCAATCATAAAATGTCTTTGATTCACAATAATCCTGCGGCTATTCAGAGAAACGGACCAAGAATGCCGGTTATTTTGCCAGAAGAATTGATGATGGATTGGCTCAGACATGAAGACGACTCGAAGGCTGAGACAGAACGCCTCAAGCAATTGATCTTGCCTTTTCCTGATGAATTACTGAAGGTGCATACTGTTGCTACGCTACAGGGAAAAGACGGCTCGGGAAATACGCCAAACGCGAGTCTGCCAACCAAGTGGCAAATTGATGGATTAGATGAAATTATTGATTAGTAATTAGTCTTATTGCTTGGAGCTTTTGGTTCGAATTTCAATCACTCCATGTGATCCTCGCATCCCATATTTATTAGTTGACCCAACATCCTTAAGCACATTAACGCTTTCTATATCGTTCACATCTACACTAGAGGAGGCAGTGAGATAGCTATTGCCGATGAGCACACCATTCACCACATATAGTGGCTCAGACTCGCTCATGCTTTGTAAGCCGCGCACCTGATAAACCTGATTCACATATTGCAGACCAGGCACACGTTTCAGATAATCACCCAAACTATAAAATGTTCCGAAAGTCGTGGATTTCACAGATTTATCATCTGTAACGCCGAATGAATCAGATGATTTGTTAGCCACACAAGAACTAATAATGCAAGCCAATAATGACAGTAGAAATATGGGGGTTTTCATGATTCTCATTTTTAAGGGTCTTTCAATTTAATCAAATCATGAGAAATTCGGTTATCCGGTTTGATAATTGACGGCTGCAAAGAAGGTTTTGTAACATCAGGACAACCACGAATCTGACAAAATAGGAGTTTTAAACCTAAAATTTTAAAATGGAGTGCTGCATAAAAGAAAACTACCTTTGCAGCTATGTCCTCACTAGTCAAAAATCAACAACTCATACTTGATAAGCTCAATATCCAGGAGTTAAATCCAATGCAGAAAGAAACACATCAGGCCATTTCTTCGGCCAATGATGTAGTGTTGCTCTCGCCAACTGGTACCGGAAAGACGCTTGCATTTCTACTCCCAATCATCAATCGGCTCCATATTGAGTTGCAGGAAGTGCAGGTGCTGATCATTGTTCCTTCTCGCGAACTCGCTATTCAAATCGAGCAGGTGGTGCGAGAAATGGGGTCAGGCTATAAAGCAAATGCTGTTTATGGAGGTAGAGCCAGCGCGAAGGATCGGATCGAATTGAAGCATCGCCCAGCTATACTAATTGGGACACCCGGCAGAATAGCAGATCATCTCAGACGGGAGACTTTTGATGTTGATCATATTCAGACTTTGGTTTTGGATGAATTCGATAAATCTTTGGAGATAGGATTTGAAGATGAAATGACAGAAATCATACATGCCTTGCCAAAGATCAATCAGCGAATACTTACTTCTGCTACTCAAGAAGTGGAAATTCCAGAATTTGTCAGTTTGAAAAACCCCGTATCAGTCAACTATCTCAAGGAAGGACTGGCACAACTCGATGTGAAAATATTGAGTTCTGCAGCCAAAAATAAGGCAGAAGCTTTGGTTGAAGCTTTGGGACATATTGGAAATCACAGAGGCATAGTTTTTTGTAATTTCAAAGACACGATCGATCAGGTGAGCGAGTTGCTTACTCAAAATAAAATTAGTCATGGTTGCTTCTTTGGCGACATGGAGCAGAAGGATAGGGAGCGCGCGCTTATCAAATTTAGAAATGGAACACATCAGTTGATTGTGGCAACAGATTTAGCTGCTCGTGGTATTGATATACCAGAGATAAAATTTATTATTCATTTTCAAATGCCTTCACGTGTTCAGGAATTCACCCATAGAAACGGACGAACCGCGAGGATGAATCGAGATGGCACTGCTTATATTCTAAGATGGAAGGAGGAAAGAATGCCAGTTTATATTGATTTAACCGAATTCAAAGACAAAATAGAATCAATTCAGCCTGGAGATCTACCTGTATTGTCCGAGTGGCAGACATTGTTTGTGTCAGGAGGAAGGAAAGATAAAATCTCAAAAGGTGACATTGCCGGACTGTTTATCAAGCAGGGAAAGCTCAATGCCGATGAACTTGGTGTGATTGAAGTGAAACAAGATTGTGCATTTGTTGGCGTGAAAGCTTCAAAACTTGCCGGACTTTTGCCCTTGGTAGACAACAATCGTCTCAAAAAGAAAAAGGTTAGGGTGACGGTGATTTGATTGTAGTTTAAAGAAGGAAGCTTGCACATGACCATCCCTAAGTAGAGTTGACCGGTTTTGCGTATTACTTTGAGACTGTGAGGGATTGTTTCTTTTGACTCACCCGAAAGTATGATTTTCAATCACCTGTCTCACTAGGAGTGAATGAATCCATATTTTATCTTTTAATTTGGTATGAATAAAAACTAAAATCATGGAGGAAAAAGAACCTAAAATCACAGGAGTTGGTGGCATATTTTTTAAATGCGATGACCCAAAAGCGCTGAGAGAATGGTATGGATCGACGTTCGGTCTTGACTACAATGATTATGGCATTCAATTTCAGTCCAGATCATTAGAAAGCCCGGAGCAAAAGGAATACCTGCAATGGAGCACTTTTTCAAAGGACTCGGATTATATGCAGAAGGAATATATGATCAACTACAGGGTTCAGAATATTGAAAAGCTAATCGAAAATATGAGAGCAGCGGGGGTGACTATTTGTGACGAACTAGAGACTTACGAATATGGAAAGTTTATACATGTACTGGATCTAGAAGGTAACAAAATGGAGCTTTGGGAGCCGATTGATACAACTTTCATGGACGAATCTGAAAAAGATTAGAATTATTGATATAAGTTTTTGAGAAGGATTTGCCGAAATCATTTCGCCATGATTGTTTCTTTTTGATTTTGTATTTTTGTTAAATGATTGCCATTCTTAATGATAACCTTGGTAGAATAAACGAAACCTGTTTGAGGCATAATGTGAAAAGCCTACATGCATTTGGTTCCGTTTGTAGCGATCAATTTAATAGTTCCAGTGACATAGATTTATTAATTTCATTCCATGCGATGGATTATGGCGATTATGCTGATAGTTACTTTTCCATTGCCGATGAGCTTGAATCAATTTTTGAGAGAAGGGTGGATTTAATCACAGATAAGTCTCTATCCAATCCTTATTTCATCGAATCTTTGAACGCCACAAAGACTTGTTTGTATGGACAATAAGGTCAGGAAGTTTCTCTTCGATATCAACGTTTCCATTCATTCTATTGAGGATTATCTAGGTGATGATAGAAATTTCATTGCATATGAAAATAATAAAATGCTTAGACGTGCAGTGGAAAGAGAATTTGAAATTATAGGGGAGGCAATGAATAAAATTGATCAATTAGATTCATCAATTCCAATTACCTCTAAGGAAAAGATCATCAGTATGCGTAATCGGGTGATTCATGGCTATGATAAAATTGACAATGAGATTATTTGGGGTACGATTGTCAGATATTTACCTCTTCTGAAAATAGAAATAAAGGAGTTATTGGAAATATCTTAAACCCCTTCCTGATCGATCAAATAGATCATGGATGTCATGGTCGCTGCGCCACGTTCCAGCTCTCTTTTGTCTACTGCTTCAAAAACATCTGCTTCTGTGTGGTGATAATTGAAATACTTGGTAGGATCAGGGAGAACCTCCATCAGGAGCGGACAATCTCCTATCAAAGGACTGATATCTGCTCCACAACCTTCTCTTTCAAAACTGAAAACATCATAAGGCAAGAAATAAGGAATCCATGATTTTACTTTTTCTTGCACGGGCCCCTCTGCAATCATAGTAAATCCTTCGGGATCAAAAGAACCAGAATCTGATTCCAATCCAGCGATATGTTTTTCACCTTTTTCTTTCGCAACTTCGGCATATTCCTTTCCACCTTTCATTCCGTTTTCTTCATTCATAAACATGACAATACGAATGGTGCGTTTTGGCTGGTAATCCAGCGCCTTGAAAGTTCTGCCAACTTCAATGGCTTGCATACATCCGCCACCATCATCATGTGCTCCTTCTCCGACATCCCACGAGTCCAGATGTCCTCCTACGACTATAAACTCTTCTGGGAATTCTGATCCTCGGAATTCTCCGATCACGTTGTAGGAAAGCACATCAGCTTTCATCTCACCATACGATTCCATGTAGAGTTTTAAATCTTTTTGATCTTCCAGCAATCCGCTCAGAAGATCAGCGTCATTGGTGCTGATGGCCATTGCAGGAATCATTGGCATAAGTGGTTTGTAAACCAAAGAGCCTGTGTGTGGTATATCATCGCGCCTATTGGTCATGGAGCGAACAATGACAGCTTTTGCTCCAAATTTTCCAGCTTCTGATGCACCATAAGCTCTTTGAATCACAGCATCACCGTATGCATCGAAAGTGTACATTTTGGTTGGATCCATCGGTCCATTATAAAACACTATTTTCCCTGCTACTTTTTTGCCTAGCTCATTTACCTCCTCAATACTATTTACCTCAACAATTTCAGCGGAAATTCCCTCTGAACCAGTCCCGACAGCATTTCCCAATGAGGTGCATTTCAAATCGAAAGTTCCCATTTTTGAGGAGTTGATTATCCGAGCAATTTCTTTTTTACCACGAACCCAATGTGGAACCATCACCGGCTGAAGATAAACCGTATCAAAATCATAGGACTCCATCAGCTGACGTGTGAACTCAACAGCTGCTGCTGCTTGTGGCGAACCTGACAAACGATTTCCTATTTCCTTGCACAAATACCTCAGATTCTCGTGCACAGGACTGTTTGTCATCTGCTCATCATATATTTTTTTGATGAATGCGTCATGTTCCTGTGCAAATGAAAATAGGGGGAGGAAGATGAGTAAATACAACAGTTTTCGCATAGTGATAAAATTTGATCGTAAGATAAACTTGTATTTATGTTCTGAGAACCTTTGGTTGATAGTCGGTAATTATCTGTTTCAAATGATTCTCCAAATGACCAATATAATCCAAAATCAAAAACTCCAGATTGTATGGTGCTTCTTCATTTTTGCTAGCATAGAGTGGCCATGACATACTGTGATTTAATCTTGGTTTGGTCAAGATGTCTTTTGGGATATGATCTGCCATAAAAGCAATCTGAGAATTGATGGATAGAAACAAGGTTAAAACTTCCTTCCAATCACGCTTTTGCCATTGTTGAGTATCTACCCAAAATATCTGATCATAACCCTGAAAAAGCAAATCTTCTGTCTGCTGGGCCCGAATAAATCTTCCAATATTATTTAAACCGGAATCTATTGTATGGCCCAGAATTTGAATTTTGGACCATTTCCCAGATGGCTGCAATTTGGCATCCGAGTCAGTAATCCTTTTCAATAAGGGCGCTACCTCATCAAGAATTATTTGAAGTTGTTGACCTGGTTTCATAGGATTCATTTTATTAAGATTTCCTAAGTGAAATTATTTTTCCGTAAGTCATTTGCCTCCATATCCACTCCATCGGCCCAAATTTAAATTTCGAAAGCCAAAATTTGCTGAAAATCATTTGAATGCTAAAGATCCCAATCAAGATTAACATGACGCCCCACAGTGGAACTTTACCAGCCAGACCGAAACCGAAACCATAAAAAATGACAATGCAAATGACAGTTTGAGAGAGGTAATTGGTAAGGGCCATTCTGCCAACGGGAGCAAACCATGCCAGTTTGTTGGTGTTATTCCTAATCCAAAAAGCGATTGCCGCGGCATAAGCGCAAGCCAGCGGAATTACTCCAAAAGCGTAAGAAAAATATCCCATAAATTCCCATAAATCTCCCGACTGAGATTCTGTATAATATCGAAGTATATTCATTGGAATGCCGAATGTAAAACCCACCAGCATTACCTTTTTCAAAAAGGGAATATTTTGTAGAAGGTCATTAGAAGTTATCTGTTTTCCTACCCAAAAACCCATGATAAAAAGTGCCATTACTTTAAACATACGGCCTTCAAGCAGAATCATCGCTAAGCGAATCATGGGCCATTTTGAATTGACCTGAAACCAATCTCCGATGGAAGTAATGGTAAGCATGTGCATAGGGTCAAAACCGACTCGGCCACTCCCACTCCAATCCCGGTTGGGTAAATTCATGGCATCCCAGATTTCCTGAAATTTTCCAAAAATTAAATAGGGGTAGAAGAAACCTGTTGATTTCATTATGATCCACTGTATTACAGGCATCAGAATGAGAACGACCGCTGTGGTCAGAAGTGTTTTATCAGTCGTTTTGCGAAAAGCGATGAGCAAAAAGCCTAAAAGCGCATAGAGCGTGAGAATATCACCAACCCATAAACCAAATAAGTGTATAGATCCGATTAGGAGTAAACCGAACATTCTCCTAACAAAAAAAGCCGCGAAAGGCTTGTTCGATTTTTGTGCATTCAAATACTGCACCGCAAAACCAATTCCGAAAAGTATAGAAAACAGTGAATAGAATTTCCCGTCGACCAGAATCAAAAGGAACATTTCTATTAGTTCATTGACCTGACGTCCAGACATGGAAAGTTGGCCTTCTTCTCCAATAAAAATCCAACCTGAAAAGAATGGAATATTGGCAGTGAAAATAAAAAGAATCGAAATACCTCTTAGAATATCCAAGTATTCTATTCTGCTGTCGGTGGTTACCGGAGCTAAAGATGAAGCAGCAATGGTAGACATGTAATGATTTGGGTTGGTTAGGTTTCTTATAAGTAAATCTAACCAACCAAATTCTATATATTCAAAATGGACAAAGTTCCTTAACAACACCCACCACCATCATAAAAATAGGTACTCTCTGATATGAAAATATTTTCATGACCTAGTTCGGCTAAATTTCCCGCAGTTTTATCACATACTGCCAATGGCTGATTGGGCATCAACACATGTCCCTTGTGATCATCGAAATATTCCTGATCACCAAAATAGATGGCTGTTTTTCCGGTGAATACACACGGTCCATCTGCGGGCATAGGATCTTTGATTGCACAGACTTCTACACTCTCGATGTATAGATTTTGATTGGTATCATAATGTGCCGAATCCAAAATCCTATAAGGACGTTTGGCTCTGATCTCAACCGTCCCAAATCCGATATCGGTAATCATCTTGATATAATCTTTCAATGGCAATGCTCCACTCAGGCAAAGGCCTCTCAATTTCGGATCATTTTTCAAAGCTTCAGGCATTTCCGCTTCACAAACAGGATCGGAAAGCACCAATCTGCCATGAGGCTTCAATACCCGATACATTTCTTCCAAAGCAGTTTTCAAATCTTCTTCATGGAAAATGTTAAATAGGCAGTTCTGCGCTGCAACATCAATAGAATTGTCTTCTACAGGGAGATTAAGTGCATCACCTTTTCTGAGATCTACAAAATCTGATTTGAACCAAGGGTTGAGTTTTTCGGCTTCAATGAAGTTTTTTCTGGAAGCCTCAAGCATTTCATCCACCACATCAACGCCAATTACGCCACTTTGATTTCTATTGAAATAGGCAAACTGAAGCAACTCCATGCCGCCACCAACTCCTACATACAGAATCTTTGGGTTATTGATCAAATCCCGAGGATTCACGGTACTTCCACAACCATAGTTCATTTGCTGCATGATTCTGGGTATTTCCAAACCTGGAAAAGCCCAGACAGGAGTGGTCGTACAACACAATCCTACATTCGGCGTTTCCGCCGCATCCTTATATATGTTTTTCGTTACTTCTAAATATTGTTCCATCTTCAAGTGAGTTAAAACTTTCCTTTTTAAACTTTAGGCTTCAAACTTTAGGTTGTTGTTCCGCCACAGCTTGATCCCGCACCAGCAGTACAGCCAAAGCAATGTTGATTGATACGTATGCTTCTGTTTTTTAAAAATGTATCATTAAAATCGGCAATGTGTTTTGATTCCCCATCCACTTTCATTTCAAGCATTTGATTAAAATCGCAATCATATAGGTAGCCATCCCAACCTACACTAATCGTATTTCGGCACATCACTCCAGATGCTGCAATAGGATTGAAGGCATTGGCAAGCTCGATCATGTAATCCTCGTAATTGCCTGATTGAATGAGATAATCTAAAAATCTGCTGACAGGCAAATTGGTTATCGCAAACAGATTATTGAATGAAATATCATACCCATTTTTCAGTTTTTGTTTGAATTCTGATTCCAATCCAGTTTGATCTCCAGGTAAAAAAGCGCCTGATGGATTGTAAACCAAATCAAGTTTAAGATCTGAATCTCCTAAACCATATCCAACCGCATTTAGCATTTTCAAAGCTTGAATGGATTTATCAAAGACCCCATCACCACGCTGTGAATCCGTTCTTCTCGCTGTGAAATAGGGGAGAGATGACACTACATTTACTTTGTGTTTTTTATAAAATTCGGGCAAATCATGATATTTCGGATTGGCAAGAATGATTGTCAGATTACAACGCACGATGATCTGTTTTCCCATGGCCGACACCTGCTCCACAAACCAGCGAAAGTCAGGATTCATCTCAGGTGCACCGCCGGTAAGATCGACTGTTTTGATGTCCGATACTTGTAGGGCATCCAAACAAAGCTGCATGATTTCAGGCGTCATGATTTCCTTGCGATCAGGTCCTGCATCTACGTGGCAATGTTTGCAAACTTGATTACACATTTTACCAAGGTTTACCTGAAAAATGTCAATGCCTGTTGGCCTCAAAGGGAAGAGACCAATTTGTTCAAGATTTTCCTGAAATGAAGCAATGCCAATTCCCGAATGATCGCTTAGAATTTCCAACTGAGCGCCAGTTGCAGATAATTTATGTTTTTGTTTGTTTAGCGATTGGATTGCTGACATATCACATCATTTTTTCTTTCACCTGATTCATCATTTGTACGCCATGTACCAGCGACGCACCACCTCGAATGGCTGCAGCTACATGAATGGCTTCCATCATTTGTTCTTCATCTACACCTTTTTTTAAGGTATCTGACGTGTATGCATCGATGCAATATGGGCATTGGATGGTGTGCGCCACAGCTAGTGCAATCAACGATTTTTCTCGTGCAGTTAATGCCCCTTCGGCAAATACACTTCCGTAATAATCAAAAAATTTGTCACCAAGCTCCTTTTGCCATTCTGATATTTTTCCGAATTTGTTCAGATCTTCTCTGTTGTAATAGGTCTCTTTCATGGTAATGAGAATTGATTTTTTTAATAAAAATTATAGCTGACGCAGGTCCGAGATCTGCTCCAGTTTAATTAAGAAAATACAAGATGATTTTAAAAAATAGAGGGGGGTCCGCGACGACCGTATGGTGAATTGTGATCATTGCCCCATCCACCATGAGTACCAAAATCGGTAGTGAAATCAAAGGTGATCAGCTGGCGCAAAAGTCGTTTGAGCCAGACACTTTCTTTTTTCAAAAGATATAAATCCCGACTGTCGTTGAAATCCCGAAGTTGCGTGAGAATAGTCGGATTTGAGAGGTAATTGATCAGATCATCAAAAAGATCATCAGTTTGCCAGCTGAGATGGGCAAATGTGTTTTTGTGAAAATCCTCTTTGTTAAGGGCGATGAGATAAGCTCCCTTGCGAAAGTCTGGCCCTACTACATTTCTGTTCTTAACTAAACTAGTGAGGATTTCTTGCCAGTCTACGTCTGCCAGATTGATACAATCATTTCCTACACAAATGACTGAATCATGACCCTGGTTATATACTGCTTCAAAGGCGTTGGCTATTTTTTCTCCAAATGTGCTTCCGATCTGCTTTTGTTCATTGATGTGGTAAACAGGTAACCCTGACGCGAAAAGGGCTTTTTTGGTGTTTGAGATTAAAGATTTGGCCAGATTTTCATTTGTGTGTTTGTCCTGACTTGGCATCCAAATCTTCGCTTCCGCCTCAGATCTGGCCGACCTGCTGAATAATAAAATGGCTGTATTTTGAGAAGCTTCTTTCACCAGATTAAAGAAACGCAATTTCTGGGTAAAAACCGCTTTATTGTCTCGTCAATCCACCGACATATCACTCCATTTGCATCCCCATAGATTTCATATCATCCCAAAAGGCTGGATAAGATTTGTTGACGACTTCAGGATCAAGAATCGTTAATGGTTTTAATTGATTCAAAGGAGCAAAGGCCATTGCCATGCGGTGATCGTCATAAGTTTCAATTGCGTCAATACTTTCTGGTAAAGTCCCAGGAGTCATTACCCACAATCCTGTCTCGGGCTCTGTTAGCGATCCATTGATTTTTTTAAGTTCGGCTGCCATGGCGGCAATACGATCTGTTTCTTTGATCCTTAGGCTTTCAAGTCCTGTCATTTTCAGCGTGGCGCCTTTGGCTGCAGCTGTTACCATTACCGTTTGAGCTAGATCAGGACAAGTTTTAAAATTGATTTCTATTAATTCATCCAATCTTCCGTTGGATTTGAGATGTGCGCCTTTTTCAGTGTAATTGGTCGATACACCAAGTTTCTCCATGATGGTCGATATTTCCTGGTCGCCCTGCAAACTGTCCGCTCTTAATCCTCCAAGAGTGATATCTGCATTGGCATTGAGTGCAGCCATAGAGTACCAATAACTTGCTCCAGACCAATCACTTTCTATGGTATATGCACCACCAGTATATTTCTGAGGGGGAATAGTAATCATATTTTCAATCCAATAAGAATCCACCCCAAATCGCTTCATTAATCCCAGTGTCATCTCTATATATGGTCTGCTAAAAACTTCAGTAGTGAGATTGATCTGTATACCGTTTGGCAATGAGGGACCAATCATCAGCAAAGCACTGATAAACTGACTACTGATATTGCCGGGAATATCTAGTTGGGTAATTTTTTGTGTGGATATTTTCTGGATTTTCAGCGGAGGATATCCTTCCTTTTCAACATACTCAATTTCAGCACCCAACTTTCTAAGCGCATCAACAAGAAGACCAATCGGTCTTTGTTTCATTCTGTCTGTTCCTGTGATGATCTGGCCAGCACCCATGGTCGCAAGATACGCGGTGCTAAAACGCATGGTAGTTCCGGCATCCAATACATCCCAAACAGGATTTGCCTTATCGCCCAGCAGCCGCATCATGGTTTGTGTATCACGTGCTGCAGACAGATTATCAAGATTTAAAATCCCACCACTTAGCGCATTGATAAGTAATGCCCTGTTGCTTTCGCTTTTAGATGATGTCAATTGAACGATACCTGATAGCGGCTGGTCGAATGTCTTTAATTGAATATGCACTTTTAAAATAATTTTGATATATCGTCAAACAGAACATAGACTGTTTGCGTTTATTGTGTGTCTATAGCTCAGACTTTTAAACAACATTAAAAATGACCAAAACCCGAAACTTAGGATCTTTGATCGCCACTTTATTAGTGGGATTATTGACTATCTTCTTTGTAACTCCGAAGAAAACTGCGAAGATGAGAACAAAAACATCCAAAACTAGTGTGGATACTAATATTGACGAAAAAGATGATCTTTTTATTTAAGACCAGAATAGAAATTCATCGCATCGTGAATCATATTTTCGTCCACTTTCTGATCATATAAGCAGTCCCCTATACTCTTGAGCAATGAGAAGCTTAGTTCATTGCCTATATTCTTTTTGTCCTGCAACATCAACGGAACAAGCTCTTCAAAGTCTGGTAGCTTGATTTTTTCATAAACTTTTTGAATGAAGCCGGTGATTTCTGCCAGCTCAGCTTCCATGAGGTTTCCTTGCTGCATAGCAAGATGACCTTCCAGAATCATTCCTACAGCAATAGCTTCTCCATGTAGCAAACTGATGCCATTGTTGAGATACCATGTCTCGATTGCATGACCTAACGTGTGACCAAAATTGAGAATTTTTCTTAACCCCGATTCTTTGGGGTCTTCCGTTACCACTTTGTGTTTAATCTGAGCAGAAACTTCCACGATCTTCTGCCAATCAAAATTTGGAAATTCACCGGATTTTAGGGTTTCCCAATAGGATCTGTCATGAATAAGGCCGTGTTTGATTACCTCCGCAAATCCAGAACGTAACTCCCGAGTTGGTAGGGTACTTAAGAATCCATCATAAATCATCACTTGCTCCGGATCCTGAAATACGCCAATATGATTTTTGAATCCCTGAAAATCAATCCCCAGTTTTCCGCCGATATTTGCGTCAACCATAGCGAGTAGCGTAGTTGGAAAATTAATGAATCTGATACCGCGCTTGTATGTACTTGCACAAAATCCACCCATATCTCCAATCACACCACCACCAACATTTACAAGAAGCGATTTTCTGCTAAAACCAAACTTTGTCAGTTCTGACCAGATTTCAGAGCAAGTGTTGAGGTTTTTATTTATCTCCCCACTTTTGATCTCGATGATTTGGGCATGCTCATCCAGATTAAAATGAGGCAAGCAATGCAATCGGGTATTTTCATCTACGAGAAAGGCAATTTTATCAGGATTGATTTTTTCTAACGCTTGTTTTAATCCTGCTGCCGGACTTGATATAAAGGAAATGGAATCGGGTAATTTCACTAGGTTAATTTGGTTCTTACAATCAAAAAATGAGGAAGATAATGGCAGAGTGCTTACTATCTTTGCGCTTCAGTTTTCAAATCTATGACAGAAAGTTCAAAAATCAATTTTGAAGACACGGCTACCGCCTTTGCACACAAGTCGGATAAAGAGCTGAGAAAATCACATTTTGTGTATTCCAGCATGAATTATCCGCATATGGTGAAGTTTGGTACTTTCGCGATCTCATTTGCTCTAAAGGCCAAACTACCGGTTAAATCGTTCATCAAGCGAACATTGTTTGATCAGTTTTGTGGTGGAGAATCCATTTCTGGAAGCGAACCAAGAATGATCAAACTGGCAAATGCCAAGGTGAAAACAATCCTTGATTATTCTGTGGAGGGTGAGAAATCTGAAAAGGCTTTTGACGATGCAATGGAAGAAGCTTTGCGTGTTTCAGAATATTCAAAGCAACATGTGAGTATTCCTTTCTGTGTGATTAAGATGACTGGCATTGCTTCTATGGAAGTGCTGGAAAAGAAGCAATCTGGAAAAAAAATGACCGCAATAGAGGAGGTCAAATACCAAAAAATCCTCTATCGTATTGATAAGATTGTAGGTCAGGCTGCCGCGAATGACATGCGATTCATGATTGATGCAGAAGATAGCTGGATTCAGGATGTGATAGATGAGATCAGTTATGATCTGATGAAAAAATACAACAGAGAGCGTCCGGTAGTTTACAATACTTATCAACTCTATCGGCATCAGGCATACCCAAACATGTTGCGAGGATATGAGATGGTGACCAAGGCGGGATGCCATTTTGCAGCAAAACTGGTACGCGGTGCTTATATGGAAAAGGAACGTGAACGAGCTGAAGATCTCAGGTATCCCGATCCGATCCAGCCAAATAAAATGGCAACAGATAACGATTACAATAAGGCTCTAGAGTTTGCGATAGAACATATTGATAAATTTTCGTTGTGCGCAGGGACTCACAATGAGCAGTCCTGTCAGCTTTTGGTCAACTTGATGGATGCACATGGAATTGCTAAAAACGATGAAAGGGTTTATTTTGCGCAACTTTTGGGAATGAGCGACAATATCAGTTTCAAATTGGCTTCATTGGGTTATAATGTGGCCAAATACGTGCCTTATGGTCCGGTTGAGAAGGTGTTGCCATATTTATTTCGAAGAGCAGAAGAAAACACCTCCATTGCCGGACAGAGCAGTCGAGAGTTTTTATTGGTAAAAAAAGAATTGAAAAGACGAAAAAATGCTGCCAAAGGGTAAATAGTCCAAGGTGGAAAAATAAAGAATAGATGCATTTAAGCGAACAGGAATTACAAAGAAGAAAAGAACGCGAGGAATTGATGAAAATGGGGATTGATCCCTATCCTGCGGAAATGTACCATGTGAATGCCACGGCAGCAGATATTCACCAAAACTTTGAGCGTAGGGAAAATGACTACAAGGATATTTCCATTGCTGGTAGATTGATGAGTCGCCGGATCATGGGTTCTGCTTCGTTTGCAGAGATTCAGGATAGCACTGGTCGTATTCAGATTTACCTTAGGAGAGATGATATATGTCCGGAAGAGGATAAAACTTTGTACAACGATATCTTCAAAAAGAAGCTGGACATTGGCGATATCATAGGAATCCGTGGATATGTGTTCATGACACAAGTAGGTGAGATTTCTATTCATGTCACGTCTTTGAAATTGTTGACAAAATCGCTGAAACCTTTGCCGATAGTAAAAGAAGGTGAAGATGCAGAAGGTAATCAAAAAGTGTGGGACGCATTTAAAGATCCAGAGCAGAGATACCGCCAACGTTATCTTGATTTGATTGTGAATCCACATGTGAAGGAGACATTTATCAAGAGAACTCAGCTGGTCAATACCATCCGTAACTTCATGAACGATCATGGTTATCTGGAGGTAGAGACTCCTATACTTCAGCCGATTCACGGTGGAGCTGCTGCCCGACCATTTAAGACACATCATAACACATTGGATATGGCGCTTTACTTGCGTATAGCCAATGAATTGTATCTAAAAAGATTGATTGTAGGTGGATTTGATGGCGTTTATGAGTTTGCCAAAGATTTCCGAAATGAAGGAATGTCCCGTTTCCACAATCCAGAATTCACCCAGGTGGAGCTTTATGTGGCCTACAAGGATTATTTCTGGATGATGGATTTCATGGAAGAATTGGTTGAAAAAATCGCCATGAACTTACATGGAGATACCAAAATTACCGTTGGTGAAAATGTGATTGATTTCCAGCGACCATGGAAGCGATTCACGATGTTTGAAGCGATTGAACATTTCACTGGAATCGACATCAGCGAGATGGACGAAGCTGCCCTGCTGGAAACGTGTAAAAAGCTTGGAGTGCCTACGGATGACACCATGGGTAAGGCCAAATTGATTGATGAGATTTTTGGTGAGAAATGTGAAGGACAATTGATCCAGCCAACCTTCATCACGGATTATCCTGAGGAGATGTCTCCACTTACGAAAAAGCATAGATCAAAGCCAGGTTTGGTGGAGCGTTTCGAAGCGATCTGCAATGGTAAGGAAATCATGAATGCCTACTCAGAGCTCAATGACCCAATCGATCAGCGCGCGAGGTTTGAGGAGCAACTGGAGTTAGCCAAAAGGGGAGATGAAGAAGCCATGGCCATGGATGAAGATTTTCTTCGTGCTTTGGAATATGGCATGCCGCCAACCTCTGGTGTTGGACTTGGTATAGACAGATTGACTATGATCATGACCAATTCTAGTTCGATTCAGGATGTCTTGTTTTTCCCTCAAATGAGACCTGAGAAAAAGGCGAAATCAGTAGAATTGGTAGGAGAAGAAAAGCTTGTTTTTGATATGCTGCAGCAATCTGGAAGGATAGATCTCAATGTTCTGAAAGACCAAACCGGATTGTCAAATAAAAAATGGGATCAAGCAATCAAAGGGTTGACCAAAGCAGGTCGGGCCAAAGTAGAAAAAACAGATACAGGACTATTTGTGGAGGCAATTTGATAGTTGAATTTACAGATAAATGGAAAATTAAGTGAATCAGATTTGCTCTGATTTGCAATGTGGTAGAAATTGATTTCTTAAAAATATCTTATTTAATAATAAAATAATTATATTTATTCTATTTACATTTACTTATAATTTGTAAGAAATCTAATACCCTTTTGCTATGAATCTCTCTCTATCAAAATCTCTCTTTGTCATCCTTGTTGTTTTCATTTTCTCTTTTGGGAATGCTTATGCTAATCAAATTACTGTCAGTTCAGATCCCAATCGTGTAGCACAGTATACGAATTTACAAACTGCATTTGATGCAGCTAATAACGGTGATACTTTACTTGTATATGGATCCGTAAGTACCTATGGTAACTTGAGTATGTATAAGCCAATGGTTTTAGTTGGTGAAGGATACAATTCGACTTTAGGTTTGGTTACTACACTTGGGACAATTACAATAAGTAATTTCAACTCAACATTAGGTGCGTCTAATTCCACGGTGATGGGATTCAATATTTCTGCGGTTTCATTCATTCCCTACTTCTCTGGATCTTCACCTGCTACACAAGTTTTGGATAACATTACCTTTCTGAGAAATCAGATATCTACAATCGAATTTGGAAATGGAAGTACAGTTGATACGTATTCAAATATCAATTTTGTGAATTGCCACTTATATTCAAGCATGAGTTTTGATTCGTACTCTTATGCTGATTCAGAGGATGTGACTTTTTCCAATTGCATTTTTGGAGGTTTTATTATTTATGGTTCTATGCAAAGAACTTCTGGAGTCCTTACCCAATTTCAAGACTTATCAAATGTTAAAATATACAATAGCCTTTTCTTGAATTATGAAACCGGTCTCCTTAATGGCGTGGTAGGGTTAGTACTTGAGGATAATATCTTCGTGGGACATGAATTATATAATGGGGATTATGCACAAATCACATGGAACAATAACTTGTTTTATCTGATTGATCAATTGCCTCTAGGTGCGAATGATAACGTTGGATCAGGTAACTTATTAAACACTAATCCTCTATTTACTAACTACCCTGCTACTCCGGCTGATGCGAGCTATTCACATGATTATGCTCTTCAGGCTGGATCGCCAGCATTGACTGCATCTGCTACATCCGGTGAAATTGGAATATTTGGCGGTGCTTATCCATACGATTTTGGCGCCACTCCTCCAGTTCCCAAGATTACTGAAATTACGATTCAGGACGGAACCTCGTCCGTTCCGGTTGGTGGTACCATTAATTTTAATTTCAAGGCACAGTCGGGAAATTAATCATTGCTTTTCGATAAATGGACAATTTATCCTAATTGCTCATTTATCATCTCTCAATTACTTAAGCGATGATTATGAAAAGACTTTTTCACCTTATTCTACTTCTTGCCATCTTCACCAACCAGTCACTTGGTCAAAATTTGGTAAAAGCAGAATATTTTCTGGATACTGATCCCGGATTAGGTAAAGGGATATCAATTGACGTTACTCAAGCGGGAAATCTAGATCAGGATTTTTCAGTTATTTCGACAGGAGTATCAGTTGGTTTACATAAACTATTCATTCGGGTTAGGCAAGGAAATGGACTTTGGAGTGTTCCCAAAACAAGATTTTTTTATGTTTTTTCAGAATCTACAAAGGAGGTTATTCAATTTTCAACTGAAATAATTGCAGCTGAATATTTTTATGACACGGATCCTGGGGTTGGAAATGGATTTGAAATCCCAATTCAAAAGACCTCATCAATAGATAAAAATTGGGTAGCCAAAACGACTGGTTTAGCCGAGGGTGATCATATACTTTACATAAGAACCAAATCGCTTGATGGCTTTTGGGGGACACCAATTAGGCTTGACATCAACATCAATAATCTTGTATGTCAGACACCTGATGTGATTTTTGATTACGATTCAGTTGACATCAACACCAACGTTGGTTTACTTGATCAATCCCTAAATGTGGATCCATTAGCCACTTATGAATGGGATATATTGAATGATGGGTCAGTTGAGAGCACTTCAAAGGTTTTTGATGCCCAGTTTACTTCACGAGGGGTTTATCCAATCAAACTGACTATCACAAACCCTGATGGATGTACTGCAAGTGTTATCAATGACATATATGTTTCAGGTGGATTTGATACAAGTATTCAATTTTCACAAGACAGTCTTTTCCATGGAAATACCACTATTTTAGAGGCACCAGTGGGCTATACATACAAATGGAATACAAAAGAAACCACACAAAGTATTGAAGTAAGCGAGGCAGGATCTTATTTTGTTTTTCTAACTGCTGATGGGATTACCTATAAATCTGAAACCATAAATGTTAGCTACTTCTCGCAATTAACCGCAGATTTTAATTCTTTCGACGCGAAAACTGGATTAAATAATGGCGCTGCAATTTTGGAAAATATTGATAGCGATGGTTTGCCTTATACAATCTCCTGGTCAACTGGAGCTAGTGATGTCGAATCAATCAATAACCTTGCGGCAGGAAGCTACAACGTAGATATCACAACGCCTTTGGCTACATATAGCTATCCATTTACCATCAATAATGTAACACCAGCAGATAACAGTTTGGTCCGAGCTGAATACTTTACCGGAAGTGATCCGGGTCCGGGAAATGGAACACCAATTTCAACCTATCAAGGGGAGACGCTCAATGTGAACTTTAATTTAGATGTAAGTGGCTTTACTGTAGGACTTCATAAGGTTTATGTCAGAGTGAAGAAATCATCCGGATTTTGGAGTATTCCTAAGACTCGATTTATCTATGTGATTGATCCAAATGCACGAGTATATCAGGAATTGGATCGAAATCTCATTGAAGCAGAATATTTCATAGATCAAGATCCAGGTATAGGGAAGGGTTTTCCATTAGATCTCTCAATTACTAAAAATGCCAATATCGATTTTAGTTATACCGTTTCTGAATTGGGAGCTGGTTTGCATGATATTTATGTTCGTACGAAGCAGGACGATGGATTGTGGTCTACAAGTCTGCCAACCACATTTTTTGTTTTAGGAGGTCGATTTAAGGAAATCATCAAATTCAAAACAGATGTAATAGCTGCAGAATATTTTATTGATATAGATCCTGGCGTTGGGAATGGTGAAACGCTTCCAATTCAAAAATCTCAAGTCATTGACAATCGTCCATGGGCTGTCAAGACTGAAGGTCTTTCGATTGGCAATCACGCATTATATGTTCGGATTCAATCTCAAGATGGATTGTGGAATTCGGTCAGTGTCCAGCCATTCACTATTACTGATGAAATCTGCGCTACTCCTGTAGCTGATTTTGCCGTTGATACCGTCGGAGTGGATGCAATGATTGGTATCACAGATTTATCATCTTCCCAGACTGGAAATGTGACTTATGCATGGGATGTATTTGGTGATGGGATAATAGAAAGTACTTCGCCGACTTTTGACACATCATTTTCTCAAAAAGGGATTTACCCTTTGAAGCTGACTGTAGTCAATTTGCCTGATAGTTGTTTTAGTAGTGTGGTTAAAGACATTGTTATATCAGATGGATTTAATAGTCAGATTTTGGCCAATAAAGGAGATAGCCTCTTAGTTGGTGACTCTATAACTTTTACCGCTCCGGCAGGATTGACATATGAATGGAGTAACGGCGAAGTTTCACAATCTATAACCGTAGGCACATCTGGATCCTATTTCGCTTGGCTAACAGCTGATAATATCACCTATAAATCCGAAGTGGTCTCAGTAAATTATTTCAATGAAATAGAAGCCACCATAGAGGTTCATGGTTTTAATGCAGGGTTAAACAATGGTGCTGCTTCTTTATCCATTACAGAATCTGGAGGCTTGCCGTTGAACATATTCTGGTCATCAGGCGAGGAAAATGTAACCCAAATCAGTAGTCTGGCAGAAGGCAATTATACAGTCGAGATCAGCAATAAACTTGATACCGTCTTTTTCATATTTGCTATAGTTGAAAATCAGCAAGCCACAGAGGGAATAACAAAAGCTGAATTTTTCATAAATAATGATCCTGGGCCAGGAAAAGCAACTCCGATTGTAACCTACCAAGGCGAAGAAATAGATTTTGATTTCACACCAGATGTTACCGGTCTGCCAGTAGGTCTTCAAAAGTTATACATTAGAGCCAAGCAGGCGAATGGATTGTGGGGAGTGCCGAAAGTGCGTTTTTTCTATGTTATTGATCCTAATGAAAGAATATACGAAGAGATAGATCGAAATGCGGTGGAGGCCGAATACTATGTAGATGTGGATCCGGGAATAGGTAAAGGAACGCCTCTTACTTTTAGTCCAACTAAAAATGTGGACGAAAATTTCACGCTGGAAACAAGCGGAATCAGTCCGGGAATTCATGGGCTATTTTTGAGGACTAAGCAGAATGATGGCCTTTGGAGTTCGGTGATGAAGGTACCGTTTTTCTTAGCTGACACTGTAGATCGTAAGTTCGTATTTCTTAAAACCGATATAGTTGCAGCGGAATATTTCTTCGACACAGATCCGGGAATAGGAAAGGGCATAGAAATGCCAATACAGAAAGCGGATAGTCTTTCAAGGCCGTGGGCTGCTTCAACAGATGGATTGTCTGCTGGTAAACACACATTAAATATCCGGTTGCAGAATCAACTGGGGCTATGGAATATCATTGAATCCCGAGATGTATTCATCTATCAAAGTGATTGTAATCTTCCTAATGCAGACTTTAGTTTTGATTCGGTCGGTGTAAATACCAACATCGGACTCTTGGATTTGTCTTCTAATGTGGAAACAGGAGCGAGCTATCAATGGGATATTTACGGAGATGGATCGATAGAAAGTACTAGGCCAGATTTTGATACTTTGTTTGCTGAAAATGGAGTTTATCCGATCAAACTAACAATTACAAATAGCGACGGATGCTTTACAAGTAAAGTCCACGATGTGATTGTTTCGAATGGATTCCCGGGTAGTCTAATACTTTCAGGTAGTGATAGCTTGCTAGTAGGTGAGACTTTGACAATTACTGCGCCTGCAGGTTATGGATATGAATGGAACAACGATGAAACCACGCAAAGCATTGCCGTCAAGGAGACTGGTGAATATTTCGTTTATTTATCAAACTCAGGCATCACCTTCAAAAGTGAGAAAATCAATGTTACTTTTTTCGCACCGATTAATGCTACAATTGAAGTATTCAATAGTACCAGTGGCTTGACAAATGGTGCAGCGAGTATCACAGATTTGGACAGTGACGGTCTGCCTTATTCTGTCAGCTGGTCTACTGGTCTAAAGGGTAAATTAGCTATACAAGATTTATCCCCTGGCAGCTACAGCGTAGATATTGTAACATCACTTGAAACCAAGACTTTCAATTTTGATATAATTGCCGCAAGTCCAGTCCTTGGAAGCATTGCACGAGCAGAGTATTTTATCGATACTGATCCAGGCATTGGTCTGGGCACGTCCGTTCAAACCTATCAAAGTACAAACATCTCATTTGAAACACCTGTCGTCATGTCGGGCGTGAGCGAAGGGCATCATTATATATATTTCAGGGCAAAGAACGTAGATGGATTTTGGGGGTCAGTCTTGAGAAAGTCGTTTTATGTTTTGAATCCGAATTTAGGAATTGACCTGTCTTATGGAGGCAACATCATTTATGCGGAATATGCCTTTGATGATTTACCAGTACCGGGAACAGGCACTTCGATCAACATTAGCCCAAATACAATTCTCGACGAATCTTTGGCTATCGATATCTCAGCACTGCCAAATGGTCCACATAAGTTGTTCATTCAAATGCAAGATGAAAGTGGGAATTGGTCCTTTTCAAAACCAGAATCTTTTGTGATTTGCGCCAATATTCCTTCTGCACCTTTGGCTGATAATGTGCCAGCATGTGGACCGGGTAATTATACCATTACCGTAAGTGGGGTTGAAGGAAACTTCAACTGGTACAATGCGGATATGGAATTCATTGCGAATACTACAAGCAGCAGTAGATTATTTAATAATGTCCTGAACACAACGACTTATTATGTTTCTCAGGTCAATGTGGAAGGTTGTGAAAGCGCAATGACAGAAGTATCTATTATTGTCAATGAGGCAGAGGTATATGCTGGGCCTGATATAGACACTTATTCCACTTTGAAACAAATTCAGCTACAAGATCAATTTCCAGCCGGTGGGGTTTGGTCGGGATCTACGTACTTGACTGCAGGCGGTGCTTTCAGGCCAAAAGATGCTGGTGTAGGTAGTTTTCAGGTATTATATTCCAAGGATTCATTAGGCTGTACTTTGCAAGATGCACTCACTATCAATGTGCTGCCAATCACCAATAATCCACCGGAGATTGTTAATCAGAGTTTTACTGTTATTGAAAATAGCATTCAAAATACGATCATAGGGCAAGTAATTGCGACGGATATAGACAGCACGACTTTGACTTATTCCATCATTAGTGGAGATTCCAAGAAAGCATTTGGTCTGACTAATGAAGGTGAGCTATCTGTCCAAAAGCCATTATTTTTTGATTTTGAGACATTCCCTTTTTATGATCTCGAAATTGAAGTTTCTGATGGATTTTTTAAATCTTCAGCGATCGTTAGGGTTGACTTGATTGATGTTCCGGAACAAATATCTGAAGCGGATTCTATGATTCTAGTCGACTTTTACTACTCAACCCAAGGAACAACATGGACAAATAACGCTGGTTGGTTAATTCAACCAATTGCTCAATGGTATGGAGTTACTGCCGACTTAGCTACTGTGCTCGCTATTGATTTAAGTGGAAATAATCTAACAGACACCATACCGGAATCTATCTTGAATATCAGCTCCCTGATGCATCTGGATGTTTCCGATAACTCACTCTCTTCCATCCCTGATTTGTCTATGGTATCTGATTTGGTTGATTTAAATATAAGTAACAATAAACTTCAATTTGGGCATTTTGAGCCAATCTTAGGGATTACTAACTTAACATATGCTCCGCAAAAAGAAGCGTTGGAAAGCCTGAGAGCCTTGGCTGAAATAAATGTAGCATTTACGATTGACAGGCAAATCAGCGGATCTTCTGTTACTTACTCGTGGTTCAAGGATTCAGCTCCGATTTCAGTTGTAGGCCCTACTTACGATTTTACGCCTCTAAGTTTTGAAGATGAAGCCGTTTACACCGTGCAAGCCACGAGTGAGTTGGTTCCAAATCTGACCATAAATATTGCGCCTGTTGATTTAAAGATATCGTCACTTGAAAGAGATAAGTTGGCCCTTTTGGCTATTCATGAAGCGATGGGAGGTGAAAGTTGGACGTTTGGTTCCAATTGGCCTTCTTTGGCGGATATCACTGCCTGGCAAGGAATAAATGTTTCAGAAAACCGTGTTATCTCTCTTAACCTTGCCAACAATAATTTGTCTGGTACGCTACCTGTCGACATTAATGATTTGGAGGAATTGACAAGTATTGATTTGTCAAACAATACAATCACAGGCTTACCGAAAATTACTTTAAAGGGACAAACCCTTTTTAATTTATCTAACAATCTGCTCGATTTTGAGGATTTGATTCCTAATGTTGGTGTTGATGGAATTATATATGCACCACAATCACTTTTTGGCGGAAGAGTAACAAGTGATACCCTTGCAGCCTCTACTAATCATCTACTTGATGGTACTGTGGCCGGTGCTAAAAACTATGAATGGTATTTTGATCCTTTTTCGACAGTCACTGAAGATTTTGCTAAGCTGGATAATGAAAATGGACCAAATCTTGAAATTCAGAATCTGACCTATGATAAAATGGGAGCTTATCGTGTAATAGCCTCGAATCAGGAGCAGGTGCCAGGACTTACTATCTCATCCTATAAGAAATTTGTCTGGGCGTACACTGAGGTTTCTGGCCAAATACGCATTGGAAATACGCCACTTACAACAGGAGCTGAAGTAGCTTTATTTCGAATAAAAAGTGATGGAGCCTATGATTCTACACGTGTAGTAAAGGCGAATGCTTCTGGAAATTATTCCATGAAGGAAGTGGTCTTGGGGAGCTTTATTCTCAAAGTGGATCCAGATTCTGATAATCAGGGAAATAACAGATTGGTACAGACCTACTACATCAGCCAGGACGACTGGATACGAGCGGATACATTGGAGGTCTTTTCTAATAAAGGAAATATCGATATTGATCTTCTTTTTATCCCACCTCCACCAACCGGCTCAGCCAGAATTTATGGATTAGTGGAATCTGACCTTCCAGATGAAAATATTTTGGAGCAATCAGGAGGCAAAATTTCCAGCAGAAGAAAAGTAAAAAAGGCAGCCTGCGCTATGCGAAGATTCAAGGTACAAGGCAGAGATGACCAGGACGGTGTAGAGACTGAGATTGCGTATTATATTGAAACTGATGATGAAGGATATTTCAATTTTGAGAATGTCGAGGAAGGACGATATCTGATCAATATCCAGTTTCCAGGTATTCCTATGGACGATAGCGCATCCGTTGAGTTTGTAATTGGTGGTGATCGGGAGAATCAGGTTTTTGAGGTTTATGCATTGATTACGGAGTTAGGAATCAATATTACTCAGAATGAAATTCTATATAATTTGAAACCATATCTCAAGGATATTGTACTATTCCCAAATCCAACAGAGGGACTACTGGGTATAGACTACACGGTTTACAGAAATCTTGATAATCTAAAATTAAAGCTTCTTTCTATCACAGGAAAAGTGTTGCTTGAGCAGGAAGTGGATCATCATTTTGGTGTGAAACATTCGCAATTAAATATGACTGAATATGGGGAAGGTGTTTATTTCCTTGTGTTTAGTGATGATCAGGGGCTGGTGAACCAAACCATGAAAATAGTCAAGAGGTAAATTTCCGGTATGATAGTTTATGGTTGAAAACCGGGCTGAAGTTAAGAATGTCGGGATTGCAGCTTTTATAAGTCGAATATTTTGGAATAAAATTTTAACACTACTGCCAGTAGGGTTTTTTCTTTGGTTCCCGTTTCCACTTTATCATTCAACAGGAAGCAATCTACGATGATCAATTATCGTCACATAAAAACCTTCTGATTATGAAATTTTATCTCACCTATTCGTATCACAAAAGTCAATATGAATTGATCAAATCAATTAATGGATCAATGTCCCAGGAACAATCGGAAATATTATACGAGTTTGACGCCAATGAGCTGCATGTGGCAGAGAAAATATACCTCAACTTGAATCGTGAGCGCACGATAAGTGATTTGACTAAAGCACGATATAGGAAAGAAGCTGCCTGAACAAATTAATGCTTGTAATATTGGGATCAATTGGTTTTTTGAAGCCATTCATAAGCCTCATCTTCATCCATAAAAATTCCGATTTTCACGCCTTTTTGAGCGTAGGCTTTATCAGCCTTTTGCTTGAAATATTCCATAGAATAATCCGCAAAAATATCATCACCTAATATCACACCATGCACTTTTACATCCGCATCTTCAAAGAGTAATTTTTCCCAAACGTTTTCCAGCCATTCTTCATCTTCGTGTGTGAGTTCACCAAGCAGGGCTGTATCTGCCAGCCATTTTAGATTTGAATAATTTTTCTTTTCGTTTAAATAAACCTGCTGAAGCTCAATCAACTGATTTCTGAATTCCTCACTGGTCGGCTTCACTAACCAGCAATGCTTCATCACAGGGATCGATTCATCTAGTTCACATCTTACTAGGTGGTTTTCTAAAATGAGGGTAGACATATTTTGGGGCTGTTTGGTCAAAATTAGGCCTTCCAATCCTTCTTTGTTTTACAATTCGGATCAAATAAAAATCACTTAAGGTATAATTCAGATGTAACATCTGTTACAAAAAGCCAAACCGAAGAGGCCTACTTTTGTTTTATCAAAAAAAGGAAATTATGGCAACCGTAAAATTGACAACAGAAAAATTTAAGGAACTGGTATTTGACTACAGTCAAGAGACCGAATGGAAATATTTAGGGGAGAAACCTGCGATCATAGATTTTTATGCTGATTGGTGCGGCCCGTGCAAAATGGTGGCACCTATTCTTGAGGAGCTTTCGGAGGAGCATCCCGATGTGATCATTTACAAAGTAGATACAGAAGTGGAGCAGGAGCTGGCAGCTGTTTTTCAGATCCGT
The DNA here is from genome assembly GCA_964353015.1 of uncultured Marinoscillum sp. Taxonomy (GTDB): domain Bacteria; phylum Bacteroidota; class Bacteroidia; order Cytophagales; family Cyclobacteriaceae; genus JAMZMI01. Next base: position 43,403 of record CAYGUA010000011.1, on the reverse strand, counting down.
AGTATTCCGAGTATGTTGTTTATCCCGATAAACAAACAGCCGGCCATGCAGGCTGGAGCTCTGCCTAAGCATGTTCTAGAGCAGGTCATTGAGAAAGAATTGATTGCTTCCCTTTTGGAACAATAAAAAATAAAAGAGAATTGGTTTAAGATGAGTGGTGATTGTTGATTGAGGAGGAGCAGTTTATGCTCCTCCTTTTTTATTTCTTAGAAAGCAAAACCAAAACCTGAATTGATTAAAAGTCCTTTGCTTAATATGTCCGGCACAGCTTTAGAATCTGAAGATCCGTCAGAGTATTTTACTTTTACTATCGAATCTCCTAGCAGCAGTCCGTAACCAATCTCTGGTCTGAAATAAAACCTTTTGCCAGTCTTAAGGCCCAATTTAAAGTTGACGAAATTCATGCCCAGTGAGCCAGTTCCTTCTATTTTTCCGGTGACTGGATTGTTGTAAGAATACGTTCCTTCAAAATCCATATTGGCATAGCCCACATGAGCATATGGTCCTTTTCCGGTTCCTTTAAAATACAGGTTTCCTCCCAAACTTAAGTATGAAAAGGTAGCTTCTGTGTCTCCAATTTTTGCAGAGATGTAAGAAAAATCAACAGAAGGTGCGAGCCTGCCACCGAGCAATGGAGTCACATATTCGGCATTAAGTCCTGCGATGTTTGGGAAGCCAAATTTCAAACCGATCCGAACCGGATTGTCTTGTGCCATGGCAGAATAGGAGCAAATGGCAGCAAGTAAGCAAAGGATAATTGATTTTTTCATGAGGATTTAGGTTTGTTTTAATGTGGTTAAAGTCTGGTGAAATTTAGTGTTTTTTATTTTAACCATATGGCTGGGAAAAAATTGATGCAACATCTATTCCATTTGCTTTAACCCTACTTAATCTCTCGTTTTCAGTATGAATCACTACTTCTTCTTCACACTTTTTGTACTAAAATGCTAGATAAACGGGAGAACAATTACTTGATCAAATCCACTAAAATTTAAAAACCACATTAATGACTACTGGTAGATCCATAGATGCTCCAGACTGTTTTGACGTATCCTTATTTTTTTCACTTTCTTCAACCAATATGACTTGATTTGTTATTGAATCAATTTGTTGATTGCTGGACATGGTTTTCGAAATGCCTTTAGTTTTACCACGAGTAAAATAATAAGTGCTCTCAGTAGAAAGCATCATCCAATCATTAATCACGTAGGAAAAATTAAACCTGGGGCCTATTCCAAATGATTGTGTAGTGTTTAAGGTATTAATGGTGGACGTACTTTTTAGGCCATTCCCAGACTTAAATTCTGAGATATTTGATGTCTTATTTTGGGCATTATTGTAAGTCACATCTACACCCCATGCGATCATCCAATGTTTGTTGATTGGAATTTTTTTATCCCATCCTGCTCTTGCAGAGAAACTGCGTATACTACTCTCTCGTTCTCCATTTTCAAATTTATTTTTGATGTTCGTGTAGTTATGACCAGCTCCGAAGCTCATGCCAGCTCCGGTAGCCGAATTATTTAATGCGAAATTGATAAGATAAGGATTTGAGACGGCCTGACTCGACCCACCAAAGTTCAATAGCTGACGAATCAGCTGATTTGACTGAATTGATAAATACCTATCCAATACTTCTGGATTTGCTTTTTCATCCTGACCATAGACCAGTGAAAATGAAAAGAGCAATAGAAATAGTAATCGATACTTCATAACTGATGCTTGGTTTTAAATGGGTGAAAGGATAATTATTTATAAATAAATGGATCTGACAATTTGGGATTGGTGATCATATTGTAATCTGTAAGCGTTCGTAGAAAGGCGATGATGGCCTGAGTTTCCAGCTCCGTTATTGCAAAAACTTGAGGATTTCCATTTATATCTTTTAATCGTGGATCAAGATTTTCATTATTCGAAATTCCAATGCTGTAATGTTGAATAACTTCCTCAAGGGTCTCGAAACGACCATCATGCATATATGGGGCTGTGAGTTCAACATTTCTCAATGATGGGGTTTTGAATTTCCCCGCATCTTCTGGTGATCCCGTAACTGCCATGACGCCTGCATCTTCATATATTGGGTCCAATCCGATATTTAGAAATGCACCTCCGATGCTAAATTGATATCCACTCGCAGACCTTACCTGATGGCAGCTGTTGCATTGGTATTTAGAAAAAAACAAATTTTTGCCGTTTTCCTCTAGTGCTGAAAGGCTTGTGCCAGATTTGAAATGGTCATCTAGTTTCGTTTCATTGGAAGTAATGCTACCAACAAAAGTTGCCAATGCATCTGCAACATGATCGATGTTGAAATCCGGTTCGCCATAAACCTTGGCAAATCCAGCGGGATAGAAATCCGACTTCTTCAATCGCTCCACCATATCATCTAAATCTTTGATGCCCATCTCTTGATGATTTACTATCGGCTTAAGGACCATGTCCACCAATGAGCTTTCCCTTCCATCCCAAAAAAGTGACCCTATTGTACGAGGATCATTAGAGTTGATGAAACCATTTGAATCAGTGAAAGTGGCTCGATCCAAAGTTAAAAATCCACTGCTGAGGTTTTGAATGGGAGGGGAGTTTCTATTTGTTAATCTATTCTCAAAGCCAACACTGAATTGTTTATTGTCAGCAAATGCCAATTCTTGTTTATGACAGGAACTACAAGCTACAGATCCGTTGATGGATAGATTTTTATCATAAAACAGGATTCGTCCCAGTACCTCAGGTGAGTTGATGGATTGTGCGTCTATAGAAAGTTCTCTTGCTTTAAATGTGGGCTCAGAACTACTCTCACAAGAATATATTGAGATTGTAAGTAGCAAGGCTGCAACTTGAGGGATACTGGTTTTCATGATATGTGGGGTAGGTTTGATCTTTAGACTGTCAAATTAACGTATTAGTTGGAAGAATTATTATTACAAGCTTGATTTTGGTGATTTGATAGGCTTTAAATCATGTCGACTTATATCAAAGATTTACATCATATAACTCCCCAAATAGCGTTAACCCGTTTATGATAGTGAATCATTTAAAATCGTCAATTTTTCACTTTATTTATTGTCTATTGATTCAAGATGGTTCATTATTTTAGTGCTATTTACAGCTTAATTCTATGCTGATTTTTGAAGTTTTTTTGGTCAGAACAAATTGGAAGGATGATAAAATTAAGACCTGCGACAATTGAAGACCTTGATATACTGAGGTATTGGGATACAAAACAACATGTCATTGACTGTGATCCAGATGACGATTGGAATTGGGAAATTGAACTTAACCGCATGCCTGATTGGAGGGAACAGCTGATCGCAGAATTAGATGAAGTGCCTATCGGCATGATTCAAATCATTGATCCTTATCTAGAAGAAACCCATTATTGGGGTGCAGTGGCACGAAACAAAAGAGCCATTGACATTTGGATAGGCGAGGAGGAAAATCTAAATAAAGGATATGGCACGGAAATGATGAGCCTGGCAATTGAAAGATGTTTTAAAGATCCTGATATTGACGGAATTCTCATTGACCCATTAAAAAGTAATACAAAGGCACATAGATTTTATGAAAGAATTGGTTTTGAATTTATAGAGCAGAGAATATTTGATGATGTGTTGTGCTACATATACGAATTGAACAGAAAATCTGCCAACGTTAGATAAAAGGAGGTGTTTAAAAATCTGGGACGGGCAAGCGACATAAATCCCAAATCAAAAAATCCCCTAAGCTTTCACAGGCAAAAATTTAGATAGTTCTTCTTCCAGTGTTTCTGGTTTGATTGGTTTTGGAAGTGTATGGTTCATGCCTGCCTCGAGGCATTTCACTTTGTCGTGATCCATAACAGAAGCTGTCATTGCGAGGATTGGAATATCAGAACCCATGCTTCTGATCAATCTGGTAGCATCTAGTCCATTAAGCCCCGGCATTTGTACATCCATCAAGATTAGATCGTATCTGTTTTTTCTGAACATATCCACTCCCATCAATCCATCATCAGCTACATCTACACTGTAGCCAATTTTTTCCAAACTATTTTTTCCTACGATTTGGTTGATAATGTTGTCCTCAACGAGCAATATTCTGAAACCGTGTGAATGCTCCTGATGAGGTGCTCTTGCTGCGTTTTTATTATTGATTAGTGTTTCGATAATTGGGTTCTCAAGTTGGATAAAGAATGAGCATTCTGTACCTACGCCTTCCTTGCTTTTCACGCTTAGTTTGCCTCCATAGCGCTCAACTAGCTTTTTGGCAATCGACATTCCCAAGCCTGTACCGCCATATTTTCTGGTGGTGTAATTATGAGCTTGTTGGAAATCATCGAAAATGGCGTCAATTCTTTTTGCAGGTATGCCAATACCTGTATCGGTTATTGTCACAGCCACCAATGGGCCGCTTGCATTGTATTTCAGCAATGATACATGGATATCAACACCACCTATTTCAGTAAACTTCACCGCATTGCCAACCAGGTTCCTTAATATTTGATTGAATCGGGTGGGGTCACCAGATACGAAGCGTGGTAATTTATCGTCAAGGTGTATTTTGAAGTCAATTCCTTTTTCCTTGGCCAGTATGCCAATCCCACCTTTCAGATGATCAAATAATTCCGGTAAATCAAAATTGATTGTTTCGAAGGTCAGCTTGTCAGAATTGATTTTAGAAAAATCTAAAATATCATTCAGAATGGATAAAAGACTTTCGGCAGAATAATGGATATGGCCTAAGTATTCCTTTTGTTTTGATGTAAGTGAATCATCTTCCATCAGGATATTGCTCACGCCTATGATGCCATTCATAGGTGTTCTGATCTCATGAGACATATTAGAAAGAAACTGCTCTTTTAATTTTAAGGATTCTTTCGCCTCATCTTTGGCTTTGATGAGATCTTCTTCTTTCTTTTTGAAATCCGTCACATCATTGAGAATCCCGATGTATTTTCTCAACTGACCATGATCATCAAAAACAGGAGTGATCGATACTTTGGCCCAAAATGGATTTCCCATTTTATTATAGAGGCAAAGTTCCTGCTCCATGAATTGATGATTTGCTGCCGCTTTCCAAAGTTGATCTACATAATCAAGGTTTGTTTCTTTGCCCAAGTGTAGTTCTGCAGGCGTCTTCCCAATCAACTCGGTTTTTTTATAGCCGGACTTCCTGAGCAGCATAGGATTGGCGTATTCATATCTTCCCTTTAAATCAACAATGCTGATCATATTAGAGCTTTTTTCTACGACCATAGAAAGCGTCTCCAATTCATTGTTTTGTTTGAAAAGAGTGATAAGTTCTGCTGTTTGTTCTGCAAGACATTGAAGCATTTCTTTTTGCTTATCATTGAGCATATTGGGTTTGTAATCCAGCACACACAATGTCCCAATCGGAAAACCTTCTTTAGTAACAATCGGATGCCCAGCGTAAAATTGAAGATTGGGTACTGCACAAACCAGTGGATTGTCCTGGAATCTTTCGTCTTTTGATGCATCGTCTATGATCAATGCATTTTCTGGATCCAATATAGCATGAGCGCAAAAGGAAATGTTTCTTGGTGTTTCGTTTATATCAACTCCAATTTTGGATTTAAACCATTGCCGATGTTCGTCAACGAGACTGATCAATGCAATAGGAGTGCCACATAGATATGAGGCCATCTTAGTAATAGCATCGAAAGATTTTTGAGAGTCTGTATCTAGTATTTCGTAGCTTCTTAAATTCTCTAATCTTTCATTTTCATTTTTTGGTTTCTGTGCGACTATCATGATCTGATCCATTTTCTTCAATACAAAGATGGATGTGATGGCTATGCCAGAAAACAGCAAAATTCTTATTTTTAAAATTGGGTGAAACACCTATTTAGAGGTGGCAGGGCATGAAAAAACGATATGTTCTTCACTTTTGAATGGGAGGAGTGATGAAGTGATTTTGAATATGAAACATGATTTGCTTCGGTTTGAAGTACTATAGCAACCGTTTGAACACAAGCTGATCTACGGCTTCTTTTTTATTTTCAATGATTGGGTCTTTGTAGTATTTGATGAAATGTCCCTTGATGGTGGACTCCAGCTGAAATTTTAGTTTTTGGTAGAAATTAATCTGATACTCACTTACATCGGCGGTTTTCACAATGAGTGATTCGTATGCTTCCATCTTTGCGATACGGATGGCATATTTTACCATTTCTTTGCCATGTCCTTGTCTCTGATGTTTAGGATAGACGGCTATGTTTTTTAGCTCTATTTCTGAATCAGTAAGTGGTACCATGATAAAAGCCCCAATTAGATCTTCATCCTTTTTCGCAAGATAGGCTTCACCAGAATATCTATATTTTTCAATCATCTCCTCCGATGGATCTGCCAGAAAAAGCAAATCCATGGGCAATGATTCCCGGTGATCCATCTTGATGATTGTTAGACTCATTATGCGAAAATAAGGATGTTAACTCAATATAAATTTAAAGGTCAAACTATTTTCACATTTATGAATATTGATGATATGTAGCTCCATTAAACAATGTTTTAATTCTTTTAAATGAATCAACTAATTAAGCATTCTTCTGGTTTCTATAGCACCTAGGTTAAAATTGCACATGGCTTGATCGGATGGCTTCTCTGTAAAATTTTTCACCTTGAAGATCGAAAAGCGCAGTAGAATCTGTAGTTAAGAATATTCTTTCCCCACCTTTTGAACATTTAGATTCCATTTCCGGGTGTCGTATCAAATAATCTTTTAGACTGTTAGCCACAATTTTCCCTTGAGACAAAACTTGGATCGTTTCCGGAAGATGCGCCTTTATTTTATTGATTAGTAGAGGGTAATGGGTACATGCAAGCAGCAGGGTGTCGATATTGACGGATTTAGCCAAAATATTGTCCAATTCTTTTTTCACAAAATAATCTGCTCCAGCTCCTTCCGATTCTCCATTTTCCACAAGCGGCACCCACATTGGGCAAGCTTGCTGATATACTTTAAGATTTGGAAATAACTTCGCTGTTTCTATCATGTAAGATTCAGAGTTTATGGTGCCGGTGGTTCCCAAAATCCCTACTTCCCCCGTTTTGGAATAGTTACCCAGTACTTCAGCGGTTGGTCGAATTACTCCAAGCACCCGACGAGTGGGATCTATGCTGATCAGGTCTTTTTGCTGGATTGTACGGAGGGCTTTTGCAGAGGCAGTATTGCAAGCCAATATCACAAGGTGACAGCCATTATCAAAGAGATATTTCACACACTCCAAGGTGTATTTATAGATCGTCTCGAATGATCTTGTGCCATAGGGCGTCCGGGCATTATCACCTAAATAGAGGTAATCATACTCAGGAAGCACTCGGACGATTTCATTCATCACAGTCAACCCACCATAACCCGAATCAAAAATGCCTATTGGTCCTTGTTTCATTGCTACAAATTAATCAAATGGGAGCTGATCGATTATTTTCTGAAGTTTTCCTTCAGAATAAGAACCTCGCGTAGCATACACGATTTTCCCTTCCTTGTCTAACAAATAAAAATAAGGGATGTCCTTGTCTTCTATTTTGAGAGCATTTTTATAATCATCCAGGCTGCCTTTATAAAAAAGCACATGGGGATGTAATTTTTTATCTACGTCCTTTTCCACCTTGTCCATCACTTTCTGGTAGGCTGGTCGCTTTGCGCCAGTGAGCATCGGTACGAAATAAACATTCACATCATAGCCGAAAGAAAACAACGAACCAGCTTCAGGCTTTTTAATTAGTTGCTGATAAACAGGGTTGAACCAACTCTTGAGGTCTGTTTCTGATTTTTTGGAAAGTGCAAGACCGACCAATGTGTATTTACCTAGCAGATCAGTTGGGATATTGACCATGCCATGCACCAGACTTTCACCTTCTAAATTTGGAAAGATGTTGCCAAGTTGGGCGGAGACTATTGTAGACGAAAATATTGTGAGCGTAAGTATTACAGATCTAAGCATACCTCAATTTTAACTTTTTCTATTGATTCTTTATCCATTCATCCCCAATTCAATGTTTTTAACAAAGAATTGGAAACCTTTCTGACAAGATAGAGTACACTATAACGTTCAAAAACTCAAAATAGAATGTTCAAATTCCTGACTAAAAAGAAGAATCAATTTAAAGCACAATGTTCTCTTAGCAGGCAACCTCTGGATCGCGAATCCAGCTATCTTGTCACCACCGCCCAGATTATTTCCTCCAAAAAGTTTTGGGACAACATCATGACCGAACCAGATACAATGAGCTATACGGAGGCCTATTTCAAAACAGGTGATACCACTGCCGCAAATATTCGGGGAATGATTTTCAAAAAATACAGCGCTGTAGAGAAAGCCTGGATCATATCTGATTCGCAAATTCACTTGTTTGAAGTGGATGAGCAACAAGCCAAAGATCTGGCCGTGCAATGGTGGGACAGTGAAGGCACCTTGCTGCCTGAAGTAAGCAAAACCTCATTAGCATTACTCGGAGATAAAAAGCTGGCAGATATTAAGAACTACGCCATAGAAGAAGCTGGCAGATCAAGAATAGTGGCTTAGTTTTTACTTTTTCACAACTTCACGAATTGCCTTTTCCAGGATCTCCGCGTCTTTAAGATTTCTTTTGCTGATGTATTTGTCTACTTTAAAATCTGGTAGTTCAGGGTTATTTAGATGACCTGATATTACAATGATTTTTGGAAATTTATCGAGCGTTCCAATCGTTTCAAATCCGTTCATGTACGGCATTTCTATGTCCAAAAGAAGCACATCAGGTTTACTTTTTACTATTGCCATCACTCCGTCTATTGGATTTGTGTAGCTTCCAATCAAAGATATACCCTCAAACTCTGAGATATAGGCATTCAGCAGCTTTAGGAATAATGGATCATCGTCTATTGCCAGGCAGGTTATCATGGTCGATTGGTGATTTTTCCTCAATATTAGGCAACAATCAATTAATCAATTAAAACGGGCGGAAAATTTAATGTTAGAAACTTCAATGTGCGTTCGAATTCTTCCTGTAAACCGGCTCGTAGAATCAGTTCGTTATTTGTTTTCGGATGATTTACCCTTAATTCTGTCGCATGAAGCATCATTGTTGTCATGTTCCAGGTCTCTTTGAAAAATTTATTTTGTTTATTGCATCCATGCGCCCGGTCACCAATTATTGGATGCAGGATATGTTTAAAATGTTTACGGAGTTGATGCATTCGTCCTGTTTCAGGTTTGGCCTCTACAAGTGAATAGCGCGATGTTTCATGCTTACCGAATGGTACGGGCACTTCCGCTCTGCAAATCGTTTCGTAGTGTGTGATGGCTTCCTGGATTTTCCCATCATCTCTTCTAAGCGGATAGTCGATGGTGCCTGTATCTTCAGTGTATCCTCTTAAAATAGTATGGTAGGTTTTGGATACTTTCCTTTCTTGAAATTGCATCTGCAGGTTTACATCAACCTCCGTATTTAAGGCAAAAAGCAGCACCCCAGATGTTTTTCTATCCAATCTATGAACAGGATACACTCTTTGTCCAATCTGATCGCGAAGTATCTGTACTGCAAACTCTGTGGCATCACATGCTATAGGTGATCGGTGAACAAGAAGTCCATGTGGTTTGTTGATAGCAATAAGATCGTGATCCTGATAAATGATGTCAATCATCAAAGGGAAGTTAGAAATTGTAGATTGTCTTGAAAATGATTCTGACGATTATAAACAAAGTAGATATCGATAGATATTTATATTAATTTTGCAAACATATTGAAATTGAATTGAACACTTCATTGACCATAGCGCAATATCAGCCAATGCTGCAAACCATCGCCAGAAAGATGGTGGGCTGCATGCATGATGCCGAAGATATTGTTCAGGATACGTTCCTCAAGTACCTTTCCATTGATACCAGTCAGGTTGAAAACACTAAGGCCTATTTGATTCGTTCTGTTACTAATAATTGCCTCAATCACCTCAATTCAATCAAGGAAAAAAATAAAGAATATCTGGATTCAGTTAAGCTTCCTGAGCTTTTTGAAAAAATTGATTTCTCACATCTCGATATCAAGCAAGAAATGCTTGCTGCGCTACATGTCTTACACAAAAAACTAGGACCAATTGAACGCGGTTTGTTTTTGTTGCGTGAAGGATTTGATTTTGAATATGATGAACTCCAGGAGATCTTCAACAAGAAGAAGGATCACTGCCGCCAGCTAGTATGCCGGGCTAAAGATAAATTAAGCAAAGAAGCCGAAAGATTCACTATTGATTTTGATGTTGAAGCTTATTTTCAGGCAATCAATAAGGCTTCTCAAAATGGCGATTTCAACGAATTGATGGATCGCATTTTCGAAACAGGTCCTAGCGAAGAATAAATTCCAATTTTTTTTATTGTTTTTGTCACAGGATTACTTCCAGCTTGTCTATATATTAGGAAAGGAGAGGTTCCTTTTTTGATTGTATAACAACCGTAAGAAAAACAAGAGAGTTTAATGACAGTAATAATTGGTTTTTTTATCGCACAGTGGTACTTATCACTGTTTTTTCAGACATTTTTCCTTCATAGGTATTCCGCTCACAAAGCTTTTACCATGAGTAGGTTTACTGAGAAAGTATTTTTTGTGTTGACCTGGATCTTTCAGGGATCAAATTATCTGAGTCCATATGGATATGGAGTAATGCACCGCATGCACCATGCCTATGCTGATACGCCACAAGATCCACATTCCCCTAAATATGATCTTAACTTATTTAAGATGATGTGGAAAACAAAATTGACTTATTCAACCATCACGAATAAAGAAGTAGAAGTAGATGCAAGATTTACGGATGGTGTGCCGCAATGGCATGCATTTGATAATTTCGCCAGATCATGGGTATCAAGATTAGGATGGGCAGTTGCTTATTTCTGGGTATATTTTACTTATGCAGATGTTTGGTGGTTATGGTTGCTATTGCCACTTCAGTGGCTACTATCACCAATCCACGGAGCAATCATCAACTGGTTTGCCCACGTTTATGGATATAGAAACTTTGAAGTGGGTGATACATCCAGAAATTTCCTTCCTTTTGACTTTTTGATGATGGGAGAGAGCTATCACAACAACCATCACAAGTATGGCTCAAGAGCCAACTTTGGAGGTGTGAGATGGCACGAAATTGATCCAACCTACCAAGTGATCAAAGTGCTGGATAAGCTCGGTGTGATCAATATTGTAAATAAATCTGAAGTTAAATTGAAACCTGAGTCAAAGGCCGCAAGAACCAAAGTGGCAGCTTGATTTAGATTAAAATATTGAGTGAATTTAAGAAGCCCAGATCAAGTGATTGATTTGGGCTTCTTTTTTATTCTGTCTTTTATAATGGTCCTTGAACTACAAAAGCGCGAAGATCTTCCACTTGTTGATGTGACATTTTTTCTAACGTATAATGCGGCATGTATTCTTTGTGTCCATATTCGGCATAGGTTCCTTTCCGAATTATCTGATAGATGGATTTATCACCTTTGTCCATCAGGTGATTTTCAAGCCAATTTAATGTCAGATCATTGCTTCTGAACACAACTTCACTTTCACCCTCAGGTCGGTGGCAATGCTGACAACCTAATTCGAAAATGGCTTTCCCCAATTCAGGTCGTCCTGTCAGCTCATAACCAATCAGTGGATCTTCTGGTGGATTAACAAATGTAGCAGGTGATTTTAAAAGATATTTGGATTTGATCAATGCCAGATTTTGCTCCGAGTCACTTGATTTCATGTTTTTAACCTCCTGATCATTCAGGTTTAGATCACCCATTTTGATTTGAAGGCTCCACATATAAGCTAGAATACTCTCCAATTCCCAATCCTCTAACATTCTGCCTTGTGAGCAAACCACAGCACATAATTGTACACTTTCACTCAGGCTGTGCTCTGCTTTCCTAACCAGATCTCCATATTTTAGCACATAATCATCGTTGTACCAGGTTTCACGATTTACAATTCCCCAAAAAGTAGATCCCTGTAGATAGGGGATTTTGTTTTTGATTGCATAATTGAGTCGAGCATCCTGATCAATAACTGCCAAATCAGGATCTTCACGCTGCAGATTGTGGCAGCTTGTACAGGTGTAATACTTACTGATGTAAGGGCTCTTTTTTCCGTTTGGTTTCTTTGATCTTCCTAATTTGACTAAATCTTCACCTCGAGCAATTTTCTCTGGTGTTAGCTCTACGAAATGATTTGGCTTTTTTTCACCAAATGATTCAAGGACATCAAATACTGGTGTTTCATTATTCCAGCCTGGTATGCTTTGAATTTGTATCATAGCCAAGGCGGTAAATGTTACCAATACGATCAGGATTATTGTTTTTGACTTTCTCATGATTTACCTGATTTTCCTGCCTTTTACTTTAAAATCCCGGGTGATATTAAAGCCGAAATAAATATCGCCAGAAGTCCAGTCACCCTTTGTTTCTGTAATAAATATTCGTTCGACCATTCCGGCACTATTGCTGACGTGAAACTGGAATACATGGCCCTTGGTATCGACCTGAATTCCAACCGATAAAGATTGGAAGTACTCTCCACTTACCCCACTACCATCAGGTAAACTCGATTTAGGTGTGAGATAATATTCTGCTGACAGACTCCAATTTTTCAGAAATTGATATTGACCCGCAATGCCAAACGAGAAAATGTCATTTGATTCATCGCTCTGGACTAAATTTCTATGGACAAATGTCGGCATCAATTGGGCACTGAATTTTTGATTGAATTGCCTTGCCAATAAGAGTTGAGTGGTATAAGATGATTTTTGATTTAGGTCAAGTGTGGGTTCGATGAAAACCTTGGTTTTGATAGCATATCCAGCCATCAATGTAGCTGATATTGGAACCTTTTTATCTCCGGATGCTTGATTAAGTAGTCGGTACTTGGCGAATCCGTCAATGGTACCATCTATTGAGCTCCTGCCGATTCCGATCATTAAATTTTTATTGACACCATAATCAAACCCCATTCGCATCGTGGCATTATCTAGTCCCCAAAGGAATTTCGGGCCACTGTTCATCGGGCCAAACCTATGCGCTATAATAAAGGTGAGTACACCTTCAGCATTCGTTTCAATGGAATGACCATTTACAATTCGTGTGTCATCAAAGGTTTCGTATGTGTATTCAGTTTGACCAAAAACGTTTAAACCAAGCCAGATTGACAATGTAAATAGGAATGTTCGTGACTTCATTGATATTAGAATTTATATAAATCTATATAAAATCATGTAGATACATGAAAGTGAGTATGATTTCTTGATCCAGTTTTGGAAGCGCTGAAATATGAAATTTTTTTGCTAAGGTCGTACTTAGGTGTAATCCTTGGGTAGATTTCACTAAAAGATGAAAATATTCACAATAATTCCCTCAATGTCTTGCCATTGTGAAATAGTTGTTACTTTTTTGAACAATCAACTATAGACAAATGATCCAACTACTAAAAAACATTGCATATTTCGGAGGAATCCTTCTTACCATTTTAGGGTTGGTCTTGATATTAATCGTCAATGAAACAGGACATAGTCCGGAATGGCTTGTGAAAACCATGACATCCATTCTTTTCCTTTCAGGCTTTTCTATTTTTATTGTAATTATCAAACGAGGGATGCACAACTGATAACCCATGTCTGATCCAGTCAAAATTCTCTATGTGGATGATGAGCAAGGCAATATTGACTACTTCACAACCGTATTTAGGAGAGAATTTGAAGTTTTATCGGCAAGATCAGGTAAAGAAGGTCTCGAAATTCTGCAAGAGAATCCAGATATTTCCATAATTCTTACAGACCAGAGAATGCCCAGAATGACGGGCATTGAATTTCTAAAGTATGCGATGGACATATCATTGGATCCTGTGCGTATTTTAGTTACAGGCTATGCTGATATGGAAACGGTTATCAAAGCGATCAATCAAGGCCATATATTTTATTATATCTCTAAACCTTGGACATATGATGAAATGAAAATCGTGATTAGCAGAGCTATTGAGAATTATCGCCTTAGTAAAACCAATAAAGAGTTGCTATTACTTTCGGAAAGGAAAGAAAAGGAGATGGTAATCACGGAGCTTGAAAGTCTTAGAAATCAAGTCAATCCACATTTTCTATTCAATTGCTTGAATACTTTGAGGGCATTAGTTCCGGAAAATTTGGAAGCCAGAGACTTTATCAGCCGGCTTGCAAATATTTACAGATATATGCTTGAGCACAACAAGGATAATCTGGTGATCTTGCGCGATGAACTCCAATTTAGCATCAACTACTTTTACCTTCAGAATACCCGGTTTCAAAAAGCATTGGTCTTTGAGAATGGTATCACAGATTCAGTTCTTGATTTTAAAATCCCAAGTGCATCACTACAGATCCTAATAGAAAATACCATCAAGCACAATAATGCGACTATCGAAAAACCACTTGTTGTTTCTTTATACAATGAAGACGGATGGGTAGTAGTTAAAAATAATTACCAACCGAGAAAACATGTAGTTTCTACTGGTATAGGTCATGAAAATTTGATCAGACGCTATTCATTTATGACAGATAGAAAGCCGGATTTTTACATTGAAAATGGATATTACTATTCAAAAATTCCTTTATTGACAGATTAAGTTTATATTGATTATCAATAAAATCTGCTCTCATGTTAAAAATTGCCATAATCGAGGATGAACCGCTCGCTGCGGAGGATTTGGCCAAAACGTTAGATCTTGTTTGTCCTGATGCTCAGGTTGTTGTAAAGCTGGATAGCGTAAAATCCTCGATAGAGTGGCTAACCAGCAATGATGTTGATCTCATCCTTTCTGATATTGAATTAGGAGATGGATTGAGTTTTGATATTTTCAAACAAATAAATAAAAACATACCCATTGTGCTGACCACCGCCTATGATCAGTATGCCTTAAGAGCATTCAAAGAAAATAGCATTGACTATTTGCTTAAACCGATCGACAGTGAAGAGCTGAAGGCGGCAATTGCCAAATACAAAAATTGGTCTGGCGAAAAAAGAGATTTTGATATGGGGGCATTGCTTCAGGTATTAAGACCTCATGTCGAGCAGCAGTTTCAGGAACGTTTCCTCGTTACTTTGGGAGAAAGGATTACGTCTATACCCGAGCAAGACGTAGCATATTTTTTCAGTGAAGACAGATATACATTTTTGGTGACCAAGAAAGGCGCCCAGCACATCATTACCTATAATCTAGGTGATCTTGAATCAAGTTTGAATACAAGTAAGTTTTTTAGAATCAACCGAAAGTTCATTATCTCATTTGCTGCCATACAAAGTATGATTGCGTATTCCAAAAGCAGAGTAAAAATTGATTTGCAACCACCAGCACCAAAAAGCATGGAGGTTGTCGTAAGTGTGGAGCGTTCTGGGGCATTTAAAAAATGGCTAAATAGATAATATTAATGTCTGCTAATATTCAAATGAGAGGATTGAACAATTGGATAATTATAAAAGTTACTAGGTTTAATTGCTCATTCTAATCAAAAGCAATTTGACAAATCAAGAAATCATAAACGATACGGATAAAGAGGAGATTATTGACAGATTGTTTCAAGTACGAAAGCAATCCCTGAAAATTTGTGAGCCACTTGAAATTGAAGATTATGTTGTGCAGCCAATTACAGATGTAAGTCCCCCAAAATGGCATTTGGCTCATACTACATGGTTTTTTGAAACATTTATACTTTCAGTATATAATTCTGAGTACGTTCCATTTCATCCTGATTTCCATTTCCTATTTAATAGCTATTACATATCTGCAGGAGATAGATGGGCACGTGCAGATCGTGGAAATCTTACAAGACCATCAGTCAGCGAAATTTTTGATTATAGATCTTACGTGGATATTAATCTGAAAAATTTCTTAGGACATGCAGAAATGAATGATAGTCTGCTTCATGTTTTAGAAGTTGGAATTCAGCACGAGCAGCAGCATCAGGAGTTGTTGATTTACGATATAAAATATATTCTGGGGCATAATCCAACTTACCCTATTTATAAAAAATCGAATCATTCAACGTGTCAGGAAATTCCCAAGCGAACATGGTTAAAAGTTGACGAAGGGCCATATAAAATTGGATTTGAAGGGGAGGGTTTTTGCTTTGACAATGAGCTAGGCGTTCATACCCAATACCTACATGAATTTGAAATTGCAAATGCACTTGTTACCAATAGAGAATTTCTTCAGTTTATTGAAGCAGGAGGTTATAAAAATCATCTCAATTGGCTTTCGGAAGGATGGGATTGGGTACAGCAGAATCAAATCTCACAGCCACTTTATTGGACAAATGAAGGGAATGAATGGAAATATTATACACTTTCAGGATTGAAGTCAATTGATTGGAATGCACCTGTGAGTCATATTTCTTTTTATGAGGCAGACGCATTCGCTAAATGGAAAAACTGTCGATTGCCAACTGAGTTTGAGTGGGAAGTGGCCGCCAAATTATATACGCAACCCTCCGTGCATGATAATTTTGTAGAGCATCAGAAATTTGAAACTATAAATACAGGGCAATCTGATTTTTATGGCAATGTTTGGGAATGGACGGCAAGTGCATATCGTCCATATCCGTTTTACAAAGCTCCAGAGGGCGCGCTTGGCGAATACAATGGTAAGTTTATGATTAATCAGATGGTATTAAGAGGAGGCTCATACGCCACGCCATTAAATCATATTCGACCTACTTATCGTAATTTTTTTCACCCTCATCTTCGGTGGATGTGTAGCGGTCTCCGCTTAGCAAGACACATCGATTAAATTGAAATATCAGTGGTTTTAACACAATTTGAACAAGATATAATCACAGGATTATCAGCCAATCCAAAAAAACTATCGTCCAGATATTTCTATGATGAAGCCGGTGACAAGCTTTTTCAAAAAATCATGGAGTTGGATGAATACTATCTTTCCAGGGCTGAATTGAATATTTTTCAAAATCAAAAAGCAAAAATATTAGAGCTAATGAAGCCTGATGAAGATTTTCGACTGGTGGAGTTGGGCGCGGGAGATGGCAGTAAGACCAAAGTGCTCCTCAGGTATTTTACTGAGCAAAATATTCAGTTCTCCTATCTTCCCGTCGATATTTCTAGCAATGTGCTATCCATTTTAGAAGCGGATCTCAAGGCGGAACTCCCGCAACTTAATATCACTCCGCTGGCAGGTGACTATTTTAAAGTACTTAGTGAGTTGAAGTTTAAAGAGGATAGTCACTCTGTTGTTTATTTCTTAGGATCTAATATTGGAAATTTCTTGAATGAAACTGCAATTTCCTTTCTAAAAAGTGTGAGAGAAAACCTGAACACTGGAGATCGAATGCTGATTGGATTTGACTTGAAAAAGGACCCTACAAAAATATTGTCAGCTTACAACGATAGTCAGGGCGTGACAAAAATGTTTAACCTTAATCTCCTAAATAGAATTAACCAGGAAATGAATGCGGATTTTGACATATCAAAATTTGAGCATTATCCTGTTTATGATCCTATGACAGGCGAATGTCGCAGCTATTTGATTAGCCTTTGCGATCAGAAAATTCATATTGGCTGTCTTGATGAGACCATCCAGTTTAAAAAATGGGAAACGATTTTTGTTGAAGTTTCTAAAAAATATGATCTCGACGAAATTACCTATTTAGCAGAATCAGCTGGATTTGAGGTTGTGGAGAATCTTTTTGATGAAAACGCACTTTTTACAGATAGTATTTGGGAAGTAAAGTAAAGTGAGAATTCACTTTTTTCACTAAGTCTAAATCTACTAGATTTGCGGAACCAAAGAAAGAAACCTTTCAAACTGCGCACGTGGTGAAATTGGTAGACACGCCATCTTGAGGGGGTGGTGCATTTAGTTGTGTGGAAGTTCGAATCTTCTCGTGCGCACATCAATATCAAAGTCCGGGTAATTCTGGACTTTTTTAATTTTAAACGTTTTAAATCAAAGACGAACATGAAAGTAGATGTAAAACTGCTCAAGGATATTTGTGAGATGCCAGGGGCTCCTGGATTTGAAAATCCAATTAGGCAATTAGTGGTTGATGAAATCAAGGATCACGTGGATAGTTACTCTATTGACAATATGGGTAATGTGATTGCCTTTAAAAAAGGAGTAAAAAACCCGGAAGGAAAATCCGTCATGGTGGCAGCCCATATGGATGAAATTGGTTTTTTGGTTTCGTATATAGATGATGCGGGCTTCATTCGTTTTCAAACACTTGGTGGCTTTGATCCTAAGACATTAACTGCACAGCGCGTAATCATTCATGGTAAGAAAGATATTATTGGAGTGATGGGAAGTAAACCCATACATGTTATGACTGCTGATGAGCGAAATAAGGTTGCAAAAATTGAGGATTACTTTATCGACTGTGGCATGTCTAAAGAGGAATTGTCTGAGTGGATTGAAATAGGAAATCCCATTACTAGAGAACGCCAGTTGATCGAAATGGGCGATTGTGTCAATTGCAAATCCATTGATAACCGTGTTGCAGTTTACATATTGATTGAGACCTTGAAAAAACTCAAACAACCTGCATTTGACGTGTATGCTGTTTTTACAGTACAGGAAGAAGTAGGGATCAGAGGAGCCAATGTTGCAGCGCATAGTATCAATCCTGATTTTGGAATTGCGTTAGATACAACCATAGCTTATGATTTACCAGGTGCTCAGGCACACGAAAAAGTAACATCTCTTGGTAAAGGCACGGCCATAAAAATAATGGACGCTATGACAATATGTGATCCTCGTATGGTAAGGTATCTCAAGGATATAGCTGGAAAACACGAAATCCCATGGCAGCCAGAAATACTAGCTGCTGGTGGAACGGATACAGCTGGTGTGCAAAGAATGGGTAAAAATGGATCGATTGCCGGGGCAATATCTATTCCAACTCGACATTTGCATCAGGTCATTGAAATGGCGCATAAATCTGATATTCAGCATTCGGTAGAGTTGCTCTCAGCCGCACTTGAAGAGTTAGATACTGCTTCATGGCAGTATTAATAAAAAAGGCTTTGAGATTTCTCAAAGCCTTTTTTATGATTGCGTTTTGATTTCAGTTTTAATGACTTTCCTCCTTGCTATCATCAGGAGAACCAATTGCAGCATGGCCATGTTTGTAACTATGAGTGATTTTTTCAGTCTGTGAAAGGAGAAGAGCTGAAACGATGAATACCATGTGGATGATGATTTCTATAATAATTCCTTCTGCACCAGCCTTTTCTTCTGCTTCTCTATAATCAATGAAGGTCTTCAAAAGTTGTACCCCAGAGATTGACGCCAATGAAGTAGCCAATTTAATTTTTAACTGACCAGCATCGAGATCCTCCAGCCATAATGGCTTGTCGTCATGCATATCTACGTCAATGCGACTTGTAAATATGGAATAACCTCCAATGGTTACCATTACTACAAGGTTCATAACCATGGAAATATCTACCAATCCCAAAATCCTGAGCATCATTTCCGTTTCGTGTAGCTCACGCGTATGAAGGAATGTATGATACAGTTCCTGGAAAAACTTAAAGAGATAGAGTATCGATCCAAATGAGAGACCTATATAAAGAGGTGCTTGTACCCATCTGCTCCAAAAAATGAAACCTTCGAAAAAATTCTCAAATTTCTTGAGTCCTGATTGTTCTGCCATTATTAATTATGTTGGGATTCTTTTTGGAAAGATAAGAATATTATTGGGTAGATGGAATGAAAAAAACATGAAAAAATCGTCATCTCAAATTATATACAACCAAACTACTAGCAATTAGGTCGTGTAAGGCACGTTTGTCTTGCCTAAAAGCAATCATTGCAAAGCCAATAAAAAAGATCGCAAGAGAACCCACTTTGGCAAAAGTCCTTAATATGATTCTATGCCAAGGTAATTTTTGCCCATTTTTTCCCACAACTTGAATATTCATTTTCCTCCGTCCCGGTGTTGCTGCCCAAGGAGATATCAGGAAGCTTATCTCAAAGACAAAAATGGAGATGGCCAGACTCAGATACATTTCTAAAGGTTGTGCGAATATGAACCTGAAGATCATTGCAAAGAGCAGATAGAACAGGAAGTCTATATTATATGCCATTAACCTTTTCCAAAAACTTACCATTTATTAATGATTTTAAATGTAATCAAGGGTATATCCATCTTATATCGGCTGGCTCTGTGTGGTTTTCTTAGCAAAAATCTATTTTTTGTTAGTTGCATTCGAATAGACAATTTATGGTTTTGTTCGGATTGCTCGAATTTGTCAGAATTAAATTTCTTCTATTCAAATATTGGGTTAAAATAATTCTGCTCGATTAAGAATATTAGAATAATCACATCCTCGATGTAATAAATACAAAAACCAGGTATTAATCGAGTGTGATTTGACAGTTTTATAAAAACTGTCATATTTATTGGATGAATTAAAAATATTTGGTCATTATGAGAAAAAATTTCAATGAAACGACTGAATTTTTGAAAATGATCACAGTCTTAGCTCACTTTGTATTGTAATTCATAATTAAAACAAATATGAGAAACACAATCAAAACAATTGCTGCCCTTTTAATAGTTTTAAGTGCGGCAAAAACGAGTGCTAAAGGTGATTCTACCGCTGTAGGAACATATTGCAAGATTGTTGCTCAGGACAAGGAAGACAACTACAAGCTGATTTACAAAGGAGCAGAAGACGAGGAGGTAACCATTCAATGGGTTGATGCAAATAATCAGATCGTACATAAAGAAGATATCAAATCAACTGACGCTTTTGTAAAGCAATATAATCTTTCAACTCTTCCTGACGGAGCGTATACCGTTCTGCTGACAACAGACCATTTCAAATATGCCGAAGAGGTAATTCTTGGAGACATGTCTGATCTTAAATTCAGTTTCAGAGAAGCTGAAGAGAAAAATGTGATTGTTACAGGTCATAATCCTAAGAAGAAGGATATCAACCTTTACGTTCTAGACGAAAACGGAGAAAGACTGTATTATCAAAGTTATGATTCTGACGTGATTCAAAAGAAATTTAACTTCAAGGATACCAAAACATCCGAAGTGACATTCGTATTGATGCATCGCGGAAAAGTATTTGATGAAAAAACAGTGACTTTATAGTCTTAAAATCAATTAATAATTAAAATAGATCAGGAGAGGCGAGAGCTTCTCCTTTTTTATTGTTTTAATTCAATACTTATTATAGTTTTGCGTTCCGTTTCCCAACGGACAAGCCAAAGTGGCGGAACTGGTAGACGCGCACGACTCAAACTCGTGTTCCTTCGGGAGTGAGGGTTCGATTCCCTCCTTTGGTACAAAGGGCCTTATCATTCATTTGATGAGGCCTTTTTTTTGATCTTTTTTGTAAGAACCAGAATCTGCTGACGAAAAAAAAAAGATCATTTCAAGAATATTGAAATGATCTTTTTTTGATGCTGTTAATTCACGAAATACAGGAGTAAGAATTTTATAAGGTCAATTTCATTGATTTCCAATTATAAAAATCTTCAGAATGGATCAATTTTTAGTTCCCCAATTGGAGCGAAGTAACCAATAACATTGATTTAAACAGCGAATTTCAATCAGGCTGAAACGAGCTTTTTATCATATTCTCCTGTACCAAGTTGATTAAGCAAGGTGAAATGGCTTTTCAGCGCACCATAGAACGTTCTGTGCTCATAATATGGCACATCAAACTCTTCAGCTGTAGTCTTTACAATCTTTGAGATGTCTTTGTAATGAACATGGCAAATATTTGGGAAAAGATGATGCTCGATCTGAAAATTTAGTCCTCCTATGAACCATGAAAATAAAGTGCTTTTGTTTGCGAAATTGGCTGTGGTTCTCATTTGGTGAACTGCCCAGTTGTTTTCCACACTTCCGTTTGCATCCGGCACATAAAAATTTGTTTCTTCAATTACATGAGCAGGTTGAAAGATAAGAGCTAACAACAATCCGCAGATGAAGTGCATCATCAAAAATCCAATGGTAATCTGCCACCATGCAAGATTCACAACTACAAGTGGCAATACTATGAACAAGCCCACATACCAGATCTTGTGAAATAGAATTTGTGCAAATGCACTAGTAGGTGTAAGACCTTGACCTTTCAATAGATCTTTCTCTTTGTATCTGTATAATTGAATGAAGTCTTTACCAATGAACCAATAGATAGTCATCAAACCATATAAGAATGGCGCATAGAATGCTTGATATTTATAAATGCTTTTGTGCGGCTGATCAGGTGAGAAACGCATGATTCCTTTATCAATATCTTCATCATGACCATGCACATTAGTGAATGAATGGTGAAGTACATTGTGCTGAATCTTCCAGTTAACGTGGAATCCACCTGTAAAATTTAACAGGAATCCTAAGATGCTATTAACCGTTTGATTTCGGGAATACGATCCGTGGTTTGCATCATGCATAATAGCCAACCCAATTCCGGACATGCCTAAACCCATCAAAACATACATACCCATTACACCTGCAAAAGATGAAACTACTCCGGAAATCATTAAAATAAATGGAACGAAATACAGGGAGATCATGAATGCTGTTTTCAGCTTCATGTTCAGATTAGCATATTTTGATATATTATTTTCTTTGAAATATTGACTTACTCTTTTTCTTAATTCGATGAAGAATTCTGGTCTATCGTAAGCATTGAACTTTACATTGGGGGCACTCATAGGTTAGGATTAATTATATGTGCCTAAGATAGTCCTAAAACGGCGTTTATTAGCTGTTTTCGCAAATTTTAATGCGTTGTGATCAACTGATTTTTGTTAGTTTTATATGAATGGTCAAATAACAAGGTTGCGTTTCACAGTGTATGCGATAAACTGTTGAAATTTGGCATCAATCAAATTGATTCACTGAAATTCTTGTGAAATTATCAGTCAACAGCCGATATAACAAGATTTTTCATAAATCATCACGTTCAAATTTTAGATGTCTACTTCATTCAACAGC
The DNA here is from genome assembly GCA_964353015.1 of uncultured Marinoscillum sp. GTDB lineage: Bacteria > Bacteroidota > Bacteroidia > Cytophagales > Cyclobacteriaceae > JAMZMI01. Next base: position 20,459 of record CAYGUA010000011.1, on the reverse strand, counting down.
TTTATTAAATGCCTTCAAAATTTCGATTTTTAACCTCGAAAACCTTCTGATGACTGAAATTTGAATAATTACGATTTCTAAAGATTTGCCTCGTTTTCAAGAAGATGAATCTGTTGAAGTAAAAAAAGAGGGTAAGTATTCTTCCCCTCTTTTTTGATTTTTATAGAACAAAATTCTGTTTACTCTTCTAATGCTGCTACTCCTGGAAGTACTTTTCCTTCCATATATTCCAGCAATGCACCACCACCAGTCGATACGTAGCTCACGTCATCACCATAGCCCAGGTTATTAATTGCAGATGCGGAATCACCCCCACCAATCAAAGAAAATCCGCCGGCCTTTGTGGCTTTTACAACAGCCTCTGCTATGGCATCAGTGCCTTTAGCAAACGCAGGAAATTCAAATACGCCCATTGGGCCATTCCAAAGGATTGTTTTTGAATTTGATACTACTTCAGCAAATATCTTCACTGTTTCAGGTCCAATGTCAAGGCCTTCCCAGTCATCAGGAATCTGACCTTCTTTTACCACATAATTTTTTGCTGTAGGACTGAAATCATCTGCGATAACTGTATCCACAGGAAGGTATAATTTCACGCCCTTAGCTTCAGCCTTTTTCACGATTTCTTTAGTCAGCTCCATCTTATCAGCTTCCAAAAGAGATTTTCCGATATTTCCTCCATTGGCTTTTGAAAATGTATAAGACATTCCACCACCGATGATCAAGTTGTCAACGTTATCAAGCAATCGCTCAATGATAAGAATTTTATCAGAAATTTTAGCACCACCCATGATTGCTGTAAATGGTCTTTCTGCATTGCCAAGTACTTTTTTCGCATTCTCAAGTTCTTGTTGCATCACATAGCCACAACATTTATCTGATAAAAATGTAGCAGCTACGGTAGTGGAAGCATGTGCTCTATGAGCAGTTCCAAACGCATCATTTACATATATATCGCCTAATCCTGCGAGTTTTTCGGCAAATGCTTCATCGCCTTTTTCCTCTTCTTTATAGAACCTTACATTTTCAAGTAAAAGCACCTGACCAGCACCTAATGCTTTCGATTTTTCAACAGCCTCTTCTCCAATACAATCATTGGCAAAGTCAACTGGCACTCCTAGTTTTTCACTTAAATTAGGAATGATATGGCGTAATGAAAATTTATCTTCTGGGCCTGTTTTAGGTCTTCCTAAATGGCTCATTAATATGGCTGAACCTCCTTCATCAATAATTTTTTTGATGGTTGGAATGGCTGCTTTGATTCTGGTATCATCGGTAACTTCATGATTTTCATTCAGAGGCACATTAAAATCTACTCTGATGATTGCTTTTCTGTTTCTAAAGCTGAAATCGTCTATCGTTTTCATATATCTAATATTTGACTGTAATCTAGTTTAAAATAGCAGGTTTAAAGATTAATTCCATCATTGAACACCTACCGATTCATATGGTTATTTAAAATTCGGCTGCTAAAGTGACTTATCTATTTCAAAATCCAAAGAATATTGATCAGTATCTTACTGAGGCACGTTCTAACCGATCATTGATTGCTCTTCCCAAACCTATATCAGGTAATTTTTCTGTGAGTATCAGATCAATTTGTGGGATATCCATTTCGCGCAAAGCAGAAAAAATAATCCGGGCAGCTTCATCCAGATCTCCTGATTGAGAAAGAATGACCTGCTTTACAATATTTTGTTCATTGTAATGCTGCTGAAAGCTAATTACTCCAATTTTTCTGTTTGCATATTTCGCAAGTAGATCACCAATATTTCCAATGAGCAATTCCTTGCCAGGAGCATAATGTGATTTGAGCATCCCGGGTGCCATGGGATTAGAACTTTTATTGAGCATTAGATCTACAGATCCGATAAGTGATTCTATTTCTTCTATCTTTTTACCGCCCAATCTATAAATAGTGGCAGAATCATTCGCATCAAACCCTATGATAGTAGATTCTACACCTACCTGACTTGGACCACCATCCAGAACGTAAGGTATCAGGTTCCCGAGTTGATCATTGACATGTGCTGCTGTCGTCGGAGAAACATATCCGAATGGATTGGCACTTGGTGCTGCCAAAGGGAAATTTAAAGATTTTAGCAATGCCAATGTCAAATCATGATTGGGGATCCGAACTGCAACTGACGGTAAACCAGACGTGATGATATCTGGAATCATTGATTTTTTTGTTAGAAGCATTGTCAGCGGGCCAGGCCAGAATTCTTTTGCTAGTTTAATCGCCTTTTCGGGGATGTGCTCTACATATTTTTTGACTTCACTCAGATCATGTGTATGGAGGATTAGCGGATCAAAACTGGGTCTTTTTTTTACTTTAAAAATATCTAATACCGCATCTTCATTTAAAGCATTTGCAGCCAAACCGTAAACAGTTTCTGTTGGAATACCAACCAAAGAGCCATTTTCAAGAAGTTGTTTTGCTAATGCTATATCGGAACCGATCTGAGCCATCAATGAATTTTTGCACAATATTCCTAAAAAAAATTGAGAACTTTCCCGACACAATTATATTTACATCTAAACAACCAATCCTATGAACAAAGGAACAAAAAATACCCTTCGTCTTGTCTCAATTATTATTGCACTCACGCTCGTTTTGATGGAGCTTGGTTTTGTGCCAAACCTTGTCAATTATCATTTTTGGTTTTTGGTAGGCGCGTATGGTCTGGCTTTGTTTACCTTCAGATAAGCTTTATCTGATATAAGTCATTCTTTTGGTTTTGGATTTGCCCTGATAAGTGAGGTGGTAATAATATGTACCATTTCTAACTTCTGTGCCGTAGCTATTCTTCCCATCCCAGATCACCGTGTTTTCGCCAGTGTATTGAATGCCCCACAGTAGATTGCGAATGAGCTGTCCGTATGAATCGAATATGTCTATACGTACAACATCGTCTTCAGGAATCGAAAACTCAATTTTGGTCTCCTCGTCAAACGGGTTAGGATAATTCTGCTTAACAGTAAAATCTGAATCGATCGAACCATCGATGGCTTTTGGATTATCCAGAAAATGCCTGAACGTCCCATTCCCATGAGTTGCAATCACGAGTCGGCCATCCAAATCCCGATAATCCATCATTGTGACCACAGAATTGCCAATTTCGTTTTCACTTTCTTTAATCCAAACGGTGTTGAATCCATCGAGTAACTCAGTACTATAAAGCCCGATACTTGTGCCAACAAAATATTTATTGCCAGAAGTTGTCGTCGCAATTTCAACCCACCTCACACTTGGTCCATCGCCAGTGCCATCCGTAAATTCTTCAAGATTTCCGCTTACGTCTTCAAAAGTTTCTGCACCATCGATGGAATGAAAGATTGATGGAACCTCATAATTTGAGAAAGTGACCAAAAGAAAATCTGGGTTTTCCTTATCAGTAGCTATGCAGGAGATATAGCCCAACTCAGGCATACTTGAGGGTATAACTTTTATCACATCTTCTTCTCCTGTTTGGGATGCAGATGTAATTTTTACTATCAGAGGATTTTGCCTGTAAGCTGCTGCATAAAGTACATCTTGTGATTTAGTCAAAGCGGTATAAACTCCCTGATCAATTCGAGTATTTTTCATTATTTCCCAACCCAGCCCAGTCTTTTTGTTGGATCCATTCGGAATTTGGGACAGATTGTGATTTCTCCAAATCACGTCTCCACCAGCTAAAAACATACGGTTTCCATTCAAAGGATCAAGAATGTAAGGATTTATAAATAGGTATTCCTGATCGGTACTTTCTCCACCACCTGAAGGATCAACTCGAGCAAAACCTGCCAATTCGTTGGTAGACGTGAGGTTAACCCGGTATATCAGTCCTGATTGTAAGCCAACATAAACGAAGTTCTTATTTGGCGCTATTGCAGTAAAGCCACCATCGCCAGCTATCAGCTTGTTCCATGATGGATTAATTCCCAATGATTCACGCAGATATACTCCATTGTCCTGCATGCCTCCAGTTATCACATCTGTGGCTTTGTCATGTTGCTGTGTGATGGTATAAAACATGGAAGTGAGGTAGCCATTGTTGATGTTTTTGTATGTTACTTCATCTGCTAAAATATTGTTGCTGATACTCAATCCACCATCGTGACACGAAAGAACTTTATTGGGAGAACCTGGATAAAAAAGCAAGAGATGCTGATCAGCGTGATGGGATGGATACTGCGAATTTGATCCATCAGTTTCATAACCGCCAATCCAATCTGTATTCGCAGCGGATTGAAATCCATTTGTTGATCGATACAGGTTAGTACCACCAATGAATACTATGTTTTCGTTTGTTGGATGTACGGCTATCACCATGTTATATCCCGACTGAGCATTAAAATCACCAAGGTCTTCCTCAAAATCAGGAATATTAGTGCTTAGATTTTGCCAAGATCCTGTAAGTTTTCCACCGGTGAAAGTGTAGGTATAAAGCCAAAGTTCATCTTGATTTTCTCCGATATGACTAAGGAAATAAATTTTATTAGGGCTGGAAATACCAGCTCCAATAACAGTACGTTCATGATAGTCAGACAATCCTGGTGGGGTAATTTTTGACCAAGAGTTGCCGTCAGCAGAAAAGTAAAAACCCCCATCATTATAATTTTCTTTGGTGGATGCGGCTGTGCTCATGCTTGCGAAAAAATGGCCGTTATTATTTTGAATAATATCAGTGTAGGAGGGATCAGTGGATTGATTAATGTCAAGTTCTTGAGGAAGATCGAAGAGTTTGTTTCCTAGCATTACTTCCCAACTTTCACCTCCATCTGCCGATTTCAGAATCCCTCCGTATGATGCCAGAAAGATTTCGTTGACATCCGTTTTGAAGGCATTTATCACAAGGTTCCATGTATATTGAAATTGGCTATTGAATATGTGAGGATTGTCTGTTGTGGTTGAAGCTAAAAACGACCAGGAGTTGCCATTATCTGTAGATTTTAATAGTCCATTTCCTCTAAAAGGTGCCCCAATCGCCCGTGCCGAGTTGCCCACCTGCTCGCCAGTTCCTGCATACCATGTGTTTTGTTTTCCTGTTCTTGGGTCTTGTTTCAGGCACGAAATCCCATTATGATATGAGGTTGGAGTTGTTCTTGTCCATGAAAGGCCGGAATCTTCTGTTTTCCAGATTCCGCCTGTGGAGCCCGCCGCAACAATAATGTTTTCGTTTCTAGGATCAATACCAGCACCTCTCGTGCGTCCACCAATATTGAATGGTCCTGCAAGCTCCCAATCACCATTGGCCTTTCTTGAATTCGAAGATTTTAGATACCGACTAGAGGTTTTAAGTTTTTCCTGAAAAGCCAATTCCCTTTCGCGCATTTTGAAAGGAATCAATCCTGATTTGGGACTTACAAGTCGCAATTGCTCATAATCTATACGAGCCTGAGGATCTTCTTTTGTACCAAGAGTCGATTCAGCGTCAGGGATATGGAAGGAATAGTCAATCTTTTTTGACTGATAACCAGATATTAGAGCGTAAAGAACAAGGATTGGTAATAACGATCGCAACTTGTTTAGTCTATGATGGTGTTGACTTTATTGAGCTTTCCTTCTTCTAAGGGAGCGGTTTTCACTCCTTCGGCATCATTGCGAAGATCACCTTTGCGGGCATCAATGTAATAGGAAACTGGGTTCACTTCTTTAAACAACGCTCGTCCTTTTTCATCAGAAAGGGTTGTTGCGATTGGATTATTGTTTCCACGATAATCATCTTCGGATTCATAAATAGTCACAGTGGCTCCTTCCACGAAGTTTCCTAATCCATCGATTACGGTTACGCGAAGTTTGGTTGGTAGCAGGCCTTCATTGGATTTAGAAGCAAAGGAGAAAATTCCAGTTAAAAGGATGGTGGTGATTATCAAATACGTGTATTTCGAAATATTCATAGTTGTGATTTTTATGTGGTTGCAAGCAAATACTCAGCCAGACCGCTAAAACTTTCAGGGCTTTTGTATAGTCTGTCGTTGTAAGCATGAGCCATTAATCTTATGAAGCTGGGCTTGTCATCAATAAGCACCAACTCAATAATTACATTGCCATATTTCTGATCGATTGGAATAGAATCGGATGTTTTTATTTTCAGATAATGTTTCTCTTTTGATTCAACATAGTCTTTCTTTTCCGTGACAATCAGATCACTTACAGAAATTTTGTAACCCAATTCTTTTACCCTTTCGGCAAGTAAGTCAAACAAGAAATGAAAATGATGGTGATCAATGTCCTTAGAATATGTAATTGCTATACCATTTGAATAGTCACCTGAAAATTGATGTACTTCCGGTGAGCTCAGGATGCCCTCTTTTTTTAATTTCAAGGCGCTTGATATTCCATCAAGCAGATCATTGGAATAGGATGAATTTTTCCAAATCTCGTAATCGGAAGTGAATTTTTGACTCCTTTTCAGTACTTCGTGCAGAATCAGGCCCTTGGCTTTTTTGACAAAAATTTTCTGATATACCTGATCGAAGAAAGACATATTGACTTAACTGATTTAGCGGATAAGTGTTACAGATCCGTATTGAGTAATTTTCCCAATTTCAGGTTCCAGTGTGCTGGTGAAAACCATTTTATAGGCGTAGGTAGTCGGTGGAGCAGGTTGATTCTGAAAACTACCATCCCATCTGAAATTCGAATCTTTCGAATTGTAGACTATTTGACCCCATCTGTTGTAAATGAATATCTCGAATGCATCGATGTATTCACTTGGGAATACAAAAAACTCTTCGTTCATTCCATTTCCATTGGGACTGAAGGCATTCGGAGCAGCTATCGTTCTAAAGCATTTCAGCTCGGCAATAAGATGAACTGTATCGGTTTGCAAACATTGCGGTTCAATAACCTGACGGGCAGAGACAAAATAGATACCTGTGTCCAGATCTTGAATTCTGATATTGGATGCGGATCTATTTTCTTCGAAATATACTGTTTCAGCATCTGAATTGGTGACGGTAATATCCACTCTAGATCCTAAAAAGTTTCTGAGGATTACCCGAATGTCCCCAGAGCGGAAACAGTCGTTTTCGGAAATTGCTTCCATTTCGAAAGGCGCGTCATCCTCAAGGAGCAAAACTTCAACGTTGCGACAGCCAGTCACTGTATTGGTCGCATTGAGAATATAAGTGCCAGCTAATAGGTTTTCAAAAGCCGGAGCAATGCCGGGACCATCAAAGGTGAAAGGACCTTGAGGATTATCACCTGTCAGCTCGTAGCTGTAGTTTCCGACTTCATTGAATTGAATCTGAAAAGAGCCATTAGCCTCTCCGCAATCTGGAGATACGATATTGGCTTGTTCTATATCTGGTTCGGGAAGAATGGTAACAATCACACTGTCAATAGCCGTGCAACCCGTAAATTCATTCGTGACTGCTACCGAATAAATGAAAGTACCTGCTGTGGAAGTTGAAACTTGTTGTGTTCTCAGGTCACCTATAATCAAAGAATCTCGTCTCCAGACATAATCAGGTCCTGCATTGTTGGCATCTAGAATTGGTCCCTCATCTCTCTGACAAAGTATAAAATCTTCTCCCAAGTCAACATAGTTTCCGCCATCACCTATGAATACTCGAATAGTGTCCGAGCTACATCCAGTATTTCGATTGATTATGGCGGCATCAACCACTCCTGGTTCGGTAAATGTTACAGTTCTGGTTGTATCACCTGTTGACCAATAGAATTCAAGATTTGGGTCTTCCTGAGACCATATTTCCAAAGTTACAATTCCTCCGCAAAGCGCAGTATCTGTAGGAACAAGAGGCTGTTCAGGTATTGAAAATACGTCAACAGGAAGTGTGAAAATCAAAACAGTATCGCCATTAGGAAATGTGCTACATCCAGTAATGGTCAAAATAGCATTTGTAGAAATCGGTGCGGTATAAACGTGGGAAGTATCTGGTGAAGTGAGCATTCCAGATGTAGATCCATCACCAAAGTCCCAGAAAAATGTTTCCACCATTTGATTAGGATCAAGTCCAGAACCTGTAAAAATCGTTTCCTGCCCTACGCAGGCAATTGATACGGAGGCCGAAGCTTGCGTGCCAGTACCACCAGATTGTGTGAAATTTGGTAACCCCTTCCTGCTTTTGCGACCGTCTCCATTATCAAGTGCAATATTTGCTGTTTCGCTAAACAGAGCAGAGTTTGCACTTGCGTTGGTTATCGATCCAAGATCCGTCTGATTGTCAACGGCTAAATAAATGACTCCATCTGGGCCCATTTGCAAAGCTCCGTATTCAAGACCTGAACTGGTACCTAATTCGTTCTTGGAAGACTCTATATCAGCAGCAGCTGTAGAAGTGTATAGACTGTCCAAAGAATATTGTAAGATTTTAGAATTAGCTCCAGTTATCGAAACATAAAGCTTCTGTCCATTGCTAGAGTACTCCAGTCCATAAGCTAAAGACGGTGCAGCTTCCTGTAAATCAATCAAACGTGGATTGGTAATGGCTCCATTGATGAAATTATAATCGAAAATTTCAAGGTAATTCTGATCGCCCGGTATCAAAACAGAAAGATCTGACACCAATGGAGAAAACTTCATGTATCCAGATTGATTAGATTCGTTTTCCTTTCTGTGTGGCTCACCGATGGATGAATGATTTGCTGCGGATATTCCACTGGAACTGATGCTGTAAGCCCGAAAATTATTATTTCCAAATTCATGGGTCAAGAGTATTGGGCTGTCAAATCCAGAAGAAGTGACACGTTCTGTGCTTTTCCCTAACAAATTGACACCTTTTATTACTACTTCTCCACGTGCTGTATCTTTCTTGATGTCAACGACAGAATATTTCAATCTATTTGAATCATCGCCATAGACTTTTTCTGTGGTGAATATGTAAAAGAATGTGTCGTCGTTCGCAAATGGGATAATCAATGCGCTTTGAGCGGCCGTGCTATCACCACCGATTCTGGTGCCATTCACCATCACATTGTGTTCTTTATTCCAAACTGTTGATCCATTGGTATAAAAAAGCAAATCTCCATTGATATCAGAGATGGAAGCACAGCCATCAGGTGATGTCATCACGTTATCATATATGGCCACAGGTGAGCCACTCGAAAAGTCAATTGCAGCTTCTTCACCAAAATACCATTGGCTGCTTGGTGGTTCTGGTTCGGATAAATAGACGGTTACTACAATGTCGTCATAAGTTGTACATCCGGAATTTAGGTCGGTAATGTTTACCCAATAGCTGCGTGTTGTATCAGCGTCCACAGCAATAGTCGGAGTGGTCGCTCCCGTGTTCCACACATATTGAAAATTTGCTCCAGAAACACCTGGGTCAAGATTGTAGCCTGCGCCTTGACATATAGTCGTGTCGTTTCCAAGGTCAGCGGAATCGATCGCTATGATATTTACCATCCTCTGAGAAAAGCCAACACGTCCGTTTAGTTCTGCAACCAATGTGACATCAAATGAGCCCGCTCCGCCAAATGTTTTCAAAGGAGCCGGAGAATTGGACGAGGTACCATCGCCAAAAATCCAGAAATAGTTATTGGGCTCTGGCTCCACATCGGCGAAGAATTGGGTAACCAATCCTTGACAATCGTCAATCCAGTCGAAATCAACAGTTATCACATCAAGCTGTGGTGGAGCGAAAGCCGGAAACTGTGTGCCATTAAAATCCACGTCAAAAACCAGGTTGTTATAAACGACCAAAGCAGCAATTTCATTTGCAAACTCTATTCTACCAAGATTGAAAGGGGAGGTGGCAGTTTCCTGATACAAGTGATAAATGCGTTCATCGATACCTCTTCTCAATCCATAACTCCGGAAAGGTGTGGCTCTCAGGACATCTCTCACCAGATATGGATCTGTATTTAAAGTATCACTCAGGTCTATCTGAAAAACACCACCAGCATTAGTTGTATTTCCTAATACTGAATAATAAATTTTGGTACCATCGGAAGACCATTCCACATCGTAGATTTCATCTAGTCCTCCCGAATTTCTAAAAGTATTTTTAAATAAAATATCTCCTGTTGTTGGGTTGAAGTTGATTAGCAAGACATTTCTATTGGCATTTTTTGGAGCAAGGACTATATCAACGGAATCTGTATCATGAACATATATGCCAAATTGATTCACTTCAAAACCAGGTAACGTGCCAGAGAAAACAGTCGTATCTCTCGTAGTAAATGGTGGAGTTCCATTGATACTGGTAAAATTGAGTTCGAAGGTATTTCTGTTTTGTGATAGTAGCCAATAATTGATTCCATCTCCAGCTTCTATGATGGCCATGCCTTCAGATTGATTTGGTAGTCCCATGCTATTATTAGCAACTCCTGATACATCTCCTAAGGGAAATTTTGGATTAAGAAGGTTTCCTGGCAAGCTGGCATCCACAATCGTATAATTGATGGCTGTGTCTGAATTGGTGAAAAGGTAATATTGAGTAAGACTGCCTGGAACCGGGCAAGTAACTACCGCCTGATTAAATGAAGTATTGGCTGATAACGATGAAATAAATATTCCAGGAAGGATGCCGTGATTTGCATCATAAACTCTCAATCCATCAGAATAGAATAATAAATCGCCACTGAATTGGTCGTTAATAACGGCAGCTCCACCAGTACCAAAACCGAAAGCGATACTTTGGTCATCCTCCAACACCACATCTCTGCCACTTTTATCAAAGACAAGATTTTCCTGGCTGTTGCCAAAAAACCAATTCTTCTCAGTGATATTTTGAGCAGATAAATTGGTAATAATAGACAGTAAAAAAACTGCCGCACATACACCTGACTGTAACTGATACCTCATTGAACTAAATAAGGGTTAATACTTCTGAGGATTGTCCACAGAATCACAACACTCTGTAAAATTAACATAAAATACTAACGCACAACTTACCGTTACATTACTTAGATTAGCAACTTTGAATTTTTATCTTTTGGCTCCTTTGAGAAAACTAAAAACCATTCAAAACAGTAAAATAATCGCACTTTCGTGGATCGGGTGTTTGGTCTTGTGTCTATTTCCAAAAGACAATCTTCAAGCACAAGATCCTCAATTCTCGCAATATTATGCTGCTCCCATGTATATCAACCCGGGTTTGGTAGGAATAAATCAGCGAGGAAGGGCGGGTATAAACTACCGAAACCAATGGCCATCTATTGATGCAACTTTTGAAACCTATTCATTTTTTGCGGATTATAATTTTGAAGACTACAACAGCAGTGCAGGTATCATAATCAATACGGATAGAGAAGGTTTGGTCGGATTGCAATCCACATCTATTGGATTACAATATGCCTATCAGGTTCGGTTGAATCAAAAGTGGACTTTTCGCCCGGGTGTAGAAGTGGCCTATTATTGGCGGGATCTAAATTTTGACAGATTAACTTTTGGCGATCAATTTGACGAAACGGGTCAGGTTCGCCCAGTGAGTCAGGAAACTTTTAATACCGGACTTTCAGCCAGATTTTTTGATATGTCTTTTGGTGGTATCCTATTCAATCCAGTTGCATGGCTGGGATATTCAGTACATCATGTTTTGGAGCCAAACCAATCAATTGCTGGTGGTGATGCGCCACTTCCGAGAAAATACTCCTTACATGGAGGTTATAAAATCCATTTTTCTGACGTGAGCCGAAAGGCCAAGCTATCAACAAAAGGAAAGGAAAGAAGCTTTACTCCATCATTCAACTATCGCCAGCAGGGAGATTTTAAGCAACTTGATCTAGGTGTTTATTTTACACTTGAGCCGATTTTATTGGGAATTTGGTATAGAGGCGTGCCATTGGAAAGTCTTCGCGGCATTGCCAACAATGAATCAATCATTGGAATGATTGGAGTAAATAAAAACGATCTAACTATTGGATACAGCTTTGATTATACTATTTCGGATTTGGGAATAGGTAGTGGAGGAGCACACGAAATATCTATCAGTTATGCCTTCAGTCTTGCGAATCCAAGAAAGCCTGCCAGAGATGTAAGGGAACTAAGATGCCCCGTTCCGTTTGTTTTTTGATAAATAACTGTTCTTTATTTAAATTTCTATTTAATTTTAGTTTAAGTCGAACAAAAATTCTCGTTGTAACATCAAACACTTTCTAATCAGTTTGTTTTTTATACCCTTGGTCCTTAATGGTCAAATAAGGTATTTTACCATTGATCAACAAGTTAGGCGGCTAGATATTAAAGGTAAAAATACATTCGAGATTGCTCAAAAAATCACCAGTCCTTACAATAATCAAACAGAAAAAATTCGAGCCATTTATTCATGGATAGGTTTCAATATTGAATATGATCATGTCCTTTTCAAAGACAAGGTGATGCAAAGAAAACTCATGGCCAAAAAGCCAGCCAAGAGGATAAAAAGAACATTGAAAACTAAAAGCGCCATTTGTATTGGATATGCTGAATTGTTTCAGACTTTGGCGCATGCGGTCGAAATTGATTGCGAGGTAATTACTGGATATAGCAAAGCCAAATATACCGACATAGGTAAAAATAGAAAACCAGATCATGCTTGGAATGTTGCCAAAATAAATGGAGAGTGGAAACTGTTTGATGTGACTTGGGGACAGAATTATTTAGAATATTCAGGTCAATTTGGATCATACGACCCGTATTTTATGTCGGATCCTTTGAAATTTAATTACAATCATTATCCAATTGAAAAATATTGGGAATTAAATTCATTTGGAATCACAAAAGATGAGTTCAAACTTTTTCCACTAGTTCATCAAGGGTTTTTCAAAAAAGGATTTCAACTAAGTTCTGAATCATCTAAGGGTATAATTGATCTAAAGGTAGAAACGGATTTTGTTATTAAATTCTCTCAATTAGAGAAACCAAACTATGCTCATATTAAATTAGGTAAGGAATTTTCCGATGCTGAATTAACAGAAATTTCACCAAACGAATTTCAATTGAGTTATCGTTTCTCTAAGCATGGAAATTACTACACTGATGCTTATATTGATGGAATTCCAACCTTGGGTTATTTGGTGCGCGTGACTAAATGATACTTATCCTGATAAGTATTATTGAATCACTACTTGTCAATTTTTAAGACATAAGAACACTTTCCCTAATATTGCAACATGAACGAACAAACCATCCTCATTATCCTTTTAGCGATTATTTCCTTTGATTTTGTTTTAGAAAGATCACTAAGCTATTTGAATAATAAAAACTCAAAAAAGCCAATTCCAGCAGAATTAGAAGGTATTTATGATGAAGCAAAATATAAGAAGTCTCAAGCATACGGTATAGCAACGTCGCGCTTTGGGATGTTAAGTGCTACTTTCAGTTTTGTTTTGATGTTTTGCGCGCTCTATTTTGGGTGGTTTGGTATGCTCGACAAATGGTTGCGTATTTTCTCTCCATTCGAACCTGTTACCAACCTGCTTTTCTTCGGATCAGTTTTTATTATTTCAGATCTAATTGGCTTGCCTTTTTCCATATACGGCACCTTTGTGATCGAAGAAAAATTTGGATTTAACAAGACGACCGTTAAAACTTTTATTCTTGATAAAATCAAGGGTTATGTTCTGGCAATAATTGTTGGTGGGATTCTCATTTCGTTGCTTATCTATCTGATCATGCTCATGGGAAGTGGCTTTTGGCTTTATTTCTGGGCTGTGATCACTGTTTTTGTTCTCTTCCTTAATGTGTTTTATACCTCACTGATTTTACCACTGTTCAATAAGCTTTCGCCAATGGAGGATGGTGAGCTCAAAGAATCGATTCAGTCTTATAGTGATAAAGTGGATTTTCCGTTGAAAAACATCTTCGTGATTGATGGATCAAAAAGGTCGAGCAAAGGCAATGCATTTTTTTCAGGCTTAGGAAAACAAAAGAAAGTGGTACTGTACGACACCTTGATCGCTAATCACACCACTGAGGAACTTACAGCGGTATTTGCGCATGAAGTTGGTCATTTCAAGAAGAAACATATTATCCTCGGCACGATTATCAGCATTCTTACCATTGGACTGATGTTGTTTTTGATGTCATTGATGATCACAAGCAGTGAAGTGAGTTATGCGATGGGTGGTGAGATTACAGCTCTTCATCTGAATATCCTTGCTTTTGGGATTCTGTATAGCCCAGTTTCTACTATTTTAGGTTTGATAGGAAATGTGATTAGCAGAAAGAATGAATACGAAGCTGATAACTACGCAGTGACTACATATGATGGCGAATCGCTGATCTCTGCTTTGAAAAAACTAAGTGGCGACCAGCTGTCAAATCTTACACCGCATCCAGCATATGTGTTTTTTCATTATTCACATCCTCCTTTGCTCCAAAGAGTAAGGGCGATGTTAAATGCTGAAAAATAAGGCTAATTACTGGAATTTAGAGAAAGTCTATTTCCGCGCGAAATGGGAATTTCATGAGGTATTTATGAGCGTCATCCACCGTCATTTCACCTTTTATAATGCGGTATAAAGTCTCGGTGATTGGACACCTGACCTTATAGGTTTTGGAAAGTTCATTGATGATTTCGATGGTTTTCACTCCCTCTGCTACCTCTTCCATAGATTCAATGATAGAAGTAATGTTTTCGCCTTTGGCCATTCTGAAACCTACTGAATAGTTGCGGCTGAGGCTACTTGCACTCGTGGCAATTAGATCTCCTACTCCAGCGAGACCTAAGAATGCTTGCGCATTTCCACCTAATGCCTTACCAATGTGCACCATTTCCACCAATCCACGACTGATAAAAAGTGATCGGGAATTTTCGCCCAAACCAAGTCCTGCGATGGTTCCTGCACCTACGGCAATTATATTTTTTAAGATCCCGCAGAGTTCGATTCCTATTAGGTCATTGCTGCCATAGATCAAAAAGCGATCGTTTCTGAGCAGTGATTGTCCTACTTTAATCACTTCATCAAAATGACTGGCTACAACAGTTGCCGCAGGTTTGTGTTCGCTGATTTCCTTTGCGAGATTGGGGCCTGCCAGACATCCAACACGCACCACAGAACTTTCCTCTGTGATCACCTCACTCATGGTGCGTATGTGCTCTCTTGATAGCTTGTTTGAAGGTGTTATTTTTGATTTGGCCAGATTTTGGTCGAAACCTTTTGTGCCGTGAATTAAAATGTGATATGGCTTCAAAAACGGGCTCAGATCCCGAATCATTGATCTGAAATTAGCCGATGGCACAATCGGAAAGATCACATCACAATTTTTTCCAACTTCCTCTAAATCATTTGAGATCTCAATACTGTCACTCAAGGATTGTCCAGAACTTTTTCTTGTTTTGCTGATTTCATCCGCCTTTTCCTTGCGGTGGCTGTATAGAATTACATGATTTTTTTCAGCCAGAATATTGGCTATCGCAGTACCGAAACTTCCGGCACCTATTACCCCAACTTTTTTTTGATTAGATGTGCTTTTCGAGACCATATCCATCCATTCTGTTGTGATAATAATACAATGTATTCATGTTTTGAATAATGATTTTATCACCCTTTTTGATCAAGGGTCTTTCTGCGTGGTACATTCCTACATTGGCCAATCCAAGATCAATGCTGGCATCAGCTTTTTCAAGCATATGTCCTGCCACATCTACAGTTTGTTTTTTGTACATTTTCAATACCTTCTTTTTTAGCTTTTTGTAAGCCTTTTTGAAGTCGGCATAGTCGATGATCAAATCTTCATCAGGAAGTCTAAGCAGGCTATATAAATCTAGTTTGGGATTTTTCCTTTCCAGATATTTAAATGCTGTAAATGCAACAAGATGACTGGCGAAAACTCTGTTGTACTTGTGATATTCAACCACAATTTTTTTAGCCAAAATCCTCACATATTCTTCTTCACGCTGCTCGTCAACACTTATTTTCCCATCTCTTCGGAAATAATCCCTTGGGTCAATGATGTTTCCATTGGCATCCAGACTGTTGCCTTCCATATCCACATAGTTGCCCATGATGTCCAGCCCTTTACCAATGCTTACTGATATATCAGAGCCTTTGGTGAAAAATTTGAAAAGGAATGTGGCGATTTTATAAGACGTGGTGAATTCGTCCCGTTCTTTATAGTAACGCTCCTGACCGGTTATTTTTAGATAATCATTGATCAATGCCGGAGCTTCCAATGTGAAATGATAATTTAACACCACTGGTACAATAAATATTTTTGGTGCAGGTTCTGATTCAGTTTCGTTTTGATAAAGAATCCGCTGCGCTTCAACTGCCGTACCTAGCAATCCCAACTTTAGTGATTTTTCAATATGACCTGATCTGGATCTGGTACCACCCGGGAAAAACAAACTGTGACAGCCTTTTCTCAAAGCAAGACTTGAATACGTTTTGAGTGCTTCGAGATAGATTGGATTTTTTTTCCTTCTGTCAACCTTATAAGCTCCAAGACTATTCATGAAGTAAGCGAATAATTTCAGATTGAAAAGATTGAGTCCCGCTCCATAGATAAAAGCTGGTAAGCCAAGAAACTGAATCACCCAGCCAATCAAAATAGAATCAAGATTGCTAAAGTGAGTGGGCACCATAACCACAGTGCCGTGTTTGGCTAATTCTCTAATGTGATCAGGTTCTCCTTTGACATGGATTTTATCGTCAAGATCAAGCTGTCTGCTGAATAGTGACATAATGCCCTTTACACCGCGTGCAGCGTTGAGGAGCCTTGCAAATCCGAATGTTACAATTGCCTTAGCAAATTTATAAGACGTTTTTTTGAAGTTGCCAGCGATTTCTTCAGCGTAGCGATCCAGTATGTGATGTAATATTTCTTCTTCTTTCTCCTTGGCTTCTTGAGCTTCCAGATTTTGGCTGTCAGCTAATTGACTCTGTATTTTTTGCCAAAACGATTTATCATCTTTTGGATCTACTCTCCATGGATTGTTTTTGATCCGCAGTTTTTCGCGGTATACGGTCATCTCCAATTCTTCTCTTAGAGAGCGCCCACGATTGAACTTTTTAAGTGACTCAAAAGATTCGTTGGCTACTTCTTGCTTAAAGGATTTCCTGTTTTTAGCAAGCTGGACTATAGGCCATTGCTTGGTTCTAGGGATGATTTCAGAATATCTTATCTTTTGCTTACGCATGCAAAAATCGGTCGGTCGGATTGTTTGGATAATATGGCTGCAAGTTAGCTGAATTAAATTTATTCCATATTCACAAAGAGTTCTCCTGTGCCAACTAATTTACATCTGCCAGCTACCTTTACGGCAGAAATGGAAGCATTTTCATCTTTTTCAATGTCCAGGTGAAGATAGCTGGGTCTGCCCATTTCAAATCCCTGCAAACTCGTAACCGGGAATTGTGCAAGATTGTATTTGCTTAGGTAACAGGCCAATGGACCATTGGCAGAACCAGTGGCAGGGTCTTCTGTAATCCCGATTTCTGGTGCAAACATTCTCCCTTTTACATCCCCGTCTTTCACATCATGAATGGAAAAAACGTAAATACCCATACTTGAAAGTTGTGGCCTTAATGCATCCCATAATGTAAGATTAACCTTCACTTTCGCGAGCTTTGATCCGGATTTGAGTGGTATAAATAGGAAATTATTTCCACAGGAAATCTCCTGAATAGGAAGTTCATCGAGATCATTTTCGGTCAAGCCGATCATCGCTGCGAATTCTGATTTTTCTGCGAATATTTTACCAAAAACTGGTAACGGCTGGTACATGGTAAGTAAATCAGGCTCACCATTTGGTAGATAGGTAGCCTCGACTTTTATTCTGCCCACCTTTTGATCCAACTCAATTTCCTGCTTATCATTTTGTTGTGCTGTGATGAAATGAGCTGTGCCAATGGTTGGGTGTCCCGCAGTAGGTAGCTCCGCTCTTGGCGTAAAAATCCTCATTGAGTGAACCTGATCATCATTATCTGGTGGAAACAGGAAAACTGTTTCTGGCAAATTGAATTCTAAAGCTATTTTTTGAAAAATGTTCGGATCGATTTCTCTTGCATCTGGAAATAAAGCCAGTTGGTTGCCACCAAACATTTCATTGGTAAATACATCGAGCAGGTAATAGGAGTAATCAGCCATCAAATATTTTTTTAGCAAAACAACACAAAGAAAAATTTAATAAAAACGAAACCTTTATAGTAAAACAATTGGTTGATTAACTCAATTGAATTCGTTTGTAATCAGATGAGGAGGTGTTAATATTGCAACTTCAATAAATAATGTCAATAAATCTAAAAGATATACAAGCTCCTGTGGCAGCTGAGATGGAGGAATTCGAAAAGAAGTTCCGCCAATCTATGCGCAGTAAGGTGATGCTTTTAGATAAAATCACCAACTACATTGTAAGAAGAAAAGGAAAGCAAATGCGACCGCTGTTTGTTTTTCTTTGTGCGGGTACTGCCGGAACCATTAGTGAAAGCACTTATCGGGGTGCTGCCTTGATTGAATTGCTGCATACAGCAACCTTAGTTCACGATGATGTGGTAGATGATTCTCATTACCGCAGAGGATTCTTTTCTATAAATGCGCTTTGGAAAAACAAAATAGCCGTACTGGTTGGTGATTATTTATTATCCAGAGGATTAATTCTTTCTCTTGAAAACGATGATTTTGATTTGCTCAAGATTGTATCCAATGCAGTAAGAGAGATGAGTGAAGGTGAACTCCTTCAGATGGAAAAAGCAAGGAAACTGGACATTACTGAAGATGTTTATTTTGAGATTATCAAGCAAAAAACAGCCAGTCTCATCACGGCCTGTTGTAGAGTAGGAGCTAGCTCCTCAGGTGCTGATCTTGAAATTATTGACAAATTAACTGTGTTTGGAGAATGTGTAGGGATGGCTTTTCAGATCAAAGATGACCTGTTTGATTATGGAGCTTTTGAAATTGGCAAACCCACTGGAATTGATATCCGAGAGAAGAAAATGACCTTGCCGCTGATCTATGCTTTGAATAATACGGACAAATCAAATAAAAAACATATTATTTCGGCCATCAAGAAAAGCGAAGATCAACCGAAGAAAGTAGCTGAAGTTATTGCATTCGTGAAAGCATCTGGCGGTATTGAATACGCCACTTCCATCATGGAAGAATATCATCAAAAGGCCAAGGATATACTAAAATCACTTCCCGATTCTGTTTACAAATCATCACTTGAGCAGCTCGTTCAGTTCACGATTGATCGTACTAAATAGTATTCTTTTATATTAGCAACCCGCGACCAGTTCTTTACTAAAAGTTTAAAGAAACGATAATCGCGTAAGTTTTAGATAGACTAATTCCTTTGAACGACTAATTTTCATTTTTGCGATATATGAATTTCGAAACCACGGGTAGGGCGTATAATGTTGAGAAAACAATATTTTATTTTGTTGCTGCGCTATGTGTGGCTACTGCGCTCATTAGTGCCGGGGACACTTATAATTATTTTGTCAATGATTATGGTGCACTCTCTTGGGTGAACCTTGGACTCAATACCTCTGTAGTAATCCTCACCATCCTTTTTGTGATTGGCAGATTGTCTGTACCGCTTACGCTTGGTACGGTTGTGTACATGACGATGGGAGTGGTCTTTTTCACCAATTTCTACCTGCGTGAAACTGGAGTACCAACATGGGAGAATAACTATCTCAGAGACATTCCTATTCTGTTCGTTTACATGTTTGCCCTGTGCATGATCCTGTCATTGAAGCACATAATCATTTATAATGTTTTGCATATTACTTATTGCATCTTCATGCTTATAGGATCAGATTCGAATTATCTGGCCGAAAACACAGTGACTATTATCGCTTCTCTATTGGGTTTTTCTTACCTGATGTACTGGTTTGTGAATCGGCTCAAGGAATCCGTTGCTCAAAATGATCTTTTGAAAGAGCAGGTTCGCTTTGAGGAATCCAAAGCACTACAAAACCAGATAGATTCGAAGGATAGGGAGCTAGCATACAAGGCGATGATCATGGCCAGAAATGCCGAATCTTCGGAGCAACTTCTCACCGACCTAATCACTATCAAGGGCAAAGTGGACGGTGATGCTGATGATGATCTTCGGCGGGTCATATCCAGTGTGAAGTTCTCTAGCAGAGAGGAACTTTGGAACGAGTTTCAGCTTAGGTTTATTGAAGTTCACAAGGATTTTGCATCCAATCTGCAGACGGCCTTTCCTGACTTATCCAAGAGCGAAATCAAACTCGCCTCTTTGCTGAAATTGGACTTATCTTCCAAAGAGGTAGCACAATTATTAGGCAACACCCGGGAGAGTGTAGACGTGTCTCGCTCCAGATTGCGTAAAAAAATGGGACTTTCCACAGGTGATGACTTACTAAAAGAATTAGGGAAATATTAAGGTGAATAAGCTGTATTAACTTAAAAAAGGCTGTTTTAAGGGGTTTTTGTGAATATGATTGTTAAGGTTTTGTTAAGGTGGTAAATTGTGTGATTGGTAAGAAAAGTGATTTTCTTACTGATGCGAAGTTCATTTAACACACCTATTATGAATTTATTTCGATCTCTAATTGCTTTCTTTTCATCGGCTACTCTCCTATTTATTCTTACTCCGAACACACT
>CAYGUA010000010.1:0-161417 GCA_964353015.1 uncultured Marinoscillum sp. | reverse complement strand
TGTCACAAACACTTTTGCTCCATTGAATATGTATGGATGCTCTGCACTTGTCACATTCAAATCAAACTTCACATTAGCCTGATTCACATCCATTGCACTTGAGAGATCAGTACTATTGTAGAGATTTCTAAAAGCCGGATTTGTTGTGTTTGTCAGATCATAGTAGCTGATCTCAATGTGATATTTATCATTGACTACCTGATCATCCCAAACAAGTGACATGATACCAGTTGTTGCATTTTCCTTCGAAAAATAGGCGGTATCGATCACATGTAATTCATCACCAATAGAGAATTTGAATTTGTATTTCACAATCGATGACTTAAGCTTGCCATTCACTTCGCTCACCTGAAATGTAAGACTATCCCTGTAAATACGATCTGGTATCAATCCATCAGATACTGTAAAGGAATATTGACTCAAAGTTCCATCTAGCTTTTGCACCAATCCATTTTTCGGTTGGTCTATTATCTGGAATGAAATAGAATCCCCATCAGGATCAAATCCTTCCAGATATATCCCGCTATTAGGATCGAGCAAAATAGACAACTGTGTCGCAATTGCAACAGGTGGACGATTTTCTCTAAATTCCCCAACTGGGGCAATGAAACCTACCGAACCAGACCAACCAGAAGAATCATGCTTCAGTTGACTAGCCACAGCGGCTTGTCCCACCGAGAAGAATGAGGCAATGCTTCCAGAAGAAGACCATCGCCCACCCATCGGTGTTGCGCTACGCATCAATGTATCCTGACCAAGTACTGAGAAAGCCATCAGGAATATGAGCGCACATACATTAAATATCTTTTTTAGGATATTCATAGGTATGATTATTTATTAATTGCGTTAGAGCCTTCACCTGCAGCTACACCTAAAAGTTTTTCGATCTGTGCCAACCTCGATTCCAACTCCGATGACTTAGTCAATTCAGCTTTGAGATCAGTGTTTTCAGTTTTAAGTTTCTCAATTTCAACATTGAGTTCTTTTATAGCTTCAATGAGAACAGCTGAAAGAGCGGCATAATTAACAGCTTTATAGCCATCTTTATCTGTTTTAACCAGTTGTGGGAATACTTCTTCCAATTCCTGAGCGATTACTCCAATTTGTTCACTGTCACCGTCCACACCGTTTTTCTTTTGAGCGAACTTATTCCAGAAGTAGGTATACCCATTTAGTTCCAATGTCTTGGAAAGTGCGTTATCAATTTGCTTTACATCCTTCTTAAATCTTTTGTCAGACGATTGAACCAATCCATCGCTCGACGATAGGGTGGTTGCAGACACAGATGTAGCAAATATTTGACCCTGACTGTTCAGAGCAATAACGTCATTCGTACCATCATTCACGGTTATGAATCCATCCCCAGATAAATTAACCCTGTTGTTATTGGTGCTATTACCCAAAAACATTCCAGCACCAAAATGTCCATCGCCTTCATCATAAACCGCAAGATCCATTCGACCTACACCATTTGCGTCTAAAAGAGTTAAACCCCCATTGCCAGAACCCCAATCTCCAGTTAATCTTGCCTTAGGTAGAATAATTCTTTCAGCTTCAACGTTTCCAGCAAAATGAGCGGATCCATCATTTCCATCAAGATTTATCATATCCTGTGTGGATTGTCCTGCCATGTTAGATTTCTTCAATACCAATTGACCCCACTCATCTGTTCCATTGCTATTGATCTGTATCAATGCACTCGCGTGGTACCATGTGCCACCATCAGTGGTTTCACCAAATAATTGTAGAATTGGCAATTTTGCATTTTCCCAAACTTTTCCGGACATTTCCACATTCGGCACATTGTCTTTTCCCCAAAGTAGAACGAGTCCACTTGCACCTGTAGGATCTGATCCATTTTCATCTCTTCGACTACCAAGAGCAGCTAATCTCGCGCCTTCATTGTCATAAAAGTCAATACCGGCTCTTTTGTAATTGTTGGTATAAGCTACGCCATCAGGAGTATTCCCAGTAGTATATAAATCTACCAATGGAGTATTTGCTGAACCATCTGCCAATGGTCCATTCATGAACATATAAGGACCTGTCAGGCTAGTTCCAATAAATGTTGTTCCGGTGACAACACCTTCATTATGTCCCACCAATTGCATTCTTGCTGACCCATCACCAGAACGATTCAGAAAAACACTTGAAAAAGGATCCGCATCATTCTTTATCCTAAATGCGCTGGTTTGCTGCTGTGTATATGTGCCCACTCCATCAACAGGACCGACTTGTACTTGATTAGACTGAATACCATGTGAATTGAGTCGAAATTCGCTACCGTCAGAACCTCTCAAGGTTAAAGCACCTATCTCTGTGCCATCGTCCCATTTCTCTACAACACCCTCTAAAAGATCAGGTAGATAAGACCCGGAAGTATCATCCGAAGTATCTTCCGGCGTTCCATTATCATCTGTCCAGTTTATTTCCTCATTTCCTTTGAAGTGTAAGAACGGAAGCTTATTGTCATCTGATGTTAGACCAGCCTCGAAGGAAGAAACAAATCTGTCATTTGTGAATTTATCAATGTACATATATCCACCACTTGCACCAGTACCAGTGATGTAATTGCCTTCCGAATCAATATTGGCTACCTGAGTTGATCCTGATGAACTACCATCAGTGAGTATTCTATTTTGAATCCATGTCCAATTTTGACCTTGTGCATTTGGGAAATTGACTCTTCCACCTCCTGATTCTCTTCCCTCCATGATCAAGCCTGTACGACCCAATGTATCTTTCATTTCAAGCCTGTCAAGATTATTAATTCCATGAGAATTTATTCCGAACTCTGAACCATCAGTGCCTCTCAATGTCAGATTACCTACTTCCGTTCCATCTTGCCATTTTTGCACATCCATCCAAATCAAGTCAGGATTTCTCTCCTCTTCGAAATCATCACTATTGTCATCTGGTGTGCCATTGTCATTTACAAATGTTTGTGTTAATTCTCCTCTGAAGACCATAAATGGCAGGTTGGCATTCTCCCAATTTTTCGCACCCATTTGAATATTTGTATTCCAATCATGTCCGTTTAACTGAAGCCTACCAGTGCCCTGCTCCAGATATAAATGAGCTCCCATATTGGCATTCGCATCTTCCATCCACAAACCTGGTCTGTCTTGATCCCAAAAACCTGTGAGTATGGCACCCACTATTGTCCCATCTGCATCATAGCCAACTTGCTGAGCAAATCCCGAACCTCTAATCGTTCCATACCAACCAGCCGGATATTGTGTATTTAGGCTATTGAAAAAATATAGCTGATCTGATCTCAGATTACTTGACATGCCTCTTGTATCTCTGAGGTTCAACTGACCTCTTTTTAAAACCGAAGCGCTTGTGGTGTCCTTGAAATTATTGACAAATAAATTGGCAAGATTTGATAGCTCACCTGTGTTTTGGTCGACTGCCTTCATCTCTAAAAATGGAGTAGCATCATTAGCTGATCCATCACCTCTGGAACCAGCCAACAATCTTAAATGATCCTGTTCTCCTGGTCCATTTCCAGGTCCAAAAAGGGCTATGATACCATGATTTAAGGCAGAACTATCGCCATTCGAACCAAATGCATCATAATAATTTCCTGATAAAATGATATTGCTCCGATCATCAGGCCCATCAACATTTAAGAATCCCTGACCTGACCAAACAGACATTTCTGCTTTTACTTTTTGTTCATTGTCAAACAACAATATTCTATTGTCTCTTTCCGATTTTGATTCAAAGGGAGCATATAATTTTACATTCCCTAAAACGACATCATCAACTTCTACACGAACTGATCTCTCATCTGTGAAGTAAAAAAGACTATTCGGTAGCGGAGTGAATTGGCCCAGCACAACTGAGTAAAGACCGTTAATTACTGTCACAGACTCGTGCGTTTCTGTCCAGGAGGAAGAATCTAAAGCTATCGTAAATTTTAGTTTGGTTGTACCATCAAAGGGTTCGCCATTTTGGAAAAGTGAACCTTGAAAGGTCATTTTTTTTCCAGCATCTGGCTGGCCTGTGATCTGACCAAAAATTGGAACAGACACGACAATCATAAATAGTAGTAGTAGAATGGGATGTTTCATATTCTTGTTTATTTCGGTGGAAAATGATTTAAGTTATTTTATTAAATCTGTTTGTAATGTGTGTTTTCTAATAATGATCAACCATTGTTTTCCAATTAAGTTGAAACAAAAATTTAAAAGAATTCAATAGTCGTAAAAACTCAAAAAATGCCTATTATTCCGTTTCAAACAATAAATTTTTGCAAGTTTTTCAGACAAAACACAATCTAATAGAAGCAATTTATTATGCTAAATCCGCCTTGTCAATACCCAATTTGGTGTAGAAGACTTTAAAAAAAACTTTTTATTTCCATACGCTAAAGTTGTAATATGCTATTGTTGATAATGGACTTTTCAACTAAAGAAAGAAGACATCCAAAACCTCATTACACTAAAACTCAATGACTTCCATTTTTGATCTATCCGCCTGTGGAATCACTGAACCTAATGGGGCATTGAAGTATGTTGGATCACAAAAAGTGAAGGTATATCCCTTATAGGATATGGTCTCGCCATAAGTTGGTGAGGGTAGTCGGACCGCAAGTGCCACATGTTGTGGAAAGGCAATGGCGACCATCGGTAAATCAGTAAATGTTCGAAGCAAATAAGAAAGTAAAACCACGCGATCATCACAATCAGCATATGGACGATCAAACATTTCCTCAGGATACATGACTCGCTCCTTGCCAAACTGTATAGCGTCAGATTGATATTCAAACGCTTTTTGAACGAATTCCAAAAGAAACTGAACCTGATCCATGGTGGATAAGCCTTCCAGATATGGCGCAAATGTTTTCTGCACTGATTTTTTCATCAGGTCGGATGAAGATGAGGACAAATAATAAACCAAATCAGATTGTGGAAACTGATTTAGAAGCCTGACCATATTGGCATTGTAATAAAAACTCAAGTTGATATTATCCCCATTTTTGGCTTCATATTTAAACTGCTTTTGCGTTGCTTCCAGAGGCAATTTAATCTCAGAGCGGAGCGAAAAATCAAATAGGTTTTCATTGTCTTCAGTATCTACCTGATAAGATTCAAACTGACCAGCTATGTCACTCAAGATGTAATAATTGATCCCTCCTTGCTTAAAATATCTTTTACCATAAATTTTTCCATAGCTTCCGATCACCAACACGGGCTGCTGATCCACCAGTCCGATTCTGGCTGCATAGCCTGATTTTGACAATAAAAACCATTTGTAAATCTCCTGTCCAGAAGTAGACAAGTTTAATTCTTCAAGAAAGCTTTCAATAAGCATCAAATAGCCATAGTCAGGCAATTTGAGTTCAGTGCGCTTATCATATAATGACTTAACAATATTTTGATAAGGAGAGCGAGAAAGAGTCTGCCAGGCATTGGCCAATCCATTTTCATTTGATGCATCAATTTGATCCGCTTTCAAAAAACCTCCCGCATAGTTCAGACTCACTGATTCGCCATGAAAGCTATAGGTTTCGACCAGATCAAAATCATCATAGGTTTCAACATTTTCCAGCTTCGGCTGATTGTAGGATCGCATCAGCTTGGGCTTGGCATTTTCAAGAATTTTATGAACTATTTCCTTCAGTTGAAAATCCAGATCCGCAATCGGCTGTTCTTCAGGTTTAGGCTCTTCGGATACTTGTATTTCTGGCTCAAGCAAGGAAAAAGCACGCCAATTGTCCACAATTGATCTGGCAAAGATGGAATCTTGCTGCCTTACTGCCTTATCGTACGCTTTCTCGTTTCCTGTTTTAAATTGATTGAATTGATCCTTGAAGTCTTGTGCCTGAGACACCATCACCCAACCAAAAGCCAGAACCATTGCTATGATTCTCATCAACCTATTTGATTGTGGATAATACAACCGTAGATTCGGCATAATAGCCATTGGCTGTTTTGAATCCTCTATTTTTCTCAAGCAATTCCTTAAGAGGTCCGTTGATTCTTAGAAAACCGTCGATATTCTCTGTTTGCACCGGCTCAAAGGGTTTGTCCTGCGCGATTAGCTGAATATACTCCACACCGCAAGGGCAGGAAGTCTCCCAGGCAATTGGCAACTTCACTGTTCGATTGGTTTGTTCCGAATTGATGTAATAATTATCCGCAAGCATAAATTTCTGATCATCGCTCCAAATATTGACTATTCGCAGATAAGAAGGACGACTTACATTTACGAATAGTTCCAGTTGCTCTCCTTCACGAAAAATTACTGCTTCAGTGCCTTTCTGGGTTGAGATATTGGCCATCAAGCCGCCGGAAGAAGCCGCAGGTTTCATGTCGTTGTTTTTGGCAAGCAGATTTTTATTATCGGCCAAATTGTATTGCAAGCCCAATTCATCGACGGAATTCTTGTCTATAGCTATGGAACCCCCTGCATATAATTTGACCACTTCACCACTTTCTACATAATTGATATTGGTAATGATCTGAACTTTATCCTCCCCTGGCCAGTACGAACCACTGAGCACATATCCGCTGCTACTCATAGAGCGACTCACGGACTTAAATCCAGCCTCGGCGGATTGATTGAATATTTGACCAAAATAATCTGAGAACTCGGTCGGAATTCCAGTACTTCGGTAAGTGAAGACCCCAATTTGCACTGGCTCGTCCACTTTAAACTCTTCTTTTAGTTTGTCCACTAAAAAGAAGCTGGCTTCCTTCAAACCGACATTTTCATTGCTTCTCAACTTATCCAACTCTTCGAGAGTGAAATCATAATACTGTTTCCAGACATCTGTCATCAGCACTGATTTATTAGATACATCAAGATATTTAAGCATATCCTGATATCCTTTTACTTCTGTCAATGCCTGAAGTTCACCCATCAGATTTTTATAGGCCAAAGCTTTATCCTGAATCTTTTCTACTCTTTCAAGGGCACTTTTGATCCTCCCCATTTCTGTTGATAACAAATCAAAATAGTGAGCAATCAATTGTCTCTTTTTCACAGAGGCAAAACCATACGCCACACGATTCTTTTCATCAATAAAAATGGCTGTTTCCAGACCAGTTGCTTCTAAAGAAGATCGTGTGATGGTTGATTTTTGATACCTGTCTTCGGACTCACCATTGATATTGCTCATTTCAGAGGATGATACGCTATTGATCGATACGAAAATGGATTCTGATAACGCAGTGCGGGCAGCACTTTTAAGTTTATCCGGGTACTCGTTCAAATCCTCCCCTTTTTGATAGGTGATAGAAACAAAACCGATATAATAATCCTTAGGAGGATAATTCTGATCTCTTAACATAGGATTTACCCAATTAGGAGGTAATTGGGCAAGTGCCAAGTGTGCAATCAGATAAACTGAAAATAGTACTGTCCAACGCATGTATTAAAGTCCTAGAAGTTTGTTCAATTCTTCTTCGTTTTTGTCAAGCTTTCCTTCCAACTCCACTTGAAGTAGTTCTTTGGCTATTTTCTTGGCATCTTCAGTGTCATACATCACTGTGAAACGATATTCGAATTTGTCGTCCACTCTTCTCATCATTTCTATGACAGGCTTGATTCTTCCTATTTTATTCTGAATAAGTGTTTTGCTACTTGCCAAAAACTCATCAACTGTTTGCATTTCATCTGCTGTGTATCCGGTGTTTCCTTTGTTGTTTGTAATCAAAGCAGAAACTTCTGTTTGGATGAGACCGGCAAGTTGAAGACGGGTATTATCCATGGCATTGGCCTGAGAGACGCCCTCTGATCCTGATATAGCACTTCCAGTAGCAGAAAGGAATCTGGCATCACCGTCATCATTAACCATTACTTGCATCACTAGTGATTTTTCAAATTGATTGGCTAAAGGCAGATTGCCGGGCAGATTGGTGTATCCTTCTTTTTCCCATTTTTTAGCCTCCTTCTTGGCATCTTTTACAACTTTATCTTTCTTGATTGCCTTTTCAGCTTCCTTGTAGGTGGTTTGTGAAATGGCTACTCCCACGAAGGATAGCATAAGCATAGTAACTAGGATTTTTTTCATTTTGATTCAGATTTTGTCTTTATAAGTTTTTTAGATGCGGATCGACTTCCTTTCAGTCAGTTAAGTTCATAAAATTTTAGTCAGGTTAAAAGCTCCGCATGACTTTATTCCTATTTCTCAAGTTCGTCAACTCCTATATTCACATTTTTTAATGAATCATAGGTGGCACTGTCTCCATAAACCGGTATTTCATTCATCTGAAGTTCTGGACTTACTAATTTAGGATGCATTGACTGCCACCAGAAAAAAGTACCTATCAGCGCCGCAGCAATTCCTGAGATCCAAACGACCTGTCTCCCTCCAAGGAACGTACCATTATTCATAGATTGGTGTATTTCTTGCAGATTTTGTCGAAACTCCTGCTCCGCAATCACTTTCACACCCTTCACCATCAATTGATAATCATAATTAAGATCAGCAGAAATGCCATCTTCGGATCCATTATCCAATTGATCAATTTGTTTTTCGAATTCCTTGTCACTCAAATTCATAACTCATATTTGAAGATTTAATACCCTCACGTACCCTTTTGATACATCGGTATTTTTGCTCGCGAACTACTTGACCACTGGCATATCCAAGCGCTGAGGCTATTTGATCAAAAGACTGGCTATTGAAATAGAACCTTTGCAATATCTCCAGGCAATTTTTACCATGTTGCTTCAAAAGCTCCACCACCCCATTTAATGTAGCATCAGGATCTTTGGAAACCAGTTCAAAGTCGAACGCATCTATGTATTCCTCTTTATGGGTTATTGTCAACTTTTTTTCTTCCCGAATTTTTTTCATCCATAGTCTCCAGCTTATAGCATAGAGATACGTTTTGACGGTACTGGATAAAATGAATTGGGGTTTGAGCACATTGTTGTAGAAAATAACCATCGCATCTTGATAGATGTCTTTGGCATCATCATTTGTGCCCGAGTTTTTAAGAATCATTTTCTCAACAGTAGGATAGTTGGATTCGTAAATCTCTTTTAAGATTTTCTGATCTCCTGATCTGAGACCTTCTATTAACTTCTCCTCGTTGGTCAATGGTATTGGGTTAGTGACAAAGACTAAAATAAAAAAAAGACCTCACAAGTGAGGCCTTTTTAGTTTATGTTTTAATCTCTTCTTATAAAGATGAAGTCTCCACCTTCATCTCCAACTTTCTGCATGGTTCCATATTGAGGAATCACATCACTGTTGTTGATCACTGCGACTCTGAAGCTGCTAAAAAGCTCAGCACATGGAAGATATTTATCCGAATTCGTTTCTAGCCTTTTGGTGAAGTATTTCATGAACTCACTCCTGTCAGGCACCTCTGTCAACGTACCACTTGTCATGGCCTTTCTACTTGGTAGTTCGTAAAGTTTTTTGATTGCAATGGCGTCATCAGAAATGAAAACACTTCTTGATTTAAATATGGATCCTGAAAAACATGCGTCAGCCACTAACAAGGTATGTTTACTTTTGATTGTCCTGAGCTGATCAGTAAGAGTTGTATTTCTAAACCAATCGGCAGTACTACTTTTCCTTCCATTAGAGGGAATCCAATATCCCGTTTCCGTATCAGCATCCCAATAACCGTGACCAGCGTAAAAAATAAGCAGGTTATCCTCAGCACCAATTGTTTTTCTTAATTTATCAAGTGCATCAATGATCTCGCTTCTGGTAGGATTGGTAAGGTATTGAATGTTTTGTGGCTCGAAAGTATAATACTGCTGCAATACATCACCTAATCGTTTGGCGTCCGCTATTGGCTTATCAAGATCAGATATTTCCGGATCATCATAGTCATTCACACCAATCAATAAGGCGTAATAATTACCTTCTGTGGTAATGACATTAGATGCCACTACAGGAAGCGAAGTTTCAACGGCAAAGATTTTTTGTGTAACTACATCATCATTGTCAGTAATGTTGAATATGATCTCACTTGGTCCAGTAGGAAGTGTAAGCGTTACAGCAAATGAACCCGTTTCATTGAGCAGGATATTTTGGCCATTAACCATTACTATTTTTACTCCTTCTTCGTCAGAAATACGTCCGGTTATAGCCATTTGATTGGAAACGACCTTTTTAAAACCTCTGCTTTTTTCAACAAGATCTTTGGGACTTGTAATGACTACTTCGGAAGGCGTGTTGGAACTGAAATCCACATAAAATGATTCAGAGGTGAATTCCGCCTTTTGTGCTGAAAGGTTGAAAATGCTAAAGAGCATTCCAGCCAAAACAACTATCGACTTATAAGCTGGTCTCATTGTTTAATGAATTTAGTGGTGATTTTAGAGTCAATACTGATCAAATATACGCCATTAGGTATTGATTTTCCAAGCAAATCAATCTGTTTCATCGTCACACCTTGCTGTAAATCAAGGAGTTCCCTATAAACAGACTTCCCTTCGATCGATATAAACTCGATCACAGATGATTTGTTTTCCTTAGCGTAGATCTCCAAATTCAGCACATTTCGAACTGGATTCGGATAAATGTTAAATAGCGCATCGAATGGTAAATTCAGCTTAGCAAAAATTTCATCCTTATCGCCATAATACAGCTGATGTTTGACAGATGTATTGTTAGCGAGCTGAATATTTCGTACTTCGCTCAAGTCATAAATCTGCTGCGAGGCTGCATCCACGAAGATGATCGTCTTACCAGATGATACTGGGATGTCCCAAGTCATATCGATGAATTTCTCAGGCAAGTTGCTATTCAGTTTAAATTCCCAGGTTTTGAATCCATCAGATTCCTTGATACTACGTGTATTGCCATCCTCAAAAGATAGATCAAGATAAACATCGAACCTTGGTAGTATCATCATGTCGTTCACATCATTAAAATCAGAAGCCTGTGGATCCAAACCAATACCACCAATAGAATAACTGTACGTCGGCGTTTTAAAGAAAAGATCAAATTGCCATGATGGATCATCTATATACACTTCCTCTGGCCTATTGATAGCAAGTGTGCTTCTGCCTGCACCTCCTGATATCGCGGAAACTGGGATTTCAAAATTGGAGATCGCTTTCGTTGATTGTACAAATGCACCTTCTAATTCGTTAAGAACAGAACCAGAAATAAATTCCCGATTATATCTAGTCAATGTTGTAGGTACATCTCCTGTGGTAATAATGGATTCATCCAGATTGTGCTGTACTACAGCATTCCAGTTCAAAGTTCCTTGAAAAGGATTGCCAATCAAATTGTATCCTGAAGTCAGATTGATTTTGTAAACATTATCCTCGTTATTGACACTTTTAACCAAAGCAACACTCTGACCTCCAGTTTTAATCTCAGCAGTATTATCAGTTGTTATAAACCAATATCCGGTTCCAGCCGACACAGTTGTAAATGGTGATCGATAGTCTTGATAAGAACCATTATTGTATCGGATCAATCTCCATTTCGAATTGTCATATGGCCCCAATTCAGTAAATACTGCATTCAGGTCAACAGATCTGAAAGGAAATGCGATGATACTATAATTTTGAACTGTACTTCCAGGAGTAATAACACTTGTGATATCTACTGCATCTGAAGCTACTTCTGAATAAATGATAGAAATTTCTGAGGTAGTAGCACCATTTCCGTCATTGGCAAAAATGGCGAATTCTACTCCCAAATTATCAAATTTATCATTCTGCAGGGCAAATGAATAGCTGCCACCACCTAAGTCGGTTAAATTTTCCTCCGTATAGTTGGATGCTGAAATCTTTCGGTAAAGAATGCTAGTCGTTTGCAAGCCATCTTCATCTTCGATATTTACGGTGACGGTCACTCCAACTCCTCCTAAGGTGTAAGCAGTTGGTGCTACGATGTTAGTAATAAAAGTCCCATCATTTTCATCGCTGATATTGATGGTCATATTTTGATCGAAAACTCCACCATTTCCATCATCGGTTCTAATCTGAATCGTGTAGGTGGTAGGGTCTACTTCAAAATTGAAAACTTTCCTGCTTACGAGTTTATTGTTCTCTATGTCATCAAGTTTAAAGCTTGATGTTGGATCAGACATAATCGTATAGGTATGTGAGTCGCCTGGATCAGCATCAGTAGTTTGTAAAGTGAGCATGGTAGCGCCGGGAGCTTCATTTTCAGGAATGACGTTGATACCTCCAGCAAATGAGATGGCTGTTGGTGTAAAGTTTTCATTGACATCAATCAGCTTGATCGTAATCGTGGCACTTGATGATAATACGCCTAGAGCAGAATCGTCTGTTACCTCTACGGTCAATACAAACTGATTATCTGTCAATAAACTACTTTCATAATCAACTGAACCTTGATTGGCGACAGTGATTTCTCCAGATGTACTTATTGCAAATGCATTGCCTGAATTTCCAAACGTGATGGCATATGACAATCCATCACCATTTGGATCTATTGCAATCACCTGACCTACCACTGTGCCATTAGAACTGTTTTCCAAAAGATCACTTAATGATTGATCAAGAATCTGAGGAGCCAGATTGACAGTTTCGTCTACATCAATGATATTGATAGTAACTACAGCATTAGCAGTTCCGAAATTGTCTGATACCTGAATCGTCAATTCAAATTTGGCCTGTCCTGCCGGAAATGACTCATAGTCTAGTTGCAACCGGTCTGCCACCGTGATCACACCGGTAATTTCATTGATGGCAAATGCATTGTTAGTATTACCCGAAAGTATAGAAAATGTAATCGCATTACCATCTGGATCAGTAGCATCTACCGTACCTACAACCGTTCCCTCAATTTTATTTTCTTCAACTGAAAAAATTTGATTCGCTGTAATCACAGGAGGATTGTTTGGATCCTGTAAAATCGTAATTATCAGTGGTCTTGCAAAAATGCCCCCTTGACCATCATTCGTTTCCACCCTTATGGTATATGTAGCCTTAACACTTAAATTAAATATTGCTTTAGAAACGATCTCTGCTCCATTTACAATTTCAAAATCCGCATTATCATCATCCCCAAGACCAGATATTATTCTGTAAGTATGGGTATCGGC
Source organism: uncultured Marinoscillum sp. (assembly GCA_964353015.1). Lineage (GTDB taxonomy): Bacteria > Bacteroidota > Bacteroidia > Cytophagales > Cyclobacteriaceae > JAMZMI01. Next base: position 148,407 of record CAYGUA010000010.1, on the reverse strand, counting down.
AGTATTATCATCAACTGATGACAATGTCCCTACCAAAGTTCCGACTGGTCTATTTTCAATAATTGAAGCATTGGAAAGTAGAATGTTTGAAGGTGCCACATTTACTTCAACTATATCAGCCTCAGCACTTAAATACAAATGATTACCCCGATCAGTAAGATCTGGTGTATAGAATCCAGCTCCGTCATCTTGCTTCGAATTGAACCTCCAATATCCTGTAAGGCCGGCTTGGGGCAGGATCAATTCCTTAGATATATTTGGAAACAGTTCATCTCCATATCTGGCGTTATTCCAAATTCTGACTTCATCTACATCGGCAGATTGGTTTCTAATCACTTCAAGGAATTCATCAGCTACGGCAACAGGGCTAAAATTTGATATCCCAGAGTGAACCACCTTACCATCAAGATAAAGATTCATTGACCCGTTACCAACAACCAGCGCAACGTGGTGCCATACATTCGGTGCAAATTCTGATGACTCCACTTTATTGCCAACATAGAAGTCATTTTTATTATTATCTGGATCGCCTTCAGCCTCAGCTCTCAAATAAATATCTTCATTTATTTCATAGTCGGTGTAAATTCTAAGGTAGTTGGAATTAATAAATGCATTGAAATAATCATCCGGCCCACTAAACCCCTTATAGTTTATAAGCGCTTCAGCTGTAAAAGCACCGGTAGAAGATAAGGTGTAAGTATCAGAGAAAAACCCTCTTAGGCTACCTTCAATATAAGAATACGTACCATAACCATTTATAGGATCGATTTGAATGGGTGTTGCTCCCTCACCAGACAATCTGACCATCATGTTCATTTCACCATCTAGGTTTTCATCCAGAAAAACACCATCTATTCCTTGAAAGTAAGCCGAGAGAAACACATCTTCATCTACAGGGTCGACAGCCATGGTCTGCATGAAATCACTGGCACCATTTGGTCCATCTATAGAAGAACCGTAAGTTTCAATCCATAATAGATTACCCGCATTGTCATATTTGGTTAGGAATATGTCCACCTCACTTCTAGATGATAAGCCAACACCTCCCCAGTTCCAGGAGAATCTAAATCCACCACCCAAATAAATATTATCTTGATTATCAATACCGAGTCTATCAGCAAAATCCTCTCCAGCTCCACCTACTCGATCATACCATTCCCATGTATTCGTAGAAGTAATGAACTTACCTATGAAAATATCCAGATTGTCCCTTTGTGCTGAAGTTGTTATTTCAGTAGCTGTTAGAATCAAATCATTGTTGCTATCAACTACTAACTTCCCGGTGTGGGCGTACATTTCAAATGCTTCTGGTAAATTATGTGACGCCAACTCGGAATAATCTGAAATATTCAGCTCTCTAAGGCCAACTCGACCATTACCACTTATGAAAAGTCGATTATCACTTGTTAAAGTGAGGTTGCCGAAACTGTCTGGAGGATACACTCTAACACCCGTAGGATCTAGCGAATTGTTCAGCTCCAAATACACACTGCTATTGACATTTACATCCATCAAAATACTCTGATAGCTAAAGGTTTGATCAAAGTAAAATGAAAGCAACAGGTTGCCGGAAGGTAGAAGAATAAAACCATAACCATTTTCATTCCCTGCTCCGCCAATTTGCTCATACCGAACAATATTACCATCAGGATCATATTTCACCACCAGCATGTCATAACCTGAGTTATTTGCTTGTAAAATATTCCCGTTGATTTTAATTGATCCTTGTATAGTGCCCAAAGCATAAATATTTCCAGAGCCATCAATTTCAAAAGAATAAGGATTCCAATCTCCGGATATGTTGTTGGCATCAAATTTTATAGAGTCACTAATCCAGATTATTTCCCCGTATTGAGATATCTTCTGTAGTACCCCGAATGTTCCTTCAGGTCTGTAGAAATGCATGTATCTCACCAGCTCTCCATTCAGATACTCCGCATGAGGACTATAGTTTACATTCTTTTGAATCCATTCTATCTGATATGGATCACCAGGAAGAGGTTCAAAAATATCATTCACAAAAACTGTAAACTGCTGATCAAGCATGCCACCTTCTCCATCATCAGTTCTTACCAAAATGCTGTAACTAGACTTTGTCTCAAAGTCAAACATTTCTGTAGTTAGCAGTTGATCACCTGAAATGGTGAAGCTTGCATTGTCAGCATCCCCTGTTCCACTTACCAAACTATAGGTGAAGGTATTACTATCATCATCAACTGTGGTAAATACGCCTACCTGAGTATTTGGCTGTAAGTTTTCGTCAATGCTGTTTGACGATAGAATAATTTCCAAAGGATCATTACTTCTAAATACTGTGGAAATATTGAAATTATCAATTCTCAACATCGCTGATTCGTCTGCATTAGGCCCATTGGAGGTGTATTTAAAGGCAATAACACCTATTTCACTCAAAGCAGATAAATCAATATCTCCTGAATTAACAAATGCATTATCGACCGTCTTAGCATTTACTATCTGTTCAGCTTCATTGATGTTTACCCATGTGAAATTTGTAGGATCAGGCGAACCATCGTAATCAGAAGAATAGAGTATTTCCGGAAGTGGTCCATTGAACTGATGTACAAAATCAAAATTGAGTACATGATCTCCTGCGCCAAAATCAACAAATGGAGCGATCAACCATGATTCTCCAGCACCAATTCCAAATCCATTGATGTTTACATAAACATTGGATTCGAATGTTCCACAATAGACAAGATCTGAACCACTGTGGTATTCTCTCCAAAATGGAGGCAGACAATTCACATCAAAATTTTCGCTGATAGATTCAAATGGCTCCATTTCTACATTTGGCCAGCCATTTACATTGTATAAAGCCAAAATTTCCTCATCGGTGAGAATATAGTTGTAGACTTTAATATCATCAATGGCTCCATCCATAAATCGATCGGTACCATTTAAAGACCCAATATGACTCGGTGAATAGTAAACGCCCATTGCAGTAGAATAGCCCGTTTGCTGTTCAAAGACACCATTTTTATAGATCTTTATTGTAGTGCCATCATATGTTCCTGCATAGTGAATCCATTGATTTGGTTCAAGGGTGGTAGCTGTTTCAGTATCGCCGTTTATATTGAAGTACATAAAACCTTCATTTGATCCAATTTGTATTGCCCCACCGTCCAACACATAATTAAATCCGGTAATATCATTCACGTTTACCCACCAAGAGGCCGTAACCGCTGCGCCACCACTAACCACCGCTGTTGGTAATTCGATTTGATTATCAATACTATTGAAGTGATATGCGGAATTTGCATTTCCAAAACGATCCAAGGTAATTTGTGCGCCAACTACATTTCCTTCAATTGTCGGAATGGCTTCATTTACTGCATTTCCATTGAATTGAAAATCTGCAATAATTCCATTTTCCCAACTTACAGTAATTGGCCAATTTGAATCTGAAAAACCATCTTCGGCCAGGATATAATAATCCAAACCTGCAGAAAAATCCTGAGTCGTCACACCACTAAACTGCTCCTGACCAAATACTTCTGCTCTAGCCCCTTCGCTTATTAAAAATGTCGGGGTAAGATTACTTAGATCAGTACCAATAGGCACAACAAAATCGATAGCCCTATTAACGTCATCAAATTGATAGGTTTCTCCGGTTACATTAAGACTAAAGTTTAATATTTCAGCTTCTGAACTTAGGGATTTTACGATTGATACCCAGCCACCAACGGGATCAAGGCTAAAATACCCAGACACAGCAATATCGAGATCACCATCATTGTCAAAATCCAATGACTGTACACTGGATGCTCCAGCATGAGTAAATCCAATCTCATTTCTCGTTGAAAAGGTTGAATTACCAAGATTTTCGTACCAGAACATGGTTTGTCCATTGGCAGAACCGAATGTGATTGCAATTATATCTTCATCACCATCCCCATCAAGATCACCACCAATTACTTCATCAGCACTAAAGCTATTTTCAATGATTTGTTCTGCCCCAAAGTTTCCATTACCGTCATTGGAAAACCAAACAACTTTACCGCTGTTAAAAGATGATCCAGACAAAATATCCAAGGTGCCATTGCCGTCTATATCTACAAGACTAAAGTGTACGAGATCATCTTGCGTATTTATAATTGTGTTTGGCGTAATGGTTGATCCATCCCCTGAATAGGAAATCCAACCGATTTCCCCATTACCGACATCTTGATCAGTTGCTGAATAAACGATATCAATAGCGCCATCTCCGTCAATATCTCCTTTATCAATTGAAGCAGGGAAATACCCTGATGTATGAACACTAAGACTGGTAAACGTGTATTGTCCATCATTTCTGAGAAAGGATATGTCCTTGGAGCCAAAGTTTGCAGAAATTAGGTCAAGGTCACCATCAGCGTCAAAATCCAAAACATCTAATTTTATAGAATAAGGAACCGTACCACTTGTATAAATAGTATAAAGTGGCCACACAGCATCGATACCTTCATTTACAATCAAATAGATTTTGCCACTACTTGGATCTGAAAATGCTATATCAATATCGCCATCATCATCAAAATCAGCTGTAGTAAGACTGTAAATATCACCACCGTTAAATCCGGAAGCTATATAAGTATCTCCATCAAAGTTCCCACCAAGGTTTTTGTTGAGGGTAATTGACCCTTCACCACCGGAAATTAGATCTAAATCACCGTCATTATCAAGATCAGCATAATCAACCACTCGTCTGAATTCAATGTTGGTACTTATCTGAGATTCATTACCCAAGGTAAATTTGCGATCAGTAAATGGTCGCAGTACTGTGAAGTTGGTTGCCTCATTTGAAGACCCAGATGATCCTACCACAACAATTTTTGCGGTTCCGTACGCAACGTCTGGAACTACAATTTCCATTAAAGAATTTGAGATGATATTAGGTTGTGCAAATTCACCGTTTATAAAAACTGCCATTGAAGGCTGATCAAAATTATAGCCATGTATCCTAACAGTACTTCCCGGGATTGCAGCGGCAGCTGAAACAGAATGAACTTGAGGAAGTAAATCTGTCTGGTTTTCAGCATAAACTTCAAAAATTTCTTCTGGAGTAAGTGCTCGATTGAATATTTTCAAATCATCCAACAAACCATCCATACCGCTTCCAACAACCAACTCTCTGGTGGAAGGCAAAATACCAGCATCACCCACATTATTAAATCCCGATTCTATTCCATTGATGTATAATAGGATCGCATCATTTCTTTTGTAAGTGAATGCAACATGATACCATTGATTCAAGCCAATATTACCCTGAATTGCGAAAGTTGAACCAAACACTTCAGCTTTTAATCCTTTCTCTGTTACGCTATTAGATGACAATTTGAAATCAAAGCCATTTCCCTCAAAAAGATTAGAAATGATCTCTGGTTCTGTGATTCCCGCATCATAAACTTCTGGCTGTATCCAAGCGGCCACAGTTATTTCATCTCCAAAATCTATACTAGCCGTATTAGCTAATGTTAGTTGGTGCGATCGATCGAATAAGTAGGATTCGCCAGCTGTAGGATATTGCGGATCTATGGTAAAACTTGGAAAACTAGTCGACCCTGACAGATCTACAGCGTCATATCCATTGCCTGTTTGGTCCAGCACATTTCCATCAAAGTTGAAGTGAGCAATTAGCTCTTTGTCTACGGATACATTGATCGTCCAATCACGAACTGTGCCGTCATATCCTGTCACTCTTATGCCAACAGGGTTTGTGAAATCCGCCGTAAAAGTATTTCCCAATTCTTCTGATACAAATTCAGTTGATGCACCTCTTGAAAGAAACATTCTGGCATAGCCAATGGCAGAAATATCTGTTCCAGAAGGTACAGATACGTTGACAATCCCATTTTCAAAATCAATCTGACCAACATATAAATCATCGATAAAAAAGTCGTTGATATTGGTAACATCCCAATTGCTATCGTGATAAGTGGCAATTATTTCTTCCTCTGTCATGGCTCTATCCAAAATAGATGCATGATCAATGGAACCCCTATAGAGGTCGCTATTGACGTTAGATCCGATCAACATGGAACTGCTGTAATTATACGGATCACCAGTTAATACGACATTAGTTGCTTCATTTCTTAAAACACCATCAACATAAAACTTTTTAGTGCTTCCATCATACGTACCAACCAGATAATGCCATTTACCATCTGAAACGAAATAATTTGCGAACATGATGTCATCAGATAGGCCCCAAGAACCAAAGACTGCTGTTTGATTCTCTGCATTCAATTCTAGTCTGAAGCCATTGCCCCATGTGAGCACACCACTTTGTTGTATATCTGCTGTTTTGATCCATACAGCCAATGTGATTTCATTTTGAATGTGTAAACCCGGATTGATTCCTAAATCAACAAAGTCATCTATTGCATCAAAGGAAAGTGCCGCATCCAAATTACCGAAACGATCAGAAGTATAAATTGGAGATCCATTTTCCAAACCATCGTATCCATTGATATTATCGATGACATTGCCGTTCAATTCATAGTTGGCAACAAATCCATCATTGTAAAGTGACAATATTTCGTAATCATTTAAGACACCATCGACCCATATAAACTCATCTACTGCTCCATCATATCCGTTTCCTATTTCATAAGCATTGCCCGGTAAATCAAGACCTCCGAAAATTTGTTCTGTATGTACCAATTGGCCATCATCATAGAAGCGCATCTCAGCTCCATCATAAACCCATGTAAACATGGTCCATACATTATTCGGGGCAATCACAGGTATTCCATTAATAGGGAATTCCTGACCATTTTGGAAATATCTCCAATCAATAAAATTGTTATACAGATGCTGGTGAAAACTACCTGCACTTGAAAATAAACCACCTGCGTTGTTATTATCAATTGGATTGATCCACATGTTCATTGTGAATCCATTGTTTAGATTCAATTCAGGATCGGTTCCGATGTTTACGAGTTCATTTGCTCCTAATGAGATTGCCCCATTTGCAACGCCAAAGCGATCTGTGGTATAAGTATTACTTGCTGAAGTTCCATGATTTTCATAACCGCTTTGATCAAGCAAGTTTCCATCAAATGCGAGCTCGGCAACTGTTTCCCAATAGCCTGGAGTTGTTTCTATCACAGTGTAAAGGTTGTTTATCAGATCTACAGAAATGGTATATGTACCGGCTGAGATTGGAATATTCTGACCTATATAAGCGAGCTGACCTTCTATACCTTGCCATCCCCAATCCAGAATGTTCCACTGATTATTTAAACGTAGTTTCCATTCTCCATCATAGAGTTTAATATTCTTAATTTGATAAATACCATTGCCAAGATCAACAAGTTCGTCCTCAGCAATCCAGCCAGTTTCATCTCCTGTTCGGGCTGAACCAATCAACCCGATACTATTAATTGGTTCCATGAAATAGCTCAAGTTCGAATGATCAAATCTGAAAGCATGGAACCCAGCATTCAAGTCTATTTGTGTCGCAAATGGCTCAGCAATGCCATCAAGTTCATTATCTCCAAAATACGAGTTTAATCCATTACCCTCTCCATTGATTTGATAATTTCCTGCAGGAATATCTATGACCTTCGCGTGAACGTTGGTTTCATTCCCAAAAACATCATTAGTGACATTATCCAAAGGATAATTAACTGCTCCATCAAGGCCAATGATTGTCGTGTTTGCAAATGGCCATAAATCTTTTGAATATTCAGAATAAATTTCTTCATTGGCCAATCCTGTTGCGTATATTTTTACCTCATCCATTACCCCATCATAGCCGTTACCAATTTGTACATTGATTGCAGAAATCGGAACAGTAGAATCTTCAGTTCCAGAAATGTAACCGTAGGTTCCTAAATCTTGTCCGTTAATAAATAGGGTAGTACCGATGTTTCTCTTATACCTAAATGCAACATGTGTCCACCTGTCAAGCAGCACTTCGCCCGCTGGCCCATATGAAATACCCGGTAATTCTGCATAAAGACGTTTTTTATATGTTGCTTCCTCAGGAGTTAAATCACCAGTAACCAGTTTTAAACCAAAACCGATCCCTTCAAAAACATTTGAAAGTAAAGTGACATCAGGACTCTGATATGTATCAGGTCTTATCCAAGCCATTACAGTGATTTCATCGCCAAAATCATAATTTGCAGTATTACTCGCCTCTATTAAATCACTGTTAATATATTCGAATTTGTACGCGTTATAGGCACCTCCTTCTGAGGCAATTCTATCATAAGTGAAAGTATTGTTAGATCCGAATTGAAAACCGTCAAAACCATTTCCTGCTGCATCTGCTAAATCTCCACGAAATGGATAATAAATGATTATATCTGATTTGTTTTGCTCATACTTTGACAGAATTTCAGCATCAGAAAGCTGTCTGCTGTAGATTTCAATATCATCTATCAAGCCACCAAAAAACTCACCCGCTTGTGTACCTTGAACTCCAATAAAAAGATTGCCACCTGCAAATCCATAATTTTGACCTGCAGCAGACGTGGCAGCCAAATTTCCATCAAGATAAATGCGTGCAACAGACCCATCGTATGTAGCAACCAAATTGACCCATACATTGACTGGCAAGAACACTCCAGTTGTTGGCCATGCATCACCAAACCGGATTTCATTTGTAGTTGGTGATGTACCTAGATATGTTTGACCTGATGCATTAATGTTCCACCAACTCAAGATTTCAGCATAATTCGTATTATTTCCATCCCATTTCACCCATGTGGATAATGTGAATGGAGTATTATCTTCCAAAGTGGCATCCGTTTGAATGAAGTTGGATACACCATCAAAGCTATAAGCAGCATTTGCAGCACCGAATCGATCATTTACTGATGCTACTCCGTTGATTACGCCATCATAATTATTTGAAGTTTGATCATCAGCATTGTCATTAAAAACATAATTCGCAACCAAAGGATCATGTACCAATTCGAAAGTCCACCAGGCAGTTTCACTACCTGTTAAAAACTCTATTGAAATAGTCATGAACTCCTGGTCATCAATTACTTCATAATCAATAACAGTATAAGTAATTGAACTTACAGGGGTCCCGGTACCATCAGAAGGATATTCACCTCCATTAAACACTTTAGAAAAACCAATGTAAGCTCCATCGCCCGAGACCGTGATGGTTGGATTTATTGAAGATAATGATGTGGAATAGGTATAAAGACCCTGTCCCATGATTTGCATGGCTGGTGCCAGCTGATCTATTGTTGTGCATTCATTAAATCCACCTAAATAATCTTCTCCCCAAACAGAGCCATTCTGAGCAATTACAAAAGTTCCATCATCATAGAATATAAATTGGTCATCAAATAAACAATCACGATCTAGCACATCAACTTGGGTATTTGCATACCAATAATCACTTCCAATTTCTGGCCCTACATAAAAAGCACGATCACTTGGAGCCAATTTCCAACGCTTGCCTTCAGCACTGGATAAATTCGCGACTAAATTAGTTGGCACATTTGGCCATCCATTTTTATTGTATAAGTTTTCAATTTCCAATGCGGAAAGGGCATAATCATAGATGGATATATCGTCCATCGTACCAGACCATCCCGTAGCTATGTTAAAACTGGTGGCTGGTTGTGTATCCAGGGTTAAAGGTGCCGATGTATCCAATTGACCATTTACATAGATAGATAAATTGACACCATCATACGTTATTGAGAGAAAAACCCATTCATTAAAGTTAATGGCTTGGGTTCCAGTTAAATCCGCAAAATGTCCCCAGAAAACAGGTAAACCGCTTTGGATTCCTAGTGCAAATGAACCACCATTTACATTAGTATTTCCATAGGTAAATAAATAGCCTGATTGATCCGGCACATTAACCCAACCGGATATAGTTCTTGGCGCAGCTCCAGAAGGGAAACTACTTGCATCACCTGAAATGAAATCATTGGCACCATCAAAATTGTAAGCCGCATCAGCGTTTCCGAAACGATCGACAACAAGCAATGCTTCGTTTACAGTACCGTCAACACCATTACCTGATTCATCTAAAGCATTTCCATTGAAAGGAAAATATGCAACAGGGACGACAGTGCTGTAGCCAGCTTCAAAACCTGGTGCCACTACACCACCATCTGCTATAAAGGTGATGTACATTGTATTGCTAGGAGAGTAGACATTTGATGGAATATAATCACCTGACAATTCAGCTAGTAAGGTGCCTGTGTCATCCAATCCATCATAGACCCTCACAAAGTCATAATCGGCTTCTGTATTGAATGAAATGAAGCTAAGCTTCACTTTTTCACCCTCTGGTAGCTGTATACTCCAACTGCAGCTGAAATTATTTTCATAATCGAATATGCCACTGCCGTCACTGAATGTCCCACTTGAAGCTTGATAAAAACTATTACTACAAACCATTGCAGGTTTTACCAAAATCTCTATCTCCTTTTCAAATATTTGACCAGAATTGTCCGTGGTTGATATCCGTAATTGAAAAACTTGGTTTTGAGAATAGTCGGCATTAACACCAATGTATAGTTTGTCACCTTCGAGATAAAAATTATTATTATCTATATCACCCGTTCCAGCTATTAATGCATAAGAATGCGTGTCAGCAGGATCTTCATCAATAGTTGCCAAAGTTCCTATCAATGAACCTGACAATGTTCCATCTTCAATAATGAAATTAGATAGTTGCAGATCAGTTGGAGCAACATTTATTCCATTGTCAAGAAGAATATTCGCCCGAGTTATTGTTAATCCAGGCACATTGTCATTGGTCATTACACAATGGTAAACCCCCTCATCAATACTGGAGAATGTGAAAATGTGATTGACCAAATTAGCACCATCAATTATCTCCCCATTGAAGTACCATTGATAATTTGTTCCGGCTGTAATTTCAATGGCATCAAGGTTCACTTGTTCTCCATTATTAATTATGAAGCTTGAAACATCACCAATAGTTTGAGGTGAATACAGAAATGTCGCTGCAGTGGTAGGTAGGTTTTGGATTATATCTGAAAATCCTATTTTATTAGACTCTACACGTATTGAGTTAGTCAGACTAGTTATTCCAGTGAAATCGGGAATGGAGGTGAGCTGATTTTGAAATAAGGATAAAGTCTGAAGGTTGCTCAAATTTGTTAATTCAATCGGGACATCACCAGAAAGATTATTTCTACTCAATATCAAAGTTTGAAGGTTGCTCAAATTCCCAATACTTGCAGGTATTTCTCCACTCACATTTGTGAGTGAGATTGCCATGTATAGCAGGCTTCTTAGATTTCCTAACTCGTACGGAATTCCGCCAAAAAGGCCTGCATCATTAAATAGAATTAAATATTGTAAGCCATATAATCCTCCAAGTTCTTTTGGAATAGTACCATTAAGGTTATTATTTCTTACATCTAAATATGTAACCACTCCGTTTGAAGCTTCCACTCCAAACCAGTTAGCTATAGATTCGGTTGTCCCCCAGTTAGTTTTATCATTCCAATTATCTCCGCCAGTGTACTCATATAAAGTCATCAAAATATCACGCTGTGACATATATCCATTTTCTGAATAGAGAGCAGCTATCTCATTGGCAGTTAATGGTCTGTCATAAACGCGTACATCATCAATTTTACCATTAAAAAATTCGTCGTTGTTGGCTGTGCTTCCGATTGATGCAGCAATCGATGCAATATCTTGACCTGTGGTAACATTGCCAGATGAGACTTCAACACCATTAATATATGTTGTAACTGAGGTTCCAGATTTTGTGACGGCAACATGACTCCATTCATCAAGGTATACGCCAGTATTACTTCTAAAATCATTATTCTCACCAATATAAGCCAGATCACCTCCAGCTAAAATCATAGAAGATCTTGCATTGACAAATCTATCGCCAACATAAAACACGCTTCCGTTTTGACCTTGTGCGGTGGGCATCACCCACGCGGAATAAGTTACCGATACTTCACCTACAGGGTGATTAAATAATGAACTTATAGAAATGTGACCATCGGTTCCATCGAATCCATATGCAGCATCAGCATTTCCAAATCTATCAGTAACAAGACTTACGCCACCATTTACAATACCATCACTTCCATTACCAGAAGCATCCAGTGCATTCCCATTGAAAGGATAATAGGCTATTAGTCCATTATTACATTCGGCATTGTCACCAGTTATGGTCCACCCATAATCGTTGATAAGTGATGTGCGAGCGATACCACTTTGACAATAAGTAAGTCCACCAGCGCCGAAATATCTATTTGTTGGAATTTGTGCTTCTCCCGCATCCAAAGATGCCCAACCAATTAATGTATTATCATAATTGCTGAGCGAAAGATTTGATCCTGTAAAAATTCCATCAAAATTACCAACATTCGAAATGTCCCATCCGCCTAAATCTTGGTCAAAACCAGATGCATCATAAAACATAAATGGCATGTCTATTACCTTCGACACATTCCAGCTTCCTATTGGTTGATTGAAAATTGTAGCCTCAAGGAACATAAAACCCATAAATTCCGCATTGGATACATTCCATCCACTTATATCTTGGTTAAATGAAGTCGACCCCTGAAACATATTATTCATAAACACAACATTCGATACATTCCATCCGCTAATATTGCTATTAAAGTCCGTTGCATATGAAAACATACCAGCCATATTCGTGCATGCTGACACATCCCAGTTACTTAAATCTCCAAAAGTAGAATTCCCCGTGTAAATAAACATGGAACCTAAGTCAGTGGCATTTGAAACATTCCATGAACTTAAATCTTCGTTGAAGGACGCACCGAAAAACATCGCCCACATATCTTCCACATTGGAAACATCCCAATTTTTCAAGTTATCACCTGTAAAAGCTAAATTCTTAAACATCAGTTTCATAGATGTAACCTGCGATAGATCAGGTGCATCAGTTGCGTTGATGGCCAAGCCGTTTGCAGCATCACCAAAAGAAAAGCCAATTGGTCCCCAAACTATATTTCCCCATTGCTCTATGCTACGGATTTTATCCTTTGAATATGCACTGAACTCTGGGAAAACTCCTGTGATGGATATAGTTTTTATTCCAGCACTAGCATAAGTGTGTGAAACGCTACCAGTCTGATTCGAAAGGACTGTGCCATCTCCCCAATCAATATCAAAATCATAGGTCAAACCATCAATACTAAATATATTGATTGTCAAATCGGGATCGACCACTTCCCAAGTGGTGATGAAGGAAGTTTCTTGATAAAGAGATGATATTTCAATTTCGGAAAGTGCACGATTGTAAAGGCGTATTTCATCAATCTTTCCTTCATATTGAAAAAACCCATCACCTTCATCTCCAATAATAAAGTCAACAAGCGTGTTGGATAAGGCAGCCGGATTCTGAATTGATTTCGAAAGCACACCATCCACATAATAATAAACTACTGAATTGCTATGGTCATAGACGCCCGCAAGGTGATGCCACAAACCATCATTTACTACAGGGCCACTGTATATGGTTTCGTAAATGCTTTGGGATGGCGCAAAGAGGAATTCTCCTGAGTTAAAAACATCCCAGATCGCAAAAACAAAATTACCAGTCCCTCCTCCAGAATGCTGACTAAAAATGCTTCCAATTCCGTCTGTGGTTTGCACCCACGCCGTAACTGTAAACTGACTGCCCAAAGACATTGTATTGTCATAAGGCACCACAATTTTATTATCGACACCATTAAAAGAATAAGCACTATTTGCATTTCCAAATCGGTCTGTAGTCAACGTAGCTCCAGTTATAGTTCCATTATTGGTATTACCAGATGCATCATTGGCATTTCCATTGAATGGATAATACGCAACAGGTCCTTGTGCAAAAGTAAATCCAAGGGACAATAACCAGAATAAGGACAATAAAAATGGTCTTTTTACAGACTTATTGTTTTGCTTGATTTGAGTAAAATTTATATTCATAATACGGTGATCAAATGCTTTTTAAAATTCTTCTTAATGTTGCTTTAGAGAAGTAATGCTCATCAATTCGTAGGTATTGGTGGATCAGGCAATGAGCTTCCGGTACTTCCACCGCCTCCAGAGTCACCTCCTCCTCCAAGTAATACAACACCCGCGCCAGCTGCCAAAGCACCTCCGGCACCAACTACAAGGGCTGCCGAGCCTCCTTTCACAACCACTGCGTAATTTTCTGATTGAAGCTCCTTTTTATTTGTCGGGATAACGCGAATCTCATATTCGCCCTTTGGCATTTTCTTTGGCAACTGAGCAGTGTAACTTGTGCCTCTGTGATTTCCAACAAGGGATTTAAATAATGTACCTCCGCGATACATTTCCACATCGTACCAACCCGATTCATGAAAATCTTTCCAGGTTACTGTAATCGATTTTCCACGTTTGAATTTATCTCCATTGATAGTAACCTCTACTGGAAAAACCGTCGCTTGAGCTACAAATTTGAATTGTAGGGAGCCTTTAAAATTTCCAATTTTTTCCTTTCCATCAAAAGAAACATCTAGAGGCACACCTGGCTTGACGGACTTTAAGTTCAGACCTATTGCCTTGACATAATTATCAGCAGAGGAATACACTTTCAATTCATAGCTTTCTCTGGAAGAATGATGAGACTCGATTAAGGCAGTAAATGAGATTTTACCTTCCTGACTGATGTCAAGATTAGAAATGCGGAGATTTTGCGCTTTAACCTGTAATAAAATCAGGAACAATGCAATTGAAAATAAGTAGCGATTCATTAATCGTATATCTGGTGAAACTGGATTGATTTTTTTAAAATATCTATACTCTATGCTAAAAACACACTTGTTGTCAACATGTTAAGATTAAAATAAATCTAAAAATATAAATATTTAAACCCTGAAAGTTAACAAATTAAGATTGGATAATGGGTGCTAAGGGATGTGAACTTTCTCAACTGATCAGTAGTCTAAAAATCACAAATAATGATTTATTGGATGCGCTCTGACCCTTTCATAATTTTTGAAAATTGAAAGGGGGGCAAATTAATGTTTGTGTATTCTAATTAGCTTTCAATGTTTAAAATGATTGGACATAAAAAAAGGGCCACTCGGCCCTTTATATCAAGTCTTAATGCACTTTTAGGGTACAGAAATGGAACCTAAATCATTCCAGTCAATATCCTCCCAACTAAAAAATCCTTGTCCGGCTCCTTCAAGAAGCTCTTCAACATCTACGGTAAAAGTGATTGCATCACCCACTGTAAGATTTAAATTCGGATTGATTTCAACTTCCTGACTTATCTGTACACCAGTCCTGTAATCGTAATAATAAATCTGCAAAGAAGTGATTGTTTTTGGTAGAGTATAAATACTTCTTTCCTGCTGCCAATCAGTCCAAACGTAAATACTTTGATCATAGTCATAATCTTGTGGCACAAAATCTTCATCTAAAAATGAATAGTCCTTATTGTCTTTAGTATTTAATTGAAGTTGAAGTGAACCTTGCAAATCAGCGGATTCATTTAATTTTTGCAAAGTGATTTTAGCGGAGATATTAGTCATTTCCATTTCCACTTGTTGACCTTCTTCTTCCAAACGAAGTTCTTTTTTTCCAACATAGATAGGTCCTTCACTCGTTATGTAACTAAATAATTTTGGGAAATTGTATTTATCCTCCTCATGGCCATTATATCCATAATCATAATTACCATAATTGTAATAATAGAAATCTGCGGTAGCAGTAAGAATTGTGTAATCGCCAGATCCTAATTTTGGAATAAATAGCGTATCCGGAATGGTGTTTTCATAATAGTAAAAATCCGCATTGACATCTATACCCATTGAACCATCTTCCATTTGAACCGAGTCCTCATAGTATGGCGGATAGTAGGTGTTGTTGTAATAATGCTGCTCATACACAACATTATTTTCGGCATCAAGAATCAACACTGCCAGACTTTTTACATCTTCGGGAACAGATGAAGCTGCCCTACCATTTGTTGCTGAAAAAGTATAATTAAGATACTTATTGATACCAGTAATGTAGAAACTATATTCTCCATCATTGATCTTATCCTGATCGTCTAAATCATTGGTACAGGAAAATGAAAACAAGATGATGAGTGCAAAAAGGGATGTAATAAATGATTTCATTTGTGGATGTTTTTATTTGGGTTGTTAAAAATAAACATTTTGGTGATCAAAAGAAATTTGAACTGTCTGATTTTCAATTGCATTGACCCTGCTACCATCGAAAAAGTTGGAGCTCCTTAAAGTAAAATTTCAATATCTCAATGAAAAAGTGGTTCCTGATTATCATTCTTAAAATTGTATTGACAACAATTTCAATAGCTCAGGATTTTGTTGAAGGTAAAATTTACGATCAAATAAATCATGCTCCGCTATCCGGAGCACATATTCGAAATCTGAATGATGCAGTGACAAGTGATGCAAATGGCTCTTTCCATCTTCCAATAAGATCACTCCCCTGTTTAATTACGGTTTCATTTATCGGATACGAAACCAGAGCATATACTGTCGATAATTTGGAGCCCATTAGCATACTACTTGCCCCAAACGATACGGAACTCAATCAGGTAATCGTCTCATCTGGTTTATCCTCTGACAAAATCATCAACATTAGCACAAGCATTTCATTGATCAATCAGCAACAATTTCAGCGTGATCAGGCTTTTTCATTATCCAATTCATTCAATAGAGTCCCGGGTGTTTTCATGCATGCTGGCACATTAAATACCAATCGAATTACCATAAGAGGAATTGGCTCAAGGAGTCTATTTGCCACTGATAAAATAAAGGCATATTGTGATCAAATCCCCTTGACTGATGGCAGTGGAAATTCTACATTAGAAGATTTGGATCAGAGCTTGATTGAAAGAATAGAAATCATCAAAGGCCCGAATTCCAGCGTATATGGTGCAGGTTTAGGTGGAGTGATACAGATTCGCAGTTTACAACCTACATTCAATCAAACTTCATTTTCCTCTGGAATTACAGTTGGATCTTTTGGAACCATTCGCCTTTTGGAACAAGTATCTCACAGCTCTGACAAACTGGATCTGAATATGATCTATAGCAAATTAAACAGCGATGGCTGGCGTGAAAACAACAACTTTGAAAAATGGCAGACTGGCGTAACTGCCCGATATTATCTCAATAATGAAGATTATCTAAGTTTCATTGGTGTATTTACCGATCTGAATTCTCAAATCCCAAGTTCACTTGGATTGGATGCATTTAACAACTCCCCGAAATCTGCTGCCACAAATTGGAAAGAGGCGAGAGGTTATGAAGATTATCGAAGAATGTATGGCGGGATTGGATATCATTATCAAATTAAAGATTTATCAATTTCGCATGCTTTGACAATACAACATAAAGATGCCTACGAACCTGCGCCTCGCCCTGTGAATATCATTGCCGATCAAACGATTGGGTTTAGTACAAGAAATGTCCTTGACTATAGCTCTGAAAAATGGGTTTTTAGTGGTGGGTTTGAATGGTTTGGAGATCAACACGATCTTCAGGAATACAACAATCTGCATTCACCAACTTCCGGCGGTAGTTTACAAGGTGAGCTGCTCAATAAACTGAAGGAAAATCGCTCTTACGTCAATGTCTTTTCCGAAGTAGGCTTCAAGCCCTCACCAAAACTGAAAATGGTAGCTGGCTTAAATTTTAACAAAACTAATTATAAGTTAAATGACCTATTTGTGACCGATGGTATTGATATCTCTGGCAATTATGGCTTCAACTCCGTTTGGTCTCCACGCATTGGGGCAGTTTTTCATTTGCATGAAAATGCTCACCTTTTCGCTAATGTCAGTCATGGATTCTCGCCACCCAATTTGGAGGAGACACTCTACCCCGATGGTCAGATCAATCCAAACATACAGCCTGAAACCGGTTGGAATTTTGAGGCAGGAAGTCGTGGAGAGATAAAAGGTCTGAGCTATGATGTGGCCATTTATTTCATGGATATTAAAAACCTCCTTGTAAGCCAACGTACTATCAATGACGAATACATCGGCATCAATGCTGGCCGAAATTTCCATCTTGGATCAGACATTAATTTGATATATAAAAAAGAACGGTCGAAAGGGATTTTCCAGGTTTATAATAACATGACCATGGCTCATTTTAGATTCAAGAAATTTATTGATTCTGAAATAGATTATTCAGGTAACAAGCTTACCGGAGTTCCTGCAATAAATATGGCAACTGGTTTGGAATGGATAAGTAATCAAGGTTTTTATGGAAATATAAATAGCCAATATACTGGCCGCATGCCAATCACTGATGACAATGCTCTCTTTTCAGATAGTTATCTGATTTTGAGATCAAAGGCGGGATATAAAACGATGATCGGCACCATTCAAATAGATTTGAATGCCGGAATAGACAACATCACCGATAAGCATTACGCATCGATGCTACTCATAAACACTGCAACAAGTCGTTTTTATTATCCGGGTCTACCAAGAAATTTCTATACGAGCTTAGCCTTGAAATGGAAGATTAAATAGTCAAATCATTCACCACAAATCTAAATGATTAATGGCCTGATACTATATTTTAAACTTCTTGAATACTGTAATTGCATTGTGACCACCAAACCCAAAGGTGTTGCTCATTGCAACGTTTACTTCAGCTTTCACAGCTGATCCCAAAACAATATCCAAACCTTGAGGTACTTCTTCATCAAGATGGGTTGTATTGATGGTAGGAGGAATAATGCCGTCCTTTATGGCCATGATGGCAGCAATTCCTTCAATAGCACCAGCAGCTCCCAAAAGATGACCAGTCATAGATTTGGTTGCGCTTATTTTTGGTGAATAATCTCCAAACACGCCTTTGAGGCCTTTTAATTCACTGATGTCTCCCATTGGAGTAGAAGTGGCGTGCATATTTACATAATCAACATCCTGAATGCTCAATCCTGCTTCTTCGAGAGCCAATCGCATTCCGCGTTGTGCTCCTTCACCTTCCGGATGTGTTGCAGTCAGGTGATAGGCATCAGAAGTCATCGCTCCACCCACTATCTCCGCATAGATTTTTGCTCCTCTTGCTAGAGCGTGATCCAAATTTTCTAAGATAATTGCTCCCGCTCCTTCACCCATTACAAAACCGTCTCTATCTCTATCAAAAGGACGCGATGCAACTTTCGGATCATCATTTCTTGTGGATAATGCCTTACTGGCATTGAAACCAGCTATTCCTGATTCATTGATCACTGCATCAGATCCTCCTGAAACTATGATGTCTGCTTTTCCCCATTGAATATGATAAAAAGCCTCGATAAGTGCGGTGTTGGATGTAGCACAAGCTGAAACAGGAGTATAAGTGATTCCTTTGAGGCCGTATTTGATGGAGACTATACCAGCTGCCATGTTTACGAGAATTTTCGGAACAAAATAGGGATTGAATCTTGGGATCCCATCACCATTGGCATATTCCGTTATTTCATTGTGAAATGATTGAATTCCACCATTTCCTGTTCCCCAAATAACCCCAGCGCGATAGCGATCAATTTTATCAAGATCCAAACCTGAGTCTTTCAATGCTTCATCCACAGCAATAAGTGCGTACTGTACATATGGATCGTTTGTGCGCACTTCCTTTCTATCTAGGTATTCGGCAGCATCAAACCCTTTCAGCTCACAGGCAAATTTGGTTTTGTGGTTGGTGGTATCGAAATATGTAATAGGTGCCGCACCAGATGTACCTGATATCAATGCATCCCAATATGTATTCAAACTATTTCCGATTGGCGTCAAGGCGCCCATTCCTGTGATTACTACCCTCTTTTGACTCATATATCTTTTGTATCTCCCAACAACTTGAAGGCCTTGAGATCGACGTTTTATTTCAGCCCGCTAAACTAATCGCTCACAGGTTCAAACTGAAATTAAGACCGCAGATTTCCGATTTAAATAATGATTTCGGATCAATTATGTTTTAGGTCATAAAAAAAGTCCTGAAAAAACATGAGATATATAAATTTTTAAGTAGCTGATTGTCTGATACTTAAATAATTATTGTTATATAAATATTTATCAAACCTGACAGATGTTTCAATTATGTATGCCTTTCATCAGCCAAAAGGACAATGCAAATCACCCCATGGGATATTTTCTGTCATACTTGATGATGGATGTCAGGTCTAATCTTGTATCATCAAAACCAATAGTAAATCAATCATGAAAACACTCATCAATGTTTCGATCCTTCTGATCATGTTGCTGCCGCTGACCAGTTTTGGTCAACAAAAGCTAACAGTATCAGCCAAGGAATCAGAAGTAAAAATCACAGGTACATCTTCACTACATGACTGGGAAGAGTTCGCACAGGAATTCAGTGTAAGTGGTGTGAAAGAGAACTCAAAAATCACCAATCTGGAAGTAAAGATCACAACAGCTTCCATTGAAAGTGGTCATTCTTCAATCATGGATGATAAAACCCATGAAGCTCTGAAAGCAAAGAAGTATCCTGTAATCGTGCTAAAAGCCGAAGAACTTGAAATAGTTGGTAATCAAAACATCAAGGGAACAGGGAAACTCATCTTGGCTGGACAAGAAAAATCAGTACCAATCTCCTCTACAGCTAAGTTAATTGGAGAAGATACATTGTCAGTTACTGGCTCAATAGACATAGTTATGTCAGAGTACGGAATTGATCCTCCTACTGCCATGTTTGGCACGCTTACCACAGGAGATAAGGTAACTGTCCATTACGCATTTAATCTTAAATATTAATAATTAAACAATCAATCAATAGTCAAACAAATCAATAATCAACAAAATTTTATAGCCATGAAAAATCTATTAAAATCAAAAATCACCCTTGTCATCATGTTTATGGCAATAGGACTTTATGCACAAGCACAACAGCCTCAAATCCAATATTTCAGAGCCGAAGACCAAACCGGGAATGGTGTTTTCGAAACATCCAAAGACAATGATGTACCTTTCACAGGTGTAACTGTAAGAGTAGGAGGTGATTTTGCACTTCAATTCCAAGGTATTTCTCAAACAAATGATGGAGATTCTTTGGAGGTTTTAGCCAATAACTTCAACCTTCCTACTGCCAACCTTAATTTGGATGTCCAGTTAGAAGATGGTGTTCGTTTACACATGAGAACTTATCTATCTTCAAGACACCATACTGAAGCTTATGTAAAAGGCGGTTATCTACAAATTGATAAGCTTGACTTCATCCAGGAGGGATTCTTATCAGGTGTAATGAACTTCACTACTTTGAGATTCGGTATGGACGAAATCAACTATGGTGATGCTCACTTCAGAAGATCTGATAATGCAAGAGCGATCTACAACCCATTTGTTGGTAACTATATCATGGATGCATTCACTACTGAGCCATTCGCAGAAATAACTGTTCAAAAATCAGGATTTATCGGGGTAATTGGAGCCACAAACGGAAGATTGAATCAGAAACCAACAAAAGGTGATGACGGATATGTGATCTATGGTAAATTAGGATTTGACAAGCAAATGAGTGACGACTTAAGATTAAGACTTACAGGATCATTCTACAGCAGCAATGACAAAGGAACCAAGAAAAGAGACTACCTGTATGGTGGTGACCGTGCAGGAGCTAGATACTACCAAGTACTTGGAACAACAAATGGTGCACCAGCAGCTTCTGATTTCTCCGGAAGATTCAACCCAGGATGGGGCTATCAAACTACTTTCATGATCAACCCATTCGTACAGTTCAAAGGATTGGAAGTATTCGGTGTAATTGAAATGGCACAAAATGGATTAAAAGCTGATGCTGCAGATGTAAAATCTGGTGGATCATTCACTAACATAGCTGCAGAAGCACTATACAGATTCGGAGGTACTGAGCAGTTCTACGTAGGTGGTAGATACAACGCAGTAAGCGGCGAAAAAACTGACATTGCAAAAACAATGGAAATCTCCAGACTTAACCTTGGCGGTGGCTGGTACATGACTCCTAATGTTCTTACAAAAATTGAATACGTTTCCCAATCATTCAGTGGAGACGGCTACTTAGGTACTGAGCTACAAGGCGCAAGTTTTGATGGAATAATGATTGAAGCGACTATTGGTTTCTAAAGCGCTGAGTATCGGTAATGTGAAAAGGGCGGATCATGCGATCTGCCCTTTTTTATTTTGATTCGGCGTACATCCTGATCTTAAAATTAATTTTTAAAGCATCTGAAACCCGAACTGCCCCCCAAAATCTGACTGGAGGATCTATATTAAAATCGGTCATTTTCACTGATTGCGTACCATACAATGTCAAATCCTCTTCGGTTTCATTGATTACATAAGAATCAAAAATCAAAAAATCGCGAGACACACCCGCTATGGTTACTGCCACATCAGCAGTGACTGCCAGCCGATCGAATCCTTCACTATCAGGGTTGATATTAATTTGGCGGATCTGAAGCAGGAGATTAGGATAATCACTTGCATTTAATATTGATCTGAAATCTTCCGTCATAGCAAAAATTCCACAATCAAAATCCCTAACCTTATACGATAAAATCAGACTATCAAAGGAAATACTCAGTGTCGAACGCTTGCTTGTTACCGTCAACGTATTAGAAATTGATGGGATGAAAAGTTCACAATCAAATTTATTGACGTTCGTTTCACCAGCAATTGTAATTTCACTTGATAGCACTTTCACTTCGTGAGTGGTGATCCGCTGAGCAGATAAAATTCCCGCAACGCCTATATTTACGAGCACAATTAATACATACTTCAAAAACCAACTAGCCATGAATGGAAAACAATATCTTGATAACACAATCAAACTGGCTCAATATTATAAGAAATTAGGTAATTCTACCTTCACACAGCTGAAAGAAGATGATATTCATTGGTCTCCGGGGGATTCGTCAAACAGCATCGCAAGTATCGTCAAGCACCTTTGGGGCAATATGCTTTCACGTTGGACCAATTTTCTGACAGAAGATGGAGAAAAAAGCTGGCGCCAAAGGGATGCGGAATTTGAAGATGATATTCAAAATATGGAAGAATTGCTGAGCAAATGGAAAGAAGGCTGGAGATGTTTTTTATCATCCCTTGAGTCATTAACTCCAGAAGATTTGGACAAAACAATCTATATCCGTAATGAAGGACAGAGTGTTGTTGATGCGATACAGAGGCAAATGGCTCATTATCCAATGCACATCGGACAGATTATTTATATCGGAAAAATGATGTGTGGTGACAACTGGCAATCACTTTCCATAGAAAAAGGCAAAAGTGAAGCATACAATTCAAAGAAATTTTCTCAGGAAAAATCCAATAAACATTTCACTGATGAGGCATAAGCTTACTTTTCGCTGAGCTTGTATTTTTCCAGCTGAAGCTGATAATGTGTCAGATCTTCAAGCTCTTCATCAGCTTTTTTAAGTGCCTCCTTTCCCCATTTTATCGCCTCTTTGGTTCGACCTGTTTTAAAAAGAAGAGCAGCATAAGTATCTAAACTAGTAGCTGTTTTCTGAGTTCTCAGCATCCTTTCCATCCAATTGATGGCGGCATTCAACTGACTGGGATCCGTTACGTATAGATAAAATTTCCAGGCAAATTCATTGAGCTGATCTTGATCAGAAACCTGTTGCTCAGCTATTACTTTGATCACACTATTCCCATAAAGCTCCCAGTTCCCAGTGAGTTCAGCATATTGCAGATCAACCATGGACTGCAATTCATCCTTACCTCCAAATTCTAAATCTGACATGACTTTTTGCAAAGCCTGATTGGCAAAAAGCGTCAGATCTTCTCCTTCATAGATTTGAATAAACTGACGAATGAGCACATCATAAATTTTGGCATCCACAGTATCCTTCCCATATCGAACCTCAAACAACTCATGATTGGCTGCCAGATACTCAAATTGTGGACTATATGGATTGTACACATTCAAGTTGATCATGGTCCAGGCAGGCTCCTCAACCCATTTTTCCTCAGGTAAATCTTTGAAAAATGATTTTACAAAAGCAGAAGCATCAATGCATGCGGCATCCAGCAGATACGAATAATCCGATAAAAATTTTGGTGACCGCTCACCTTGAGCAAACATTTTTTGATAATAAATGAGTGTTTTTGATTCTGTAAGAGCATTTTGTCCCACTTCAAGAAAAGTAGACTCATCCATCCAGCCACAACCTTTGTGGATGAGTTCTCCATAATGATTGATAAATAAAAACACTGGGAATATCTCCACGCCATATCTATCTGCTATTTCTGCTCCGGGAAATCCCTCTGCATCAAATGGAACATTGATAAATTTTTCAGAGTAAAAATCATGCACTGTAGCGTCTTGAAAAATGGTTTCTTCCATGTCCAGACATGGGTCGCACCAAAGTGTATTTAAATAAACCATCAACAGTTTGCCTTCTTTCTTAGCTTTGTCCATGGCTATTTGCCAATCTGGCTCTTCAAAAGTGATCATTTGAGCCGAGGCTATAGATGAGAAAAGAAGGAGAATGAGTAAGAAGCGTAAACGCATACTATGATCGAATTTTGAATTTTAATTTAGTCAATCTTTTGAAAGCCAATTCGAGAATGCAATTATTTGTATAACCATCACAATAACCAAGTAATGAAGCTATTCAGTACCGTTTTATTTTTAACCATCTGCAATATTTGCGCGGCACAATCAGATTTTGAAACCTCAATTTCAAAATGGCAGCATGAACTCAACGTAGAATTTGCAGATCCAGAGGAATCTCCACTCGAAAAGAAGGATTTAAAAAAATTCAAGAAACTGGATTTTTTCCCAATTGATGAAAAATATAACGTAGTTGCCACCTTCATGCGAACGCCAAATGAGGCTCCTTTTAATATGCCTACATCAACTGATCGTTTGCCAATATATGTCAAATATGGTGTAGCAACCTTCACTTTAGATGGCAAAGAAATGCATCTTTCCGTTTATCAAAATCAAGCACTTTCACTCAAGGAAGAATACAAAGATTATCTTTTTATTCCCTTCACTGACCAAACGAATGGCTTAGCCAGCTATGGAGGTGGGCGCTATCTGGATGTAACTATCCCTGAATCTGATACTTTGGTGATCAATTTCAACAAAGCATACAATCCTTATTGCGCATATAGTGGTAGATATTCTTGCCCCATTCCTCCTCGCGAAAACGATCTCGATGTGGAGATAAAAGCAGGAGTACTGGCATGGAAAGAGCATTGATTAAACAATACAGAACATTAAAAACATTGGAAAATTTCTATCCACTAAACAATAAAGCAGGATACAAGTGAAAATACTCATCAAAACCATGCACGGATTGGAAGAAATCCTGGCAGAAGAAATCAAAGAGATTGGAGGAAATGAAATCAATATCCTCAAGCGATCTGTGTCCTGTGAGGGAAATCTGGAATTTCTATATAAAGCAAATTTGCATCTGCGAACAGCACTTAAAGTATTGGTGCCCATCTATCATTTCAAGGCAGAAAACGAACAGCAACTCTATGATGAAGTGTATAAATATGACTGGTCTAAATATTTAAACAACAGTCAAACGTTCGCCATAGACAATACCATTTTCTCTAAATTCTTTCGTCATACTCAATTTGCAGCGCTCAAAACTAAAGACGCCATTGTAGATCAGTTTCGAAATAAAACAGGAATTCGTCCGTCAGTAGATATCAAAAAACCAGACATCCAATTTGATTTACATGCCTATCAGGATCAATTTACCATTTCACTCGATAGCTCTGGCGATACTTTAAACAAGCGTGGCTATCATGAGCCTGGCCACAAAGCCCCAATGAATGAAGTGCTGGCAGCAGGATTGCTCAAGCTTGCCGGATGGAATAAAGACATTCCCTTGGTTGATCCTATGTGTGGCTCAGGCACAATTTTGTTTGAGGCGGCTTTGATGGGAATGAATATCGCCCCGCAACTTTATCGCAACGATTTTGGATTCAAAAACTGGAGCAGTTTCGATCCGGTAATTTGGAACAGGGTGAAAGCAGAAGCTCAGGCTGCCATCCGAAAAACAAACTTAGAATTGTCTGGAGGCGATATCGATTTCACGGCAATCAGGCTTGCAGAAAAGACAATTAATAAGCTAAAAATGCGTGATGCGATCACGGTGAGAAGGATTTCCTTGGAAAAAAACATCCCAAAAACACCCTCAGGTATGATCGTCACGAATCCACCTTACGGCGAAAGAATAGGTGAAAACGTGAACGATTTATATAAACTCATCGGGGATACACTCAAAAATCACTACACGGGTTTTGATGCTTGGATCATCAGTTCCAATATGGAGGCTTTCAAGCAAGTTCATCTGAAAGCATCTAAGAAAATTGTTCTTTTTAACGGAGCACTGGAATGCAAATTCCAAAAATATGAAATGTATCAGGGAAGTAAAGATGCTAAATAGGTAAGTAAACAGTCAATGTAGTTCCTTCACCAAGAATGCTATCAACCTGAACTGAGCCCTGAAGTTTTTCTACGGCTCTATTCAATATATAAAGCCCCAAACCAGAGCCTGCTATTTGATTGTTTTGCTTGTAAAACATTTCAAAAATACGTTTTGAGGCTTCAGCGCTGATCCCAATACCATTGTCTTGACACGAGATTATCAACTCTCGTCCAATCTGATCAATGTTGAGTTTTATATTCGATTCTTGTTTTTTAAGGTCGGCATATTTTATTGCGTTTTCTACAAGATTCTGAATGATGCTATTTATCAGCGACCATTGCGCTTTATAATGGAGATTTTCTTTGATTTCAACATTAAACTTTACTTTATCAAAATGCTGCATATATGTAAATGAGCAAATGCAGTCGCTAATCAGTTTATTGAAATCAATCAAATCTTTGGCATCAGAATAATGATCCATTTTGGCGAGCTTCATCAGATCATCAAGTATGTCATTGATTCTGGAAAACTGCTTTTTATATACATCAAAATATTTTAGGGCATTTTTATCAGTCACCTGCTCTCGAACTATTTCATCTAAACCAATAATTGAACTGATTGGTGATTTCAAGTCATGGGAAACTCTGTAAAAAAAAGCATCCAATTCACGATTCTTTTTACCTATAATTTCAGCTTTTTCGCGTTGGGTTTTAGCTTCAAGCTCCAGATTTTGCTTTTCCGAGATCACCTGATATGCCTCAATGATCTTGTGAGTTTGGGCATTGATCACATTTTCTTTTTCATTAAGACTCGATTCCAAATGAGCCAATGCTTCTCCTAGATTATTTTCTTTTTTGGCGATTAGATAAAGATGATTGTATGCTTTGTATTTGATAAAAGCAGTCTTACTCTGAATACTATATTCAAGTGCTTCATTGATGCGTTCTCTCGCCTTAGCAAAATCACCCATTTCAAGATAAAGTGCTCCAAGCTTATTGAGCGTCATTCCTCGCCCAAGCTTCTCACCCATTTCAGTATGTATTTTCAGAGATTCCAAAAAATCCCTTTCAGCATCTTCATGCAAACCTTTTTTTGCATAAACCTTTCCTCTACCGTATATGGCAAAAGCTATCCCACGCACATCTCCAGTTTCGGTTTTCATATCCAATGACAATTGGATTATTTCCATGGCTCTTTCAACCTGATTTCGATTTAGAAAAATTCCAGAAAGAGGATTATATGCATTTGACTGAAGATTTTTATCATTTGCTAGTTTACCAGCCTCCACAGCACGTTGATAAGACTCGATGGCGCTAGCCTCATCTCCAAAATACTCATAAATAGTACCCAATGATTTCAATACGCGAGCTTGATTGTGGTAGTCATCGTAGCGCTTGTATATAGATAAGCAATCTACCAGATAGATCAGACCTGAATGAAAATTATTGGTTTTGTAATAGGTACCAGCAATGTTGTACATGGCATCTGCTACTCCCCGCTCATCTCCCAAATCACTGTAAATGCTAATTGCTAGCTCAGCCAAACGCATTGACTCAGAGTATTGACCGATGATCATGTGAAACAATGATAAATATGAATAACTCTTAGCGACGAACTCCTGATATTTTAACTCTTTGCTCAGACGTAATGCTGTTTCCGTTAGTTCAATGCTCTTCACCAAATCGCTTACGCGAATCTCATAGGCCTTTTGAAGCAAATCTGATATTTGCCTAATTTGGTGGTTTGGTTGGATCATTTTAATTGCAGTGAACTCAAATATAAAATGTATTGATCACAATATAATTTATGATCATTTACAAGAAATTGATTAGTCATTGAGTTGGGTTAAGGATTATTCTTCTATCGATCGTTTCACGAGCAACACATTATTATCGGCAAGCAGCAGATACCCTTGATCATAACAAAACCGATATTCCTTCCCTTCCTTCGTGAAATAATTCGCTGTGATGTAGTCAAAATCAAATCCTTGCTTGGCCAATTTTGCCATTGACACTTTTAGCTTGTCATTTGGATTTAGCGCATTCAAAATTTGCCAGTTTTTACGCATTATCCGATTAACTTTTTTGATGAGAGCTTCTTCGATAACATATAATTTATTGTTGAAGGCATTGCGGCAGCTGTCGGAGCAAAACTTTTTATCGGCTCTTCCAAAAAAATGATTGCCACACTCAAGGCATTGCTTTTCATCCATATTTTAATAGCTCATAGTGGGATTATATAATTGCTAATCTATTCATTTTTTTTATTCCACGCTCATGCATGAAATATCAATGTTCACCGAAATCATTTTCATGTTGCAACATATTTTTTTTATATTCACTACTCAACCAGAATCAATTTAAAGATGAAGCAGCCCAACCACGCTAAAAATCTCTTAAATGTATTAGAGTATGCTGTACACGATATTGTCGTCAGTATGTGGAAATTTTTGATGAGAAGACAAGAAAGATTCAAGTATTACTGATACTTAGTAAGTCAAACTCGTTATTAATTTTCAAATTTCTATACTGCTAAGAAAAAACTAACTCACTCTTTTTCTGAATGTTATCCGTGTGCCAACGCTTATAAACGACTATAAACGCTTAACTACCGAATAACGCTTGAGTTCTTTTATTCCTTTGTGATGTCAATCGACAAAAGTCATCTGCCAATCAGAGACTTCATTGTTTATCTTAATTATTATTATCATGACATCATTAAAGAACAGCGTACATTTAATCGGCAGATTAGGTAACGATCCTGAAATCAAAGATTTCGAATCAGGAAAAAAAATGGCCACTTTCAGTCTGGCAACAAATGAAACTTACCTAAATAATAAAGGTGAGAAAGTGGAAGACACCCAATGGCACAACATTGTTGCATGGGGTAAAAAAGCGGATGTCGCCGCTAAATATCTCAAGAAGGGAAGCGAAATTGCCGTAGAAGGCAAATTGATTAATCGCAGCTATGAGAAAGATGGTGCAAAAAAATATGTGACGGAAATCAGCCTGAACGAGCTATTGATGCTCGATAAAAAAGCCTGATAAAGTAACAACTTTACCAAAAACCCGATGGACAACACTATCGGGTTTTATTTTTTACGGCGGGAAGGTTGATATTTGCGCTAAAAACCAGCACTCTTTTGAAAGACGATAGCGAGAACAAGCTTTATAAAAAAATAAACAGCGAAATAGGAAAAGCTATCGCTGACTTCCGGATGATAGAAGATGGCGACAAAATTCTGGTTGCTGTAAGTGGCGGAAAAGACAGTCTGTGCATGTTACATTTCCTTAAGGCTTTTCAGAAGAAAGCCCCTATAAATTTTGATTATGTTGCCGTAAATCTTGATCAAGGGCAACCAGGATTTCCTGACCATATTCTGCCTGAGCTTTTTCGCTCTTGGGATGTGCCATTTCATATCGAATATAGAGATACCTATTCCATCGTCGTAGACAAGGTAAAATCGGGCAAGACATTTTGTTCGCTTTGCAGCCGACTTAGACGTGGAGTGCTTTACGATCTGGCTGCCAAAATGAATTGCAATAAAATTGCGCTTGGTCATCATCTGGATGATCTCATTGAAACTTTTCTTATGAATGCCTTTTACTCAGGTCAACTTGCATCAATGGCACCTCATTATCAAACAGATAAAGCAGGTATCAATATCATTCGCCCGCTTTACAGCCTGGATGAAGAAATATTGGCAGAATATGCCGCAATACAAAACTGGCCAATCGTACCCTGTAATCTTTGCGGATCTCAAGATGGGATGAAGCGCCAATACATCAAGGACCTCTTAAAAACACTTCAAAAAGACAATCCACAGATCAAATCAAGCTTGCTCAACGCTATGAAAAACCCTGATCCAGATTTCCTTCTGAAACCAGAGCTTTGGAGTGGTTCCATACCTTCTAGTGCGAGCGCATTGCTCATTTAATCTCACTAAGATCAAGGCAATCAGACTATTTCTTAACCTAATTAAGTAGCCGTCGTAAACTATTAGCATTTTTGAATGCTAACTAACCTTTATGAATACCAAAAGCTTGATGATCGCGAGCTCCTTCGCCATGGGCATAATGGGGATAGTTCTTTCTTTTCTGCCAAATGAAATGTTAACTTTTCTCAGCATCTCTTCACTCAGCGGGTTTGCACCTATTGTTTTACAAATATTGGGAGCATTGTATTTTGCTTTTGCCATGATCAACTGGACTGCCAAAAACAATCTGATCGGTGGAATATACGCGCGACCTATTGCCATTGGAAATCTGACTCATTTCACTATTGGCGCTTTAGCTTTAATCAAAGGTTTTTTTGTGACTAACGATTTTTTGATTTTATCTTTTGCAATCACCTACTCCATCTTCGCTGTATTATTTGGTATCGTGTTTTTCAATCACCTCGTAAAAAGTTAACTAATGAAAGCAGCAATACATGAAAATTATGGTTCGCCAGACGTCATTAAAATCAAAGAAGTTGAAATTCCAACGATAAAAGATCACGAAGTTTTAGTTCGTATATATGCTGCTACGGTCAATCGAACAGATTGCGCAATGTTGAGGGCAAAGCCATTCATTATGCGATTTATCACTGGTCTTTTCAAACCTAAAAATCAAATATCAGGAACTGACTTTGCAGGTACAGTAGAAGCTGTTGGAAAAGCAGTTACATCGTTGCAGGTAGGAGATAAGGTGTTTGGATTTGATGATATAGGATCGAGTTCTCATTCCGAATATTTGGCTTTCCCAGAACAAAAAGGAATCGCAAAAATGCCAGAAAACATAAGCTTTGATCAGGCTGCTGCAAGTCTGGAAGGCGCACACTATGCCTACAATATGATTAATAAGTTGACAATCAATACTGGGCAAAAGGCACTTGTAAATGGAGCATCAGGAGCCATCGGTTCAGCATCGATTCAGCTATTGAAATATTTTGGGCTTGAGGTGACTGCTGTTTGTGATACAAAAAATCTGGAACTTATGCGATCAATTGGAGCGGATCATGTGATTGACTTTACAAAAGCAGATTTCACCAAGAGGGAAGACCAATTTCATTACATTTTCGATACCGTTGGAAAAAGTACATTCGCAAAATGTAAACCCTTATTGCTCTCTCAGGGCGTATACATTTCATCAGAATTGGGCCCCATGATTCAAAACCCTTTTCTCGCTTTGATTACAACTCTTTTTGGGAAAAAGAAAGTCGTTTTCCCCATTCCTTCAGATATCACTGCTAGTATAGTATTGATAAAAGAGCTTTTAGACACTGGAAAATTTATACCTGTAATTGATCGAATTTATCCCTTAGAACAAATTTCGGATGCTTATCAATATGTAGAATCCGGTCAAAAAATAGGAAATGTTTTGCTGAACTTGAATGGCAAATGAGAAACCAATGTTGCCTCCAAAATAAAGAATACTTCACTCCAATTGGAATTATCAACACTATTCATAATATTTAAGCAAGAGGCTTGCTAAGTATTAATTGCCAATTGATTGTAAATCTTAATACAACAAAAAAGCCTGCTTTTTCAATCACTATTTATAAACCGCTACACCCCCTATGAAAGTCTTCAAATGGATGTCAGGAATTATACTCCTGCTAGGTGCCACTTACCTTTTCGGACCTAAAGTAGACATTGGTCCCATTGACAAAACACTTCCTGATTTAACATCAGATTTAAATGATTTAGAAGAAATTATCAACAGACAGGAATCATCAAACACTCAAATAAAACCGGACAATGAAGCCAGAATCATTTGGTTTGATTCGATCCCAAAAAAGACGGAATACAGCATGGTTTACCTTCATGGCTTCTCAGCCAGTCAAAAAGAAGGTGATCCAATTCATAAAAACCTGGCTAAAAAATTTGGTTGTAATCTCTATCTACCAAGATTAACTGGACATGGTATAGATGAAGAAAAACCAATGCTGACTTTAACTGCAAATCAATTGATTGAAAGCGCAAAGGAAGCTATCGCTGTAGGAATGAAAATTGGCGAAAAAGTGATATTGTTAACAACCAGCACTGGGGGAACCTATGGTTTATATTTAGCAGAAAATCAGCCAGACATTGCCGCGATTGTTCTTTATTCGCCAAATATTGACCTTTACAATTCCTCGTCTTTTCTTCTGGCGAAACCTTGGGGACTTCAAATGGCGAAATTGGTCAAAGGAAGCGATTACAATGAATGGCCTCTGGATAGCGTTAGCGCCAATTATTGGACCAACAAATACCATCTCGAAGTGTTGACCGAGCTCCGCGCCCTAATTGATGAAACGATGACTCCTGAAACATTTAAGGCAGTAACTCAACCTGTTTTTTTAGGTTATTTCTATAAAAATGATTCAATTCAGGACAATACAGTGTCCGTTCCCGCAATGCTGGCAATGTACGATCAGCTTGGTACACCTGCTAATTTGAAAAGGAAGGTTTCATTTCCTGAAGCTGGTCATCATGTTATCGGCTCAAGTCTTACCTCCAAAGATGTATCAAACGTGGAAGAAGAAACTGTCCGTTTTTTGAAGGAAATCGTGGGGATGAATACAATCGGAAATTAACAAGGTGATCACCTGTTCAAATAACTTAATTATCATTCAATAAAAAACCCTGAATTTTTACGTTCAGGGTTTCAATTTATTTAAACCGAGTAAATTTTCAACCTTAAATCTGAGCGGCAATCCAATCACCTACTTCCGAAGTAGATTTTGAGGCTTCTTTAGATATATCTTCCGTCACATAATTGGCTTCCAGAGAAGCATTTACTGCATCTCTAATAGCTTTGGCTTCTTCAAATAAATTCAATGAATCCAAGAGCATAGCAGCTGAAAGAATTGTAGCAACTGGATTGGCAATATTCTTACCTGCAGCTTGCGGATACGAACCATGAATAGGTTCAAACACCGACGTATGAAGACCAACAGAAGCTGAAGGTAGCAGACCTAGTGAACCTGTGATCACACTCGCTTCATCCGATAGAATATCTCCAAACATATTTTCGGTAACCATCACATCAAATTTCTTTGGCCATTGTACCAGCTGCATGGCTGCATTGTCCACAAACATGTAGTCAACAGTGATTTCCGGATAGTCCTTTTCCATTTTTTGAGAAATCTCTCTCCACAATCTTGAGGTACAAAGCACATTTGCTTTATCCACAATAGTGAGACGCTTATCTCTGTTGCCGGCGTATTCAAATGCAAGCTTTAGAATTCTCTCAATTTCATGAGTGGTGTACACACAGTTGTCAAAAGCTGAAGTAAGATCTTCTGATCTTCCTTTATCACCGAAGTAAATTCCTCCAGTTAATTCTCTGATTACCACAAAATCAGCACCTTCAACTCGATCATTTTTCAATGGACTTTTGTCGATCAAAGCTGGAAAAGTAGCTACTGGTCTTATGTTGGCATAAAGCCCAAGTTTTTTTCTCATAAGCAACAATCCTTGCTCTGGACGCACCTTAGCTTTAGGATCATTGTCATATTTAGGATCGCCGATTGCACCGAATAGAACCGCGTCTGCATCCATACAAATCTGATGCGTAGATTCTGGATAAGGTTCACCTACCAAATCAATGGCTGAAGCCCCAGTTGGCGCAAATTCGAAATCAAATGAATGTCCGTATTTTACTCCGATAGCATTCATGACCTTGATGGCCTGATCTACGATTTCCGGCCCGATACCATCACCCGGAAGTGTTGCGATTTTGTAATTCATTGTTTACGAGAATTTTATGCTATTAAAAAAGTCCGGAAATTAAGTCCCGGTGATATTGTTTGTATTTGTTTTATTCTTCCGCCTCTTATATCGAGTCGGCCTCACCATTATGATTTTTGATAATATTGAGCATTTTGATAGTCGCTTTGATAGCAGCCACAGTTTGGTCAGAATCTAGTCCACGAGTTTTGAATGTTTTGCCATTTTCCCAACTGATCGTTGTGATCACCAAGGCATCCGTTTCACCACCCGGAGGAATCTGCACTTCATAGTCCACAAGTCTCGGAAGTGTTTCTCCAAATTCAGCATATATGGCATGAAGTGAATTCATGAATGCATCATATTGTCCATCTCCCGAAGCAGTCTTTTCATACGTTTTCCCTCCAATCTCAATGCTCAAAGTGGCCATCGATCGAAGACCTTGGGCCACAGAAAGGGAATAATTTTTAATGACTACATGCCTTTCAATTTTTTCACTGCGCAAGACATCATTGATAATAAAGGGTAAATCTTCCTTGGTGATGGATTCCTTTTTATCTCCTAGTTCAATGATCTTTTGGGTGATCTTTTTTGTCTCCTCCTTGCTCAGCTCTATTCCCAGCTCGTCCAAATTCTTTTTGATGCTCGCCTTGCCCGACATTTTACCTAAAGCGTAAGAATAACTTCTTCCAAAGCGCTCAGGGTTCAATCCATTGTGATATAGATTGTCTTTACTATCTCCATCGGCATGAATGCCACTTGTCTGTGTAAATACAAACTCACCTACCAATGGCTTATTTGCTGGTATTCTGATCCCTGAAAATGACTCAACGATTTTACAAACCTTATAAAGTTTGGTTTCATCGACATTCATCTCACCATGCAAATGATCTTTAACAATGCCAATCACACTTGAAAGTGGCACATTGCCGGCACGTTCGCCAAGTCCGTTTAATGTAGTGTGAATGCCATTGATGCCCGCTTCTATCGCAGAATACACGTTGGCTGTGGATAAATCGTAATCGTTGTGCGCGTGAAAATCAAAATGTGCTGTCGGGAATTTGCTTGTCATTTGCCCACAAAAATCTGCAGCCTCTTTATGATTCAAAATCCCTAATGTATCTGGCAACATGATACGCTTTACGTTCAATTTGAGCAGCCCTCCAATCATCTGATCTACGTAATCAGGTGAAGTACGCATACCGTTGGACCAATCCTCGAGGTAGACATTCACCGTTAGATTTTGGTCAGTTGCATAATTAATCGTCTGAGCGATATCAGCTAAATGCTCCTCAACTGTTTTTTTAAGCTGCTTTTCGCAATGTTTCCTTGAGCCTTTACAAAGTAAATTGATCACCTGCCCTCCAGAATTCTTGATCCAATCCACTGAAAGTGTATGATCAACAAATCCCAAAATCTCAACCTGACCGATGTAGCCATTTTGAGATGCCCAATCAAGAATTTTTTTCGCTCCTTTGAATTCGCCCTCTGAAACTCTGGCCGAAGCTACCTCCAATCGATCTACGCGAAGCTCTTCTAGCAATAGCTGGGCTATCGTTAGCTTTTCGCTATCGGTAAATGATACACCGGAAGTTTGCTCTCCGTCTCTGAGCGTGGTATCGAGGATTTCTACTTTCAAACCAATTCTTTTAAAAAGCAATAGCCATGATAATCAATATTATGGCCATTGTCTCTGGATTCAATATTTTAGATTGGACGATTTTGAGCAAATTGCTCAATTTCAGTTTTCATATTCTGCAAGTAATCGATATCATCGAAACCGTTGAGCATGTTTCCTTTTTTGTAAGAGTTGATATCAAAACTTTCCGATTCACCGGTTGCTAGTATCGTTACAGTTTGTGTTGGTAAACTCACTTCAATTTCGGCTTTGGGATCCGCCTCAATGGCTTTGAAAATCTTATCTAGAAATTCAGCACTTACCTGCGCTGGAAGCACACCAATATTCAAGCAGTTTCCTTTAAAAATATCAGCAAAAAAGCTCGAAATCACACATCTGAATCCATAGTCATAAACCGCCCATGCAGCATGCTCTCTGGAAGAACCAGATCCAAAGTTTTTACCTCCTACCAGAATTTTACCTCCATAGATAGGGTTATTCAAAATGAAATCTTCTTTTGGACTGCCATCGGTGTTGTATCTCCAATCTCTGAAAAGATTGTCACCAAAACCCTCACGCGTAGTGGCTTTCAAGAAACGGGCAGGAATGATCTGATCAGTATCCACATTTTCAATCGGAAGTGGAACAGCAGTAGTTTTTAGTACTGTAAATTTATCGTATGCCATTTTTTATTGCTTTTGGCTTTTGGCGCTTGGCCATTAGCTCTTGGTATTCACTTCTTATCAAAACAATAATTCCTTGTGAATTACCGTCCATTTATACTAATCTATTTTCTTAAGGACAATACTTAGTTTCTATGAATTTTTCAGAATCTTGGAAACTTACATAAAGTCGATATATGAGTTGTTTTATCTCTTAACTCCGGCTAAAGGCCAATAGCTAAAAACCAAAGCCAAATCAAACCATCAACTCCCTTGGATCCGTAACAACTCCTGTTACTGCACTTGCCGCAGCGACTAGCGGACTAGCCAAGAGTGTTCTTGATCCTGGACCCTGTCTTCCTTCAAAATTCCTGTTTGATGTACTTACCGCAAGTTTTCCGGCAGGTACTTTATCATCATTCATCGCCAAACATGCAGAGCAACCAGGTTCTCTCAATTCGAATCCAGCTTCTGTTAGAATATCTAAAAGACCTTCTTCCTTAATAGCAGCTTCTACTTTGTGCGATCCTGGAACCAACCATGCTGTCACATTATCAGCTTTTTTCTTTCCTTTGACCAATGATGCAAATGCTCTGAAATCTTCTATCCTACCATTGGTACAGCTTCCTATGAACACATAGTCAACAGGCTTTCCGATCATGGACTCCCCTTCATTGAAGCCCATATATCCCAATGATTTTTTGTATGTAGCAACACCACCTTCCAGCGATTCAGCAGTTGGGATGATATTGCCAATGCCCATTCCCATTCCTGGATTGGTACCATAGGTAATCATCGGCTCTATTTTCGAACCGTCAAAGGTTAACTCTTTGTCAAAAGTTGCATCAGCATCAGTTTTCAAGGTTTCCCAATATTCCATTGCTTTGTCCCAAGCTGCTCCTTTTGGAGTAAACTCACGACCTTTGATATATTCAAATGTTTTTTCATCAGGAGCAATCATGCCGCCTCTAGCCCCCATTTCAATACTCAGGTTGCAGACAGTCATTCTACCTTCCATGCTCATGTTTTCAAAAACATCACCGGCATATTCTACAAAATAGCCAGTCGCTCCCGAAGTTGTGAGCTGAGAAATGATAAACAAAGCCACATCTTTTGGAGTCACACCTACTTGAAGTGCGCCATTGATGTTGATTCGCATCTTCTTAGGTTTTGGCTGCATGATACATTGTGTAGCAAGCACCATTTCCACCTCAGATGTACCAATACCGAATGCGATGGCACCAAAAGCCCCATGCGTAGAAGTATGTGAATCTCCGCAAACAATTGTTGCTCCGGGAAGCGTAATTCCGTATTCTGGACCTACAACATGTACGATTCCATTTTTCTCATGCCCCAATCCCCAATGAGAAATGCCATGTTCCTTTGCATTTTCCTCAAGCGCTTTCAACTGACCCGCCGAAAGTGGATCTTGTACAGGAAGATGTTGGTTGATTGTCGGGGTGTTGTGATCTGCGGTCGCAAAAGTCCTGTTTGGGTGCAACACGCCAATACCACGGGTTTTCAAACCAAGAAAAGCAACCGGACTGGTCACTTCATGCACCATGTGTCTATCTATGAAAAACACATCCGGGCCGCCTTCAATCTGACGTACTACGTGTGAATCCCAAACCTTATCAAATAGCGTCTTTCCCATTTTTTATTCTGTCTTTATACTATTTCTATGCTCTAAAATTTTGAAAAAGAAGCCATCCTGTTTCAAAATCAGGGTGCAAAAGTAACCAATAGAAATGGAAAAAGCCTGTAAACCTCTGGGACAAAATAGATTATAAGTACAATTTCAATTATCTAATAATGAAAAATGGCTTTTGAATTAGAAAATCCTATGACAACAAATGTTGACACTGTAAGTTGATTTAATCGAATACATGAAAATAATGCTCTAGTTTTTAACTACTCACTAGATTTTTATAAGTTAGAGATAGAATAAGGCCACATGGACTACTTCATCAACTTCCTATACTTAATCCTGGTCGGCTCTTTATCCCCCAAGCGTTTCTTCCTGTTCTCTTCATAGTCGGAATAGTTGCCCTCAAACCAATAAACCTGTGAGTCACCTTCATAAGCCAAAATGTGAGTTGCAACCCTATCTAAAAACCACCTGTCGTGACTGATTACCACCGCACATCCAGCGAAATTTTCGAGCCCTTCTTCAAGCGCCCGAAGCGTGTTTATATCCAAATCATTAGTAGGTTCATCCAATAGAATCAGGTTGGCTCCTTGCTTCATGGTGATTGCCAAATGAACCCGGTTGCGTTCACCACCTGACAGTACACCTACTTTCTTTTCCTGATCTGAACCAGCCAGGTTAAACCTGCTTACGTATGCGCGAGCATTCATTTCCTTGCCGCCAAGAAGTATGATTTCATTACCGCCAGAAATGGTTTGAAAAACAGTTAAATCAGGTTTAAGGTCGTCATGTTCCTGATCGACATAAGCCATTTGCACAGTTTCCCCTACTTCAAACGTTCCTGCGTCTGGTTTTTCTCTGCCAGTGATCAGGTTGAAAAGTGTTGTTTTCCCCGCACCATTTGGTCCTACCACGCCTACAATTCCCCCTTGTGGCAAACTAAATGTCAGATTCTCAAATAACATTTTATCACCATAGGATTTAGACACTCCTTTCGCTTCAATAACTTTCGCCCCTAGTCGTGGACCTGGCGGGATGTATAACTCCAATTGTTTTTCTTTCTCCTTGCCCTCCTGACCTAATAACTTATCGTAGGCACCCAATCTGGCTTTTCCTTTGGCCTGACGCCCTTTCGGCGACATTCTTACCCACTCCAGCTCGCGCTCAAGTGTTTTTTGTCTTTTAGATTCGGTTTTCTCTTCCTGTTTTAATCTTTTCTGCTTTTGATCCAGCCAGCTGGAGTAATTTCCTTTCCACGGAATGCCTTCACCTCTATCCAGTTCCAAAATCCAACCGGCCACATTATCAAGGAAATATCTATCATGGGTTACCGCAATTACGGTTCCTTCATATTGCTGCAGATGCTGCTCAAGCCAATGAACCGATTCTGCATCGAGATGGTTGGTTGGCTCATCAAGCAAAAGCACATCAGGCTTTTGTAGCAGCAGCCTACACAACGCAACTCTCCTTTTCTCTCCACCCGATAAGTTCTTGATAATCGCATCTTCAGGTGGCGTCCTGAGTGCATCCATCGCCCTTTCAAGTTTTGTATCCAGTTCCCATGCTCCCACATGATCAAGCTTCTCCTGCACCTTGCCCTGCTTTTCAATAAGGGCATTCATTTTATCTGGATCATCCAAAATTTCAGGTTCGCCAAATTTCAAATTGATCTCATCGTATTCTTTAAGCAAATCAGTGATTTCAGAAACTGCTTCACTGATGACTTCTTTTACAGTCTTAGTTGGATCTAGTTTTGGCTCTTGTTCGAGCATTCCGACACTAAATCCAGCAGAAGAAACCACATCACCTTGATATTCTTTATCTATTCCTGCGATGATTCTCAGCAACGAAGACTTGCCCGATCCGTTCAATCCAAGCACGCCAATTTTAGCTCCATAGAAAAAGGAGAGGTAAATGTTCTTTAAAACTTGTTTCTTTGGGGGGTAAAATTTATTTACCCCAGCCATCGAGAATATAATTTTTTCGTCAGACATGGTTGAGTTTTTTCAAATTGATGTCGAATTTACATCAATTCTAAATCAGCATTAATAATAAATTCACTTTTCAATATTTGTGGAGGAGAAGGGAAACAAATACGGTACTATTCAAGGAAATAAGGTCATTTTGAAAGCCTGGGGTCCATATACAGACAGGGCCATCGGTGAAGTAAAAGATGACAATCCTGAAAGCTCATTTCAATATTTTGAGGAGCGCTTCTACGAACTAGAAACCAAGGTGGTAGAGTTGGAGAAAATAATTGAAGAATCTGTGAATAAAGGTTCTTTTTTAATGAAACTTCTGCATTTAAAAGAACTCATACCTACACATGATGGTCTTGGCGACTATCAATCGTTGCTAGACAAACTGACCACACAGGAAGCGATCTTACATGATATAATCTCGAAAAACAGGGAAAGAAATTCTGAAATCAAAAAAACTTTGATCGAAGAGGTTAAAATTGCTGCAGATAAATTCAATTGGAAAGAAGCAACTGAAGAAATTCACGACATTAAAACCCGTTGGATCAAAACAGGCAATGCGATAGAAGAAGAACAGGAGGAGTTAGAAGAAGCTTTCTGGTCAGTCGTATCTGGCTTTTTCGATAAGAAGAAGGCTTTTTATGAAGATAAAAAGCGACTTGGCGAAAAAAACAAAGCAGCCTATCAACTTCTTGTTAAGGAAGCTGAAAAATTGACAAACGTTCATGGAAAAGAACGATTTGAAAAAGTAAAAGACCTCAAGCAGCGATGGGATGATCTGGGCAAAATTCCCAAGGAAGACTATGGCCCTTTGGTTGATCTTTTCAATAAACACCTTAAGCCTACACAGCGTCCACAAAACCAATCGATGGATGTTAAAGCATTAATCAGAGAACTAGATGGATACCTTTCAGGAAAAGAATCTGTTCCGCTGAAGACGCTGGAAGTATATCGAAACAATCTCAAGTCCTATCAACCGAGTGAATTCAAGGCAAAACAAGATCGTAAGGAGGCGTTTTCAAAAATACAACTGCTCAAAGAATGGGATTTTCTCATCAATGTAGCTAGAAAACGTGTCAAAACTTATAGAGAGATGTCACCGGCAGAACAACGCAAACTTCAAATCAAAGTATTGGAGGACTTGCTAATTCGGGATCGTGAAGACCTGACTAAGTACCTTGAAAACTCTGGAAATTTTTCATCTTCTACCGGCCAAATGAACCCATTGGTTGAGAAAAACCTGAATCAACAAAAAATGAAAGTGATGATCAAGGAGCAGCTTTTAGACCTACTCAATAAATCCTGATTTTTTTATCAATAATTAAGGAACGATCCATTGCTATTTCGCATTTAAAGTTTATAATGGAATAAATCAAAATAAAATTTGATTTCTAAGTAATAAAACTATTTTTGCACGAAATTTTAAATACAACAAATTATGTACTGGACACTAGAATTAGCTTCTTATTTGGAAGATGCACCTTGGCCGGCTGCAAAAGACGAATTGATTGATTTTTCAATCAGATCAGGTGCTCCACTTGAAGTTGTAGAAAACCTACAGGAACTTGAGGATGATGGTAACCCATACGAAAGTATCGAAGAAATATGGCCTGATTATCCAACAAAGGAAGATTTCTTCTTCAATGAGGATGAATATTGATTTCGGAATTTGAGACATTTTAAAACCCTGTGTGAAAACTCAGGGTTTTTTGTTTTCCAGATAAATTGCTGCAAGTTTCAGATCCTCAGGAGTCGTGATCTTGATATTTTCATAACTCCCCATCACTAATGTCAATTCCTGATTTAAGGCATATTCATATACGCTTGCATCATCTGTAAAGTAACTTTGCTCCTGAACCTCAAATGCTTTTTTGATTTTATCAACCTGGAATGTTTGTGGTGTTTGTACGATCTGATACCGCGATCTGTCCAAAGCTTTTGATGTAGCGCCATCAACCAATCGCACCGAATCTTTCATCGGCACACAAACTAATCCTGAACCAGACTTCTTCGCAGCGTCAAATGATGCGGCGATGATTTGAGGAGAAATGCAGGGCCTTACCGCGTCATGTATGGCTACAATACCAGATGAGATTTTAGAAAGACCGTTTTTCACTGATTGGAAACGTGAAGATCCTCCGGCAGTAACGATAATATCAGCATCAGGTAAAAATTCTTTTTTTATGGAATCCCAGGTATCAAAATGATCCTGAGGAAGTACCAACACTGAAGTTATTTGAGGATCGAAAGTAAAGAATGCCCTTAGGGTATGAACCAGTACAGGAATTCCATGAATTGGTGTAAACTGTTTAGGAAGTGGCTGATTCATTCTCAAACCAGCACCTCCTGCTACAATTACTACACTGTTGTGAGACAAAGTAAAAAAATTAAATAATCAGCATAGCATCACCATAGGTGAAGAATCTGTATTTTTCCTTGATGGCCACTTCATAAGCCTTCATCACCAAATCATAACCACCAAATGCAGCAGCCATCATAAGTAATGTTGACTCAGGCAAATGAAAATTGGTAACAAGTGCATTACAAATTTTAAAATCGTATTGTGGAAAGATAAATTTATCTGTCCATCCTTCATTTGGCTTCAATCTTCCTAATGCAGAAACTGAAGATTCCAAGGATCTCATTACCGTTGTACCAACAGCACAAACTCGTCTTTTTTCATCAAGAGCTTGATTCACTCTGTTC
This sequence comes from uncultured Marinoscillum sp., assembly GCA_964353015.1. GTDB lineage: Bacteria > Bacteroidota > Bacteroidia > Cytophagales > Cyclobacteriaceae > JAMZMI01. Next base: position 105,761 of record CAYGUA010000010.1, on the reverse strand, counting down.
GCAGTATCTTCATTTACAAAATAGTTTTCAGAATCCATTTTGTGTTTAGTCAAATCCTCAACATCTACAGGTCTGAATGTACCCAGACCAACATGCAAGGTTATAGGCTTGATATCTACACCAACGATTTCTAATCTTTTCAAGACTTGTTTGGTGAAATGCAAACCAGCTGTTGGTGCCGCTACTGCACCCACATTTTTAGCATAAATTGTCTGAAAACGCTCTCTGTCTTCTTCCACCGCTTGTCTATCTATATTTTTTGGAAGAGGAGTCTCTCCCAATCTGTCAATCATTTTGTAGAAATCAACCTCATTTCCATCATAAAGAAATCTAATTGTTCTACCTCGTGAAGTTGTGTTGTCAATAACTTCAGCTACTAATTCTCCATCACCAAAATACAGTTTATTGCCTACTCTGATTTTTCTGGCAGGATCTACAAGCACATCCCAAAGTTTCATCTCCTTATTTAATTCACGAAGAAGAAAAACTTCAATCTTGGCACCTGTTTTTTCTTTATTACCGTATAATCTTGCTGGAAAAACCTTGGTGTCATTGATTACCATGACATCCTGATCATTGAAATAACCAACGATATCCTTGAAAATTTTATGTTCAATTTCACCGGTCTTACGATGTATCACCATCAAACGAGACTCATCTCTGTTTTCGGTAGGATGCAAGGCAATGTGACTGTTGGGAAGATCGAATTTGAATGCTGATAATTTCATGTGTGTTGTTAAAATTTCTAAGACCACATCAAATAATTCATAAAGATTTGCTTGAACGTTAATGTGTTGGCAAATAACTTATATGATAATTTCACGTGAATACCTTGTATTAATCAATGGTGTTGATTAAATAAGAGCGCAAAACTAGCGAAATGTTTTGTTTAAATATATAAAAAACCTTTTTACCTATCCTAAATATTACTCTGAGTGATCATTATCAAACTTATATTAGAAAGCTTCAGGTTTGCATGGAATGCTCTGAGTACAAATATCCTAAGAACAACTCTGTCACTACTGGGAGTAACAATTGGCATTTTCGCCATAATCGCTGTTTTCACTTTAGTAGATTCCTTAGAGAGAAACATCAATAAAAGTCTAAGTTTTTTAAATTCAAGCAATCTTGATATTCGCAAGTTTCCATATGAATTTGATCCCAATTTACCTTGGTGGGATTATTTTAAAAGACCCTACACCAATTATTCAGAATACGAATTCCTAAAGCAGAACCTCAAGCATGCTGAAGCGCTTACTCTGTTTGCGGTGAAACCAGGGGTAAATGTGACTCACAAAAACAACAACATAACCGACCAAAGTATCTTGGGTGTGTCATATACGCATAAAGACGTCTATGAAATTCCGATTGTATATGGACGCTATTTCACACAACAAGAATCTAGTGCTGCACAAAATGTCTGCATCATAGGCTACAAAACTCAAAAAGAACTTTTTAATAATCTGGAACCAATAGGTAAGCAGATCAAGATCAAGGGTATGGCCTATACGGTTATCGGAACAATGGCGGAAGAAGGTGAGTCGATTCTTGGCAATTCTGGCAATGACGAGAATATTTACATCCCCTATCAGTCAATGCGTAAAATTTTTTACATGGGAGACAAGCGCGGGGTAGAAACCTTAATTAGCGTGAAAGGAAAAAAATCTGATCTTGGACTTGTAGAACTTGAGGCCGAAATCACTGGACTACTTCGTAGATTCAGAGGTCTCAAACCAACGGAATTGAATAATTTTTCTGTCAACCGACAAGAAGCATTGCTGGGGATTCTGAGTGGTATTTTTGATGTATTCGGAGTGGCTGGATGGATCATTGGGGGCTTCTCCATTTTGGTTGGTGGCTTTGGCATAGCCAACATTATGTTTGTTTCAGTAAGAGAAAGAACCAACATTATCGGCATTCAAAAGTCACTCGGCGCAAAAAATTATTTTATCCTTTTCCAGTTTCTGTTCGAATCTATCTTCTTAAGTGTAATTGGTGGTGGCTTAGGGATCCTGATTGTCTGGATTTTATCATTTATCGATCTAGGCTCTCTGGATTTAATCCTAAGCTTTGCCAATATCACGATTGGCTTGGGTGTTTCAGCAGCTATTGGCACTATTTCAGGAATAGTGCCAGCATTAATGGCCGCAAGAATGGATCCAGTTGTCGCTATCAGATCTTAAAGCCCGTAGGTTTTTGTCAAAACAAATCCTCCTGATTTCTTTACATTTTACCTTTTTGATGCGGATAGAACATCAGTCATCTTATCCACCTCGATAATTGAATGAATATGATAAACTAATTTATTCTGCCTCGTCAATATCTTCATCAACTTGCGCAACATCCGCTACTCCTACCAAACCATTGATCTTTTCCTTGATTTTACCTTCGAGTTCTTCCATCAATTCAGGATTATCTTCAATCAATTGTTTTACAGAGTCACGACCTTGACCTAATTTATTTTCATTATATGAAAACCAAGAACCTGATTTTTTAATCACATCAAGTTCTACGCCTATGTCGATGATCTCCCCAGACTTACTGATTCCGCGACCATACATGATATCAAACTCCACAACTTTGAATGGGGGCGCTACTTTATTCTTTACAACTTTTACTCTGGTCCGATTCCCTAAAATATTGTCTGCACTTTCTTTGATCTGACCTATTCTTCTGATATCCAATCTCACAGAGGCATAAAACTTCAATGCGTTACCACCTGTAGTTGTTTCAGGGTTACCGAACATCACACCAATTTTTTCTCGTAGCTGGTTGATGAATATACAGGCACAACCACTTTTATTGATCGCACCAGTAAGTTTTCTCAATGCTTGAGACATCAATCTGGCCTGAAGCCCCATTTTACTATCACCCATCTCACCTTCCAATTCCGCTCTCGGCACCAAGGCCGCAACAGAGTCAATCACAATGATGTCAATAGCTCCTGAACGGATCAAATGTTCTGCAATTTCCAATGCCTGTTCACCATTGTCGGGCTGAGAAATAAGCAAGTTTTCAGTATCGATACCCAATTTTTCGGCATAGGACTTATCAAAAGCATGCTCGGCATCAATGATGGCTGCCAAGCCTCCCTTCTTCTGGGCTTCTGCGATGCAATGCATGGCTAGCGTAGTTTTTCCAGATGATTCCGGACCATAAACTTCAATTACTCTACCCCTTGGAATTCCGCCAACCCCCAAGGCCATATCCAACCCAAGCGAGCCTGTTGATATTACCGGAACATCCAAAACCTTGTTGTCACTCAGTTTCATGATGGTGCCTTTACCATAGGTTTTCTCCAATTTATCGATTGTTAACTGGAGTGCTTTTAGTTTTTCAGTCTTGTCTGCCATGAGTGCGAGAATTAGGGATTTTTAAATTTATGTCGAACAAAATTAGCCGCATTAACTTTAAATAAAAGCAAATTGCTAATTTTTTTAGTATATAATTTTTTTAAGCTAATATTTTTGTCATCAAAATTTCTAACCATAATAAGCTTCCAAGTATTTGATTTAAAATACCGCTTTATGTTAAAAATAAAATTAGCAGAACTTGGTGAATTAAACTTTATTTTGAAGCAACATTTTAACGATTCATGTTCAAAAAAATCTGGCCTTTCTTTCTGACTATAATTATCACTCTGATAATATGGCAATGGAGCTTTATCATGTATGGTTTAAATCAGGCTGCAGGTCAAATTGAAGTAATCCGAAACTCGCGCCCAATCGAAGAGTTTTTACAAGATCCAGAATTTCCTGACTCGCTCAAACAAAAATTAAGATTAGCTCAAGAGGTTCGCGTATTTGCCATGCAGGAATTGAAACTCAACCAATCAGACAACTACACGACATTATATGACCAAAAAGGGAAAACCATCCTATGGAACTTATCAGCCTGCGAGCCATATGAGCTAAAACCATACACCTGGTATTATCCATTTCTTGGCAGCATGCCCTACAAAGGATTTTTTGATTTAGAAAAAGCCAAAATTGAAGGAAAAAAATTGAAGGATGAAGGTTTTGATATGAGGATCCGAACCGTAAGTGGATGGTCTACCCTTGGGATTTTAAATGATCCAATCCTCTCAAATATGCTCAATAGAAGTGAAGGAGCTCTGGCAGAAGTCATCATACATGAATTAACGCACGCCACCATATTTGTAAAAAATGAAATAGACTTCAATGAAAATTTGGCTTCATTCATTGGTGAAAAAGGAGCTCAACTTTTTCTAAAGGAAAAATACGGGCCTGATTCAAAATCACTTACGGCATATCTGGAAGATTTAAACGATGAAAAAAAACTCACAAAACATATACTCACAGGTGCTCAATTGTTGGATAGCTTATACAATCATCTAATAAACCAACCAGACTCCATCAAAAAAGTATTTAAGGAAAAAACAATAGACACCATAGTTGAATCCCTGGACACTGTCTCATTTTTCAATGATGGGTATCACAACATATTTGAAAGTACAAAACCAAATAACGCCTATTTTATGTCTTATATGCGGTATCACAGTCAGGAAGACACCCTTACCTCGATATATAATCGGTATGATAATAACCTAAATCTCATGCTTGAAAATTTGAAATCATTATACGGCAAATAATTAAAGCAATTAACAAATTGTTACCTTTCACTTAGAAAATTGATTTCTACTTAAATTTGAATAATATCGATCATGGTTAAGGTTAATCAGCATTTTCTTTGGAATCTTTGAGCAACTGTTAATCAAAAATAAATTTTTCGTTAACTCAGCATTATTTCCTAACTCAAAACAATGGCCAAGCAAAATCAAAAGATCTTAATAGTAGATGACGAGCCAGATATTCTTGAGCTCCTGAAATATAACCTAGTCAAGGAAGGTTATGATGTAAAAACAGCATCAGACGGCATCAAAGGCGTTGATATTGCCAAATCATTTATCCCCGACTTGATTATATTGGACATCATGATGCCAAAACAAGACGGTGTGGAAACCTGTAGGCAAGTGAGAGAAATCCCGGATCTTGTAAATGCTTTTGTGATATTCCTGACAGCTCGTTCCGAGGAGTATTCTGAGGTTGCAGCATTTGATATGGGTGCTGATGATTATATCACAAAGCCAATAAAACCAAGAGCATTGGTAAGTAGGATCAATGCGCTTTTCCGAAGAGAATCCAAAAAGAAAAAGGAATCTCATAAAGTAGAAGTCAATAATCTAACAATTGACAGATCTTCTTACACCGTAATTTCTGGGGAAGAAAAAATTAACCTGCCTAAAAAGGAATTTGAGTTGCTCTATTTTCTGGCACAAAACCCAGGCAAAGTTTTTAGTCGTGATGAATTACTCCAAAATATCTGGGGTACTGACGTTTATGTATTGGCTAGAACTGTGGATGTTCACATCAGGAAAGTTCGTGAAAAAATAGGCGAAGGATTCATTTCAACAGTGAAGGGAGTAGGTTATAAATTTGAAGTAAACTGAGTCAATGATTAATTCGCGGGGGATTTCTTTATTGTTGGCAGTTTTAATTTCAGCCATTACTACCGCATTTATCTCAATGGTTGAGTCAGTCAATGACGTAGCAATTGGGATTGCCTTTTTTCTATCATTTTCCACGTCTTACATCTTTATAAGAATCACTCTGGAGTTCATTTTCTTTCGTCAGATCAACTCGATTTTTGATGCACTAGACAATATTAAAGATCAGGATTTATCATTTCTAACCAGTCCTTCTGCCAAATCATCCTTTAATCCTTTGAAAAAGGTAAACAAGGAAATTTACGATTACGCCGAACAAAAGCAGTTGGAGATTACTGAATTAAAACAGCAAGAGGCCTTTCGCCGTGAGTTTATGGCGGATGTTTCACACGAATTAAAAACACCAATTTTCGCAGCACAGGGCTTTGTACATACTTTACTTGATGGTGCTGTAGAAGACAAAAGCGTTCGCACAAAATTCCTAAGAAAGGCTGCCAAAAGCCTTGATGGACTTGACATATTGGTGCAGGAACTATTGACTATCTCCCAAATGGAAACCGGAGAGATCAAAATGCATTTTGAATATTTTGATATCGTTCAGCAATGCAAAGAAGTATTTGACCAGTTGGACGACAAAGCAGAAAAAAAGGAGATCATATTCAAGATCAAGAATGAAAATGAGAAACATTTTGTACACGCAGATTACCAGCGCATTTATCAAGTACTTACTAATCTGATCTCCAACGCCATCAAATACACCCGAAAAGGAGGAAAAATAAATGTCTCATTCACTGAGGTAAACAATCAGATCATTACAACAATAAAAGATACCGGACGAGGTATTCCGCCAGAAGATCTGGGAAGAATCTTTGAGCGATTCTATAGAGTAGACAAATCCAGATCCAAAGAAAAGGGTGGCACAGGGCTTGGCTTGTCCATTGTGAAGCACATCATGGAAGCGCACAATTCCAAAGTAATTGTAGAAAGTGAATTTAAGAAAGGATCAGTCTTTAGCTTTGCGCTGAAAAAAGGAAAGCCGGTAGCACATCGGTTTATCCATGAAGATGACGATGAAGAATAAAGGCCGCATTGATTTTAAAGACCTCATACTTTTTGAAAATCCCAATTATATAGTCATTAATAAACCCCCGTATATTTCCACGCTGGAAGACAGGAATGACGATCAAAATATTCTTGCATTGGCTAAAACATATTGCGATGATGCGCAAGTATGTCACAGGCTGGATAAGGAAACATCCGGAGCATTGGTGATTGCAAAACATCCGGAGGCTTACCGACATTTCGCTATGAGTCTGGAAAGAAGGCAGGTCAAAAAAATCTATCATGCCGTATTGAATGGAATCCACGACTTCAAAGATCTGGAAGCAGACCAGCCTATCTATTCATCAAACAGCAAATCAAGAGTCGATTTCAGGGAAGGAAAACCATCCCTTACGTTGATTTCAACGCTCGAACATTTCAAAAACACGACTTTAATTAAATGCTTTCCTGTTTCAGGAAGGCTGCATCAAATCAGGGTTCATCTTGCTTTTCATAAAGCTCCGATCGCTTGTGATCCGATTTATGGAGGTGATCCGATATACCTTTCGTCTATTAAAAAGAAGTTCAAATTAGCGAAAGACGCAGAAGAACAGCCTTTGATACAACGTGTGGCACTTCATGCTGCCAATATTTCATTTAAAGATCTGGATGATGAATCAGAAAATGTGATTTCTCTCGATGCACCTTACCCAAAGGATTTCGCTGTACTTCTAACGCAGCTTAGAAAAAACCTTTGATATAATACCAATAGAGCTTTGTTTTTACAAAACTAAAATTCTATTTTTGTGTCCCTTTTCGCGAAGGGTAATAAAATAATCATTTAAACAAAAAAACATTGGATACTTTAAGCTTTAAAACAGTATCATTAAACAAAGCTTCTGTACAGAAGAACTGGGTCATCGTGGATGCGGAGGCTCAAGTCTTAGGTAGATTAGCAAGTGAGGTAGCTAAAATCATTAGAGGGAAGAAAAAGCCTGGCTACACTCCTAACGTAGATTGCGGAGACAATGTCATAGTTATTAACTCTGACAAAATCAGACTAACTGGTAACAAGTGGACTGAGAAGCAATACGTGCGACACACAGGATATCCTGGAGGACAAAGAATTGCTACACCTCTTGAGGTGAGGGCGAAATCTTCAACTATTCTTATAGAGAAAGCTGTAAGAGGTATGTTGCCTAAGTCAAAACTAGGTGACGCGATTTATAAGAATTTATACGTGTATGCCGGTTCTGAGCATCCGCACGAAGCACAACAACCTAAAGAAGTAAAACTTTAATCTGAATGGATACCATTAATACCATAGGAAGAAGGAAAACGGCAGTAGCAAGGGTCTACTTCCAATCCGGAAAAGGAAAAATCACCGTTAACGAAAAAGAACTTAACGTTTATTTTCCTTCAGAAATCCTTCAACTAATCGTGAAGCAACCTCTTGAAACACTTGATGTGGATGGAAATTTTGATATTGATATAAACGTTGACGGTGGCGGACCAAAAGGTCAGGCAGAAGCTGTAAGACTTGCTATATCAAGAGCTCTTGTAGAATTGGATGCTGACAACAAACTAGCTTTGAGAAAAGAAGGTTTTATGACCAGAGATCCAAGAATGGTTGAACGTAAGAAACCAGGAAGAAGAAAAGCAAGAAGAAAATTCCAATTCAGTAAACGTTAAGATTTCAGAACAATGCAAAAAATTGAATATAAAGATTTATTGGATGCCGGTGTTCATTTTGGACACCTTACCAGAAAATGGAATCCACAAATGGCTCCCTACATCTTCATGGAGAAGAACGGGATTCACATCATAGATTTAAATAAAACTATTACTTCTCTTGAAGATGCAGCGCTTTCTCTTCAGTCTATCGTAAGATCAGGCCGTAAAGTGATGTTCGTTGCAACTAAAAAGCAAGCAAAAGAAATAGTTGAAACTGCAGCGAAAAAATTAAACATGCCTTTCGTAACTGAAAGATGGCTAGGTGGTATGTTGACCAACTTCGCAACAATCAGAAAATCTCTTAAGAAAATGGCAAGTATTGATAAGCTCATGAAAGATGAGTCTTATTTGAACCTTGCGAAAAGAGAGCGATTGATGATCACAAGAGAAAAGGAAAAACTAGAAAGAGTTCTTGGCGGTATCGCTGATCTTAACAGACTTCCTGCAGCTCTATTCATTGTGGACATCAAAAGAGAGCACATTGCTGTTTCTGAAGCACAAAAATTAAACATTCCTGTTTACGCACTTGTAGACACAAACTCTGATCCTACTCAGGTTGATTTTCCAATACCTGGAAATGATGATGCTTACAAATCAATCAGTTTAATTACTGAATATATTGTAAAAGCTGCTGAAGAAGGTCTGAACGAAAGAAAAAAAGACAAAGCTGACACTGTAGCACAGGAAGAAGAGCAAGCAAAAAGAGAAGTAGACGAGCAAAGCGCTTAATTCTTCTCAACATGCAAGGCATTAAGAATTGAACATCAATCCTGTTCCGAATATCGGTTGGGATGATGTTCAATTTTTGTTAAAACACGATTCTAATTAATAAAATACATTAAAATGGCAATTACTGCGCAAGACGTAAACAAATTAAGACAAATGACCGGTGCGGGCATGATGGACTGCAAAAAAGCTTTGGTTGAAGCTGATGGTGATTTCGATAAAGCTGTTGAGTTTCTTAGAAAAAAAGGTCAAAAAGTATCTGCTTCAAGAGCAGACAGAGAAACTACTGAAGGTATTGTAGTTACTCGTACAAGTGCTGATGGTACAAAAGGTATGGTTATCGCATTCACTTGTGAAACTGACTTTGTTGCGAAAAACGAAGATTTCATTGCATTGGCCAATGAAATTGCTGATTCTGCATTCGCTAACCAGCCTGCTGACGTTGATGGTATCAAAGCCCTTAGCGCTGGAAGTATCACAATTGGTGACAAAATCACAGAGGCTACTGGTAAAATCGGCGAGAAACTTGAGATTTCTGCATATGACACTGTGACTGGAGATGCTGTAGTTCCTTATATCCACTCAAATGGAAAATTAGGTGTTCTTGTAGCATTGAAAAACACAAATGGTACTGATGTAACCGACGCTGGTAAAGATGTAGCTATGCAAATTGCAGCGATGAATCCTGTTGCTGTTGATAAAGATGGCGTTGACTCAGCAATCATCGAGCAAGAAATTGAAGTAGGTAAAGGTCAGGCAAGAGAAGAAGGCAAACCAGAAGCGATGATCGAAAAAATCGCTCAAGGAAAATTGGCTAAATTCTTCAAGGAGAATACACTTTTGAGCCAGTCTTTTGTGAAAGACGGATCTATGACTGTGTCGCAATATCTTGATTCAGTTTCTAAAGGCTTGACTGTTTCTGGATTCAAAAGAATATCTATCGGTTAATCCGAAAGAATACAATCTTAAAAAATGAAACCCGAATCTATCGATTCGGGTTTTTTATTTTACATCAGTTCATAAAAGCCGACAATAAAGTATCAAAAATTACCTCTTCTTTCGCTTATTCGCATTTTTATCTCCTCTGGTAATCGGCTTTTTATATTTTTTGACAATCTCCCTTCGATAAGAACCACCCTGATTGGTCTTTTTATTCTTTTCCTTTTTTTCATGAAAAGCAGGACCAACGCCATCCATATTGCGTTTTTTATGTGGACTTACAAATTCCAATACTTTAGGTCTTTCGTCAGGGATCAGCTCCTTTGAAACCTCGACATCCTTAGGAAATTCCAAAACAGGAATTTTGAATTCCATCAATACCTCAATTGCCTCCTTGGCAGGTTCTTCTTTTTCTGTGTAGAAAAGTATGGTATTGCCCGGCTCTTCAGCCCTACCAGTTCGCCCAATGCGATGCATGTAGTTTTCTGGAAAAGCAGGCGTGTCAAAATTGATGACATGCGTGATCTTGTCCAAATCCAATCCACGTGCCATCACATCTGTAGCAACTAAAATCCGGTTAGATCCCTGATCAAATTGCTTGATAGATCTGATTCTGTAATTCTGAGTTTTGTTGGAATGAATGATGCACATTTCCTGTCCAAAAGGCTCTTCCATTGCTGCAAAAAGACGATCTGCGTTTTTCTTGTTTGAAACAAAAACCAGCACCTTGCTAAAAAGCGCTCTGTCTTCAAGCAAATGAATCAACAAATTCACCTTTGTATAAAAATTCGGCACTGGATAACATTGTTGCTCAATATTATCCAAAGGAGTGCCACTTAAGGCGATGGATATTTTGACCGGATTAAAAAAGAAATCATCGATTAGCGTATCTACCTCTTCAGTCATGGTAGCCGAAAACATGATATTTTGACGTCTTTCAGACAGCAATTCCAGGATATTGGTCAGCTGAAATCTGAATCCTAAATCCAGCATGACATCAACTTCATCAATCACAAGTTTCTTGATTTCCTTCAGTTGCAAATCTCTGCTCAAAACCAAATCATAAAGTCTTCCAGGCGTGGCGACAAGGATATCGCAACCTTCAGCCACTGCGATCTTCTGAGTATTTATATTGGCACCACCATATACACCCAAAGCGCGAACGTTCATGTACTTGGTTAGGCTATTGATTTGATCTACAACTTGCAATACGAGCTCGCGTGTAGGCACCAATATCATTACTCTTGGATGAACCTGATTCGAATATTTCAAATCGCGCAAAATGGGCAAAAGATAGGCAAAGGTCTTACCTGTTCCGGTTTGCGAGATGCCGACAATATCTTTCCCAGATAAAATAATCGGGTAAGCCTCTATCTGCACAGGAGTTGGTTTGGTCAAACCAAGATCATCAATGGCGTTTTGTAGCGGTTTTGTTAAGCTGAGGATTTCAAATGTAGACATCTGCAAAAATTATTAGGCGCAAAAATAAGCCTATTAATTAGTAATCACGTCGGGGAAGTGGTTTATCACATTTTTGTGACCACTCCATGATCCGTATCGAGCATTATGATACCTTCTGAATGGTTATCTAGTTGTGCTATCAATAGGCCTTCGGAATCCCAAATCGCAGAACCGCCGGCACAAACTCCGCCATCAGCTTCACCAATGGCATTGGTCATCATTACGGTCATCTCATATTTCGAAGCAAGTTCAGAAAGTCTTTGATGTGCTGATTTCACCCCGGATTCTGATTTAACCACACTGGCTAGATATATTTTCGCACCAGATGCTACTGCATTTTCTATGTGCGCATCAATAGAAATTTCATAACAAATTGCCAATGCGATTTTTGAAGTTTCATCTATCGTGACATTGGCGTTTTCACCAGCGACAAAATATGGAAGTTCATCATCATGAAGATATTTTTTATAATACACATTTGGCTGCTGATCTGGCTTGAAAATAATCAAACCAATACGAATCCCATCGGTCAATCTAATCGGCAGACCTACCCCAACAATGATTTTATGCTTATCAGAAAGCTTTTGAAAAATATCTAAACGTTCGTCAGGTAGGGAAAACGCCAATTGATCAACCAAAGTCGGTTCATATCCTGTCATTGACAATTCAGGAAAAACCACCAATTGCGCATTCATATCTATGGCCTTATTGATCCAATCGACATGGTTGTTGAGATTAACAGAGATGTTTCCACCAATGGATAGATTTTGAACAAGGGCTATCTTCATAAAAGAATAAAAGCGATGGATATTAAAATTTAAACATATCTAAAAAGGGAGGATAGGAAACCATAAAAAAGCCAACTTACTACCGCAAATTGGCTTTCTAAATAAATTCAATCTTTGATTCGACCAAACCTGAGGGCTTTCAGCATAAAATCAGGCAATGGTTTAAGTGGATCTCTTTTTTCAACATTTAGAAATATTCCCAATTTTTCCAGAATTGGAATTTTATAAACTTCTATCATTTCTATCAAAATACCGTCCGGATCATCTATATAGACACAATGCACGCGCGTGGTTCCACCCATATCGAGGGTGTCTTTGGTGTCACAAGTAAATCCGAATCCCTTTTCAGCCAGTTCAGTTCCGAGTGCTTTCATACCTCTTACATCCAATCCAATATGTACAAAACCTACATCGCCCCAGATTCTACCTTTGTATATTTTCTTCGGCTCATAATCCAATGCCTGAATCATTTCGATATAGGTATCCGCAGACACCTTTGCAAAGCCGCCTCCAGGAGGATTGGATTGAGTAAGCCTGATTCTTCTGAATTTATTTTTACCGCCAGCAAGGCTCTTAAAATCACTAAAAACACCTGTCTCATCATAGATCACCTTGTCATACCCAAGTATATCTGAATACAGCTTCAGCGATTGATCAATATCCGATACTCCAATCACACAACCATTTGGCCCTCCGGTCATGTGTTTGCCTTTCATGTAGAAATTGCCTCCAGGTAATATTTGAAAAATCAAACCATTGAGATCTTCACAATAAAAAGTATCGCCACCATCGGGCATTTGAACAATTTCAGATAGCAAGGTTGCTCCATTTGCCTTAAAATGAGCGTAGGCAGCCTTTACATCTATTGTTTTCACTTGATTAATGTAAATACCTATATCGCCCAATTGGGTTTCGAAATTGGGTTTTTTTGGCACAAATGACGTTGGGTTCACAACTTCCATGGCGCATCCACCTTGGATATTCAAAATCATGCTGGCACGCTTGGTTATAGTTTCGTTGTGGGTATAAACATCCATCAATGGTGCAGGCGCCACACCATCAAATATGCGAATGTCCATTCCAAAAAATTTACGATACCATTTTTGTGAAGCTTCTGAGTCTGACACTCCCACTCCAATGTGTTGTATTCCGTTGATGCGTTTGTACATTTCTAAATTTTTCTTTTCGCTTCGAAATTAATTTGATTCTATCATTTATCCTTAAGCATCTTCTGAACTTCGAGCATTTCATCCCTCAATCTGGCTGCTTCCATAAAGTCAAGATCTTTAGCCGCCTTTTCCATCTTGCGTCGGGTTTCAGATTCAAGTTTCTTCAGCTGATCCACACTCATGTAAGCAACCACAGGATCCGCAGCAATACTTGTTTGCTCCGCTTCGGCGTAATATTTCTTTCCTCCTCGTTTGCTATCTGCAACACTGGTCTGCCCCAGCACAGCCTCTCTATTCTTAATAATCGTTGTTGGAGTGATGCCGTGTTTTTCGTTGTAAGCTTGCTGAATCGCTCGTCTTCTTGTGGTTTCGTCCATCGCCTTTTGCATGGAATCTGTGACTTTATCTGCATACATGATCACTCGCCCATTTTCATTTCGGGCAGCACGGCCAATAGTTTGCACAAGGGATCTTTCATTTCTCAAAAATCCTTCTTTATCTGCATCTAGAATTGTAACAAGTGAGACTTCTGGAAGATCAAGCCCTTCACGCAGCAAATTCACACCAACCAGAACATCAAAAACACCTAATCTCAGTTCTCTAAGGATTTCCACACGATCCAATGTATCGACTTCAGAATGAATATATCTGGTTTTCACACCTCCATTCACCAAATATTTAGTCAATTCTTCAGCCATTCTTTTGGTTAGTGTGGTAACCAAAACCCTTTCGTTTCGCTCCACTCTTAGCTGAATTTCTTCCATCAGATCATCTATCTGATTCATGCTTGGTCGCACTTCAATAATCGGATCCAACAAGCCAGTTGGGCGGATCAGTTGCTCCACAATCACACCTTCAGATTTTCTCAACTCATATTCGCTAGGTGTGGCACTCACGAACACAACCTGATTGATCATTTCCTCAAATTCATTGTAGGTCAATGGCCTGTTATCAAGCGCTGATGGAAGCCGGAAACCATAATCTACCAGATTCACTTTTCTGCTTCTATCTCCACCCCACATAGCTCTGACTTGAGGAACTGTCACATGGCTTTCATCTATGATCATCAGGTAATCATCAGGAAAATAATCCAAAAGACAGAAAGGTCTTGCTCCTGCTTCTCTTCTATCAAAATATCTAGAATAATTCTCTACACCTGAACAATAGCCAATTTCACGGATCATTTCTAAATCAAATTCAGTCCGTTCTTTCAGCCTTTTAGCTTCAAGAAATCGTCTCTCATCCTCAAAAAACTGAACCTGCGCCACCATATCATCCTGAATTTCACGAATGGCTACTTTTAACAAATCCTTACTGGTCACAAACAAGTTGGCTGGGAATATTGTGACAATGCGTTCATCTCCCAGCTTTTCACCCGACACAGGATCAATCCTGTGAATAGCTTCAATTTCATCTCCCCAGAAAATAAATCTATAGGCAAAATCAGCATAAGCTAAAAAGATATCCACTGTATCCCCTTTGACGCGGAAAGTGCCCCTTTTAAATTCTAATTCAGTGCGACTGTACAAAATATCCACCAGGCTAAAAAGGAATTGATTGCGTGGGATCACTTCACCCTCTTGAACCCGCATGACATTTTTTCCAAATTCCTCAGGATTACCAATACCATAAATACAAGACACTGAAGCAACCACAATCACATCGCGTCGACCTGAGAGCAAAGAAGATGTCGCACTTAATCTGAGCTTTTCTATCTCCTCATTGATGGAAAGATCTTTTTCTATGTAAATACCTGAGGTCGGAAGAAATGCTTCAGGCTGGTAATAATCATAATATGATATAAAATACTCTACAGCATTTTCGGGGAAAAAACTTTTAAACTCGCCATAAAGCTGTGCGGCCAGAGTTTTGTTGTGGCAAAGCACCAATGTCGGCCGCTGAGTCTGAGCTATGACATTGGCCATGGTGAAGGTTTTACCAGAACCTGTAACACCTAACAAAGTCTGCGCGGGTTCCTTATTATCCAAGCCTTCCACCAACTGCTTTATCGCCTTTGGCTGATCACCTGTCGGTGTATATTCGGATGTTAATACAAAATCCATATTTTATTTATTCCAAATTTCCCATGAGCGTTCAGCCTGTAATTCCAACATATCATATCCATTTTTTATTGCGGCTCCTCTTTTAGCGCCTTCAGTCATGAATCTGGTCATAGCCGGATTGTATACCAGGTCATATAAAAAATGATTCCCTCCAATTACATTATAAGGAAGCAAGGGACATAGATCTACATTTGGGAAAGTCCCGAGTGGTGTACTGTTAACTAAAAGATGGGCATCTGCAACGAAGGATGGATTTTCAATCAATTCATCATAAGTATGATCACCTGACTCTTTGCTTCTTGAAATGACTTTGAAATCAATATTTAAATCATTTAATACTGCTTTTACCGCCTTGGAAGCTCCACCTGTTCCCAAAACCAAGGCATTTTTAACATTTGAATCTGTTCCTATAAAATCTTCAAGCGAGGATCTAAATCCATAATAATCGCTATTGTATCCGATTAAGCCATCAGCTGTTTTTTTAATCACATTCACTGCGCCCACCTTTTCAGCACTTGGATCAAACACTTCAATGAATGCTTTTACTTTTTCCTTATAAGGCACTGTGACATTTAAGCCTACCAAATTCTGATCGTCCCAAAGAGACAAGAAAGGCTTCAAATCGGACATTTCAAACAAATCATATTGATGATCTGTCAAACCCAATTTCTCGAATTTTTCGGTAAAGTATTTTTTGGAGAATGAATGCCCCAATGGGAATCCAATAAGTCCGAATTTTCGCATAGATATCGACTTGCAAAGTGAACATTAAAGTCAAAAATAAAGTATGCAGGATAGAATATGATCAGTTCGTGGACTTATTGCTTGAAGCAAAATATTCCATCATCCAAACCAACATAAATCCAACAAATGCGAGCGTTAGCGCAAAAACAAACTGACCATCTAATTCAGGCAAAAACCATGAGTAGCCAACTGCCTTTTCCTTACCGTCGGTTAATGTCAAATATTCCGTAATCTTCCACGGCCAAATAATAGCCAAAGAGCCTGCAATGAATCCTGTGAGGATGCTGATTGTAAAATCACGAAAATGTTTGAAAAGGTAAGAGAGCACTTGTGCAAATAACATTAAGCCCACAATACAACCAAGTGCAAACGGAAGCAGAATTGCAAAATCCATTGTGCTAATGGCATGAATGACAAGTACATAATTTCCCATTAGCAGAAGGATATATGATCCTGATAATCCTGGTAAAATCATGCTGCTGATGGCGACCATACCACACAAAATGAGATATAAAAAAGATGAATTTGGTTCAGCAGGTGGTAAAAAGGCAATACCAACTGCAATTGCAACTCCAATAATTAGCGCGGAAATGGTTGAGAAATTGATTTTAGATATTTGCTTACCTACACCCAAAATTGATGCGAGTATCAATCCAAAAAAGAATGCCAGCGTCAATGATTCGTAATTTCCAAAAGCCCATTCCAGTACTTTCGATAAACTTAAAATACTTATTGCCACGCCGAACAAGATTGAAACTAAAAAGTATAAATCGGTTTTGGCAACAAATACCTTCCAATCTCCTGAAAGCAACAGTTTTAAGGCACCAAAGTCAAATGACTTCAGCGAATTGATTAGTCTCTCGTAAATACCAGTAATGAATGCAATGGTTCCTCCAGAAACTCCTGGAATCACATTGGCTGCACCCATGGCAATTCCTTTCAGGACTAAGAAAAAATGGGTCATTATTTAAGGAAATGATCAAAAGTATCACCTCTTAGGCCTAAACGAATAGTTTCAAGAGGAATCACTTCATTTGGAGCTATATTTCCAAGATTTACATTGGCACCCAAAAGTTTGATAAACCAAACCTGCTGTGTTTTTTGAGGGGCTTCCCAAAGTATTTTTTCCTCAGGAATTTTAGTCAATATTTCTTCAACCAAACCTTGACGAACCTCACCAGAATCTCTAAAAAGTCCGACGTTTCCACCTTCACGCGCCTCACCAATTACTTTCCATGCTCCAGCATCCAATTCAGTTTGCATTTGCTCAATCCACTTGTAAGGAGGGATAATTTTAGCCGCATCTTTTGAACCGACTTCACTTAACACAGTCACCTGCTTGGCCAATGTGCTGATGTAATTGCATTTATCATCATGATTCATTTCCAATGAACCATCAGACACTTCTGCGAATTCCATCCCAAACTCATCAAGAACTTTTCTGTAGTCATCAAACTGTCCACGAACGACAAAAGCTTCGAAAAGTGTACCTCCGAAATAACAAGGAATACCTCTTTCCTTCAACAAGGCTATCTTCTCTTTTAACCTCGATGTAACAAATGAAGTCGCCCATCCAAATTTCACGATATCAATGTAATTTCCACAGGTGTCTATCATGTCTTCCGTTTCTCTGATAGAAAGACCTTTGTCCATTACCATGGTATATCCTGTAGTTCTTGGTTTTGCGGTTCTGTCTGGAATGTTATTAAGATGATAATTCATAGTTTGATTGATGCTTGGATGTCAAGCCAAAAATTAATAATTCATTTATTTTAATCGGCCTTAAAGATTGTTTTTTCTATACTGATCCACAATCTTATACAAGGCTTTTTGCGTCTGCAATTTCGGGAAAAATTCGAATAGTTTAAGATGTCCATCAAAATCTAGCATCAAGGCTGTTTCCAACCTATTTACAGCCATTTTGTAGCGTCCACTTTCGATGAGATATACCACACTACGGTAATAAAGGTCGGCATCATCAGGGCATTCCACCAGCCCTTCTTCTATTATCTCCTGAGCTTTTTCATAGTCGCCCTGCTCATAATAAATATTAGACCAGTCCAACCAAACTTCAGCATTTTCTGCATCCATCTCAGATGCTTCTTCATAAGCATCAATAGCGGAAACTATATTGCCAATCTTGTATTCTGCATCAGCGACTGCTTTCCAATAGAATCCATTTTCAGGATCAATTTTCAATGCTTTATTGAAAAAATGAATAGCCTCATACCATTTTTCCTGTAGCGCAAGACAAACACCTAATCCATACCATGCTTCATGATACATTTGATCAAGCTTAGTTGCTTTTTGGTAATACTTTACGGCTCTTTCGAAATTCAAAAGCTTTTCATAAACTGCTCCTAAATGACAATATATTTCTGCACTTGGTCCTTCAAGGTCAAGTGTTTTGAGATATGATTTCAATGACTTCTCATATTCAAGCAAATTCATGTAAGTATTACCCAGATTGAAATGGGCACTACTGAAATCATCGTCAATAGCTAGAGCATATTCATAGGCATCAACAGCCTTTTCATATTGTTCCAACTTATTGTAAACAATGCCAAGGTTGTACCAAGCGTACTCTGAATACGGATCCTGATCTATGAATTTATTGTAATAAGAAAGGCTACTCTCTAATTCCCCAGTGATATCAAGACAATAAGCCAATTCATAAAGCGCATTTTCATTGAGCATATTATGTTCAATGGCTAGTTTGTAATTATCAGCTGCTTGTTCGTATTTACCTAATCCCTGGTAAGCCAAACCTATGCTGTAATAGATCTCATCCTTATCTTCCACATAATCTAAAGAACCCTCATAGCACTGAATAGCCTCATCATATTCGGCTAGCAAAGAATGAATATTCCCTTTCTGAATTAAAATTTCGGGATCATTGGGATGATAATTTAGTGCATGATCCAATGCTTCTATGGCCTCATCAGCTCTTTCAAGCCTGATCAGTACGTCAGCCTTTTCCATTGTGATTTCTTGTGAAAAAGGATATTGAGTCTGAGCAAGCTCACATGCTTTTAAAGCAAGTGTGAATTTTTCATGATTTTGGTAATACGTGATTACCTGAAGGTACGAATCTTCATCGAAGTAGTGAACTTCCTTGTTTTTGAGGAACGCTTCAAATCTTCTGATCAACTCCTTTTCCTCCTTGTGTTTATACTCTTCGTGCATAAATGACAGTTAAAGTAAGAACTAGGTACATAACAATTTAGTCCATTTTTTTTATGGTCTCCTAAAAAGGCTACCAAAAGTTATCCACAGCTCCTAATTACAGGAGACTGTTGTTTAGTAAGGCATTTTCCTTAATCTTTTCTTTCAACGCTTGCCGCAATACTCCCACCTGATTAGCCCGATGGATATCAGAACCCAAAAAGCTCACCATTGATTCCTTAAGCAATCGATTTGCAATTTTTTTTGGACCTTCTCCATATGCCCCAACCAAAGAAGGGAGGTTTACCTGAAGTTTAATTCCTTGATTATGCAAGGATCTTAACCAGCTTAAATCCTTCTCCAGATAATGATAACGCTCCGGATGCGCGAATACAGGTTTGTAACCCTTCGACTGCAATTCGAAAATAACGTCGTTGAAGATCAATGGTTTGGTATAAAACGAAGTTTCGAAAAGCACATACCCATCTCCAAAACTAAGTAGTCTGTCGCCTGATCTGATCGTTTCCAAAAACAAAGCATCCATCTGATATTCAGCTGCAAATTCTACCTCCAGGCTGATGCCATAAGATTTGATTTTTTTAGTCAAAATCTCAAATTGAGCAGCAATTCCCTCTGGCGTATTTGGATAAACTTCTGGATAAATATGCGGGGTAGTAATTACCTTTTTGAAACCAAAAGATTGTAAGTTTTGAAGAATCTCAATTGACTCGTCGAACGACTTGACACCATCATCCAATCCTGGAAGAAGATGTGAATGAATATCGACGGTGAGATTTATATTTTTTCTTGAAAATAGCCTGTCCAACATTGCCCTTGCAAATCAGCCGCAAAGTTACTTAGCTTTTATTAGAATCCTCATAGTATCCGTAACCATAACCGTAACCATAACCATAGCCATAGCCTGATCCTGAATTTTTCACGGAATTGAAAATGACAGTGAGATGTGGAAACTGATTCATCTGCTTCAGATTTTCTACTGACTTCACAAAAGATCGTTTTGAATAGTCAGAACGCATTACATAGAGCTGCAAATCTGAGTTTTTCATTGACAATATGGCATCTGTAACAAGCCCAACAGGTGGAGTGTCTAAAATAACCATATCATATTTTTGTTTCAAAGAATCGAGCATCAGCAGATATTCTTTGTTCATTATAAGCTCCGAAGGATTCGGTGGATTAGGGCCCGCGGGTATGTAATCCATGTTTTCAATAGGCGAATGTCTGATACATTCTTCTAAAGTACACCTGCCTATCAAATGCGTACTTACGCCATTTGTTCCGGGTGAATCACCAAAAGCAGTATGAACCTTTGGTTTACGCATATCCAAATCGACAATACATACCTTTTGATTCGAAAACGCTACAATTGCTCCAAGATTTACGGCAACAAAAGTTTTGCCTTCTCCACTAATTGTTGACGTAATAGAAATTACATTATTGGCTTTAGACCCATTGAGAAATTCCATGTTTGTGCGAATGGTCCGAAGTGACTCACTCAACGCAGACTTAGAACTTGGCTTGATTACAAGTTTGGTAAGTGACAACTTCTCTCTTTTATATTCTGGCAAGGAACCTAAAATTGGCACATTAATCAGTCTTTCTAACTCACGAATCGTAGTGATGTTATTGTGAAGCAAGTATTGAAGCAAAAGGAAAAGGAAAGAAAAAACCAGAGACGCAGATAATGCCACTCCATAAATCATCATTTTTTCTGGCTTGATTGGAACTTCAGGCAATGAAGCTGGAGACAAAATCACGAAATTAGTCACTGTACCGGCTCTTGTTATTTCAAGTTCCATTTTTGACTTCCTTAGAGAAAGCAAAAACTCCTCTTGAAGCTGGTAAAACCTTCTTTTTTTGTTGTATTCCGTGCCCATAGATGGCAAGGTCGAGAAATTACTTTCAAGTGAGTTTTTACGAGCCAGAACCCTGTTTATTCTGGTCTGTAGATTTGACTTGTAATCTTCAACCTGCGTGAGCAAATCTGCGCGCATCATTTTCAACTCTGAATCAAATCGCTGAATTACAAAAGTATTCTCACCATATGACCCCATTTTTTTAGTTCGTTCATTCTGCAACTCCAAATATTGTTTTAGACCTGAAATAATTTCATCTGGAAGCTTTGCTGTTAGGCTCTGACTCATGAGCACATGGGTTTCTTTCTGTAGCAACTCCGCCAATTGCTCCGCATCAGAAAGTTTAATCTTTAGATCGAAACTTTGAGAATCAAGTGCGTCCAGTTGCAGGATGGTTCGCGAAATATCATTTTGAAGATTGGTGGTTTTATTTTCAATAGTAAAGGCTTCAAAATAACTTTCAAACTCTTCAAGTTTTGATTCAGTCGCATCAATTTGTGTCTCAAGAAATGAGATTTTTTGCTCGATAGCCTGATTTTTTGCCGACTTGGTATATTCGAGATACAAGGTGTCAATGGCTTGTATCATGTCTCTTGCTTTGTATTTATTGTAATCCTGAATAGAAATCAGGATGGTCTTTGCATTGAAATTTTCAGGTCTGACAGACACATTTTGTTGAAAATATCTGATCTGAGATCTTTGGCTATTGATTACGAAATAATATTTTCCCTTCGCAGACTCTGACATGGTGGCTGTCTTTTCGATTAGAAAATTGAAATACTTATTTTGAATTTCCTCGCCGAATCTATGGCTTGACTTTACTTCCTCACCACCTACGGAATAAATCAAATCGAAATTTCCATTGTCCTTGATGAAAAGATCGAATGGCCTGTCAAAATAACTTGGATCTTTGATTTTATATGAAACCTGAAACGGACTATTACCATAGCGTTCGTCATCCAGGACATTGCCATAATAGTAGTATGACACATCAAGATTGACCACATCCGCCACTCTTGATAGAAATAACGCCGATCTCAATAGCTCAATCTCACCCGACAGCTCGCTCAGCTCAAGTGCTTCGGCATTTCCGACCAAACCCAGACTTTTCGCCTCGCTTTCAAAATCAAGTTTAAGAATAGAATTAGACTCATAGATAGGCTTGGTCCAACGTATAAATCCCAAATATGCTGTCGAAAAAGCCACAACAAAAAACAGCAAAATGAAGATGATATTTTTCTTGAAAATATGGACAAACTTCTCCAAATCGAAAGAATTTAACACATCCTCCCTATCCATCACATTCTGATCCTTATTATCAATTGCCATCCTGCAGACTTAGATTGTAATGATTAAAATAATCACAGTTGTAATACTTGTGATGAGACCAAATATTGGCGAAACATCCTGTAAACCATCAAGCCAAGGCCTACGCCAAGGCTCTACATAAATAATATCGCCAGCCTCCACATCAATAATTGTACTCTGCATACCAGCAATGGTAGACAGGTCCACAAAAAACACTTCAGGTTTAGTTAAATCACCTCTGATGACTCGCACATTTGCTGCTTTTGATCCTACATTGATTCCTCCATACAATGCCAAAATCTCGATCAAGGTGGTATTCTCATTAGTAATAGGAATAACCTGTCCTCCTTGTGCTCCCAAAACAACTACTCTGCGATTGAGTAATCTGATCTTAACAAAGCTGTCTACATAATGAGCATTATAGCTTTGCTCGAGAATTTTTTCAGCCTCGTCTATAGTCAAGCCCGTTAAGGTTTTCTTTCCAATCATTGGCAATTTGATGGTGCCATCCATTTGGATCAGGTATTGAAATCGATCTTTAAATTGTGAAGTTTGAGAAGTCATTTGGCTTCCGAACTCTGAATTTGGGTCTACCAAGCGCTCACCATTGTTAGTGAACACATCGACCTGAATTAAATCATCAGCTTGCAACTTGTAATTTCTTTCTGCCTGATCAATATTCTGAGCCAGATCGTTTTCAGAAAACTCCTCGTCAAGCTGGAACATAATGTCCTGTTTGTAAGCTTTGCAGCCCGAAATCAAAGTTGCTAAAACCAAAAAATGAAAGAGTGATTTTTTCATAGTTGCTGTTGTGGCCTAAAATTAGCCCAAAATAGATTAATCATAATGATGGATTCTACCTATTCGTGGGAGCGATCGGTTTCTTTGACCAATTGATCTATTTTATCCTTATATAAACTGATCACAATTTTTTCATCAAATGTATTTTCTATCCATTTTCTTGAATTGATTGACATTTCCATCCTTTCATCCTCATTCAATGCTAGGTAGAGTTTGATTTTATCGGCAAGATCTTGCGGGTTTTTCAGCTTAAACAAAAAGCCATTGTAACCATCTCTTACCACTTGCCTACATCCAGGCACATCAGTGGCAAGAAGTGCCTTACCCATTGCCCCACCTTCAAGCAATGTCCTTGGTGTACCTTCTCTATAGCTTGGAAGTACAATTACATCTGTTTTTTGGATTTCGGGTTTCACATCCGATAGTTGCCCCTTGTAATTCACTAATCCATCTTCAATCCATTGATCCAGCATGTTTTTGGAAATAGCACGTGAATGCGCTTCGTCCAGATTACCAACCAGAATAAATTCAACATCATCCCGATCCCTTTTGATAATCCTTATCGCATCGATATAATCGCTCACTCCTTTCTCTACAATCAATCTCGAAATCATTAAAAAAGTGGTTTTTCTCTTCTTTTTAAAAGGCGAAAATGAAAATTCCGAGGTATTAATCCCTGATCCAGGAAGGATGCTGGTTTTAGCTTTCGATAGTTTGACGAAAGACAGAAAGTCATCACGATCCTCATCATTTTGAAAGAAAACCCAACTATTATATCTGAAACCAAATGAATAAAGCAACACAGCAAATCTCCTGATGAGTCCTGTCCACAAAAACACAGTTCCAAGACCGCTGACGTTGCAAATACAAGGAATGCCTAAGGATCCCGCTGCTATGGAACCATACAGGTTTGGTTTGATTGTATATGTCAGCACGACATCCGGCTGATGTTTTTTGAGTTTTTTCCTCAAAGAAAATATCAATCTCAGATCTTCGGCAGGATTCATACCTGTTCCAGATATTTCAATGGGATCATATTCGCAACCCCATTTCATAAGCTCATGCGAAAAGTCGTCTTCTGGGGCAATGGACACAACTTTGTCTCCCCTTTCAAGAAAAAACTGAACCAATCCTTTCCTGAAATTATAGATATTCCAACTGGTGTTTATTACGATAGCTATCTTCACAAGCCCTTTTTAAAAACTTATCTCTAATTTTGAACCTTAGAGCTACAATTTATGTAGTGACAATCAATATTATGTATTTTCTTCTATGTTAGATACCAAAAAAGAACAGGAATTTGGAGTGTTGGTAACGGTAGTCCCAAAGTTTCAATCTGATGAGAAAACTGTGGAATATCTGGAAGAATTGGCATTTCTTTCCGAAACGATCGATCTCAAAATATTAAAAACCTTCGTTCAAAAGCTGGAGCATCCAGATACGCGCACATTTGTAGGGAAAGGAAAACTTGACGAGATCCGCGAGTTTGTGAAAATGAAAGAAGTCAAAAATGTCATTTTTGATGATGACTTGACCCCTTCACAAATGCGAAACCTTGAAAATGAACTGAAAGCGACTATATACGACAGGAGCTTATTGATTTTGGAGATATTCCTAAAGAGAGCACAAAGTAATCAGGCAAAAACCCAAGTAGAACTGGCAAGATATCAATATCTTCTGCCGCGACTTACCAGAATGTGGACTCACCTTGAGCGCCAGCGTGGGGGTACAGGTACCCGTGGTGGATCTGGTGAAAAGGAAATTGAAACGGATAGACGAAACATCCGAAACCAAATTTCTGTTCTCAGGAAAAAACTTGATAAAATTGAAATTCAGGCAAATACGAGAAGAAAATCCAGAGAAGGAGTAGTTCGAGTGGCTTTGGTTGGATATACGAACGCCGGAAAATCCTCATTGATGCAATTGATCAGTAAGGAAAATGTCTATGCAAAAGATGAACTTTTTGCTACCGTTGATTCAACGGTTAGAAAAGTAGTGATCAATCAAGTACCATTTTTACTTTCGGACACTGTTGGATTTATCAGAAAGCTGCCTCATAATTTGATAGAGTCATTTAAATCCACATTGATGGAAGTAAAAGAAGCAGATATCCTACTTCATGTGATTGATGTTTCAAACCCGGCATATGAAGATCATATTCAGGTTGTAGAAGAAACGCTTGCAGAAATCGATGCTGCAGAAATTCCTGTAATCAAGATTTTTAACAAAGCAGATTTGCTTACGGAAGAATCTGATTTATACAATCACATAGATGCAATCAATAATGACACGATCTATGTGTCTGCCAAAACCAAATTTCACATGACAGAATTGCGCGATTTGGTGGGAAAAGAAACTGCAAAATTGCATTACAAACTGTATCCTAATTATTTGAACACCGAGACATTCTGAAGAAACAGGATTTTTGGCATTTAATCCGATCGGAAATAACCAAAAAGCAAATCGTTGATTTAGGGCATTATTTTCTTATTTTTGCGTTCCAAAAATATTTTGGTCTCATAGTTCAACGGATAGAATAGAAGTTTCCTAAACTTTAGATCCAAGTTCGATTCTTGGTGAGACCACATCAAACCCTTGCTATAACTTGTAAGGGTTTTTTTGTTCCTATACTTTAGATCCAATCCTAGTCGGACACATTCGATTCTTGGTGAGACCACATCAAACCCTTGCAATAACTTGTAAGGGTTTTTTTATTCCTAAACTTTAAATCCAATCCTAGTCGGACACCCCTAGTCGGGCACCCCTAGTCGGGCGCATCCAATTCTTGGTTAGCCCACTTCAAACATGGATAAAATGACAGTTTAAAAAATTACTTGTGGAAGTATTACCTTCCATCTAGACTTTACGTATTAGGCTGAACTAACAATTATGACAATTATTAATTCGAAAATCGTTTCACTCTTTTTTAGAAGCCCCTTCTTTTCTAAAATCTGGAAAATGAATTTTTGATACCCTTTTATAAAACAGGAATTACCATGCTCAGTTATCATTTACTACGCTCCTCTTTTATAAATTACCTCAGTCATACTATCTGAAATGTCTAAAATAGAAGAAACTCTTTCCGATCAGGTCTCCCTACTTCTCAGAAATCATTATGTCAAGCTGATAGATCTTCAACTCGAAACGGAAGTATCCCGAATGAAGCAAATCATAGATTTGATAGCTTCTTTTCATAAAAAACGGATAAAAAAAGAAAGTCAGGAATTAGCGAAAGCCAACTATAAATCGGAACTACACCAACTCATTGATGATGTTTGGAGCAAACCAGATTTGGCTCATTTTTCAAAATTATATCCAGAATTATCAAATGCTTTTGTCTCAATATTCAGCGAGTTGAACGAAAAAATAACGGAAACTCAAAGCTGGGATAGATTTAGAAGTGCAGAAGAAGATTCATCATGGATCAGATTTATTAAGTCCAATAAACGACTGGCATTTGGATTCTCTAAAAACCTCAATCGAGTTACTGATACTTTCAAAAAAAATAAATCACAAGTTACTTATTGGTCTCACACCATTCCTCTCAGGAATTTGGCCACAACTCATTTCCATTCCGGATTAATCGCAGATCTTCAGGATGTAACTCGCATCTTTTTCTCCAAAATCAATTCACTTTATTTAGAGCTAAAAATTTGGGAAAATGAATTAACCGAGCTTCAAAGTGGAAAGCTGAGATCCAAAGCTGACTTGGTTTCTACAATAGAGAAGTTTAAAAAAGAAGCAGTAGATGAGATCAACGAAAAGTTGAATGCTATACTGACGAAAAGATCTGAAAAATTCAGAAAGGATTATGAAAGAGCTGGAACGCTGGAATTTTCAAACGGTCTTCTTTCTGACAAGCCCGTAAAAAAGAAACTTGAAATAGCTGAAACAAACTGGAGCAAAAACCACCGCGACTGGAAAAATGCCTCTTATGCCCTTTTCGAAGAATGGCGGTCTGATTTAGACTTATACATTTTACAATACAAAACCCTGGCAGAACTGAAAGATTTTCAGTCAGGCCAAATTAGAAAACTGGGCGAATTTAATAGATCCTGAAATAAATGCAATTCGCGACTTTATTACAGAAGCCGAACATTCCCTTGATAAAAAGCAGGATTCAATTTCAAAAACGCTTAAAAAAATAAATTATCAGGCCAATAAAACCTTAGATAAAGAATTAGTTCCACGACTGTGCGATAAACTATCTGGTCAGGACATCACCAATCTGATCAATAAGCTAGAGGTGAATATCCGCCAAAATGTTGAAGCCCTTTCTGACGAACATGTAATCGTAAAATCAACGAACTACGATAAGCCTATTAAATCTGATGAACTGGCAAGTATTTCACCTTATGAATTGATTGCATTTGAAACGCTAGCTGCTTTTCAGGAGGAATTAAAAAGGATCAAAAAGGATCTTTTTGCTGCTTTAGAAAAGACTACCTAAGGTTCGACCGATCTGGATCACATCATCACCTTTAGTTTAACTTCAGCCATAGCATCTATCGAGGATGAGGGCAAATCAGAGGATGAAAGTCTGGCCGTAGCTAAAGAAGGATTGAAGCGAGCTAAGAATCGTCTCAATGAAAATCGCGTAAATCTGGAAACAGCCATGCTGGAAAACAGCAAGCGTCTGGAAGAAATAGTGTTGCGATTCTGCGAGAAAATCATGGAACTCACCGTCAATGAAAATTTGGGTGAGCTTCGACTGAGAATCACAAAAGCCAAGGCTGCAAAACAGGCTGAGGCTGTAAAGATTGTACTTAAAGAAAGACTCAAGTCACAAAAAAATAATTTTGTCCAGCAGGTATCATCAAGTTATAGCTGGTCTCTCAAATTACTAAGCTCGATTAGTGATCAATTCATTCTTACCGCCAAAAAACCCTCCCTAAGCAAGGAAGTTTCAGATTTTTTATTAGAATCTAACATTGCCATTGATCGACTACCACTTATTTATCGTCGGCTCTATCAGATCGAACCATTAAAGGATCTTGAGCTTTTTGTCGGTAGAGAAAAAGAATTACAAAATTTCAAAGAAGCTTTTGATAGTTGGAATCAAGGCCGATATGCTACCACAGTGATTTTGGGCGAAAAATGGGGTGGACTTTCCACATTCATCAACTACGCCTTGAAAGTGACCAAAATGCCCTATTCAGTAGTTCGAATAGCAGCAAAGGAGAATATCTCAACAGAATCAGGACTTCTTAAACTTTTTCATAACTCGAATAAATCAGAAAATCCGGAATCACTTGATCAGCTTATACAAATACTGAATGAAGGCCCCAAAAAAGTCATCGTACTGGAAGATTTGCAAAATATTTATCTGAGAAAGGTGGATGGATTTGCTGCACTTCAGAGCCTATTTCAATTGATCACTCTTACCAATCAGAATGTGTTTTGGGTGACGACTACCACCATCTATACCTGGTCATATCTATCCAAAACCATCAATATCGCAGAATACTTCAGCTACAAGATTGAGATGGGAAACCTTTCCAGCAGTCAAATGATTGACATCATTTGGAAACGGAATAGAATTAGCGGATTCAACATTCGATTTGAACCAAATGCCGAACAGGCAGATGATAAAAAGTTCACGAAGCTAAGCCCCGCTGATCAGCAACAGGAGCTGAAGGAGGAATTTTTTGAAGGATTAAATGAATTCGCCAAAAGCAATGTGAGTTTGGCTTTGATATTTTGGTTGCTATCTACTAAGAGCATCAATGAGGACACCATTACCATTGGTAGTTTCAACAAACCAAATCTCAACTTCCTGAGAGTACTTTCCACATCTAAACTGCATGCGCTCCATGCATTGGTTCTTCATGACGGGCTAAGTGACGGACAGTTAAGTGAAGTAATAAGCCTTACTTTAAATGAAGCACGATTGATGCTTCTTGCCTTGGTTGAAGATGGAATTATTTTTCTTAAAAAAGACATCTACATGGTCAACTCAATAGTCTATCGCGACACTATCAGCCTCCTAAAATCAAGGAACTTAATTCACTAATGATGAAAAAGATATTCATTCTCAGCTTACTTCTTTGTGATCATTGGTTTGCCGAAGCGCAGACAGATTCTCTAGCTAACAAAGCTCAGAAAGTGCTCGTACTTTCTGCAGATAGTCTGAATAAAGTTATTTCAGCGCAGGCCAACACCGACACTGAACCGAAAAAATTAAGGATTAAAGACGGACCCCCAGCGATTTCGGAACTGATCTCTCTATCAAAAGTATTTTGGGCGATTGTGTTTTTAATAGTTGGTTATGTCACTATCAAGTTTATCTCAAGAATACTTGAAATCTCCGCAGAAAAAAGCACGCGTTATCGAATTACTATAAAAAGCTTTATTCCAGTAGTAAAAATCTTAGGATGGATCACTTTGATTTTCATTATCGTGGCTGGTGTTTTTGCTCCCCCGGCTGCTACAATTCTCGCATTTTCAGCTTCTATTGGCGTAGCGGTGGGGTTTGCATCGCAAGATATTTTGAAAAACATTTTTGGTGGGGTGATGATTCTATTTGACCGACCATTCAAATCAGGAGATAAAATCGAAGTTGGTAGTTATTATGGAGAAGTGGTGGAAATTGGACTGAGGTGTACCAGAATCGTAACGGCAGATGACAGCTTGGTTTCAATACCGAATAGCGAGGTGATGAATAAATCAGTTTCCAATGCTAATTCTGGAGAATCTAATTGTCAGGTAGTCGCTGAAATCTATTTACCCATTGATGTGGATACTGCCAAAGCCCGGGATATTGCTACTCAGGCTGCTCAGGTTTCGAAATATGTTTACTTAAATAAACCAATCGTGATTCTGTTTTTTAACGAGTTCAAAGACAGACAGTCTGTGATCAAAATGAAAATGAAAGCATATGTCTTTGATATTCGGGATGAATTCAAATTCAAATCCGAGATGACAGAAATTGTGATTAAAAAGCTTCTGGAAGAAAATCTGATTAAAGCTTAGAAACAATATTTACCTTAATATTTAGGTCATTATTAAGGTTTGGAGATCTTCACTTATTCAATGATTTGATTTCTTCATCCAACTCATCCCAGCTATCAAAAGATAAGGCTTCAACCTCCACAATATCTTCAGTTTTGGCTATCAATCCGCCTGACATTATGAAGCTGCTGGCAAGAATTACTATCAGCAAAATTGTAGGGTTAAATGCATCGTTTTGAAATTGAAGTGGGATCGAGAAGAATAACAAGACTGTGATCAATCCGCGAGGCGCTAGCCAAAGTTGCGGTGTAATGTTGGTTCGGATAAATAGCTTTAGTAAAATAAAACGAATCAAATAGGTGATCCCCAAAACGCCTAATGCCAAATAAATAGATGGCAAATGAGTGATCCCCGAAAAATCAAGTGTCATTCCAAAAATCACAAAGAAAAAAGTACGCACCACAAAAGCAGTTTCCATAGTCACCATATGAAAGTCTTCTGTGATTTCTTCCAGCGATTCGGGTTTGATTAGACTTTTAAGTTTTCCTCTAAAGAATAAGCTGTAATTGTTCAGAACCAAGCCAAAAACCATAATGATAAGAAGTGAAGAAAGGTGAAACATTTTACCCACGGAATACAGCAATATCAAAATGGAGATGAGGAAAAAAAGTTTGACTTTCGATTTCAATTTTTGAAGGAGTACAACAAGTATATAGCTGATTACCAATGACAGTACTATGGTAATGATGATACTTCCTGATATCTCCAGAATGACCTCTTTGGTGCCGGAGGCATCTATTCCACCAAGGAGAAAATAAAAGAACATGATACCCAAAATGTCAGAAAAAGTGCTTTCATAGATCATGAATTCGCGCTTATGACCTAATAAAGATGATACACTTGGAATAATTATCGCGCTGCTGAGAATAGAAAGTGGTATCGCATATATAAGTGATGTGATGAAATCGTGAAAGATGAAATAGTCGAACACATAGGCTATGGCAATGGCCGTACCTCCCAATCCAAGCAAAGCAACAAAAAATGATTTGATCAAAAGTGGCTTTTTTTCTTTGGTCAGCGACAGGTCTAGTGCCGCTTCCAACACAATCATGATAAGCCCTATTACTCCCAGAAGCTCCAATGCTTCCATGATATGTGCATCCCAATTGATCTCATAATATTTCAGAATCTGGCTGCAACCAACCCCCAAACCAATAAGCAACAAAACGCTTGGGATTTTGGATTTCCTGGAAATAAAATTAAAAAAATAGGATACAATAATAATCAGGGAAATTCCAATCGATTCTGTGTATGCATTTAAAATATCCATTAAAGCCTGTATCTTAATATGATTATTACATTTGTCTATTGTCGCACAAATTATGACATATTTTGCTGACAAGACAATCATTGAGCATCAAAAAAGGAATTAATCCATTTCATGGCTAAGAGCAATAAATTCGGAACGTTTGGGGGCGTTTTTGTCCCATCGATTTTAACCATACTCGGTGTAATCATGTACCTGCGGCTACCTATGATAGTAGGTGAAGCAGGACTTTGGGCTACTATAGGGATCATCATCGTGGCGCACATCATTTCAGTTACCACAGGTTTGAGTGTTTCATCCATTGCAACAGATCGCAAGGTAGAAGCCGGCGGCACGTATTACATGATATCCAGAAGTCTTGGACTACCTATTGGCGGCACACTAGGTCTTGCACTTTTTGTTGGGTTATCATTTAGTGTGAGTTTATATCTGATTGGTTTTTCTGAAAGTTTTCTTGGGTATTGGGGATTTACAAACGACATCAATAATATCCGTCTCACAGGATCGATCGTTTTGCTTGCTGTCACCACATTGACGTTCATAAGCACATCGCTGGCCATCAAAACCCAGTATTTCATCATGGTGGCAATTTTATTGTCATTGATATCCATATTCATGGGAAATCATGAATATACACCAGAGGCACCCATTTTTTCCAACCCTCAATCCACAATTCCGCTCATGGTATTGTTCGGGATTTTTTTTCCGGCAGTTACTGGATTTGAAGCAGGAGTATCCATGTCTGGAGATCTGAAAGATCCTAAAAAATCTATTCCCGGTGGCTCAATCATGGCGATTGCGGTTGGTTTTGTGGTATACATTGGATTGGCGTTTTTCTTCGCTTTTACTGTCAATAGTGATGCGCTTGCCAGCGATTCACAAATTCTGTTAAACATTTCATGGATCCCTGAGCTGGTCATTGCCGGCATTTGGGGAGCAACTTTGTCTTCTGCTCTGGGAAGTATTCTTGGTGCGCCAAGGATTCTTCAGGCAACAGCGGCAGATCGAATCAGTCCCAAATTTTTTGCTGCAGGATTTGGTCCAACAAACGAACCTCGCAACGCCCTACTTCTAACTTTTGTGATCGCAGAAGCAGGGATTCTCATTGGAGAACTAGACGTGATCGCCCGTATTGTATCTATCTTTTTTATTACTACTTATGGATTTTTGAATATAAGTGCAGCATTCGAAAGATGGACAAGTACTGACTTTAGACCAGAATTTAAAGTCTCTGGATGGATCAGTCTTATTGGAGCCATTGCTTGTATTCTGGTGATGATCCAGCTTGATTTTGTTGCCATGATTGGTGCAGTTGTCATTTTGGGATTGCTCTTTTTATATCTAAAAAGAAAAGAATTGACGCTAGACTCGGGTGATGCCTGGAGTGGTGTGTGGGCTTCTCTGGTCAAAACCGGACTGACCAACCTGATGCAGGACAAGATCCACAACCGAAATTGGCGACCAAACATTATTATGTTCAGTGGAAATCCAACCAATAGGCAGCACATGGTCGAAATTGGTAAAACATTAGCGGGCAAATTGGGGATTCTATCTGCTTTTGAGTTGATCAAGAGCGATGATAAAATACTGGCTAAAACCGAATCCAACTTCACCGTCGACAAGGATGCAATGGGGTTCTTCCAAAGAAAACTTTATTGCCGCGATGTGTACGAAGGAATGGATCAGATTGCAAGAGTTTATGGCTTTTCTGGAGTAGAACCAAACACTGTGTTGATGGGCTGGAGCAAACAGCCTACCAACAAAGAAAAGTTTCTTGACCTGATAGGTACGCTTTCAGAGAGCAGAATGAATACGCTTTTTCTGAACTATGATACTTTGCGCGGATTTAACAAAAGTCAATCTATAGATATTTGGTGGAGTGGATCAGGCAGAAACCTGGCATTAGCTGTAAATCTGATCAGGCAGATTACTAACTCACCTATTTGGAAAAAGGCTAAAATCAGACTTCTCATTATCAATCCAAAAAATAGTGAAGCAGAAGCTGTTTACAAGAGTGCAAATGTCATCACTGAAAACTACAGGATTGATGCTGAGATACGAATTGTCAACAATGAAATAGATCCGCTTTCTGAAAATGAAATCATCCATACAGAGTCTAAGGATACTGATCTGGTTATTCTTGGATTGCCAGACAAGCGATTCAAAAACCTTGGTAAATATTATGATGACGTCAACGAGATTTTGGATGGGATTGGCAGCACACTTGTCATCAATGCGTCAGAGGATTTTGAAGAACATGAGGTCATCTCACAAACGAAACCTAAAAGTTCACAATCCGATTTGACTGTTACAGTAGCATTACCAGATCTACCCGAATCAGTACACCAGGAAATAGCTCAGGATATTGAAAAAGTTGATTTAAACGGACAGAAGGTTTTATCGGCTTTATTCAAAAAATCATTTCAGCAAATACTGTCAGATCATGTCGATGTGTTGTCAGAGCTGTCGGAAAACCTAAAAAGCATAAAAAGCGATTTAGGTAAAATCAAAAACACACCCGAAAGCTACAAGCGTAAAAAAGGCATTGATCGACTAAAGAATGAGGTTTTTTTCAAGATTAATAATTTATTGAATGAACAACTCAAAGACAAAATTCTTCCTTCAGAAGCGCAAAAACTTTCTGACGGATTAAACTGGTATGTCAATCGGCTTCAGGAGGATTTTAGATTGTATCCAAAACATCTTAAAATAAGTTATGATCGAGAGTCATTTAAAGGAAGCAAAAACGATCGATTAGGTTTGCGCCTACTTAAAGGATTTAAGCGTTTCAAGCATTTCTTTGCGGGGCAGCCCATTACCCAAAAAATCGCCTATAGGGAATTGGCAAGATATTATCAGCTAAACAACAGGCTTGTTTTTCTCAAACAATACCTCGATCAGTTTTTAGAAGAACGCTTATCTGTTTATAAAAAACTGCGAAATGTAACAGCCGGTATTTCCAACCAACTCGAAATCATAGATCGTAAAATCTGGCTCGATGAGACGGATTGGGAAGTGACAATGTTTGACGAGCTCACCATTCTGCTAGAAGAGCATCTGGCTGACAGTAAAAAAATGGCCCTGATCTATAAAGGGCGTTTGAATATTGAGTTTAGAAAAAACCTGCGCCTCATGAGTCGCGACATGGAGCTGATAGATGTAGACCATATCATCGAAAAGAAATCAAGAAAGAAAAAATACTATGCTGAGCTGCAGGAAGCGATCTCTAACTTTTCATCAGATTATGAGATCAAAATTAAAACCATGCTCAACATGGTCACGCTGGAGATGGCAATAAACAGCACAAAAAACCGTCTGGAAGCCATTCACGAATCACACAAACAAGTAATCAGGCAAACGCTGAAAATCAATTTCTTCAAGGACTTGGATGTGATCATTAAAACTATTGGAACCAAAAATGATAAGTCGGAAAAATTGAGACTGGAAGTAGATTTTGAAGCCACACTTCAGGAATCTTTTGACGAGCATCAGGAGCGAATGATTCAGCTCACTGAAGAAATGCCCGAATCAGCAGAAGTTTACTCCATACATCAGGATCACAAACAGAAAGAAGTAGAAACACTAGCTATCCCTGTTGCACGTATGGCTGAATATTACGTTGAGACCTTATATTCTTCACCCGCTGAGGAAGCGTTTGAAAATATGATCGACGCGCTAAAAAGATCGATCTATACTGCCCAGGATGTAATCAATCTTGCACAATTCAACTTCGAAAACTTAAAGGATGGAAATAGTGACTTCACTCAGGAAGAAATAACAAAGGATTGCATCACAAAGCTTCAGAAGGAAAGGGAGCAAGTAACCAAGCACATCGAAACTTATGAAGGATTCATTGGTGAGCAATTTGATAAGATTTTTGAGCCACTACACATTATGCGGATCGAAGAAAGTGCCAGCGAGTTTTCATCCAGCCTGAGAACCTATCAGAGCAAACAAGTCATCACGGGAATTGGTAACTTGTATGAGCGCATTGATCTGTTCTCCCAAAAGCTCGTTTCATGGATTTTCTACAGCAGAAGTGAAGGAATTTTACTTGCAAAAAGCTTGAATAAAGCTGATAATCCAGCTTCTACTAGTAGCAAATTGCTTGACCTTGGAGATCAGGTAAGCCCTAAAAAAGACATAGTCGGCTCATTGCCGCAATATTATGTAACACTTTTCAATGGCAAATCGAGCATCGGAAAAGACTTTTGGATCAAGCGACCATATGAGGAATCGTTGTTTAAAAAAGCATTTAAACGACATCAATTGGGATATGCAGGTGGTATCCTCATTCTTGGTGAAAGAAACTCCGGCAAGACCGCATTCACAAGACAAATGACTCAGCAAATGGGCAAAAAGGCTTCCGTTTATTCGGTTTTCCCTCCCATGACAGGTACAACTTCTAATGAAGGGTTAGATCAGGCTTTGGCCAAGGCAACTAAATTGAAAGGTGATAGTAATCAAATCCTATCACGACTCAATGCGGGAAGCGTGGTAATAATTAACGATTTGGAACTTTTCTGGGAAAGAACAGAAGGTGGCTTGGCTGTAATTGAGGGAATCGAAAAACTCATGGACGAGTACGCTCACAAAATTTTATTTATTGTCAACCTCAATCCTCACGCCTATCGACTTATAAATGAAATGACAAGCCTGGGTGATCATTTTATTGAAGTGATCAATATGCATCCATTTGATGCCGAAGAACTCAAAGAACTTGTATTGAGA
This sequence comes from uncultured Marinoscillum sp., assembly GCA_964353015.1. Taxonomy (GTDB): domain Bacteria; phylum Bacteroidota; class Bacteroidia; order Cytophagales; family Cyclobacteriaceae; genus JAMZMI01. The sequence goes on along the minus strand of CAYGUA010000010.1, from coordinate 69,469 downwards.
AGACATCAATCCAGCAGGATTCCATTTGGATATGGAAAAAATATAGATCAATTGAATGCTATCAGAATTGCCAGTCTGTTCAATGCGTATTTCAACTACAGCCAGGGAAACCCAGGTACAGCACTAAATGGTTGGCTTGCACATATTAAAAATTCAAGTATGTCTGGCTTAGAAATCATTAAGCCTGACACTCCAAATCTTTCTGTCTTCGAACATTTGAATGAAGACTGGATAATGTTGCTCATACAATTCGTTTTGCATAAGCGACTTACAAAAGAAAGAATTATGGCAATCACGAATTGGACAGAATTTGAAACGGAAACTCTGATTTTAGCCATGCTCAGAGCTGGAGTAATATTAGAAAAAGCAGCTGGAGTCTATCACATTTCTCCATTTATACTGCCATTTTTAATTAAAGCATTGAAGGAAAGAGAGGTATTGAAATGAAATGGAAAAAACCGTCATGGAACCTATTCAAAGTCTTCAATAAGGAGTCTTCCAAACCTGATTTGACTGAGGAAATTCAGAAGTCTGGAGTTTGTGAATACACCTTTTCCATTTCAGTGAAGGAAAATGATTCATTGCTCCGAAGAAAAATAAAAATGATCATAGTCCAAAATCCATGGAGCATTCTTACAAAGAAACCTTCAATCACCAACTCACAAACAGAATCAGGCGATTCAGTTTTGAAAATATCTTTTCAAACGCATTCTAAGGTGAAAGGAAAGCTGATTGAAGAAGATATCAGGAGACAATTAAATTCCGATTAATTCAATTTAGGCACCTCTGGTCGATTATTGCTGATATCTTGAAATAATCAATAGAGCCTCATGATCTTCTTTGAGTGGAGTTACATCCAATTCAGGATAAGGCAGAAGATTGATTAAATAAATTTTGGTTTGATTGATAACCGTGTCCCTCTTGTATTGTCTTTCTTCAATTGTGCTTAAAGTGATCTGATGGTTAGTCTGATTATCTAAATAGTTAAATCTAACTGTTGCGACTCCCAACCATACACAATTGGCATTTGGTGGACATCTAGAGTCTTCTAAAATAGAATCCATCGAAATCTCTATAGAGTAAGCTTCATTTATATATTTCTGACCAAATTTCAGGGAAAGCGTGTCTCCATCGCTGAAGTCGATAGATTCAAAGGAAGTTGTGTCATCTTCACATGAAACAAACAATAAAATACCAAGTACAATGCTCAATAGGGTTTTCATAAGTTTTTCGCTTTTTGTTTTTGTTAGACCCCTGGGGCTTGATAAAAGATGTAAAGCCAAACAAAAAGAAACTTAAATATTGTTAGCTATTCAATTGGAAGTTGAGGCAATTGACCCCATTCTGCCCATGACCCATCATAGAGCGCAGTTTGATTATTTAAGCTCATTTGTGCAGCTAATAAGACAATACAGGCCGTAAGTCCTGATCCGCAGGAAAATGTCAGAAATTGGTTCTCAACACCTTTTTGATCGAACACTAATTTTAGTTGTTCCTTTGATTTATATCTCCCATTATCAAGTACCTCCTCGAATGGAATATTAATTGATTTAGGAATATGTCCGCTTCGCATCCCCTGTCTGGGTTCTGGTGTCTTTCCTAAAAACCGATCTTCTGATCGTGCATCTATCACACTCATTTCCTGATTACCCAACTCCGCCAGGATTTGCGCAGCGGATTTCAATTTCTCAGAACTCAACCGGGCGATGAAATCACCATGGATTATATTTTTGTGATAGACTACTTCCGTTTTTAATCCAGCTTCCACCCAAGCTGGGAGACCCCCATCAAGAACCGCCACATTTTCATGTCCCATTGCATGAAACATCCACCAAACTCTAGGGGAACTGTATATCCCAAGATTGTCATAGACTACAATGATACTCTTTTGATTGATTCCCAGATTCTGACATTGTTTTTCGAAATGATCAGCAGAAGGAAGCGTATTTGGCAAAGCATTAGTCAAATCGCTAAAGTCATTTTTCAGATCAAAATATCTGGAACCCGGAATATACTTATCTGTGTATTTAGGAATTAATCCTGCAACATTGGTAGGGGTGCTGGCATCCAAAACAACCAAGTCTTGATGACCCAGCATTTCTCTCAACCAATCTACATTAACCAATGACTGCATTTGCTGTGCGTTTTATTAAAGCAATACTTTGATTACTACTTTTTTCACGTTTGACTTCTCTGATGACTTCAAACATGGCATATGAATATCCTGCGGAAAAAAAACAGTAAACATCCCAGTAGAAACCTTAATCGTGTAGTCATATCCAGAAAAAAACCAAACGTCTTTTTCTTCATTGTAGCCAGCCAAAGATTCTTGTCCAACGTACTGATCCATTCCCATCAACTCTTCGCCAGAAAAAATATATTGGATATCTGCATATTTCTTATGTGCTTCCACTTTGCAATCCGCTTCATCTCTGGTTTCATATTCCTGAACGGCTACTTTCAGATTAGCACCATCCAGTTCATATTTGCCCGGTGCTAGTGAACTGATATCTGTATTTTTCAGGTATTCAAAACCTTTTTGAAATCTTTCACCTAAGCCATAATAAAGATGGCTGTTTTCTAATTTATCAATGATCATGACGCTTGGGTTTATTGGTTAATATTTGAGATCAAATTTAATTAAGACATTGAGATTTGCAGAGAATCATTTTACCCCAAGTCCAAAAAAAAAGTCCCGAGACGGGACTTTTAATATTTTAGGAGTACTATTCAATTAATTACTTAATCTGAAAATAATCGGAAGCACCATTCTTTGTTTTACTGGTCTACCTCTCTGTTTTCCTGGTTTGAATTGCGGACTCATGCGAAGAACTCTTTCAGCCTCCTCATCACATCCTGCACCAATACCTTTCACAGCAGTAACCTCAGTTACATTACCTTGTTTGTCCACAACAAACTGAACGTAAACACGACCTTCGATTCCCATTCTCCTTGCCTGAGCAGGATATTTCATATTGTCACCAACAAATTTGTAGAAAGCCTGCATTCCACCAGGGAACTCAGCCGGGTCTTCAACGATTGTGAACACTTCTTCTACTTCTTCTTCTGCTGGAGCATCATCAAAAACGATATCTTCGATCACAGTCTCTTCTGTAACTTCCACATCAAGCTCAACTTCTATTTCCTCTTCTATCTCCTCTTCATCAGGTACTTCTATGATTTCAGGAAGTTGAATTTTTGGTGGCGGGGGAGGTGGTTGCTCCGTAGGAGGAATCTCCATGATGTCCTCAAAATCGTCATCGATCTGACCTAAATCCATTAGATCTCCATCGTCATACGTTTTCCATTCAAAAGCAACGATTGTCAGCAGCAAACTGACAGTCAGGCCTATATTCATAAATAGACTAGACTTTTTAGTTAAATCGGCTTTTGGATTCTTCTTTAGTTCCATATATTCCTTTGCTAAAATGTGGTCAAGAGATCAAATATATTATTTATCCAACTTAAATCCGATATGAATCAATGGCTTTTTTAAAATTGATATCAGTAAAAGCGCCAATGTAACTCCCAAGGCATCAGCGACAAAATCAGACAAGTCCATGGTACGATGTGGAATAAAATGCTGAATAACCTCCGTCATTGCTGCAAATGCGCATCCTATCACAAATAATTTGGCATTCAAAAACTTAAAACTCATTCCTGAAAGCAGTAGCCAATAATCAAGCGTGGAAGTCCAAATAAAAAAAAGCATCCAATGTGCCAGCTTATCTTCACCCTTGAAAAAATGATAATCCTGAAACACTGATCCAGATGACAGCAATAAATACAGCATCAGGGCAGTCCAGATGATAAAACTATATTTCAGGAATTTTTTCAAGGTTTATCCGCCTACTAGAGCAAGATAATCTTCTGCTGACAACAATTTATCTCCCAAATCTGTAACGCGTACCTTCACCATCCAGCCTTCACCGTAAGGATCAGAGTTCACAAGCTCAGGTTCTGACTCCAATTTTGGATTTATTTCCAAAACTTCTCCAGATACTGGCATAAATAGGTCAGAAACGGTTTTCACAGCTTCAACAGTACCGAATACAGCTCCAGATTCAAGGCTCTCACCTTCAGTTTCAATCTCTACATAGACAATATCTCCAAGTTCGCCCTGGGCAAAATCAGTGATGCCAATATAGGCCTCTTCTCCTTCTATCCTCACCCATTCGTGATCTTCTGTGTAGCGTAAATTTTCAGGTACATTCATACGGTTGATGGTTATATTTTTTCAAAAATAGTTGAATTTGGTTAAGACCAATTATTGAGCAAGACTAAATCTTAATTGAAATCCGAAGGCAGTCGTTGCGGTTTTAAATGCGCTGACTTTTGGTTCATTGACACTTCGATCAAAATAAGCCGTGAGATCGAGCTGATCATTGAGTTTATAGGTCAAAGCGGGTCTAAACTGGAAGCTTGTATTTCCATTGGTGACTTTATTTTCTCCTTCTAATTTTCTCTGGATTGTGGTGGCATCACGCAAGGTCATTGCCATTCTGAAAGTGACATCATTTTCCAAACCAACCACACGTCCTTTGATTTTGAATGGCAATTTGAAATCCGCTTTGGTGAATCCAAAATCAAAAGTAAAGTCATTGTTTAAAGTTTCGGTCACCTGTGCATTAGACATATTCAATGAAAGATTTCTCTCCTTTTTGTATTCAAGCCTGGTAGTGATATTGCTTTTTGTACGCACATTGATTCCAATCAATGGTGCAAACTGCTCTGATATAGTAACCTGATTGATAATATATACAGGCACCAGTTTTCCTGTAGTTGTATCAGTGACCAGCGCTCTTGGATAATCCAAAATATTATTATCCAAGGAGACATTTTCAGAATACTGAAGTGAATTGCTGTAGTTGTTGACGTTGTACATGGATCGATAACCATGTGAAATGGTAAACGCGCTGAAATACTTCTCAATAAATGGGATTTTAGTCAGCCCAGAATAATCTACCCTCCAGTTAGGAATTGGAATCCGCGGAAAAGGACTCATTCTTGATTCATCCGCATTTTGACCTGAATATGCTGCCAGAAAAGCAGGTATGAGCACATCTTGCGACAAGGAATCATATTCACCAAATGGATTGCGCCTGTTCTGGCGTGTGCGCATTGTTTCTATATTTTCAATAAACTGATCGAAAGTTGCACTGGTGTTATCGCTTCTGTTTTTGTCGAATGCGGTTTTTATTGTGTTGAATGTGATGGAGTAACTCCCAGATCTGGATGGAGTCAATGAAGCAAATCCGTTATTAATATCTGCGACATTCGCGGTATCAAATCGGAAAATCTCTTGAAAGGAAGCGGAGTTATTTCTGGAAGCGTCCAGTTGTATTTTCAAATCCTTAAATGGCTCTATGGATGTTTTGAGGGCCAAATCGGTGGTAAAAATTTGTTCAAAAGGAGTAGTCAACAAAGGGCTTTCAGAAATCCAATCCTTATTTGCCGCTTTATACCTGATTCCAGGATCCTGATCTCCGGCGAGAAATTTCCAACCTGGAGCATTCCATGAGCTGTCGAGACCTAGTAGGAATGGTGTATTCATGAATCCTGGCAAAGTCGTTCCTTCTCTGATGTTGTAGGTCACATTTACATTTTTTACTGCCATCAAAAACCTTAAAAAGCCTGTAGTAACTGAAGTTTTTTCATCTCCTTTTTTCTGAGTTCCTGCTTCTTTTAAGAAAGTGACCTTGTTATAAAGCTTATTCAAATCCACCTTTCCAGACAATCCTCTATCACGACTGTTTTGAATGGTATGACCGAAAAAATTGCCAAGTGAATCATTTTGCGATAATGATCCTGCAGTCCAGGTGTATCCCGCTGCATAGCGAACGTCTGCACTCAGCCAATCTGTAAATGGCAACTTGTCTAGCGGCGTGCGATAAGTCGCTGACACATCCTGATCGAAGTTTTTCATCCTGCCCAGATCTTTTATTCGGCCCCATACATATTGCTTTTCATCTGGGGTGTTGATGTCTCCTACGATCACATCATCAGGTTCATCGATGACTGCATTGGCGCGTGCCGTATAATTAAATGCCAGACTTTTGAATGGATTCCAACCCAAGCCATAACTTCTTGTAAATGTGAATAAACGCTCATAATTCGGATCAATATTGTCTGTTGTCAGATCATCATTATAAAGCTGGGTTTTTCTGAAGTTTCTATTCAAATCGGTTCGGAAAGAAAGACTGCTCGGCAAAGGCGAAAAATTGACATCCTTAATCAATTTTAGATATGGACTAGAAAACAAGTCCGCTTTTGCAAATGGTTCGATTGTGAAATCGATAGGGCTATAGTTGTACGACATGCCGCCGGACACAGATTTCTGAATAAAGGATTGGGTATTGACATTGCTGGTTACGGCTTCACTGTAGGCATAACTGAAAGACAAATTTTCAACATCAAAGAAATGTTGATTTGCATCCGGATTGACTTTCGTTTTCCGCACATTGGTAAAGTTGATACTCTTGCGTTCGCTTCTTTCTTCAACCAATCGTCGGTAATTATCCCGTTCCGTCTGCGAATTGAAAGATTCAAGGGAAGCTTCCAGCGGAGTATCGGGATCTAAGGGATCAAACTGTGGGGTAGATCTCGACTTTTCATAACTCACGAACATTGGCACAGTAAGTCCTGTTTTATGAGGCAATAGGAATTTATCAATATTCACATTTGCCGAAACATCGTACTGTGTAGTTTCTTGTCTGGTTCGCTGCTGTACGGTTTGCTGGATGTTACCAAATCCAATGGAGGTATATCTGACCGAAGTATTTAAAGTAGCCACATCTGCCAGCTTGGCGCTCATTCGTGCGTTGGCTGCCCAGCCTTTTTTAGTGTCGAAATCTGTTACACGCAATTCGTTGGCCCAAATACAGACTGATTTTGTAGCTTGATCTACACTCTCAGGATTTCTAACCCCGATCATCATGGTGAGCACGGTACTTATATCCGGATTTCCTTTTACTGTTAAAATATGCCTTCCGTCATTCGATGTGATGGAGTAAGGCACACCAATATCCAGATTTCGTTTATTTCTTTCAGCTTTCAGACCAAGTAATTCATTGATGGATAAGTTAATTTCATTTTCTTCAGGCCAAACCACCCTTTCAATATTTGGATCAGTCTCGCTTACACCCTCAGGGGTAATTTTAAGCGGGATGGCTATTTCATAATAATTGTCTGTCTGCTCTGTCCCTAGCCGTAAAAATCCAACCACCTCATTATCAATTACCCGATCACCGGCATGTGATTCTGCATGGAAAAACATCTTCAACCTACCATAATTCAATAAATCAAAAGATACATTTTTGAAAACTGCCCGCGCATCCTTGTCAGCTAAGTCTTCTACACAAACCTGCAGGGATTGCTCATTTAGCTGTCGATTGATGATTGTGGTATTGTCTTGATCCCTGACCACACCTGGAGGAATGACGTATGGAGACTTTGAATTTTGCGCAGTGCTGTTGGCTTCAAGATTGACAACAGAAACAGTGAAATCTGAAATGGACCGCTCGGGAATCTGATCCAATCCTGGCTCACTCAACGCCTGATCATATTTCCTCCACTGACTTCTTACCAGCTGCATATCTGCCATTCTGAGCACAACAGGTTTTTCAAAACCTGTGAGATACATTCTAAGATATCGAATGGTTTTAAAGCCAGTAATATTTCCAAATTTAGCATCAGGATCACGAACAGGTACACGAAAAAGAAACCACTTGGTCTGGTCCTCATTTTGTGCCTCTATCATATCCACGATATGATTCTTGCCCACTTCCAACTCATTAGGATTCAAGTCCAAAATATATTCATAATACTCCTCTAGCGCCGTAACAGTCTGGTCATTGTTCAAATCTTCATTATCAGGGTTAGCATAATTAGATTTTGGGAATCCACCTGATGGTATTGGAGAGTTCTTATCCATTCCATTAAAATCTTTGTAGCGTTCCAAAACCTTAGCGTTTTTATCATCCCATTTTGCATCTAAATAATGACTAAAGTTATCACCTGATGGATCTTCTGATATTGCCGGAATATTGATTTTTGAACCGAAAATTGAACTGAATTGCTCAAATTCCTCTTCATCCTTGAGCCCATCAAATCCCACATCCTGATTAACTCTTGCTGGCTTTGAATTTTGGAAATATTGCGTCAAATAAGGTTCCGATGGCACCCTACCCCATTCACTAGATACTGTTTTTGTACTGTCACCATCTGAAGGCAATCCACTTTCAAATGAATGTCGATTATCGGGAATCACATCTTCTGATACATTTCCCAAATTGAAAACCAGTTTTCCTTTTGTATCTCTATTATTTTCGTTGAATGTACCATCTAGTACCCTTCCGTTTGGAGTATCGATAAATGGATCCATGAGCCAAAATTCTATGTATTCGACGTTGTTTTTGTCAAAATCCACTTCACTACCAATACTTCTGGTTATCCCTCCCCAATTATCCTCCGGATTAGGAAGGAGCCCATCATTGGTAATATTGGGATTGTAGTTGTACTGCCCGCGCTCACTTGGATAATATGCTATATCAAATGTCTGCTGGAAAGTTAGGATCTGTTGTCTCGCTCTTTGTCTGTAAATCTCATCCCATCCTATAGGGCGTACATAATGGTTATCAAGATCCGAATCTTTTATATTGTCTGGCTTATTTATAGCCCCAGAAGTTCTGTAAAAAACAGTTTGATCAATCTGATACCAGGAAAGTTTGGCTCTTTTATCATTAAATCTAAGCGATGAAGTAGATCCATCACCATCTGTGAATTTTCCATTGTCTGTTTGTGGTGTGGCTGCCAGACTCCAACCTGCCCAGCCATTCAAGCCTATGGTTGTCACCGAATTTTCAAAATCATCAATGTACGATGTTCCTTCTCCATTGATGATATTAGAAGTAGCAGGAATCATTTGGGCAAATTCCGCATTGAAAGTGATTGTGGAGGGTGCCTTGGTACTTACCAGTGGCAAGAAATCCATTGCCTTTGTTATGAATGGAACCTCATCCTGATAATTGATATCAAATCCATATTTTGTATTACTTGTTGGTTCATCCCCGATCTGATACCTTGTCACCCCACCCGGACGCTCATTCAGTCGCATAACCGTTGCACCAATATTAAATTGATCATTGAATTGATAATCTAAGCGTGTAGCATAAAGCCAGCGAGCTTGAAAGTTGAAAAGATCCGCTTTTTCGTAACCAATATTGATCGTTTTGCCGGAGCTTAAAATTCCATCATTGATGATTCTGACACGCCCAAGATTATAATCCACTGTATAATCCAATCCTTCTGTTAATGGTGTATTTCCAGCTGTTACTATCACAGATCCTTCGGCGATATTGATACCTGGTAATGCGATTTCACTGGAAGATCCAGCATTGAATTTACCAGTTATGAAAAATTTGTCTTTACTGGATACCTGCTGCGCATCGTTTCTCGTACCATTATAAAGTGTGTCGTAAACATATTTCTCACGGAAAACAACCTCATCCTGATCGAAATAACTGGCAAGTGTAGTTCCGAATGGCTCCAACACAGGAAACTTGATGTATCCGTTTCTGGAATCAATAGTCACCCCTTCTATGTAATCAAAATTTCCATCCTTTTGTCTATCATTATTTTGATTGAGCTGATCAAGTTTCATAATCTCAACCAAGGGAATGTTAGTTGTTCTTCTACCTTCATGTAGTGATGGATTGTCAATACCTGAGGCATCATCACGATAGCGAATTCTCAGCTGAAATCCTTCTCTCTCTATCTGGCTGGAGTTGAGGTAGTAGATGTTTTTCATCATCAGATCCCAGCTAGGGATTCTTGTATCAATTTTATTTGGACGAAGCATTTTCAGGAATATCACTTCGTTCTCTGATTTTCCAGCATAATCTTCAGTCATCTCTCCTACTTTATATACCTGACCATTGTAGGTATATTCGAAAGACACAGCCAACAATTCATCATTCTGCAGCTTGCGCAAAAGTGAGACATATCCTAGCTGTTTGTTGATATCATATTCACTATCATCAAGCTTACGAGCAGTACCCACTTTCACAAAGTCGGTGGATTCAATCATTCCTAAACCGGTAATCTCATCGATAATATTGTCCTTATTTCTAGTCAGGTTTAATAAATAATCTTTGTAGAGGTTGTTTGCATTGTTGGTGGCTGCTCTAGTGGGATTACCTACAACCCCACCACTCAAGCTATTATGAATGTATTTGCCTTCTCCCAAATCCTGAAAAGCTGCAATTTGTCTGGTTGTTTGTGTCTCATTGTTCCTATTTATAACATAAATCTCCACCCTCGTAATATTCACACCAGAGATAACCTGAGGTAGATTGTTGTGCCATTTTTCATAGTTGTCACGGAAGAAATGTGCGAGGAAGAAATGTCGGTTTTCATCATATTCCGATGCTCTTACCTCAAACTCCTTTCCCTGGAAACCACTTTCTATGGTCAAAACCTCACTCTGTCCTTGCTGACGAGAGACTACACTTGTCACAAAGAGTTTTCCGAATTGAAGTTGTGTCTTTACTCCGAATAGCGATTGGGCTCCTGTCATGAGACTGTTAGAAACCGGCATACTCACGTTTCCAATTTCTATTTTCTTTACTATGTCTTCTTCATATCCTGTGTATTCTACCTTCAGGTTATTTTGAAAATCGAAAGTGTTGTTATTATCAAAATTGGCAGTGATAGCTAGTTTTTCACCCACTTTTCCCACCAAATTGAGAGAGATCTGCTGGTCAAAATTAAAACCACCATTTCGCTGCTGACGAAGGGAAAGTTGTGGGTTGTCGGTTCGCTGAAATCTTCCGCCAAAATCCAAATTCACAAATCCATTTGGTTGAATGTCAACATAACTACCTCCAAAAAGCCGATCGAACATTGGACTGATATAAAGACGTGGTATCAGACTTCTGCCACTTATAGCACTTTCACCATCAAGCCCGGATGAGCGCTCCTGAAAATATTCTTTGGTAATCTGAGAGTTGCTATAGGAATCATATTCCTCAAATGACATGGTAGTAACAGGACGAAAATTAATGTCGCCAATCCGCTCATAAACATTGTAGCTAAAACCTGAGTCATATTCCACTTCCATATCAAGGGAAGTAGGATCTGCAAGTAACAAAGGAGACGGACTATTTCGATTAGAAAAAGGATCACCGAACCTATAAGGTGCTTCGTACGTTGGAGTCTTTGTTGGTGTATATGGCTTGAGTGTATCAGCCTTCACAGAATCTTTAGGAATTGTATCTTGCTGAGGGGAAAAAAGGTGACCTGCAGAAAAGGTATAGCTATCCTGAGGGAAAAGACACAGCCCTATCGCACTGACAAGTAGTAATATGTAAGATTTGCCCGTCAAGAAATATCCAAATACGTTCAGGCTCTTTTCAAAACCTGTTTAATAAGTTCTTCAAGTTTAATTTGATGCCCACTTTCCTTCAAAACTAAAGTAATACTTTTTTCAGCAGCTGCTTTACTGATTCCTAAGGTCATCAGGGCGGATAACGCTTCATTCTGTAGGGTATTGCGATGAGAAGCTGGTGAATCCAATGATTTCTCAATAAAGCCTTCTTTTCTCATTTTATCCTTCAACTCAAGGATAATTCTTTGAGCTGTTTTAGTCCCTATTCCCTTCACCCCCTGAATTGTTTTCACATCTTCATTCGCAATAGCTGCCTGCAATTCTTCTGGTGAAAGTGAAGATAAAATCATCAATCCCGTACTTGGACCTACTCCTGAGATCGAAATAAGATCGAGAAATCTGGTTTTCTCAGAAGGTTCGGCAAAACCAAATAAAGTATGTGCATCTTCTTTTACATGAAGATGAGTGTATAATTTTATTTCTTCTAAATCTTTGACGCTGGCGTAGGTAGCCAGACTTATTTTCGCTTCATACCCTACTCCCCCACTTGTCTCTACTACCACGTATGTCGGGTCTTTCACCGCAAGTTTTCCAACAAGATAATTGATCATTTTATGCCTTTTTCTTCAGTGATCTGTGCGTCTACAACCGCAATAGTAATCATATTAAATATATCTCTCACAGAGCTTCCAACTTGCAATACATGAACTGGTTTATTCATTCCAAGCAACATAGGACCTATCGCCTCGGCACCACCTAATTCCATTAACAATTTATAGGCAATATTCCCTGAACTTAGATTTGGGAAAATAAGGGTATTGGCAGGATTTTTTGCCAAAGGACTGAATGGATAATTGTCTTTGATAAGATCTGCGTTCAAGGCCACATTCGCTTGAATATCACCATCAATAACTAATTCAGGCCATTTTTCTTTGGCCATTTTCACTGCTTTGGAAGTTTTTTCTGGCACTTCACCTTTGGCTGAGCCAAAATTTGAATAAGATAATACTGCTACACGAGGCTCAGTATCAAATACCTTGGCCGCTCTCGCTGTAAGCCCAATCATATCTACCAATTCTTCTGCCGATGGATTAAGATTTACTGTGGTATCAGCAAAAAAGAAACTGCCTTTTTTGTTTCTGATAATGTACATTCCAGCAACCTTGTTTACTCCAGGTTCAACACCGATGATTTGCAAAGCTGGCAGAATAGTTTTTGGATAATCATTAGACAAACCGCTGATAAAAGCATCGGCTTCACCAAGCTCCACCATCATCACACCAAAATAGTTTTTACTTCTGGTCATTGCCTTATACGCATCTCGGATGGTGACACCTTTGCGCTGACGCATGGCATAATATGTATTGGCATAAGTTTCCACTTTTGCCTTTTCTTTCGCTGGGTCTACAATTTGGCAATCAAGTAATCCGTCCAAATCATTTGCTTTGATAAGAGCCGTGATTTCCTCCCTATTACCCAAAAGGATAGGAATCGCAATGCCTTCATCATGAGCCATTTGTGCCGCTTTCAGAATATCTAGATCTCCTGCTTCTGCAAATACGACTCTCTTTGGTGCCTGACGTGCTCTGATCACCAATCTGGAAATCAAGCGCTGATCCAATCCGATTCGTTCTTCCAACTCTCGATTGTATGCCGGCCAATCTGTAATTTCTCTTCGAGCCACACCACTTTTAATAGCTGCTTTTGCCACCGCTGGCGATATACTCGTAATCAAGCGCGGATCCAATGGTTTCGGGATCAAATATTCTTTACCAAATTTGATCGTGTTAGTACCATATGCTTTGAGAACCATTTCTGGAACCGTCTGCTTTGTAAGCTCAGCAATAGCATAAACTGCTGCCAATTTCATCTCTTCATTGATCGTAGTAGCTCTGACATCCAAAGCACCACGAAATATGTATGGAAAACCTAATACATTATTAACCTGATTAGGATGGTCTGATCGACCTGTTGCCATCAATATATCTTTTCTAGTCTTCATTGCCAGATCATAGGCTATTTCAGGATTTGGATTGGATAATGCAAAAACAATTGGATTTTCAGCCATCTGAAGGAGTGCTTCAGGCTGCAGAATATTTGCAATGGATAATCCTAAAAACACATCCGCTCCAACCAAAGCTTCCTCTAACGTATCAGCCTTGTGATCTGAAGCATAGCGTGCTTTGCTTTCATCCAGATTTGGTCTGTCTTTTTTAATCACACCACGACTATCGGTCATGATGATGTTTTCCTTTTTCACACCAAGAGAAACATATAAATCAGTGCAGGCTATTGCAGCTGCACCCGCTCCACTTACAACTACTTTGATTTCTCCGATTTTTTTACCGACAACTTCAAGTGCATTGATCAATGCGGCACTCGAAATAATTGCTGTACCATGTTGATCATCATGCATCACTGGGATTTTCATTTCCCTTCTTAGTGTCTGCTCTATAATGAAACTCTCAGGAGCTTTGATATCTTCCAGGTTGATCCCTCCGAAAGTTGGCTCCAGACTTTTGACTATCTGAATAAATTTCTGCGGATCCGTTTCGTTTATTTCAATATCAAAAACATCTATCCCCGCAAATTTTTTGAATAAAACACCTTTACCTTCCATTACAGGCTTGGATGCTTCCGGGCCAATATTTCCTAATCCCAATACTGCCGTCCCATTTGTGATAACTCCTACCAAATTGCCTTTGGCGGTATATTTATAAACATCTTCTGGATTTTCAGCAATGGCCAAACAAGGTTCTGCTACGCCTGGCGAATATGCCAGTGCCAAATCATGTTGACTGCTAAGCGGCTTGGTCGGGGTTACCTCGATCTTGCCTGCGGGACTATCAGAATGGTAGTCCAGAGCTTCTTGTTTTCGAATCTTGGCACACATATTCTTTTTATTTAAAGGGTGAGATTATTTAGGGCCTTCAAGTTCTGAAGGCGAACGAAAGGTAGAAAGAATCGCTTCTATTTCCCGAACCATTTTTTTCTTTTTAGTCCCCGGAGAATAGACATAACCTTCTATGTAGTAAAGTTTTTGATTTCCTTCATCTACAAATGTGTAGCTCACAAATGGGCCACCTCCAGAGTTGTCGCTGTTTTTCCACAGCCCCCGGGCCTCAACAGCAAATTTTTTATTAAAAGTCACGCGCTCAGTAAAAACCGGGATTTGATGCTGACGGGTAATGTATAAGTTGAGCTGGTCACTGTCGCGTAGAAAAGTCTCCGTGATTTCATCACGCAACATGCCTACATCATTGAACACTCCCTGATCATTATAAGGCCTTTCATAAACAAATACATTGTATTCAGATTGTGCTTCCAGTTTCCTCAGCCAGACAAAATCCTTAAGATTTTTGGCAATATCCCAGCCATACGGGATTTTGATAGAATAACCATGATCTTCTGTGATGGCTTGCATTGGAAGTTTTTCCAGCTTCACAAATATTTGGTTTCTGGTGCGCTCTCTTACAGCTGTCTCAAAAATCTCTAACAACACCTTCTGATTGTCTTTGATTTTTTCCAACAAAATATCTTCTGATCTGGAATACAAGTAAAGCACAATTTGTCCCTTCGCAAATTCATCTCTCCTTACTGTCATGAAAATAGATGAATCATCCTGAATCATCTTTAAGGAATTATTGGAAAAATATTTTCTCAATTCTTTTCCCTGACTGGTTTCATTATCCAACGCCATTACAAAAACCATATTCACCGCCGTTTTCAAGGTGGTATTTAGCTCTATCGGATTGACATTGTGAACATTAAATTTGACTTCATCTTGTGGCAAGCCAACGATATATCCCCGATAAACATCTTTCAGTGCCTCACCAACAGGTCGATTCCACATTGCAGTATCAATCACTAAAACCATTTCATCGGCTTCACCTTTGGCTGTTTTCTGAAAATCCTTCTTAACCTTATCTCTGGTCTGTTGACAACCAATAGTTAATAAGAAAAATAAAAAGATATATATAATTCCTGATCGCTTCATTTTAAGGGGTTTTTACAAATGTAAAATTTAAAAAGGGAGGCTATACAATCCCAACAAATTTATTCAGCCGATATGATCAGCTGCTGTCCAGGCTGAATCGTGTTGGTAGTCAGGTTGTTGAGCTGCTTTATTTTTTCAATAGATAGTCCAGCATATGAATTGGCAATGCTCCAAAGCGAATCTCCACTTTGGACCCGATGGATTTTCTGACCATCCGAAAGGATCACTGCCTGAGATTGTTCTGCACGCGCTGAGCTCACATATAAATCTTTGGTTTGACTGCTATAGGCAGGCAATACATATATATTTAGCTTTTGACCTATTCTGATGGTATGGCTGGAAAGATTATTCCATTCCTTGATGTCAGTAACCCGAACATTGTATCTCTGTGCGATAACTCCCAATACATCACCACTTCTAACCTGATACACCTGACGGACCCTACCATAAGTGCTACCTGGAGTATTTCGAGCCAAGTAATCCAGATGTTCTTTTCCTACTTTGCCAGCTGTATCATACAAAAATGTTCGGTTGGCTATCACCTGCGCCTTACGATCCTCTGGAATCCTTAGGGAAAAACCTTTGGTTCCTTCTGGCAAGGCGCCTCTTTTGATCTGTGGGTTGAGGCTGAGTAACTGATCCAGCCCAACATTAATTTGATTAGCAAATGTCTCAAGATGGAAATATTGACTAATCAAAATCGTATCATGTGCAGGTAAAGATTCATATTCATCCACGAACAGATTGTGATCTTCTGCATAGTTTAAAGTATAAGCAATGGCGACAAATTGCGGTACATAAGAACGCGTTTCACGCGGCAAGTATTTGTAGATTTCCCAAAACTCATTTTTGTATCCACTTCTTCTGATTGCTTTTCTAACATTTCCTGGCCCACAATTGTAAGCTGCCAATGCAAGTTCCCAATCACCAAACGTATTATAAAGATCTTTTAAATGTCTGGCTGCTGCATCTGAGGATTCATAAGGATCCATTCTTTCATCCACATACCAATCTCCATTCAATCCGTACATTTTGCCTGTGGATGATACAAATTGCCACAGTCCCACTGCATTTGCATGTGAAACCGCATTTGGTCGCAAACCGGATTCCACAATGGCCAGATATTTCAACTCTTGTGGCACACCATGCTTCTTAAATGCCTCTTCAAAAATTGGGAAATAAAGATCTGTTCGAGCCAAAACACCACGTGTATATTGTCTGTCCCTTACAGTGAAATAATCGATGAATGATTTTACTCTGTCATTATAATTAAGTGGAATTTCAGAATCAATACACGAAAGCCTGTCTGCAATTTCATCATAAGTGGCATCTGGGATAAAGTCGTAAGGAACAACTTCTTGTGCCACAATATCTGTCAAAGACAGACCCAAAATGAAAATATAACAAATGATCTTTCGCATGGCAGAATAACTCTTTTATTCGCTCAATAAGTATTTAGAAAACGCTAAAAGTTTTTCTTCAGTAAAAACCTTTGAAATAATCTGTAATCCAATGGACATTCCGTCTTTGTCTTTTCCGATAGGAATAGAAACAGCAGGTGCACCGGCAACAGAAGCCTGAACAGTAAATAAATCTGCGAGATACATTTCCATAGGGTCACTGGTTTTTGATCCTAATTCAAATGCTGTGGTCGGAGCTGTTGGTAGGATGATGAAATCATATGATTCAAACAGCTCTTCCAACTTATCCTTAATCAAGCGGCGTACCTTTTGAGCTTTGATATAATAAGCGTCATGGTAGCTAGCCGAGAGCACAAATGTGCCCAACATGATTCTTCTGAACACTTCATGACCAAAACCTAAAGTACGTGTCTTTTTATACATGGACTCAAGGTTTTCAGGGTTTTCTACCCGATAGCCATATTTTACTCCATCATAACGTGACAAGTTGGAGCTCGCTTCAGCCGTAGTAAGTATGTAATAAGTTGGCAATGCATATTCCATCAATGGAAATGATACTTGATCAACCTGATGGCCTTGCTTCTTTAGGTTTTCCCCCACTTGAAGAACTGCCTCTTTTACTTCTAAGTTAATAGCATCACTTTCCATGGTCTCTTTCAGGTAAGCTATTTTGGCTTTTCCCTCAAAACTCAAAAGTTGGCTATAAGGAGGTACCTCCTCCAGAGAAACTGTGCTGTCGTGCTCATCTTCTCCTGAAATAATCTCCAGGACCAATGCTGCGTCTTCTATGGAATTAGAAAAAATGCCAATCGTATCAAATGTGCTTGCATAAGAAGCAAGTCCATGTCTGGAAATCCTGGAATATGTGGGTTTAAACCCAATAACATTACAAAATGAAGCAGGTTGTCTCACTGATCCGCCCGTATCTGTACCAAGCGCGATGGCACACATGTCTGCTTGCACAGACACAGCCGATCCGCCTGATGAACCACCTGGGACCCGGTTTGGATTGTCTGCATTTCTGACAGGACCAAAGGCGGAATTCTCACAAGAAGAACCCATCGCAAATTCGTCACAATTATTGCGACCTATCACGATTGCGTCTTCATCAAGGAGCCGCTCTACACATGTAGCAGAAAATTGTGATTGGAAATCACCTAAAATCTTACTTCCGCAGTTGAGAGGATGATCTATATAACAAAGCACATCCTTAACACCAACCACCATTCCAGCCAATCTGCCTGCGGTTTTTGACGCTATTTTTTTATCGATTTCTTCAGCTCTATCAAGTGCTTCTTGCTCGTAGACTGTAAGAAATGCGTTGAGTTCAGGATTTTTACTATGGATATTTTGCAAGTAATGTTTGACAATGTCAACACATGTCAGCTTACCTGCATCAATATCATTCCTGAGTTGATGAAATGATGAATTTGCTTGCAAAATTTACTTCTTTTTTTGGTCGTCTTCTTCCGCAGAATCTTCTATCTCCTTCTTGATCTCTTTGGTGGCATCTTTAAATTCCCTAATACCTTTACCCATTCCTCTCGCAATTTCCGGGATTTTTTTCGCTCCAAAAAATACGATAAATACCAACGCGATGACCATCATCTCCCAAGGGCCAGGCATCCAAACTAACACCGTGTACATATAAAAAGCTTTTATTAAGAGTTCAAAGATAGGGATAATTGGCTGCTATCCACAAAAGATTTGCACTGTATCTGATTGATTTACAATGTTGGTCGAGGAGAATTTAAAATATTGCTTCCTGCCGAAATTGATAATCAAATTTGAAAATTACTTCTTGACTATCCAGGTTTCAGGGTTGAGTTTCTGATATTCTTTCCAGACTTCAAAATGAACTTCAGACACTCCATCCTTATCACTAAAGACTGTACCTAAAACATCGTTCACGCCCACCACCTGGCCTTTTTTCACTTTGACTTCCTTGAGTCTGGCATAAAGTGTATAATAATCTCCATGTTGCACTAAAACCACGTTGTTCATTCCAGGCACGATGGCTACTGCTACAATCTTACCTTCAAATACTGGGCGCACCGAAGCGTTTTGACTCGTTTGAATATCGATCCCCGGATTATCCTCGATGATTCCTTTAATCACAGGATGAGGATGCTTGCCAAACTTCGATGAAACAAAACCTGAAGAAACTGGCCATTTGAGTTTGGTTTTATTTTGTTCAAATAAAGATGACAACTCTGTTTCATTGGCCAAGGTAGCTGAGGACTTGGTCTTGGCTCTTTCCAATTCTTTTTTGACAATCTCAGCTATGAGGTTATCCAACTTGTCTACTGCCACTTTTCGATCATTCAGTTCCTTCTTGAGTTGTTTCTCCTTTTTGCCGAGTTGGGCTATCACGTCATTTTGTTTTGATTTCAAATCGACCAGCTTTTTGGTTTCAGTTATTTGCTGATCAAGAAGCATTTTTTGTTCTGACCGTTTGATTTGTACCTGATTTTTTTGTTTGGTGAGCTCCTCAGAAACTATTTCAATTTGTCTGGCCTGGATCTTCCGCGCTTCAGAATATTGCTCCAAATATTTCATTCGCATAAAAAGCTGATTGAAAGTCTCAGCAGAAAACAAAAAAGTCAGTTTACTAAATCCCGTATTTGCTTTGTAGGAAGAATAAATCATTGCGGCATATTCCTCTTTTAGATCCGAAAGATCTTTTTGTAAAGCACGAACAATGGTGTTCAAATCACCAATTTCCCCGTCAAGTAATTTTATTTCCTGATTGAGAGCTCCAATCAACCCTTCCCTGGCCTTGATTTGCTGATTTATAGCACGAAGCTGGCCAATTGTGGCTTTTTTTTCATGCTCAGTATCTGTGAGGATTTTTTCCGCCTCCGCTATTCGCTTGAGGTTGTCACGCTTTTCGTTCTCAAGCTGACTTTTGGTTTTTTGAGCAAAGGTGTTAAAGCATAGAAGTAGTAAGGCCAGTAGCCCTAAAATTCTAGTTAGCTTCATTTCGCTCATATTTTTGTGGCACATTAAAAGGGAATTTCAATGGCTTTTTTTCGATCTCCGCTTTACTATATTCAATATCAACTTTGGTAGATGCCACTTCGGATTTTCCTTTTGTGTGGCTCGCATTGATAATAAATGGCAAAATCTGATCTTCGACTAATTGAAATCCACCGTAATTTACTAAAATGGAACTTTTGGACACGGTATCCTGAACATGTAACTTTTCAAGTTTCATTGATTTGGAACCAATGGCATTTGTGAAGCTATAATTTCCAAGCTGCTGCTGGTAATTGTAATGTTCTTCGATTTTTTTGAGCTTTTCATTTGTATAAGGAGAAATCAAATTTCCCAACAACAGTGATTCCACCAAACTATATTGGATATTGAAATCAAACTTTTTGCTCAACTTCTCAAAGTCGGTAACGATGTATTTCTTGTTATATTTATCAATTATGGAAATCGAATCTTTCGTGATGAGCATTCTAGCGACTTCCACACCTAATCCTGGTGATAGGGAAATCCAGATTACACTGTCTTTCCTCATTCTTAAATTGGCGATTCCTGATAGGTTTTTATCACCATCATAATCTATTTTCAGTTTCGCACTCAAATAGTCAAAATCAAACTCATTTACCGTGATTGTTGCTGGTTCACGATAAAATAATTTTGAAAATTTCTTACCACATCCTACGATCAAAACCCCAAGGATTAAAATCGCGACTAAACTTTTATTCATAAAGTGTCTTATCAGCTATCTTCTTTTGAATGTTTTCTGAAGCCTCGTTGGTTTTGCTTGCCTTCTCCCATTGCTTCACAGCTTCATCTGTTTTGCCCAACTTGAAAAGCACATCACCATAATGCTCTATGATGGTTCCATCCTCCTGAAGGCTTGCAGCCTTTTTTAGGTATTTTTCAGCTTCTTCATATTTCCCGAAAGTATAAAGTACCCAGCCATGTGTATCAAGATAAGTCGGATTGTCTGGGTGTAGCGCCACCAACTTGGTTGACATCTCAATGGCTTTGTCAAGATTTTTCTTCTCCAGGCTTAGGAAATAGCTGTAGTTGTTGAGCACGTGATCATTTGTTGGATTGTTTTTCAAAGCCTGATCGTAGGATGAATACGATTTTTCGGTTTGTTTCAGACTGTTGTATGCATCACCCATCTGACCATAAAACACGGTAAGCAACGCAGGATCTGATGCATATTTGGTTCCTGCTTCCAGCATCTGAACAGATTTTTTAAAGTCTTTCTTCAATAAATAACCTGTACCCGCGAAGTAATAAAGCAAAGCCTGATTTGGGAAATACTCCAGCGCTTCATTGGAATGTGCAACCAAACTGTCGTATTGATTATTGGATGCTTCGATATTGAGGATATTTTGCCAAACATTAAAGCTCGACGGACTGATCCTAACAGCTTTTAAATAATATCGCAGCGCCAAACCCTGCTTTTCCATCCGATAAAGCACATCTCCTGCATAAGCCTGTGCTTCAAATTTATCTGGATAAGTTGTGCCTAATTGCTGAGCCATGTCTATGATTGATTCAAATTGCTCAAGCGTAATCGCATTGTCCAGATAATTGTTTAACAACTGTATTTTGGTTCGGTAATCCAGACTTGTAGAGTTAAAAGCATCTTTTGTTATCTGCAAGGATTCCTCGGTTTTACCTTCCTTCATGGCAATCTGACTTCTGAGCAGAAGGATATGGATATTTTCTTCCTCAATGTTATCCAATCGCTGTTTTGCTTCCGCCAATTTTCCACGACTTACCAGAAATTCAACCAGCTCAATGGTGTATCGAGAGTTATCTGGATTTTCACCAATCAGCTCATCCCAATCAGCTATCAAAGCATCGTAATCCTGATTTTGAAAATATATTTTTTGCTTTTCGCGAAGCACCACCTCGTTGATACCAAAAACATCTTCTCCTTTTTCATAGGTAATTAATGCTTTGTCATAATCGCCCATATACTGATATATGATGGCTAGATCAAAAAGATAAGATTCTGTACCAGGGATTTTCTCTATCATTTCCGCATAGAGTTCAGCGGATGTATCAAAATCTCCGGTTGCCTTGTAAATTTCTGCTGCTAATAGGAAATAATATTTATTGGTTCGATCTGATTCCAGTGCCGCAACAGCGTATGGTAATCCTTCAGACGCCTTGCCTTGTTTGGTAAGGGTTTCAGCTAGCTTGAAATTAGCTGCTCCATTATTTGGATCGAGTTCCAGGGCGACTTTAAACAATTCCTCAGCCTTAGAAATGTTTTCGAGCACGAGCTGCTTTTCTGCTTCCACAAGAGTGGCTTCAAACTTTACCTGCTTTTCCTCGGAGAAAACGCCAATTTCTGATTGGCCTTTTTTATTCTTTTTCTGTTTATCAGATTTCTTCTGAGAAAATCCAAAAAAACAGATCAATGAAAATATAAAAATTAAAATGCTGGTTCTCATGTGTTATCCCTCCGCTTCTGAATAATCTCCCAGGCTCACTTCGCCCGTGAATGATGATATAGATACGAAGTTGCCTATCATAGAGTTGATCAGGTTAACGTTTCGCAAAGTAACATTATTTTGAATCAACGAATCCCGAACTACTGAATCCACTATTTCACTCCCCGCTCCAATAGAAACTCCCGGACCAACGATGGTATTACGAAGTGTGCAATTCTCCCCAATAAAGACAGGCGGGTTGAGTGTGCAATTTTCTAAAGCTGCAGATGCTGAAATATCATTTCCTTCAAGAAAACCAAGATACCTGCTATTAGACTCCACGGTGATGTTTTTATTTCCACAATCCAGCCATTCATCCACCTTGCCCGCTTTGAATTTTGTGCCTGCTTGTTTCAGGTTTTCCAAAGCTGTGGTTAGTTGATACTCACCACCAGCCATTATTTTATTGTCAATAATTTGCTGAAGTTCAGTTCTCAGATGATCGCCATTCTGAAAATAATAAATACCAATTATCGCCAGATCAGAAATCGGAGTTTTTGGTTTCTCGACAAACTGGGTGATTACACCCTCGTCATCCAAATTCACCACTCCAAAAGCACTTGGATCTTCCACCTGCTTCACCCAAATGATTCCATCCGAATTGGTATCCAGCTTAAAAGTTGCCCTAAAAAGCGTATCAGAAAAGGCAACAGTCACTTTCCCGTACAAAAGTGGCTCTGCACAATAAACAGCATGAGCCGTTCCTAATGCTTCCTTCTGGTAAAATATATGGCCTTTAGCTCCAATTTCATCGGCAATTTTTAGCAGATTCCTTTCTACTTCAGGGCCAAAATCACCAATTATGAACCCGATATTTTCTATTGGCTCAGGAGTAACCTTCGCTATATCTTCTACCAAACGCTGCACAATCGGCTTTCCAGCAATTGGGATGAGTGGCTTTGGAATAGTGAGTGTGTGTGGCCTGAGTCTCTTGCCCATTCCAGCCATCGGAATTATTAAATTCATCTTCTATTTGGTAACTGTAAAAAACCGGTTCTAATGTCAATGAGCCAAACTGCAAATACATAAAATGCGGAGACGCCAAAGATAGTCAGGTACCTGACTGAGCCAGTGAAGTCGCAAAAATAGAAAGCGATGATCAATCCCCCAGCCAAAACGAGGTAAAAACTACCCTTTATCACATGATATGGTATCGGATAATACTTTTGTCCGAGTATCAGACTTAAGACAGTCATCAGCAAGTATGCAATAAATGTGGTAATGGCACTACCCATATACCCAAAAGTCGGGATGAAAACAACATTCATCAGTATCGTAAATACGGCTCCAACGATTGTGATCCAGGCACCAAAATGTGTTTTATCGGTGAGCTTATACCACACAGACAAATTGTAATAAATCCCGAGAAACAAACCTCCTCCAAGCAGCCAGGGAACAATGTTCAAAGCAGACAAATACGATTTTTGTCTAAGGAAAACTGGGGCCAAATCTGGAAGTAGGATGGATATGATGAGCCAGGAAAATGCACCAAAAATGATAAACCCATGCATAACTTTTGCAAAAAGTGCAGGTGAGTCTTTGTCTTTTGATCGACTAAAGAAAAATGGCTCAAATGCATACCTAAATGCTTGTACTGCCAATGTCATAAATACAGATAGTTTATAACACGCTCCGAAGATTCCCAAAATCTCAAGATTTGACTGACCAGGATAAAAATTTTCTGGCAATAAATATTTCAACAAGGCACGCGAAAGCATTTCGTTTGTAACTCCTGCAAGCCCCATGATCATGAGTGGAGAAGCGTAAACGAACATGGCTATCCACTCTCGGTTGATGGACAATTTTAACCTTCTGAAATACCCACTTAAAAGAGGAATTAAAATCGCATTTGCGATAAGATTAGAAAGGATGATATATCCAACACCAAGATCAGGATTGTAAATCGATTGAATCAAGCTAGCATTTCCTGATTTCAGGAGATAGGGACAAAGAAGGATGAAAAATAAGTTCAAACTAATATTCAGTCCAATATTCAGCAATTTGAATGTGGCAAATTTCAACGCCTTGTTTTCAAGTCTTAATCTGGCAAAAGGAACGGCCACAATCGCATCTATTGCAAGAATAAGCGCTAGCCATCGGATGTAAATTCCTTTCCCTGAATATCCCAACAAATCAGCTATTGAGCCTGACCCGAAAAACAACAAACAGCTAAAAAGTAAAGATGTAATCAGCAGACTTGTCTGAGCCAGATTGAAATATTTCTCACTTTGGTCACTTTTAGTCGCAAATCTGAAATAAGCTGTTTCAAAACCGTAAGTGTAGATAATATTTAAAAAGGCCACATAAGCATATAGCTCGGTGATGACCCCATATTCTTCTGGATTAAAAACTGCCGTGTAAAGCGGAACTAATAGATAATTGAGTACTCTGCCAAGAACACTGCTCACCCCATAGATCACAGTCTGACTGGCTAGCTGCCTGATTTGCCCCACTTAAGAACCGGTAAATTTTGGAGGTCTTTTTTCTACAAAGGCGGAGGCTCCTTCCTTGAAGTCATCCGTACCACAGCATCTTGCAAAAGCATTTGCCTCCTTCTGATAACCATTGTCCAAGGATTCAAAAAATGAATTCACACAGTCGATGACAAGACCTGTAGCAATAGGTGCTTTCGAACCAATCGTTCTGAGCAGTTCTTTGGCTTTTTCAATGGCTGCTTCCTTATCTTCTTCTATGTGATTGGCTAAACCAAATAATTGGGCATTTTCCGCGCTTATCATATTACCACTCAGCAAATATTCAAATGCTCTGCCTTTGCCGATGAGTTGGGTCAGTCGTTGTGTGCCTCCATATCCCGGAATTATACCCAAATTCACTTCCGGCTGACCAAATTTGGCGTTTTTAGTAGCTATTCGCATATGGCATGCCATGGCAAGTTCACATCCGCCACCCAAGGCAAATCCATTCACAACTGCAATGATCGGTGTATGACAATTCTCAATGAGTTGAAAAATATCCTGACCTTCTTCAGAAAATTTTCTGGCATTCATATCATTGAGCTCCGCAAACTCTGTAATATCCGCACCGGCAACAAAAGCCTTTTCTCCTGCACCAGTGATAATCACTCCTGCAATATCTTTATCATCATATACAGATTGTATCACTTCCCTAATCTCGGAGAGTGTGTCCATATTCAATGCATTTAATTTTTTTTCGCGGCTGATGGTAATGGTAAGAATGAATCCATCCGTAGATAGTTCCAGATTTTTGAGGTCTGCCATATATAGTTAATAGTTTGGTCAGGAAAGAATTACTAAAATTAAGAATATTTCAAATTTTTATCAAATTCAGGGATCAAGGTATAAATCCTTTATATTCTTATTCTAATTATTTCAAAAAAACGTGCAACAAACTTTATTATTCATAGTCCAAAAAGTAGGCTTCAGACTTTAAATTTTAGCTTTATTTTTGTGCCCGATGGAATTTCTAGATTATCTCAAAAGCAAAAAAATAGATCCCGAAAAATTCAAAAAGGCCGATCGCGAAACTTTTGAAATTTTTCAATCAGAATTTGAGCAAATGCATCCAGCTAGCTTTACTGCCCAAAAATTATTTTTAATCAATAAAATAAGAAGGGAATTTATTTTGGAAGATGTGAATTCTGAAGTTGAGGTGAAAAAACCAATATCAATTAAACCAAAGGCCATTCTTAAACCGAAACCAAAAACAAACTAACGGGCTATTTAGTAACCGCTTCTTCCTCGGGTTTCAGATCAGTTGTTTTCTTTTTATCCTCGGCTTGACCTTCCTCTTTGGCTTTTTTCAATGCTGTTTCAGTCACCGTTTCTTGCTCCTTATCATCTTCGTACAAGTACTCGTTGATTTTATCACGAAGCTCTTGTGTGGAGAGGTTATTATAAGACTGGCCATTTCGCATGACTGATAGCTGCCCCGTCTCCTCAGAAACGACTAGCACAAGAGTATCTGTAGTTTCAGACATACCAATTGCCGCTCTATGACGCAAACCATAACGTGCCGCCACATCTCTTTCTGTCACCGGCAAAATACATCTTGCCGCGACAATTTTATTGTTGTAAATAATAACAGCACCATCATGAAGTGGGCTGTATTTATTAAAAATAGCTAGCAGTAATCTCTTGGAAATAATGGCTTCAATTCGGTCTCCGGACTCCACATAAAATTTTAATTCAGAATTTTTTGAAATTACAATCAAGGCACCCGTATTTGATCCTCCCAGAGTTTTACAAGCCTCTATCAATGGTGTTATTTCTGCACGATTATATTTTCCGTTTGATCTCCAAATCGATTTCAGATTGTCCATGATGTTTCCTTCATTGAAGAAACTTGTACGACCCAAAATCAATAAGAATTTTCTAATCTCCTGCTGAAACAAAATAATCACTGCAAGCACACCGACACCCATAAACTGGCCAAGAATGCTTCCCAAAAGCTCCATTTTGGCTGCATTCACCATTAAGTAAACCAAATATAAAATAAGGAAACCGGAGAATATCTTGAAGGCTACACTACCTCGCATGAGCTTGTAAACCTGATACAACAAGACGGCCACAAGCAAGATGTCCAGCACATCTACACCTGATATTTCAAGAAACCCTATGTTGAATCCTAAGATCAATTTTTTAATAAATTAATAAGTTTTACAGCTTCCATCGCTTGCTTGACATCATGCACTCTCAATATGGAAACACCTTTGAGCAAAGCTACTGTATTTAACACAGTTGTACCATTTAAAGCCTCCTCTGGATCGATATTAAGAGATTTGTAAATCATTGATTTTCGAGAAAGTCCTGTCAATAGCGGTTTGCCAATATGCTTTAGATGCTCCAAACCATTAAGTAGTTGGAAATTCTGTTGAATATTTTTTGCGAAACCAAAACCCGGATCTATAATCACATCATTTACGCCCATTGATTCCATCTTTTTCACCTTTGTCACCAACGATAATGATATCTCATTTATTAGATCGCGGTAATCATTTTTTTCAATCATATTTTGAGGATTTCCCCGCATATGCATGGCAATGTATGGAACCTTGAGATCAGCTACAGTTTCCCACATTTTCAGATCCAAATCCCCGGCCGAAATGTCATTAACCAATGTAGCTCCATTTTCATAAGCAACTTTTGCCACTTCACTTCTAAAAGTATCAATCGAGATATAAAGTTCAGGAAATCGACGTGATATTTCCGAAATCGGCTCTTTGATCCGAATAATCTCCTCCTGCACTGAAATATCAGTCGCCCCTGGTCTGGATGAATAACCACCAATATCAATGAAAGTGGCTCCTTCGGCCAACATCTGGTCCGCCTGTCTCAGTATTTGATCCAATTCGACTTTGCGACTACCTGCAAAAAAAGAATCTGGAGTCACGTTAATGATGCCCATAATTTTGGGGATAGATAGGTCTAGCAGCGATCCTTTGATGTTGATGGTTTTTTGAATATTCAATTGTGTTAGATTTGTCTTTAAATAATCTGATTCAATATAAATCATTTCACAAATTGAAGGACGAAACAATCAAACAATACCAGGAAATTGTCGGGCAGTGCAAGGATATTTTCAAGAAAAAGACTCAAGACTATGGTACGGCCTGGCGTGTACTCCGATTGCCTTCGATCACTGACCAGATTTTCATCAAAGCTCAAAGGATTCGATCGATACAAGAAAAAGGAGTTCAAAAGATTGAAGAGAATATCGATTCAGAATTTTACGGCATCATCAATTACTGCCTGATCGCACTGGTTCAGATGCAATTGAAAGACAATGATCCGATGGAACTTGGTTATGAAGTAGTAGGGCCTATGTATGATGAAGCATCACAAAAAACATTGGACTTGCTCTCAAATAAAAATCACGATTATGGTGAAGCCTGGCGTGACATGCGAATTAGCTCAATGACGGATATTATTCTTATGAAGCTCTTCAGAGTGAAACAAATAGAAGATAATGCCGGTAAAACAATTATTTCCGAAGGAGTAGATGCCAACTATCAGGACATCATCAACTACTCTGTATTTTGTTTGATAAAAATCAAAGAAAGCAAATGAGATTTATTTACGAAGCTGCCAGATATCTGGTAGGTGCACTTTTTATTTTTTCTGGTCTGATCAAGGTCAATGATCCAGTTGGCACAGCTATCAAGCTGGAAGAGTATTTTGATGTTTTTGCATATGATTTTGCGCCATTTTTTGAATTGTTTGTTCCGGCAGCCTTATTTCTCTCCGTTGTTTTAAGTGTGCTGGAAATTGTATTAGGAGTTGCGCTCATCGTAGGTTTCAAAATGAGATTCACAGCCTGGGCACTTTTGGGACTGATTGTGTTTTTCACATTTCTCACGTTCTATTCCGCATATTTCAACAAGGTTACAGACTGTGGCTGCTTCGGTGATGCAATCAAACTCACGCCATGGGAATCATTTACCAAAGACATCATTTTGCTGGTTCTGATCATTGTGATTTTTATAAACAAAGACAGATACAAATCCATGTTTGCCATCTGGTTTCAGTGGATGAAAGTTATCGGTGCGACCGTGTTTTTTGTCTTGTTTTCGATCTACACCATCCGTCATTTGCCTGTTGTGGATTTCAGAGCGTACGCGATTGGGAATCATCTGCCTACGCTAATGGAGCCTTCTGAAGAACTGCGCTATGAATATGTCATGGAAAAAGACGGAAAGAAGTACGTTTTTGATAGTTATCCTTCTGACAGTGATTACGAATTCAAATCAATGGATGTGGTCAATCCTGAAGCGGAAGCAAAAATAACGGATCTGAGCGTCTGGACTGATGAAGATGATTTCACGGAAGAAATGATGTCGGGAAACAAACTCTTGATCATCATCTACAGTGCGGAAAAAGCAAACACTTCACACCTTTCCGAAATAAGTGTACTGGCGAAAAATCTACAAAATGCGGAACCTTGGATCTTGACTTCTTCTGGTTACAGCATATTCGAACCGTTTAGACATCAACATCAACTAGCCATTCCTTATTACTACGCTGACGCCACCGTATTGAAAACCATGGTTCGTTCAAACCCTGGAATCATGCTCCTTCAAGATGGAATTGTAAGAGGCAAATGGCATCACAATGATGTGCCAGAAGTTGAAGAAATAAATGACTTGCTACGTTGAAATCAAAAAATAGGATCTACTTAATTGGTCTTCCTGGTACCGGAAAATCCCATTTCGGGAAAGTATTGGCTGCAGAAACGGGTCTGCCATTTTATGATTTAGACGCTTTAATAGAAGATCAGGAATCAAGAAAAATCACTGAAATTTTCGAAACGAGTGGTGAAGTCAATTTTCGACAGATTGAATCAAATTTATTATTGAGTATCTCCGCGATGGAAAAATTTATTCTGGCATCAGGAGGTGGAACACCATGCTTTCACAATGGCATTCAGATAATGAATGAAACAGGAATCACAGTCTATCTTACTCAAGATCGCGCTACATTAATAGAAAGAATCTCAAAAAAATCTCATCGCCCATTGATGCAAGGTGATGTAGCAAATCGAATTGATGAACTCTTGAAAACAAGAAGTCAATTTTATGAGCAAGCTGACATCACAATGGCTGATCGTGATGCTAAAAAACTAAAAGACCTCATCCAAAATCTTTGAATGAGGTCTTATTTATTTCCCGAGTTTTTTTTAAAAATTGAATCCGAAGGTAGCAGAGATTGAAGTATTATCATTAGTCACTTCAATAACTGGCTGATCTGCTACGTCTGGCATTTCATAAGGAGAATAATACTGATTGAAATAAGTTTTCACTACTGCCAAATCAACAAAGTAATCTTTATGACGGAACCCCATTCCAAAAGTCAAATTGTTTCTTGATCTGTCATAATCTCCATTTCGATATGGATCAGCCATATAATTGTATCCTCCTCGAAATCTAAATTCTTCCAATCTTATTTCAGCACCTAAACGATAGTTGATAACTGATGAAAATTGATTCAATATCTCCTGATTATCTCCATTCATATCAAATGCTGCAGTATTAGATTGTAAGATGGCCGAGCCATGATCCACAAACTCTACATCACCAGTTATGAACCCTCTTTTGCCTAAGAAGACCGCCGCACCAAGATTCAACCTTGATGGTGTCCTCAGATTGTAATTACTCACAGTAATATCACTTACGTAAGATTCAGAAGTTATTAATGTTTCATCATCATACTGAAAATTGTTCCAATCAGAGGTTACACTCAAACCAGTTTCATCTCTCAAGGAAAAATAGGTCGGTGTGGTATAGGAGATCCCCAAAGTCATAAAATTTGCTGGTCGGACTATCATTCCGAAAGTTCCATTCAACCCTGTTCCATTGATGCTCAATTCATCATTAACCGCAAGTGAATTCAGTAAATTATTATCGCTGATAAAATCACTTTCTGAGTAGAATCTCTTGCGCTCATAGTTTAATGTCTGCACGCCAAGTCCGGCTCCAAAATAAACCTGATCATTATAGTTTCCTCCCCATGAAAAGTTCATCTGGTTTTGACCGCCGCTGGTGATCACTCTTTCGGCTTGCAATGGCTCAAGTCCTGCGAAAGTTTCATACCCAATAATATTGCCTTGTTCATTTCTCACTGGATCAATCAGATAATTTGAATAAGCTCCATATTCCAATTCAGGTAAATTGTCGATTGCTGTGGTCCCTGAATTGTTGATGAAAGCATCCACAATAGAAGCATTTGGGCTGTATCCCTGATACGCAAATTTCTGATTGAAATCGTTGATTCGGGTCACAGAAATGGCAAATGATCCTCCTTTGAATTTACTATCAGGAATATCTCCGATTGTGTGATTAAGTACAATCCCCATATTTGGGAGATTGATATTTGGTTGATAAGAGGCTACTCTTTGACCACTATATATTCCTTCTGTATCGTGAAAAACCACACTTGGAGTAAAGGAAAAAACACTCTTATTGTAAAAACCCAAACCTGCAGGATTCAATCCTGCTGAACTCAAATCTCCACCTAATGCTACTTGTGCACCTCCAATACCCTGAATTCGGGCTGTCGAACCAAATGCATTTGTTTGGCTAAATAATAGCGCGTCATTGTAATATCCCAAAGGCTGTGCTGTTCCTACAAAGGCAAACAAGAGGCCTGCTAATGCTATATAATATCTCGTTTTCATAATTTTCTGCTTTAAAATCAGGTTATTAATTATCTACCTCCTCGGCTACCGCCAGATGAACTTCTGCTTCCTGATGAGCTGCCACCAGAGCTTCTGCTTCCACCAGACGAACTACTACCCGAACTTCTACTTCCTCCAGAATAGCTTCCTCCAGAACTACTTCTAGATCCGCCACTTGAAGATCCCGATGATCTGGAAGGTGTGTAAGTAGATGATCTGCTACTTCCTGAAGAACTGCTGCCACTATAAGATCTTGAACTACTTCCCGATGAAGATCTGCTTGAACTTGAAGAGCTTCCTCTGTAAGTCGGAGCATTACCAGAAGATGAATTTCTATCGGTTGTTCCTCGAGAATAAGTACCAGATGATGATCCAGAACTATTTCTTGAGTTGTAACTTGAATTAGTTGATCTGCTATCAACACGAGTTGCAGTGCTGCTATATCTGCTTGTGTTTCCTGAAGAGTTATTTGAACTTGAATTTGTTCTTAAAGAACCATTATCAGTTGAATTCCCTCTTGATGTATAGCTTTCTCTTGTTCTAGGAACACTAGCCACATTTCTACTTGATCCAGACGAAACAGAAGTTCTTGATCTATTATAATATTCGTTTTGAGTGGAAGTATAATCTCTGGATGCAACAGTTCTGCCGTTGGCACTTGTTCTGTTTTCACTTGAATTATTAGCAACCGAACCACGTGACGTTGGAGTGCCTGAGCTCGCTCTTGCTATGGTATTTCCTCCGCGGTTATATCTGCTACCTCTGACAACATTTCTCCTATTTGAATTCTCCCCATAATATCCACCATTGCCACCATAATATAAGCCGCTATAGAATCCATTAGTGTAAGCATAGTTATATCTGTTCCAGCCAAAGCCGTAAAACCCTCCGTAATACGGATTGTTCCAGCCGCCAAAGCCCCAATTGTTCCAACCACAATATGGATTACCCCAGCCCCAACCAAAACCAACTGAAAAACCCGAATTCCAGCCCCAAAATGGATCATTCCAAGTATTCCAGCCCCAACCATTATTCCATCCGTTATTCCAACCCCAGCCATTATTCCATCCGTTATTCCAGTTTTGGTTATTGTTAGGATTATTTTGATAATAATTATTGATGATGGTTGTTCCGTTTGGATCTTGCTCTACTGTGTAATCCTCTGGATAATAGGAATACGAAATATTGGATGCTGAATTTGGTGTGTAATTTGAATTGTCGTTCTGAGCATAATCCGAAGTATTAGCACCAGAAGCATAAGATTCTGGATTACTACCAGATTTGTATCTGGCGATATATTCCGGATTTACTTCATATGCCGAATAATCATCAGTGTAAGTATTATTAGTATAAGATTCATAGGTTGAAGTAGCCTCGTCCTTTTTTTCTTCCTCTACCCTCTTTACTTTCTTCCTATCATTGGAATTGAAATACATATCATCATATTCCTGCGCAAAGGCACCAGCTGCAAACACTGATAAAGCTATCAGTAACGAGCATTTAAACATTTTTTTTAGAGCTTCCATGACATCCTACTTTTTATATAATACATCAGACTGGTTCAAAAGATTCGACATTGTAAAGTTATATTTGCCTCCAGTTTTTTAAGTATTAGAAAATAAGCAATTACTATACCAAAATATACGTCGCATTATGAGCAAGGGACTCCCAAGCAGGTCAGAAGATTATTCATCATGGTACAACGAGCTGGTCAAGCGCGCAGGATTAGCTGAAAATTCGCCCGTTAGAGGCTGTATGGTCATAAAACCGTACGGTTATGCCATCTGGGAAAAAATGCAGGCGACCCTTGATAAAATGTTTAAAGAGACAGGTCACTCAAATGCGTACTTCCCTCTTTTCATTCCAAAATCATTTTTTAGCAAGGAAGCTAGCCATGTGGAAGGATTTGCGAAGGAATGTGCTGTAGTGACTCACTACAGACTAAAAAATGATGAAGTAAATGGAGGTGTGATTGTAGATCCTGATGCAAAACTTGAGGAAGAACTTATCGTAAGACCAACCTCAGAAACAGTGATTTGGGATGCATACAAAAACTGGATACAGTCTTATAGGGACCTTCCTTTGCTGATCAATCAATGGGCCAACGTAGTACGTTGGGAAATGAGAACCAGACTTTTCCTGAGAACGGCAGAGTTTCTTTGGCAAGAAGGCCACACCGCCCATGCCACACAAAATGAAGCGGTAGCAGAAACCATGCAAATGCTTGGAGTTTATGCTGAATTTGCTGAAAACTATATGGCTTTGCCTGTCACCAAAGGTGTAAAAACAGAGAACGAGCGATTTGCAGGTGCTGTAGACACTTATTGCATAGAAGCCATGATGCAGGATGGTCGTGCACTTCAAGCGGGAACTTCTCATTTTCTGGGACAAAATTTCGCGAAAGCTTTTGACGTGAAATACGCTACAAAAGAAGGTGGAATGGAATATGTCTGGGGAACTTCTTGGGGTGTAAGTACACGATTGATGGGTGCATTGATCATGGCGCATTCTGATGATGAAGGACTTGTGCTTCCTCCTAAACTTGCGCCGATTCAAGTGGTGATTGTTCCAATATTTAAGACGGATGAAGAGCTGGCAAAAATTGGCGAGTTGGCGGATAACATTACCCGGGAGCTCAGAGACAAAAACATCAGTGTACAGTTCGATAAGAGAGATACGCATAAGCCAGGCTGGAAATTTGCCGAATATGAGCTGAAAGGCGTTCCTGTGAGAATTGCCATCGGCCCAAGAGATTTGGAAAATGGCACTGTGGAAATTGCCAGACGCGACACCAAAGAGAAACAAGTGATTAACAAAGAGAATATTGTTAGCCACACAGTGACTCTTTTGGACGATATGCAAAAAAATATCCTTGAAAAAGCCGCAAGCTTCAAAAAGGAGAATACGCATTCTGTTGATACCTATGATGAGTTTAAGGAAATTCTGGAGAAAAATCCGGGATTCATTTATGCACATTGGGATGGCACTACAGAAACCGAGGAAAAAATTAAAGCTGAAACCAAAGCCACTATTCGTTGTATTCCGTTAAATTCATCCCCGGAAGAAGGCAAGTGCATTTATTCCGGAAAACCTTCTAAACAAAGGGTTCTTTTTGCAAAAGCATATTGATGGAGTGGATTGTTGTTATCGGCCTAATCGTATTCGGGATTATACTCATAGTAGTTGAGACGATCTTTATTCCCGGCACTACTGTAGTTGGTGTGTTGGGATTTTTGATCGCGGGGTATGGTGTTTACATTTCTTACGACTATTTCGGAAGCACTGCAGGTACAATCATTTTGATTTCTTCAGCTGTGGTAGGTTTTGGACTGGTGTTTTATAGTTTTAAAACAGAGGCCTGGTCCAGATTTTCCCTCAAGGGTGAGAACAATGGAAGAATCAATGATGAATTTAAGATAGAAGTAAACCTTGGTGATGAGGGTGTGATGGTATCTGCAGCAAAGCCAGTAGGAAAAGCTTCATTCAATGATCAGGAATTGGCTGTGACATCAAGTGGACGCTATATTCCAGAACAGACTAAAGTGAAAATCAGCAAAATAGATTCAAATAAAATTTTCGTAGAACCAATAAACTAAAAAATTCAATGGACATGTTACCTGTATTGGTTATCCTCTTTGGTGGGATAATCTTTCTATTTATCCTTCTTTATTTCATCCCGGTCAATCTCTGGATTACTGCTCAGTTTTCGGGAGTTCGCGTTGGACTTTTCGAATTGATGTTTATGAGAATCCGAAAGGTGCCGCCATCAATTATTGTAAACTCATTGATCACAGCAACAAAAGCTGGTCTATCAATCGCAGAAGATGTGACCACAGGTCAAAAGCGAAAGCTTAAAACTTCAGATTTGGAAACGCATTATTTGGCTGGAGGTAATGTGCCTCAGGTGATTAAAGCTTTGATTTCTGCAGATAAGGCAAATATCAATCTTACTTTTCGCCAGGCTACTGCTATTGATTTGGCAGGACGTGATGTGTTTGAAGCGGTGCAGATTTCAGTAAACCCTAAGGTGATCAACACTCCGTCTGTAGCAGCAGTTGCGGCTGATGGGATTCAGCTTGTGGCTAAAGCCCGCGTGACTGTTCGTGCCAATATCCAGCAATTGGTAGGTGGTGCCGGTGAAGACACCATTCTTGCCAGAGTTGGTGAAGGTATTGTAACTTCTATTGGTTCAGCCAAATCGCACAAAGATGTGCTTGAAAATCCTGATAAAATTTCAAAATTGGTGCTTCAAAGAGGTTTAGATGCGGGTACTGCTTTTGAAATCCTATCTATTGATATTGCAGATGTTGATGTAGGAGCAAACATTGGCGCCAAACTTCAAACAGATCAGGCTTCTGCCGATTTGAAAGTAGCTGAAGCTAAAGCTGAAGAAAGAAGAGCCATGGCCGTAGCTGAAGAGCAAGAAATGGTAGCCAAAGCTCAGGAAGCACGTGCGAAAGTAATCCTTGCGGAAGCTGAGATTCCAAAAGCAATTGCTGAAGCTTTCAGAACAGGAAATCTTGGTGTAATGGATTATTACAAATTCCAGAATATTCAGGCTGATACTGACATGAGAGAATCAATAGCTGGTGCAGGCAAAAAAGGCGGCACGAAGAAAAAAGATTCTTAATAGTTTAATAACTTCCTTTAAAGGGAAATATATAGAAATTAAAAAGCTGCTCTCGGGCAGCTTTTTTTTATGGTTGTTGGTTAAATTTAGAAATGCGACAGTCATTATGTACAATCATCATTTCGATTTTAGCCTTTCACATGTTATTACTATTGGCCTGCACGGAAAAAAAAGATTCAGATGAAGAACTGATTGAACCCAAGCTAGTAGAAATGCTTGAGGGCAAATGGCAAGTGACTTCTGTAACCTTCGAGGGAGAATTAATGCCCGAATGGAATGATTTTGAACTTGAAATAAATCATCTGGGTGACAATTCAGGTAATTTCATCGCATCGGGTATTCCGCATTACGATTCAGTGAAATATTATTTCAACCAAGAGGAATATGCTCCTGCGGATGATTATCCCAAAATCAATGAAATATGGATCCCAAATTCAACATGGAAGCTTAATGAGCAGTTTGACCATTTTATCAGAGATAATCAAGCACTTATAAATATAGCCTTCGATCAAGACCAAGCAATGCTTGGGCTCAATTTTGATATATCCGGTTGGCCTCAATGCAAGCCTAATGCAGATACTTGTCCAAAAACATTTGCGTATATAGGAATTTGGCGATTTTTACTAAGCCGCACAAATGAATAAATAGCAAAATGAATACCTCTAATTTTCCATTCATCTTACTCCTACTATTTCTCACAATACTCTCAAGTTGTGAAAAGGAGAATATTGAAAATCCCGAAAAGACTTTAACATTCGCTGATTCCATATCAGGCGTTTGGTTAAAAACTAAGGTGACCATTGATGGTGCTGAGCGAACAGAATGGGATGGATTTCAGCTATCAATCGAATTTGAAGATGATTCCTCTGGAATATTTAATATAAATACGAGCGATTTGGAATTATATAATGGTACCAATGAGACAGCAGAAATCCTGTGGCCTGCAACTTCAACCTGGGTATTGAAACAATCTTTGTATGGTTTCCAATTTGTGAGAAACGATCAACTGGAGATCGACATTGATTTACTTGACAATGAATTGAGATTGACTTTTGATCCATATTTCCTATTCCCAGAGGACTGTAATCCCATTGAAGATCCTGATTGTCCTTTTGTATGGTATCCCACCTGGATATTTACTTTCGAAAAGCTGAATCCGCAAATTAAATGATCCGGAACTTTCACTATATATTTTACGTGAAATAGTCCATGGGAACCTGGGGAATAGCCCGTGACATGGCCAAAATAAATGAGGAAAACTTAGCTAAGCTTTCCCGAAAAGGCCTTTTCGAAAAACTGAAATCTGCCACTTACAAGTCACGAAGAAAAATCTATCAATACCGAAAGTCAGACCCAGCCCTTATAAAGGCCATCCAGGAGCGCTACCGTGAGGATAATCAAAGCTTGTTAGTCAAAAAATTAATTTTAGGTGTAATCCTTTTGGCAGGAATCTCTCTGGGATTTTTCCTCATTCTAAACTATCCGATCTAGATCAGAATGTTCTCCAAGTTTATTTCTACATCACTCAAATCCAGCATGGCATTGATCAAACTCACCTTTTCAAAATCCTGAAGGTTGTCCAGATGGATGTTTTTTTCTATAATCAAACCATGTTTCAAATAGAGCTGGCGCTTCACTCCATTGAGTAAATAATTTTTTGGCGTGTACCATTTGTTGCCATCCCAAAAGACCAGATTGGCGTAAGAACTGTCAGTGACTTTTCCATCATTGATGATGATGATATCGTCGGCAGCTCCACGGCGGGCATACAGTTTTTCTATCATACCTCTGGCCTCATGCTTGAAGGCATAATTCATTCCCGAGGTTTCCACGAGCTTCAATGACTGGATCTTATGCCGATGATATTCGGCAAATTCAACATCGATCGATTCATTGTTATACAACACCCGCACCTTGTATTTATCTTCAAAATCCAGTTTTGGCAGATGCGACTCGAGGTTGAATGGAATGGTGAGCGGATAGTATTTCCGAAAAGTCTTGTCTATCCGCTGCTGATGCAAGTCCAGCAAATGATACGCACCTTTTTCAAAACAAACACTTTCAATAAACCGGGACATATATCTTGTCTATAAGCTCTTGATATTCCTTTTGCGCATTGGAAAACGAGGTGATTCCTCCTCCGCTTTTGTAATATAGTTGGTTTTCAGTTTTCTCTATGAACCGGATCATCACGCCTGTATCGAGATTTTCACCATCAAAATACCCACAAATGCCAGTATAAAATTCTCTTTGATAATTTTCTAGCCGCTGTATGATTTCGACTGTTTTTGGCTTTGGCGCGCCAGTGATGGAACCTGCGGGCAGCAGCTGAAAGAGCAAAGTGCCCAGATTTTCACGATAGTTTTCGGGCAACTTACCCCTTACTTCCGTGCTCACCTGAAGCAATGTTTTCTCATGTGTCTTCACTTCCGAGACAAATCGAAATTTGGTCACCTGCACTTCATTAGCAATCTGACTCAGATCATTCCTAATCAAATCTGTGATTGTCACATGCTCGGCGAGTTCTTTTGGGTCGCTTAGGAGCTGGCTTTCCGCATTTGGCAAAGTGGCATCAATGGTTCCTTTCATGGGATAGGAATAGATGTAACCCTCTTTCATTTTGACGAATGTCTCAGGCGAGAAAACCACAAACTGATCCTGGTATCTCAACTTATATTTGGCCTTGCTGATGTCAAAAATCTGATCCAAGGATAGATTTGTTTCGATGGGAGTTCGAAAGGTGAGATTGACCAAAAACGAATTGCCAAAGTTGATTTCTTTCACAACTTGTGTGAAGCTCTGATCAAAATCACTAAATGCCAGCGGCTGCTTTTGAAACCGAAAAGAGGGAGTTGATTCTTGTTTTGATTGGGCATTCTGAATGGATTGCCCAGAAAATTGAAATCGCAATTCCGAATGATCAATGTCTGCTATTGACTTGAGCCATACTTTGGTACCCAAAAAATCAGTAAAAAACACAAAAGGTTTGTTACCCGCAGCATAGGCGTTGATTTTCTGAATGGCTTCATCTCTGCTGAGCATCGTTTTTGCGTCGTTTAAATCTGCTGAACATTCGTTTTTCAAAATTCCAGAAGAACTTAAATTGACCGAATATCAACCCGTAAAACAATAAAATGACATTGTAAATGGGAAGGATTAGCAGATAATAAATAACCGAAAACCAAACACTTGGTTCACCATCATTGGTGAAAAAACTAACAATTGGATCTTTGAGAAACATGACCGTGAAGCCTGTGCAGGCAAACACAACAAGCACCACTACCACCTGAGTAGTGTTTTTCAAATCCCATTTGATTTGTAGTTTATTTATCCAGCTCATTGATGAAGCTTTTGTAATCTGGCCAATCAGGCTTGCAGGTAATCTTCATCAATTCCTTTTTGACTGGGTGAATAAACGCAATCTGAAAGGAATGCAAATTGAGACTTTTATCCGGATTGGCCTTAGGGTAGCCATACCTCAAATCTCCTTTGATCGGGCATTCTATTTTGGCAAGTTGCACGCGGATCTGATGCGGACGGCCTGTTTTTGGTCGCACTCTCACCAAAGAATGACTGTCGCCGATGGCCAATACATCATAAGTGAGCTCGGCTTGTTTCGTGTTTTTATTCGGACGGGTAAAAGCCCTCACCGTATTTTTTATGGAATCTTTTTCGATATGATGGATCAGGGTTTCCTCCATTTCACGCGGCTTATCCTTAACTATGGCGAGATACGTTTTCTCCACTTCATCTTCGCGGAAAAGCTTATTCATTCGCTCCAAAGCTTTGGAAGTACGCGCAAAAACGATGACACCACTCACCGGCCTATCCAGCCTATGTGTAGGATGCAAAAAGGCATCACCGGGTTTGTTGAATTTGTTTTTGATATAATCTCGAGCCCAATCTGTAAGCGTGGTATCGCCAGTTTTGTCAGCCTGCACCAACCATCCCGTGGGCTTATTGATAATAAGCAGATGGTTGTCTTCAAATAATACTTTTGGGTCTTTCATTGCGCTACAAAGCTAGGTGATTGAATTGGATGATTGAATGATGAACCATGCTTTCTACATCAAATCCATCATTCAAAACTGGAAACGGAAAACAAGCAGTTAAAATTCGCTGATAAAATGGAAATTAATCTCTGGGAAATTATCCTGAACCATTTGTAACCAGGCCTTACTCTCCGCCATGAATACCAATTTACCTTCCTTGTCTTTGGCTATGTGACGGAATTTATCTTTGACAAAAGCATCCAATTTTACCTGATCGCTGCTACTAATCCAGCAGGCTTTGTATATGTTCACAGAATCAAAACGGACTTTCGCATTGTACTCATGCAAAAGTCTATGCTGCAATACTTCAAACTGAAGTGCCCCGACCGTACCCACAACTTTTCTACTACCCATTTCATAAGAAAAAAGCTGGGCCACACCCTCATCCATAAGCTGAGACAAACCTTTCTCTAATTGCTTAGCTTTCATAGCATCCAGATTAGTCACTTCTTTGAAAAGCTCCGGTGAAAAGCTTGGTATTCCTTTGTACTGACCTTTTTCACCTTCTGTGAGCGTATCGCCAATCTTTAGGTTTCCTGTGTCATAAAGCCCAACAATATCTCCTGGAAATGCCTCATCGATGGTTTCTTTTTGCTGAGCCATGAAAGCTGTAGCATTTGAAAATCTGAAATTCTTATCATGACGTACGTGATAATAGTTGCTTCCTCGCAGAAACGTACCAGAACACACCCGAGCAAAAGCAATCCTGTTTCGGTGCTTCGGGTCCATGTTGGCGTGAATCTTAAATATAAATCCGGTGAATTTTTTTTCGGTTGGATCTATCTTTCTGTCCTCTGTTTCTCTTGGCTTTGGCGAAGGTGCCAAATCAATGAAGCAATCAAGTAGCTCCCTGATACCAAAATTATTGACGGCACTTCCGAAAAAAACTGGGGCTACTTCTCCTGCTTTATATTTTTCAATGTCCAATGGATCATATACTCCATTGACCAATTCTATTTCTTCTCTCAAAGTCTTGACCATGGATGCAGGCAAATGCTTTTCCAATTCTGGATCATCCACACCCTTGATCGCAACCACATCCGTTACTTTTTTGGC
Organism: uncultured Marinoscillum sp.; assembly: GCA_964353015.1. Taxonomy (GTDB): domain Bacteria; phylum Bacteroidota; class Bacteroidia; order Cytophagales; family Cyclobacteriaceae; genus JAMZMI01. Next base: position 28,303 of record CAYGUA010000010.1, on the reverse strand, counting down.
TTTGTTTGGTTCGTAGAGATTCAGGTTATTTTCATAAATATTAAAAACCCCACGGAGTGATTTACCCATGCCAATAGGCCAGCTCATCGGGCGCACCTTGATACCAAGTTTTTCTTCTATTTCATCCAGCAATTCAAAAGCATCTCGGCCTTCCCTATCCAGCTTGTTGATGAAACAAATCACCGGCGTGTTTCTCATTCGGCAGACTTCCATCAGCTTTTCTGTCTGGCGCTCCACCCCTTTCACACAGTCTATGACCATGATCACACTATCCACGGCAGTAAGTGTGCGATAGGTATCTTCCGCAAAATCTTCGTGACCAGGCGTATCAAGGATATTGATTTTAAGGTCTTTGTATTCAAATCCCATCACAGAAGTAGCCACAGAGATTCCTCTTTGTTTCTCTATCTCCATCCAGTCGGATCGTGTACCTACGTCTATTTTGTTGGATTTTACCGCTCCAGCGGTTTGGATTGCACCCCCGAAGAGCAGCAATTTTTCCGTCAAAGTGGTTTTTCCAGCATCCGGGTGGGCAATGATTCCAAAGGTCCTGCGCTTGTTGATTTCCTGCTCTAATGTCATGGTAAGCTTTAATTTCAGCGCGCAAAGTTAATGGTTATCTTTACCCCGATGAAATGATCATGAAATTTGAAATACGCTATCAGTTTTTCAAATGGTTATGGGAGTTCCACTTTAAAAATTAAATCCAATGAAGTCTTGAAATTCCTGCAGCGGTTTGTATTTATGATGGGCGTTTTGGCGATCATTTTCCTGATTCCACATCTGCTCGAATTGCTTTCTGATAATTTTTCAGGACAAGCAGTTGCACTCTTTGGATTGATTTTCAGTTTAGGCCTACTTGCCTTGATTGTGATATTTGTAATGATTAGGATTAGAAAAAAATGAAAAAACCAACGCGCTATCTTGTTTATCTGGGAATTGGTATGGCCATGTATTACCTCATTTATGATGGAGAAGAGAGCCAGTCATTGGAGGAATTTCACAGCATTGCTCCAGCCATTATTCTTGGGTTGGTTGTTGTTATGATGGTTTTGAGGTTTATCAAATCCAAAAAAGAAAACAGGAATGAGTGAGAAAAACCCGTGGATCAAGCAAAAAAGCACATTGATCTATGAAAATCCATGGATCAGACTAGATGAAGATTATGTAATCAACCCCGGTGGTGGACTCAGTCAATATGGAAAAGTCCATTTTAAAAGCTTTGCTATTGGCATCATTCCTCTGGACGAAGTTCATAACACCTGGCTGGTGGGTCAATGGCGCTATGCTTTGAATGAATATTCGTGGGAAATCCCCATGGGTGGAGGAGATTTAAATATTGACCGCCTGGATTCTGCGAAGCGAGAACTTAAGGAGGAAACAGGCTTGAGTGCCAAAAAATGGCGCGAATTTTTAAAAATGCACACCTCAAATTCAGTCACAGATGAAACAGGTTATGCCTTCCTTGCTGAAGACTTGACCCAGGGCGAAACAGCATTTGAAGAAACTGAAGATCTGAAAATATGGAAGCTCCCATTTAGCGAGGCGCATCAGATGGTCTTGGATGGAAAAATCACGGACAGTCTGAGTATGGTGGCTATTCTGAAATTAGGCAGAATGATGAAACTCTAATACATTCCATTCAAACCACCCCATAGTGACTAACCTATCAATCAAAGAGCATTTTCGGAGGAATTTCAGGCTGGCTTTTCCAATAGTCATCGGGCAGATCGGACATATCCTTGTTTCGGTTGCCGATACGATGATGGTAGGAAAAACAGGTGTAATTCCACTCGCAGCGGCAACATTTGGTGGCACTTTTTATCATATTTTGATGGTCTTTGGGATTGGTGTGAGCTACGCCATGACGCCACTCGTAGCTGCCACAGATGCTAAAGATCAGAATCGACTCATCAAGTTTTTTCAAAATGGATTAGGTCTGAATATGGTTTTGGCCATAATTCTTGTCGGGATTGGCCTGATAATTTCACCTTTTCTCGGGTATTTTGGTCAGGAAGCCGAAGTAGCTCGTGAAGCAAGGCCTTATCTTATTGTTATGTGCATTTCTTTGATTCCATTGATGCATTTTCAAACCTACAGGCAGTTTTCCGAAGGTTTATCCGACACATTTAGCCCGATGATGGTCTCAGTGATTGCCAACCTGCTCAACGTGGCTTTGAATTATGTTTTGATTTATGGTGCTTTTGGGATCCCCGCCTATGGACTTCTGGGTGCAGGTTATGCTACTTTGATTGCTCGAATAATAATGGCTGCATTGATGTATGTCAGAACCAGACCGCTACTCACTGGCTTTAGTTGGGATTTTGAATGGTCGGTGATGAAAAATATGCTCCGAATCGGAGTGCCGTCAGGCATGCAATATCTTTTTGAAATAGGCGCATTTGCTGTGGCCGCAATCATGGCTGGATGGATCAGTGCAGAGGCTCAGGCTTCTCACCAAATAGCAATCAATCTGGTGGCTGTTTCTTACATGGCTGCTTCCGGTCTTGGCGCAGCTGGCACCATCCGCATCGGAAATCAGATGGGGCTGAATAATCTGCACGATTTGAAAATAGCCGGGTATTCGATCATGGCTACAGTGATTGGATTCATGGCTTTATGTGGTGGTTTCTTTATTATTTTCAGATATGAGCTGGTTTCACTTTATATTAATAATGCCACTGTTGAAAATCTAGCCACAGGTCTGCTCATCGTGGCAGCAGCTTTTCAAATCTCCGATGGCATGCAGGCTGTTGGATTGGGAATACTCAGAGGTTTGACGGATGTCAAAATTCCCACTGTAGTTACTTTCGTTGCTTATTGGCTCATAGCCATACCACTGGGATATGTACTCGGGTTTATTTTCGATTTTGGTGTTTTTGGAATTTGGTATGGCTTGCTTGTTGGCCTTACTCTTGCGGCCATTTTGCATTTTTTAAGATTTAAATATTTGGTTTCCCGACTAAAATTTTAAAATCAGCACGATAGTTGTATGTTTTCAAACCAAAAGAATGGTTACTGTGTCATGTAACCCAAAATGGTCAAAAAGATGAAATACGCTATACTCCTAATCTCCTCTCTGTTTTTGTTTTCCTGCGAAGACGCGGATGTATTATCTGATGAAGAAGTGCCCTCAATCAAATATGGAACATCGTTCGGATTTTGTGTTGGCTATTGCCTTACAGATCTGGAGGTCAGCTCAGATCGACTTTATTATGTGAATTATGGACATGATAATAGTGTGAGTCCTGAGACCAAAACAATGATTTATACTCAAAAAAAATATTTGGATATCCTCAGTCTGGTAGATCAGGAAAAATTCCTCACACTTGATCCTGTCATTGGCTGTCCGGACTGTGCAGATGGTGGTGCTGAGTGGATCGAAATGACCATCGGTAGCAGAACAAAAAAAGTAACTTTTGAATATGGGAAAGAGATTGAAGGGATTGAGGATTTGACTTTGAAGCTGAGAGAAATCGTTTCAGAACTGAAATGAATCTATGTTGGTAAACGTCACTAGAATAAGGCAATAATGTCATCCCTTTGGGATTTCTGCCTCCAAAAATCATTTTGAATAAATCTGAATTAAATCCCGAAGGGATGTAATGATTATAACTGGCAAAGTTTACAATCAACAAACCCTGAGAGGGTGAAATAGAAGTCTTGATATTGTCAATTTTTGATAATTTGAAACCTAAGCATTGCGGATTAGTCCAAAATCAATTTGATTCATTGATTATCTCAAATTCAAAAGACGCGGTATTGTAACCAGCGAATATGCCAAATCCATTTTCAATATTGTTATAAACTTGAACTGCTTCTGCAAACGGGTCTCCATCTACATTGAATTGAAGCTGTGAAGTCAATACATATTGGTAATATTCCTCTGATAGGTGCCGTACCTGAAAGACATATCTGATTGTGTCATTAGTTTCTCCAGTGTAATAATCATAGTTCCAATAATTACTGAATTTAATCTTAAACTCCTTTGTCTTGCCGTTGAACAGCTCATCAGAAAATACGGTAACTGATGAATATTCTTCAAACCCATTTAAATCAGGAGCTTCCTCAACAAATGATATTGGTTGCAATATCTCTCCCTGATAAATTGCATAAGCACTATCTTTTTCTTCATCATATCCCTGCCTATAAAACTTCCTCCAAGTAAAAAGATTTGCTTCGTAAAAATCCTTTCCCAGTTCGTCAGTGATAGAATAAGTCAGGACGTTTTCGTTGTAATCAACATTAGGATCTTTTGAAATACCTTCAACTTTGAAGTTTGCCAGTTTGGCGGGAATTCTGCTCATAGCAGAAGCAGATTCGAAACCCGACTTCTCTACAGTAATTTTATATTCAAGTCCCGGTTGAGGAATATATTCCGCGCCGTAATATCCAATATCATTATATTCCAATAATTCAGCTACAAGTGAGCCTTCTTCATAGAGCCTGACAGTAGCACCCTTTACAATTGGAAAATCATATCTATTATCTAAAACATATTTGTTTGAGGATAAGCTAACCCATATTGAGGAGTCGGAATTGTACAGGCTATTCACCACCAAAGATGTTTGAAAGTCCGGCATAGGTACATCAACTACAACTTCGCATCGTATCAAAATGAATATTAACAAGGTCACCAAACCAAAATTCCTTACCAGGCCAATTTTATATTTAAAATCCTTCATACTATTAAAATTTGAAACCGTATTTCACATAAGGAATTGCCGGGAATAAGCTATACTGAACAAACTTTTGGTTCCCTTGAGAATCACTGGATATGTCCATAAAAAATGGATTTCTCCTGTTATAAAGGTTATATACCCCCAAAGACCATGAGCTTTCACCCCATTTTTTGTCTTTGTACCAGGTGAGACCAAGATCCATCCTGTGATAGCTTCGCATTCGGTAACTATTGCGGCTGCCGTAGTATTCTATTTCACCACCATAATAATTTTGGAAAGATCCGCTTATGGGCTGATAAGTAGATTCAGGAATGGTGACCGCATTACCAGTTCCAAAAACCCAGGTTCCAGATATTGAAAATCGCTTGCTCACATCATATACGGAAACTATGCTTATATCATGTCTTCGATCATATTTATAGGGGAACCATTTCCCAAAATTGATATCGTCAAATTGCCTATTGGTCCAGGACAATGTATACCCCACCCATCCGGATAATTGACCTGTTTTCTTCTGCACTAGAAATTCTGCACCATAACTTGTGCCACGACCCTTGGTTACTTTATCCTGCCAGTCAGAGCCTAAGTTGAAATAAGATGCCCCTTCCTGATATTCTATGAGTCCGTTCATCTCTTTATAATATGTTTCTATGCTGACCTCATAACCATTAAAAGTGCGAGCCGCACCTAAGGCAGCCTGCCATGATCGCTGTGGTGAAACGCGCTTGGTAGCCGGCACCCACAAATCCGTCGGCAAACCCAATCCTCCGTTGGTAAGCAAATGAATGTATTGGGTCATGTTTGCATATGATGCCTTAATTGATAAATTTTTATCAACTAAGTACCTCGCGGATATTCGCGGTTGCAGAGAGTTATAATACCTGCCATTCACGACAAACCCTGAATAATGTAGGCCTGCGTTCATTCGGAGTTTGTTTGTCAATGTGATATCATCTTCGGCATAAGCCAAAAACTCCAAAGCCACTGTTCTGTTGGCTCCAACAGTTGTATCATTTTGACCTTCCAGATTTGTATCGAAACCAAGAATTCCCGGATTGAAGACATGATGAGTTATCGATGTACCGAATTTGATACTGTGCTTTGGAGTAGGTAAATAATCAAAATCAATTTTTGCAGAGAAGTCATCAATGCCCGAAAAATACTCGACCAGCTCTTTTTCTTTGCTCTTTTGCCCACTGTCAGTATACGTGGATTCATATCCTCCGAAAATTCGGAATTTATACTTGCTGTAAGTGCCACTTACATTGGCAAAAAGCTTTGGAGTGAAAATATGATTCCATCTGAGCGCTGTAATGGTATTGCCCCAAGTAAGGCCAAATTCACTTTTTTCCTCAACTTTAGTATTAGAATCAAATTCGGTGTAGGAGTAATTGTCTTTAGCAAAAGCCCTGTCTAATCCGTTATAGAAACTCAAGTAAATCCGATCTTTATCTGAGATTTTGTGATTGATTTTGGCATTGAAATCATAGAAATAATAGCCTCCAGAACTATTTCCACCGCTCGATGCGCGTATGATTGGTCTCGTGAGTAAATCAATGTAAGTCCTTCGTCCAGAAACAATAAATGAAGTTTTTTTCTCCTTTCCGATAGGTCCTTCAAGAGTCAACTTGGAAGATATCAGCCCAATCGAACCTTCACCGGCAAACTCTTGATTGTTTCCTTCTTTCATGGAAATATCAATAACAGATGAAAGTCGTCCGCCATATCTTGCAGGGAAACCGCCTTTCATCACATTGACACGATTGATCGCATCAGGATTGAAAACAGAGAAAAATCCAAAGAGGTGAGATACATTATAAATGGGCACACCATCCAGTAAAATCAGGTTTTGATCCGCTCCTCCTCCACGTACATAAATCCCACTGGAACCTTCCGTTCCACCTTGAATACCCGGTAAAAGCTGCAAAGTTTTCAGAATATCAGATTCTCCCATCAATACTGGCAAGGCTTTGATTTGCTCTATAGGCACATCGATGGTGCTCATCTGCGGTTGCAATTCAATGTTTTCTTCTGCCGTGATTACCACTTCATCCAGAGTGGAGCCAAGTTTCAGCAAGTGATTAAGTTGGATATTTTCCACCAAATCAATATCCGTTGAAATGGGCTCATATCCGACATAAGTAATTCGGAGTTTAAGCGTGCCTTTCGGCAAAGTCAATGAATAAAAACCGAATGTATTGGTAATCGTGCCTTTAAGTGAAACCTGATCCTGAATTGTTGCGCCAATCAGATTTTCACCAGTCTCAGCATCACGGATATAACCACTGATGGTGTAGGTCTGAGCATTGGCATAAAAACAGACAAAAAAGAGTAGGTAGGTGAGTTTCTTCAATTGGATTTGAATTATGGGCTATTGACTATTCCAACTTATAAATGGTTGGAACTTCCACAAAGAAACTGCTAACTATATTGATTATTGTATCAAACGCTATTAAATAATTACGTCAAACGCAATTGAGATAGACGACTTGATTTGGCTGCTCTCAAATGAATCGAAAACCGAAGCATGTTTCAATTCATTTCACAACCCTCTGAATCAATCAAAACACCTTTAATTATTCACCAATTGGCACCAATTTGTAAATCGCCCCTGGTCTTTCAACTGCTATATAAATGTATCCATCCGGGCTCACCTCCACATTTCTAACTCTGCCAATATTTTCCATCAGGCGCTCTTCGCTGACCACCTTATCGCCATCAAGCATACACAAGTCCAAGTATTTAAATCTGAGTGAACCAACCAAAAGTTGATTTTCCCAACCTGGGTATTTATCACTTTTCACAAAGGTCATTCCACAAGGCGCAATAGAAGGAACCCAATAAAGCACCGGATCTTGCATCCCTTCTTTTTTCAATAAACTTGTGAAAATAGTACCATCATAATTGAGTCCGTAAGAAATTACCGGCCAACCATAGTTTAATCCTGGTTTGATTATGTTGATTTCATCCCCGCCTCTTGGTCCATGTTCATGTGTCCAGATTTCACCAGTTTGTGGATGCATCGCTACGCCTTGAGGGTTTCTATGACCGTAGGAATAGATGGAAGTAATCGCACTATCCAGATCTACAAATGGATTGTCGGAAGGAATACTGCCATCATCATTTATTCTATGAATTTTCCCGCAGCTGCTTTGAATTGATTGTGGATTACCATCGCGATTGCCCCGATCACCTACTGACAGAAATAAATATCCCGTTTTATCAAATTCCAAACGACTGCCATAATGGTGTCTTTTGGTAGAATATGGAAGCGCCTCGAATATTCTTGTAATATCTTTCAGTTCATTTCCATCAAGCATCGCACGATCCACAACGGTTGTCGAAAGTGTTGTGCCATCTTCCTCTTTAAATCCTGAATACGAAATGTAAAGCAATTGATTGTTATCAAAATTGGGATGTAGTTCTATGTCCATCAAGCCACCTTGTCCTTGATATAATACTGATGGCACATTGACAATACTATCAACCATGCCATCATTATCTACTATGTACATCTGACCAGACTTTGACGTAGTAATCATAGCTCCGGAGGGTAAAAAAGCCATTCCCCAATAGCTATCACTGCCGGAAAGGATCGTGTCGAGATGAAATGAAAAAGCTTTTGTCCGGAATGTATCTGATGTTAGAGCAACATCTTCAAATTTATATTGGTCTACATTTTTGATTCCATCAGTTATATATTGAGCCAGTTCTCTTATTTCCTCCTCAGTGTATGTAGCACCAAATGTCGGCATGCCCAAAGAGTCCACACCATTTTTTATGGTATTATAAATTTCATCTTCCGACTTGCCAAACTTCCATTTTCTGTCAACAAAGGCTTGCATTTGTTCTCCATGACAACTTGAACATGTCGTTTTGAAAATCTCTTCAGCACGTTCGTAATTTGGCTTCTTTTCACATTTGGTGAAAATTACTCCAAGACAAATAGTAAGAAGTCTTAGTTTGTAATTCATAGCATGGGAAGATAAGATGTAATGATAAAATATTATTGACAATTTATTTAGAATCGCTCAACATCAATAAAATCCCAATACTTCTGAGCATGCAGCATTGACTTTTGTCCAAACAAACAAAAACTCAGGTGGTTTAAACAAAATCAGTTCAATGAATTGATGATTAATTGTTAGTTTAGAGTTCGACCGGTTTTATATAGATTAAATGATTAAAATTCTGATTGCGGATGACCATTCGCTTTTTGGTTCTGGCTTTGCGACCCTACTTGAAAACAGAGGATTTGAAGTAGTGGGACAAGTGCTGAATGGTAATGATGTACTTTACAAAACGATTTCCCTACAGCCAGATTTGATCGTATTGGATCTGAACCTCCCCAAAAAGAATGGTTTGGAGGTACTTAAGGAAATCAAGGAATATCAAGAGCAGATTGTAGTGGTTGTAGTCACCATGTATAGCGATGACTATCTCATCAGCGAAGTAAAAAAATTAGGTGGCAATGGCTATTTCCTGAAGAACAGTGATCAGGAAGAGCTCATTTCTCAAATAAATAGTTTGACTTACAATGATTTTTATTTGACCAATTCCATTCGCCCTGATGTCATGGATGATCTGGTGGAAGATGAGTTTCCATCAGTAGTAAAACTTACAAAACGAGAAAAGGAAATTTTAGCATTGCTTGTAGAAGGACTTTCCTCCAAAGACATTGCCACGGTATTGAACATCAGCCCAGCTACGGTTGACACGCACCGAAAAAATATGCTTAAAAAACTATCCTTCAACAAGGTTTCTGAATTGGTGAGTTATGCCCATCGCAACAATCTCATCTAAGCTTATATATTATATTCTCCTTGTTACGGGTTTAAACCTTGTGTATGCCTCTGCAGATAGAGGTGAAATACATATTGAAAAGGATCATTCTATGTTCAGCATCAATAAGGATGCAGTCGTTTTTTCTAGTATTGAAAATTTTAGCGGCGTAGAGGCTTATCAAAGAATGCTTCAAGGCCAAGTCGATTTTGAATCAAATAAAACCTCTGAAGGCTTTTCTGAAAAATATTTTTGGGTTTATTTCCTCATAAAGAATCCTTATAAACAGAAGCTGATTCTTGAGCTGAATAATCCTCACATTGATAACACCCAGCTATTCGAAATTTCCAACAATTCTGTTACTTCGATCAGTAAGACCGGTGATCATCTGCCCTTTTTTTCACGGCCAATTATCAACAGAAGATTTGTATTCCAGCTTTCTGATCAAGCCGAAACAGCCTATTTGCTTAAGGTCGATAAACGATTTGCTTCAGTTAGTTTCCCACTCAATTTGTGGAGGTTAAGATCTTTTCAAAACAATGAAAGTAAATCCAATCTGTCATTTGGAATCTATTTCGGTATCCTTATTTTCATTGCCATTGTGAGCTTTTTTGTTGGGATAGGGTTGCCTGATAAACTTTTCATTTCCTATTCCATTTACGTATCACTCATTTCACTATACATCTTCACTCAACTTGGTTATTCGTTTGAATTTTTCTATCCAAACATTCCGAAAATCAACTCCTCTTCAAGAGTAGTACTTGCTGTTCTGCTGGGCTCAAGTGCAATAGATTTTTTTGGTCGAATACTAAATATCAAAACTTATCTCCCCATGATGTACAAAGGGCATCTCATAACAATCTTCACACTTTTTGTGATGTTGTTTGCCTGGCTCATAATCAAGCAGATAGATGATCAATATTACTACTATACCATTCCACTTCTAAACGTTTTGTACCTGATTCTCATTGGCTTTATCTGCTCTGTCATTTATGCATTAATTATGACATGGAAGAATCAGCGCAAAAACGCATTTCTATTTACACTGGCATTCACTTCAATTATTCTTGGAGCCCTCCTGTATATATTGATTGAATATGGTGTCATTCCAGAAACATTATTTCCTATAAATCCAATCATGGTTGGCTCAATTTTAGAAATATTGATTTTATCCTTTGCCATGATCTATAGAATCAAGGAGCTGAATGACAATAAAAATGAACTGACATTTAAAGTATCGATTCAGCAAAAAGAATTGATGCGCGCGTTTGTAAGAGGTGGGGAAAATGAGCGCAAGATGCTCTCTGCCGAGTTGCACGACAATATTGGTAGCAATCTTTCCTTATTGAAAAGAAAAATAGAATCGGGCAGTTCGGAATCTGAGGAATTAAAAAAGGATATTGATCTGTTATGTGATGATGTAAGAGAGCTCTCACATAGATTGATTCCTCATAGTTTAAATGTGATTGGGCTTGCCAAATCAATCGCTTTGTATTGTGATAAATTTCAAAAAAACACCGGGGTAGTTGTGAATTTGGATGTTTATGATTTCCCGATTATAGGTGGGGACTTGTCTTTGCATCTTTTTCGGTTGGTCCAGGAGGCACTTCACAACATTGAAAAACACGCAAAAGCAACTGAAATCGACATTCAGTTGATTGGTTATGAAAATGAAATAGTGCTGACAATTGATGATGATGGAGTGGGATTTGACTTCACATCAGATAATAAAAAAGGTCTCGGACTGGAGACCATGAAAAGTAGGGCCAATGCCTTCGATGGAATATTTGAAATTGCCTCTTACCCAGGCAAAGGCACCAATATTTTGGTGAAAATCCCTGTCGATTTATCAGCTGAACCGACAGGGTAAATTTTTATTTCAAAAAATCATTTAGCAAGTCTGATATTTGAGCTGATTCGGTCAAAAATCCATCGTGACCATAATCAGAATGAATTTCAACAAATTTTCCTCCTTCTATTTGTCGGGCAATGTACTCCTGCTCGTGACATGGGAAAAGGATATCCGTGTCAATCCCAATGACAAGTGCTTTAGATTTAATCCTCTTGAGAGCTGCTTCAGCAGAGCCAAAGTTTCTACCTAAATGATGGCTGTCCATGGCTTTCGTCAAGGTATAATAGCTGTTTACAGAAAATCGTTTTCTCAACTTTTCACCTTGGTATTTCTGATAGGATGAAGCTTTGAAATTGTCCCAGCGCTGATCCAAATCTTCCTGGGTATTCTGATAAGTATTGTAATGTCGGTAGGAAAGCATCGCAATCGCTCTGGCAGCTTCCAATCCTTTTGAAGGATCAATGTTCTCCAGTGCCATTCGCTGCGCTTCATTGAACGCAATACCCCATGGCGAATGGACAGCATTGGTTGCCAAAGGCACGATGTAATCGAACAATTCTGGTTCCTGAACAGCCCATTCCAAAAGTTGTTGGCCACCCATCGAGCCTCCAATACCAAGATGGATTTTTTTGATGCCCAAATGTTTGATCAAAACCTGATGAAGCTTCACCATGTCTTTGATAGTCACCAAAGGAAATTGAGCATTCGTCGGTCCAGTAGTGCCATAGCAAGACCCTAACATATTGGCACAAATGATAAAATGGTCTTTCGGATTGATAATATGACCATCACCTACCAAACCAGGCCACCATTCCACGGGATTGCTATTTGCAGTGAGTGCATGAAAAACCCACACCACATTCGTCTTGGTTTTATTCAGTTTTCCCGCTGTGGTGTAACGAATTTTCACATTCTGGAGCACGTCACCGCACTCCAGAAATATTGGTTGCTCCACTTTCAAATATCCTGCTTTGGTCACAGCCAATTCCGGAATATCTGCAGATTTTGATTGCTCAGGCTTCAATTCAGCTGTTTGCATATACTTTTTCAAATGCTTGTATAAAATCTTGTTTTATATCTTCAATGTGCTCAATTCCCACTGAGATTCTCAGCATATTTGGTAGTACTCCAGCAGCCAGCTGCTCAGCATCCGAAAGCTGCTGATGGGTAGTGGCTGATGGTTGAATGATCAGGGTTTTGGCATCACCGACATTAGCCAAATGGCTTACCAACTTGAGGTTATCCACCAATCCAGTAGCTTTTTCTTTGTCGCCTTTTAGCACCACAGAGAGCACGCCACCAAATCCATTTTTCAGATATTTTTTTGCCAGACTATGATATTTGCTACTTTCCAGACCTGGGTAATTTACCTTCTCGACTAGTGGATGAGATTCAAACCAAGTAGCCAGTGCAAGCGCATTATCAACTGTTCTTTGCACTCTCAATGAAAGTGTTTCCAATCCCTGAAGAAGCTGAAAGGAGTTGAAAGGACTCAAAGCCGGGCCAAAATCTCTCAAACCTTCCACACGTGCACGAATCGCAAAAGCAATGTTTGGCAAGCCTAACGGATTTCCTTCCCCGAAAACATCCCAAAATACCAATCCATGATAACCTTCTGATGGTTCTGAGAATTGAGAAAATTTACCATTCCCCCAATTGAAATTTCCTCCATCAATGATCACTCCTCCGATTGAAGTACCATGACCACCAATCCACTTTGTAGCAGATGCAGTCACGACATTGGCTCCATGTTTCAACGGCTGAAAAAGAAATCCTCCAGCACCAAAAGTGTTATCCACTACCAATGGAATATTGTGTTTTTCAGCAACTGCAGCTACGGCTTCAAAATCAGGAATATTAAATTCAGGATTTCCGATTGTTTCCAGATAGATCGCCTTGGTTTTATCATCAATCAGCTTTTCAAAATCGGCAGGCTTATCGCTATCAGCAAATCTTGTTTCTATTCCAATCCTTTTGAAAGCAACTTTAAATTGATTGTATGATCCGCCATAAAGGAATTTGGTAGATACAAAATTATCTCCAGCTTCTAGTATATTATTCAAAGCAATGAATTGTGCGGCTTGACCAGAACCAACAGCAACTGCTGCTACACCTCCTTCGAGAGCAGCTATTCTCTTTTCGAAAACATCTGTTGTCGGGTTCATAATCCTCGTGTAGATATTTCCGAATTCTCTTAGTCCAAAGAGATTAGCTCCGTGCTCTGAGTTTTTGAAAGCGTAGGAAGTGGTTTGGTAAATAGGAACTGCACGTGATCCAGTTGTTGGATCTATTTCTTGACCAGCATGTAGCTGAAGCGTTTCAAATCTTAATTCTTGTGACATTTTCTTAAATTTTGGGTTTTTAAATTGATTCTCCCACAGATAATTTAGTGGATGGTTGGATTTTAGAAAGGACGAAATATATCCTCAATGAGATGGCTGCAAAATCCAGAATGAGCCAAATTCATTTACAGACAACACATACAAAAACCATCACGGCATATGGCCCGATAGAATAATTGAATGATGTCCCGCGAGCTATCACAGCTCAATGTGTTTTTTCTGATTTTCATAACGTTTTCAATTTATCGTTCAGGTATTAGCACCTTCCCTTTTAGGGTGGGGGTTGCTAGTGCGTCACAGAGCCTGTCTCTCAGCACTTCTATATAAACCGATCGTTCACCGATTTGAGGTGCAAACGTAATACGGAAATTGGAGTTTGCAAAAATCTTATCGGATTTTCACAAAAACTCTACCTTGTCACAATGAAAAAGAGCCTTTGAATTATCAAAGGCTCTCTGGTGTTTCATCTATTTAGGTTGTTCTAATCAACCCAGCACTTTCTTAATCGTCTCTCCAATATCTGCTGGGGAACTCACTACGTGAATGCCATTTTCAGCCATAATTCTCATTTTTGCAGCTGCAGTATCATCTGCTCCGCCAATGATCGCTCCAGCATGACCCATCCTTCTTCCCGGAGGTGCAGTCTGCCCAGCTATAAATCCTACAACAGGCTTTTTGTTGCCATTTTCACGAATCCATTGCGCCGCTTCCGCTTCGTAGTTTCCTCCGATTTCACCGATCATCACGATCGCCTCTGTCTCTGGATCTTCCATCAGCATCTGAACAGCTTCTTTTGTAGATGTTCCAATGATTGGATCTCCACCGATACCGATAGCTGTTGTGATACCCAGTCCAGCTTTCACCACCTGATCAGCAGCTTCGTAAGTCAATGTCCCAGATTTTGAAACAATTCCCACGCTACCTTTCTTAAATACAAAACCTGGCATGATACCAACCTTTGCTTCGCCTGGAGTAATTACGCCCGGACAATTCGGCCCTACGAGTGTCGCTCCTTTTGATTTAGCATAAGGTTTTGCAATCATCATGTCTTTTACTGGAATGCCTTCTGTGATCGTGATGATCACTTTGATGCCTGCATCTGCTGCTTCCATGATGGCATCAGCTGCAAAAGCTGGTGGCACAAATATGATAGAAGTATCAGCTCCTACAGTATCTACGGCCTCTTTTACTGTATTAAACACGGGTCTGTCCAGATGTGATTGACCACCTTTTCCCGGGGTAACACCACCTACAACATTGCTGCCGTATTCGATCATCTGTGAAGCATGAAAGGTGCCTTCCGACCCAGTGAAACCCTGTACTATTATTTTGGAATTCTTATTTACTAAAACACTCATCGAAGATTTTTTCTTTTGCGCAAAAATATTTGAAATAGGCTGATTGCCAAATGGTTTCCCAATTTAAAGTAATCCTCTACATTTGCGGCATTCCCGCCATTAAGATTGCCAAAAAGTTTAAATGCAAGAAATATCAAATTCGTTTTCTATTGATACATCCGATAAGTACGCTATTAATGCCGTCCTTTATCAGGGTTCCGGAAAAAGCCCGAATTTGATTATTATCAGCCCAGCTGCTGGTGCTCCACAGCGCTATTATAAGGCTTTCGCAAATTTTGTTTCTCACGATTTTGAATTTGATGCGGTTACGTTTGATTACCGCGGTGTGGGAGAATCTTGTGGCGAATCGCTGAAATCCAACCGGGCAACCATGTACGAATGGGGCAAATATGATTTGGATGCTGTGATCAATTGGGCTACTGATAAATATGATAAAATATTTTTATTAGGCCACAGTGTTGCGGGTCAGGTGTTTCCTTATGCTGACAATAGAAACCGCATATCGGCAGCTTATTTTGTAGCAAGTCAATCGGCTTATATTGGATATTGGAGCGGTTTTGCAAAGTTGAAAGCCCTCATTTTCTGGCACCTGATTATTCCCGCTACCACAAGCATTCATGGATTTCTACCCGGCTGGGCGATGGGTGGAAATGTGCCTTTGCCTAAAGGAGTAGCAAAAGAATGGCGCATATGGGGCTTGAATAAAAATGGATTTGTGAGCTCTGATGCTGATGCAAAAGATAAATTCAATGATCTGCATATCCCCATTCATTTTGTGGGTCTGGCTGATGATCAGCTTTTTGGTCCGCCTGAAGCCATACAAGCATTGATGCATCGCTATGGCAATTCGAAAACATCCTTTCAATTCATTAGACCAAGCGATCTGAAACTTCAGTCAATCGGGCATTTTGGTTTTTTCAAAAGCCAACATCAGGAAAAACTTTGGTCCATGCCTGTGATGTATTTCACACAGTTTGTCAAAAATTTCTAATCCAAAATAAACCGATCAATAAACTCACGAACGGCTGCATCGCCACCTTTCTTCGTAAGTATCACGTCCACAGTTTTTTTAATCTTATCCACTGCATTTTCCGGACAAGCCGAAAACCCAACGTGTTTGATTATTTCTAAATCATTCACATCATCACCGATAAATGCAACCTCTTCATAACTTAGTTTGAGTTCTGAGAGCCACTCCTGAAGCACTTCGAGTTTTTCCTTTTGCCCAACATATAGATGTTTAATCCCCAGCATATTTGCTCGTTGGGTAACCATTTCGGTAATCAGACTATGACTGATTATACCAACTTCCACTCCGGCTTTAATGGCCATGCGAATTCCAATGCCATCATGTGCATGAAATTTTTTAAACTGACGACCTTCTTCAGTGACATAAATACCACCATCAGTCATGGTGCCATCCACATCGAGTACAAGAAGTTTTATGTTTTCTCTTTTCTGCAATGTTTTTGTTTTTGATCAATTCAATATCAAAGGTAATCGAATAAAAAATCCACCATCTGAATCAGAGCTGCGGCCTTACGATTCTTTTGCCTATTTTCGAAGTGCCATGATTGACCTCAGAAGTGATACGGTAACAAAACCTACCAAAGAAATGCTCGATGCAATGTTTCGGGCAAAAGTTGGCGATGATGTATTTGGTGAAGATCCTACCGTCAACGCGCTTCAAGACAAAGTAGCCAAGATTTTTGGTATGGAAGCCGCACTCTTTTGTCCCTCGGGCACCATGGCCAATCAAATTGCCATTCGCATTTTGACTCAACCACAGGATGAAGTCATTTGTGACAAACGATCGCACATCTACCTCTATGAAGGTGGAGGCTTGGCTTATAACAGCTTGGTTTCAACAAAACTGCTTGACGGTGATCGTGGTAGATTAAGTGCTGAAATGATCGCTGAGAATATCAATCCAAACGATATTTATTCCGCACAAACTTCTTTGGTATCCCTTGAAAACACGATGAATAAAGGCGGTGGAGCTATTTATGAATTCGAAGAAATCAGAAAAATAAGTGCGCTTTGTCAGCAGAAAAAACTGAATCTACATCTGGATGGCGCCCGACTTTTCAATGCTTTGGTAGAGACTAAAGACGATCCTAAAGATTATGGCCGTTTGTTCGACACCATTTCTGTATGTTTTTCTAAAGGTTTGGGTGCTCCGGTTGGTTCTGCGATTATGGGGAGTCATGAATTAATCGCCAAAGCGAAAAGAGTTCGCAAAGTACTAGGTGGCGCCATGCGGCAATCGGGCTATCTGGCTGCCGCAGCAATCTACGCACTGGACAATCACATTGAAAGACTCAAAGACGATAATAACCGGGCAAAAATAATTGGTGAAACGATAAGCGAACTTTCCTTTGTGAGATTGGTTGAGCCAGTTGAGTCTAACATAGTCATTGCGTATCTGGATGACATCAGTCCTGAAAAAGTCCTGGATAAACTTGACTATCACGGAATTTTAGCTGTTGGCTTTGGTCCTGATTCAATCCGTTTCGTTACACATCTGGAATTAGATGAAGCTGGGCTGGACCAAGTGGTGAAAACCTTGAAAACAGGAAATTTTTAACTGACTTTCATTAGGTCAATTATTAATACCTGACTTTTATCAAATATCTTATTAAATCCACTTTATATACGTGTTGATTTTCATCAGTATTAGAAAATTTTAAACTGCAATCGTTTGCGATAATTTTTTTATTGCCTAAATTCATTTTAAGATACTTAAACTCACTGCTATGGTTTTCACTGATTTAGACAAACACACCGCCTCAACCATTTGTACCCTGGCCATGTTAGTTGGCAATATTGAAAAACATGAAGCGCAACTTGTAAGTGTTGCTCAACAAATGGGAGTGCCTAAAGAAGATACCTTAAACCTGTTATCAGAATGTGATGATCTGGATTTGATTCGGTTGGAAAATGAAATGCAAAAGAGAGAATTTCTTAATGACTGTTTCTCATTTTTATCAGGAAGCAAAAATGCACCATCCGAAGAAATCAAGTTTTACAACACGGTGGCCCAAAATCTAGGGATGCGTGCGAATTCCTTAAATTAAAATTCAATTTGGATAAGCCTGAGAGTAATTTTTCCCCTCTTCAGGTAAACCAACCTTTCCTTTTTCCAAATAATATTTTGCCGGAATTGTGAGCTGTCCTTCCCAGCTAATCGTGTAAACCTCCAGATGCAGATGATCACCTGAAGCCCAACCTGTGGCTCCACTCCATCCTATCAAATCACCAGCTTTTACCAGATCGCCAGCTTTCACTTTCGAGCCATTTTTCCTAAGATGTGAATAATCAGCAACGCTACCATCGGCATGCGTCACCAACACATAATTATTGTATTGTGAGCAGCTTTCACTCGGGCATCCTCTGTCATTGCTTTCTACCACTTTGGTCACCAGACCAGCTCGAATTGCCGTTATTGCAGACCCTTCATCCATGTTAAAATCTAATGCATATTGGTCATGATGAGTTTTTGTTCCCAAATAGCCCTGATCAACATGGTATGTTTTTCCTTTTGGGTAAGGCAAAAAATAAATCACTTCATCATCGTGTTTGGCTGTGACATCTCCGGCCACATAGCGAATAGAAGTGTTGTAGCCATATGCCTTGTAAATGTCAATGGGTTTTAAGACGACAAAAGACATCTCCTCACCCGGCTGAACGAAATAAGTAATGGGAAGCGTGTCAGAAGCTGTCATCCCTTCCAGTTTACAATCCAACTCTACTGATTGTGCCTCTTTGGTTCCGTTTTTTATAAAAACCTCAATTTGGTTATCTGAGATAGATTTGGGTACAATACTCACTTGCTGAGCAACCAAAATGTGAACAGAAAGAAGGACAACAACAATTAAAAAATACTTTGTCAAGCAGATTCTTATTTATCAGTTTGTGAAAATTTACCTGTAGGTGTTCGGTATTTTTGAAAAGGTATAGCGAGCAAATTCCCCAGTCGATCATTTTCCTCTGGCTCCATGTGCGTGTCTATTCCGTACTTCAATTCCCTGGCATCATTCACACTCGCAAAAGTGCCAAACAATCTATCCCAGAACGAAAAAAGATTGCCATAGTTCGTATCTGTATATGGCTGGGTATAATGATGATGCACTTTGTGCATGTCAGGAGTCACAAAAACGTAAGACAAAAAATGATCAATTTTCTTTGGCAAGGAAATATTGGCGTGATTGAAATGAGTTGCCAAAGCAGATAAGGATTGGTATAAAACCGCCATCCACATAGGTGCGCCAACAAGCATGATCGCCATGATGGTAAAAATCAACCTAAAGACACTCTCGCCAGGATGATGACGCAGGCCGGTAGTCACATCTACATTGGTGTCAGTATGATGGATCAAATGAAAAAGCCACATCCATTTTACCTTATGTTCGATCCAATGAATCAGCCAGGCGGCAATCAAATCGAGTAACATTACCCCGATAATGGTTTTCACCCACATGGGGGCTTCAAAAAGATAAATGAGCCCAATTTCATTTTCACTGACATAAACAGTTGTCAGCAGAAGTAATCCTGCCAAACCCAGATTGATCAATGCTGTGGTGAAAGTGAAAAAAAGGTTAAGTCCGGCATGTCTGAAACGACGAAACGGTGTGGTAAAAAGTGGAATGAGACCTTCTAAGACCCAAAAAAAGAGCATGCCGCCAAAAAGTGTAGTAGCTCTAAACCAGGTGGGAGCATCACTAAAAAATTCAATTATCCAGTTCATCATCTTGGAGTTTGCATCAATATAAATAAAAATGAGATCGCTGGAAATATATTAAATCGAAAAGGTACAGACTTTTTGGAATGTAATAAGCGATGTAACCTTGCACCTTCACGAATTGTTTTTATCAGCTCAAAAACGTGATTTATTATCTATTCATCGTACGAACCCCTATTCTCATCCAAAACTTCTAACTGAACAAGTTTTATATTTTTAAATTGCTTTCTTTCCGTATTCTCATGATAAGATCAATTCTAAATTTCATTTTCCTTACTTTGGTATTTGCACCAGTCGATCTGTTGGGTCAAGAAATAATCAACGCCTATGCCAAGGTAACAGACATTTCCGGTACCTCTCTAACTTTATCCGATGCGAACATCGTATATGGAGATTTCACAGCAGGAGACGACATAATCATTATGCAGATGCAGGATGATGTGATAGGAGCCAACACAGGAGATGATCCCACTTTCGGCAATATTTCCACCATTGCCAGTGCAGGTTTGTACGAAAAAGCAACGATTGCTTCAGTTGATGCAGGTGGAATCCAAACCTTGACTATTTGGAATGAAGATTTTGATGATTTAAATAATGGTGATACAGCAGATAGTGGACCAACCTTTTGGACAAGATCATGTGATGGAGGTGGGACAGGATGCTACAGTGGTACCGGCAGAAGTTTGCAAGTAAACAGCACCAATGCTATATCTGGAAATTCTTTTTCTGGAACTAACTTGGATGCGGTTGCTGTCTGGACATCTGAAATAATTGATATTTCGAATTTTTCAGATGTAAATATTTCAGTTGATTTGGCTGAAATAAATTTCAATCAAAGTACCGACTATGTTCGGGTGTATTTCACTCTTGATGGCGGCACATCAACAGAACTCTCATATACGACTACTCCAACAAACAATTTCAATAGCTCCACCGCATCTACTTCTTCACCTTTGAATGGGAATGAGTTGATTATAAGAGTAGAAATGAGAGATAGTCGAGACATTGAATACGCGATTTTTGATAATGTAGCAGTAACAGGAGAAAAATTTATCCCCACTTCAATAACAATTGAAAATACGCTTACAAACACTTACAATACAGGAGCCAACTCATCATTACAAATTATATCTTTTCCAACATTTCCAAGTTACTCAACTACTTCAGATCTTACGGCACTTGCTTGGGATGGAAATATAGGGGGTGTATTTGCGATGAATGTAACAGGTACACTTACTCTCAATCACAATATTAATTTGGATGAAAAAGGATTTCGCGGTGGTGCTGTAAATCCTGGAACTGAATTGTCTCCAAGAAACTGTAATCCTGAAGTCTACATAACAAATAATGGTCAATATGGCCGCAAAGGCGAAGGAATATATAAAAACACCAATAGCAACTACATAGCAGCTCGTGCAAAAATGGCCAATGGTGGAGGTGGTGGAAACAGACACAACTCCGGAGCTGGAGGCGGTGGGAATTTCACTGCTGGTGGCAGTGGAGGTCCTGGCTACAATGAAAGCAATCCATCAGGTGGATGTAATGACGATCCAAGTGGGGATGCAGGAACTGGTGCAGGCGCCTACGGTGGTGCAGATCTTAGCGATTATATATCTGCGGATAGAATTTTCATGGGTGGTGGTGGTGGTGGTGGCCAACAAGACGCAACTAATGGTGCATCAGAAGATGGTGCCAATGGAGGTGGGATCATTATCATAAAAGCGGATGAAATTTCAGTGCCATGTGGCACAGGAGTAAGTATTACCGCAAACGGAGGAGAATTTCCTTACCCTGCAGTTGATGCAGGTTGGGAGGGAGCTCCTGGTGCAGGTGCCGGTGGCACATTGCTTTTTCAGGTAAATACGTGGACATTGACTTGCACACTAACCACTGAAGCAAAAGGTGGAGAAGGTCAGTCATCCGTATATACACTGCCACATGGTGGCGGTGGTGGGGGTGGCAGAGGTGTCTCCATTTTTTCAGGAAGTGTGCCTGCATCTAACTTTACCGCTGATAATAGTCAAGGTCCTGGTGGCTTGAATGGGACTAATCCTGCATCGGGCTCAGCGGCTGGAGGAAGTATAACTCCTGTGAATCCTACTTATGCCGGAACCGATGGGGTAATTGAATCTGAACAAGGCCCATTACCTATCCAATTACTATTTTGGAAAGGAGAAATTAAAGATGGAATTAACCATTTGACTTGGGCAACTGCAACAGAAATCGACAACAATTTTTTTACGGTAGAGCGATCTGTGAACGGTGTGGATTGGAAAAAAATAGCTACTGTAAATGGAGCAGGCTCCAGCAGCCAGACCCTTCATTACCAATTAGAAGATAGATATCCATATGATGGCTTGATTTACTATCGCTTGTCACAAACAGACTATGATGGAACCACAGAATTATTCGAAACCATCGCGCTAAAAGCGACGGGATTAAGATCCAATTTATTGTTATTTCCAAACCCAAATACTGGTCTGTTCAGTATTCAAATCCCAAATCTTGCAGCGGATTCGAAAATAGCTGTGGAAGTAATGGACATCTCCGGACAGTCAATAGATGTGCGATATGAAAAAGATTTCGGTCAAATTAAATTCGATCTTTCTGATAAACCGGCTGGCAATTATATCATTCGCTTAGTTGAGGGTAATTCAGTAAAGCATCTTCGGGTTCAAAAACGGTAACCTTCTCTCATAATGTTTTTGATACCTCCAAAGTAAAAATATACTTGTCCATTTTTCGGTTGTCAGTCGCGTAATGTTTCATTCGTTTTGTGGAAATTGAAATGGGATGATGTTGGATAGACAAAACAAAGACTTTCAGAAATGCTATGATGCGTTAATAAACAAAGACAGCCAGTTTGTTGGATCATTTTACGCTTGTGTGAAATCAACCAAAATATTCTGTATCTCAACCTGCACTGCCCGAAAACCCAAGCCCGAAAATGTTTTTTTCGTAACAACTGCAAAGGAAGCATTACAACACGGCTTCAGACCCTGCAAGATTTGCCGACCCACGGAAACCGTAGATTTACCCCCGACCGAAATCCAGACTTTGATTAAAATGATCAACGATCAGCCACATTTTCGCATTGGTGATCAGGATATGAGAATAATGGATATCGCACCCGAAAAAGTCCGGCGCTGGTTCCTCAAGCACCACGGCATAACATTTCAGGCATATCAGCGGATGATCAGAATCAATACAGCTTATCAGGAAATAAAAAAAGGAAATAAAGTAACTTCAAGCGCATTCAAATCGGGCTATGGCTCTCTTAGTGGATTTGGAGCAGCATTTAAAAATTTGTTTGGCGTGCCACCAGAAAACTCAACTTCGCAAAATGTAATTACGCTACATCGATTCAATACGCCAATTGGCCCAATGTATGCCGGCGGTACGGATACGGGACTTTGTCTTTTGGAGTTCACGGACAGGCGGATGCTGGAGACAGAATTTTTGGACCTACGAAAGCGACTGAATGCCAACATCCTGCCCGGACAAAATAATATCACAAGACAAACTGAGGAAGAAATCAATGAATATTTCGAAGGAAAGCGAAACACGTTTACCGTTCCGCTGCTAACTCCCGGAACTGAATTTCAGATTCAGGTTTGGAATGCATTGAAAGAAATCCCTCAAGGTGAAACTCGCAGCTATCAGCAGCAAGCCGAATCATTGAACAATCCATTGGCCATACGCGCAGTGGCCAGAGCCAATGGCATGAACCGCATCGCAATCATCATCCCCTGTCATCGGGTGATTGGCTCGGATGGGAGCCTGACAGGATATGCGGGAGGCTTACCCAGAAAAAAATGGTTGCTGGAGCATGAAGGCGCAATTACAAAAACCATGGAGCTATTTTGACTTTTGTTATTTGCAAAATAGGCACAAGTCTTCCCGATTGGTTTAAATCTCAATAATGTAATAAGATGAAGATGCGGAAAACCGATCTTTTTGATTTTAAATATGAATCCGTTATTTTGGAGGAATGAATTGGAATGAAAAAGATATCAAGTAGTGCACTATATATCCGTGTGCCAACGCTTATTAAGTGTTGGCACACGGCTATCTTATTGATTTTCAATTTTATACGAAAAAAAGACTAAAAAAAATACAACCAAAATAAACACCATAAAAGGGTGTTTACTGAATTGTTGGCGGTAATCACTTCTTGATGACTAACCTTTTTAAAATTGCGACAGAAAATTCAGTATTCTCTTTTGGAAAACATCGAGGACGTAGAATTAAAACTGTTTTAGCTGAGGACCCAAGTTATCTACCTTGGTGTATTACTAACATTGATGATTTCATTGTTGATCCAAAACTTGTGGAATCTGGAAGTGTATTTACCAAGGATGTGTCCAGTTCAAACTTCTCAAAATTGGATATCATTTTCAAAGACTCAGATCGATCATTCATTTATCAGCTTTTCGAAATATCGGATAAAATAGTCTCTATTGAATACATTCCTAAATCACACTTTGAAATACTTGAAAATTCAATTTATCCTATTTTTAAAAATCTGGATTTCTATCCATATTTAGAACAGCGGGTAAGAGTAAAAGGCTGGAAAGAGCAGAAATCCTTTTACAACGGAAGAGTTGACCTTTGGGCTGAAACAGTTACTGGTTCATACAAAATTGCTCTTGAATATGACGATCGTGATATCCCATCCACAAGGAGTATGAACAAACTTTCTAACGTCGATTCAAACTTCAATTATTTGATTTTGAAAGGTGAAGAAAGTATTACATCCGAAAACATTGAATCCTTAAACAGTGGAAAGGGAGTAATAATCTCGTTGAAGTATAACATGATCTTTTTATACTTAATCAGCCAATGAACAGATCATATTACTCCAATCAAATATCGGATTTTCTACTGGATGATAACTCTCGAATAATTGGCGAACTAGCACTCAATCACGGTTTCGATCTAGACGAACTTCAAAAGAACGCGTGGAAACAGCAGATTGAAATCTTAAAAGACCAATTCAACCAAATTCAAGGACACATGTTCTTTGAGTTTGCTATCCCTAGAATGGGGAAGCGAGTTGACAATGTGGTGATTACGGGAAATTCAATTTTCATTTTAGAATTTAAGATTGGAGAGAAAACCTACCCTAACCATGCCATTGATCAGGTATTGGATTATGCTCTAGACCTCAAGAATTTTCATGAAGGCAGTCATGACAAAGAATTAGTACCAGTATTGATATCCTCAAAAGCCGACGTATTCGATAATGAGATTCGAAAATATGATGACTTGCTGTTTCATCCCCTTCTCTGTAACTCATCTAACCTAGGTGCCACAATTGATTTAACCAAAGATGATTCTAAACAGATTGATCCGAATGTCTGGGCTAACTCAAGATATAAACCAACCCCCACGATAGTAGAAGCTGCCCAAGCCTTGTATAAAGGTCACAATGTTCAAGAGATTTCTCGCTCTGATTCTGGCGCAATTAACTTGTCAAGAACTAGCTACTGCATTTCTCAGATCATAGAGGACTCAAAAGCCAATAATAGAAAGTCCATATGCTTTATTACTGGAGTTCCAGGTGCCGGCAAGACACTTGCTGGCTTGAACATTGCCAACGAAAGAATGAAAACAGATGAAGATGAACATGCTGTCTTTCTCTCCGGAAACGGACCACTTGTTCAAGTTTTAAGAGAGGCATTGGCAAGAGACGAGTCGAGTAATTCAAGTATTACCAAAAGAGAGGCAAGTCAGAAAGCAAATTCCTTCATTCAAAACATCCATCATTTTAGAGATGACGCGCTTCAATCTGAACGAGCACCGGTTGAAAAAGTAGTTGTGTTCGATGAAGCTCAGAGAGCTTGGACTAAGGAAAAGTCAACTTCATTTATGCGACAAAGAGGTAACACTGATTTCGAGATGTCCGAGCCGGATTTTCTAATCAGTATCCTAGACAGACATGATGATTGGTGTACTATTATCTGCCTGATCGGAGGAGGGCAGGAAATTAATACAGGGGAAGCGGGACTTGAAGAATGGGTTTCTGCACTTAAGGAACACTACTCAGACTGGTACCTTTACCATTCAGAGCTTATCACAAATAACAGTGATTATTTGAAGTCTGAGGGACTAAGAGATTGGCTACATCGAACTTCAAATTCTCAAACAGATTTACACCTCGCTGTTTCAGTTAGATCATTTCGATCTGAAAAAGTATCTGACTTTGTTCACGCGGTTTTGGACAATCATTTGAGCCTGGCTCAATCACTGCATGAACAGCTTATACACCAATATCCAATTAAATTAACCCGTGACCTAGATAGAGCAAAAGCATGGATAAGAAGTGTCGTTCGTGGAAATGAACGGATTGGACTGATTTGCTCTTCTGGGGCCAAAAGGCTAAGGCCTCTTGGTATTCATGCAAAGAATGAAATCGAACCTCCAAACTGGTTTCTGAACCCAAAAGAAGATGTAAGATCTTCTAATTTTTTGGAAGAAGTCGCAACGGAGTTCGATATCCAAGGGCTAGAAATTGACTGGGCTATTTTGGCCTGGGATGGCGATTTGCATTATGACACTGAGTGGAATTTCCAGAACTTCAAGGGAACAAAATGGATGAACATAAACAAAGAAATTGATAGAAGTTATAAGCTGAACGCGTATAGAGTACTTCTCACAAGGTCTAGACAAGGGATGGTTCTTTTCGTTCCAGAAGGATCATCGTCCGACATAACTCGGCCAAATAAATACTATGACGGAACTTATAACTTCTTAAAGCAAGTTGGGATCGAGGAAATATAACTACTACCAACCTTAACAGTCACCTTGCAACTCCCCTACGAGTACAGATCACCCATATAATTAGGATTCTTCATATCATAAAACATTAATTGGCGTATATGCCAATTATTGGTATATTTACCAATTATAAATTTAAAAAGTGGCGACAACACTAATAAATGCGGTAGAAAAGATTATGAAGAAAGAAAGTGTAGAATTTTTCAAGAATGACCAAGATTTTTTAGAATTTGAGTTTAAATCTGAAGCAAGAATAATCAACGACAAAATGGTTGAGGTAATCGCACCAGATGGAGAAGCATTTTCGGTACTGGCTGCAATTGGAGCATACACCAATAAAGAAACTCGACATTATCAACTACATGTGATTGAGTATGTCTTTGACAAAAATTTCTCCGATGACAAGGAACAAATGACCAATAATATTTGGAAGGACCTACTCCTAAATGGTGTAACGTTCATGGGCATGAGCCCAGGAGACAAGCAAGGAGACAGAACTCGAATCGGAACAAAAATCCGTCAAATCCGCGAGGAAAAAGGAATAGATGCTAAAGACCTGGCCAAGTTAGCAAGTATAGACGCTGCAAATCTTAGTAGAATTGAAAAAGGCAAATATTCAGTAGGTCTTGACATTCTTTCCAAGCTAGCCTCGGCCTTAGGATACCATATTGATCTTGTGCCCAAACAGATGTAATCAGTATGGTGACTTTACTTAACACTTATAATGACGTTCGGGAATGTCATTATAAAAATGAGCAATACTCTGTTCGGGACAATGGAGCCGTATTACGACACACTCCTGACAATAAACGAACTCGACCTTTAGACAGTAAATGGACTTTTGGTAAGGCAAATAACAAGACAGGTTATTTAGAGATTGCTTCGATTCGAGTTCACAGAATAGTAGCTACAGCATTTCATGGGGAGCCCCCTACCAATCAGCACGTCGTTGATCATATTGATACCAACAGACAGAATAATAGACCAGAAAATCTTCGATGGGTAACGAAATTGGAAAATGTCATGCTTAATCCAATTACCGTAAGGAGAATTGAAATTGCTTGTGGCTGTAGTATTGAGGAATTTCTTTCCGATCCTTCAAAATTCCGTAACAAATTTCAGGAGCCGAACTATAGCTGGATGTGTTCAGTAAGTGCTCAAGAAGCACTAACATGTAAAAAAAGATTATTGGCTTGGGCAGGTAGTGACAACCCATCGAATGGAGGTTCATTGGGCGAATGGATTTATAATAGAAGCATGGCGAATCAATCCACAGACAATTTTGAGGGTACATTAGAATATATAGATTCATTGACCCCCAACGCGGTTCAAAATGCTCAAAATTGGAAAACACCCAGTGAGTTTCCATGTTGTCCTCAAGAAAGGGCCAAGGAACCCATAGGCAGCTATATCGCGAACCTAAGGGCAGGAAATGTGTTTTCCCGAAATCAATATACCAATTCGATTATTCAGCATTTTGCAATATCTGATAACCAAAACGTGTTGTGGATTATGTGTAAAAGCGGTGAGCAAAACCCCATTAAACCGTATTCATTGGCAGAGGTCACTTTTCAAAACAACTTCTTCGTTCACGACAGTCTTGGAACTTTTTTCGAAAAAGAAGGCGCTGAGAAGCAGTTTACCCTTGCACAAGGACTTGAATGGACTGGAGGCGAAACAATTGATGACTTTTGTTAAAATAACTACCGCCAATCGAGTAGACGGCCGTGAGCCATAAGCCCACGGTGCGCCTCTCACACCACCTG
>CAYGUA010000009.1:139940-165029 GCA_964353015.1 uncultured Marinoscillum sp. | reverse complement strand
CCATTTCGTTTAACACGATTGTGAAGACATTTTCATTTATAATCATCCTGATTCTACACTTCGACCTATATGCTCAGAGCAAATACGAGCTTGCAGCTGATCATTATGATCAGGCTTTAGAATACTATCGAAATAATTCTTTTGGATTGGCGCGTGATCATATTGATTTGGCTATTAAATATCAAGCCACTTCTGAGAACTATTATCTTAGTGGGTTGATATTTGAGGCAGAAAACAAACCTCTGAGAGCAGTGGCTGAATACGAAGCTACTGTGAGATATAATGAACGTTTTTTTGAAGCATATTTTCAAAAAGCGCTTATTTACTTAGCTTATAATGATCCAGAGCAAGCTTTGGCTGATTTTAATTACCTTATCCTCAATGCAGTTTCAGCTGATACGAGAAGTGTCTATTTCCAGATTGATCCAAAAGGTAGTCAACAAAATACGATTGTAACATTGGCTAATCTAAATGCCAGACTTTACAATTACAGAGGTCAGGCTTACCAAAAAATTGGTAACTATGAGGCTGCACAGAAGGATTATTCAAAAGCCATTGAGATCCAACCGCATCCAGATTTCTATGTAAATCGTGGATTGCTTGCCGAATTACAAGAAAATCCAGAAGAAGCAAAAAAGGATTTTAAGGAAGCAATAAACCTACAAGTGGATCATCAATTGGCCTGGTACAATTTGGTTCTGATTGATGCGGATACAGAGCTGCCTGAATCATTTATGGACGAGGATCAATTTAACCCGACGATAAATCTTTTGGCAGCAAGAGCGCTTGAAACAAAGGATTACCGACGAGCGCTCCAATATTACAATCAAGTGCTAACACAGTCAGAAGATGGATTGTCATTGATCAATCGTGGAAGAGTACTGACCAATCTTAAAGAGTATTCAGCTGCCAGAAGCGACTTTGCTCGGGCACAGTATTTGGAACCTCATCGTTTGGAAGCATTTTACTTGATAGGAAATACCTATTTCTACCAAAAGCAATTTGAAAATGCGCTTGCTTATTATAATCAATATCTGGCGGCTGATCCACTTCATGCCATGACTTGGTACAATGCCGCTATGGCTTATTTAGAATTGGATAAATCAGTAGAAGCCTGTTTGTATCTGTCCAAGGCTAAATATTTAGGAATGACAGAAGCAGAAGAAATAATGACAAAATATTGTGAGTAACATCACTTAATCCACATTTTGATCAAAGCATACCCGGCAATTCCTACCCAGACAACATTGATTAAGGATGATGGATATGCTCCGTAATAAATCGTGTTGATGATTAAAAAAACCGCTCCGGTAAGATTCAAGACTTGATACATCACCGACTGTCCATTGACTTTATTTGAGCTGATAAGAAAATAGGCAATGATCACTTCAACAGAACCGACCCAACCAAGAATATCGATTAATAATTTCATTTAGTATTTTCCTCCGCTTGCTTTGGCTTGTTTTACATGTGCCAGGTGATGTCTGCAATGCCATGAATAAAGTGCTATGGTTTGTGCCAAATTGAATGATCTTCCGTGTTCAGGGTGGATGTATTCTTTCTTTAAATCATTCTCACTCAAATTTTCCAATAATCTAACCCAGCGTTTGTGCAAATTGACCATAAGTTCAATAGACCATTCTACGGGACTATGCATATCTGGAAGCAAAGCCCATAATGCCTCTTCATAAGGCTTGATGGTAGGTTTATCTTCAGTGAGCGCAAGTTTGAACCGCATCTGACTATTGATGTGGCTGTCAGCACAATGATGTACCACTTGCCTTATACACCATCCATCCGGTCTGTATTTCCATTCCAATTGTTCAGGTGAAAGCTTGTCAACCTCGGATCTGAGTTGTGATGGGAATTCCGCAATGTCTTTAATCCATGTTTGGATATTGGCATTTGTTATTACATCAGGAAATGTCAATTTTCCTATTGGATATTTTAGTTCTTCCATGATTCGATTCAGAATAAAAATTAATTGATTTTTTCGGCAGTCATATATCGATGCAGGATTTTTAGGCTTTCCTTTCTTACTTTATTTTTAATCAAAGGAGACCAGCCGAGTAATAATCCAGGTGTGCCCAAAGCCATTCTCGACCATTTCCAAAAGGAGAATTTGTCTACATGCTTAATAATTTTTCCATCTTTAATATCAAAGGACGCTGTGATTACATTGTGAACCGGGCGTTCGGTTTTACTGAACTCATACCAGGCTTGCCAAATAACTTGAGCACTTTTAGCATCCTCATGTATGATTTCAAACTCAATCTTCAGATTTTCACCTCCACGCGCTATGAGCATCGCCCACATAGATTTAGCTTGATCCGAAGAAAGCTTGCCAAATGCAGGATCTTCAAAGGTGGCATCTTCATGATACAAGGCACCCATGGCCATTGAGTCCTTTCTTTGAAAAGCCGAATAAAATGAATGTATGATATTTTGGTTTTCAGGCATACTTAAAGATAAGCCGAAAACGGAAATCATTTGGCATATTTCAATCTCAGACTATTTAATACAACCGAAACGGAGCTTAGCGCCATAGCGGCACTGGCTATCATCGGGTTGAGTAAAAATCCATTGACCGGGTAAAGGAGTCCAGCGGCAAGTGGAATACCTATCACATTGTAAACAAATGCCCAAAAGAGATTTTGTCGGATGGTGTGGATGGTGTTTTTAGATAATCGTAAAGCTTCTGTCACCTTAATAAGATTGGAAGAAATGATGGTCATGCTCGCCACATCTATGGCAATATCAGATCCTTGCCCCATGGCAATGCTTACATCTGCCTGTGCCAGCGCTTGACTGTCGTTGATTCCATCACCTACCATTGCAACGATTCTTCCTTGAGCTTGTAGTTCTTTCACATAGTTTGCCTTGTCTTGTGGCAATAATCCAGACTTGAAAGTTGTGATTCCCACTTGTTTTGCGATGCTTCCAGCCGTATTTTCATGATCGCCAGTGAGCATGATGACTTCAAGGTTTTGTTTGATCATTTCGGCGATTGCGGTCTTACTTGTCGCTTTAATTTGATCTGCGATTCCTAGGATTGCCAAAAGTTCTTTGCGATTGAAAAAATAAATGACTGTCAGAGATAATTCTTCCCAATTGGTGATTTTTGTTTCCGTCTCTGTGTGAATGGCTATTTTCATGTCATCCAGGAGTTTTCTATTTCCGACAAAGTAGTTTTTAGCATCTACAGTTGCCATGATTCCTTTACCTAATAGGTTTGTTAAAGACTGAACTTTAGTTTCATTGGCATCAATATTCTCAAGATGCTTAGACACAGCTAGCGCCAAAGGATGATCACTTTTGGACTCGATAGTTTGAAGCGTCTTTTTGAACGCCAAATCTTCCGTAAACCACAACTCATTTTGAACCGAAGGTTTTCCTTCTGTGATGGTACCTGTTTTATCCAAAATGATGGTATCTACTTTATGCGCCAATTCGAGACTTTGTGCGTTTTTGATCAAAATACCATTTTCACTTCCTTTCCCCACACCAACCATAATGGCGGTAGGAGTGGCCAAGCCCAAGGCGCAAGGACAGGCAATTACCAAAACGGACACCATCGAAAGCAGACCATGAACCAATGCATTTTCACCTCCGAAAATCAACCATATAATCAGACTTAATAAGGACAATGAGATAACAATCGGTACGAAAATACCTGCGATTTTATCAACTAGTTTCTGAATTTGTGCCTTACTGCCCTGTGCTTCTTCCACCATCTTGATGAGCTGATTCAGGAAGGTTTGATCACCGACTTTTATTGCCTTCATGGTGAGACTTCCTTGCTGATTGATGGTGCCAGATGTCAAAGAAGACCCACTTTGTTTTTCAACAGGAATCGGTTCTCCAGTTAGCGTACTTTCATCTACAAAAGAGTTTCCGTCAGTTACCACGCCATCTACAGGTATTTTTTGTCCAGGTTTGATCAAAATCAAATCATTGATTTTGACGTTTTTGATCTGAGTTTCCAGACTTTTCCCATCTTGATCAATTACTGATACTGTTTTTGGTTGTAGTCCGATCAGTTTCTTGATAGCATCTGCCGTTCGTGACTTGGCTTTTTCTTCCAATAATTTTCCGATTAGAATGAAAAAAATAATAATGGCGGAAGCTTCAAAATAAACATGAGGTTGTAGACCTCTCGATAGAAAAACGGAGGGGAAAAACAGATTGAATAAACTGAAAAAATAGGCTATTGAGGTACTTAGCGCAACCAATGTGTCCATATTGGCCGATTTGTTTTTGAGTTGTTTCCATGCACCAATGAAAAACCTCCTGCCGAAAATAAACAACACGGGAGCGGCGAGCAATGCTGAAATGACTTTCCCGTATTCCAGTTCGGGAAATGCCATAGATAATATCATTACTGGAAGGGATAGTGCACCAGCCCAAAAGACATTAAGTTTTAGTTTCTTATAAGCAGATTTTTTTTGTTTGTCGACCTCAGCGGAAAGATCCTCTTCATTGTCCATCAATGTAAGGTCATACCCAATTGATTGAACTGCTTTTTTAAGATTTTTAGATTTGATTTGTTCAGGATTAAAATCAACCAATACACTATTTGATGCAAGATTTACTTGTGCCTGAAACACACCTTTCTGACTTTTAAGTATGCTCTCGACACTATTGGAACAACTTGCACAAGTCATTCCGGTTACTGGAAATGTTTTTTTAATGGATTTTTCTGAAGTATTCATATTACAAAGGTCATGAAACCTCATTGGATGAGCTTACATAAAATTCGCTTTGTGTTATATGATTTACACTTTGTCAATAGGCTTTCGCACTCCGTTTTTCTTGAAAATGCTTGGAGTCATGCCTGTGATTTTTTTGAATTGACCACTGAGGTGCGCCACGCTGCTATAATCTAGTCTATTGGCGATTTCGGATAAGTTGAGTTCATCATAAAAGATCAGTTCTTTAGCCTTTTCGATTTTTTGTCGAATGATATATTGCTCTATCGTAAGTCCTTCGATTGATGAAAACAACCGGCTCAGATATTTGTAATCATGATTTAGGGACTCACCAATGAAATCTGACCAGTTTGTTTTTGGCTGATTGATTAGATGGTGAATTTGATCAATAATCAGTTTTTTAATTTGAATGATTAGTCGTGAATTTTTATCATCGATCAACTCAAATCCGATCTTTTTTAGATCTATTGCTAATGCATTTTTTTCCTTTTCGGTGATGTCTTGCTTTAAATTAATTTCACCCAGTGTGATAGATTCGATATTATAATGATGATCCTGAATAAGACTCGTCACAGCTGTGATGCATCTTTGGCAAACCATATTTTTTACGATCAATTTCATGTTAAGGTGTTAATGTGTTAAGGTTTTGGGGTGTAAAAGTCTTAATGTTATTGGTTGTTTGGGAATTTGGGTTTTAAAGTATTTGGTGTTGGATTGTTTTGTTTGTTTTAAGGACATTTATAAATCAATCAACTTATATGGCTTTAAATAAATTCCCTCCGAAGTATTTCGGCCACTTTGGACACGCCCGTTCCGGCTGGTTCTTCGAATAAATAGATATTTGGATGTCGACCAATATCAGGCAGATTGGGATCAATGATATATTTAGGGATCTCGGTTTTGGTATAATGCATCAGCCCTGCGGCGGGATACACAAGTAATGAGGTGCCGACCACCATGAAAATATCAGCCTCCGCTGCTTGTTCGAATTCTGGTTCCATCATGGGAACCATTTCTCCAAACCAAACAATGTGTGGGCGGAGTTGCGAGCCTTTTTCACAGCGATCTCCAGTTTTGAGTTCCCAACCTTCCAAATCATAAATAAGATTTTCATCAAGTGTGCTGCGTACTTTAAATAGTTCGCCATGCAGATGGATCACATTAGAGCTACCTGCTTTTTCATGAAGGTTGTCCACATTTTGAGTGACGATGACCACTTCAAAATCCTTCTCCAATTCAGCCAAAGCCAAATGACCTTTATTTGGTTTTGCCTGTAGCGCCTGCTTTCTTCTTTGATTATAAAAATCAAGAACGAGCTCCTGATTTTTGCGCCAACCCTCCGGCGAGGCTACATCCATCACATCATGTCCTTCCCAAAGTCCACCTGCATCACGAAAGGTGTTGATGCCACTTTCGGCACTTATTCCCGCTCCAGTAAGCACCACTATTTTTTTCATTTGATTGAATTTAAGAGAATTTGGAATATAAAATTTGGTTTTGTAAAATATTGATAATATTGCCGAATATTAGATTTCCATATGCAGAATTTGTTGTTGTTTTTCATTTTGATATTTACAAATCTCGAATCCATTAATCAATCTTTCCAATGGGTAAGTTTCGATATGACTAAGCGAACTACTACTAAAGGAATGGTTACCAAAGTGGATGCCCGAGTTTATTATAAATCTTCAGGCGAAATGGTGACTAATTTTATTGCTCCTGTCAAACTTACTATTCTTAATAATTCAATTGGAGAAGTTAGGATCTACAATTCTGTAGAGAATACGGTCATCAAATCACTTGATAATAGGATGAGTTCTCAAAACACTACTTTCTTTTATTTTCTGGCCGGTAATACTGGAGACATGGGATTGGAAAGTGCGGGTTTCAGACTTAGGGAATCAAGAGTGGAAGATATGCTTTTGGTATCTGAATGGACGCCTCCGGTTGATGCTAATAGGGAAATAGATTATGTTGAACTGGTTGACAATGGTGATCATCCTGTATTTATGGGTTACTTGGATAAAAATGGAAGTTATATTAAGAAAGTCTTTTATTACGATTTTGAAGTTGTCGGTGATGTGGATTTTCCGAAATCAATAACTGAAATTGATTTCATTAATGCTGATTCTGTGATCACCAAGACAAGTTTTTCAGAATTCAAATTTAACGATGAAGGTGACGTCAAAATGGTTAACTTCAGGGTTCCTGATAATGCTACTTTAATTTCTAAGTGAAAATATTATTCCTAACATTTATTCTGTTTAGTGTAACTCTTGCGGGATTCGGTCAGATGCGTGATCAAGATCATGTATTGATTCAATCTAAGATTGAAAATACCTCTATACAAACAAAAAACAGAAAAGGATTTTTGTTCGCCTTCTATAAAAATCATATTTCGAAACAGATATTGAACGATTGCATCTATGATCATTCATGCTCCCAGTTTAGCCATGATGTTTTCAAAAATTTCGGATTTATCAAAGGAATGTTTCTGACAACAGACCGATTGACCAGATGTAACAGAGCATCCTTAGCAGAGATGACACCAGCTAGAATTGATGACAATGGGAAAGCCATAGATCATTGGAATGACTATGAAAAAAGTAAGTAGCCTTTTGGTTTGTGTTCTGGTTGCGAATCTTGGATATGCACAATCTCAATTTTCGAAAGATTATGAATTTTTGATTCATCTGGAATCTATTTCTTCATACAATGAGGGTTTGGTTTATTTAAATAATATTAAAGCCAAATACACTTCTCAAGGTCAACTAGATACCTTGAATTTTTATCAAGCAAAATTTGAATACTTTCAAAAAAACAGATTGCAGTCGATTAGTTTTTTTGATAAGGTTTCTAAAGAAAATCTTGGCTATTGGAATGCTTCAAAATTTTATTCCTCGCTTCAATTTTCATATTTAGGTAATTATGATTTAGCCTCAAAATCGTTGACTTTTACCGACTCTCTGAGTTCCGTGCTTTCTGAGCTAAAGAATTTTGAACTGGCTGGAATTGCTCTATTGTCAAGAGATTTTGACAAATACCGCACAATATCAAATAGTTATACTTCTGATCATTTTCAATTGAAAGATCACCAAATAGCTTTAGATCAAACTTTTAAGGAACTACAATCTCAAAAAAATAAGTCACCGTTCGTTGCAGGCATGATGTCAGCGGTAATACCTGGAGCAGGTAAATTTTATTTGGGTAAAATTGGGCAAGGAACCATGAGTCTGATGACTACTGGAATATTTGCTCTTCAGGCATACGAAGGATTTAGAAAGGGTGGGCCAAAAAGCCCAGCATTCTTAATATTTGGAGGATTATTTTCTGTCTTTTATATCGGCAATATCTGGGGTAGTGTTGTTGCTGTCCGTGTTGAACAATTAAGTATCAATGAATCCAATGATGAAACAATATTGCTTCACATGCATATTCCTATGCGTTTGCTTCTTAAGTAATGCACAGGCAGAGAGGGAGGCTGATTCACTTTTTAGTGAAGGTGACTTTATAAATGCAGCTATTACTTTTGAATATTTAGCTTTCCAAGAAGCAGATAAATCTACAAGAGGGCGCCTCTTATTAAAAAAATCATATTGTTACAAAGCAAGATCTGAGTACGAACAGGCATTAGATATTTTGAAGAGAATCAAACCAGCAGTCAACGATACTTTGAAAGAAATAGTGAGTTATGAGAAAATATTACTTACCTATCTAAGCGATGACTATCAATCAAGCTATAATGAAATATTGAAGTATAAGTTGGTCTTCGGTGATATAGATGCAGATATATTTTCATTAGAAGTTTTAAATTTGATGGCACTTAATAGGTGGGAGGAAGCAAAAAAACTTGTTCAGCAAGACAATGATTTCTTAAACTTAACCAGTGAAGAAATTGAATATATTTTTACCAAAAAGCTAAAACCAAAAAATCCAGACAAGGCATTTAATTTATCCATGTTCCTACCAGGAGTAGGACAATGGTATGCTGGCTATTTTTTCAAAGGTGTTGTGTCTGGTGGAACGCAGGCGTTGTTAATTGGTTTTAGTGCGTTTAGCCTTTACAAAGGCTATTTCTTTACAGGAGGAATGACAGGAGTTGCTCTTTTCTACACTTTTTATTTTGGGGGTGCTCGTTATGCGCGTGAATTGGCAGTTTTAAAAAATAGAGAACGTGCATTAGAGATGAGTCTAAAATTTAATGAATTGAAACAAAAAAGGCCCAATTAAGGGCCTTCTTGTATAATATTGAAAGATCAATGTTTAGTTAAACATGATCAAACCTTTCTTATCGATATAAGCGCTGATGTCATCATTATTGATTACCAAAACGATGATATCAATAAGTGGTAGAATACCGAATATACCTCCGCAAGTGAAGAAATATCCTGCGATAATTCCTGGAGGTGTTCCTAAATAAACTCTATGAACACCAAAACCTCCCAAAAAGAAACCTAGTACTACTGCAATCCAAGGATCTTGACTTGCCTGAATTGAGGTTACATTAAGTGGATTTTCACTAGCAAAGTTGAATTGCATGGTTGTTGATTGCTCAATTAGGGTTTCTACCTTGGAGTCATCAATGGTGTACTTACTGTTTGAATAACCAGCGAATGCTACTGAGATGAACAGCAACATGATTACGATTTTTTTCATGGTCTCTAAATTTTAGTTAATGATTGTGGTACCAAGTTAACCAAAAATCGATTGATTCAAAGGAAATTTTCTGAGTTGAAATAAATAGATTTAAAAAAGTTATTTAACTGCAAATTGTATTAGGAGATTTTGATAAATCACTCCAATTTCTTAAATCTAAATTCCAGCGAAGCGTCACCAGCTTCTGCATAAGCCACCATGTCGTTTCCTTCTTTGGCATAGATAATTCGTTGAGGAAAATCATGTTCAGGATTTTCGAATGACCATCGATTGTCTTCCGAGTTGGTTAGTTTGAAACGGATCTGACCTTCACCTACATCTGCCTGGTAGAAGATTTCACTTCCGTCTTTGATGATAGAAAGTTTTTCATAGAATATGGTATCACCATTCTCAGTTGTGAGGCCAAATCCCTTCATTTCTTTTTCAGAAACAGTTTTCCAAACCTCAATGGATTCAGTTGGGGTTGCTTCATCTTTTATCCATTTACCTTCCATCCATTGAAATGATTTGATGGAATTTCCATTTGGCTTGCAGGAAATAAAAAGTAAGAAAGGAAGAAACAATATGAGTTTATTCATCTGTTGGTTTTTACTGATGAATTTAAGCATTCCAAGGGATAGAATCTAACAAGTCAGTATGGGATGTAAATGATTTTTTTTGTGTCAAAAAATGCTTCCTCAAAATAGTCTTTGATTTCGATTTCCTGATAAGATCTTTTGAGTTCAGCGAGTTCTTCATTCAGGTCTCCACCTTTGAGAAGGATAAAGCCTCTGCTTAATGGTAATTCATTTTGTGACTGTAGGAGGTGACTGGTCCAATTGGTGAGCATTTTGGTTCTGGCTACAGCTCGGGAGACGATGTAGTCATATTTTGATTTTACTTTTTCGGCTCGTTGATGTTCTGCTGTAAGATTTTTTAATCCAAGTGCATTCGCAACTTCCATTACCACTTTGATTTTTTTGGCAATAGAGTCCACCAGGTGAAATTGGCAATCGGGAAATAAAATAGCCAAAGGAAGACCTGGAAAACCACCACCTGTACCAATATCGAGGATTTTACTGCCAGATGGAAAGGTAGCGAATTTGGATATTGCCAGACTGTGAAGCACATGACGCTCATATAGTTCTTCGATATCCTTGCGTGAAATCACATTGATCTGTGCGTTCCATTCGGTATAAAGAGACCCTAGAGCATCTATTTGCTTTTTCTGATCAACTGAAAGATCAGGAAAATATTTGTAAACGATAGATTGATCCACCTCGACTTAGATGTGTTTTTTGTTGTCTTTCACGAGCTCATACATCAGTTCTCTTGCACGGTGTAGTTGCGCCTTGACAGTGCCAAGTGGTGCATCCAATTCTTTTGCTATTTCTTCGTATGACAATTCGTCGAAGTATCTCAGTTTCACTAGGCGCTGATATTTTGCTGGTAATTTGGTTACAAACATGCGCACCAATTCTATTTTCTGCGTGTTGATTGTGGCCTCATCTGGGGTGAGGTTGTGATCTTCCACATCGATATTTACAGAATCACCATTGTCATCAGAGAATGATGTGTTCAGGCTGTAAGTTTCTAGTTTTTTCTTTCTGATAAAGTCAATCGCATTATTTGTAGCAATTCTAAAAAGCCATGTGCTGAAGGTATAATCCTTTTTGAATCGCGCCAGGTTTTTAAATGCTTTCGCGAATGCTTCGATGGTTAAATCCTCCGCATCATCAACATTTCTAACCATCTTCAATACCATGTGATATACAGGCTTTTTGTAGCGAGACAATAGCTCGGCAAATGCTGCCTGATCACCCTCTAAAGTGGCTTTATCTATAAGTTTAAAGTCTTTTAGCGCTTTCTCTGAAAACTGTCTATTTAATTCCATCGAATTTTTTTAATCAAAAACGACCGTAGGCCAATGAGTGGGAGCAATATTGCATACACCATATCAAGAATCGGAAACCATACCAGATTCCATTTGATATGCAATTTAGAAGAAGTGTAATGTGATATTAGTCCCTTTATTAAAATAACCAACGCAAAACACGCAGATATTATCCAATAACGTGGGTTAAAACTAACTAAAATTATAAAACTCAACCACATTAAGGCGTGTATGAGTGCGTATATGCTTAGTTTCATTTTTATGTCAGCCCGATAAAACTTGCCCACAGAAAGATGTCTGGTTTTTTGGTGAAAGTATTCCTTCCATGTACGTTTTGGCTGTGAATATGTTAAGGAATCAAATTCAATATTTATTGCTGTGTTTTTTGAGGTGGCATGTCGCTGAATGAAAAGATCATCATCACCGCCAGTTATATTTTTCAGTTCGCCAAATCCCTGATGCGCAAGAAACAGTTCCTTTTTGTAAGCCAAATTTCTTCCAACTCCCATATAGGGTTTTAGTCTGATTGCCGATGAAATATATGAAAAAGCGGTATTATAAGTTTCAAAACCGATAAGATGTGAGAGGAGTGCATAGTTTTGATAGTAAGGACTCAATCCCAATATTATTTCTACGTGTTTCTGGATTTTGCCATTGAAGGATTGAATCCAATTTTTTGAAACTGGCCTGCAATCAGCATCAGTGAGAAGAATCCAATCATTTTTCGCCAACTCAATTGCTTTGGTTAAACCATATTTTTTCGGATGAAAACCATCAGGAACCTTGTTGATGGTAATTACTCTCAATCTGGGATCGTGGCTAAATATTTCTGTAAGAAATTCAAAACTTGCATCCGTGCATCTGTCTAGAATCATGATCAGTTCAAAGGTCTGATAGTTTTGCTCCAAGATCATTGAAATATTTTGTTTCAAATTTTCCAATTCATTGTGTGCACATATGATCACCGAAAAACTGCTTTGCGAAGCTGAATGATTACGCTGAGGAGCAAATTTGCATATGGTCCAGCAGTTAATACCTGTGAGCACCACGTGTGTAAAACTCATGAGACAGAAAACGATTTCGGCAATGATCATATCAGCTGCCGACAAATATAGAGGGTCGCTTATACCATTATTCTTATGAGTAAAACTATTTTTGCCGACTGGATAAAGCTATGAAGTTTACCTTACAAAATACAGATCCCAAATCCAATGCTCGTGCTGGCGTCATTGAAACTGATCACGGATCGATTGAAACCCCGATTTTCATGCCTGTAGGCACTGCTGGTACTGTGAAGGCAGTGCATCAGCGCGAACTTCATGATGACATTGCGGCACAGATCATTTTGGGAAATACTTACCATTTATATCTCAGACCCGGTCTGGAGGTGATTGAAGCGGCTGGTGGATTGCATGGATTTAACGGTTGGGACAAACCTATACTTACTGATAGTGGAGGATATCAAGTCTATTCGCTGGGCGATAATAGAAAAATCAATGAGGAAGGCGTTACTTTCAAATCACATATTGACGGATCTAAACATGTGTTTTCTCCGGAGAATGTGATGGATATTCAGCGATCCATTGGAGCAGACATTATCATGGCTTTCGATGAATGCACGCCTTATCCATGTGATAAAGACTATGCTGAAAAATCCATGCACATGACACATCGCTGGCTTGACAGATGCACCACACATTTTGATCAAACCGAACCAAAATATGGTTATAGCCAAACGCTTTTCCCCATTGTGCAAGGCAGCACTTATCCAGATTTAAGGATGCAATCCGCAGAGTACATTGCCAAAAAAGAACGCGAAGGGAATGCGATTGGTGGATTGTCGGTAGGTGAGCCGCATGAAGATATGTACGCCATGACCGATCTGGTTTGTGGTATTTTACCAAAAGACAAGCCACGCTATCTCATGGGTGTGGGTACTCCGGAAAATATTCTGGAATGCATTGCCTTGGGAATTGATATGTTTGATTGTGTGATGCCAACAAGAAATGCCCGAAATGGGATGTTGTTTACTTCTGAAGGCATTATCAATATTAAAAATGAAAAATGGAAAACTGATTTTTCAGCTATTGATCCTAAAATTAAAGGCTATGTGAGCACCTTTTATACCCGTGCTTATTTGCGTCATTTGATCATGAGTAAGGAAATATTGGGAGCTCAAATATCCAGTATCCACAATTTGACATTCTATTTGTGGTTAGTAAGGCAGGCCAGGCTGCAAATACAACAAGGCACATTTGCCGAATGGAAAAATATGATGGTAAAAAAGGTAACAACCAGGCTCTAAATGAAAAAGCTTGATTGGTACATATTAAAAAAGCTATTGACCACTTTCCTATTTGTAGTGATAGGTTTAGTGGTGATCATTTGTGTGATTGATTTCACTGAAAAGAATGATGATTTCATGAAAAATGAAGTGCCCGCAAGCCTCATAATGAATTACTACCTCACGTTCTTTCCTTTTTTCGCTGTACTGCTCACACCTATTACATCCTTTATTGCCACGGTATTTGTGACGGCCAAGCTCGCTTCACAAACTGAGATAGTCGCCATTCTTGCATCTGGTATAAGTTTTCGAAGGCTGATGTTCCCTTATTTAATGGCTGCTGTTCTCATCGGTGGGATGAGTTTTTATCTCAATGGATATGTGCTGCCTGATGCCAATAAATTCAGAATCACCTTTGAACTAGAGTATATCGAAAAGCCATTTTACTACAGTGATAGAAACATTCATATCAAAATTGGGCAAAACGACTACATCTATATTGATCGCTACAACAATCAGCGTGATATCGGATATGTAGTGACTCTGGAGCATATCGAGGAGGAAGAGTTGATTGAGAAAATCTCAGCCAAAAGAATGCAATGGGATACAGCTACACTTAAATGGAAATTTTATCAATGGCAAAAAAGGGAAATACTACCAGATAAGGAGATAGTCACTGAAGGCAAATTCCGGGAGACCATGGATACAACATTGGCGCTTTCTCCTGCAGATTTTCAAAATAGTGAGAGCAGACAAGTGACACTCACTATGCCTGAATTGTATGATTATATTGAATTGCAAAAGTCACGTGGAGCTGATGATGTGCAGGTTTACGTAATCGAAAAATACATCAGGTACATGCAGCCTTTTAGCGTGATCATTTTGGTTTTGATGGCATTGATTGTTTCAGCAAGAAAAAATAGGAGAGGTACGGGCTTTCAAATCGCATTGGGCTTTTTTATCGCTTTTGTGTTTATCATATTTTTCATTTTATCCAAAGCCATAGCTGAAGCGGGTTCAATCAATCCACCACTCCTTGCTATTTGGTTGCCGAATATTGTGTTTTCTATTGTTGGTGTGTTTATGTACCGAACAGTGCCTCGATGATTCAGGAACAAAAGGATACCGCGATGC
This sequence comes from uncultured Marinoscillum sp., assembly GCA_964353015.1. GTDB lineage: Bacteria > Bacteroidota > Bacteroidia > Cytophagales > Cyclobacteriaceae > JAMZMI01. The sequence goes on along the minus strand of CAYGUA010000009.1, from coordinate 150,373 downwards.
TCCATCTTCTTGTGATCATTTGGGGTTTTACAGCCATACTTGGTGCTGTCATTACATTGCCTTCTGTTGAGCTGGTTTTCTACCGCACGTTAATCGCTTTTTTTGGATTGTTAATCGTGGTATGGGTTTGGAAAAAGCCATTTTCTCTTCCACATAGGATTGATTACTTCAAGGTGCTGATTGTCGGTGCGATCATAGCGGGTCATTGGATTTTGTTTTTCCTTGCCGCCCGAATGTCAAATATATCCATCTGTTTAGCCGGTATGGCTACATGCTCCATGTGGACCAGCTTCATCGAACCTTTAGTTTCTAAGCGAAAGATCAAACTATTTGAAGTCATATTGAGTGCCATTGCTTTTGTTGGTATTGCTATCATTTTCAATGTAGAGTTTGATAATGTGATTGGTTTTTCGGTGGCCGTAATATCTGCATTTTTGGCTGCCGTTTTTTCAGTGATCAATGCCAAACTCACTCAGCGCATGGATCCCTATGTGATTACTTTTTATGAAATGGCGGGCGCGTGTCTCTCAATCGTTTTGTTCTTTCCTTTCTATCTGGAACTTACTCCCAATCATGAGCTAATGCTCAGTCCAACGCTAAGTGATTGGGGTTATTTATTGATCTTATCTCTGGTATGTACGGTTTTCGCTTATTCATATTCTGTAATGTTGATGAAGCGACTTTCTGCATTTTTTGTCAACCTCACCACAAATCTTGAGCCTGTATATGGTATCATCATGGCCTTGTTTCTGTTTCCTGAAAAGGAAAAAATGACATCTGGATTTTACCTGGGTACAAGTCTGATTTTGATATCAGTTTTAATCTATCCTATCCTAAATAAAGCATATAAGCGAAAAGCTTTGGGTACGGATTTGTTGAGATAGCAGATTGCTTATTTAGGCTAGATGCCTGACAAAATTCATAATAAAGATTGAGATAGAATAAATGCTTTCCATAGCAATTAGAATCTAGGGTGTTTAGCTTTGCGGCAAATTTCACAGGGTAAACCCCATTTTTCTGATTTTAGAATAGCGGAGATAGAAAATTCATGGACCTTATAGGAATAATACTGATCGTAATTTTTGCGAATGCAATTGTCGCAATCTCCTTTGAACATTCACTTGGTATAAATAAAAGCTGGATAGCATTGTTTTCAGGCACAGTTATGTGGATGGTCGCCTCTTTTGGAGGTTCACCCGAATCCATGCACATAGCACTTCAGAAGAGTTCGGCAGAAATATTTGAGTTAATAGTCTTTCTTATGGGAGCAATGACCATCGTGGAAATGATGGGCCATTATCGTTTTTTTACATGGTTAGAAAATAAGCTTTTTGCGTTAAGGATTAGTAATACCGTGCTATTTTGGCTGCTGGGTTTAATAACCTTCTTTGCATCTTCATTATTGGATAACCTGACTACAACACTTGTCATGATTCAAGTGGGTAGATTCCTTTATTTACGAAAAGAGAATTTTAATATTTTCGTGATTAATACAGTAATTGCAGCTAATGCTGGAGGAGCCATGTCTCCAGTAGGCGATATTACGACAATCATGATGTGGCTAGCTGAAAAATTTACCGCATGGGAAGTTTTATTCTACGGCTTTTTGCCTTCATTGATTGCTTGGGTCATACCACAATACTTACTCACAAGACAAATTGTTAAAGAGATTAGAGAAGGACGCGAATCAGCAGAAGTACTCCCACTTCAATGGAATATTATCTTTTTGGGCTTCATGACTTTTGGCTTTGCCGTTTTGGTCAATTTGCTCCATTTGCCACCATTTTTTGGAATTTTGTTCGGTTTGGGAACTGCGGCAATTGTGATTGATTTTAGGTTGAAAAGAGGGAAATTAAAGAAGAAAGCCAATAAGATAGTGAATGTCATAAAAACTATTGACATGGCAACTATTGCTTTTTTTATTGGTATTCTTTTGGCGGTCAATGCATTAGGGTATTATGGTATTTTGGATAAAATAGCCGCTTTGATTTTTGGGGAGAACCCTGGGTCAAATGAAACAGCAATGATTTTGGGCCATTCAGTTCTTGGCGTAATCTCATCTGTATTAGATAATGTGCCATTGACAGCTGCGGTTATTGAAATGCTACCGGACGGGATAAACCCACAGTATTGGGTATTGTTGGCGATTACAGCCGGAACAGGAGGAAGCATACTTGTAATCGGATCGGCCGCTGGAGTGGCGGCCATGGGACAAGTGCCAGAGCTATCAATCAAATACTATATTTCCAAAGGATCAATTCCCGCATTGCTAGGCTATGCAGCAGCAATTGGAGTTTGGTATCTGCAATTTTGGCTTCTCTCCTAGACTTTTGGTTGCTTACAAATAAGTTGACAACTCAAAAAGGATTTTAGCGTTTGCTTTTATGGTTAAATCAAAAACTTTAAAATCTTATCTAAAATTGAATTGAGCATGCTTATTACCACAACAAACAATATTGAAGGAAGTAAAATCACCAAATATTATGGTATGGTGACTGGAGAAGCAATCATTGGTGCCAATATTTTCAAAGACATATTTGCATCAATCACTGATGTAGTAGGAGGTAGGTCTGGTGCTTATGAAACGGCATTGAAGGAAGCCAAAGACATTGCCGTGAGAGAAATGCAGGAGGCTGCTAGTGCTTTAGGAGCAAATGCCGTCATCGCAGTTGATCTCGACTATGAAACTGTAGGTAAAGCCGGAGGGATGATGATGGTAAGTGCAAGCGGAACGGCTATTCGATACGAGTAATAATTCAGAGCACAAACCGGAACAAAAAAGCCTTTGGTAGATTTCTACCAAAGGCTTTTTAATGTTTATTAGGTACCCAATTATCAGGAACTCATTCCTGTAAACCCTTCTGCTTTGCTTTTAAATAGAATATTGAATGAGGTTAAACTGCCATAGATCCGTGTGATGTATTGCTGCATGTTTACTTTGTCTTCATCACTCAATTCAGAACTATTCACGCGCTGCTCCATTACTCTCAGACGATCCCTCACCATCACAATTTTGTGAAAGAATGTTTCAACCGGAAGTTCATAGGGTTTCAATTCAGGATTGCCTGGTTGGAAAATCAACTTTCCTCCAGTCCATTTTCCATGCATATCTACGAGTGAAATTTCATCGGCAATTTGTCCTACAATTTTTAATAAAGTGGCCTCTATATCTGCCAGACTAACAAGACCTTTGATCGGGGCAGCTTTTTCCAAAACCTCCAGCTCATCATCGGCATAAATCAAACCAATTTCTTTTACACCATGATTTACAAATGTGATGATGAATTCGTCTGAAGTCACCTGTACCACTACGCCCACACCAAACTCTGCATGGCGCACTCTTGATCCAATTCCTAAATCCATTGTTCTTACAAGATTGTTTTATTGGGTTACTTTTATGTATTTCTCAGTTTGCATTCTATCAGAATACACAGTTAAATATAAGGTGTCGATTGTTAAACTGTACTTCAACATTTTAAATTCATTATCAATGAAAGATGAATAATTGGTTTTGAATTTTATTGATGAAAGTTTAATGGAATCATTTTGAATGAAGTAATTGGCTGTTCCTATTTCATCGCTGGTATCCCCATAGCATTCATTTAGAAATGTCAATTTATTATCAGATGAAAAAACTAGCTGATCACCACACTCTTCATATTCTAAATCAGAAGTCTTTCCCCAAACGCCCAATAGCGATGGTTGCTGTAATATGGTAGATAAGTATATGAAGAGAGTGAGCATACCCAATTTCCTAAATTCCCAACAAGTTGATTATTTCCTTCTTGGCCCTTTTTTGCCTTTGAATCCACCACCACGGCCACCTCGACCTTTTACTGGTTTGTATTCGGGACCTTCTCCAATGTGTGCTGGGATTTTAGCCTTTGGCACGGGTTTGCCTAATAGCTCTTCTATTACCAGCATTTTACCTTGTTCTTTTTCATTCACAAAGGTGAATGCTGCACCTTTTGAAGCTGCCCTGGCTGTTCTACCAATTCGGTGAATATAGTCCTCACCATCGTTTGGAACATCAAAGTTGATGACCAGATCAATATCTTCCACATCTATACCCCTTGATAATATATCAGTAGCAACAAGTGTGACGAGTTTTTTGCTTTTGAATTTTGCTAAAACATCTTCTCGCTGTTTTTGGTCAAGATCTGAATGGATCTCTTCCACAGGATTTCCTGCTTTTTTGAGATCGCGCGTGAGTTGTTTTGCACTGTCTTTTGTGGAACAAAATACGATGACACTTTTCAGCCAATCTGCCTTCAGGATATGTTTTACTAATGGAATTTTCTGTGCATCATAGACTATGAAGGCCGCTTGAACGATTTTCTCATTTGGCTTGGAAATGGAGATGCTCACTTCTTCAGGATCAATGAGTATTTCTTTTGCCAAGCTTCTCATTTTCGGTGGCATAGTAGCAGAAAACAAAAGAGATTGACGTTTTTTTGGAAGGAAAGACATGATTTTCATAATGTCTTCATTAAATCCCATATCCAGCATTCTATCCGCTTCGTCCAGAATCAAATAATCCAATTGATTCACCTTTACATATTTCATGTTGAGGTGAGCTATCAATCTACCCGGTGTGCCAATGATAATATCAGCACCTTCTGAAAGTGCCTTTTTTTCTCTGTCGAATGAAGAACCGTCTCCGCCTCCATAAACGGCCAGGGAACTTACTGAGGTGTAATAAGAAAGTCCTTCCAATTGCTGATCTATTTGAACTGCCAACTCGCGTGTTGGTACCACGATCAATGCTTTGATGTGATCATCCGATGGTTGTTGGAGGATTTTATGGATGACGGGAAGAAGAAAAGCCGCAGTTTTACCTGTTCCTGTTTGTGCCGAAGCGATGAGATCTTTTCCCGCCAAAATCATTGGAATGGTTGCCTCCTGAACTGGAGTAGCATTTAAATACCCAATCGCCTCAATGCCTTCTTGTAGTTTCGGATCAAGTCCAAATTCTGAAAATTTCAATTTGTAATCATTTAAAAGAATGGTCGAAAATAATCAATTAGAAAGTGTTAGAAGGTTTTATTTTCAAATTAGAGTCCCAAGGCTTCTACTCCTTGCTCAAACACGATATCAACTGGAATGTCCTGCGCTTCCAATCGATCTAAATCAGCTTGAAGTTCAGCGCCAATAATGCCTTTTTCATTTACCAATTGATTCACACCATCGTAGTTACCATCGCCTTGAAGTGTCAGGATAAGTGCTGATAGTTCATTCATTGCGATTTGGAGTTTATCATAATCCACTTTGTAGGTTCCATCTTCTACTTTGGTGAATGCTTCTTTTTCCTGAAAGAAATTGAATCGTATCATATTGGCCTTGCCATGTGCACTAGCCGCACCAAATCTTACAGATCGGAAGATTCCAGCCATGAAAGTGGTGTAGTATTCCTTCAAGTCGCCTTCTATCTCACCCATAGCATGCAGTTGGGTAATCATGTACAATCCTAAAATATCGGCTTTGCCTTCTTCCAGAGCTGAATAATGTTCTTTCAATGCTGTTCTTACAGTCACTTCACCATTGCCATCAAGTGTGTATTTGATGCCCAAACCATGAGCCACTTCGTGAAACATGGTATTGCCAAAGAAAGCATCGAATGTGATATACTGCTGTTGTTCTGGTGTGATTAGTACTTTTGAAATAGGAACCAAGATTTGCTCAAACTTTGCTTGCATGGCATTCTTTAGCTGCAATCTGCGGCTTCCTTTGGCTAGCGTCACTGCTTCATCATTTGGTAGATTGATGGCTATGGTTTTCGATCCTGAATTACAATCACCAGCATAATAAACTACATCATAAGCATTCAGGTCAGCATCGCTTCCTGGTTTTTCTGCTTTGTATTCTGCTGGCACAGGAATGCCTTTTTGTAACTCAGGCAAAAATGCTGCATACTTTGCCAATCGATCACTCCAGCTTTTATCTTTTACAAGCACGTATGCTTCATGAGCAGATTTATAGCCGAATAATTTATCTTCATAATTCTCTATTGGCCCGATCACAATGTCAATTCCATTTGTTTTCATGTCCATCCAGGCAAAATCACTTGCTTGATATTCATCGTCAAGCATCGCTCGGGACCTTAGCGTTAGATAATTTTTCAAGCCTTCATCTTCCGCCAATTCTGCACATTCTTGAAGTAGAGCAGAAACCCTTTGTACTTGAGTTGGAAACATTTCGAAGTATGGAATCACATAAAGCTCGCCTTTATCATCTCTTCTTAGAAATGTGTACTGACTATCCTTTCCTGGAAGATCTGCTTTTTCAAACTCTTCTTTGGTCATATCAGTAGGATAAAAATTAGCTCCTTCAGGTTTTACACCCACACCATCCAAAAAGGATTTGTTGTCGTCCAACCTGTCCCATGGACCATAGTTGATGTTTAAATATTTAACCAATTCTTCATCAGTGATCTCGGACATCAAAGCATCTTTGTCGCCATAGGCTTCAAACCAAAAAAGTTCATCCATGATTTTTGCTGCTTCAATGAGTTTGGGCAACATGGCTTTTTCATTGTCTGAAAGTTGAGAAAGGTCGGTAGTGAGTTTTACTGTTTTATAGTCTTCCAATTTATCTACGATGGGGTTAGGTGTTTCTTCGGATTCTTTCTGTGGTTGATTACAAAAAGTCAAAATTAAAGCGAGTAGGTAAAAAATTGGGTTGGTGATTTTCATTTTGATCTGAGATTTAATTTGAATGGAATTTAGTCAAATCCAAAAAATAAAGCCACCCACTTTTGGTGGATGGCTTTAAATAGATATTGTTGGAGGTATTATTTAGTCAGCTTATAAGCGACCACCTGATTTCCAAAAAATGTTGGAACGTAAACGGTACTTGTTGATTCTACAAACTCGATATCTGCTGTGTTTGAAACACCTTTGGTATCAAGCATTTTTGTTTTTGATCCACCTTCTGCTACGTAGTAGATTTCACCGCCCCAGCTTGATACGAGAAAATCATCTCCCGTTTTTTCTACACCATCACCTCCAAAAATCGAATCAGTAACAACTTTGAAAGTCCAGTCCATGGTGTTGATTTCATAAAAATTACCTGCACCAGAAGAGGAAGCCATCATTTTGTCACCAAGATGAAGTAATCCATTTGGGCCACCCAAGTTTTCATCTTCAAGAACAGTTGTGATTACACCATCCTTCAAAAGATGGATTTTATTGGTTCCCATATCCGTGATGAATACCTCTCCTGAAGCGGAAACATCAATATCGTTGAGGAATGTTGCACCTTCTACTACATATCTGTTTGAAATAGTTCCTTCGGCAATGTCTATCTCTACGACTTCATCGATGTTGGTTACATATAATTTTCCACTTACAATGCCCATTCCTTTAGGTGCATCCATTCCAGAGACCCAATTCAATTCAATAATAGATCCATCTGCAGGTGAGATTTTGGCTATGAAACCATCACCGTCTTTGGCAGTTGGTGGAACACCTGCGATACATGATACATAAAGGATATTATCTGCCGCATTGTAAATGACAGATTCTGGTGTGAGTACTGTTGTGTCACTTGACCAAATTTTTGTTAGTGAGGGAGTTACTGAAGTTACAGTTTCCTCCGATTCAGACTCGTTTGCTTTCTTTGGCTGGCATGACCAGATCACAAGACAAATGAGTAAAAATGATAGGTTAAAAAAATTTGTTTGCATGGTGATTGTGTTGGTTGATTTTGGTTCGAATTTACTCAGATAAGCTGTCAATTATAGAAATTGTTTGATCGAGCTGCACTTTTAAATTTCTTATCCCAATTTTCAACCATTCCTTTAATATCTGTTTTTCATGTGAAGGTTTTTGATCAAATTGACTATTGAATTAAATTCCTAACCATGAAAAACACCATTTACCTATTACTTTTTGCAGGCATTCTTGCTTGCCAGCCTACAAAGGAAAAATCATCTGGAACAATAGCTATTGATACATTAACTATTGCCAAACATATTGAAATATTGGCTTCTGATGAGTTTCAAGGAAGAAAACCATTTACAGAGGGTGAAGTAAAAACATTGGCATATCTGGAGGACGCATTCAAAAGATATGGTTTGAGTCCGGGAAATGGAGATAGCTATTTTCAGGCTGTTCCTCTCGTAGAGCTCGATGCAAAACCTGATCAGGAAATGATTATCAGTGGAAATGGGAAATCATTAAATCTTCAAGTGGGTACTGAGTTTGTTGCCTTTTCGGAAAGGCCTGAGGAGCGTTCATCTATCGAGGCATCTGAGTTGGTATTTGCTGGATTTGGTATCGTGGCTCCAGAATATGGATGGAATGATTATGAGGGAATAGATGTCAAAGGAAAAACAGTTATCGTGCTCGTAAATGATCCTGGATTTGGCTCTGGAGATAGCACTTTATTCAAAGGTCAATCAATGACATATTACGGACGCTGGACCTATAAATATGAAGAAGCAGCAAGACAAGGAGCAGCAGGAATTTTTATTGTTCATCAAACCGCACCAGCAAGCTATCCATGGTCTGTAGTACAGAATGGTTGGACTGGTGCAAGTTTATTTTTGGATCAAACTGGAGATAATTTCAAACCAGCAATACAAGGATGGGTAACACGTGATGCTGCGATTAAAATATTTGAAGCATCGGGAGTGGATATGAAAAACTTTGTGGAAAAATCAAGAAGCAAAGATTTCAAGCCATTCAGTCTTGGGCTTACTGCTTCTGTAGGCCTGTCAGAAGGAATCAAACGCGATGTATCGCAAAATGTAATTGCTAAAATTGAAGGCTCAGAAAAGCCTGAAGAAGTGATCATTTTCACTGCACATTGGGATCATTTAGGAATCGGGCCAGCTGTGGATGGTGATTCAATTTACAACGGCGCACATGACAATGCCTCTGGAGCTGCCAGCCTCCTGACTATAGCTGAAGCCTTTATGAAAATGGATGTCAAACCTAAAAGAACCATTGTATTTCTAGCTGTAACAGCAGAGGAACAAGGCTTATTAGGATCAAAATATTATGCTGAAAATCCGATTTACCCAACATCAAAGACTGTAGCCAATATCAATATGGATGGATTGTATTACATGGGGTTGATGAAAGACCTCACGATAATTGGCTATGGTCAATCTGATTTAGATGAAATGGCGGAAGAAATTGCTAAAGCTCAGAACAGATATGTGTTGGCTGATCCAACGCCTGAGAAAGGATATTTTTTCCGATCTGATCATTTTCAGTTTGCTAAAGTTGGTATTCCGGCTAGCTATTCTTATGGATCTTATGATGCTGTGAATGGGGGAATACAATATGCTAAAGAAACATTAGAAGCTTACACAGCGATTGCATATCATAGACCTGCAGACGAATTTAAACTTGATGAAACAGATTGGAAACTTGCCGGAATGCAGCAAGATGTGGAGCTTTTCTCAGCTCTGGGTTGGAAGCTTGCCAACTCTGATATTTGGCCACAATGGAAAGAAGGATCTGAATTCAAGGCGATACGTGAAGCAGATTTGAAATAAAAAAAGAAGGGCCAGAAGAGAAATCTTCTGGCCTTTTTTCTAGGTATCAGTACATTGATATATTCTGCAAATCAATCCATCTTGGTTATTTTATGTTGAATAATTTGACCCCCTGCATCTATTCTCACTAGATATACACCAGCAGGGAAGGAAGCCAAATTCAAATAATTTTCTTTTTCTAATTTGGTGGATTTCAAAATCACTCCAGACATTCCAACGATTTGTACCTGAAACCCTACGAGTTCTGCACCAACATCCAATCGTAATTGATTTATAACAGGATTAGGATAAGCATTAATTTTTATTGCATCATGAAGACTGAGTTCATTTTCATTTAAATCATTTATTCGAATTGTAATGATGGCTGTAGCTTTTAATAATCCATCTGTCACTTCAATCGCAAGATTAAATGTCGGATTGGTTTCAAAATCGAGCTTGGATTCATCAGCAACAGTAATCTCTCCCGATAATGTATTAATTGCAAAAGCACCTAAACTGTTTCCTGCACTTATGGAATAAGTGAGGATGTCACCGTCAGGATCGCTAGCCTGGACATTTCCTACTACAGTTCCGTTCGCACTATTTTCATCGATAGAAAAAGTCTGATCAGAAATGACAGGAGCTTGATTTACTGTTTCATTGACATCATTGAGATTGATAGTGATGGTAGCTGATGCAGTGAGAAAACCATCTGAAACTTCAATTATCAAACTGAAACTTGGATTTGTTTCAAAATCGAGTTGTGCTTGATCAGCAACAGTAATTTGTCCAGAAGAGGCATTGATTGTAAAAGCACCTAGTTCATTTCCTGCAGAAAAAGTGTAGGAGAGGACATCATTCTCAGGATCACTGGCTGCTACAGTGCCTACTGCCGTTCCGTTCGCACTATTTTCATCGATAGAAAAAGTCTGATCAGAAATGACAGGAG
>CAYGUA010000009.1:75860-139840 GCA_964353015.1 uncultured Marinoscillum sp. | reverse complement strand
GAGTTGTGCTTGATCAGCAACAGTAATTTGTCCAGAAGAGGCATTGATTGTAAAACCATCTAGTTCATTTCCGGCAGTTATCGTGTAGGAGAGGACATCATTCTCGGGATCACTGGCTGCTACAGTTCCTACTGCAGTTCCGTTCGCGCTATTTTCATCGATAGAAAAAGTCTGATCTAGTAGTTGTGGAGCCTGGTTAACTGTTTCGTCAATATCATTAAGCTGGATAGTGACAATTGCATTTGTGCTCAGTTTTCCATCTGAAACAGCAACAAGCAATGAAAAAGTTGGATTAGTTTCAAAATCGAGCTGTGCTTGATCGGCAACCGCAAGATTCCCCAAATCAGATAAACTGAATGCCCCTGTTTCATTTCCTGAAACTATAGAAAAAGAAAGTGAATTATTGTCTGGGTCGGAAGCTGCAATGGTACCTACAAAAGTGCCGTTAATTCGATTTTCATCGATATAAAAAGTCTGATTAGAAATCAAAGGCGCCTCATTGATTTTAGTCACAATTAACACAAATGAATCAATGGCGATATTATTTAAAGATTGGCCATCATTGGCTTCTAAAATGAATTTCTGAACACCAAGACCACCAACCACAGCACTGATTTGAGTGAGCCCGCTATTCGAATCAAATGTAATATTTGCGAAATCCACAGTTGTTGGATTTAAACTATAGCTATAAACTTCAGATTCTTCGCCAACCACGTTTGAGGCAGCAACCTCGATTGTTTCTATTGTGGCGAAATCCTTTAGAACCTCAACAGTATCTGCGCTTAAACTAAATACAGGAGCATCATTGACCCCATTTATAGAGATAGTTATTGTGCCTTCGTTGTTGCTAAAGTTGTTGGCATCACCCACTTTTACATTGAATGAAGTCAGGTTTAATCCGAAAATATTGGTATTTGGTACGAATGTCAAATTATTGAAATTTGAAACATTTATCTCGCTTCCAATGGTGGCGTTGTTGCCATTGATTTTGAGTAAACCATCATTCGGTAAAGTAAGGATTCTAATACGTGTAAATGCATTGCCTTGCGATTGGCTGTATATGAAATCAGATTCCTTAAAGGAATATGTCATATCCTCATCAAGTGTAATCGTATTATCACCGGCAACTGGTGGTGGATCTCCTGGAGTTACGGAACCGTTTTTAATAAATAATGTAGGTAAACCTTCATTGAATTTCACATCAGAAAGGTTGAGATATGTGGTGCCACTTGCGAAGTTGTCTTTGAGTTTAATTTTTAAATAGAAAAGGACACCTGCTTCGTTAACATTTGATTCTGATGCCGCTGCAATAATGATTTTTTTGGGATCAATATTGTTCGAAATTAGGGTGAAATCAGTAGTTAAGCTTCCGGTTTTTACGACTTCCATGAAGGTAATCACTGAAGTGTCAAGTGCTATTTTCATTTCGAATGCAGAGAAGCCTCTTGTATCTGGAAGCGCCGAAATATTGACAGGAAGTAAATGCTCGGATCCAAATACTGCAATTTCGGAAGCAATTTCAAGGGACCCATCAAGTACATCCAATGTGGTTTGGTATTGCCCTATACCACCAACTGCATCTGTGGCGATTATTTTGGTTTTACCTGAAACATTAGCAATAAATAACCCGGATTCAGAGATGCTTCCTACTTCTGGATTTGATAGACTCCAAGAATATGGAGCAATTCCATTGGTAGCTTGAAATTGAATTTCAGTTCCGGGTAAAATTGGATTTGGTATTCCTACAGTTGGATTGATTGAAGGAATTGGGAGCAGAGAAACTGATTTTGATGTGTTTTCAAAAGCACCTTTTAAGTTTTCATTGAAGACTATATCGTCTGGAAAACTAATACTGGAATAAGATGTCCCCTTTTTGAAAGCGATTCGCAGATTAAGTAAAGGCCCTTCATTGTTAATAATATTTCCGCTTGCAAATGCAACTTTAAACTCGTTATACGGACTTCCTTCAACCTTATTGAATTCCAAACTTGCGTTTTCCAATAACGTATTTGTGATATCGAATTCTAAAATATCAGCATTTGAAAGATAGAATCGATAACTACCTGAAATCACATTAAGGTTTGTTAGATCCGTGGTATTTACCGAAATCCATACGGTATCATTTTCCCAGATATCTTCTTCTGGCCATGTCGCTGACAATCTAAAACCTCTGATATCAATGGAGTTAGTTTCTCCAGTAAGTCCATTGGCATCCGTCGCTATTACGGTTGTTAATCCGGGAGCAAGCGCTTTTAAATAGTTGTCTGAAGTAATCTCACCGATATCGGTATCACTAACTGAAAAAGTATATGGTGATGTTCCACCTGATACGTTGATTAGTGTTGAATCACCCTTTAGCACCTGACTTTGGCTTACATAGACATTAAGAGATGGTTTGTTAATGATGGAAATGCTGCCATAATCCATGGTAATTTGATACCCACCTTCATTAAAATAGTTATTGCCTGCTGTCTTCAAATTATATGAGCCACTTGTGTTTCCAGAAACCTCTTGTAGTTCATAAGTGATCCAAAGAAGCGCGCCAGAGTCCAAAGAAATGGGCGATGTTCCAGCCGCAGTGAAAATGAACTCCGTTTGGCTTATCTCATTGATGTTGTGACTCCATGAAGAAATCATCGTGTTTTCAATTGAGAAAGAACTGATATTGAGATTTGCAGTTGAAGTAATTTCTAATCTGAATGCAAGAATATTTTCTGATCCGATTCCCTCTGTATCAAGTATCAAAGGAACAGTTACGAGCTCTCCCTCTATACCTGATTGATCACGAGTACCTTCTAGATTAATTGCTGTGACCTGAGCGTAGATAGGTTGAATTGCTGAAAGTATCAACCAATACACCAGGCTCAGTATTGTAATTTTAACTGTTTTCATAATTCTGGTTTTTAGCTTTAAGAGCTATTATTGATTGATTACAATTCTCTTTTCTATAGATTTTTCATCAGTATCAATTTTGATAATATAGATTCCGTTTTTCAGATTTAACGAGTTCAATGTAAGTCTGAATTTGCTTTGATTTATTAAGTCAAATTGTGTTATGACTTTTCCAGAGACATCAAGGAGAGATATGCTGTGATGAGTTTCTCCCTGTTTAAAATTAAAGTCTAAATAATCTGAAGCTGGATTAGGATAAATATCAAATACCTGGTCTGACTCATTAGCTAAAATATTGAAAGGAGCTTTGATTATTGACGAGCGACTATTCGCAAGAACGTTAGTTTCATTTCCTATCAATCGTTCGAAAGTGACAGACATTTCAGGTTTGGTTATAACCGTATTGGCTTGCAGCATGATTGTTCCCAGATTTGTGTCGTTTCGTTTTGGAGATGCACCAGCAAATGCAATATGAAGCTCATTTTTAGCAGCTATGAAATTGGTCGTCACTTTAGTTTCATTCCATCCAGTTTGTTCAAAACCTACAAAATCAAACGCTTCATCAATTTTGAGCACAGTTTCGAAAGCATACAATTCATTTACATTATTTATGCTTATTGGTAATTCTATTAATGATGTTTGTTCATCAATTTCCACATCAGGTAGGCTTACTTTTATATTTGAGAAAGTAGTAGCCCAATTTTCCTGAATTCTTCTGTTTTCCGCTTCTGCAGGAAAATAACTAATCATCCCCGCACTGTATTGAAGGATATATGAAGCATCCATTGCACTGACTTCATCATTTCCTGATGCATCACCAGCAATCAGCTGTCGGCTATTTAGTGAAATGATTTGCGCTACAGCTTGTAAACCTAATGCGGCATCATATGCTGATACATGTCCATTTAAACTGATATCTCCTGTTCTCGGATTAAGTGAATTGTTAGTTGCCCATGGATCAAATATTACATCTCCAGAAATCATGTTTCCCAGTCCTGTAGGATTTAATGTTGCATGTTTTGGTCCGGAATTATCTCCCCACCAACACGATTGTGCATTCACCTGAAAGCTTCCGGTATTTTCTAATGAACCATAATAATTCGTGTCATAGCCATTGTCCAAAAAGTCACAAGAAGAGATTGAAGGATTTGATGCTCCAGTAATTTGGAGACCCCAATTACGATTTTCTTGAAAGGAAACATTTTCAAAGGTTGGGCTTGCACTATTTAGTCTTACTCCAACACTTGCTTTTTTCACTACTGTGTGTTTAAGAATGGATTCACTATCAGAAGATTCGTTTTCGAATGTAATTCCTTGCCAGTTAGCCGCATATTGATCCGGAGTTTTACTTGAATAGGTGCGACCTCCATGGAAATCATCTAAAATGCTTGTGAATATAATCGTACTATCAGCATCATATCCTCCCGCTGCGGCTAATGCCCCTTTTATATTCATATATGAAGCACCGCCGGCATAGGTGTAATAACCCACAAATTTTAGTACAACACCTGGATCAATGCTCATTTTAACCCCAGTTCCAACAGTATAAATATGGAATATATAAGGGATGTTGTTAACACCAGCGAATGCTCTTTTGACCAGGGTAGTATCTTGTGTTAATGTTTCATCCTGGATTTGAATTCCTTTCCAGGTGGTTCCTTCGATTACGTTACCACTTAATGTTGTCGGCCATGCTACCAATGAAGTGATGTATGGAGCTCTTTGCAAGTCTTTAAAAGTATTATTCAATACATCTGGTTCAGATAGTCCACTTGAGTTGATACCAAATGTGCAGTATTCAAATTTATTATTAGAAATAGTCGGTGAGGCAGAAATGAGCGAAATAGCATTTTGTCTATATCTGAATATTGCATGATCTATCACACTTGCATCATCACTTATATTTTTCATAATGATCCAGTTATAATATGGGTTAATAGTCGGATTGGTCAAACCATTATTTTGAGTATCAAGTGGTCGTCCATATTCATCGTCATCGATCGAGGTAAAAATAACTGGTTCAGCTTCAGTGCCTGAAATAGAAATTTGGCCTTCAATGGTCAACGCATCGTAGGACGATGATTTGAAAATCATTCCAGCCGGAATTGTAATATGTGTGCCCGACGATACTGTAAGTTGATCTATAACGTAAGTAATGTTATCTACACCAGCAAAGCTTCTAAATGGGAATGTTCCTGATTGAGTAAAGGTTTCGTTTCTGATGCCTATGGCAAAATATCCTATGTTTTCTACTGTGTTTCCTGACATAGTAGGATTAGCGAACATACTCATATGAACAGGAGTACAGGTCGTGCAGATATTTTCAATTTTGTTATTTTCAATAGTAGCAGTAGAGGTGCCGTAGATACCAATGGCATTTGCTGAATTTAGTTGGATCAAGCTATTTGTGATTTTTGTGGCATTATTCACCGAGGTGATGTGCGCAGATCTATCATATGCTTCATAATATGGGAATCCAGCCTGAGTTGAATTTCTTCCATATCTGAATTCGCAGTAGTCGAATACTGATTGCACAGATGAAGTGTAGGTGTCAATTCCACCCCAATCACCTGCAATTGGCACAGTGCCGTTCCCATCATTATTCGTGTCACCACCACGACTATCATCCTTCACACTTGTGAAAATAATTTTTTCGGATGGTGTACCTATTGCTTTGATTGCACCTTCATACACATTCAAATTAGAATTAGGAAGTTTGAAAACTACCCCTGGATTGACGGTAAGTATGGCTCCAGAGTTTATTTCCAAATTGCCAAGGATGTAGGCGATATTGTTGATCCCAGCAATATTTCTTTTTATCACTGTTGCATTTGAAGATAGTGTTGTTTCTATCAACTTCAGACCATTTGAACCATTGGCATCAAAGGTCATATTAGAAAAAACAGGGTTTGAAAAAAAACTTAAGGCAATAGGATCCTGGGCACTGCTTTGGATTAATACCTGATCAATGATAGGATTGCTGTAGTTGTTCAGATAAAGCCCATAATATTGTGAATAAAGAATTTCAATATTCGATAGGGGAGCAGATGCATTATTGAACCCAATTGGTGCATATAAATAAATACCATTATCATAAGACTGTCCACCTCCATAGAGGAACTCAGCATGATCAATTCCTGAGAAGGAATCATCACTTTCAGCCGTGTATATGATCCCACCCCATTTTGTGGTATTTGGATCAGTGGCATTTCCATTTCCTTCTGTGTCATTATTGGTGAGAATTGCAGATGCTCCCGCATTGTCATCTGCCAAAGCCGTAAATATGACTGGCTCATTTGCCGTTCCATTCACTTTCAATCCACCATTTACATAAATGCTGACATAGGGTTTCGACTTGATAACCAATCCAGCGTTGATGGTAAGATTGGCTCCATTGGCTATAGTAAATCCTTCATTGATATATGTGGTATTAATAATGCCTGCCACATCTCTTTTATCAAGTGATGCCGTGTAAGTGACAAGTTCTGGTAAGATTGATATTCCTTTCCATCCTACACTGTTGTAGTTGTTATTGCTAAAAACAGGATTTGACGAAAGTGACATTCTAAAAGGTGCTGAAGTTGTATTAACAAATTCATTATTAGTCACGGTGGCGTCAGAATTGCGAAAAGTGATGCCAAAATCACAATCAGTAATTCTTGAGTTGGAAATGGATATGTCTGCTGAATTAATTGCGATTGCAGAATTATATGGCTGATTGGAGTTTGTAATTGGATCAAAATCACCAGTATAATTTGCGAATTTTATTAAAGTATAATCAAGGGAAGAGGTCCCAGAAGTTGGGGCAAAATAAATACCTCCAAAATTACCTTTAATCGGAATCACATTGTTTCCGTCGTTTCTTGTGTCATTGGGATTACCGAAATTATCGTCATTTACAGATGTAAAAACAACAGATTCAGATTCGTTTCCTGGGCTTGTTAATGTTCCTTCAATATTTAGGTATTGGCCTGAAAGCGCTTTAATTACCACACCAGATTCTATCGACAATGTTCTTCCAGATGGCACTGTAATAGATTCTAGCAGGACATATGTAATGTTTGGTACATCCGTGAAATCTCTTTTTATGATAGTAGCATTTGCAGTAGAAGTACCACCAATTAATCCAATGGCATCATATTCATTGTCTGATGTTGAAAAAGCATTGTTGGAGAAAATCGGATCTGCCTCAAAAGACATGGAAATCGGTGTGACTGAGCTACTACCGATGGTATTTCCTGTAAATGTTGGGTTACTATCTCCTTCAAATCTTGCTCCAAAATATGAATTGGAAATGGTATTGTTTGTTAAAACCGGTGATGCAGCTTTACATATAATTCCGGCACAATTGGTAGTGTATTTAGCCCATCTGATAATTGCATTATCAATGATAGAAGTTGGATCTGATGTACTTTGAAATATTATTCCTACCCAAGCTTCCGCATTGGCATCATTATTACTTCCATTTGCGTTGGTGTCACCAAAGGTATTGTCATCTGAATACGAGGTGAAAGTGATCGGTAAACTAGGTGTTCCATCAGCAGTTAATTTTCCTTTAATTGAGAGCGTCGTAGCGAATGTGAATTTAATAATGACACCAGGATTGATAGTGAAATGTACATCAGGTTGCACTTCTACATTTCCGAATTTATATGGAATTCCTGCAGCATCAAGAGTCATATCCGTTGTAATCGTGGAAGAAGTATAATTGATGGCCTGAAAGCTGTTGGCAGTGAAAGTATTGCTTGTTGGGAATGTGATATCTGATGAACTTCCATAAGATATAGCATAGCCATTGTTGCTTATGGTATTTCCAGCTAGTGAAAGTTTGGCTGAGTTAATTACATGTATACCAGCACTGGAACCGTTCGATAAGGTCGTATTTGAAATAGACGACTCACCAGTGATTATGCTTTCATTCCCTGATCTGATTCCATTCAAATAAACTGCATAGGTACCAACATCCGAAATTGACGAATTGGTGATGTTAAGAATGGTTTTTTCTGCGTAAATACCACGATAACCTGATCCTGTTCCAGTAATTGTTAGATTATCAGCGTTGATTGTATTTGTGCCATCTGTTGTATTATTGACTGCATAAATACCATCTTCACTCGAGTTAAGTATGCTTGTATTGGTAAGTGTTATATCAGCATCATTTACAGAAATTCCGTCTCGGGCGTATAATATCTGACATCCCGTAAGAGTAATGTTGCCATTTGCCGAGAGTCCTTGCCAGTCGCCTTCATTTGGTGAAGGCTGACTTGAGGTGAAAATCACATTATTTGCCGTTAGAGAGGAGGTAGGCTGAATGGTGAGATTAGTGTTAGAATTAAATTTCACTTCTACTCCTGATTCAATAGTCAGGATGGCTCCTGAAGCTACAGAAACAGAACTAGTGACTGTATAAGGAGAGTTGGAAAGTGACCATGTAGTGTTTGCGGATATTGATCCACCCACACTAGTTTGACCATAATTTTGGAAGAAACAAAGTAGAAGTGCAAATGCAAAAAACGAAGATGTGATTTTCATAATTTGAAGTTTAGTTTTTCATTTTACTCCCAAAATGGCATTTGAATTTGGGATTTGAATACAAAGCTAAAGAACCCCTTAGGCATATGGTCTACACCTTTTTAGGTAGATCAATAAATAAATGGTTCTTACTTTATTGAAAATATCAACTGTTAAATTTTGATTAAGCCATTTTAAAATAAAAGAAAGGCCAGAAGAGAAATCTCCTGGCCTTTTCAATCCACCTAATTAAATAAACGCTATTTCTTAAGCCTTTACATCAGCGTATTTTTCGTTTGGTTTTGGCTCACCTGCCAAAATCTCTTCGTTTGCATTTTGTCTGAATTTGTCAAAGTTCTTTTGGAACTTCAATGCCAACTCGTTTGCTTTTTTGTAGAAGGCATCATCATTTTTCCAGGTTTCACGTGCACTTAGAATTTCGTTTGGCACCCCAGGTACAGTCAGTGGCATTTCAGCACCGAATATGGAATGTTTTCTGTAACCGACATTATCCAATACTCCTGAAAGTGCTGCGCTGATCATGGCTCTTGTATATTTCAATTTGATTCTTGATCCTACGCCGTATACGCCTCCAGTCCATCCAGTATTGATCAACCAAACATTCACTTTATTTTCTTCCATTTTTTTGCCCAACATCTCTGCGTATGCAGTAGGGTGAAGTGGCATAAATGGTGCGCCAAAACAAGCGGAGAAAACTGGTACAGGTTCTGTGATTCCTGCTTCTGTTCCTGCGACTTTAGAAGTATATCCAGAAATGAAATGGTACATAGCCTGACCTTTAGAAAGTCTCAGTATTGGAGGAATCACACCGAATGCATCGCAAGTCAGGAAGAAAATATTCTTCGGAATTCCACCTATTGATGGTCGGGCGATATTCTTAATATGCTCTATAGGATAGGAAACTCGAGTATTCTCGGTGACTTCAGTATTGCTGAAATCGATGGTTCTGGTGTTTGGAATAAATCGGGTGTTTTCTACAATTGCACCATATTTTATGGCGTGATAGATATCTGGTTCTTTCTCTTCACTCAGATCTATTACTTTGGCATAACATCCACCTTCAAAGTTGAATACATTTTTTTCTGTCCAGCCATGTTCGTCATCACCGATTAGTAATCTATCCGGATCAGCAGAAAGTGTGGTTTTTCCTGTACCTGACAATCCAAAGTAAACTGCAGTATCATGTTTCTCAATACCCATATTTGCTGAGCAATGCATTGGGAGTACATTTTCTTCAGTAGGAAGTAGGAAATTCAAAACTGAGAAAATTCCTTTTTTCATCTCACCTGAATATGCTGTACCACCAATAAGAATCATTCTTTTTGTGAAGTTCACAATTGCGAAATTCTCTTGTCTCACACCGTCTGTGTCAGGATCAGCCTCAAATTCAGGGCAGCAGATTACAGTGAAATTTGGAACAAAATCCTGCAACTTGTAGTCAGGAGGAGTGATAAACATATTGTAGCAAAATAGATTGTGCCATGCCAATGTATTGACTACTCTAAGCTTCAATCGATGAGTTTTATCTGCTCCCGCATAAGCATCTCTTACATAGACTGTTTTGTCTTCGAGGAAGCCGATCATTTTATTATATATTCGATCAAAATGCTCGGGCTCCACAGGAATGTTGATATCTCCCCACCACACTTTGTCTTTGGTGAGATCATCTTTAACTATGAATCGATCCTTCGGTGATCTACCTGTAAACTTTCCTGTGTCGCATACCAATGCACCAGTATCTGCTAAGTGACCTTCACCGTCTCTTACGGCATCTTCTGTTAATTCAGCTGGCGTCAGATTCCAGAAGGCTTGTTTTACTTTTTTAATACCAACAGCTTCTAGTCCACTTTTTTGTGATTTTAACCCGAATTCTTCCATAGTTGTAAAAATTTAATTGGAAATAATTATTTGTGTTTTAAGTTGATTTTATATCGAAAAATCGTGTGTAGAAAAATCCTTGAATTTATCCTTGGGATATTTAATTTCTACAGTTCGAAGTTCGTATCAACAGCCTACACCTATCCTGATCATGATCAGAAAATGCCATGATCTTCGTTAATTACGAATATATTTTGGAAATGAAACAGTCTTTCACTCCTCGAAAAATGTATCCACCAATTCTTTTTTAGTTGGCTTGGTAGCTAGACTGACTATAATCAAAGTAGATAAAGATACAATCAAAGCAGGTATCGCGATGAGATCCGTATCGAATGGGAATTTCATGATGAAAAAATCGACCGTTTCTGTGGCGTAAATTCTATTTAGAACTGAGATTAACACCACGGAAAACATACCAGAGGCTATTGAAGCTATACCACCTTCTTTGGTGACACGCCTCCAAAAAAATGTGGCAATCAAGGCAGGTGCAAGGGATGCACCGATCATCGTATATGAAATAAATGCCATTTCAAGAATAGTCTGAAATTGGGTGATGATCAGATAGGCCATAATTCCTAGTCCAAGAATGGATATTCTTTGTAGCAGTATTTTTTGCGTTGAATTGAGATTTTTGAAAATGTATTTTTCAAAAAAATCTCTTGATACGTTTGTCGAAGCGACCATTAAGAAGGTATTTCCTGTAGATAGAATTATCGCTACACCTCCGGCAAAAAGTAAGGATCCTAAAAGTGGAGGCAGTTGCTCAAAGCCGATTCTTAAAATGATTTCCTCAGACATGCCGCCGTTGATCGAACCATCTGGATTATAAAATCTCGCATCGCCTGAATATATCGCAAATCCTACTACAGCAATTGCGCACATCAAAAATTCAATTAAAACAACGCCAGCAAACATACCAAATACAGCCTTTTTGGCTGAGCTTGCATCTTTGGCTGAGGAAAATTTCTGATACATGCTGCTCTCGCTGAGAATAAGTAGAAGTGTGGGAAGTAAAATCCCAAGATACCAGTAATAAGGATGACCTTCAGTGAGAGAAAGGTGATCTGGACTGACAGCTTCTATTGTGGCAGCTACTTCTGACCAACCTCCCTCCTGAGCTAGTAAGACGGGCAAAGTGATTATTATTGCCAATAGCATGATCACCCCATTGAAAATATCAATTGAAATAATGGATACCATGCCAGCCAAAGCTGTGAAAACTACAATGACAGCAAAGGATATAAAAGTGCCTAACTCGGGTGAAATAGATCCTTCGGTCAAGATGGTTAAAAATCTACCACCACCTTTAAATTGATATCCAGCAATCATCACATAAGCAATAATGATGGTAATAGTACCCAACATCCTGGCAATAGGTGAATATCTTTTTTCGAGAATATCAGTCAGCGTGTATTGGGAAATTTTACGCACTCTGGCCGCAATGAAATAAACCACGATGATCCCAATCCATGCTCCCATGGAAAACCAAAGCTCTGAAAAACCGGTTCTAAAAGTCAACCCAGCCGTTCCAAATAAGCTTCCGCTTCCTATCCAGGTAGTTATCAAAGTTCCGATAAGAAGATAGATTGGAACATTTCTTCCGGCAACAACAAAATCATCTTCTGTCTTTACCGAACGGCTTTTGTAAATGACTATTCCTGCAAGGATCAGGATGTAAACTGAGGTAACAATTATGTAGATCATGCGACAAGATAATTATTTAGTCTAAAACCACCATAACAAGCAAACAAGCATAAATTTAGGTTCTTATCTTAGATTAGATTTTCTTTGCTGAAGAAATAAAGTTGGGCTCTTAGCCCCATTTGAATGAAAATATTTTCCCTCTTTTTTAAGTTATCCCCTTTCACTTTCATTATTGCTATACTCACTGGTGTACTTTCTGGTACTTGCATCACTTATTTGATCAGGGGTTTAGAAATAGCTATGGAGACTCAAATGGCAGATCCTTTCTGGATGATTTCTGAATTTATAGCGTTTTGGGTTGGCTATGGGGTTACGAGTTTTCTTTCAGTTCAAACCACAACCAAACTGAGCGAAGATGTAGTTCTTGACATGAGGAAGTCGATCAGTGATAAGATATTAAAGGCATCTTTTCAGTCTATGGAAATGGAAAAGAACAGATTGTTTACCATTCTTACCACGGACATTGCTACAATTTCAAATGCAATTAATAAGCTTCCCAATGTAATTACCGGTGCTTCCATGATTGTGGGTTGTGTGGTTTACATGGCTTTTATCTCATTACAATTGTTTTTGATGTTTCTGGTATTGCTTGGTCTGGCTTTTCTCTTTTTCAAAATGCCTATGAACGCTTATCGAGGTAGGATGAGAGACTCAAGAGATATACAAAACCGGCTTTTTGGCTATTTTGAAGCGTTGATTTATGGTTTGAAGGAGTTGTCTCTGAGCAAAAACTTAAGAAAGTCTTTCAAGGAGGATGTGCTCTATCCGGCTTGTCAGGATCAAAGAGATTATAATATGACGGCTAGAGTCAGACTCACATTCATCTCAAAATGGGGAGAAATGCTTCTTTTGATGGGGCTTGGAGTGATGTTGTTTTTAGTATGGAAGTATTCGATCAGTACGTTTGATGAATATGGAAGTTTTCTGGTAATCGCGTTGTTTCTCGTTCCAGGTCTGCAGCGAGTAAGTAACTTTTTACCTAATCTTGGGCGAATTGATATTGCTTTGGAGCAAATAAATGATGCCGGTTTTAATTTGGATCAACACGCCAAAGTAGCAGATGAAACTGTGACACTGAATGAAAAAGCTGGCGAGCCGTTGATCAGTTTGAAAGAAGTTACTTTTTCATATTTTCATGCTGAGGAAAAGAAATTTTTCGAATTAGGACCAATTTCATTTGATATCAATAAAGGTGAGATTGTCTATTTGATTGGTGGAAATGGAAGCGGGAAAAGTACCCTAGCCAAAGTGCTGTGTGGTTTGTACGAACCAGAATCTGGGGAAAGATATTTTTCAGGCAACCTGATCAATCCAAAAAATATTGACGAGTATCGCGAATTTTATAGCGCCATTTTCTTTGATTTTTACCTTTTTGATCATCTCCATCATATCAAAAGTGATTTTTGGTTGGAAAAGGCTCAGGAGTATTTGAAGCTATTGGAGCTGGATAAAAAGGTGAAGATTGATGACAACAAACTCTCAACTACTTCACTTTCTACAGGCCAACGCAAACGACTTGTGTTATTGCTTTCCTTGCTGGAAGACAAACCTTTGTATCTATTTGATGAGTGGGCAGCAAGTCAGGATCCGTATTACAAAAATGTATTTTATAAGAAGATTTTACCTGATCTGAAAGCCCTCGGAAAGACGCTATTTATTGTGACACATGATGAGCAATATTTTGATTGTGCGGATCGGATTTTGCTGCTTCAGGAAGGTAAATTGGTGCGTGAAAATCTTCCAAAGGATATCATATCCTTCTATATTCGCGAAAAAGTTTAGCTTTAAAACATTCATTTTAATTAATCCAAATCAGTCATTATGCTGGTATCTCACGACTACAAATTCATTTATATCAAGCCTAAAAAAGTAGCTGGATCAAGTATTCAGGCATATTTGGCTAGGTATTGTGAAAATGGGATCAATTATGATCGTGATCCGAAAAGTCACATGAAAGCCAGTAAGGTGAAGGAGATAGTAGGAGATGAGATTTGGAATTCATATTTGAAAATTACTTCTGTCCGAAACCCTTGGGACAAGACAGTATCGCTCTATCATTGGAGAAGAAGAAAGCGCCCTTTTTATATCCACTTGAGGAGGATTTTACGTGGATGGCCATGGCATTCACCAGCCAGAAGGTATGATTTTCCAGAATTTGTAAAAGTCATGTATCAAAATGGCACATTGAATGAGGACAAGGCTATTACCAGAATTGAGGACAAACTTCCAGATTATTATTTCATACGTTTTGAGCACATGCACGATGATCTGGAGAAATTGTGTGAGAAACTTGGAGTAACCTACAATCCTGATGATATGCCGCAGAAAAAAGTGGGACACAGAAAGGATAAGGGATATGAGCAATACTTCAATGACGAAACAAAGGAATATGTGAGGCTTGCCTACGAAGAAGAAATCGAACGTTTCGGATACAGCTATTAAGCTATGCTTGTTTCACACAGTCACAAATTCATTTTTATTAAAACCAAGAAAACGGCTGGATCGAGTATCCAGGATTATTTGGCAAAGTATTGTAAAAATGGAGTTGTAGAAAAATATATCCCGGGAGGCCACAGACCAGCTCAATCCACCAAAGAAAAAGTGGGTGATGAAATCTGGAATAGCTACCTCAAGATTTGCCCGGTAAGAAACCCGTGGGACAAGATGGTGTCATGGTATTTTTGGAGATCACGAAAGCGATCTGTTTTTGTGAAAATCCGGAGAATTCTGAAAGGCCGTCATCCTGAAAATGAAGCCCATCGAATGTCTTTTCATGATTTTATCGTTTGGCTTGATTCCAGAGGAAAGGTTAATTTGGACGATCCGATAGCTTTAGTTGACGGCAAATGGCCAGATTATTTCTTTATCAGGTATGAGCATTTGCACGAGGATTTGGAGAAGCTTTGTAAGCATCTAAGCATACCTTATGATAAGTCAAAACTGCCCAAGGAAAAGACCGGAGTGAGGAAAGACAGAGGCTATCAAAATCATTATGATGAGGAAACCAAAGCCATAGTTGGTAAGTATTATCAGGATCAGGTAGATATGTTCGGTTATACCTTCGATTAAGTAAAGGGTAGAAATTTAGTGTCTAATTGAAAACCATAACCAATAGTCTTTGCATGCATACGACTCATATTTTATAATTTCACCGCATGAAAATACTTTTGACTGGCAAAGATGATTTTACCTACAACCGGTCGAGGGTATTAATAGCTGGCTTGGAGAAAATGCCAAACGTAGAGCTGGTTTATTTTCCCATTGAAAAAAGAAAGCATTTTGATTGTAAAAGATTCACTCAAATATCGAGTGAATGTGATCTGATTTACATCCCACCTTTTCGTCATAGTGATGTGAAATTTATCAAAAAAATTGCGACTTGTCCTATGGTCTTTGATGCGCTTATCTCCAAGTATCTTACAAGAACCATCGATCATGGCAAGTGGTGGACTGCCTGGGAGAAATCTATCAGAGACAGTGTGGCTTTTCGCCACAGCGATTATATTTTGATGGATACGGAATCACATCGACAATATATTATTGATAGATACAAGCTCGATCCTCAGCGCGTCTTTGCATTGCCAGTAGGAGTAGATACGCATCTTTTCAAACCACATCACTCCACCTTGCCAAAGGATCATTTTGTGGTTGGATTTTATGGAGGATTTATCCCTCTTCAAGGAGTCGATAAAATCGTGAAAGTGGCATATCTATTGAGAAATCACTCAGATATCAGGTTTGAATTGATTGGTAAAGGCCCAATGTACAATCGGGTAACATCACTGGCTAGAAAGCTTCAAGCAGATAATATTGATTTTTTGGGTTGGGTGCCCTATGAAGAGTTGAATAATCGAATTGATGCTTTCGACTTGTGTCTTGGAATTTTTGGTAAATCATTGAAGACAGATTTAGTTGTACCCAACAAGCTTTATCATTATTCTGCTTTGAGAAAATGTACCATTACGAAAGATACGGTTGGGATAAGAGAGGTTTTTCAACCAAATGAAAACATTTTGCTAACTGGCAATGACCCAGAGATTATTGCTGAGAATATCTTAGCAATCAAACAAAATGATGAGATGAGAAATGAAATTGCCAACAATGCGTACGACTTGATGCAAACCGATTACAATCAGGATAGAATAGCTGAGATGTTTTTTAAAATTGCTTCTAAAATCATTTCTGAGTGATAAAATTCCAATAATTGAAACACAAATTAGTTGGTTTGATCAAGATATCTAAAAAGTTTAAATTCGCCAGTCATCGGCTGATGAAAATGGTTTTCTTAAAAATGGAGGCAATTTAATTTTCAAATTAAAATCATACATTCGACTAATCTGATAAATATTTTTATGTACAAATCATTTCGAAATTGGTTGAAATTCCTCAAAACAAATTATTCAGCTCAAAAGCGAAAAATCAAAATCAGTAAGGAGATTAATAGTGAACAAGTAGTTCATTTGGAGAAACAAATAATATTAAAAACCAAATGGTATGGGAGTGCTTATGGCGGCTTCTATGTCTATCCAGCCTTGCTCAATCATGATTCTATTGTATACTCATTTGGTATCGGAACAGATATTACATTTGATCTTAAATGTATAAAAAAACATCATTGTCATGTCTTCGGATTTGATCCTACACCAAAGTCCATCGACTGGATAGCGTCAAGAGACTTAACCGAAAATTTCCACTTTTTTGATTATGGAATTTCATCGGAAACAGGATTTATGAACTTTTTTTTACCAACCAGACCAAGGGGTACATCTGGTAGTATGATATTGAATCCAATTGTCACCGCTGATAAAACCATCAGTGTACCCATGAAGTCTTTTGATGATATCACCAAGGAGCTCGGCCACAACCATGTCGATTTAGTTAAGATGGATATAGAAGGATCCGAGTATGAAGTTTTGGATAGTATTTTAAATTCTAAAGTTACTGTTGATCAATTACTTATTGAATTTCATGATCGATTTTATGACATTAATGATTATCGATCGAAAGCTATTGTCAATAGAATGAAAGAAAAAGGGTATAGGATTTTTGGACATTCAATTAACTACGAAGAAATTTCATTTATAAAGGAAGAATTAATCTTATAATCCTAGCCTAATTAAATCTAATTAGCTGTTTTCAGGAACATATTCCCTATAAATATCATAAAGCTGCCCGCACACTTTATCCCATGTTTGGGTTTCGGCATAGGCGATGGCATTTTTTCTGAGCCTATCGTATTCTGATTTATGATTGAGAAGATAGTTTACTTTCTCATAAAATTCTTCAGGCTGTTTTGGTGTCACATGATAGCCTGTTACTCCATCTTGCACAATATCTTTTGGTCCTCCAGCTTGCGCAGTTACTACTGGTATTCCCGATGATAAAGCTTCGAGTACCACATTGCCAAATGTCTCAGTAACTGAAGGAAAGATAAACACATCACAAGAAGCAAAAGTCACAGACAGTGCTTCACCTGTTAGTTTACCAAGAAATAAAGCATTAGGCATTTTCTCCTTAAGCTTTTCACCTCCTGGCCCTTCACCAGCCACAACAAATCGTACATCAAGATCTCGCTCATGAAATATTCTATACACACGCATCAAAGTGGCGATCTCCTTTTCCTTCACCAGACGACTCACGAAAAGCACGGTTTTCTTTTCTTTGATGCCATGCTTTTCTTTCCAGTTTTCATCCCGAAATTTCGGATTGAATTTGGTTCTATCTACACCTCTTTTCCAAAATCGGATTTTTGATTCTTCCACATCATTTTCCATCAAAAATTCTTTCATTTCTTGAGATGGCGCCAGTGTGAGATCACATTTCGGATAGAGCCAAAGTGGTTTTTTTATTAATGGGAAAATGACCTCATAGGCCATTGGGATGTATCGGAAATAATAATCGATATATGCCGGAAAATGCGAATGATAAGTTGTGATAACGGGAATATTTCTTTTCTTCCCGTATCTCAGCGCATAAACTCCAAGCAATGATGGTGTAGTGAAATGTATAATGTGTGGCTTAAATCTGTCCAATTTTTGTTCGATAGATTTTCTCAGAAAAGGGAGAGCCAATCGGTATTGCTTGTAAAAGGGCCATTTAAATCCCGGACTTATGATGATTTTGAATGGGAAAAGTGACTCTTTTTTAGGTGGATGTGGGGTGACAAATACAATATCAAACTGATCCTTGGGCGCATGACGCACGATCTGATAGAGCGTATGAGTGACGCCATCAAAATGTTCCTCTAAAATGTCCGCGAAAAAAGCTATCCGGATTTTTTTATCTGCGCTCACCTGGTTGATCAATAGAATCTTTTGGAGATTGATTCACTTGCATAAATCACGATGCTAAATTAACACTATTAACCATAAGTTGCCTAAACGTGGAGATTAGTTGATATTTGTGAAAAAAAAAGAAAACAAAATATCTGGTGAGTAAATAGCTTAGCCAAAATAAAATAAACTGTCATCAATCAGTCTTCTTTCATTCCAATCTGGAATTTATAGAAACCTTCGTTTAAATCTGATTTGGAAAATAAACCTGAAATTTTAGTCATCTCGCATAAGTTTCCGCCATCAATTGGAGGCATGCAAAAGCATTGTTTTGAGCTTGTGGAGGGAGTTAGTCAAAAAACCTTAGTTCACAAGTTGATCCAGACTGAAGGCGTTTCCAAATTATGGTTTTTTCTGACTGTGGTTCGTAAGGCGAGAAATTTGCTGCGACGAAACCCTAACATCGGGTTGATTTATGTCAATGATGGTCTCATGGCTTTTGTGCTCACCCGACTTGTGAGATATACAAATGTGCCCATGGTGGCTACTATTCATGGTTTGGATATTGTATTTCCGATGGCTTTTTATCAGAAATGGATCAAAACCACTTTGACAAAATATGCCACTATCATAGCTGTAAGTGAAGCAACAAAAAATGAATGCATTCTGCGCGGACTGGATGAGTCTAAAGTGGTAATGGTGAAAAATGGTTACGAACCCTCTGCTGAAAAACTTCTCGATTTATCTCAGATCCGTGAAAAGCTTCGTCAAACCTATGGATTCGAAACAGAAGGGAAAAGAATCATTGTTTCCATCGGGCGAGGAGTGAGGAGAAAAGGATTTTCATGGTTTATCAATCATGTGATCACGAAATTACCGTCTGACGTTTGCTATCTGATTATTGGACCAAAATCGAATGTTGGTCAGATCAATTTTTTAAGAAAATATTTACCTTCAAGTTTATTCGAAAAACTTGTGCTGTTCGCTGGATTGGGTGTTGATGAATTGGAGATAGAATTGACCATTGAAAATCATCAACTTCATGAGCGTGTAAAAAGAATCAGCAATCTTACCTATTTGGAACTCAATGCGCTCATACAACTTGCAGATCTTTCAGTCATGCCAAATGTATCAATAGCTGGAGATTTTGAGGGTTTTGGTTTGGTTGCACTTGAGGCTGTCTCCAATGGCACATTGTGTGTCGCTGCTGGTATAGAAGGCATGACAACAGCCATTGAAGATGGTAAAAATGGCATTTTGTTAGAATCAGGAAATGCCGAAATGTGGAAAGAAGAAATCGAGACATTACTAGGCGATAAAGAAAAGTTAGATACGCTTGCGCTACAATATCAAAAGTACAATCTGGAACATAGTTACTCTTGGAATCAAATGGTAGATGCTTATTTTGACATCTTTGTTCGTACCGCAAAACAAAACCAAGCACATTAATGATAGCCAAAGTCATCGTAAATGGTTCTCTTGATTCTGTTGCTTCCTGGCAATCTGATTCGGCTATTCATATTACACAAATTGAAAGCCTAACAATCCATGATTTTGAAAAGCAATTGTCTGGAACTGCTAGTGATGATTTAATCGTTTTTGTGAATGGAGATCGCTGCTTTTCCAAGGGGAAACTTGATCAGCTGGAAAATACCTTTCTCAATCAGCATTGTGATGTTTTGTTTTCTGCCA
Source organism: uncultured Marinoscillum sp. (assembly GCA_964353015.1). Lineage (GTDB taxonomy): Bacteria > Bacteroidota > Bacteroidia > Cytophagales > Cyclobacteriaceae > JAMZMI01. The sequence goes on along the minus strand of CAYGUA010000009.1, from coordinate 119,870 downwards.
GTGCGGGCTTTCATTACGATGATGAGGTGCTGAGGTATTATTTCTGGAAATTCTACCCACGTTTTCACACACCCTTTCATTACCTCGATTCCAATGCTTTTGTGGGTAAGGCTGGTGCTTTGAAAAAGCTATTTTCACAGATTTCAAAAGAGTATCAGGATGGTATTTCATGGCACGATTTGCTTACCAGATTCTATGTTGAATGTTTGTTGAAAGCGCTCTATACAGATTTGATCATAAACTTGGATCGGGATCAAAATATATTTTGCAATCTTGATGGAAGAAGAAGTGCTTTTAGATGGCCAATGCTAGGATGGATGCATGCTGATCTGTTTTTGAGAATGGAAACGGCCGATTTACAGCAGAAAGATTTGACTTATCTTCAGGACAGATCTTGGGATTTAAGTTGGGATAAGGAAGGTCTCCCTTATATCATTGGATATAAAAATCCGGTGTTGTATATAGCAAACGGGGGAGCAAAAAATCTTTCTAGAATAAAAGATAGGATTGAAGGGGTTGAACCAAAGGGAAAAGAATTCGGCATGTATATGACGTCCTTGGCGGCCTACATTAAATCGATTTTTGCGTTCTTTTATGCTTTGCTGATCAATCGTGGTTCGACCAGTCCATATCGTATATTCAGATATTCAGCTAATAAAAATGCCGAATGGAAAGCTGTCATGGAAAAATTTCTCAATCATCTTGAACGAAAGGAAGGTTTCACTTTTGCTCATTTCAATGATGGGGAACTAACCTTTATCAAAAAATACATCAATGGAGATCATGCTGAAACATGGTTTGGTCGTAGACAACAGAAATACACGAAGCAGCTTGGCGAGCGGTTGACGAAAGCATTAAAACTTGATCAGAAAGGTTATTACGTAGGAGTGCCTTGCAGCACACATCATCCAAGACTGAGAAAATTGGCCGATGAACTCACTGAAGGACAAACCAATACAGTTCCTGCCATGTCCCTACATCACAATCCAAGATACTTTCCCAATCTTATCAATCACATGAAGGATCGGCAATGTTTCTTTGTGAAAAATGAATATCAAAAACTGGATGTATTTGAGAAATTGGGTGTGGATATCAAGCCAGATAATCAAATTATCGTACCGTTCAAAAATTCGTATTTGCTCTTTGATGAATTGAAAGAAAGAAAATTTCCTGATGGAGCCATTGTTATTCTGATATGCGGCATGCTGGCCAAAATCATCATCCCTGAATGGTTTGAAAGAAATCCAAACACCACTTTTATTGCGTTAGGTTCATCTATGGACGACTTCATTCAGCGCACCAATACCAGTTTCAGACTTTATCCAAAAGAAGGTTTGCCTTTGACATGCAATATCCAACCGACTAAGTTTTTTGCCTTTGGTTGGAAAAAAGAATGCAAGGAATGTTGGACGATGGAAAAGGAATTTACTCTTGATTAAGACTCCCCCTCAAACCCAATTCAATCACTTCCATTTTTTCAATTTTTCTGGCATTTAATTCGAAGCGCATAATTGTTTTTACCCGATGAAATCCATGAATCCCAGCCGCGCCAGGATTGATGTAGATAAGATTATTGGCTTTGTCTGGCATCACTTTTAAAATGTGCGAATGACCACAAACCAGAAGTTTCGGTTTGTGCCTGAGAATGTGCTGGTAAACTGTCTGGTTGTATTTGGGTGGTTTGCCGGCAATATGCGTCATCAGTACACGCACTCCTTCTCGTTCGAAAACATGCCCCTCTGTAGTTGCGGCTCTCACGTTGTGATCATCAATATTTCCCCAGACCGCCATAGTAGGTTTGAATGCTTCAAGCTGTCTGAGAAGTTCCATGCCGCCAATATCACCAGCATGCCAGAGCTCATCACAATCTTTGAAGTATTCGAATACTTTTTCGTCAAGATGATAATGTGTATCCGAGATCAAGCCGATTTTCATGGAGGCAAGATTATTCCCTTACCACCAAATTGCAAATACTTCAGCGTCTAATTTTTAAATTCAGGTTTTGATATGAACAATTGTATTTTATTCACATATAACTTGAGAATATTGATTTCTGTTTGGCTCTATAAGAATTCACTGATTTAGGCATGGGAGATACTCAATTCATATTCAGACACGAAAGTGAAAATTGATCCAAAGCCATAAGATGTTTTTTATTCAAGCGTGGGATACATGACGTGTAATAGGTTTTTCACCGAGTTTGGTCTTTTTCCTTCGTCCCCACCAGATCATAAAACCAGTCACAGGAAGACTAGCGGCGATCAGGCTTCCGCAGAATGCCAGTATTTTTCCCGGCAAACCGAGTATGGCTCCCACATGGATGTCGTAGTTTGCTGTGATCACTTTTTCTCCCATGTTCTTATCATTGTGGTCTTTTTTCGATAGCAGTTCACCGGTGTATTGATCAAACTGCAACGTGCTACTCTTGTAATAGGCACCCGGAATATGCTGAACATAAATGCTTAGTACAGCACTATCCGATCTCGCTGGACTTATTCCAAAAGCACTGGCTTCAGGATAAAGCTTTTTTGAATCTAGGAATGCAATATCCATGGCGCTCACTTCTGTAAGGGAATCTGACGGGTTTGATTTGGCTTCAGGCTGAATAGGAGGGGTGATGGATTGCGAGGCGACCACATAGACGGTAGTCTGAAACCATTGAAACGCCCACACCATTCCTGTAAGGGCAAGAACCAAAAGCACACTCCAAAAGTAAAACCCAAGTACATTATGTAGATCATAATTGAACCTGCGCCAACGGGCATTCCACTTGACATTAAAGCGTTGTTTTCTTGCCTTTTTGTTCTTTGGCCACCAAAGGATCATACCGGAGATGAGCATGATCACGAAAGTGAATGTACTCCAGCCGATGATCGGCTGACCAATATCCGTGTTGAGAAGAAGGCTCCAATGAAGCATTTTTACGACGTTAAAAAAATCTTTTTTATAATCCTTTGAATCAAGAACCCGCCCGGTATATGGATCTATGTAGATTTCTTCATAAACTTTTACAGCATCAAAATAGGTTAGCGCATCCTGTGAACCTTCAACATAGCTGCTAAATACCCAAGAATGATTATCCGGATGTTGGTAAGCTGCTCCTCGGAAGATCGGTTTGTCCGGGCCCAGTTCCGTTTCGGCGATCTGCCACAGCTGCGACATGGGTAAAGTAATTGCACCTTTTTCGACAAAGTATTTATCAGCATAAATGATCGTCTCAATTTCCTGATGAAAAACAAACAAACATCCTGTCACGCCAAGCATGAGTACGATGAGTCCGCTGGCCATACCGAGCCACAGATGAATCCGACCAACCAGTTTTTTGAAGGCCATAAAGTCAATTGCTCAGGTCTATACAGTAGGTGGCACAATGCCAGATGAATTTGTATGTTTCATCCTTGTAAATGCCGGACACTTCTTCTTTTGTCGTCACTTCCACCATGTATTTGGTATAGAAAGGGAGACTAAAAGTTACGATACCTTCTTCATTGGTTTCTACTTTCTTAGTCCACTGGTCTTTTACATACAAATCCACTGATTTGATGGACAAAGCCTCACCCTTATAAAGAATTTTTAAAGTGACTGCATTTTTACCTGAAGGAGTTTCTTTTGAAATATCAAGTATGTCTAATCCTTTTAAATTGGTGGATACAGTTTCGGTGATTTCGCCTCCGACAATCACTTTAGCTGTGGAGTGATAATGTGTTTTGAAGATGCCGAAATCGTATTTTGTATAGTCAATAACATCTATTTCGTCGTTGTTCAAAACGATGGTGTAGGTACCTATTTCCTTCGGAGTGAACGAGCCGGAATAGCCTGACCCAGAGATTTTTGTTAAAATTTCTGTTTTGACCCCAGAAGGTGAAATGGCCCAAACTTCAAACTTCTCAACCGCAGCAAAGTGATCTTCTCCTGGCTTTTCGATCAGTCCATATGTGTATTCTCCAAAATAGACATTGACCGGTTGTGCCTTCCCCAATTTTCCTGTTGCAGGTGTTTCTATCCACATGTAATGGGCCAGAGCTGACTCATAAACCAAAAGGATGAAAAGGGACGATAAGATGATTTGTTTTAGTTTCATATTGTATAGCAAAAGTGAACCGGGCAGCCAGAAGAACCACCCGATTCAATATTATCAGTAAAGTGAATTTTAATTGGTTGCGCGGAATATGCCTTGCAGCTCGATACCATCAATCATGGCACCTTTTTTAGCGGTAGCCGTTTCTGCGTCAATCTGATAAACATAGGTCCCTGCGACGCTTCTTATGGACATGTAGACTTTGCCATTTTCCTTGTAAAATGGCGTTTGGTATTGCCCATGATGAACAGGGATATCGCTTATCTCAGTTAAGGTTTTAGCCTCCAAATCGATTACTGCCAATTTAAATACTGCGAAGTTTCCGAAAGCTGCCCACTGCACAGATATATCTGTGTCTGATGAAGCGTCAATTACCCGGGCAATCATTTTGCCATTTCCGGCATAGGTTCCTGTGAGGATTTTGTAACCATAGGTATCTTCCACATTGAAGAAGTAGTCCGAATCAAACGTATCTTGTCCTGCATTGATTTTAAGGATACCGGATGGTTTCGTTACTTGGGTGAATCCAGCCATAAACGAGGAACTGGAGATAGTATAATGGTCACCATTTTCGGCAGTTACAATACACGGCTGACCTCCGTAATAACCAATATTACTTGTTCGGTGATCCTTGAAGGTTTTGATGTAGTTCAACTCAGGATACGAGTAAACGCTTACGTAGGCCGTATCGGTCAAAGGCGTTTTCCAGCTCGTTCCATGCAGTGGGTAAAAGCTTACATAAAGTTTGTCTACATCGAGATAAGATTGTGTTGGCCAGGCGTTCAGCTGAATCGGGTCGTCCAACGAATCTACTCCGTAAAATGATTCATAAATCGGGTGATTCACTGTTTTGGTGATCGCTACATCAGCCACGTTAATTACCTGAAGCTGACAGTTATATGATCCGCCTCCCCATGGCGCTCCTATGCCCATCATATTGTCATCATCAATTGGGTTTACACAGTCGATACGTTCAAAAATGAATTTAGCGTCCAAGTCCAGAAATCCATCTGTCAGTGTATAAGCGATACATTCATTAAGTGTATAACCGATGGAAAAGAACTTATTCCCCATGGCAGTATAGTAAGACCATCCGGATTGCTCTATTCCATTACCCTGGGATGAAATGGTGTCGCTCATCAGGTCATCGTGGGTAATGATGTAGTCAGCAGAGGCATCACCGTCGGTGGCTCTCAGACCCACCACGTATTTTCCTCCTTTGGCTTTGGACGGACCATCATCTTCGATGCATGAACTAATGAATACACTCGCCGAAAGTGCAAGCATCGCTAAAATTTTAGTTTGTAGTATTTTCATTTGAATTGAGTTTTGAAAGATTTGAATTGAGTTTTTATTCTGATAAATAGTAATTGAGTTTCAAGCTAAATGCCCTGCCCGGTTTCTGTAGTGCGAAATTGTCGAAGCGTAATGCATTGGTGATGTTGGTACAGGCCAGCGAAGTACTATACCTGCCATGGCCAAACAAATAGGATACTGATACGTCATGCCAAAGCTGCTGCGGGATGTCGTACTTGTATTTTTTGGTGCCCTGGCTTGGCCATTTCCAGTAAAACTGGTCTACAAAAAGAGTGAACCAGTTGATGGAGAGCTTACTATCCTGAATTACCACATCGTGAAATTGAAGACCCAGACCTATGTTTCCAAACAGATAAGGCTGATTGGGGAGCTTGTCTTTATATAAGCGATTTTCTTTGTCGTTATTGATGCTTTGTTGTTTGGTAAAGTTTCCCTGCACATGAATGAATCTTTTGTAGCTGTATTTGAAACCGGCCTCAATGCTGGATAATAGAACCTCTTTTTGATTTTTATAGACCGAATTGATTGGGTTGGAGGCATCTATTCTTATAAAATCAGAGGCATCTCTGTAGAGGTAATTAGACTCAAATTGGATGCTGTGATTGGTGAAGATTTTATTGATCAGGATGCCCGCGTTGTAGTTATTGCTTTGCTCAGGACGAAGCTCTGTGTAAGGTTTAACGAAAAGCCCATCACCAAACATTTCCTCGCCTTCCGGTAGGCGATAGGTGTTTTCATAGGATAATTTTAACTGAAGCCATTTAGTGAAAAAGTAGGTGCTGGCCAGACCAAATCCTTTGTTCGTAAAATGAATAATGTAATCTTCATACAAACCACTTTCTTTATTTTCCACTTGTGTATTTGCGTCCATGATAAAGACCTTGGCAAATACAGAGGTTCGCCATTTATCATTGAACAAGCTTGTGCTGTAGCCAATGGCCGATACATTTTTTGTGATGGAATTAGGATGAGTGAAGGGTACCTCACTAGCATCCCTCAGCGCGTCTTTTCCTATTCTGGTATAGGTGCTTAATAGGTGGTTTACAGAAAATGAATGTTGTTCATTGATAGCATAACTGAAGTTCATTCCAGCAGTGGAGGATTTGTCCTGTAAGGTGAGCAATGATTTGTTGTAAGTAAATTCCCCGGCATTATTGGTTCTTATGGTGTAATCACCATACCAATTATATATTCTGGAGCTAGAGTCTATTCTGACTCCTTTTTGAATGGTGTAGGTAGCATAGCCACTGAGATCAAGTCCCCTGATAAGGAGATCTGATTTTTTGTATTTCAAGGTTGGTATGAATATTTGGTTGGTTGTTCTTACCTGACCATACACATTTTGCATGTTGTAGCCATTTTGAACTTCCTTTTTATTCCCAGAGGCGATGAGTCCTATGAATAGTCTGTCAGCATAGGGCTTGTCTATGATCCCAATTTCGATCTGTGCGGTTTGTGATTGGTATGCATCATGAAAGCGATTTACATTGACAGTGTCTAGCCTACCTGTTCCATCCGGTTTGGGCACTTCCATGTTGTACATTTTATAATCATTGTCAGAGTAGTTGAAAAACAGATTAGCATTGATCGTGAAGCCGGTGTTGGATTCCGTAAAGCGAGAGAGTACAGATGTCCGATGTGTATTGAATGAACCGATGGCATAAGAGGCGTTGACATAATTACTCACGTTTTGATTGGTTGAGATATTTACCACCCCACCAAGTGCATCAGTGGCCAGATGTACAGGCACTACACCTTTATAAATCTCGATATTGGAGATCAGGTTTACAGGGATGTTGTTCATGGTAAGCGATGAACCGAAGCTCTCCATGGGGATGCCATCCATGAAAAATCGAACTTGTTTTCCAGTAAAGCCATTCAGTGAGAAATTGAAGTTGGAGCCTAAACCACCTTCTTCTCTAATGCGAACGCCTGACACGGTATTCAGTACCTGATTGATATCCAAATTTTGAATTTGGAGTGGTTTCACATCAATTACCGAGACTGCATACGGTTGTTCCCTAATTTCTGCCGTTTCGGATTTCCCCAAAACCTGAACTGTCCGTAATTCCGTAGTACTTTCTTTTAGTGTTATGTGGAGTTTACTAACAGACGTTGAGTTATTGATTTGCTTTTCCTGATCTTCATATCCTACACTTGAGAATAAAAGGGTGAACGGTGCATCCGAAATATTTTTTATTGTGAACCGTCCGTTGTTGTCTGTGGATGTACCTCTTATGCTTCCTTTGATGGATACGGTTACTCCAGGAATCCCCTCCTCATGCCGGTCAGTTACTACACCGTCAATAGAAAGTGTTTGTGCAGCCGATTCCATTAATACCAGACTAAAGAGAAGAAGGAGAGATACAGATAGGTTTTTCATTTGCTAGCTTTATTATTTAGAATCATTCTAAACAGCAATGCAAAAATGAATAACAACCTGCTCTACGTCAATCGCCAGCTATAAGGAAATTTGGCAGGCTAGAAATAGCCATGCTTTGACCCCTAGTTTTGGGTAGCACTACCTAGATATAATATCACTAGTCAAAAAAAAAGGAGAATCCTTGCGAGTTCTCCTTTATACTTTTTTTTATAAAATTTTAAGCGCCAGCTCCTGCAGCTCCGGGATAGGTCACGTTTAATACGCGCTCTTCGAACATTCCTAATGCAATTTTATCCTCGCCTAAGATATCAAATAATTCTAACACACGTCTGGCTATATATTCTTCCTCAATTTGCTCTTGAACGAACCATCTCATAAATTCTTCGGTGGCAATATCACCTTGTTTTCTGCATTCTCTCACTACATCGTGAATAGAATCTGTCACTGCAATTTCATGCTCAAGGGCTGATTCGAACACACTTCTTAATGAAGGGAAATCATGCTGCGATTCGGATACAGTAGGGGAGATTGCTTGGCATTCCATATCAGTGAGATAATGAAATAATTTAAGCTGATGCTTTCTTTCTTCTTCGGCTTGCTGAAAAAAGAAATCCGCACTGTTATCGTATCCATTCATGTCGCACCATGCAGCCATCGCCAAATAAGCAGCAGATGATTTCGCTTCCATCTTTACTTGTTTGTTGAGGATATTGACAATTTCTTCTTTGAGTACCTGATGTCTTCTTAATATATCTTTCATTGTAAATGCTATTTAATTCAATTTAACAAAGGAAATATAAACAGCCCACAGATGGATCATCTAATTGGTATTTATAATGAATCCAATTAAGTAATGATGAATTATGAATTCTTTCTGATGAGCTCTTTGTGTATCACGCTATTTAGTTCTAGCATGGTAAATGCTCCAGATAACAATTCTCGCAATTCGAGAATTTCCAAAATGGTAAAGGCAAAAATCCTGTCGCAATTTGGAAGCGCAATAATTTCAATATCTGCATGCCCACTCTCAAACATGTCAGCCAGATTGATGTCTTGAAGTTTTTTCTTAAATGCTATGAGCGCACAAATACTTAAAGATATTTCTTGCTCAAACAAGCGCACATCGAATTTTTCCGAATGATCACATTGGGAGAGCGAGGTATTGGCTGTATTATAAACCAGGTACGAGCAAAAATCAGGAGTCAATGCTGCTATCATTTGTCGGGACATTTTTTGCAGCGCTTCTTTTTCTTCTTTTTAAATTTCTCACAGCATTTTTTAAACACGCATTCATCCATCTTAATCATCCCTTCAGATTTGAAGGAAATGCAGGATGTAAACTCTTCTTCTGTGTGTAAATCAAACATTGTAAAATATTATTTAGAATCAATCTAGATAATGCAAATCTACTCCAATAAGTTCATCGTAGGCAATAGCCATTGTTAGTGCAATTGATCACTACTACTAGTGAGATTTGTTCTGATGCAATTGAGCTACGGCGCATCCTTCACAATCATGTTTTGATTGAAAAATGGATCTGTATAATCTTCTGATCAGGAAAAATGCACAAATGCTAAAAATCAAAATGACAATAACCAGCTGCACCATTATTGTAGAATTTGATAGGTTATGAATGCGGAAATATAAGCCAGTGCCGACATATAAATCAACTGAATGGTTGGCCATTTCCAACTTTTGGTTTCGTGAAGCACAATAGCCAAAGTACTCATGCATTGCATCGCAAAAGCATAAAAAATCATCAAGGATAATCCAGACGCCATGGTGTAGATTTTGTTACCTGTTTCAGGATTTTTCTCATTGCGCATGCGCTCTAGCAATGTGATGTCTTCTTCGAAATCTTCTCCAACGCTATAAATGGTAGCCATTGATCCTACGAAAACTTCTCTTGCTGCAAATGAAGTAATCAGCGCGATCCCAATTTGCCAGTTGTACCCGAGCGGACGTATTACAGGTTCTATCGCATGACCAAGGATTCCGATATAGGAATTGGCCAGACTGGTAGACGATACTTTGTTATCGTATGCTGTCATGTCTTCCTCCTGCGTTGGGATTTCAATTTGGCTTACGGCTTGTTCTATTCTTCCTGGAGGTCCGTAGGAAGCGAGCACCCAAAGCACTACGGAGATTGCTACAATGATTTTACCTGCTTCCCATGTGAATATTTTTACCTTTTCAAATATGGTATAGACAAGATTGTTCCACCTTGGCATTTTATAGCTTGGTAGCTCCATCACAAGGAAACTCATTTGCCTTGATTTAATTATCAACTTAAATACTACCGCAGCTGACAATGCTGCAACTAGTCCAAGCAGATAAAGACCCATCAAAACCAATCCTTTCAGATTGAAAATACCAATAGTTTCATCGGGAATGACAAGAGCAATCAAAAGTGTGTAAACCGGCAATCTTGCGGAGCAACTCATCAAAGGAGTAACCATTATTGTGATCAGTCTTTCTTTCCAGTTGTCAATTGTTCTGGTCGCCATGATGGCTGGTATAGCACAGGCAACTCCAGAAATCAACGGAACAACGCTTCGTCCATTTAATCCAAACGGACGCATCAATCTATCAAGAATGAATACCACACGTGCCATGTAGCCACTTTCTTCCATGAAGAAGATAAAACAGAATAGTAAGGCAATTTGAGGAATGAAGATCAGCACACCACCTAAACCAGGGATGAGGCCTTCTGCAATCAGATTGGTCAAGACACCTGCAGGCAAACTTGCTTTGGTCAATTGACTCAGATTCAGAAAAACGGAATCAATAAGATCCATAGGCCATTCTGCCCATGCATATATTGCTTGAAATATCAAAAATAGAAGTCCTAAAAAGAAAGCATAACCCCAAATTGGGTGGGTGATTATTTTGTCAAATTTCTGAGTTTTGCTCTTCGTTATTTCAGGTTTTTGTAAGCAAAAAGCGAGCATCTGATGGATCTTTTTGAATCTTCTTTCAGCCCAATCTTCTTGCTCGGTAATTTCAGGGTTTGGAATTTCAAGTGAAAACTCACCCGCAAGAATCGCTTCTGTTTTTACGTATGCTCCCTGATTTTGAAATTTTATGATCGCTTCTTTTACAAGCTGCACATCATCTTTTTTCCGGGCATTTACAGGGATGGTGTCTACTGCGCCAAATAATTCGTTGAGCTTTTGAGGATCTACAATTAACCCCTTTTTATGCGCCAGATCCATCATGTTTAGCACAATGATCACGGGCAGTCCCATGTCATGAATCTGTGAGTAAAGCAATAAGTTTCGCTCCAGATTGGTAATATCAACTATGACCAAAACCAAATCGGGATGATCGGGATGGTTTTTATTTCCCAATACATCCGTTACTACTTCCTCATCTTTAGATTTTGGATAGATGCTGTATGTGCCAGGTAGATCAAGAATTCTTACATCTTTTGATCCAGATAGATTTCCGAATTTTTTGTCGACAGTTATACCTGGGTAATTGCCAATTTTTTGGTTCAGACCAGTGAGATGATTGAAAACGGATGTTTTTCCCGAGTTTGGATTTCCAACAAGCGCTACTTTCATGTTATACAATCTCAATTTGTGATGCTTCACTTTTTCTAAGTGATAGTGTATAACCATCAATATCTATGGCAATTGGATCTCCAAATGGTGCTTTGAAAATGATCTTGATCTCTTTTCCTGGGTATAGTCCCATTTCCACCAACTTAGAGGTCAGACTGGTTTTGGTTATCGCTTGGATAATTGCAGGTTGATTTGTCGGTAGTTGATCGAGTGTCAAAATATGTCTCTATAAGGGTTTATGATTTAACCAAGCCAGATTCCAGTGCAAATACGATTAGCTCGGCTGGAGATTTAAGGTTCAGTTTCTTCAAAATGTTTTTGCGGTGCGAATTTATAGTATGCACACTAACATGCAAATGATCTGCAATAGCAGTTGTCTTCAATCCTTTGGTGATCAGCTGTAGCACTTCATTTTCTCTCGGAGATAATTCTGTAGGCAAACAGCTCGGTTCCTCCTGATCTTGTGACATGACAAGATCCAAAACTTTATTACAAAAAAATCTATTGCCTTTAGAAACCGAATGAATTGCATTGATGATTTCAAGCTTGCTACATCCTTTGGTCACGATTCCTTTGATGCCCATTTTGAGCAAATTTTGAATGTGCTCTTTGTTGCTATCATTGGTGATGATGAGCACGTTAGTAGCCTGAGATTGTATGATTTGCTTCAGTAAAGTGATTAAAATCGGATCCTGACGCTGATAGTCAAGTAATAAAACGCTCGGGTGCTGCTCCAGAATCATCTCAAGTAATCCTTCGGGACCATCATTGACTCCCACCAAATCAAAATCCACATTATTCTCAATCATATGTATCAATCCCTCTCGTGTTAGGAATTGAAAATCTGATAGAAGAACGGATACTTTTTTCATTTAACTCTACCTTGTATGAATAATCGTTTGACAAAGTTAATAACTTTATTTAGAACGTTTCTAAATAATAGAACTTGATTCTAATTCAACTGGCTCAAAATAACATGACAAAAATCATATTGTTTATTTTTAGATGTGTGGTGGTGAGATCAGGATATTAAGACTATTTACTTGGTGCTTTTGAATTGAAGTAAGTGTGATTAGTAAATTGAATATTATACTTCTTTTGAGGTTTGTAGTTTAAATTAGTTTGGAGATAAAAATAAGTTAAGAAATGAGAGGAATGATATTTACAGAGTATCTGGATTTTTTGGAAAAAAAACATGGCTATGGTTTAGTAGATCAAGTCATTAGTCAATCGCAATTGGCTAGTGGTGGCGCCTACACTTCTGTCGGTACTTATGATTTTAGTGAAATGGTGGAATTATTAACCAAATCAAGTCAATTGACCAACGTTCCTGTTCCGTTCTTGATGAAAGAATTTGGGAAATATACCTTACCAGTATTTCATAAAAGTTATCCAAAGTTTTTTGAAGGGGCTAAAGATGCTTTTGATTTTCTAGCGACATTAGAAGATAAAATTCATCCACAGGTACTTAAGCTTTATCCTGATGCCGAGTTGCCTAAATTTGAAATAACTGAAACACCTGACAGCATGGTTATGGTTTATTCTTCCTCACGGAGAATGGCTGATTTTGCTGAAGGACTTATTGAAGGATGTTTAGAGCATTTTGGCGAAGTTGCTACGCTGAGTTCAGAAAAACTGTCAGAAGATGGATCAAAGGTCCGATTTACAATCAGAAAATAAGCTTATAGAGCAGATAGCATTGTTGGAGAGGCGTGTAATTCGGGAGAAAAAAGCACGTCAAGAAGCTGAGCAGCTGCTAGAGTCCAAGTCTCTGGAGCTGTTTGATGCTTATAAGTTTTTGGAATCAATGAACAAATCGCTCGAAAAAAATATCGAGCGACGCACTCAAACATTGATGACATTGGTCAATAATTTGCACGCTGGTGTTTTGTTGAATGATGAAAATGGCAAAATTATATTCATCAATGAACAGTTTCGAAAAATATTTCGAATTGGCCCGAAATCTGAAAAACTCATTGGCATGGATCACCGACAATCAGCCAATCTGGTCAAAAACCTTTTTGAAGATCCCAATGAGTTTATCCAGATAATTGATAGATGTATTTTCAGCAATGAGGATGTGTTGAATTATGAACTTGAAATGGTTGATCACAGAATCATCGATTGTGATTTCATTCCCATCAGATCCAAAGGAGATTTTGTAGGTCATCTGTGGCAAGTGCGAGACGTAACAGAATCGCGAGAAGCACAGAAAAAAATAGCGTATTCAGAGGAAAAATACCGCGGGATTATCGAGAACATGCAGCTGGGATTACTTGAAGTGGATGGTGAGCACATCATCACACGTGCTTATGACTCGTTTTGTGAAATGACAGGATATACTGAAGAGGAGCTGATTGGAAAAAATGCAATGGATGTTTTTTTACCTAAACCGCTTCATGATCAAATGTATAAAGAGGATGAAAAGCGAATTAAGGGCCAGCAGAGTATCTATGAGACAAGGATGATTAAAAAGAATGGAGAAGAAATATTTGTTCTTATCAGCGGTGCTCCATTTTATAATGAGCATGGTGAAATGGTGGGGTCAATCGGTATTCATTATGATATAACCAAGCGAAAGAAATTGGAGGAGGAACTCAAAGAAGCCAGGAATCAGGCCGATCGATCCAGGGAAGCAGAGAAACAATTTTTGGCTAATATGAGCCATGAGATTAGAAATCCGATCAATGCGATCATAGGAATGACTAATCTTATCTATGATACGAAACCAACCAAAGCTCAACTAGAATATTTGGATAAAATCAAATTTTCATCGGAAATTCTTCTCGGTTTAATATCCGGTATTCTTGATATATCTAAAATTGAATCAGGCAAATTTGAGCTTGTTGAGCGTGAAATTGATCTAAAGGATACTTTAGGTGCAATAGTGGACATTTCCGGGTTCCGAACTCAGGATAGGGATGTGAAGATCATACTCAAGTTTGATGATAACATCAATTTCAAGGTTCTTGCCGACCCAACTGTCATCAACCAGATATTCCTCAATTTGATTAATAATTCCTTAAAATTTACAGAAAAAGGAATCATTGAAGTAAGTGGTGTATTGCTTGAGCAAGATAAGAATGAAGCTCATTTCGTATTTGCAGTCAAGGATACAGGTATTGGTATTCCAAAAGACAAACTTGGTACAATCTTCGAATTATTTAATCAGGGGGATTCTCAAACTAAACTCAAATATGGTGGCACAGGGTTGGGGCTCGCCATTGTCAAGCAACTGGTAGAAAAATATAGCGGAACCATAGATGTGGAGAGCGAAGTGGGCAAAGGATCCATTTTCCAATTCTCACTCAAATTGCAGGTATCTCAACTGAAAAAATCAGCAGCTAAAACCTATCAAGTCAAATCGAATTTCAGTCATATTTTGATTGTAGAGGATAATGCGATCAATCAACAATATCTCTCTGGAATATTGAAAAACTGGAAATTCACTTATGATATTGCCAATAATGGATTAGAAGCTTTAGAGCATATTGAATCAAAAAAATATGATTTGGTATTGATGGATATTCGAATGCCATTAATGGATGGATATGAGACAACTATACATATCAGAGCCAATCATGATAATGAAAACCAAAAAGTTCCAATAGTTGCTCTTACTGCTTCAGCACTTGTAGATGAAAAGGAAAAAGCATTGGCAGTTGGTATGAATTACCATGTGACTAAACCCTTTACACCTGATCAGCTAGCCAACGTATTACGCCAATTTGGATTGGTCGAAATGATAGATATTGATGATACTGATCATTTCAAATTTTCAGATGAATTAGACACTAGTTACCTCAATGAATTTTATGGAGATGATCTTGAAAGGGCGCGGATGATGTTTGAGATTTTTCTAAATACTATTGATGAAGAGATTATCAAAATGAATCACTATTTTGAATCTGAAGACTGGGACAAGTTTGCTTCACAGGCTCACAAAATAAAACCAAATTTTGCAATGGTAGGGTTGTCTGATATTTCCGAAACAATGAGAAAATACGAATTAACACGTCATTCTGAATCTGAGAGGGAGAAAACTTTGAAAAATTTTAAGAACACGCTCGAAAAACTTGAAAAAGGCAAAAAAAATGTCGAAAATGAGCTTCGAAAGATCAACCAATTTACCTAACCATGAACTGTATAATTGTAGATGATGACCAAATGGCAAGAGTTTCCCTGGAAATGTTGTGCCAAAAGATTGAAAACCTCACAATAGATTCGGTATTCGACAATGGAATGTCAGCGTTAAATTGGCTCAAAGAAAACGAAACGGACCTTGTGTTTTTAGATATTGAGATGCCAGATATCAGTGGAATGGATTTGGTGAAAAATGTAGAAAACCTACCTCAAATCATCTTCATTACTGGCCATACGGAATATGCATTAGAAGCTTTTGAGCATCATGTGACTGATTTTGTTCCGAAACCTGTGCAGTTACCTCGATTGATTAAGGCAGTTGAAAGGGCGGAGGAGCTCAACAACAATGTTCAGAAAGAAAATCAACATGAGATATTTGTAAGGGTAGATGGGCGATTTGTACGAATCAGTTTGGATGATATACTCTATATAGAATCCTTGGGTGATTACGTGACGTTTGTTACCAATGCTAAAAAATTCATTGTGCATTCTACACTGAAAAATATCGATGAAAAGATCAGCAATAACGATTTTCTAAAAGTTCACAGATCTTATATTATCAACATAACGAAAGTTGTGGATATTGAAGAAAACAACCTGGTGATTAAGGATAAAGTGATTCCAATCAGCAGGGCGCATAAGTCTATTTTAATGAAGAGGATCAGACCGATCTGATCAGTTCTACTTTTTCTCCAAAAATCGACAGCTCTATACCAACTACCGAAAATTAAAGATGAGCAATTGGGTATTGCACTAGTTTCGAATCAAAAAAGGAACGAAAATGCAAACCCTTCAAATCATCTTCTGGATTTCCATAGGAATCCTATTCTACACTTATCTGGGTTATGGTTTTGTGATTTATTTGCTAGCCAAGTTTAAAAAACCAATTCAATTTCAAGAGCTGAGCGACGAAGATTTACCGGAAGTTACTCACCTCATAGCTGCATATAACGAACAAGATCTCATCGAAGAAAAGATTATCAATTGCTATAAGATCGATTATCCAAAATCCAAAATTAACACAGTGATTGTCGCTGATGGCTCAACCGATCATACAGTCGAAATAATCAAAAAATATCCTTTTGTCAAGCTATTCTACTCTCCTGCCAGAAAAGGAAAGCTTGCGGCTGTTGATCGTGTAATGAAGGAAGTAGAGTCACCAATTACAATTTTCTCTGATGCGAATTCCATGCTCAATCCAGAAGCGATAAAGCTGATGGTAAGACATTTTGAATACAATACAGTAGGAGCAGTAGCAGGCGAAAAGGTTGTGATCAATGATGTGAAAGATGATGCTGCAAGTGCAGGTGAGGGATTGTATTGGAAGTATGAATCTTTTCTGAAAAAGCTTGATTACCGTTTGCACAGCGTAGTAGGTGCGGCTGGGGAGTTATTTGCAGTTCGAACTTTTCTTTTCAAAACTCCTGATAGAAAAGCCTTGATTGAGGATTTCCTAATTACAATGAATATAGCTGAGCAAGGTTATCGTGTGGCGTATGAATCTGAAGCCAAAGCTTCAGAATATGGTTCTGCTAATATCGATGAAGAAATGAAGCGAAAAGTAAGGATCGGAGCGGGTGGATTACAATCTGTTTGGATGCTAAGAAAATTACTCAATCCAATCAAACACGGCCTGCTCACTTTCCAATATGTTTCTCATCGCGCACTTCGCTGGACACTTGCGCCTTTGGCTTTGTTGTTTGCCTTTCTTTCCAATGTGATGTTAGTTCAGACACAGGAACCATTATATATTTTACTCTTTATAGGACAAGCTTTGTTTTATCTGCTGGCAATAGCCGGATTCTATGCAGAGCATCAGAAGTTGAAGTTTAAATTGTTTTTTGTGCCTTTTTATTTCGCCTTCATGAACTTTAGCATGTACCTGGGATTTATCAAACTTGTGTCTGGTAAGTTCAATGTGAAATGGGAAAAGGCCGAACGCAGATCGTATAATGCTAATCCTTCAATATTATTATGATGCAACCTCGAGTCAGTATCATCACTGTTGATTTTAATCAACCGGCTGTGACCAGAGAACTTCTGCAATCCCTAGAAGCTTCAGAATGGACGAATCTGGAGGTGATCGTTGTGGATAATGGTTCAAAAGTTAACAATTGTGAGAGCCTGTCTATTGATTTTCCATGGGCGAAAGCCATCCGAAGTGAGGTGAATCTTGGGTTTGCTGGAGGCAACAACCTTGGTATCAAACATGCCACTGGTGATTATCTCTTTTTTGTAAATAATGATACTGAAATTCCTGTAGGCACCATTACTGATTTGGTCAATGCCCTTTTGGAAAATCCAAAAGCTGGAGCAATCAATCCGATGATCTATTATTTCGATCATCCTGAGTTGGTACAGTTCGCAGGTTATACACCAATCAATGCCTTCACGGGTAGAAACAATTCACTGGGATATGGACAAAAGCTCGGTCTAAGTGCAGATGTGCATAATACGCCATTTGTACACGGTGCAGCATTGATGTTGAAACGAGAGGTGCTTGATCACATAGGCTTGATGCCTGAAAATTATTTTCTGTATTACGAAGAGCTCGATTGGGGACAAAGAATACACAATGCTGGATTCGAAATGCTTGTCTCTCATAGATCAAAAATTTTACATAAAGAATCGGTATCCACAGGAAAAGCCAGTCCTTTAAAGACCTATTTCCAAACCCGCAACAGGATACTTTTTATGCGCAGAAATTATCATGCTTTACAGTTGACGATGTTTTTTATTTTTTTCGGTGTTTTTACCATCCCAAAAAGCATTTTGAAATATGTTTTATCACGAGAATGGAGTCATTTGAAGTCATTTATCGAAGGTGTAAAATGGCATTTCCGATATGGAATTGAAAGTCATCGCATCGGATACATCTATGATGCTTTGCGAGCTTAATATGATTTTTTTTCGTTTCCAGGGGTCAGGCGCAAGTCTGGCCCTATTTTATTTAAAAGCCCTTCTGATTTAGTATTACCCTTCAGAATCGAATAATCTTTTTATCTCTAGGATTTCTGTTGAGGGCTGTTCATAATCACTCTTGAAAGAGAGAATTCTGAAATTTTCACCACCATTTAGATAAATGGTCAGATCGATACGGAATTCCTGAGAAGTTTCCTTAAAAGCGCTTGAGTATTCATCCACAAGTGTGCTTGATATTTCGATATTGGTTATTTTATGTATGTTGAATCGTAGCTCTTGAATGTGAAATAAGCCTGATCTGAAGTCAAATTTGAGTTCAGATTTCCCACTGGTACTCCTGAATTTAGCTACTAAAACTGCGGCCAAAAGCAGCAACATTATGAATATGATGATTGACCTAAAGGCTAAGGTGACGGCCAACAAAAATGTGCCTAAAATAATCCCGAGTGTTAGAATCAGGATTCGATCACCGAGACCATGCTTGATAAACAGAACCTGATTTTTCCATTTTACGGAATAACCATTTTCATTCAGTAGTTCAATGGCTTTTTTTGAAAGAGGATTATCGTTTTTCAAGTTCAGTTTTTTGATGATTATACTATTACCTTTCCGATTCGAGAATCGAGAAGATTTATATGAATTAGAACAATTTTATCAGAATTCATATAAAACAATTTACCTCAATTCTGCTTTTTTATTTGACATCATTCTTTAAATAGAATTAAATATTTCTGATTCAATTTTAATAAATGGGTCTACTGAACTGTATTTTTTTGTGTTAAAGGATTATTTTTTTTTATGTAGAGAATTCCTGTCCCAAATTCGCGGTATATTCTCAATTGAAAAGAACACAAGTAATTGAATTTAGAGAAGAAAAGAGATGTTCTTTAAGACAATAACAACTTGACAACAGAATGAAGCAAATCAATGTAACCCCTTTTTCGAAGACTGAATTAATTGAGGAGATTTTGAGATTGAAAAAGGAAAAAAATGCTGTAATACTGGCTCATTATTATCAGGAAGGTGATATTCAGGACTTAGCTGATTATGTAGGCGACAGTCTTGGACTATCGCAGCAGGCCGCTGCTACTTCTGCTGATATCATCCTCTTCGCTGGGGTGCATTTCATGGCGGAAACAGCCAAAATTATCAATCCAGATAAGAAGGTGATTTTACCTGATCTGGCAGCCTCTTGTTCATTGGCTGAGTCTTGCACGGCAGCAGATTTCAGACCTTTTGTGGAAGCACATCCTGATCATATTGTCATTTCATACATTAATTGTTCTGCGGATATTAAGGCGTTGAGTGACATCATTTGTACTTCTGCCAATGCAGTAAAAGTTGTTAATTCAGTTCCCAAAGAACAGCCAATCATTTTTGCACCGGATAAGAATTTGGGTGCATATGTGATGAAACAAACTGGAAGAGACATGCTTCTTTGGGATGGAGCCTGCATCGTTCATGAGGCTTTTGCTATTGAAAAAATCCTTGATTTACACCAACAACATCCTGATGCCAAGTTTATCGCACATCCGGAATCTGAAGAGAATATCCTAAAAGTTGCCCATTATGTGGGCTCAACTACTGGCATGATCAATTTTGCCGTGAATGATCCATCTGAGAAATTTATTGTGGCCACAGAAGCCGGCTTGCTTCATCAGATGCAAAAGGAAGTACCAAATAAAATACTCATTCCAGCACCGGCAGAAGAGGACAACACCTGCGCGTGCAGCGAGTGTGGTTTTATGAAGATGAATACATTAGAGAAGCTCTATTTATGTCTGAAAAATGAAGCACCCGAAATCCATGTTTCTGATGCGATCAGGGATAGAGCCATGTTGCCAATCCAACGAATGCTAGATCTTTCTAAATAATCAGGATGCAGCAATACGATTTTCTGGTAATTGGATCTGGGGTAGCAGGGCTGACTTATGCCATCAAAGTGGCTCAAAATTTTCCGCAATCCAAGGTAGCGATTGTCACCAAAGACAAACCCAGTGAATCCAATACAAAATATGCACAGGGAGGAATAGCCGTAGTGCTTGATACTATCAAAGATTCCTTTGAAAATCATATCACAGACACTTTGCGAGCGGGAGATGGACTTTGTAATGAAGACATTGTGCGCATGGTAGTGACCGAGGGGCCAGAGCGCTTGATGGAAATGATTGAATGGGGTGCTGATTTTGATGAGAAGAGTAAAGGAAAATTTGATCTGGGAATGGAAGGTGGACATACTTTTCACCGGATCTTGCATCATAAGGATATTACCGGTTTGGAGATCGAGCGTAAGTTGCTTAAGCAAATCGATGACCTACCTAACATTCATTTGCTTTCACATCATTATGCCATTGATCTGATTACGGAGCATCATTTGGGTAAAAAGGGCAAGACCGAATCCATCCAATGTTATGGTGCATATGTGCTGGACAGAAAGACCGAAAAAATAGAAACTTGCGTGGCTAAGATCACCTTATTGGCCACAGGTGGAGCTGGTCAGGTTTATCAAAGCACAACCAATCCTATTATTGCAACAGGCGATGGTATCGCAATGGCTTACCGTGCGAAAGCCAGGATTGAGCACATGGAGTTTATCCAGTTTCATCCTACAGCATTGTATCAGCAGCCGCAAACCAGTCCTTCTTTTTTGATATCCGAAGCTGTTCGTGGTTTTGGTGGTTTGCTTCGCAATAGTGCAGGCGAGCTATTTATGACCAAATATGATGACAGGGGCGAGCTTGCTAGTCGAGATATTGTATCACGTGCCATTGATAGTGAGATGAAGAAGAGTGGGGACGAATGTGTCTATCTCGACTGTCGGCACATAGATATGATTGCCTTCGAAAAACATTTTCCAAACATTCTTGAAAAGTGCATCAGCATAGGTCTTGACCTTAAAAAAGATCTGATTCCTGTTGTGCCGGCGGCACATTACCTGTGCGGTGGAATTGTTACTGACGAATTTGGTCAAACCACCATTAACAGACTTTTTGCATGCGGCGAATGCGCACGTACAGGATTGCATGGTGGCAATAGATTGGCGTCAAATTCATTACTTGAAGCTTTGGTCTTTGCGCATCGCTGTTACATGAAGTCCGGGGAAATCATCGATGAAATAAACATTCCGGATGGCATTCCTGAGTGGAATGAAGAAGGAACCACAAAGCCTGAGGAGCTGATTCTGATTACACACAATAGGAAAGAATTGCAACGATTAATGAGTGATTATGTGGGAATTATTCGCTCAAAAGAAAGATTGACCCGTGCCTCAAACCGATTGAGAATCATGAATGAGGAAAACGAAGATTTGTACAAGCGAACCAAAATATCACCTCAGCTTTCAGAGCTCAGAAATTTGATTTCTATTGCATACTTAATAGTCCAGCAGTCGCTGGCCAGAACAGAAAATATCGGAGCATTTTTTCGACAATAAATCACACCTTATAAACCGGATTGATCCAATTCTCCTTCAGTTCATACTTGCTTGCGCTTGCCCATTTGATGCCACGTTTGATCAACTCAATTGCGTCTGGCACTTCGGTGACATGGCTCAGATTATGACCAACTGAAGTGAAAAATATTCTACCTTCTCCGTACATCTTTTTCCAGGCTATTGGCATCACACAGCCGTCAATCCAATCACATATTTCTCCATTGAAAGTGGTTGTCGCCAATACTTTGACGTTTGGATCTACGTGCATGAAATATTGCTCACTATGCATGTCGAAATCATTCAGACCTGCCGTAAGCTCATCTTCATGGTTGGTGATTTTCACTGTATAATCCACTACTCCTCCCGGATGTGACACCCATTGACCACCCGTCATGAATTGATATTCGACATTATTTCTAAATGCGTCGCACATTCCTCCATGCCATCCGGCCATTCCTGTTCCTTGCTTGATAGCACGAAGTAATCCTTTTTCCTGCTCTTTGGTAATGCTCGACATGGTATGGATTTGAATCACCAAATCGATCGTATCCATAAACTCTGGATAGGTGTAGGAATCTAGGTTATCAAAGACTTCTACAATTGCGCCTTCACTTTTCATCCATGGAACCATAAAATCACGAAATTTAATGGGCTCATGACCCGGCCAGCCGCCATGAATGAACAATACCTTGCGGCCATTGAGTGAAGGAAGGGGTTTTAATGTGGATTTGTTTTTTGCTAAAATGGGGTTAGTTAACAACCCTCCTGCAGCAACGAGTAACGATTTATTGAGAAAAGATCTGCGTGAGTTCATGAATTGTTTTTAATGTATGTGGGAAAGATAATAGATAATTAGTTTTTTTTGCTTTAATCATGTTTTGGTTTCAAATACCTAATCTATTTGCATGATTTAAAAGAAATGGATGATTTTCATTTGAAATTAACCTTTAAAAGAGGAATACTTTTAACCATTTGGTTGCTGTTATTCACTTTTCAAGTTTCTGCCCAAAACTAGCAATCTCATTTTTAACGATAAGGATTTATCCCAATAGGAAACCAGTGGAGTTAAAGCAATTTTTAAATTTAATTCTATTATTTACACTGTCTTTAATTTTTGAAATGGTTTTTGAAGTATGAATTACGACCTCTTAATGTATTTTCACCTTGCGACAGTAGTGCCATGTTTTGTTATTGGTACTGTACTTTTATTGATAAAAAAAGGTACGGGAATACATAAAAATTGCGGTAGGATTTACATGGTTTTGATGTTGGTTACTGCGGTCATTACTTTGTTTATGCCTGCTCATGTTGGTCCTAAAATATTGAATCACTTTGGGTGGATACACTCCTTTAGCATCTTAACCATTTATACAGTTCCGACTGCTTATTTCGCAGTGAAAAGAGGTAATATCAAAACGCACAAAAGGAAAATGGTGCTACTTTATTTCGGTGCTATAATTTTGGCTGGAGGCTTCACCTTTGTCCCTGGAAGGTATTTGAATGAGCTTTTTTTCAATTGATTTAATTCATAAATTCTCAATAGCTTTAAAAATATCCAGAAAACAATCAAGGTGGTTTATTTAGGGGTTGCTGAAAAAGTCAAGTTCCTGAAAATAGAAAAAAATCCATACCCAACATGTGTGTTCATTGTGCCTTTAGCCTTTCTTTTTCACTGAAATATTAGAATAAACCGAAATTCAAGTGCACGGGTTTTAGAGCAAATTGTGTCCAACCCATAGTTTTCAACGCCAATGGCTAATAGCCAATAGTGCTCCTGATTGGATCAACGCATACTTTTTTAACTTCTGAAAGTTTTTCTGTAGGCCCTATTTAATCATGGGCACACCATTCAGGTCATGGGTGAGGATATAGCTGAAGTAGTCATGGAAAGGACGCATCCGATGAAAACTATCGGCCACTTTAGCCGCAAAATCAGGTTTTAATACTTCTTCATTAGTGAAATTTTTGACCAACAAAAACTGCTTGTATCTGAGAAGATCTATGGCTGGATCGTCTTTTGAAAATCCTTTTGGTGATGACTTGACCTGCTCGCCTTGCATCTCTCCAAAATAGCTTTGGAAACCAGGCTCTTTTAGTATTTCTCTTAATGCATCATCATCTGCAGCAATTTGATCTCGAATGAGCTTTAGATCTTTTGCATCTGGTCCCCAAAACCCACCAGCCACTGCAGTATTCCCAGGCTCGATTCTAAAATAATATCCACCTCGCAAGGCGGAGGTCGCTCTTTTGAAGGAACAACTCCAGCCTGATTTATAGGGTGTTTTGTTGTTTGAAAAACGGGTATCTCTATAGATACGCATCAATCCTTTCTTTCCATTCTGAGTTTCGATCTGATCAGTTTGTTTTAATCTCTCGAGGACAGCATCTGCAAATTCAATGATCTCTTCATAAGATTGTAAATAGCTTTCCTTGTGGTTATTGAACCATTCGCGATTGTTGTTTTGCTGCAATTGGGAGAGGAAAGTGAAAGTGTGCTGCATTGTTGAAACAATTTATGGTGAACTAAAGAAACTTAACTAAAATCACCATGAATTAATGTAAATGGCTTTTTGTAGGTATTGCTCTTTTACTTCTTAGCCAAATCCAAATCATTACAAATTGGATGGCGATGATGGGAAGTGTCAAAAGCAACAGTTTTTCCCAACCCAAAGCAAAAACTACCCAACCTGCAGATAAGGCAGCAATGGCTTGGGTGCCAAATACAATAAATTCATTGAGTGCCTGAACTTTAAATCGCTCGCTGGCCGTGTAGGCTTGCGGAAGGAGTGCCGTGCCACCCACAAACAAGAAATTCCATCCGACTCCTAGTAAAATCAATGACACCCAATAATTATGAATCATATGACCTGAAAGGGCGATAATGATACAAATGATATAGGCAACAAGACCAATAATCATCACCTGATAAATGCCAAATTTTCTCATTAATTCCCCAGTGATTAAGGAGGGTAAAAACATGGCCACTATATGACTTTGGATGACCCATTTGGTATCAGAAAGCGAATGTCCATCCATCACGTGCATGCTTACAGGTGTTGCAGTCATAATAAAACTCATTACTGCATATCCAACTGTTGCCGCCAAAATGGCCGTCCAAAATACTGGTTGTTTGGCAATTTCACCAAGAGATCTTTGTGGGCTATCACTAAATGATTCTTTGATAATAGTGTTGTGATAAAAAGTTAAAATCAAGAACCCAATACCGAACAATCCTGCCAGCATTACATATGATCCGGTAAATTCAGAATCAAATAAATTCCTACCAAAAAGAGCGACCTCTGGCCCAATAAATGCTGCGGCAATTCCCCCAAGCAGAACCGTGGAAGCAGCTTTTGGAATAAGTGCCGGCACTACACTTTCCATGGATGCAAACCTGAATTGCATCATGCATGCGCTGGAAACACCCATCAGGAATGCACAGAAAACAAACAGATAAAAGCTTTCAATTGAAACCGCATAAGCTGCGCACAAGGAAATGATCATTGAATAAATAGCCACAATGAGGAAGGTTTTTTTCCTGCCTATTTTTTTCATAATCATGGTGATGGGTATAGTGGCTAGAGCCGTTCCCACTACAATGCTGGCTACTGGTAATGTGGCGAGTTTTTCAGATGGAGCGATACGATTACCAACCAATCCTCCAACAAAAACATGTAGAGAATTCATGGACATCATAAACATCTGCGCAAGTGTGAGAATCCAGACGTTTTTATGCATGTGAGAGAATATATGTCTGAGGGATCACTTGATGAGTTTCATCATTCTATTTGCGAAAACAAAATCATTGAGCTCAGTCACATCTGATTTGGTGATATTTTCGTTGGTGCCTTCCCAAAGTTTATTTCCTTGAAAAAGGAAAATTACTTTTTGACCTATCTCAATTACCGAATTCATGTCGTGAGTTACAATCACTGTAGTCATCTCATATTCATGAGTGATTTCAGCGATAAGTTCATCAATTGTTATGCTGGTTTGTGGATCGAGTCCTGAGTTGGGCTCATCACAGAAAAGATAATTGGGCTGATTGACAATTGCACGGGCTATTCCTACCCGTTTCTTCATACCCCCACTTATTTCCGATGGCATCTTTTTATTCACATTTTCCAACCCTACTCGCTGTAGGCAGAAGTTCACTCTGTCCAGCTTTTCTTCTAGAGGCATTTTTGTCAGGATGTTGAGTGGAAACATGATGTTTTCCTCTACATTCTTGCTATCAAAAAGGGCGCTTCCCTGAAAGAGCATTCCGATTTCACGTCTGATCTCGGTTTGAAGATTTTTATCTCCATGTGTGAAATTTCTTCCATCATAAAGTACCTGACCCTCATCTGGTCGAATCAGACCAACAATATTTTTTAGCAAAACACTTTTTCCAGTACCACTACTTCCAATAATCAGATTGGTCTTTCCCTTTTCAAAAGAAGCATCAATCCCATTTAGCACAGTTTTGTCTCCAAATGATTTTACAATGTTTTGAACTTCTATCATGACAGTAGTAATTGGGCCAAAAGATAGTCGGCAAAAAGGATGGCAATACAGCTATTGGTAACGGCTGCAGTAGAAGCTTGCCCAACTTCTAGCGCTCCTCCGCTGGTATAATAACCTTTATAGGCGGAAATTGATGCAACAAGAAATGAAAACACAACGGCTTTTATCAAGGCAAATGTGATATTGAATTCTATGAATTCGTACCTGATGCCATAAATATAATCATGGCCAGAGATAATGCCAGTCGCTAGGCTTGTAAGGTATCCACCATAAATCGACAAAAAGGCTGACAAGATTACGAGCATCGGATACATGAGCATAGATGCGATGATTTTTGGCAATACCAAATAAGATGTAGCATTGATTCCCATCACTTCGAGCGCATCTATCTGCTCAGTGATGCGCATTGTTCCAAGTTCTCCGGCAATATTTGAACCCACCTTTCCCGCATAAACAATCGCCATGATAGTAGGAGCCAGTTCAAGAACTGTCATATCGCGTACAACAAGTGAAATCACATAATCAGGAATGAATGGACTTACAAGATTGTATGCAGTCTGAATAGTAGTCACCGCACCCATGAAAACCGACACAATTGTGACGATTAATAAGGAATTGTAACCCACTTTGATACATTCGTCCAATGTGAGTTTAACATACGAAGTGAAACTCTCTCTTCTGACGAAGAGCGTTCCAATGAATATTATATACTTGCCTAATTTTTTCATTAAAGAATTTCTTCTAGCAGATATCTTTAGTTTTGCCGAAATTAACAATTACAATTCAAACATTCCTGTCCATTTAACGCTTTAATCCATTATGGTGGAAAATAGTAACAAACTTGTCGTAATTACCGGAGGAACGAAAGGTATTGGCAAGGCCATCGTCAAATCTTTTTCGAGTAAAGGTTTTTCTATCGCCACCTGCTCGCGGAGTGAATCGGATTTGCACGCTTTGAAATCAGAAATGGAAGAACTGTATGGCAACAAGGTCATGATATTGAAGGCCGATTTGTCTTACAAAAATGAGGCGAATGCCTTTGTAGAGTTTGTACGGCTGATTGGAAAACCGATTGAGATATTGGTGAATAACACGGGCAAATTTGTACCAGGGCAGATTCATAATGAGGAGGAAGGTATTTTGGAGAATCTCATTCAGACAAATCTTTTCAGCGCCTATCGAGTGACGCGTGGTTTGGTTCCTCAGATGATTAAAGATAAACAAGGTTATATTTTCAACATATGCTCTACGGCTTCAATTACAGCATATCCAAACGGGGGATCATACTGTATTAGCAAATTTGCCTTGTATGGCATGTCCAAAGTACTTCGTGAGGAAATGAAGCCACATGGTATTAAAGTTACGTCTGTACTTCCGGGGGCTACATTCACGGCAAGTTGGGCAGGTGTAGAAATACCAGAAGAAAGATTTGTAGATCCAAATGACGTAGCTGAAATGATTTTGGCTACTTATATGTTGAGTGACAGAGCTGTTGTTGAAGATTTGGTGATTCGTCCACAATTAGGAGATTTGTAATACATTTTAATTGAAAACAATGAAAACTGCTGATCAAGTGTTGGCACAAAACCTAAAATATTGCGATTCACTTACAAGTTATTCCCGAAGAAAAACACTTGAAGTGAAAATTGGTGATGTACCAATGGGTGCCGAACATCCCATAAGGGTACAATCCATGACCACCGTGGACACCATGGATACGGAAGGCACAGTTGAGCAATCCATCAGAATGGTTGAATCAGGATGTGAATATGTGCGTGTTACCGCTCCGAGCATGAAAGAGGCGGAAAATCTGCGCAATATCCGTCAGGCTCTTCATGAGCGTGGTGTATTTGTTCCACTCGTTGCTGATATCCATTTCACGCCAAATGCGGCTGAGCTTGCGGCAGAAATCGTCGAGAAAGTAAGAGTAAATCCTGGAAACTACGCAGATAAAAAGCGCTTCGAAGAGATAGAATACACAGATGCTGCTTATGAAGCCGAGCTAAAAAGAATTGAAAAGAAATTCACTCCACTAATCAAAATCTGCAAAGCCAATAAAACGGCCATGCGTATTGGCACCAATCATGGTTCATTGTCTGACAGGATCATGAGCCGATATGGTGATACTCCACTTGGTATGGTAGAATCCGCTCTGGAGTTTATTCGCATCTGCGAAAAGAATGATTATTTCAATTTGGTCGTTTCTATGAAGTCGAGCAATCCGCAGGTGATGGTTCAGGCCTATCGTTTACTGGTTCAGAAGCTGGTTGAAGAAGACCTAAAACCTTATCCGCTGCATCTTGGCGTGACAGAGGCAGGTGAGGCTGAAGATGGTCGAATCAAATCGGCACTTGGTATTGGCACTTTGCTAGAAGATGGGTTGGGTGATACCGTACGTGTTTCCTTAACAGAAGAGCCGGAAGTAGAGTCCCCAGTAGGTCGT
This sequence comes from uncultured Marinoscillum sp., assembly GCA_964353015.1. GTDB lineage: Bacteria > Bacteroidota > Bacteroidia > Cytophagales > Cyclobacteriaceae > JAMZMI01. The sequence goes on along the minus strand of CAYGUA010000009.1, from coordinate 91,079 downwards.
ATTCTTGTTGACCGCCTGAAAGGTCGGGAAGCACATGCTCCAATTATTAATGTTGAAAATCCGGATTATAACCCTTTTGCTTATCAAAAGAGAGAAACCAAAGAAGTAACAAATTTGGGTGGAAGCAATGTGCCAAGGGTCATCGCTGATTTTTCTCAACTTCAAAATGTCACGATCACTGACCTGAAAGCGATTGGTCATTATTATCTCCCAGCATTGGATAAATGGACCATGAATGATTTGGGCGCTGATTTTATTTATTCTGGCGCGAATAAAATTGGTTTCATGTTGCCGAATGGTCTGAAAGAAATTGTGGATTTCAAGCTATGGATAAACGAAGCGGATGATCTTAATCTTTATCCATTATTTACAAAGTCTGAATTTCTAAATCAAACTGAGCGAAATCCAAAATTGAACTTTTTGGAGATTGAAGATATTGAAATTGATGAGATGATTTTGAGTCAATTGACAAAGTCGGAAAATGTTGTTTTGATTCTAAAAACTTCAAATCTGCATGCACTCGCAGCGTTGAGAAATGCTTTTTTTAAGCTTCAGACAAATACTCTCGATTTACCTGTAATTATCAAAAGACAATACACTTTCCTTAATAAAGACGCCATGATGATGTTTCCGGCAACAGATGTTGGCGGGCTTCTGATAGATGGTTTTGGTGACGGAATTATGCTTTCCAATCAAGATTTCGAATCAAGAGAGGTATGGATAAATTCAATCAGGAAATACAATGAAATTGCCTTTGGTGTGCTTCAAGCTGCACGTACCAGAATAACTAAAACGGAATATATTTCCTGCCCATCATGTGGACGTACGCTTTTTGATTTGCAGGAAACCACTGCCATGATTCGCAAGCGAACTGATCATCTCAAAGGTGTTAAAATCGGTATCATGGGATGTATAGTCAATGGACCGGGTGAAATGGCGGATGCTGACTATGGATATGTAGGTTCAGGTAAAGGGAAAATTACCCTTTACAAAGGCAAAGAAGTAATGAAAAGGGGAGTAGCTTCAGAGAGGGCATTAGATGAATTAATCGAGCTGATTCGCGAGGATGGTAAATGGATTGAGCCATCGTTAGCAATCAACTCATAATATTTTACAATAGAAATGGAAGATCAAGAAAAAAAAGGAACAGGATATTATTTCAATTTCGGTGAAGTATGGACTTATTACTTCCGAAAAAAGGATCCAAATCGTCCGATCAATACCAGTTTGAAAATGATGCATGGCGTAAATAAGATATCCATGTTGATGTTTTTGGCTTGCGTTATAGTGATTATAACCAGATTCATTATCAGGGCTTTATAATTTCCCAAAATGGATATTGAGCAATATCGCGATTACTGTCTGGCAAAGCCGGGAGTTACAGAAGGCACTCCTTTTGGCGAAAATATCCTCGTTTTTAAAGTGATGAACAAAATGTTTGCGCTTACTGATATCGATCAATTTATCAGCATCAATTTAAAATGTGATCCAGATCGCGCCATCAAGCTCAGAGAGGAATATACCGATATCAAACCAGGCTATCATATGAATAAATCGCATTGGAATACGATCACAGTAAATGGAGATGTTTCGGATGTGCTTTTGTTTGAGCTAATTAATCATTCCTATGATTTGGTCGTTGATAGTTTACCCAAAAAATTGAAGGAGGAACTATCAAGGTTCGATCAATAGAACATAATCAGGAGTTTGAAGTTTAATTTAAATCCCATCAGAATTAAACGATCATGATTAGAATATACGTTAGTCTTTTGACCATTTTTACTCTGGTTTTTTGTGAGGAAAACAAAGATATTTCAACAAAATCTGAAGATTTAATGCAGACTGATCAGGAGGATACTACAGCAACCGATACAATTAAAACCAACAATTCTGATTCCACAGAATATACCTATTTGGCTTTAGGTGATTCTTATACAATTGGCGAAAGTGTAAGCGAAGCTGATCGCTGGCCAGTACAGCTTGTAGCTAGTTTGAAAAATGCAGGCATTTCGTTTGCGGAACCTAGGATTATTGCCAGAACAGGATGGACGACAAATGAACTTATGAGCGCTATCGATGCGGCTGACCTAAATCAAACTTTTGATCTTGTTTCCTTGCTTATTGGTGTCAATAATCAATACCGTGGATACAAAATTGATCAACAGGAGCGGGAATTTGAGATCCTTCTTCATAAAGCGATTGCTTTTGCAGGTGGAGATAGGTCAAAGGTATTTGTGGTTTCGATACCTGATTATGGGGTGACCCCATTTGGTAAAAATGGTAATCCAGAAAAAATCGCGACAGAAATTGATCAATACAATGCCATCAACAAAAAGATAGCTGACCTTTATCAAATCCAATATTTTGATATCACTCCAATTTCACGTTTGGCGCTTGGAAACCCGGATTTAATTGCAAGAGATGGACTTCATCCATCAGGTCTGATGTATCAGGAATGGGTAAAATTGATATTTCCCTGGGTCAAAATGACCTTCGAACCCTGAAATACGAAATTCACCTTAATTCACGTTTAACTTTCAACACAATTAAAATAGTCCTATTTTTAGGGCTAATTTGGGTTATGCACCTTTTATGAGGTTTTTAGTTACACTGCTTATATTCATCCTCTCATTTACTGCCTGCAGGGATAAAGTGATTTGTCCGGCGTTCCAAAGCACGTATATATTGGATGATTCCGTAAGAATGGCCTATTATTCCTATTTATGGAAAATAGATGAGGCAGAAAGAACCAAATACCTTGCCGCTCAAAAGTCGAATGGTGATACCTCAATGACCGCTTCCTTATTGCCAAGCACAAAAAAGGATTATTACGCTCATGCAGCTCAATACATCGTGCCGGAAAGGGAGGTAAACAAAAACAAATACGGGATAGTGAAGTATGAACCTTATTGGCTCAAAAACTATCACATGAAAACCGCACCAATGGAGAATGTATTAACTCCTGATGTGATCGTGCCTGCCATTCAGATGGACACAACTCCTGTCAATATTGGTGAGTTTTTTGCTTCGGATTTTACTGATTCTTTGTCTGTGGATTCTACCGCAGTAGCAATAGAAGGAGATCCTCAAGAAGCATTCGTTTTGCCTACTTTGGCACGTGCACCTCCACCAAAGAAAAAGCCAGAAACCAAGTATCTGTACAGATATGATCCTAAGGATGAGCAGCTCAATGTAGAGCAGGACTATTATAATAAATATTTTGGTCAATATTTGATTGCAAAACCTCCAAAACCTAAACCGGTTCCTGAGCCTATCAAGGAAGAAACGATTGTGGCTGATAGCACCAGCTCCATAGATGGCAATATGAATGAATTTATGCCAGCAAATGATTCTACTTCTGGTGCTTTTACACCTAAATCTAAAAAGAAGAAGAAGGATCGATCCGAAACCAAAACTCAGGATAGTGCAATAGATGAAACTTCTGATCCGGTGATTGAGGAACCTAAGGCTATAGAAGAAAAACCTAAAGTTGAACCTGTGGAATCAGGAGATGATGGATTCTAATTTCTATTTGTCACTGTCAATACAAATTTGTGATTTTAACAATCCCAAATCAAACTTTAAACTATTCCTGTTGTTATTATCCTTCTGTTCATTTTCAATTAATCAAAATTAAAATAGATGACAATTATTGACTTTATCAGTCAACCCTGGCCATGGTATGTGGCTGGTCCGGTTATATCTCTGGTGATGCTTTCCCTTTTGATTAGTGGAAATCGATTTGGAATTTCCTCGAACCTTCGTACAATTTGTTCCATTCTTGGTGCAGGTAAATCATGTGAGTTTTTTGATTTTGATTGGAGAAGTCAAAAATGGAATTTGGTATTTGCTCTTGGAATGTTACTTGGAGGTGGTATTTCTGCTGCATTTCTTACAAATGGAGAAAGTGTTCAGTTATCTGCTGCTACTATCGCAGAGTTGGATGCTCTTGGCGTAAGCAAACCAAATGGTCAATTAGTACCCATGGAGCTGTTTTCATGGAGTTCATTATTGACAATAAAAGGTGTTGTGATGCTTGTGTTAGGTGGTTTTTTAGTGGGTTTTGGAACCAGATATGCAGGTGGATGTACCTCTGGTCATGCCATCAGTGGATTGAGTGATTTGCAGTTGCCATCGCTGATTGCAGTAATTGGATTCTTCATCGGAGGCCTTTTTGTGACCTGGTTAGTTCTTCCATATTTATTAACTCTTTAATTCGCCATGATAAAATTTTTAAGATATATTTTCATAGGGATTGTTTTCGGGATTGCTTTGACTAAAGCAGAAATCATCTCATGGTACCGAATTTATGAAATGTTCAAATTCCAATCTTTTCACATGTATGGAGTGATTGGTTCAGCAGTGGTCATAGGCATTATTGTCATTCAGGTTATAAAGAGAACCAACATGAAGACATTGGACGGCAATCCAATTGTCATAGATCCAAAGGAGAAGGGCTTTGCACGCTACATAATCGGAGGCACCATGTTCGGGTTAGGATGGGCATTGACAGGAGCTTGTCCTGGTCCATTGTTTATTTTATTGGGAAATGGAATCGGAGTAATTGCGGTAGTGATAGCTTCAGCTCTGGCAGGAACCTACGCATATGGAAGATTAAAAGATCGCTTGCCTCACTAAGGAATTCAAACGAAGAGTTTACGCGAAGTTGGAATTTTATCAGCAACCCTGTACTTCTTGATTCCAAGAAGTAGCAGAGTAGCTGAAAGTACAATAAAAACAGCGGTGGATAGGATTCTTTTCAACACATAGTAAAACTAGAATTTTTTACTTTTCTGCACCATACCACATTTGCGGTATATTTTAATTTGGCGTTTCGGTTAATTGATTTCTTTTCATTTAATTCTTAGTTTTTTTAATGGCTATTATTATGTTTTGCGAAATATATAATGGCTGATTGAGCTAAAAACTTAATAATCATCTGATTTTTAAGTGTTCTACTACTGATTCGTTTGAATCTCACTTAAATCCCTCTCAACCCATTTTTTACTGGTCATTGATGTATTAATGATGTATAGAAATTTGCTGTATAATGTAGTATTGATGTAGTGCCATTTTAGTGTGAATCTGATTTTAGTTAGGATTATTGCAAATATGACCTTAATAAAAGGTTGTAAAATGGAAAAATACTAATCGCAAACGTTTACCTATGAAGAAAATTTATCTACACATTTTATTGATGGTCTTGATGTTACCAATAGTACATCAAGTTAACGCACAATGCTCGACTACATCCAGTGAGGCAGCAGAAGGTGCTTTTAGCACTGGATTTACCAGCACCTTTGAGACTACAGCAGGTGGGGATCTAATTATTACTTTCGAATTGCTTGATACTGACAAAGTAGGAGTGGTCGCATTCTTATGGGAACAAACACCTTTTTCTGAAGTTCAAATGGCGAATGTTTCAGGAAATATTTTCTCTACTACAATTTCAGGAAAAACCTCAGGCACTGTAGTAAACTATGCTTGTAAATTTGCCTATGCAGGTGGCCTTTCAAGAACTAATTATATTTCTTATGAAGTAGGTACTACTTGTTCCACTGGCGCAAACGCTACTTTAAGTGATTTGAAAGTAGACGGAAATACAATTGCAGGTTTCTCAGCTAACACAGAATCTTACGCAGTAGTACTTGCAGATGGTGTGACTGTCGTACCAACCGTGACTTTTACTACAACAATCCCAGAAGCGAATGCAGTTTTGACCGCAGCAACAACAGTTCCTGGTACTACATCAATTGTGGTAACGTCATCTGATGAATCTGTAACAATAACCTATACTGTAGCTTTTGTATATGGAACACCATCGACTGCTGCAACTGACCCAACTGATGCGGCTGTTGATGTCATAGCAGTATACAGTGATAGCTATGATGATATATACACCAATTTGGATCCAAATTGGGGACAGGCAACTGATGCAACTGAAATTCAAATTGGGGATAATAATGTTTTAAAATATACGGGTCTGAATTATCAGGGTATAGAGTACACCCAAACAAATGTTTCTTCAATGGAATACATTCACCTCGATTATTATACAAATGATGCAACCGCTTTTGAATTTTATCTAATCGCCGGAGGAGAAAATAGTTATAATATTGGCTCTGAACTTGGAATAACTAAAGGAGCATGGACAGGTGTCGATATTGAAATATCATCTGCTTATCCAGCAAGGAATTTAGCAATTGCAGATCAGTTCAAAACAACTGGAAATGGTACCATCTTTCTAGATAACATCTATTTCTGGAAAACACCACCACCTCCAGGATCAGATATTTCCTTAAGTTCTTTGACTGTAGATGCTGTGACCATAGCTAATTTCACTTCTTCAACATTATCATATAACGTTGAACTTGCACCGGGAACAACGATAGTACCGACTGTATTGGTTACAACAACTGATGCAGGAGCAACTGCTGTCGTTTCACCTGCATCAAGCATTCCTGGAACAACTACAATAACTGTTACTTCTGCAAATTCGAATGTTACTGAAGTCTATTCAGTTAATTTTGTTATTACCACACCTGCAATTGCTGCTCCTACACCTCCTGCAAGAGATCCGTCTGAAGTAATATCGGTGTTCAGTGATGCATACACGGATATTTCAGGAAGTACTTTTGATCCCAATTGGGGCGAAAATACTCAGGTGACTATCGAGAATATTGCTGGTAATGACGTATTGAAATATACGCCATTCAGTTATCAGGGTACAGTTCTAGGCAGCCATCAGGATTTGACAACAATGAATTTTGTTCACCTTGATATGTGGACACCAGATGCCACTGCGGTAACGTTTAAACTCATAAGTAATACTACCGGTGAAAGAGGTGTATCTCTAGCTATTACTCAAGGTGAATGGCAGAGTTATGATTTCCCATTATCGGATTTCACTTCTCAGGGTTTAACTATTTCTGACATCAAAGAATTAAAAATTGAAGGAGGAAATGGCTCTCAGACAATTTTCTTGGATAATATTTACTTCTATCAGGGAGAAGAGCCAACAATCCCGACGGCACTTTCTGCTTACTGTTCAGCCAATGTTTTTGACAATAACAGTACACCAGATTCTGAAGTATTATTGACCATTTCGAATACTAGTCCAACTACACTTGTAGTAGAAATTGAATCGGCTGATGGAAATGCGGTCAATAATTTAATAGTGCAGTTAGGAGGAGAATCATCTCAAGTACCCTCGAATAACGCGGGTGTCTATACCATGACGCTCAATTATGCATCTGCACCTGCCACTGTTAGTTTACAGTTGCTATGGGGAAAGGAAAATATTGGAGGATTAAGACAATTAAATCTTACTGATGTTCCATTCGGTGGATCATGCAATCTACCTGCAACATTGACAATAACTACAGACCAAACTACTTCAGGAGATGTGGAATGTGGTGATCTAGTTGTGGCAATTGGACAGACATATACTGTTGCCGCAGGTCATACCTTAGTTGTTCTTGGAGATATGACTCTTGAAGGTAACTTAGTTATTAATTCTGGTGCTTCTTTGATAACCAATGATGGAAATGTAACTGGAAATGTCACTATCAAAAGAAATACAAGATACGCAGGCGGTAGGTATAGCTTCGTGGGTTCACCAGTAGAGGCAAATGCATCTATCACCGGTTCGGATCTTGGATCTACCGTTTACTGGTATGATGAGACGGTTGCTTATGGTGCTGATGGAATAGCTCGATGGAAAGATGCTTCTGCAGAAGAATTGACACCAGGCTGGGGATATGCTCAAGCTTTCCAGCAGGAAATTATCTTTACTGGTGTGCCAAATGATGGAACTATATCCGTTTCAGGTTTATCGCACACTGCTCTTGATGATAATCATGACGAACATGGTTGGAGCTTATTGAGTAATCCATATCCAGCGGCAATTGATTTGGGTAAATTTTTAGATGACGCAGGGAATGCCGCTTTACTTAACGGAGCAGTTTACTTATGGGATGATCATGGTTCTGAAACTGGAAGAGGTGATAATGGCGATTATGTGACTGCAAATGGAATTGGAAATGTTGGTGGACCTAATGGAGGATCATTCAATAATTACATAGGCTCAATGCAAGGATTCTTCGTGAAAATTGCAGCACCAAATGCTAATGCTACGGTAAATTTCACAGAGAGTATGAGAGTAGGTGGTGTAAATAGCGATGCAAATTTCTTCAGAAAAGCAGAAGTAAACCTACCTACCATCAAGTTGGCGATAACAACAGCTGATAATAATTTTTTCAATGAACTACTTGTTGCTTTAAGAACCGATGCTACAATTGGTATCGATCAGAGATATGATGCAGATAAACTATTGTCAGGTACGGATCTACAGTTTTATAGTCTCATCAATGATAACAAGTTTGCTATTCAAGGACTTCCATTGTCCGATGGAATGTCTGCTGAATTGGCATTTGATTTAGGTGAGTCATCAGATTTGATGTTATCTGTTCAGGAAATATCAGGATTGGAAGATGGTATGAGCTTTTACATATTAGATAAATTGACCGGCATAGTATATAACTTGAACGAAGTGAATGAATTTGCTTTCACAAGTGCGAAAGGTTCCGATCAGAACAGATTCACCTTAACATATGCATCCTCTAGAATTTTGGCCAATCAGCTATCAGTTGATCAGCCTATTTACAGATTCTTGAATAATGAACTTAATGTAAAATTCAATAAGAATGTTCAGGTTTCTGGTTATTTTGTCTATGATCTATCAGGTAAAACTTTAATAGAGAACAATGGCTTTGTCGGTCAAATTGATGAATTGAACATTCCAATTTCTAGCAAAGGAATCAGTATCATAAGAATAGTTACATCTGAAGGTACATTCACCAGAAAATTCTTATTCTAAAAACTTCTAAAATTGAAATCATGAAAAATTTAAATATAATATTTAGTCTTTTGATCATATTCGCCGCATTCATTCCTGCCTTGGCTCAGGGACCGGGTGCTCCACCTGCAACGCCTATTGATGGAGGTTTGAGTCTTTTGCTTGCGGCTGGTGGTGTCTATGGTATTAAAAAAATCCGAGATCAGCGAGGAAAATAAATATTCAAAAAAGGCTCAGTTTGTCTGAGCCTTTTTTGTTATCCATTAGAAATCAAGGTTTCGAATAAAAATTGCAAAAAATTATAACGAAACCAACATCATAAATTGTAGCAAATTGGTCTTTTAGCACAGATCATTTACAATAGATCAAAACACAAAAATCAACATGAAAATTATTAACAAAATTCTCTCATTAATCTTCGCATTTTCCTTGACTTGCTTGACATTAAATGCTCAAGTAACTCAAGTAGGCAGTGGAAGCTACACAAATAATTATCCCGGTGCTGATGAGGCTGGACGGAATGGCTTCCCTTCTGGTACACCTCAATTGAGTGGTGCAGCTATAGGAAAACCTGTACCAACCAATGATTGGTGGTCCAAGCTGATCAAAGAAAACCACGCGGATAATTTATTCAATTATCCTATGACATTAAAAACAACCAATACGGGTTTGATAGTAACCTATATTCCATTCGGAGTAATTGGAGATTCAGCTCCGATTGAGGTTGGACTCACTGGTTTAAATACTACAAAAACAACTGTATCAGATTACACAGACTGGACAGTCACGATGAATTGGAATGATGGTACGCGAGATATGAGTGTGACAGCCGGTATTGCCATGCCATTTCTTTATTTTGAAAAAGGGAGCACTGAGAATTTATCAATTAAAGTAAACGGGGGCACAGCTTCGGTCTCTTCTGAATTGTTGATAATCGAAAATGCCAGTGCAGGAGCAGATTTTGTGTTTTATGCACCAACAGGAAGTACCTGGACTCAAGCAGGGAGTACTTATACATCAAGTCTCAATGGAAAAAATTATTGGTCTATGGCCATGTTGCCTTTGACCAATACGGGCGTGTCTGCTGTCGCGGAAGAGTATAAAAAATATGCTTACGTATTTCCTTCTAATACTTCTACAAGTTGGGCATATGATGAGAATACAGGAGTTGTAACCACTGATTTTACTGTTGAAACGGAAACTAAAGAAGGTACCGAAACCAATATGCTGATCGGTTTGCTTCCTCATCAATGGGATAATCTTGCAGATGGATCGCCACAACCGGATAAATACAGCTATAGTTCTATTCGCGGAGAGATGAAAATGATGGATGGAAATTCATTTAGCGTTAAGAATACTTTCCAGGGGATCTTACCAACATTACCCTATCTCGCTAATTATAGCGACGGATTCAGTCCAGCAGAAATGGATAAAAAGATTGCTCAATTAGAAAATGATGGGTTGGCCACATGGACCGATTCTTACAATGAAGGTCAGGTCATGAACAGGTTGATTCAAACAGCAAGAATCGCCGATCAAACAGGAAATAAAGTAGCTCTCGATAAAATCGTCGCAACAATCAAAGAACGACTGGAAGATTGGCTTACTTACGAGTCATCCGAAGTAGCGTTTTTATTTTATTATAATAAGGACTGGTCCGCGATGCTTGGCTATCCTGCTGGCCATGGACAGGACAATAATATCAATGACCACCATTTTCATTGGGGATATTTCATTCATGCAGCAGCTTTTATGGAGCAGTTTGAGCCCGGATGGTCAGACCAATGGGGTGATATGGTGAACTTGCTCGTGAGAGATGCCGCTTCAGCGGATAGGAATGATCCTAAATTTCCATTTTTGAGAAACTTTAGCCCGTACGCAGGTCATTGCTGGGCGAATGGATTTGCAACTTTTCCGCAAGGAAATGACCAGGAATCTACATCTGAAAGTATGCAGTTTAATTCGTCTTTGATTCATTGGGGCACGATCACAGGAAATGATGAAATACGTGATTTGGGAGTTTATTTATATACAACCGAACAAACTGCGATAGAAGAATATTGGTTTGACATGAATGAACGTAATTTCCCAGTCAATCAGCAGTACAGTTTAGTGTCAAGAGTATGGGGAAATTCATTTGACAATGGTACTTTCTGGACGTCAGATATCACAGCATCTTACGGAATCGAGCTTTATCCTATACATGGGGGGTCTTTTTATCTGGGGAGAAATCATGATTATGTTGGAAAAATTTGGGAGGAATTAAAAACCTATACTGGAATATTAAGCGACAATGATAAGAATCCGAATCTTTGGCATGATGTATTTTGGAAATACTTATCATTCATTGACCCTGAGCAAGCCATTTCTTTATACAATGCCTATCCTGATCGGGTGCTAAAATTTGGAGTTTCTGATGCGCAAACCTATCATTGGCTTCATGCCATGAACGCGATGGGTAAATTAAAGAATAATATAACTGCAGATTATCCGATCGCTACTGCTTTTGAAAAAGATGGAGTAATGACTTACGTGGCACATAATTATTCAGACGCTCCTATTACCGTTACTTTTTCAGATGGATTCTCTATGGTTGCTCCGGCCAATAAGATGACAACCAATCGTGATATAGCCGTTACAGGAGTTTTATCTGCCGATTTCACACAAGCCTTTCCAAATGGAAGTGTCAATGTCACCGCTGCTACATCGGGAGGTGAAGTGACCAAAGTTGAATTTTATGATGGAAACACCCTCTTGGGTGAGAAAACGGCAGCACCATATGATTGGAAAGTGGCAAATCTGACTTTGGGAATTCATGGTATCTATGCCAAGATTTATGTAGGCGATGACTTCAATGTATCAAATATTGTATCTGTTCAAGTCGGCGATCAGGTACCTTATTCAGGAAATGCCATAGCTATTCCAGGAACTTTTGAAGCTGGGCATTACGATAAATTTGAAGGAGGAGTAGGACAGGGTATTTCCTATGTAGATGTATCACAAAATAACGAAGGAGATTTCCGAACTGAGGAATATGTAGATGCTGCCCTGGTTACCAATGAAGGAGCGACTTTAGGTTGGATTTCTGCAGGAGAATGGACTGAATATACGATCGATGTGCAACAAGCGGGAGTTTATGATTTGAATTTCCGCTATGCCTCTGGCAATGCCAATGGCGGTGGTCCTTTTTATCTGGAAATTGATGGAAAGAAAATCAGCACTGACATTTCCATGACTTCTACAAGCACTTCCAATTGGACAACCTACGTTTCCAAAACTGTAAACAACATTGAGCTAAACAAAGGCAAGCAAGTTTTAAGACTGGTATTTTCCAGTGGGGAATTCAATCTTGGTAAGCTTACTTTCACCAGAACAGGTGATTTGAGCTACACAGCCCCAGTAGCTGATGCAGGCCAAAATGTGGTAGTAATACTACCTGCAACTACAGCAAGTTTGGATGGATCACAAAGTACAGTAGCCGATGGACAGACCGCAACTTATTCCTGGGTGCAGATTTACGGACCATCAATTATTGGTTTTTCAGATAACACTTCAGCATCACCAGATATATCAAATCTCGTTGATGGAATTTATAAATGTGAATTGACTGTAAGTGATGGCACATACTCTGCTAAAAGTTCTGTTTTAGTCATTGTTTCTGCTACAGGAAATACAGATCCTACCATATCTATTTCTGCCCCAACAAATAATGCGTCGTACAAAGAAGGAGCTACGGTCTCTATTGCTGCCTCTGCTAGTGATTTGGATGGGACGATAGTACTTGTTGAGTTTTTTGATGGGGATACAAAAATTGGAGAGGATAATGCAGAGCCATTCACCTTTGATTGGATGAACCCTGCTGTGGGAGCGCATCAATTAACGGCGAAAGCGACTGATAATTTGGGTGCAATAGGCACATCTCAAGTAGTAAATATCTCAGTGAATGAAGTCAATAGTTGTGTTGAAACTTCCAACCAAGCATCTCAAGGTGCGTTCTCTGTTGGATATAAGGCAACTTTCGAATCTGTTGGAACCAATGTTACTATCACTTTCGAATTATTGGATACCGATAAGACAGGCGTGGTAGCATTCCTATGGCAAGAGAATCCTTTTGCTGAGACACAAATGGATCATGTTTCGGGAAATATTTTTTCCAAAACGCTTTCTGGTCAAACTTTGGGCGCTAACCTAAGCTATGCTTGCAAATTTGCTTACGCTGGTGGACTATCTGCTACAAAATATATCAGCTATCAAGTAGGTAAAGATTGTGGTGGGAGCAGCGGTGCAGATACGCAAGCACCTACAAACTTCGTGGCAACACTTGGTGCCGTAACTTCTACAGCCGTCACTTTGAATCTAAATGCATCTGACGATTCGGGATCAGTAGTATATACTATTACTTATGGATCTAAGTCGGCAACAGTTTCCGCAAATTCCGGTGCAGCTAAATCACATACAATCACAGCATTAACACCTGATACTGAATACAGTTTCAATATATCTGTGAAGGATTTAGCCGAAAACGCAGCAGCCAATAATCCAATAGTGATTGCCGCAAAAACTGCTGTAGATACAAACACCGAATGCTCGGGCTCATCATCCATAGCGCAGCAAGGCTCCTTCGAAATTGGATATAACTATGAGTTTGAAACGGTAGGAAGCGATGTGAAAATGACCTTTGAATTGCTTGATCAAAAGGATGGTGTATTTGCATTTTTATGGAAAGAAACACCTTTTGCTGAAACTCAAATGAGCAATGTGTCAGGCAAGAAATTTACTGCTACTGTAAGTGGTCAGACGGCAGGAACTCGAATCAGTTATGCTTGCAAGTTTGAATTCGCTGGTGGATTGGCCGTTACGAAATATTTCTCTTACGAAGTTGGTGATGATTGTAGTGGTGGATCAGGTGAGTTGTCGCTAAATGACGGAACGGAATCATTTCAATTCTATCCCAATCCGGTGGTTTCAGATCTGAACATCGTTTTTGCAAATTCCAAAAATGTTACGGTTAGAAGCGTAGTGGATATTCAGGGAAGAAACGTTCACGTGCCTTTCCAAAAGGTAAACGAAAAATGGATTTTTGATTTCTCAAGACAAAATTCAGGATTTTATATTGTGATGATTGAAGAAGACAATAAAATCCATCAAGTGAAGGTCTTTAAAAATTAAAATCCGGTTTTTGCAGGTATAAAAAAAATCCCAATGGCTTGCCATTGGGATTTTTTATTTAATCAAGTATGGATTTTATACCACAATATTCACAATCTTGTCTGGCACAATAATGACCTTTTTAGGTGCTTTACCTTCCAGCCATTTCTGCACAAGTTCATTTGCTAACACACCTTTCTCCATTTCTGCATTTGGCGTGCCTGACGCGAATGAGATTTTCGCTCGCATCTTGCCATTAATCATGATCGGATATTCTTTGCTGTCTTCTTTCAGATATTGCTCATCGAATACAGGGAAACTGGCGTCAAATACAGTCTCAGTATGTCCCAATAAACTCCAAAGTTCCTCTGCGATGTGAGGAGCATAAGGAGCCAATAGAATCACAAAAGGTTCTAAAATTGCTCGCTTATTTGACTTAATCGAGTTCAATTCATTGGTTGCGATCATGAAATTACTCACAGAAGTATTGAGAGAAAGTCTGGTCACATCATCTTCTATTTTCTTGATTGTTCCGTGAAGAATTTTCAATTCAGCTGGTGTTGCCGCATCTTCTGAAACTGCGAAATTTCCATTGTTGTCATGAAACAATCCCCAGAATTTTCTCAAGAATTTCCAAACTCCTTCAATCCCGTTTGTATTCCAGGGTTTGCTTTGCTCGACAGGACCAAGGAACATTTCATACATCCTCAAAGTATCCGCACCATAGCGATCTACCAACTCATCCGGGTTGACCACATTGTATTTGGACTTGGACATTTTTTCCACTTCCCAGCCACATAAGTATTTCCCATCTTCCTCTAGGATGTATCTGGCTTCCTCTATCCCTTTGGACCAACTGCTTAATCCTTTTATGTCAAGAATATCATTTTTTACAAGCGAAATATCAACATTTAATTTTGAAATTGTGAATTCATCAATGTGGTAATTAACACTTACACCATTTGGTAATGTGTTATTAATTTCTCTTTGTATTTCTATAAGTTCTGGTAATTTATCTTCATTTCCGGACCCAATTGTTTTATCCATTACACCTTTGGATATAAAAACTGGAGGCACCTGGTTACGTATTTCCGATAACTCAGAATCACTTTTTTCACCACCAAAGGAAATTACTTTGTTTAAGCGATAAATAAAACTTGATCTTCCCTGAATCATTCCCTGATTCACCAATTTCTTGGCGTATTCATCTACTT
>CAYGUA010000009.1:898-75760 GCA_964353015.1 uncultured Marinoscillum sp. | reverse complement strand
GATCTTCCCTGAATCATTCCCTGATTCACCAATTTCTTGGCGTATTCATCTACTTTGATATAACCCATGTCATAGAGAAACTTCGTCCAAAAACGAGAGTAGAGGAGGTGACCAGTGGCGTGTTCCGATCCGCCCATATAGAAGTCCACATCTTGCCAATATTCCAAAGCTTCTTTACCACAAAATTCCTTGTCATTTTGTGGATCCATGTATCGGAAAAAATACCAACTTGAGCCAGCCCAGCCCGGCATGGTTGTTAGTTCATAAGGGTGTCCATCTTTAGATTTGAAATCCTGGGCACGACCCAATGGTGGCTCACCGTCTTCGGTTGGCAAGAATTTATCAATCTTTGGCAATTCCAGAGGAAGCTCATTTTCATCTAAAAGATAAGGAACACCATTTTTGTAATAAACAGGAAAAGGCTCACCCCAATAGCGCTGACGGCCATAAACTGCATCACGAATTTTGTAGTTTACTTTTCGTTTTCCAATTCCTTTTTCTTCTACAAAGGCGATGGCTTTTTCAGTAGCCTCGGCATAAGTCAAGCCGTTCAAAAAGCCTGAGTTAATCATCTTCCCTTCCTTAGTTGGATCCGCTTCAGTATCGGTTACTTTTTGTGCATCCAATATTTGTGGTTTTGCAAAACCAAAATGCGTAGCAAAATCAAAATCACGTTGATCACCACTTGGCACGGACATTACCGCACCAGTTCCGTAACCTGCCAGCACATAATCAGCTATGTAGATCGGCACTTTTTCTTCGTTGAAAGGATTGATTACGTAGCTTCCTGTGAATACACCTGATACGGTTTTCACATCACTCATGCGATCTCTTTCCGATCTGTTTTTTGCCGTTTCCACGTATTTAGCCACCTCCTCTTTTTGTTCCGGAGTAGTCAGTTCATCTACCAAATCATATTCTGGTGCGATGACCATGGTCGTTACACCATAGATCGTATCGATACGTGTAGTAAATACTTTGATTTTTTTATCAGAGTTTTCTATTTGAAAATCCACCTCAGCACCAAAAGATTTACCAATCCAGTTGCGCTGCATGTCCTTGATCGGATCTGGCCAGTCCAGGTTTTCCAATCCCGAGATCAAGCGATCCGCATAGGCGGTGATCCGCATGTTCCATTGAGGCATGGTTTTTTTGATTACTGGATGACCACCTCTTTCTGAAAAACCATCTTTTACTTCATCATTTGAAAGCACAGTTCCCAATGCCGGGCACCAATTTACGGTGGTCTCAGCGATGAAGGTTAATCTATATTTTAGTAGGATTTTTTGCTGCTGCTCTTCAGAAAATGAATTCCATTGGTCAGCCGTAAATATCTCCGTATTTTCATCTGAGGCTGCATTTATTTGCGCATTTCCATTTTTTTCAAATTTGGAAATCAAAGTATCAATATGCTCCGCTTTATCAGCATCCTTATTGTACCAGCTGTTGAATATTTGCTTAAATATCCATTGCGTCCATTTATAGTAAGAAGGCTCGCTTGTTCTGAATTCACGTGACCAGTCGAAGCAAAAACCCAATTTGGTCAGTTGCTCTTTATATCTGGCAATGTTTTCGTCCGTAGTTTTCGCAGGATGCTGACCTGTCTGAATCGCATATTGTTCAGCAGGAAGACCAAATGCATCAAAACCCATAGGGTGAAGCACGTTGAAACCTTTGAGTCTTTTATATCTCGAAATGATATCTGTGGCGATGTAGCCAAGTGGATGCCCTACGTGTAGTCCTGCGCCTGACGGATAAGGAAACATATCCAGTACATAATACTTCGGTTTATCTTTGTTGATCGCTACCCGATAGGTCTGGTTTTTCGTCCAGGTTTCTTGCCATTTTGATTCAATGTTCGAGTGGTTGTATTCCGCCATTTTGGGTTTGATGTTTTTTTAAGAGTCGCAAAGGTAAAAGATGGAGAATATTTTGGTTAACTAAGAGAAACCTTTTCTACACCCGGATGTCATTAGGTCAGATTAAAGCAAAATAAATGAAGCGAATATTACTTTCTCTAGTTTTTCTTTCAGCCACCACTGCATGTTTGATGGCGCAAGAAACTGATTCTACAGCCACCAAAGAAATGGTTACCCCAGTAGAAGATACCAAAACTCTGGATAATGAAAATGTAAATCCTGCAAAGCCAGAAGTAAAGCAGACGCCTGTTTTGGTGAAAAAGGATTCATCAATGAATGCCTTGCCTGAATTGGAACCTGTGGTGCCAGTTGAGCCAAGGATTATTTATTATCAGGATTCCAAGCCCGAGTACAAAGATAAAAGAAATGACATTAAGACATTATCTGGTTCCATGAGCCATAGTGGTGGATTTTTCGGGTTTTCATTCAGAGCTTCAGAATTCAAAGATGAAGCGGTGGTTATGGCTGGATTTCGTACTGGCTGGATTGTAAATCGCACTTTGGGAATTGGTTTCGAAGGTCATGGTGTCATTCCTACTGCCAAATTTGAGGATATTGATCCGATTAGAAACACGATACTTTTAGGAGGATACGGTGGTATGTTCATGGAGTTAATTGCTTTTTCAAATCAGGTGGTACACGTGACTTTTCCTGTGTCAGGAGGAGCGGGATGGCTTGGATATCATGAAGACTGGGAAGAAAACACCACCAACGACCCAAGACTTACAGGGACTCAACCAATGATTGATCAGGATATCTTCTGGTACATTGAGCCAGGTGCATCTGTAGAAATGAATATTTCGCGATCATTCAGAATGGCTGTTGGTATGAGCAAAAGGTTTACTCAGGATTTAGAGCTTACCAATACCCAAGGCTCGGATTTTGAAAATCTGAACTTCTTCATCACATTAAAACTTGGAAAGTTCTAGTCAACTAGCTTTTTAAGTGCAGATAAAGCTTCAGTAATGTGTTTGGTGGCTTGTGTAGCCGAACTGAATTCATACTGAAGCTTTCCTTTTTTATCAAAGACAAAAGTGACCCTGCCTGGGATCAATCCAAACAAATTTCTCTCTACACCAAATGCTTTTTCTGCCTTGCGGTCTTTATCACTTAACAAGGTGAAGTTCAATTTCAATCTTCTGGCAAAGTTGAAATGTGATTTCACAGAATCGCCACTGATTCCAAATACTTTGGCTCCAGCTGTCTCAAAATCCTCAAACTGATCACGAAAAGAACACGCCTCTGCTATGCAGCCGGGGGTTTCATCTTTCGGATAGAAATAGATTACTAAAGGGGCCTGACCAATCAAATCATGAAGTCTTACAGATTGATCATTTTGATCTTTCAAAATCAGATCCGGTAATGTGCTACCTATACGAAGTGTTTTACTCATATTGACAAAACTAAGGTTTGCCTTTCTTGTTCCAATTATTTAGAATAATCGGTAGCAAAGTAAGGTCGATGATCAGGGCAGATGTTAAAGAAAGAATAAGAAAAAGCCCCAAATAATAGGTAGCTCCAAATGACGAAAAAAGGAAAATCCCAAAGCCAGCCAAAATGATTATTGATGTCACCAAAATGGCACTTCCTGCTTTTTGAAAAGATGAAAGCAAAGCCTGCACTGTGTTAGTAGATTTTTGTAAGCGATAGATGCTTATGAAATGTATGGTGTCATCAACGGCTATTCCAAAGCTTACGGCAAAAATGATCGAAGTGGTTAACTTCAGAGGGATCCCTGTGAACCCCATAAAAGCTGCTGTGATTATCAGCGGAATAACGTTTGGGATCAGGCTGATGATCATGATTTTTATAGATCTAAAATACAACCCCAAAACAAGAGAAACCAATACAATGGCAATCAACAAGCCAGTAATTAGATTTTTCGAAAGCAGTGAATGGCTTTTGTCAATTAAATATGTAGTACCTGTGATTTGATAGCCAATCACGGATGAATCAATGTGCTCGGATAAATATTCAAGCAATTTTTCATTTCTTATGCCCGTTTCTTTGGAGCCAAGCTCAGGGATGAATCCTACAATTCTGGCATATTTATGATCTGAACTCACGGTATTCTGAATACTGCTATCGGATCGAATTACCATTTCCAATCCTTTTAATGCCTTATCAAAATCCTTATTTTGAGGGAATTGGTAACTAGCTACATTTCCACCAGAAATCATTTGATTTCCATATTGCATCAAATCAATCGGCGACCACATTCGACCAATTATGTATTCCTCTTCTAAATATTGATGGATCTTTTGGGCTTCAATCATGACCGCTTGATTCCAGATTGATTCATTGGAATCTATTGGCCAATAAGCGATTTCCCAAGGCTTGTATCCGAAATAATTTTGCTCTGCATATTCAAAATTTTGACGAACAAGCGATGATTCTGGTAGATCGTCCAGCAATCGAGCATTGGTTTCCACACGCGAGATTCCGATGATAGAAATGAGGATAATGATGAAAGTGCTAATTAGAATGCTTTTTTGATTTTTCAATATGAAAACAAGCAATGGTTTGAAGTTGATGGATTTGGTTTTTGGCGGATGCCATCCATAAATCAGCAAAGGACCAAAAACGAAAGTCACAAAAAGGGCAATAACTACACCTAATCCTGCGAATAAGCCCAACGTTTGAACTGGCTCGGTTGAGATACTAAGAAGGCTAAGAAAGCCTATTGCAGTTGTTACAGAAGTTAATATCGTGGGAATAAAAACTTTTTGGATAGCAAGTTGGATCCTGTCAGCGTTGGTTTTTTCCTTATTTTTTCTGTATGCATTCATTAAGTGAATGGCATCCGATGTTGAAACAAACAAGATGATAGGCGGAATGAGCGAACCAAGAACAGTGATTTTCTCTCCGAAAGCGGACATTATTCCGAGAAGCCAGATCAAACTGGTCAGGCTGATGAGGTAGGGAAGGAGGGCCGCTTTTAATGAGCGGAGCACAAGTAACAGAACCAAAAAACTAATCAGAAGTGCGGCAACTATGAAAACTGCAAAATCATTTTGAATCAGGTTGATAAAAGCTGATTGAGCAGTTAGTTTGCCAACTATTCTGGTTTTATTTAGGGATAGCTGTTCTAGTTGATAGTTCAGCTGAGCAATAAATTCATCACCCTCTTCAGGGGTTGTAAAATGATCATGCGCGATTTGTAGCGCTATAGACTTGCTATCTTCTCCAAAAAAACCTGAATAAAGCGGATGCTGAAAAATACGGATGCTGTCAAATTTTAGTTTTTCAGACTCGGTGATGTGCACAATCGGGATCGATAGCAAACCCATTGGTCCTTCAATCAATTGCACCATATCGACTGGCGAAATCAGTTTTTGCAAACCATTCACACCGGATATGCTATCACCAAGAGATTTTACTTTCGTCAAAAAAGCAGGATCAAATACCCGATCATTTTCTATAATCAATAGTAAAAAGTCATTGTCGTAACCAAAGTGAGTGAGATGATTCTCATAAAATTCAATGTCTGGATCATTGGTCGGGAAAAGTTTTTCAAACTCAAAGTCGGGTTTTAAATCTTTCAGTTGAATGGCCCAGAATGCCGTGATGCCTATCCACAGGAGTACTAGCCAAATCCGAAAAGATTTACTGTTGAATTTTTGGCAATAGTTTCGAATGAGGGATTCCAGTGTTTGAGCTTTTGGTTAATTTAGCAATACTAACGAATAGAAGATTTACCATGAAGCAATACCTCGACTTGATGCAACACATTCTTGACAATGGAGTGGAAAAAGGAGATAGAACCGGAACCGGAACCAAAAGTGTGTTTGGTTATCAAATGAGATTTGACTTGAGTGAAGGATTTCCATTGGTAACAACTAAAAAAGTTCATTTAAGATCGATCATCCATGAGTTGCTTTGGTTTATCAAAGGTGATAGCAATATCAAATACCTCAAGGATAATGGTGTTTCAATCTGGGACGAATGGGCAGATGAAAATGGAGATCTTGGGCCTGTATATGGCGTGCAGTGGCGAAGCTGGCAAAAGAGAGATGGCTCCACGGTGGATCAGCTAGCGGATTTGATTCACACCATAAAGACAAACCCAAATTCACGCAGGATGATAATCAGCGCATGGAATGTTGGAGAAATCGAAAACATGGCATTACCACCTTGTCATTCTTTGTTTCAATTTTATGTGGCCAATGGAAAATTGTCTTGTCAACTTTATCAAAGAAGTGCGGACGTATTTTTAGGTGTGCCATTCAATATTGCTTCTTACGCCTTGTTCACCATGATGATCGCACAAGCATGTGGATTAGAAGCCGGAGATTTTGTTCACACATTGGGTGATGCGCATTTATACTCAAATCATTTTGATCAGGCTCATTTACAACTTTCACGTGATATGAGACCATTGCCAAACATGCGAATCAATCCAGATGTGAAGGATATTTTTGAGTTTAAATTTGAAGATTTCACGCTGGAAAATTACGATCCTCATCCGCACATCAAAGCGGCAGTTGCCGTTTGATTGATTTTTAAGATATCGAAAAATGATTTTTCCCGTATAGAAGGAGTGAGGCTTTGATTTACTGAAAAGGAATTTAAGTATCGCCACCATTTTTCTAATAAAACCCGTCCCCATTCCATGCGGAAATTGCTTTACCTAACCCTATTAAGTTTTTTCATTTATTCACCTTCATTTGCACAGCAAGACTCATTATATCTACTGGATCTTCAGGAATGTGTGAATATAGCGCTCGAAAATAACCTGAGTATTCAGCGGAGTGTGTTGCAACGTGAGAGCGCCAGAGTCAATATGGATCAGTCAAGAGCTTCACAGCTTCCTTCGGTTAATCTTGGTGGAAATTATGGCTACAACTGGGGGCGATCTATTGATCCTACTTCCAACCAGTTCATTACCCAGCAGATCAACTTTACAGGCATGAATGGAAATGCTAATATGGTACTTTTCAACTGGTTTAGGCTCACCAATACGGTCAAACAAAATCAGTTGATTCTTGAATCTGCAAAATATGATGAGGACAAAGCTAAAAATGATATTTCACTGAATATCGCCACATTTTATCTCAATGCCATTTTCAATAAGGAGCTTGTGGACAATGCCAAATATCAGTTGGAAAACAGCATAAAGCAGCTCGAACGGACTAAAAAGCTTGTTGCCGCAGGTTCATTGCCACGCACAAGTGAATTGGAATTGATCTCACAGGTAGCGAGCAATGAGGTGAATCTGATCACTGCTCAAAACAACCTTGATCAGGCGTTATTAAGTCTAAAGCAAGGAATGTTGATTCCAGCTGCGCAAAAAATTGATATAGTCATACCTGATATTGATATGACAGGAAGTGATATGACGCTTCCACCAGTTGCTGATGTTTATGGTACGGCTCTTAATAATATGCCCGAAATTAAAAGCGCGGAACTGCAAGTTCAAAGTGCAGAAAAAGGGATAGAAGTTGCCAAATCGGGATACACGCCAACTTTGTCTTTGAATGCAGGATTCAGCACTAACTATTCAAATGCTTTCAAGCAGTTTCAAGCCGATACGAATAATCCTTTTTCAATAGAAACGGATGGCTCTGGCAATCCTGTCACTAACCCTACTTTTTACCAGACGACTACAGGAGTAGCTGTGGAGCAACTTTCTGTTACACCAAATGGCAGCTTTAGTACAGTTGGTTTTAATGAACAATTTAAAAACAACCTCAGCAAGCAGCTCTCAATTGGACTCTCTGTTCCAATTTTTAATCAATATCGGAATAGCAGCAATGTGCAAAGACAAAAGATTGCTTTGCGACAAGCAGAGATCAATGTTCTGGAACAGCAAAATTTCCTAAGACAAACTGTGGAAACTGCACACAATGATGCTTCGGCAGCTTCCAAGGTCTATTTTGCTTCTCAAAAACAAGTAGATGCGCTTGAGGAAACTTTCAGATCTATTGAAAACCAATACAATCTTGGAGCCGCCAATTTCACTGAATATCAGATCGCATCTAACAATCTTTTTGGTGCAAAATCAGATTTGGTAAGGGCGAAATACGACTTTATTTTCAAAACTAAAATTCTTGATTTTTATCAAGGTAAAACACTTTCATTCTAATCATCATGGCTAAAAAAACGCGTTCCAACAATCGGGTATTGTACATTCTACTTGCTGTAGCCTCATTGCTGATAGTTGTAGCAATAATCGGTAAATCTCAAGGATGGATTGGAAAGAAAAAGGAAGTCGAGGTTGAATTTGGTACAATTTCCAAGGTGACCATTATCGAGAAAGTGAGTGCTTCTGGCGCAGTACAGCCTGTAGTCGAGGTGAAAATCAGTCCTGAAGTACCCGGTGAAATCATTAAGCTATCGATCGAAGAAGGGGACTCTGTGAGCAAAGGGGACTTTCTGCTAAAGATCAGGCCAGATAATTTTGAGTCTGCCTTGCAAAGGCAAAAAGCAATATGGAATCAGCAGAAAGCAAATCTTGCAGATGCAAAAGCAAGAGCTGCTAGAGCCCAAGCTTCATTCATTCGATCAGAGCAGGAATACAAGAGACAAAAATCATTGTATGATCAGCAGGTGATTTCCAGCTCGGACTATGAGTTGGCGGATGCAAATTTCAAAATGGCCAAACAAGATGTGGAATCGGCCCTGCAAAATGTAGAAGCTGCTGGCTATGCAGTTGAAAGTTCTCAAGCATCTGTTGATGAAGCTGAGGAGAATCTGACACTCACAAAGATCACAGCCCCTATGAGTGGGATTGTTTCCAAGCTTGATGTGGAGTTGGGTGAAACTGTGGTTGGAACATCTCAGATGCAAGGAACTGAAATGCTCAGAATTGCAGATTTATCAAATATGGAAGTGCGTGTGGATGTCAATGAAAACGACATAATCAGGATTAGTTTGGGAGACACAGCCATCATTGACGTGGATTCATATTCCTATATGGATAAAAAATTTAAGGGAGTGGTTACTCAAATAGCCAACTCTGCAAATACAAAAATCTCATCAGATGCCGTCACGGAATTTGAGGTCAGAATTAAAATATTGAATTCATCTTATCAGGATTTGATTAAGGAAAAAGGATTTAAATACCCTTTCCGACCGGGAATGACAGCAAGTGTTGATATCATTACTGAAATCAAGAAAGATGTGTTAGCCGCTCCATTATCAGCAGTGACAACAAGGAAATTGGATGATGAAGATGATGAAGATGGCGACAAAAAGGAAGATCCAAAAGAAAAGCTGATTGATCAGGAAGTAGAAGTGGTCGTGTTTGTGGTGAAAGAAGGAAAAGCAATCAAAACAGTTGTAAAAACAGGAATAAGTGATTTTGATAACATTGAAATACTCGAAGGTGTAAATGAAGATGATAAAATCGTAACAGGACCATTTTTGGCTGTTTCGAAGAGATTGAAAAATGAAGATCTTGTAGTGGAGAAGGAAAAGGACGACAAGAAGGATAAAGATGAAGAATAATTTGCGTTTGACGGAAACCTGTTTTGTTTCAACTTGTCCTTGTTGCAAATCCTGATTTATGAAAAATTTATTCGTTCTAATTGCAGTATTATTGTTTTCTTCAGGCTGCACTTCAGATGGTGAATATTCTACTTACGTTTTTGAGGTGGAAAACCTATCTTCCGATACATTATTGGTTTGCAGAACAAATGTTTATAGACAGTCGAATTATCAGCGAAGCACATCTTGTTACCAGTTGATTCCAAAGTCCTCAGAAATCATCAGTTCCTATACGGCTAAAGGTGAATTGATTGATTACTGGACAGGTTCTGATCCGGTGATTTTTGAAGATTTTGAAGTGTATATGAATGATTTGACTCTGATCAATAAGAATTTCCTCAATCGTGCATTTTGGAGTTATTCTCAATCAAATTCCTATCAAGCCCAATACACTCTGGTAATCACAAACATGGATCTCAATTAAGTTTCTTTTGTGGTTTGAAACCCTTTCTTTCTTACAGAAAAATATACGAATCAGTCAATCGCCATGTGAAAGGAATGAATTTTTCAAATCTTGAAATAGTGGGGTGGAAGTTGTTTAATTATCACCAGGCAATTCGTTATTGTCCACTTAAAACTTGAATGCCATACTACCACTGATACTTGTGATCCAGATGTATTTGTAAGTGCCCGGAAATGCTACTTGTTGATGTGCAAAGTTGGCATCTATGGAACCTAGTAAATTATATCTGAAAAGCTTCTGTCCCGAAATGCCCACTCGTTGAGATTTTAAGGTGAAAAGCTCGTTTGTAGCCAATCCTTCTGCTGATTGTAATGTGCGTATTTCAGGTGAATATCCAATCCCTCCACTCAATCCAACATACGTTTGAGGGTTGCTGAAATACCTTCTGGTACTAGCGCCAATGGAGAATGAAGTGCCGGCTGCTTTATCTGGGGTGATGAATGGCCGTAGTGAAAACCACATGCTTTTATAATACCAACCAATTGATCCGGTGAACATTAAAATTTTAGTGTTTGCACCAAAAACAAGATAACGGGCTCCAAATGATCCTTCTGTGCTTTTGGGTAATTTGGTAAAAACCTCTCCTCCAAATCTGTGGTTAGGGTAAAGTCCGCTTTTTGAAAAACCATAATTAAAATATCCATAAATCCCTTTGTAGATATTTGGGTATAAATCAATTTCGCCTTGAATTCCAGATTTTTTGAATCTGCGAGAATAATTCAGTCTGGCAATAGATGATCCCCAATTATTGCTTCGACCAAACTGTAGCGAACTATAAAGTGCGGGATCGTAAAATTCACTGAATCGATCAGCACTAGTATTCAAGGTCAAGGTGTATCGTTGTTGCCCGGTTTTTATCTCATCCCTAAGTGCCAATCCTTTTTCATGTGATTGGTTGATAATCAAGAGCTGATTTACTTCCGCCATGGATTCTTCAAATCTTTCCAAGTTGTTTAAGGCGCTGGCTTTTTTATATAAGAAATCTTCAAAATTCGGATATTTTGATAAACCCATGTTTGCTGTTTTCAATGCAGATTCATATTCAGAATTCCACATGTAAGCATCAATCATGGCATTTATGGCATCATTGTTTTTCGGATCTTTTTCGAGCACAATTTTAAAAGCTTCAATAGCCTCGGCATACCGATCATCCCAAGCATAAGTTCTGCCTAGCAAAATTCTGACATCAGCATAGTCAGGGCTAGTTTCAAGAATCACCTTCAACTTTTCTCTGGCTTCTTCCCTTTTCCCATCAAATGCTTCTTGACGGGCTAGTTGAAATAGTTCGTCTGCACCAAGGTCTTTCCATTCCTGTGCAGAGCCATTCAACCCATACGCCAGATTCAGAAGGATAAATAGATATTTTAAAAATTGATTTTTCATTTGATTCTTGACTTGATGCTTAAGGCAAATTCATGATTTGGGTTTATCTCTAAAATTTCATCAATCAGCTTTTTGGCTTCATCTTTTTTGTTTTCTGATAAATAATTTCTGGCTAGTCGGGCTTTCAGATCCATGTTTGTCGGATAATCTTTGATTCCTTCAATAGTTTTTTGATTTGAAAGTTCTAAATCTCCCTTCCAATAAGCTGCATCGCTGTAAGCGAGGTAGGCATCTTCATATTTTTCAGCTCTGCGCAATGTTTCATCCAGATATAAAAAGGCCGAATCAAAGGCTCCTGACCAGGCAAAAGTCCGCGCCAAAAGTATCCTCATGTCATGATAGTTAGGACTTTTGTTTAGGCCGTATTTTAAGACTAGAGCACTTGCTTCATAATTCTTTGCGAAAGCTAGTTTTTGAGCTTCAAATAAAAGGGTGTCTGGTGCTCTGTTTATCAGGTTGTTTTCTGTTAAAAATGTAATTTCATTTTCCGAAAATTGAAATCCCTTTACTGGTTTGGATATTTCCAAGTCCGAAGGGATCAAACGATTTTGAGTTATGGCAATCTCACTTTTAGCCTTGAAATCTCTGAGTTTTCTCTGAAGTCTCGATTTTATTTCTGCATTGTTTACTGGTGTGACTTTAAGCTTGGGTTCAATTTTATAAAGTTCGTTGCTTGATAATAAATACAATCCTTCTACATATTCTTCCAGTTCATTCTTGTTTCTCATAAGCGCCAAATCAAGCCCGCTTCCAAAGGCTTTGCTTTCCGATAATGTGGGAGAGATAAAAGCAGTTTCTTGCGGAGCTGGCATGCTATAGCTGTTGTGAAGATAGGAGAGGATAGTAGGAGCAAGTTGTGAATGACTCACAATTTGTTCGCTTTTAAAATTCGTATTGAGCATAGGTGAATAGATAATCAATGGCACATTAAATCGATTGATTCTGCTAGCGGTAGGGATTGGAATCATCCGGTGATCACCAGTAATGATGAAAATGGTATTTTTAAAATCTGGTTTATCGCTATATGCTTTTATGAATTGCCTGATTGCATCATCTGTGTACATCAAACATGAGAAAATATTAGCATTTTCTTCATAAAGCTTTGGATTCCTAATCTGCCCGTTTTGGATTTTGTCATTTATCAAAGTCATAGCTTTTTTGTCAAAAGCCAGATCAGGTGATTTAAATGGTTCATGTGTAGTCAAAGTCATATAAAATGAAATTTTAGACCTGTTCTCTAAACCTTTTAATTTTGTCAGACTAAAGTCAAAAACTTCCCTGTCTCCGTAACCCCAGGAGAATCCTTCATCATTGGCCTGCATTTTTTGATAATTAACAGGAAACTTGCCTTCATCAAGAAAATAGTCTGTTTGTTGCCGTTCCAAAAAAATATCCTGATTATCGAAATTGGAATTACCACCATAAAAATAGGACGTGTAATATCCTTGCTGTTTCAGCCAGCTAAACAAGGTGAAATGTGAAGGCATATCCAGTCCTTGATTCATAAAACCAGACCCACTATATGGCAATGAACCCAAGATAGTTGGCAGTACTCCAAATGTTCTCCCTGTGTTGCTCAGGCAATTTTCCCAATAAAGACTTTTGTCAATCAATGAATCTAAGAATGGTGTGAAACCTCCATATTCAGAGGTTCTTCCAACAAATTGAGAACCTAATCCTTCTACTGCAATGATTACAATGTTTGGATTTATCTCAGCTTTTGCCATCCATTTTCCCAAAGGATTGGCTTGATCTGTTTCATGTAAAAAGGGATAATCAGCAATTTCTGTTTCTATCGGAATGTCCTCTATGTTGAAATGCGTGTAACTTTTATTCCAAAAATAGGTCGATGGGTTTTCAACAAAACTGTATGCTGATTCATTATTGAAATCACTGATTTTGGCTTGCGATGGTAATAACCAGCAAATGAGACCAGCTAATATCAAAGCATAAGCGAAAGCTAATTTTGTGATTTTCAGCTTTCTCAAAAGCCAAAATAAAAACAAGTTAGAAGCGATCAATAAAATCAAAACTAAAATCCCAATAAGGTTAATGGAACCTGATGCACTTACTGTTTCTTTAATATCTGCCAGGCTATAGCCATAAAAATCTGCTCCTAATAGAATGCCTGTTTGCACTTGATAGCTCACAAGTAGGAAATGAATTAAAAGTACAATTGCAGAGAGTGCCACGCCTACAATGCCTGCCAAACGAAGGTTAACGAATTGGAGTAGAAACATTAAAAGGCCAATGACAGAAAAACTTCGAAAAGTGTAAATCAGGTTAAAATAAGCAGACTTCCCGATCAGCTCAATTGATGGTGAAATTGAAGCGCTCCACCATCCATAAATTTGTATAAGGAAAATTGCGGCAAAAAAAACCAGGAAGGTTTTTAAGATATAGCTAACTCGATTTATCATTGAAATAATTGATTCGCCATAATTACGAAAGATACGGCTAAATCGATTTTATTTTCGATAAACTGACAATAATCAGGTGGGTATGGTTAGTTTTTGAAGTTGGGGATTTTCACCCATTTATTTAATCTAGTGGGCTTACATTAAACTCCTTCTTCAGTACCTCATACAATTGGTGAATTGGCAACCCAACAACATTAAAATACGATCCTTCTACGCTGGAAATTTTTGTCAATCCTATCCATTCCTGTATCCCATAAGCACCCGCTTTGTCTAGTGGCTGATATTGATCAACATAAAACTGGGCTTCCTGCTCGCTGATGTCCGAGAATGTTACCTTTGTTTTGGAGGAAAAAGAAATTGATTTTTTGAGATTGGAAATACATACTCCGCTGATCACTTCATGGGTTTTTCCCGAGAATCTATTGATCATTTCCAAAGCCTCACTGGCGTCTATAGGTTTGTTATAAACGACATTATC
Organism: uncultured Marinoscillum sp.; assembly: GCA_964353015.1. GTDB lineage: Bacteria > Bacteroidota > Bacteroidia > Cytophagales > Cyclobacteriaceae > JAMZMI01. The sequence continues at coordinate 61,609 of CAYGUA010000009.1, read as the reverse complement.
TAATACCACAGTAGTATCTGCAGTTATGATTACCTGATTTTCAAGTTTCGACCGGTAAAATCTATTTTTTTCTTTGGCCAGGTATTCTGCGGCACCATCAGCGGCAATATGCTCAGGCAGTATCTCATCAAATTGATAGGTGACTACTTCAAAGGCATAACCTGCCTGTTTTAATAATTCCTGTCGCCGCGGGCTATTAGAAGCAAGGATCAAAAGGTGAGCTGAATTCATTGTCTTTTATTGAGCTAAACAAAAAGCCGGAAATGACTTTTGGGTAAAAATAGGTTGATTTTTGTGGCATGGTATAGCCTGAGTAGCAAGTTTGTTTCACTTCCTCTATCGAAATATCTCTCGTGATTAAACCGAAATGAACCTTGCCTTGCATCACTTCTTTGAGGCATTGAGAAAAATTACGCTGAAAGACAAGATTGCGTGAATTGACTTGACTCTGACCCTTGATTCCAAGAATTTTTTCAAAAATGAAATAATGCATTACTGTTAAGTCGAGTTCTTTGATTTGATCAGGAAAATTCCAGCTTATTTGGCTAATCATATCTGGTTTTAAACTGATTTTAAAAGCTTCTTCGCCAATCAAAAGTCCAAAAGTCCATTTTTTGCCTTGTATGATTTCATAAATATCAGGTGGATTTTCCAAAGGCTTGATGCTGAAAAACGCATCTAATTCTTTCAATAACCAATCCGGATCAAAATTTTCGAGATCCTTTACCAATCGGTGGGTTGGCAATATCCGAAGATCATCCGACTCAGTATTTGTCAGAAACATCATGTGATAATTGTAGCCTTCATGTCCGTTATGGTTTGGATTTCTCATGATGCGATCCTTCATGTATTTGAGAGACCCTTCATACCGATGATGTCCATCGGCTAAAATGATTTGTTTTTCTGCTAAAATATTTTGGATTCTGTTGATCACATGTCGATCGTGAATCACACTCATTACGTCTTTAACACCCTGATAATCTTCTGTTTCGTAAAGCGGGTTGCGCATACTTTCATCAAGGTAATTTTCTATTTCCTTTTCCTTATCCGTATATAATCCATGTGTTGGGCTCACGTTGAGCTGGGTTTCATGGAGTAATTCCAGTCGGTCTTTTACCGAAAAAGGCATAGTGCTCTCATGGCGAAGGATTATTTTCTCGTGCCAATCTGCAATCTTGATATTACAAATGAAGCCCTTGCGGCAATAGGTTTTATCGCTACCAGAAAGGACAAAATGTTGATAATAGACATAGATAGCAGGAAGTTTGTCCTGAGTTAGAATGTTGTCTCTTTTCCATTTTTCAAGCTTTTTCTTTGCTGAAACAGCTTGATCATCACCCGCTGGCACAGACAAGTGGATGCTGTTGTGAGGATTTTGATAAAGCCGTGCACGTTGCTTTTCAGAAACTACATCAAAAAGTGGAGCTGTGATTTCATTAATGGTTGGTGCGAGCCTTTGATGGTATCGCCAGGCTCTAAATGGTTTGATAACAGCCATGCTTAATGCGCAATTCTACTTCGCCAGTTTGATTTTGCTTGAGTGGCAGGTTGACTCAATGCTACCTTGTTTTTGTTTTGATCATGCCAACTCGCAAATGCAGCAGCTACTTTTGCCAGTTCATCTGTGACTTCTTTTTGGAGCATTTCTGGTTTGAAATATTGCTCTACAAATTTGGTAGTAAATGACCCATCAACAAAAGCTGGATGTCGCATTACAAATTCGCCAAATGGAAGCGTGGTTTTGACACCTACTATATTGTATTCGCTTATCGCTCTCAACATGCGATCTATAGCTTCCTTTCGATCCTTGCCATAGGTTACAAGCTTAGCAATCATAGGATCATAAAAAATTGGAATATCCATGCCTTGCTCAAAGCCATCATCTACACGAACTCCCGGACCTTGCGGCCGTTCATATCTGCTGAGTTTTCCAGTGTCTGGCAAGAAATTATTTTCAGGATCTTCCGCATAAACTCGTAATTCGATGCTATGCCCATGGATATGGAGATCCTCTTGTTTATAACCAAGCGCTTCACCTTCTGCAATTTTTATTTGCTCTTTTACCAAATCCAGTCCGGTTATCTGCTCTGTGACTGGATGCTCTACCTGAAGTCGGGTATTCATTTCCAGAAAATAGAAATTTAGATTTTCATCGGCAATGAATTCTACCGTTCCTGCTCCGTAATAATCACATGACTTAGCCACATTCACAGCGGCTTCACCAATTTTTTTTCTTTGCTCAGGAGATAGGACAGAGGAGGGAGCTTCCTCAACCACTTTTTGGTTTCGGCGCTGTACACTGCATTCTCTTTCAAAGAGATAAAGCACGTTTCCATGCTGGTCTCCAAGTATTTGCACTTCGATGTGCTTCGGATTTGATATAAATTTTTCAACAAATACTTTGTCATCAGAAAATGAACTTTTGGCCTCACTGACCGCCCTTTTCATTTGCTCCTCAAATTCTTTTTCTTCATTGACAATTCTCATTCCTTTACCACCACCGCCGGCACTTGCTTTAATCATCACTGGATAACCGATTTCATTGGCAACTTTTTTTGCAATGCTTATGTCGCCTATAGGTTCTTCCATTCCGGGTACAAGTGGCACATCAAATGCTTTTACGGCATTCTTAGAAGCTAATTTGTCACCCATTACCGTGATGGAAGCGGCAGATGGCCCGATAAAAATCAATCCTTCATCTTTTACCCTTTGAGCGAATTTTGCATTTTCCGAAAGGAAACCATATCCCGGATGGATCGCATCTGCACCAGTTCGATGACATGCTTCGATGATTTTGTCAACTACCAGATAAGACTCAGAAGATGGAGAAGGCCCGATGCACACAGCTTCATCCGCATACCTTACATGTGGGGCGGTGGCATCTGCATCACTATAAACAGCGACGGTTTTGATACCTGATTCTTTAGCTGATCGCATTACTCGCAATGCGATCTCACCTCTGTTTGCAACTAAGATCTTTTGAATTTTCATCTGAATGGGGTTTTTGATAGATGTATTTCTGCTAGTTTTTAAATATAGACACAGTTACCGAAAATGAAGGAGGGAAGTTGTCGCAATCTTTATTTAATGTTAGTTTTGCATTTCGTTTTTTACACGGCTTTTTAACAATTCTTAAATGGATTTATTCGAAAAATTAGTTCAAGATAGAGGACCTCTCGGTCAACACTCATATTTTGATGACAACTTCTACATGTTTCCCAAATTGGAAGGGGAAATAGCTCCTCGTATGCAGTTTAAAGGTAAAACTGTGTTGACGTGGAGTCTAAATAATTACCTTGGCTTGGCCAATCACCCTGAAGTTCGTAAGGCGGATGCAGATGCTGCAGCGCAATGGGGACTTGCATATCCTATGGGAGCTAGAATGATGACTGGTAATACAGTATATCATGAGCAGTTGGAAAGAGAACTAGCAGAATTCGTTCAAAAAGACTCTTCGATGCTTCTTAACTATGGTTATCAGGGCGTGATGTCAGTTATTGATGCCTTGGTTGATAGAAAAGATGTGATCGTTTATGATGCCGAATCTCACGCTTGTATCATTGATGGCGTTAGACTTCATATGGGGAAAAGGTTTGTATATCCCCATAATGATATGGAAAACCTTGAGAAGCAGTTGACAAGAGCTGAGAAGATGGTCGGAGAGACTGGTGGTGGTATTTTGGTTATTACTGAAGGGGTTTTCGGAATGTCAGGAAACATGGGTAATCTGAAAGCTATCGTTGAACTTAAGAAAAAATATAATTTCAGATTGTTAGTAGATGATGCTCACGGATTTGGAACCATGGGAAAAACTGGCGCAGGTGCTGGTGAGGAGCAAGGTGTTCAAGACGGCATTGACATCTATTTTTCAACATTTGCAAAGTCGATGGCAAGTATTGGGGCGTTTATCGCTGGTGATGCAAAAATCATTGATGTATTAAAATACAATGTGCGTTCTCAGATATTCGCTAAATCACTTCCGCTTACTATAGTAATTGGTAACCTGAAGAGATTGGAGCTTTTGAGAAATAATCCTGAGCACAAAGAAAATCTTTGGAAAATCGTGAATGCGATTCAAAATGGATTCAGGGAGAAAGGTTATAATATTGGAACTACTACCTCTCCGGTGACTCCTGTGGTCATGAATGGAGATACATTAGAGGCAGTGAATCTTGTAAAAGATTTAAGATTACAGCACAGCATCTTCTGTTCTGTGATTGTTTATCCTGTTGTTCCTAAAGGCATGATCATACTCAGAATCATCCCTACAGCCTCTCATTCATTAAGTGATGTGGAGGAAACTATTCAAGCTTTTGAAGCTGTAAAAGCTAAATTGGATGACGGTTCTTACAAAAGAGCAGGAGTCGAAGGAGCAGCCGCAACACAGATATAGCTTTTTTTTACATTTAAGCTTGGTTTTTGAACAATTTGTATAAATTGCTAAGCGAATAATTATCAGTAACCTTAAAGATTTATCAATATGAAAAGATTCGAACAACTTCAAGAATTATTAACCTCTTTGGAAGGTGATTTCAGTAAATTTTATGACAAAGAAAATTCTGCTGCTGGAACAAGAGTAAGAAAAGGAATGCAGGAATTGAAAAACCTATCTCAAGAGATTAGAGTTGAAGTTCAAGACATGAAAAATAAAGCTTAATACCCTTTATTAAGACATAAAAAAAAGACAACTATTTAGTTGTCTTTTTTTTTGCTCAATATTTTTTAAAAAAAGTGAATGGATCTAATTCAGGTAAGTCTTAAAAGCTTGCAATAATTCCTCTGATCCTTCATACAGAGGCTGTCTCACGTCTCTATTCATCAATTTAGCAGCTTGCATACCAGTTTTTAACGATACGGGATTACCTTCAGCAGAAACCAAGCGATAGCCCTCCAATAACTCAAAATGCAATTGAGTGGCTGCTTTGAAGTCCCCAGCCAACGCAAATCTTGTCATATCACTGAATTTTTTCGGCTGCAGATTAGCCAATACAGAAATCGCTCCTTTACCACCCATAGAGATCATCGGTACTGTTAATGCATCTTCTCCAGAAATTACCAGAAAATCATCAGGTGTATTTGCTAGAATCTCAGCACTTTGAGTCATATCACCAGCAGCTTCCTTTGTTCCGATGATGTTTGGATGCTTGGCAAGGGCAATCGTTGTAGTAGCGCTGATATTGGATCCGGTTCTCGGTGGTACATTGTAAATAATAAGAGGAAATGGACTTACATCGGCAACTTCCTGATAATGTCTTAAAATTCCAGCTTGTGATGGTCTGTTGTAATAAGGACTCACACTTAATATAGCATCAAGTGGATAATCTTTGAAAACCTGCAGTGCAGCTTTTAAATTCTGCGTGTTGTTGCTACCGTACCCTAATACAAGCGGCAAGTTTTTTGAGTTATTTTCAACAATAAATTCGATGATATCCAAACGTTCCTGAGGCGTAACCGTGGCGGATTCTCCAGTAGTACCTAAAATAACCAAATATTCTACATCACCATTGGAGACATGATCAAGTATTTTACCTAAAGCTGTATAGTCAACACTTAGGTCTTTATTAAAAGGTGTTACAAGCGCTACTCCGGTTCCTATAAGTCTCTCAATGCTCATTGCTTTGTATCATTTTTAAATATTTCAGAATCTCCTTACTGTCCAATTCGTCTGGAATTTCTGACTTGATTATCATTTCGTAGTGATTATGCCGCTTGGTATCAGTCATGCCAACCCTACATTTTGTTTTGATCTGCGAAAGTAGGTAATCCACTAAATAGTTTTCGTTTTTATCCGGACAAAGGATTAAATCATAGGTCTGATTCATGAAAAAATCTAGGTGCTCTGATTTCATTTTTCCAAATAAAGTAATGTCTTTACTGTCAAATTGGGGGAAGGATATCGTGCTTTTACGTTTGTCTTTCACATAAGCAATCACACTTATTTCCTTTCTTTCTGCTCTCACATCAGAAATTATTTCATCAATGTTTTCCAAATTGATTGCATTGGAGTGAGTGAAGATCAATGCGATTTTTTTAGATTTATTGAAATCCAGGTTGGACTCAATGTCACGCTTCTTTTCGTTTTTATTGATCAGATATTTGATCCAGATTTTTTTTAACATGCTTAAGCGATCATTGATTTAAAATCAGCTTCAGAAATTATGGTTATGCCAAGTTTTTGAGCTTTTTCCAATTTGGCTGGTCCCATTTTGTCTCCGGCGAGTAGGAAATCCGTACTGCCTGAGATACTACTTCCTACTTTCCCACCATATTGTTTAATTATTTTCTTCAGAGCCTCTCGTTCAAAATCAACAAAAACGCCAGAAACTACGATTGATTTTCCATCTAATTTATTTTCCAGAAGGGTTGAAGAGGCTTCCATTTTCATTTTTAAACCTGCTGCTTTTAGCCTGTTCACCAAATCAAGGTTTTCATCTTTACTGAAATATTCAGTCACACTTCCGGCAATGCGCTCCCCAATTTCATGAATGGAAACAATTTCCTCAAATGAGGCCTGTTGCAGCTTGTCAATATCTCCGAAATGCTCAGCTATTTTTTCTGCTACAGTTTTTCCTACATATCTGATTCCAATGCCAAATAACACACGCTCGAATGGAGTATCCTTAGATTTCTCTAAAGCCTCAATGATATTTGTTGCTCCTTTTTCTTTGATTGATCTGGTTTTTGTTTTGCCTGTTTCCGGATCAGTTACTTCGTATTTTAATCCATTTAATTGCTCAAATTTGAGGATATATAAATCCCCCAAGTCCTTGATCAGCTTTTCGCTGAAAAGTGCTTTGATTGTCTCTGGTCCTAAGAAACCGATATCCATTGCATTTCTGGATATAAAATGTTCGACCTTTCCTCTGACTTGAGGAGGACAACCATGATCATTTGGACAATAGTGATTGGCTTCACCATCTTTTCTTATGAGTAGTGAATCACATTCCGGGCAATGAGTTATATAATTAGTTGGGAGGCTATTTTCTGGTCTCTTTTCTGTAATCACGCTGGTGATTTTCGGGATGATTTCTCCTCCTTTTTCTACCGCAACAGTATCACCAATTCTGATATCAAGTCTTTCAATTTCATTAGCGTTGTGAAGTGAAGCGCGTTTCACGATGGTGCCTGCTAGCAACACAGGCTCCAGCTCTGCAACTGGCGTTATAGCACCTGTTCTACCTACTTGATAGGTGATACCATTCAAAATTGTTTGAGCTCCTTCAGCCTTATATTTGAAAGCGATGGCCCATCTTGGAGTTTTAGCCGTGAACCCAAGTTCTTCCTGCTGTCGAATGCTGTTTACCTTGATTACGATACCATCGGTTTCAAGAGGTAATTCGTGTCTTTTGTTCTCCCATTCATCAATGTAAGAAAACACATCTTCAATGTTGCTACATTTTTTATATGTGGGAGATACATTGAAGTTGAGTCCTTTGATTTTAGCTATAGCCTCTTCGTGAGAATTGATGCCAAGATTTTCACCCAATAATGAATAAAGATAGCAATCAAGTTTACGCTGTGCGACTATAGACGAATCCTGCATTTTTAAGGTGCCTGAGGCTGTATTTCTAGGGTTCGCTAGTAAAGCATCACCAGCTTCGAGGCGTTCTTCGTTCAATTCTTGAAAAACTTTATTAGGCATAAAAACTTCACCTCGAACTTCAAATTTCGGAGGATAATTTCCTTTTACACTAAGTGGAATTGTCCGGATAGTTTTGGCATTTTGTGTCACATCATCACCTTTCACTCCGTCACCTCTCGTCACCGCCCTAGTTAGTACTCCATTTTCATAAAGCATACTAATGGCTACACCATCAAATTTCAGTTCGCAGAAATATTCATAAGATTCGCCTTCCAATCCTTTTGCCACTCTTTTATCAAAATCCTGTAATTCTTCTCTTGAATACGTATTTCCAAGAGACAACATAGGGTAGGTGTGCTGCACCGTAGTGAATGACTTTGTAATAGTGCCACCAACCCTTTGAGTGGGCGAGTCATCGCGTTTCAGGTCCGGAAACTTGCTTTCAAGTGACTCTAGCTCTTTTAATAACGCATCAAATTGCTGATCTGAGATTTCAGATCTACTTTCCTGATAGTATAAATAATTGTGATGATTGAGTTCGTCTGTTAGCTGATCGATTCTTTGTTTGGCCTCTTGGTTAGTCATCTCAGGATTGATATTCACAAATCTAACATGATGCTATTTTTTGATTGCTAATATCAATGCTATTTTTGAGAAAGGATTAACATTGCATTGTGGATGTAAAAAACAAAATTTTACTAGTAGCGACAGGGATATTTACTGAAAAGGGTATCACGGGGACGAAAGTCGATGACATTGCCCATGAAGTTGGTGTAAGTAAAAAAACTATTTACAAATATTTCAAAAGTAAGAATGATTTGGTTTTGGAAGTTTTTAGCACCAAAATTTCTAGAATAAATCAGCTAGTTGAACAACAATTTTCTTCAGACATACCTTTTACTAAAAAATTGGTTGCCGTTATAGAAATAGCCAAAAACAACCTAACGTTTGTATCACCAGTTTTGGTTGCAGATGCTCGTACTGAATTTCCAGCCATTAAGGGTTACATAGATCAATACATGAAATATGCGATGTTTGATAGATTTAATTCGCTATTAAAACAAGGTAAAGAACTTGGAGTAGTAAAGGATGATTTGAATATTGAATCTACGATTCTACTTTACAGAGATGCGATTTTTGCATTTGTGATGATGAGGAACAGTAAGGATTTACCGGGCACATTTCATGGGCTTTCTCCATTGAATAGTTTTTGTGAATCATTAACGACAATTTTTAGAGGAATACTGAATGAAGATGCTGAGAAAGAATTTAATAATTATCTCTTAAGTTCATCTAAAGATTCGGCGGCTAGTTGAATAAAATCAGCTGATTTTGCATGCATATTCCATCAATAATGGACTTAAAGAACAATTACAAGGAGACAATAATGTCCGATTCGGCTTTGAAGTTGCTGAGCGAATTAGCACAGGAGCGAGCCATTGAAACATACGTGATTGGTGGTTTTGTCCGTGACCTGCTTCTCGAAAGACCCTGCAAGGACATTGATGTAGTTTGTATTGGTAGTGGTATTGATTTGGCACAGGCTGTTCATAGAAAACTAGGTAAGAATGCCAGTCTTGCGATATATAAGAATTTTGGCACAGCTGCAATCAAATTTGAGGATTGGGAACTAGAATTCGTAGGTGCCAGAAAAGAATCTTACAGATCAGATTCCAGAAAGCCCATAGTTGAGGATGGAACAATAGAAGATGATCAGAATCGACGTGATTTCACAATAAATGCGCTGGCAATAAGTCTGAATAAATCAGATTTAGGAGAGCTGAGGGATCCTTTTGGTGGGATAGAGCATCTTGAAGATAAGATTATCAAAACGCCATTAGAACCGAATATTACCTTTTCGGATGATCCATTGCGGATTATGCGAGCCATCAGATTTGCGTCGCAGCTTGGTTTTGATATTGAGCCAGAGACCTGGGATGCAATTGTCGCGAACAAGGAAAGATTATCGATCATTTCTCAGGAGCGGATTTCTGACGAACTAAACAAGATTATTTTATCCAAAATACCATCATACGGTTTCAAACTGCTTTTTACATCAGGTATTTTGAAAATTATCTTTCCTGAAATGCAAAAACTGCATGGAGTGAAATCGATTAACGGTCATTCACATAAAGATAATTTTTACCATACGCTTCAAGTTTTGGATAATATCAGCGAGCATACAGATGATCTCTGGTTGCGATGGGCAGCTATTTTACATGATATCGCCAAACCCGCCACTCAACGATTTGCGGAGGGTACTGGATGGACTTTTCATGGTCATGAAGATATGGGAGCAAAATGGGTTCCCAGGATTTTTAAGGATCTAAAACTTCCTCTGAACGAAAAGATGAAATTTGTTCAGAAGTTAGTTAGGCTGCATTTGAGGCCAATTGCTCTTGTAAATGAGCAGGTTACTGATTCGGCCATCCGACGATTGTTATATGAATCCGGTGAAGAGATCAATGACTTAATGACACTATGCAGGGCAGATATTACATCCAAAAATCCAAACAAGGTTAGAAAATACCTGGCCAACTTTGCTAAAGTAGAGCAGAAGATCAAAGAAGTAGAAGAGCGTGATCATCTACGCAATTTTCAACCACCAGTTTCTGGAGAACTAATTATTGAAATTTTCGGGATAAAGCCATCCAAAATTGTAGGCGAGATTAAGAATGCTATAAAAGATGCAATTCTGGAAGGAACCATAAGAAATGATAAAGACGAAGCTTTTCATTTGATGATAGAAATCGGAAAAGAGAAAGGTCTGGTGCCTATATCAAAGTAATTTATATTTTTGCGAACATTTTACTCATAAAAGACAAATGATGAAGTACCTATTATTAGTGATTGCAGGTTTGATGATGATTACTACTAAAGCTCAGGAAGCAGATCAGCAGCAAGATTCTATTCCGTTTGAGTTTAGCAGACAGGCATACATATATGAAATGGCCAAAAATTTTGGAGACCCAACCATGGCACGAATGGCCATTTACAACTTGCTTTCATTCAATCCTGGCAATACAGCCTTGCTAGATACTTTGGCGGTGCTTTATATTGATGATAATGATCTTGCATCTGCAGCACTTACAGCACAGGAATCAGCGACGCTCAATCCAAAAGATATGTTTGCGGTTGAGATTGCGGCGGCATGTTTCGAAAGGATAGGGGCTACTGCAAAAGCAATTGAGTTTTATGAGAGATTGTATACATCAAATTTTGATATCAATACTGTTTACAAAATGGGCTTTCTGCAGATGCAGATTAAGAGATATATAGAAGCTTCTACCAATGCTGACATCATTATCGAAGATCCGAAATCGGACAAATTGAAATTGGTCTTTCAAAAATCAGATACGGAAACCCAGCAAATTTCTTTGAAGGTTTGCGCCTATCGTCTAAAAGGTATGATTGAAGAAAATCAGGGAAATATCTCAATGGCAAAGGAATATTACCAAAAAGGATTGGACATGGAGCCTGATTTTGCGGTTTTGAAGGATCAATTGGCTGCTTTGGCCACTAAAAAATAGATTAACTTTTTTCAGCTGCTGATTTTAAATTAGTAAGCCAAAGGATTAATAAATTGTGTAAGTTTTGATGACCATAGAAAATGGTATAAAAACCTTGCAATGACTGCTGGCATGTAACTATGGTTTGATCTCCATCAGTTTCTTCCAGTTTCCAAACCTGAATGCCTTTTAATCCTTTGAAAGATGAAGTCCAGGTGATCAACTCCTGTTTATTTATTTTACTAATTGTGGATTTTAGTCTGGATCCATTTATTTTCCATGTGAAATTGGCGCCTTCAGCAACCTCATTGACTTTTACGTTTGAGATGTGATCATTCCATTTCCCCCAATTTGCAACATCAAATAGCAAACTCCATACTTTATCAATTTTAGCATTGATTATCAAGGCTTGCGTATCACGCAAACTCGCATTTTCATTGATTTTTCCACTATAAGCCAATTGCTGATGCTCTTTCATTAGGCGGGTGATTATTATTACGTCATTACAAATTTCAAAGTGTCTTTATCCTCAATATGAATTAAGACAAAAATATTCAGAAAAGACAAAGTACAGTTTGATTCTTCTGCCGGTGTATTTTTAGATTCTTCGCTTAGAATATTTAAACTGTCAAATTCAGTGAGTCGAAAACCTCGTGTGTACAAAATCTTCACTCATTTCAATTTTTTACTTCGAACCAATTCTATTCTCTTTGGGTTATCATTTTTCAAATATTTCATGATGGAACAAATTACTTTAGGCTCAGGTTGTTTTTGGTGTACAGAGGCTGTTTTTCAGCGATTGAAAGGGGTCTCAACTGCTGTATCGGGATATACAGGAGGAATAACAAAAGATCCTTTTTACAAAGAAGTATGTGCAGGCACCACGGGTCATGCCGAGGTGGTACAAGTCACCTTCGATCCAAATGTCATTTCTCTCAATGAAATTTTGGAGGTGTTTTGGAAAATACATGATCCCACTACGCTAAACAGACAGGGGAATGATGTGGGTACACAATACCGATCTGCAATATTTTACCATACTCCGGAGCAAAAAGAAATATCCGAAACATTAAAGCAAAAACTGGATGCTTCTGGTGCATGGGCTGATCCGATTGTCACGGAAATTACTGCTTTTGATAAATTTTGGCCTGCTGAAGATTATCATCAAGGATATTTTGAACTTAATGGATCACAGCCCTATTGTCAATTTGTAGTTGGGCCTAAGGTGGAGAAATTCAAAAAGGTATTTAGCGATAAATTGAAATAAAAAAGGGTGGGACTACCAGACCCACCCAAAGAGGATTCTACTACTCCTTTTGATTATCTTAATTCCCAGATTTTTTTCTGAAGATCATCTGTATTGGCCTGTGGATTTATTTCTTTAGTTTTTATCAATGCCTGATAATAAAATTTTAAAGCTTCTTTGTTTTTACCTGAGGTACTTAGATAGTCCGCTTTTACCACCAGATTGTATGGAGTTGCTTTGATAGCGATCGATTTATCTATCCATGTTAATGCTTCGTCAATATTTTCATTTTTCATAAAACAGATTTCTGCACTTTGCGCCAAAGTTTCCCAGTCAGAATCATCGGCGTTGGATACCGCAGTTTTTGCCTTTTCTACAAGTTTACTATTCGGGTCATTGCCATTGGCCAATACAAGGGTTGTGGCAAAAAGGATGGCTAAAATAAGCGCTGAGGATTTTCTTAAAATTTTCATAGTCATTTGATTTTTGAGTTTAATTTTTAATTTCTGTGCAATCAATTAGGAAAGACTGTGCCAAAATATGTAAGACATTAAAAATCAATTAGTTAATTTTTCTATAGTCATGTTTGGCTGTCGGATAAAATCCGAAAATGTTCGCTTTTCCGTACAGTTATATGATTAATGCAGCGGCCAAAAGGTTGCATGCTTTTGGCTTTTTTTAGACTTTTTAACTTTTGGAGTTACTCAAAACAGGCTTAACTGGTCAGGTTTTTTAGCCCAACCTGTCACAGTGCGACCACCATATTTCCAGCTTTCGTTTCTTTCCTTTTCTATGACCTCCTGAAGATTGCCTTTCGGTTCAAAATGATTTTCCATTTGGGCGCTGGCTTTGCTCAAAGCCATGACAGCTTTAAGTTTATCTGACTGATCGATTTTAGCTTTAGAAACTGCATATTTCAACACAGCTATGCTCTCGTCATAGACTTTAGTAGGAACAGGAAAGGGATGTCCATCTTTACCTCCATGAGCAAAAGAAAATCTGGCAGGATCGCCGAAGCGGGATGATGTGCCGTAGATGACTTCACTGACGAGAGTCAGCGATTGGAGTGTTCTTGGACCTAATCCCTGAAGGAGTAGTAGTGATTCGAAATCATGAGTGGGCAGCTCTTGCGCCAAAGCTAAAACAGCTCCAAGTCTTTTAATATCTACATCCTTCTGTCTCACATCATGATGTCTTGGAAGTTTTATTTTTTGAATTTCCCGAATCATTCTTTCGGGATTTTCTGATGTGATATTCAGGATTCCGGATTTGGTTTCGGCGGAATCGGCAGATGTAAGATTTAAAATCTGTCCCTGATTTTGCCCATAAATAAAAGTATGTGGTTCTTCTGTAAAGCTCTTAAGTGCGGTAGAATGCCAATGATATCTTCGCGCATAGCCAGAAGCTCCGTTCATGCCTTGCTGCACTACTGCCCATTCGCCTGCATCGCTAAGAATGAATGAATGGAGATAAATCTGAAATCCATCTTGAATGGCCGTATTATCTACTTTTGCTGAAAGTCGACTACTTCGCACAAGCTCCTGACCATTGAGGCCGGTGGCTTCTGCTATTCTAAGTAGCTCCTGAGGTGTATTTCGGGAGTGTTTGCCACGACCTCCGCAGATGTAAATGCCCAGTTCTTTTGATAGTGGGTTGAGTGCAGCTTTCAGCGCGCCCATGACTGATGTGGTGATACCCGATGAGTGCCAATCCATGCCTAGCACACAGCCGAGTGATTGAAACCAGGCTGGGTCGCTCAATCTTTTGATTACTTCGGATTTGCCATATTCTATGATGATTGCTTCTACAATGGCTCCACCGAGTTTTGACATTCGCTCGGCTAGCCAGCGAGGAACTTTTCCATTGTGAAGTGGTAGATCTGCGTATCCGGATTTTCTCATTTTTCTTTATTTTTTAGCTGGTTTCATTGTTTTTAGCTGCTTTTTTGAATCCAAATTCAGTAGCATTAAACTTCTACATTTTTATAATTCAATCTTTTCATATAGCTGACTTCCAGGCTAATTGCATCAAATTCTTCCATGACTTTTCCCTCTATCATATAGATGCCTCTTCCGTTGAAAGGAAATTTTTTCATCACAGGAGGGAAGTGTACCGTGTCAATGAATTCTCCCTCTTCATCCAGAAAATTACCAAAACACATTTCTTCTTTTTTCAATGTACTAGTGCGCTTGGTAGTGATGAGATAGCCCATGGTTCTTACTTTTTTGTTGATAAAGGCTGGGAATTTTTTTGCTGTGATACATTGCGGAGGTTTTTCGCTGAGTAAGTCAAATGGAGGTTGCAGTGGAAACCCGAGAAGCTCTATTTCATCATAGATATCTTCAATACCCGAATGCTCTATCTCAGGCAGTTTGTAGTTTTTTATGGGAGTTTCAAAAAGCAGAGGTTTGTTTTCGCTTCGTTTGTTGTTTCCGAGTAAAAAATGAGCTCTCCAAAGCAGGCTTTTTTTGTCTTTTTGGGTAAACCTGAAAGCATCAATCCTGATAAGCAAGCTGAGCTGATCCAGTGAAATACTCACCCGTCTGATGTAGTCGTCCAGAGAGGTGAATGGCCCTTTTCGCTCTCGTTCATGTATAGTTTCGACGATTGTGTGATCTTCAAGTTCGTTGATATTGCCTAATGCGAGATAGATGGTTTTTCCTTTTATGGTGGTGTGCGATTCGCTCAGGTTGATACAAGGCAGCTCTATTTGTGCGCCATGCATTCTTGCTTCATGGATATAGAATTCCCTGCTATAAAAACCACCTCCATTGTTGAGCACCGCCACCATAAACTCTAATGGATAATGCGATTTCAAAAACATACTTTGATAGCTTTCAATGGCGTAGGAAGCAGAGTGACCTTTCGCGAAAGCGTAACCAGCAAAACTTTCGATCTGGCGCCATACGTCTTTGCTTAGCTCTGGCGGATAACCTTTTTTATCACAGTTCTCGAAAAACTTCTCTTTGACTTGCTGAAATTCATCACGTGATCTGAATTTTCCCGACATGCCACGGCGCAGCACATCTGATTCTGCCAGTGAAAGTCCGGCGAAATAATGAGCTACTTTGATCACATCTTCCTGATAAACCATCACGCCATAGGTATCCGGCATGATACTGAATAGGGTAGGGTGAGCCTCTTTTCTCTTTTCAGGAATGCGGTACCGCAAGATGTATTCGCGCATCATTCCAGATCGGGCTACTCCCGGACGTATGATAGAACTGGCGGCAACAAGCGTGAGGTAGTCTTCTGCGCGGAGTTTGGTGAGGAGCATGCGCATGGCTGGTGATTCCACATAGAAGCAGCCAATGGCCTTGGCCTCACGCAGATTGATTCTCACCAGAGGATCTTCCTTGAAAAGTTTGATGTCATGGATGTCAATATCCAGTCGGTCAGGTTGGTTTTCTTTGATGATCTGTAGCGAATCTTTGATTTTACCCAAACCTCTTTGTCCCAGTATATCATATTTGAAAAGGCCCACGTCCTCAGCGATAACCATATCAAAATGGGTGATGGGAAATCCTTTTGGTGGAAGTGAGGTCGCGGTGAAATAATGAATCGGCCTTTCGGCGATGATAATGCCACCAGCATGAACGCTCAGATGGCTTGGAAATCCTCCCAATTTGTCACCATATCCGAGAATCATGCGTGAATGATGATCCAGGGTTTGTGCTGTGCTCTTTTGAAGTTTTTCAATTTCGTAAGGAGGCATACCGAATGCTTTTCCAACTTCTCTGAGTACGGCTCTGTGTTGAAAAGTGCTGTGTGTAGCCAGTAAAACAGTATGTTCATATCGTTCGAAAATGTATCGTGTCACATCATCGCGATCTTTGGAAGAAAAATCTATGTCAAAATCAGGTGGATTTTGCCTGAACAGGTTGATGAATCTTTCGAAATAAAGGTCCAGTTCTATGGGATCTACATCCGTGATGCGGAGGATGTAAGCGACCACACTATTGGCTCCACTGCCTCTTCCCACATAGTAGTAATTTTTACTTCGGGCATAATTCACGATATCCCAGCTGGTGAGAAAATAAGAGAGAAACCCCATTTTCCGGATGATGTGCAATTCGGTAAGGATTCTTCTTCTTATGAGAAAAGGCACCTTTTCGCCATAGCGATATGCCAAACCATCAAGACAGAGTTGTCTTACTTTTTGATAATCGCCTGACTCTGACCCTGTCCATGTCTTGAGGTTTTGGGGCTTGGCTTCCGGGCTGAACTTAAAATCTATCTCAGCATTTTGGATTACATACTTGAGATTTTCAATCGCTACAGCTAAATGTTCGTATGCAGCTAATAGTTCTTTTTTCGAGAGAAACACATCATGTGGCTGTGCAGTATCAACTTCAGTCAGTTTACTCACCAGTGTGTTCAGGTCTATTGCCCGCAATACACAATGCAGTTCAAAATCCTCTTTCTTTGGAAGTGTAAAGGAGGGACAGGCGATTAATTTCTCTTTGTTCAGAGATTTTGTGAATCGTGCGCGATTCACCTCATTGGGTTTCAGTATGATATATTCATATGCCTTCAAATCCCGATTTGGGAGATTACTCATGGGATAAAGAATAAAGCAATCACTGATTTCATCTATTAATGGAGGAATGACAGTTCCATCGTGAAGATGCTGGGAGAGCAATCTGTTGAGTTGAAAATAGCCCTCATTGTTTTTGGCTATGCCAACAAATTGTTGGGTGGTGCCATTTCTGAAATCAATGCCGAGCAGTGGACGGATATTGTTTTTTTTAGCAATACGTACAAACTCCAGATTGCCGGCCGTACTGTTGATGTCTGTTAGAGCCAGTGTTTTGATCTTGCTCCTTTTGGCCCATTCCACAAGCTCTTCTATGGAGTAGAGACCGTATTTGAAACTGAAATATGAATGGGTGTTTAGCACCCTTAAAACTAATTAAATTAGTAATAAGCTAAAAATATTAGTAATTAATTATTAACGTTTATATTTATTCAATATCAGTTTTAATAATCCTACGGATTGAATTCCCGATTTTGATAAGATAAAGACCTTTGGATAAATTAGAAATATCACTGACAATCTCTCCAGAATGATCCACATTTTCAGTTCGGATCAGCTCTCCACTCATCGTATAAATAGAGATTTTCTGAATGCTTTCAGTCATGCCAGAAATGGTGAAATGATCAGAAGCAGGGTTAGGATGGACCTGTAAATCAACAATCAATTGATTAGCCAAAGGATCAGCATCAGGCATGGAATGTGCGATCCAATTTTCACCAAAATGGTTATCCAAATTAACATTAGAAAGTCGCCAGCCAAAATTATCAGTACCAATCAGTTTAGGCCATGTATCCAAATCATAGACCACATGATCGATCATAATGCCATGATTTTGCCTAAGTTCAACAGCCTCTCCATTGTCGGATAATTTACCATCTGTCCATTGAAAAACTGGTTTTTGAATACCGGACCAAAAATCAGATTGTGAATTATCGGTAATATAAACAGTGTCTTGAGCACCGATTGTTGAGCTATTTGGGAAAAGAAATGTAACGCCTTTGCTGATCTCATAGCCTGATATATCCATTGATTTATTGTTGGGATTTATTAGCATGAAATACTCGGGCAAGTTTAGAAACTCAATGTTCGAGAAAATACCCGCAATCATAATATCAGGATCGATGGCAATATCAGTGAAACTCATTCCAAGATCAATCGATTCCCCCGCTTGAAAACCAGCGGAAATTGCGGGTGAATTTGCCTTTAGATTGAAATCAAAATCAGTAACATCATTAAATATCGGATCACCGAAAATGTTTAAAGAACCTGGTAATATATCATTGTCAGAAAGTGAATATTTCACAGAAAAAGTTGATTTTGAGTCACTCAGATAGGAAGCATCACCGGAATTTGATAGGATCGAATTGGTGATGTGTACGTTTCCTCCAGCATCGCCAAGATTTTTCTCAAAGCAAGCCACAGCATAGTTGTTGCCATAAAAAGTACTCTTATCAATGGTCACACGACAAGAATCTTTTAAACCCATGCCCATGTTGCAATTAAGAAATAGGCTATTTGTAACATTTACACTTGATCGCTGGCCAACTGAAATTCCCTTATCAGTAATGTTGTAAAAAAGCAGGCTATCAATCGTGATATTCTCGGCTTTCTCACCAATATCTATTGCATCACTATTGGAGCCATACATGTTGTAAATCCTGCAGTTTCTGATCACTCCGTCAGTTACATCGTCTAAATCTATGGCATCTGTATCGGGCTGATCATTGCCATGGAAAATGCAGTTTTTGATCATTGCCTCACCGTATTTCACATTAATCAGATCACCAGTCACTTTCGAATGAATAGAACTATTGGTCAGGGTGACCGAAGAATATCTGGCAGCAATCGGATTGCTATTCACATCTTCAATGGTCAGGTGATCTAAATCTAAATCAGCATTAAAGGCAGAAATAGCTGCCGGAAACATAGCCTTATTTTTGCCATGTGAGGCATCTTTAATTTCCACATAATTGAGTGTTGATTTTGAATCGGAATTGTGAAAAATCAGAGCACCCCAGATTTTATCTGCTTCCAGACTGCTAAATATAATTGGTGAATTTATCATTCCCTGGGCGATTATTTGTCCTTTGATGAAGATAGATGCATTTTCAATCAATTGGATTTCTACACCTGGCTCAATCGTAAGTGAAGTTCCGGATTCTATGGTCACATCATCAGTTACATAATAAGGCGAGCAGTCCATAGTCAATACTGTATTTGTAGTGATGGAACCTGACAGAACGCAATCAGATGTATTTTCATAGACCGCCACAAGTCCCAAATCAGTGGTCAATGTGCGTATCAAAGTGGTATTGTTTGAAATTAAGGAGCCGCTTCCTTGCGACGACATATCCAACATCAAGTCAAAGCTAATATCACTACTTGATCCATTGTTTTGGTGGATTTCAACCGCGATAACATTTTTCCCTACTACAAATGAGGTATTGTCAACAGGAAATGAGGTAAAAGTCGATTCAGAAGATCCTCCAATAGCTGATAATGCATTGGATGAATAATCAATGATACCAGCAGGCATATTGGCTCTTGCTACTTCTGTTCCATTTACATAAACTACCGCACCGTCATCATATTTTAGGCTGAGCGTATAGCTGATGGCGTTTACTTGTTCGGAACTAAGAGTAAAATGATGACGGAAATATGTGGTTACGAATTTGCTGCTACTGCTTGGGCCAAAACCAACGGTGGTCACTTCATCACCATCACCATAGCCCAGTTCTCCGTTACCTGATTTCCAACTATTATCATCAAAACTGGTGCTTATCCATCCATTGCCCTGATTGGAACCATCGTCCAGATATTTCCAGTTTGAACCCTGGCTTATGATATTTGATTTGCTCAATTCTTTCCAGCCCAAAAACTGAAATCCCGGCTTGGGAGTAACCTTAAGTTGTATGTCTAAATTTTTCACAAAAGGACTGTTTAGTGTTCCTTCTGAAAGGGGAAGATCATTGAAGGTAATTTCGCCGGCATTTTCGTGAGTACTCACCAACAAGAAATTGATCAATCCATCAAATCCGTAATTATTTAAATCTTCGAGAACGTAAGATGGCCGCTGATCAGCAAATGATTTAAGTGCATCCACCTGATCATTCCAATAGGATATAGATGGCATGGCATCACCATAAGATGAAGTAGTGCCTAACCACCGATTGATATGTTTTGGCATTTCAGCTTCAATGGATAATTTGTGATCATCTATCAGACTTTTTACTCTGTCAGGATGAAAGGTAGTGACCATTTGATTTGCCAGTCTTTTTCCAAAGTAATCTTTATATTCTGCATTTTTCATGAGTTGTCCAAAAGGGAATACCTTTTGACCTTCGAAATAATCAATCAAATTGGCATCAGGGCTAAAAAATCCACGATCCAAATCCATGATAATCCATTTCCATTTGCCGGTATTGTGTGGTTTCCATGCCATCACATTGTGACCGATAGATGTATTTCTCACATAGATTTCTGTGATTACATAGTCAGTAAAGTTTTCAATGTCCATGACTGCAGCCACTGCGTCATAATTAGCCTGAACGGATAGATCTTTTTCTACTAAAGTTTGGAAATTTTGATATTCATCCAGACTGCCTTCTTCCGCAAAATCTTCATTTTCAACCATATCAAAAGTGCCAGAGGCTAATCCGTGATTTTGTGCGATAAAATCACCATCTACTTTCGATCTGATATTGTGGATACCCATGTACGCACCATTGATATAGACGATGCATTGTCGATTTCCCTGCATGTCAATATCCATAGTTACCTGTGTTAATTCCTGTCCCAAAATATCTCGAAACATGGTATAGCTCCAATCGCTACCAGAAGCTCTTAGAGCAAATGAGTCAAAGCTTCTGCGATCTCTATCAAAGAAAAGTGGATAATCCAGACTCCCAGGTCCATATCTTCCTCGGAAGTAGACTCCAAGCATTTTTTGTGGCAATTGCCAGGAGTACAAACCATTGATTTTAACTCCAGCAGGTTCATTGAATCCAGCCCTATCACTTCCATTATTTTCAAAAAACTCAATGTTCACGGGAACTTCCCAATCTGGCTTAAAGTCTTGGGCGTAAATACCATTTTCAGCTCCCCAAAAATTATCTGGTTCACTTGCGATTGAGACTACAGGAAGTTTTCCCACATCGAGATCTTCATTGATGAAATAAGAATGCGTAACAATGGGTCCGGGAATTTCATTGATTTCAAAAACCCTTGCTCTAATTATTGTCGTAGACGAAATGGATAGAGGCAATGTGAAAAGTGGTGATCCCAAGCCAGGTTCAGATCCGTCGAGTGTGTATCTGATTTCACCACCCATGTCTGTACTTATTGTTACATTCTGAGCAGTGGTGAAAATGCCTCCAGTCTGGCTGAAGATAGGTTTGTGCATTACAAAATCATTGTAAGCGGTAGAGTTATTGGCTGCACCAGGTGTTGGGGTTTGAAAATATACCCATCTTTCGATATCCCCATTATTCCTCCCCATTGAAACATCTGACTTTTGAAAAGAATAAGTGAAAGCATCAATCTCGTTGAGATTAGCATCAAATAATCCGATTTCTTCTCCATCAGCAGAAAGCTTGAAATTGGTATGGATACCTGTATCATTGCCATCCGCCCAAAATATTAGATATCCACCCGCTGGTACAGATTGATCGGAAGTAATTTTCCATTTATCAGGTTTATTGAGATTATCAGTCAGGTAAAAACCCTTCAGATTTAAAGCAACTGAGCCCGCATTGTATATTTCTACCCAATCTGAAAAATCGTTGAAGTCTGCGTCTTCGATCGTAGTAGCATTTGAAGCCAAAAATTCATTGATATAAAGCTGAGCTGTGGCGATTTGCGTAAATGCAGATAAAATGACAGTCGGAACCCATTTATAATCCTTAAATATTTTCATTTGATAGGGTGAGCGCTAAAAGAAAGGGTTTTCAATCTTTAAGAATTGAATGGCACATTCAATTCTTCCCAAATTTACTAAGAATGCTCATTAAATCTTTAATTATTGGCTGAGCTCAACATGATAGGGATCATTCATTTTTCGGGAATTTCTGCATCAAGGTGCTCATAATTCAATCGAGACAATGCTGAAATGAATTTGTGACAGAAATGGTAGTGATATAACTCATTTCTTAAGAAAGATATTAGAATCAGCTTTGTATTAAAATAAAGTAACATGAATCCAATTTCACATCGCTTTCATATTCCTGTCATGGGAATCGGATATACACTTGACACACCAATCAAAACAGCCAAATATGGTATTTCCTCAGTGATTTCCATTGTTCAGGATGATGTCATCGAAAAGGCAAGAGCGTATTATTCCAAATTGAATCAAATAGCGTATCTGCCTATTCCCAAAAAGGGAAAGGAATATCGGAGTAAAAGAATCACTGCCTATTTGAATCTGGTTAATGAATTGGTGAATCGGGATTTTGATTTATTGAAACAATCGCCAGCTGAACTCGAAAAATATGCAAGATTGCTTCCAGGAAAAGTGTCTGTTGAGGATTTGAAAAACAATCCTTCAATGCTTCAGAAGGGATCCATTGATGTAAATATCATGACGAAGCTTGACCGCCAGGCTTCCTCTGATGAAACAGTATTGACGGAGGCATGTGCTGCATTGAAAGGATATGCAGAAAGTGAACTCACTTCTTCGTTGGTGCTTTCTGCTGGACTCAACCCCAGATTATTTGCTTTCATGCAGGATTTTCCAGATTTCTATCCTGATACGAATGGTCAAATAAAAAAGAAGATCATTATCAAAGTAAGTGATTTTCGTTCAGCGCTTTTACAAGGAAAAATGCTTGCAAAAAAAGGACTTTTTGTATCTGAATACAGGATCGAATCAGGACTCAATTGTGGTGGGCATACTTTTGCGACCGAAGGTTTATTGTTAGGACCCATATTGGAGGAGTTCAAGCAAAACAGGCAGTCCATGCTCAAAGAACAGCTCGCGCTGTGTCAGGAAGAGTGGAAAACAAGAGGCATTCAGCTCACGGAACCATATCAACGCATTTCAGTACAAGGTGGTCTTGGCACGGCTCAAGAGCGCCAAATGATGGAGACAAATTATGGAATGGACGCTACAGGTTGGGGAACACCGTTTTTGCTCGTGCCTGAGGCTACATCTATTGATGATGAGACTTTGACCGAACTGATCAATGCAGGAGAAGAGGATATTTACAATAGCGGGATTTCTCCACTTGGAGTGAGATTTAGTACGATCAGAAATAACTCCGCTGAAAAGGTGAAAAATGCTAGAATTGAAGCTGGAAAACCTGGCAGTCCATGTGTGAGAAAGCACCTTGCTTTTGATCAGGCATACAACAGTATGGGACTTTGCACTGCCTCCGTTTCATTTCAGAAAAAGAAAATCTTGGAGCTGGATCAACAAAATTTATCTAAAGAAGCACACAAAGCTGCTTTCGATCAGATCACTCAAAAAGAATGTATTTGTGAAGGTTTGGCGGT
Source organism: uncultured Marinoscillum sp. (assembly GCA_964353015.1). GTDB lineage: Bacteria > Bacteroidota > Bacteroidia > Cytophagales > Cyclobacteriaceae > JAMZMI01. The sequence goes on along the minus strand of CAYGUA010000009.1, from coordinate 38,243 downwards.
TTCATTTCTCAAAAAATTTGATTTGATGACCAAAGACAATAATGAAGGTGTGTCTGTCTGCCCTGGCCCGAATTTGGCTTATTTTGATCGCAGTTATTCTTTGGAAGAGATGGTTGGCCACATTTACGGTAAAATTCAGGTGCTCAATGTTCATCGACCTCATGTTTTCATCAAGGAGTTAGGACTGTATATTGATTATTTTGAAGAAATATGGAATGCGTTTCTATCGAGTGATATAGAAAATAGAAAGGAAGAAAACCGTCTTCAAAAATTCAAAACCAACCTGATTGCGGGTATTGAATATTATCAAAATCTTGCGCCAATTATTTTTTCTGATAATACCGTAGAAAAGGACAAATTTCAGAACGATTTGAAGTCCCTTCGAAATAAACTTTTTTTGATAGATGAACCTGAGTTAGCGAATATGATTCTCTAACTAGTTTTATGCTTTCAGCCAAATTTGCAGATAATGATTTTTTATTTGATATTCGAACCTTATGTTCATTCGGATATCATGAAAAAAGCCTCATTCATTATTGAAATCATGCGCCCAGGAGGGTTGATTCTCGCACTAGGTTTGTTGGTGGGTTTTTAGTCTTTATTCCTCAAAGACTTCTTCCAGCTTTATTTCTAATCCTATCAATGCTTTTGAACTGATGGTATTTTCACGTACAAATTTGCCTCGTGAGATATACTTCCCATTTTCATCCAGATCATAAATCTCCAACACACTTTCTCCCGGATATACGATCCAGTATTCCTTCACTCCATGTTCTTCATATAGATTGAATTTTTCATTCAAATCCCTGGAAGCTGTCGAAGGTGAAAGAATCTCTACGATAAGATCGGGAGCACCTTTGCAGCCGGCTTCATCCAGTTTGGACTGGTCACAGATGACACAAATGTCAGGCTGTACAACTGTGTACGTTTGATCATTCGTATCATTCGTGTTATTGGGAAATCTTACATCGAAAGGGGCAGTATACGCCTTGCATTTCTTTCCTTTAAGGAAATTGTAAATTTCGTTTCCAACTATAAACCCAATTTCCTGATGTGCTCTTCTGGGAGCAGGAGACATTTTGAACAACTTCCCCTTGATGATCTCTACACGTTCGTCAAATGACCATTTTAGATAATCTGCATAGGAGTAGATAGCATCAGGCTCCAACAGCGAAATATCATCGATTTTCTTTTCTTCAGTTTTGTAAGAGGCAGACATAGGATTAAAGTTAATGGTTTTTAGAATTTTTCTAAATGAGATATCAAATTTAGCTTCTTCGGTTAGCTAGTAGAGGCGGTGGTTCCCCATTGAAAGGATTCCACCTGCTGATCGTTTTTGCATCCATGCCGGACACTCGCATCACTGAGCGATCGCCGTGTTTATCCCTTATTTTGTCCATGGCCTGATAGAGATGGAGCGATCTCATCTGGTCATCGAATAGATCAATCTGGTGATTTCCATTTACGATATCACTCAATCGTACGCCAATTAATCGAACCAGCAGCCTTTTGTTGTAGAGTTTATCAAAAAGCTCATTGGCTTTAGGAATAAGTAAATAATCAGCGGAAGTGTAAGGAATCCTCGATTGAAGCGTATATGTGTTGAAATCTGAATAGCGCACCTTCACGGTGATGCATGCGCATAGCTTCACGCCGCGCCTCAGTTGAAAGCCCAGATTTTCCGTCATGGCTGTGAGTATGCCTTTGAGCTTGGTTATGTCTATTGTATCCCGGTCAAAGGTTCGCTCCGTGGAGATTGATTTTCGCTCTGAGTAGGGAATCACCTCAGAGTTGTCTATGCCATTGGCTTTTCGCCAGATATTGACACCATTTACTCCAAAAGCCCGCTCCATCAGATCCATGGGCATCTCCTGTAGTGTTTGGATTTTCTTCACTCCCAGACTGATCAGTTTTTGATGTGTTTTTTCTCCTACCATAGGGATTTTTTTTACGGAGAGAGGAGCTAAGAAAGGTTTCTCTTGCCCATATTCAATCATCATTTGGTTGTTGGGTTTGGCTTCATTGGTTGCTATTTTGGATACTGTTTTGTTTTCTGATAATCCAAAGGAGATAGGCAGCCCTGATTGATCTATTACTTTTTGACGCAGCTCTGATGCCAATTTCATACAGCCGAAAAATTTGTCCATTCCCGTGAGATCTACATAAAATTCGTCCACTGAAGTCTTTTCCATTAGCGGTACGGATTGCTGGATAATCTCTGTGACCACACGCGAATGCTTCGAATAATCGGCTGAGTTTCCCTTCATGATAATGGCCTCCGGACAGAGCGTTTTGGCCATTTTCATAGGCATGGCAGAATGTATCCCAAACTTACGCGCCTCGTAGCTGCATGAAGCCACTACGCCTCTGTCGCTTGTGCCGCCGATGAGCACGGGTTTGCCAATGAGCTTGCTGTTTTTCAGCCGCTCTACGGACACAAAGAAAGTGTCCAGATCGAGGTGTAGGATAGATCTCAATTTATAGTTGTTTTGAAATACTAAAATAAATAGTAATACTAATATATTTAGTTAAATGATTGTTTTAATTTTTATCGCTGATAATGTGTTTTCGAAAAAAACCATTGAATAAAATTTGATGTTGCAAATGGTATGGTATTTGGATTTTGGTGTCAATCATTCACATTAAATCCACATAAAATGAAAATCACGAATCTGCTACGAAGAGGTCAATTGTTTAATGCAATATTGATTGGCCTTTTATCGGTGAGTTGCTCAGTAAACATCCCCAGGTCGTATATTCAATACGTAAATCACGAAACAAAAAAGATTCAACTATCGCCGGTTATTACAGATGAAACTGATGAGTATAAGCTGGTGGTAGAGCCGCTTGGCAATGTGGATGATTATCTTATTTTCAATGTGGATCTGACCAACAAGAATATGGACACACTCTATATTGATCCAAGCGAATGGCAACTCCTTTACTCCGAAAGCAAGTTTTTTAATGATAGCATTCCTATGGATAGTTTGCGGCCAATTACGCCAAATGAGGCCTCATTGGTTTATGCTAACCTTGCTGACAAATTGGAAGGAGCTGAAGAAGGAAAGAAGGCCGCATTGGTCATTGTTGGCGTTGTTCTGATAGTGGGAGTGATTTTAGTAGCGGTAGCTTTATCTGGCGAGGGTGATGAGGATGAATGTGAGGAAGAAGATGAATGGGGTGATTTTAATTTTGGCTTGAATGTGATTTCTTATCCAGAAATAAGACCGAGTCGCGATCGAAACTTCAGTTCTATCGATAGAGAAATTCTTTATTATAACGACATGAGTGAAGTGATGAAACATCAAGTACAAGAGAAGATATTACTTCAGCGAGATGAGTTTGTCAACTTTGATCTTTATTTCAAAAGAAAGGAAAACATGCGGATATTGAAATTGAAGGGAGGATTCAATGATCAACAGTTCGAATGGGATTTTAATCATATCATGGTAATGCCCACTGCGGAAACTCCTCGTTGAAATTTATTTTGATATCTCTGAAATCGTCAGCAACCATCAAAGAAGTTGGAGTGTCATCAGTATTCATTAACCAAACCGCTTGAAAGAGTTATTTTCACACTCATGCTGAGGCCTGTCTTTCTAGTTGCATTGATCATTTGTACCATGTCGGTAACAGCACAAGTTATTTATAATGGGCATATCTATGATGCAGGCACGCATATAGATATTTCAGGTGCAGAGATTCAGCTAATTAATCAAACAAAACAGATCACATCCAATACTTTCGGAGATTTTGTTATTCAATACGGAAATACAGATGCCGAATTTCAGTTTTTTGATAATTCAATGATTTGGAATGGAGAGAAATCTGCAACCATTCAAATAATCGGATTGGATGGAGGTTTGCTTTATTCCGAAAGAATTACCGGTGGAGAAACTTATCTTTTTCCAAGACTTCAAGCAGGTTTGTATGTAATGATGGTTTTGGAACCAAACAAAACACTCAGTTACAAAATCATGTCGGATGGTATCACCACTATCAAAGTTGATAAACGTGGTATTTTTCACCATAATGACGATTCAGCGGTTGGTTTTGACACCTTGCTGATAGAGAAGGTGGGTTATTATCCGAGAGAGATTGTCCTGCCTGCCAAAAGCAAGATTTTTGAAGTGGCCATGCTCAAAGGTGATTATGAAAAACTTGATTACTTCAATGAGCTCGTTGAGCCAGTAGCTTTCGATCTGATCAGTGGGAGGCCTGCCCGAACAAATCTGGGTGATGTAAGAGAAGTGAAGATTGTATATGACATCCGGCGCGACAGGATTTATTATATGAACAGTAAGAAATACGAGCTTCATATCGACTTTGCAGTTCAAGTGCTGGGTTTTGACAAAGGCCCATTTTATTTCAACCAAACCCAGTACACAGAAAATCCGAATAGGGAATATTACCTGGGTGGACTCAATTATTATCAAGGCATTGATAAATATGTGTTGCAGTTTATATCGGCGGTAGACATGAATTGCAGTCAGATTGATAGACTCTATCAGAAGATTTTGAACACATCATTTATTGCAGAAGACCAACTTCATTTTTTCCCAAATAAGACAGAATGGGAGCCGTGTAATATGGTCAATCAGATTACTTCAGAGGAACTGTATCAGGGGCAAAATTATCAGGGATTGAATGAAGCTGAAAACTATGGGTATCTAAAAAAGATATCATCTGCTGATTTGGAAACGACTTATGTAAGTAGAAGGGATATTGTACTGACGGATGGTGTACCAAATGATTTGCCTGTAGTAGCGGGAATCATCACATCCGAGCTGCAAACATCTCTTAGTCATATCAACGTGCTGAGCCACAGTAGAAAAACACCCAATATGGCATTGAGACAAGCGTGGGAAAGTGAGGAATTTAATGCATTGGTGGATCAGTTGATTTATCTGAAAGTTGAAGCTGATAAATACACTCTGCGAGCTGCAACATTGGAGGAGGCCAATGCGCACTGGCTGGCTAAAGAGCCGAAAGACACTATTTACCTTCGGAAAAATATCACATTTTCCAATTTGCTAGATATGAAGGATGTTGATTTCACATATCTGGATCGAATAGGAGGAAAGGCGGCCAACTTTGGTGAGTTGCTCAATGTGCAAGCCATCCCGATTCCTACGCCGGAAAATTCATTCGCCATACCATTTTATTATTATGATCAGCACATGAAGCGATATGGTTTGGATCGGTGGATCGCAGAGCTGATTGAGGATAATGATTTTCAAGGCGATGCAGCCATAAGGGCAAGCAAACTGAATCAACTAAAGGATAGCATCTCAAGCTCGCCAATTGATCCGGCGCTTGTGGCTATGGTGCTATCGAAAATTGACAATTTTGCTCAATTCGATTCTTTTAGATTCAGGTCTTCTACCAATGCGGAAGATCTTGAAGATTTTTCAGGTGCAGGGCTTTATGATTCATTTTCTGCAAAAAAAGGGAGCAGTACCAAAACCATTGAAGCAGCCATAAAAAATGTATGGGCAAGCCTTTGGAATTGGCGGGCATATGAGGAACGAAGTTATTTTAAGATTGATCACCTCTCTTGTGCTATGGGCATCTTGGTTCACAGATCATTTCCCGATGAGGACGCAAATGGGGTTTTGATTACTAAAAATCTATATAATTTCAATCCGGGATTTACGATCAATGTGCAGTATAAGGAGCATAGTATTGTTTTTCCCGAACCTGGAATCATCCATGATCAAATGATTCTTTTCACCTGGTCTGTGAATCCGGGAGAGGAATTTATGCTTGAATATCTGGCGTTTTCAAATGTGCCTGAGCTTGGTGGAGAAAAGGTTATGACGGATGAGGAGGTGTATTTACTGGGGCGATACGCCACTCAAATAAAGCGAAGATTTTATTATGATTTGCCTCACAATTGTGACTGTACTTACAATGATTTTGGTGTGGATATCGAGTTTAAGGTGGACTCACATGTGAGTCCGAGAAAGATCTATATCAAGCAGGCAAGATTGTATAAATGATGATATTTTAATATTTAATAATTGATCAAAATGAAAAAGATTGTAATAATACTGTTCGTGATTTTTGTTGTGTTTACTGTGCCGTTTTCATGTGATCCTACCAACTCTGGTTATGGTAGTTCTTCCTATCGAATAGATAGTCTTTCACTTGAGGTTGTGAAAATGACTAAACTTTCAGAATATCCTTATTATAAATATGATCTGTTTGGATCATCAGGTTATTTAGCTACTGATACTGTTTCTTCTGATGTGTTTGGATTGAAAATAGCCATCGCTGAGCAAACGTATGTGATGAACAATAATAGCTTTTCATCACCATTTATCCATTCGGCATTTGCAGATCCCGTTCCTCCATCACCTATTTCCAATATTGCCTTGATTTCTATTTATTCTGATAGTGAAGTTTTTGCAAATGGTGTCAAATATGAGATCGGCGAAAATCTCGTGAATCTTTTTATGGCAAGAGGTGATGATTTTAGTGAACCCCAATCAGTCTTGAAATTTGTCGATCAACTCAGTAATTGGTATTATTGGTATGCAATTTTTCTCGAAATGCATGCATCTCTTGATCAGCCGATCGATCAAAAATTTCAAGTCAAAGTGACATTAGAAGACGGTACCGTTTTTGAAATGGAAACGCCTAGAGTGATGATAAAATAAAAAGATGAAAAGAATAATAACCATAATTTTTATTTTTAGCCTTGTATTCCCCATATCCTGCGACCAAAAGGCCGGTCAGTTTTATATCGATGGTTTGACCTTGAAAGTGGGTAAGGTTTCCCAATCAAATGGATGGAATGAATTTCAGGAGATAGACAATGTCTCTCTTGCCAATGATACGCTGGCCGCTGAGGAAGTCGTTCTGGGCATTTTCATAGAGTCGGCCAGGTATGTTTCTATGCGATCATTCGGTTTCATTTCCTCCGCTCATGCGGATCAAGCTGATCCTAATCCAAAGTCAAAAGTGAGTCTGATTTCCATCTACTCATCTGGAAAGGTACATACAGATTCGAAGGTTTACGACGTGGGGGAGAACCTCAGAGACATTTTTATGGCATCTGGTAATTATGGTGAAAAAATGCCTGTACTGGAATTTACTGGAGCTGTGGGTTATTGGGAAAGATGGGATGACATATACCTATACCTCAATTCCACACTCACAAAGCCAATGGATCAAGCTGTGCAGGTGAAAGTGACCATGGATGACGGTACTGTTTTTGAAATGGAAACGCCTAGAGTGATGATAAAATAAGCTTAGTCTGCTTTCATCACCAACACAATTTTATTCCAGTCTGCTGCAGCATTGATCACTTTCCGGAAAGGTTCAAACTGCTCCAAGGGAAAGTAGATTCTATCGTAATATTCATCAATTTCTATTTCCAGATTTTGACCATTGATGGTATATCTGGATTCAAAATTGAAGATCAACTCTTCATCAAAAACTTGCTCTTTGATAATGATATCATCAGGATTTTGGATGGAATATCCTTCCGGTATTTGGAGGTGGATTTTTCTTAGATAACCTCTATTGAAATCATTTACTACAGGCGTGTCACGTTCCTTTTCCTGATAAAGTTCTGATTGCGCACCGATCAACTCACCTACTTTGAAAAGGATAATATCGCCTGCTGATTCGATGTAGGAGGTTGTTTTGAATTTCCCTGTAACAGTGAAAGGCTCATTCCATGTCTTGTAATCATTGTTCAATGCTGTTATTTCTACTTTCTCAATTTCAGCGTCGAGCGCCAAATATTTGATCACATCATCGAGCATTTCTTTCTTGCGTTCTTCTTCCAGAAACAAAGTTGCCGCTTTGTAATATTGAGCGCTATAGCCTTTGTAGCTTCTGGTCAGGTTGATATTGTTTTGATCCAATCCATCCGAAAAACTGACGTCAATATCCATGTTATCAAAGTTCTCTTTGTAAGAAGGTGCAGGAATGAATCCGATCCTGGAAATCGGGTAGGTGAACTCCTGTATTTTCTCCGATCTGATAAACAATCCATAAGTTTCAATGTATTCCGTTGGTACAGTTCCTAAGCGAAAAGGAGTGTCCTTAGGGGAAAGAAATTGATCCGTCTCATTGATGTAAATCAAATATTCATCAAGGTAATTCCAGGTATCAAAATCGGGATCAAATGCACGTTTCATTCTGTCAGATGTCAATACAATTTCATGCTTGATATTGAGATAAGTGAGTATGCCAACATACAGCTTCGTGAATCCTTTCGATGTGGCATATTTATTTTGAATGATATAGTTCAGCGCTACACCCATGTCACCTGCATCTTCTTCCAGAAAGAAATTTGTTTTGATCTGATGTTCTGCTTTTTTGAATGACTCGATTGGCGATCCTGAAAGTTTAAGGACTTTGATGAATTTTTCTAAAGCTTTTTGTTCCGTTTTGTCGAGCGTAGTAATTTGATCAGATACTCGCTTTCCCGCATCTGACCATGTGAATAGTCGGCCATTGCCTGATACATTATTGTAGGCAAGTTTTCCTTCCAGCCTCATTTTACTGTTTTCATAAGCCCCAAAACTCTCGCTGTGAAGCTCCGGTATGTTTTTAGCCGCAAAGCTGTAGCTGTTATAATCTTCGGTAGTATCAGTTTTGATGACTTCTGCATCCAGATTGTAAATCTTAAAGTCATATTCTAGATTTTCTGGACATTTCAGTGTGAATTCATATGCCCTCACTGGATAATTATATTGAAAAGGTCTGGTAAAGAAATTAGAGCTATATGTTTTTCGGGTGTAGTAAAACTCGATTTCTCCTCCAACCTCAGCTCCTTCGATTGCAAATATTTTATATCCTGACTCATCATCTTCCAGTTCCTTGATATTGGTTTCGTCAAAGTTGATCACACGACCATCCTTCGTTATTGATCGGGCTTTTATTGCTATGAGTTCGATGGTATTGTACATCGGAATATAAATCTGATTGCTTTTGTTCAACGCTTCGTCGTTATTGACTCTTATGATCTCATGGTTTGTAATGTAGCACACCAGGCTGTTGTTGTTTTCTGGATCGTAGGCAAATTGATATTTCTCCGCGTTCAGAATCTGATATAAAGGATAACTTAATTCTTCTACAGTCAGGCTGGTTAATGTGCGGTTTGTTTCCCATTGATAGCTTTCATATTGCTGTGCAAAAGCCGCACCTGAAATGCTTGATAAACCTAGGGTGAAAATGATAATGAAGGTGAATTTTATGTTCATATTAGTTGGGCTTCTTACTTAAGATTAATGCCTTGCGGCATGCTTTTGCATATTCGGAAATGATCTGATTCCAGGAATCAAATTGGTCGGGTTGCATGAGTAGATAGTCTATATAAAACTCCTTAGTTGCGATTATTTCATTGCCAGAGACCTCATATTTTATCAGATATCCGAAATTTTCATTTTCCTTTTGTTCGTTTTCAGGCAAGGAGCGCACTTCATATCCTTCAGGAATGGTCAGTTGCGAAACATTTCGATTGACGTATTTGTAATCGTTTTCAATGGCGACAGTTCTGTTTTCTAGCAGCGCATCAGTCATGGTCTTGTCTAATATTAGATTGATGTAAATATTGTTTCCAACTTCCCGGTAATAATCAGAGATGTCAAAGGAATATTCCATGTTGATTGGCTTAGAAAGATCATTGACATTTGAGACCGTAAAATCTCCGATTTCAAATTTGTTGCTACCTTTTCCTAGCAATCTTTCCACGTAATTATCGACGGTTTTTTGGTTTGATTTGATCAGCTTGTAGGTATTGAAAACTTTGGCGTAACCTGATAGACTCACATGACCTGTACCAACCAATGTGCCATTGTTCAGAGTCAATTTCACACTATCTGCCATCACATTAGTTTCTTTGGGAATGACCGGCACTACTTCAATTTTAAATTCATTTGGACCTAAGGAAATCAAACATTCTTTGCCTTGAATCATGCTGGTAGGCAAGTCAATGGGTGTATACTGTCCGGTCGCATCGAGAAAATATGTTTTTCCATCAAGGATAAAAGTCGCAATCATATGATTGTCAGTGATGGGAGAGGGTGTTTCTGAATATTTATAAGGCAAGTCACGTGAACCTATCCAGGTATAATGCGCATCAATACCGGCTTCCCTGAGCATGCTGACAATGGTACTTGCCATGTCCTTACAATCACCGTAACGTTTGTTGATTACATATTCACCTGAATGTGGGATCAGTCCGCGCATGCCATCTTCGAAGGCTATATATTTAACATTGGCCTGTACCCAATAATAGATCTTTCTAACTTTTTCCAGTGGTTCATCTTCATCGTCAATAATCGTGGCAACCAGATCTTTCACTTCTTCACTTGAATCTAAAATTTTCTCCAAAAAGGTTCGGTACCATTCATGAAGTTTGGCCGGAGAGGATAGGAGCATCGTCTCCGTATTATCATTTTTCTTGAAGCTATAAACAGGACAATATACGGTTGCGGCCAGATAGTTGTATGACGGACAATCTCTATCAAATTTGATTTTGTCGATCGAAGATGCTTTGAAAGTGGATTGATTTAAACCACTCTCCAATTTTTTTTCAGTCGTTTCAATTTTGATTTTATCTGTATTGAAATACTGCGGTTTGATGGTGACTTTCGGGTCATATTTCACTATGTATTGTGCTTCGTGCACAGGGATGTAAGTGTTGAAGAAAAACATACCCATCATTCTCGGGTCTTTAATGGTTTTCTTGTAAGTGAGCACAGTTTTCACACCTTTTTGCACCGCCGGATAGGTGAAAGAAATCTCTTTATTATCATCATAAAACACATATGAATCACGATCAAAGGACTCCTTAAATTCAGCTACATCCACTCGGTCATATTTTCTTTTTCCAGGTACAAGAGTGTAAGCTTCAATGTCTGAGATCTGGTAAAATCCCGATGAATATATCTTATCACCAGCATAACGCACCGTATTTTCTCCGAGGTGAAGCAGTTCCTCATAAACCACGACAGTTGTCTTTACGGAATCATTTTCTATGGTGTAGGTGACTGTTTCATTTTTACTCACGTAAACCGCAGCTTCATCTGGGTATTTTGATTTATACCAATTGTATTCTTCCTCTGGTTTGCTTTGAGAATAAGACTTAATGCAAATCAGGTAAAGCATTGGTAAAAACAATGATTTCAGTATTTTAATAAACATACCCGTTCCAATAATAGGTTTTTGATTTGATGGTGCCATTGGTGTTGTAAATAATTTGCATGCCATCTATTTCATCATTTTTATACGGGGTGATTTTCTTGATTTTACCATTTTCAAAGTATTCTATTTCATCTCCGTTTTTGAGGTCAGCCACATAGTTTTTCTCAAGTTGAATTTTTCCATTGGTATAATATCGATTCCATTTTCCATGTCGGTCCCCTGATTGATAGTTAATTGTTTCGGATTTGGTTCCATTGATGTTGTAATAAACTACCGGGCCTTCTTGCAATCCGTTTTTGAAACCTTGGGTCACGGCAGTTTTTCCATTCGGGAAATAGCTTTTTAACTCAAATTCACCTTTTTGAACAAAGGCTATCGTGTCCTTAGTCTTGTTGTCAAGATATCCGATCATGATGTCTTCATCATAGATTCTGGTGAGTTGCAGGTTGCCATTAAGATCATAATAATCACATGGACCCTGGTTGTCTCCTTCATTGTAAACACAATCAGATTCCAACTCTCCATTGTAATAATATCTTTTGAGATGATCAGATACTTTTCCTCTCAAATAAATGTAATCTGACTCCAATTGTCCATTGTCATAATACCATTTCCATGATCCATTCCTTTGATCGTTTTTATAGTAACCTAGCGTTTCAATTTTTCCATTTTCATAGAAAGCTTCATATTTTCCTTCATAGAGACTGTTTTCAAAAGGATAATGACTTTCTACTTTACCGTTCGGATAAAAATTATAAATGTCATCATCATAATAACCACAGCTTGTATGTGCCTTGAAAGTAGTATCTCCAGCTATTGTTAACATCGCTCTCCATCCTGTTCCTGAATTAATATCAGCCTTATGATAAACATTGCCGAGGGTATCATATTGTCTGAGTGCTACAAGTTTTCCCATATCATACTTGAAGGCTCGATGGATTTTGTTTTCTGAGGCAAAATTGTTTGTCCAGCCATGGAGCTTTCCGTTGATGTAATACAATTCCTGTTTTTTTGAGCCGTCAGGATTATACAATATCCATTGCTGCTCTGATTTGTCTTTTACATACCAACCTTCCTGGTTAGGGTTGCCATTTTTGAAATAAGATCTGTAGTATCCATCGAGATTACCGTTTGAGTAGTTGCAAGTGGCGTAAAGCGCACCATTTTGAAAATATTCCAGATAATTACCATCATAGTCATCATCGACCATATTTCCTTTTTGATAAACATTTCCATTTAGAAAATAGGAAATGTATTCACCATTGAGTTTGCCATCTACCAATTTGCTTTTTAGCAAAATTTCACCGGAGGGGTAATGACTCTCAAAATCCATATTCCCACTTTCATCTTTTGCGGATGAAGTCACATTACCAGCAGTGTCGTAGTAGGTGTAACCAATACAAAGTCCATGTGCGTATTCGGTGGCTTCATGTAGTGTGCCGTTTCTTGTATATTTGTTGCAGATCCCATCTAATTCCCCAGCATCGTCGTAGGTGTAGTCTTCACTCAGGTTACCGTTGGAATAGTAATAGTTCCATTGCCCGGTTCTTTTACCATTGCTCAATGTGCCTTTATAACTCATCACGCCATTTGGGTGATATCCTACCCAGTCTCCATCCAATGAATCCATCGCGTATTGGCCTATTTCATTTTCCTGTCCATCAATGTAGTAGGATTGAAAGGGTCCATTCAAATTGCCGTTTTCATAAGTGTATTTATTGCTGATTTGGCCATTTTTAAAATAATAGATGTAGTTCTTATCAAGTTCACCTTGGTTAAGTTCATAATCAACATATTTTTCACCCGTTTCAAAATAGAGATTTCCTTTGCCGGTTTTTTCTCCATTTTGGTAAGGATGTCTTTCCTTAATTTGACCACAGTCATAATAGTATTCCACCAGACTATCTAGTTCTACACCGCTATAATGTGCAATGATTGACATGGCGCCATCTTCATGATAATATGCTGCCGGCTTGATGTAATTGCCCTTTTCGTCGAATTCTTCTATTCGACTTAATATTCCATTGTTGTGATAATATTTCCACGTACCAATTTTTTCTCCACTCTTATTATATCCACCCTCGGCATTGAGCTGACCATTGGAGCTATAAAAGAGCCATTGACCGATTCTTGTGTCATCATCGATTTGGTTGCCAATTGCACTCAAAGAGTTATTGTTGAAGTACCAACATGAGTAAGTGTCAGTCAGGCCATGGATTTCCATTTTTTTGTTGGTTCTGTTTTCCTTCAAAAATGAGTTTGCCAGATTTACCCATGCGGTTTTTTCATCTTCATGTTTTTCGAGCCAACTGGCCACTTCTTCATTATTTGAGGATTTTAGAATGAAATAAATGAACGCCGTGCTTAATCCCTTAGATTCCAGATCTGTGTAAAATGGAACATAAAAATCCATCCAAAAGTCTTCAGTGTCTGGTTTGTATTTCAATTTTGAAAACAATAGCTCGGATTGCTTAACGATTGAAACATTGAAATCTACCGTTCGCACAAACCTGCTATCAAGTGCAGCTTTTGATCTGATGAGATCATCGTAATAATCAAATTGACTATTATCTAAAAAGGCATCAACGCTACCTTCTTTCCTTACGGCATTGTTGACCATGTTTTCAAGAAAAACAAGAATGGAATTGTTGTCTGGATTGATTGCCAGATAGGTGAGGTAGCTCAATAATGATTTGGTTCGATGACCTTGGAGCATCGATATATAACCCAGCATTACATGATTACTACTATAAAAGGGATTGATTTTCACACTTTTTTGAAAACAATCAATTGCTTCCTCGAATCGTTCTTGTCGATGATACGCAAGTCCAAGATTGTACATCAATACATGACTAAAAGGAAATAAAATCAGTCCTTCATTGTAGATTTTCATACTGGATTCAAAATCACCTTTATCCAAATAGGCATTTCCTAAACTTATATAGATATCATTTCTAAAATCGCTTGGCAGATCTTTTACACCATTTCCGATAGCGATAGTTTTATCATAGTCATCTAAAGCATTGTAGGCAGACATGAGCTCAGACATTGCTTCAAGATAGCTGGTGTCATTTTCCGAGATTGTCAAATAAAGATCAATGGCCCCTTTATAATTGTTCTCAGATTCAAGGGATTTAGCCTTTTCAATAATTTGGGCTGGACTCACAAAAGTGGAAGTATCGGCTGGATTGCTAAATAATGTGGTTAAAAGGATTAATATTTTTATCATCAACGGTTGAAATCTAATGTTTGAGAAAATTGGGTTTTGAAAAATAAGGTTTTGTTATTGATCCAAAGCGATATTTTAATACTTTTTTTTTGAATGTTTGAATACACTTCACATATCGCTGTTTGATTTAGAACAAAAGTCAAAAATTGAGATACTAAAATATTTAGCTAAAAATCTTAGTTTGTTTTGATTTTGCTAAAAATAAAATCATATTTACTAAAATAATTAGAATTTAATATGGTGGATACTAAGGATTTTAGGGTAGAAGATTTGAGCATGGTGGAAGCTGATGTGACATTTGATAGCTTTTATAAGCTTAAAATCACATCTAAAAAGCTCAAGTCCGGCAAATGTCAGGTGAAGTTTTTTGCCACTGTTCGTGAGCGGAGAGACATGTATGGATACGTGCTAGTAGATGCTAAGCGAACCTTGAAGGAAGTAGTGTCAGGAATCAGAGACCGACTACATACCATCAACCACACGCGTGATTTTCATAATTTGCATCTATATTCCATAGGTAAGACTGGGGAAGATGATTTGAATTTTATCATATTTGATTCGTGAGAAAAAACTTAGGACAAAACACAAAGTAAAATGGCAAGTATCGCTGAGAATATTAAATATTTAAGAAAACAGGCAGGCTATACGCAGGAGCAATTTGCAAATGAAGTTGGGATCAAACGTTCACTTGTTGGCGCGTATGAAGAAGGACGTGCTGAACCTAGATTGCAAACCTTGTTGAAAATAGCCAAAGTTCTGGGTGTTTCGTCAGAGCATCTCATAGCGAAAGATTTGACTACAGGAAAGCCCATTCCTTCAGACGTTAAGGAACGGGTGAAAATACTATCCATAACTGTGGATAATAATGATAAAGAAAACATTGAATTGGTTCCGCAAAAAGCAGCCGCAGGTTATTTAAATGGTTATTCAGATCCTGAATATCTCACAGAGTTGCCTAAGTTTCGTTTGCCTATGCTTCCCGGTAATGCAACTTATCGGGCATTTGAAATATCAGGTGACTCGATGTTGCCGATCCCATCAGGTTCTATTGTTATTGGCAAGTATTTAGAATCTATCAATGAGATTAAAAATGGAAAAACCTATGTATTGCTTACAGACAAGGAAGGTGTAGTCTATAAGCGTGTATTTAATTACGTCGAGGAAAAAGGTAAACTTTTTCTGGTCTCTGACAATAAATCCTATTCAGCTTACGAAGTGGATCCTGCCGATGTGATGGAGATTTGGGAAGCCAAAGCCTACATCAGTATTGAATTTCCTGATCCTGAATCTGCTTCAGAACTGTCATTAGAAAAAATAGCTGATCTGGTCGTTGATCTACAAAAACAGGTCAAGGAGCTCAAGGGAGAATAAATCAAATTGCTAATTATTTACTTGCACTGTCAATCATTTTCATTGATTCGAGTGTGTCTGTGATTGAACATGGATTTTCACCTTCTCCACGAAAATACTTCACTACATCACGTATCATGTTCAGTTGTATGTTTTCCGGATTGGTGAATTCGAATGATTGATGATTGGATCCAATTGAAATTTCCAATGGATTTAATTCAAAAAAGGAAAATTTCAGACTTCCTTTATCTCCTATTATCTGACAGATGTCCTCTTTGTATTCTCTCGGAGTATGAAATGACCAGACCCCATTGAGTACTTCTCCTTTCTGAAATGTAGCGTTCAGATATGTCAAGTCAGGAGCAGCGTGTATTTCAGCTTGATTAAATGATTTTCCAGATGCGGACAAAGGGGTACCAAATATCCAATAAATGATGTCCAACATGTGTGGAGCCAGGTCATGAAATAATCCACCTCCAGAGACACTCGGGTCTATTCTCCAATTAGTTGCCGTTTGAGCTATTCCATTGTGTTTATTCGGGAGCA
This sequence comes from uncultured Marinoscillum sp., assembly GCA_964353015.1. Lineage (GTDB taxonomy): Bacteria > Bacteroidota > Bacteroidia > Cytophagales > Cyclobacteriaceae > JAMZMI01. The sequence continues at coordinate 21,952 of CAYGUA010000009.1, read as the reverse complement.
ATAGTCGGATAGCAATCAATGAGATATTTCCCAATTCATTTGACTTGATAATCTCTTTGACCTTTTCAAAAAGAGGTAATTTCCTTCGATAATAGGCACCACTAGCTTTAACATCATGTTTGGTGGCGAAATCGGCTATTCTTTGTGTTGATTCACTATCAATGGATAAAGGCTTTTCTATATAAACAGGTTTTCCTGCGCTTATCGCCATTTCTGCATACAATTCATGACTGGCTGGTGGGGTGGCGATGTATATGGCATTTACATCAGGATCTTCAATTAAGTTTTTTGCATCAGTGTAAAATTTGTTTACATGATGTCTTTTTGCATAATCTGCAGCTTTTTCAGCATCGCGTCTCATCACTGCTACCAAAGATGAATTTGGAATTTTGTTAAAAGCTGGTCCACTTTTTACTTCACAAACATCGCCACAACCGATGATGCCCCATTTTACCTGATCAAGATTATTATTCATAATTCAAAAGTAATAGCTGTATAATAAACTTTATTTCTTCTATTGTTGATTATTATCTTGATTTGCCGATTCTTATTATACAACTAAGTGAAATTTCTGAAGCATTATCTCTTTTTCATTTTGACCTTCGCATATGCTGGATTTGCAATTGGTCAGTTAACGATCATAAGTGGGAAGGTTACAGAAGCTGCAACTGGAACGCCCGTTCCATTTGCGAATGTGATTTTCACAGGAACCCAAGAAGGAGCAATTACTGATTTTGATGGAAATTTTATTGCTCAAACTAATCTCAATGTCGATTCCATCGAGGTAAGATATATCGGATTCAAGAAGCGAGTAAAGCCCGTTAAGCTTGGCGTTACACAGACAATTAATTTTCAACTTGATGAAGATTTGGTGACTTTGGGAGAAGTGGTCGTTTATGCTGGTGAAAATCCGGCCTTTCCAATCTTGCGAAAGGTGGTTAAGAATAAAGACCGAAATGACATGAGATCGCTAGATGCTTATGATTATGAGAGTTATACCAAGATCGAAATTGATGTTGATAAAATGCCCGATGCGATTGGGAAGAGAAAAATCATTTCAAACATTACTGATGTAATGGACAGCATTGCCATCATAGCAGGTGAAGATGGGAAACCAATTTTACCAATATTTCTTTCAGAGGCCATTTCAAGATATTATTACCGCAAAGATCCCACTTATAGACATGAAACAGTATTAAAGACTAAAGTAAGTGGAGTGGGAATCACCGATGGAACTACTTCATCACAGGTCATTGGCGCATCATTCCAACAGTATAATTTTTATCAAAATTGGCTCACTATCATTTCTAAAGAGTTTGTTTCACCTATCGCTGATGGCTGGAGAATTTATTATGATTTCGATTTGATTGATAGCCTTGATGTGGATGGTAGATTTTGTTATAAAATTGATTTTTATCCAAAAAGAGAACAGGATTTGGCATTTACAGGATCCATGTGGATCACAAAAGCGGAATACGCCTTGCTTCGAATAGATGCTGCCATTCCAAAAACGGCAAATTTGAATTTTGTGGAAAAAATGAAAATTCAACAGGATCTAATCCAAACTGAAGCAGGTGCCTGGCTGCCACATAAAACACGCGTAGTTGTGGACATGGCTCAAATCAATAAAGTGACGCCTGGCATGCTTGCCAAGTTTTATGTTTCCACCAAAGACCATGTGATCAATCAACCACAAGAAAAGGATTTCTACCTCAATCCTGTCTCGATGGACGAAGATATCCGTGATTATGATGAAGATTATTGGAATAACATGCGCCATGATTCACTCACTAGCACGGAGGTTCACGTGTTTGAAATGATTGACACACTAAAGAATTTTCCTTTGGTGAAGTATGGGATGAATGCTGCAAAATTTGCATTTAATGGCTATTACAGAGTTGGGAAGGTGGATTATGGTCCGTACACCACTTTTTATGGAAATAATAATATAGAAGGAAATCGAGTGGGTTTTGGGGGACGAAGTACTATTGCATTCAGTAATAAATGGGTTTTTGGGGGGTATTTCGGATATGGTTTTGGTGATGATAGATGGAAATATCGGATTTATGCAGAGCATATATTTAAACGACAGCCTTGGGCTAAAATGAAACTCGAACACATGCAGGAAGTTGAGCAGATCTGGCTTTTGAATGAAAATCTAGATCCAAATGGCTTGTTTTTTAGTTTGAGTAGATTCGGGAATTTGACTCAGCCTTTCAATATTCAAAAAACGCGATGGAGTTTTTCAAGACAGCTAGGTACCGGATTTTCTGCGGATTTCTCATTTAAGCATGAGCAATTCAAACCCCTTTTTGATTTCAAATATTTTAGCTCACCCAATGACCAAACCCCAGCGGAAAATTTTAGTGTGAGTGAAGCAAGTATTTCGTGGAGATATGCGAAAGATGAGCTTTTCATTATCGATGACAATGATCGGGTAAGCATGGGGACTGTTCGTTGGCCAGCGTTCAGTATGACTTACACCTATGGAATTGATAATTTATTAGGAAGCGATTTTAATTATCACAAATTCCGATTTTCATTTGAGAAAAGACAAAAATTAGCATTTCTGGGGGTCTCCAAGTTTGCCTTAAATAGTGGGTTTATATTGGGGAATGTACCTTATCCACTTTTATATAATCCAATAGGTAATCAAACGCCTGTATATGTTGGTTTTGCCTACAATCTGATGAATTACTTCGAATTCAGTACTGATAAATATATTGAGTTGCGTTACCGGCATTCATTTGAAGGCTTATTGCTAAATGGCATCCCACTTCTTAAAAAATTGAAACTCAGAGCTATAGCTAGTGCGGATATATTGTATGGACAAATGAGTGATAAAAATGCAAATCTCACACTTAACCCAACCGATGTATCTGGTAATGAGCTGTCGCAATTTACCAAACTAGATCACAGACCATATATTGAGCTTGGATATGGGGTAGAAAATATTTTCAGAGTGCTTACTGTTCAGGCATTTCACAGGATAACTTACCTTGATCAGCCAGATGTTAATAAATTTGGGCTCAAGTTTAATATTGAATTCAATCTTTAGTGCGATTTATTCCATACATAATCATCTTATTATTTCTTTCATGTGCGCCATCAGCTGATCAGCGAATTGAGCTACCAGAAGTATCGGCCGATTTTTATTGGAATTCATTGCGCAAAGTTCAGAAGGCCTATGAGGATAAGCCATCTGATCAATTGCTTAGACAAAAGTTGTATTATTATGAAAAGCTTAATTGGCCGAAAGAATCAATAGTTGACCTCAATCTCTTTCTTGAAAAGCACGGTTTAGATCCTAAAATTGTCAGGCTTTTTTTACAGTATTATTTGAATAATGATCAATACTCAGAGTTGATCGCTTTGCTTGACAAATGGGAATTCTATAATGGTTTGGATGAGGAACTTGCGCAGTACCGGGTATTATCTAATTTTCGGGCTAAGGGATTAGATGGCACTAAGGAGTTGATTTTGGATTATGTACAAAAATTTCGTTCACCTGATAGTTATGAATTTGCTATTCGTCAATCAGCGCAGATTAAGGATACAACATTGATGAACACCTATTTATCAGAATTGTATAGTACAGATCCTTCAAATCCTTTAATCAGTAAATATTATGTGCCTTTTTTACTTGCAGAAAATAAAGTGAACGAAGCATATGATATACTGATTTCAGAGAAAAATAAGTTGGATGATAATCAATTAAAACTTTTCGCCCGGACCTTGTATCAACTTGATAGTGTTAATAAAGCAAAGAAAATGCTGGTTGAGGTGGGGGATAAGGAAGCCAATTTGCTTCTGTCAAAATGGTATGCTGATGAAAGTAAATATGACTCATCAACGTTATACTTAGATGCAATTCTGGTAAGTGATTCTTCACGAGAAATTCTACTCACCAAGGCAGATTTACAGCTAGAACGCGGTTGGCTCAATTCCTCAAATCAGATTTATGAATCTCTTATAAAAAGAGACTCCACAGATTCAATTGCTATAGAGAAAGCTGCTTTTGTTGCCCGAAAAATTGCATATTTGCGGTCTTTAAAAGAGGAGGAGAAGAAAATCCCGATTCTTGAAATTACACCAAAGAAAATAACAGAATGAGTGAGATTAAGATCACTTTGCCGGATGGCAGTGTGAGAGCATATCCAAATGGATCAACAGCCCTTGATGTTGCATTAAGCATCAGTGAAGGATTAGCAAGAAATGTATTGGCCGCAAAAATCAATGGAGTAGTGACTGATTCTTTCAGACCTATTACGGAAGATAGTACCTTGAGCTTGTTGACGTGGAATGATCAGGAAGGAAAATCAACCATGTGGCATTCATCTGCTCACCTTATGGCAGAGGCGTTGGAGGCTTTATATCCTGGTGTGAAATTGGGCATTGGGCCAGCTATAGATAATGGATTTTACTACGATGTAGATTTTGGTGATCAGGATTTCGATTCGGATAATCTTAAACTCATTGAGGATAAAATGCTTGAGTTAGCTCGTCAGAAAAACGAATATTCAAGACAAGAAATAAGCAAAACTGATGCATTCGATTACTTCACCAAAAAAGGTGACGAATATAAGCTCGAGCTTATAAAAGATCTTGAAGACGGTACCATCACTTTTTATACCCAAGGAAACTTCACTGATTTGTGTCGTGGGCCACATATTCCTAATACAGGCTTTATAAAAGCAGCCAAAATATTGAGTGTGGCTGGTGCTTATTGGAGGGGAGACGAAAAGAGAAAGCAACTTACAAGATTGTACGGCATTACTTTTCCGAAGCAAAAAGAATTGACAGAATATCTTGAATTTTTGGAAGAGGCCAAAAAGAGAGACCATAGAAAAATAGGAAAGGAACTAGAGCTTTTTACTTTTTCTGAGAAAGTTGGGAAAGGTTTGCCATTGTGGTTGCCAAAAGGGGCGATACTCAGAGAAAGACTAGAGAATTTTTTGAAAAAAGCTCAGGTAAAGGCTGGTTACGAACAGGTAGTTACCCCGCATATTGGAAGTAAGGAACTGTATGTCACTTCAGGACATTACGCCAAATATGGAGCTGATTCTTTTCAGCCGATACATACACCAGCCGAAGATGAAGAGTTTTTGCTAAAACCAATGAACTGTCCTCATCACTGTGAAATTTATAAATCAAAACCAAGATCCTACAAGGAACTTCCCGTTCGTTTTGCTGAATTTGGTACTGTTTACCGATATGAGCAAAGTGGCGAGCTACATGGATTGACAAGAGTAAGGGGATTTACTCAGGATGACGCACATATATTTTGTAGGGCTGATCAAGTTAAAGATGAGTTTGCAAAAGTCATCGATTTGGTTTTATACGTGTTTAGCGCACTTGGATTTGCTGATTTCACGGCTCAAATTTCCCTGCGAGATCCTGAGAAACCAGAGAAATACATTGGAAAAGATGAAGATTGGGATCGGGCTGAAAGTGAGATTACTGAGGTTGCAAATGCCAAAGGCTTAAAAACTGTGGTGAAAACCGGAGAAGCTGCATTCTACGGACCCAAGCTAGATTTCATGGTGAAAGATGCGCTTGGAAGAAGCTGGCAACTAGGAACGATTCAGGTAGATTACAATCTACCACAGCGATTTGAACTTGAGTATATCGGTAACGATAATCTCAAACACAGACCTGTAATGATCCACAGAGCACCATTTGGCTCAATGGAGCGGTTTATTGCCATTCTCATTGAAAGCACGGCTGGTAATTTCCCATTGTGGCTTGCCCCTGAGCAAGTGGCTATTTTGCCTATTTCTGAAAAATATCATGACTATGCAAAGTCTGTCTTGAGTGAGCTTCAGGAGCATAACATTACCGGCGTACTGGATCAGAGGGATGAGAAGATCGGAAAGAAGATTCGAGATGCAGAAGTAAAGAAAATACCTTATATGTTAATCGTAGGTGACAAGGAAAGTGTAGAAGGCACAGTGTCGATCAGGAAGCATGGACATGGTGATCAGGGAAGTCTCAAGATTAACGAATTTGTTGCAAACTTTAAAGAATCGATCGAAGCGCAAATAAATAATTAAATAGTCAGGTTTCGATAATGTGAAAATAATGTCGATATTTGCGTTTCGTTTGAAAATTGTTTCATCCAAAAGATAAAAAACTATTAGTAGGCCATACAAAAAACCGTTTAGGGGTCGCGTCGAAGAGCCCTACAAAGTGAATGACAAAATTACTGCTCGTGAGGTTCGAGTGGTTGGTGAAAATGTTGAAGTGGATGTATATCCCCTTAGCAAAGCCATTAAATTGGCACAAGAACAAGGTTTAGACCTTGTTGAAATTTCTCCAACAGCAGTGCCTCCCGTTTGCAAAATCACTGATTATTCGAAGTTCAAATACGAGCAAAAGAAAAAGCAGAAAGAGATTAAAGCAAAGGCTCAGAAAACAGTAGTTAAAGAAATTCGGTTTGGACCCAATACGGATGATCATGATTTTAATTTTAAATTAAATCACGCTAAGAAGTTTTTGGAAGAAGGAGCAAAGGTTAAAGCCTATGTTCATTTTGTGGGACGTACGATTGTTTTCAAAGACAGAGGTGAGATTTTACTTTTAAAATTTGCTCAAGCACTTGAGGATATTGGTAAGGTAGAATTGTTACCAAAGTTGGAGGGAAAACGGATGTCAATCATTTTAGCACCGAAACCAACAAGTAGTAAGAAAAAAATAAATTAGTAGCGAAATGCCAAAAGTAAAAACTAATTCCAGTGCCAAGAAGAGATTCAAATTAACTGGTACAGGAAAAATCAAAAGAAAGCACGCTTTCAAAAGTCACATTTTGACAAAAAAAGAAACAAAGCAGAAGCGTAATCTTACGCATGCTACTTTGGTTCACAAAAGTGACTTAGCCAATGTGAAACACATGCTTCACATCTAATACAGGTTCCATTATTCAACCCGATTGCTGGTTAGTTAAAGTTTTGAAAATCAAACGCCAGTTGTCAAAAATTAAAAAGAAATGCCAAGATCAGTAAATCATGTTGCTTCAAGAACTCGCCGAAAGGAGGCGATGAAGCAGGCCAAAGGGTACTTTGGTAGAAGAAAAAATGTTTGGACAGTTGCTAAAAATGCAATTGAAAAAGGTATGCAATATGCATACAGAGATAGAAAAGCTAAGAAAAGAGAATTTAGAGCACTTTGGATTCAGCGTATCAATGCTGGTGTAAGAGAATATGATTTATCATATTCACAATTCATGGGTTTGCTTAAAAAGGCCAATATTGATATCAATAGAAAGTCTTTGGCAGATCTAGCCATGAATCATCCTGAAGCTTTCAAAGCTATCGTGGATAAAGTAAAATAAATTCTAAAAAATACTACTTGAAGGTTGAAGCCTCTCCCAATTGGAGAGGCTTTTTTATTGTCTGTTTTTTCCTGTTATTCAGAGAGATTATTCAATCCCACTTCAAAGCATTTTTTGATCCTGTTATTACGGTGGTTCAACGAACGTCTTTATTACTTTTAGAAGTAAATTTTTACTTTACTTGCATTGATTTGAGAGATTATTGAAGGCTAAACAAAATCTGTGAAAAGTAAAGTTGCGTTGAAAATTTTGGTGGTGGAAGATGAGGTTATCATAGCGGATAACTTATGTCTTACATTAAAGACATTGGGTTACAATCCTCTGGAACCTGCTCTTTCATATCAAGAGGCTATAATCTGCTTTGAGCAAGAAAATATTGATCTGGTTATTTTAGATGTAAATCTTAAAAGCTCAAAGACTGGAATCGATTTGGCCAGGATTATCAATCAAAAACTGAACATCCCTTTTATTTTTCTCACAGCATATTCTGATAATAACACACTTGATCTGGCTAAGGAGGTAAATCCTTACGGATATCTGGTTAAACCATATGAATCTGCGGATGTTTTCACTGCTATTGAAATAGCTATGAACAACGCTAGAAATTTCAGAAAAGTCAGTGCTGCAGTAGTTGAGCAAGATGGAGCAGGGAATTTGACGAGTTCTGAAAAAATTGTTCTTGGCTTAATTGCTGAAAATCTATCGACAAAGGAAATTGCTGAGAAACTTTTTGTAAGTCAAAGTACCGTGAAGAATCATCGTCATAACATATGCTCCAAGCTTGATTTGAAAGGCGGTACACATTCTTTATTGAAATGGGTGATGGAAAATCAAGATTGGATCAATCAAAACGTATGATTAAATATTTTCCAACTCGCGTCCTTCTCTGTTCTTAAAATAAACTGTAACCATACAGTTTTTGGTTTGCTTGATTTCTATGGTTCCATGAAGTTGTTTCGAGAGCCTTGTCACTAGCCTTAAACCAAGACTATGACCATTTTTTATGTCAAAATCTTTGGGAAAACCTTGGCCATTATCAGTAATGCAAAGAGTGTAGTTTCCTTTGATTTCTGTAGACTTTAGATAGATGCTCAGTAGCTTCTCATCCACTGAAAACCCGTATTTAAAGGCATTTGTGACAAGTTCGTTGAGAATCAAACCAAGAGGAATGGCGGTATCCATATCTAGAATGATATCTTCAACCTCAATATTTACAAGGGGCGGATTTTCTAGCTTGAAAGAGTTAGAAATCTCGGAAACGAGTTTTTCAATATATCGCCTAATCTCAATATCTTCATTTTCATTAGCCATGAATAATTGATGAATAAAAGCCATTGACTTGATACGATTGGTTCCTTCCCTCAATGGTGCAATGGCCTGTGTATCCTCAAGATCCATAATTTGCATATCCAGCAGATTCAATATGATTTGAAAATTGTTTTTCACCCTATGCTGTAGCTCTTTAAGTAGGGTTTCCTTTTCTTTATCTTTTTTTTCCAGTTCTCTTCTTTGAAATTCTATTTCACTGTTTTTGGCTTTAAGAGTTCTAGCCCGGGAATTATTCATAATTAGTCCAATGAGTGTTATAAGTAGGACAATACCTGTCAAGGATGATATTATTATGTAAAGGGAAGTTTTTTCGCGTTCGTGCTCTATTTCCAATTCCTTCTCCATCAAAACTAGATTCGTTTCATACTCAGCTAAATTTTGTGCAAGTTCTTCGGTATAAATTTTTCTTGTGATAATATTTGCTTGGTTGCTGTATACAATGGCTTCTTCATAAAATCCAGCGTTAACCAGGGCTTTAGAACTTTCGTTAATCACATGAAATAGTTCATTAAGATTAAGTTTTTTCTCTGCCTCATGAGCAATAAGTTCACAAAACTCATAAACTGTATTCACCCCAAACATTTGAAGTATTTGTTTTGTGATGGCATCATCTACGGGAAGTGTAGAGAGAAATTGTGCATACAGAGAGTAACTGTTTTTCTTGCCTTTGGGTGAATCATAAAGCTCCTTTAGTAAACTAGACACTCTTGATTTATAGCCCCCTTTGAATATATAGGCATTTATCAAATGCATTAAGTTGCCAATGTGATAGTCGCTTTTAACCGATCTGCCTGAATCCAGTTCATAGCATTGCTCGCTTATTTGGATATATTCATCCAATTTGTTTTCATAGAGTAGGAAGTCGGTTAAATGGTAAAGAGAAAGTATTAATAAACTAGTGTCATTGAGCTGTTTAGATATGACCTCATTTTCGTAACATAAAGCTTTTCCTTTTTCCAGATTCTGCTGTATTTGAGCCATTACAATATCGTGCGTACTTGCTAAAATCCTAGCACGTTTTACATCATTTTGTTCTGGATTGAACCTGGCAATATATTTCTCGAGTTCTTCATTCTTTTTAGACGATTCTGCTAAATCAAGGAGTTCATCTCTTAATGCGAGTGCTTGCAAACGCTTAATTTTCACATAATTCATGTTGATTTCCAAGGATTCTTCAGGCATAAAAACCCTTGTGTCAATGAACTTTGAAAGCAACTCATATTGAGCTGTTTCTCTGCTTAAAATTGACTCAACAAAAAGATAAAAATCCATGTAATCAGGATTTTCCTTCTTTATGATTTTGTCTAATATTAATAAATATGCAGAAGACGGTATAGAGCTTAAAATCAGCTCGGCTGAATCCAATTTATTCATCAAAATCAAGTCCTCAACTTGTTCTGTTTTATTCTTTAAACCCAGAGAATTAATTAGGGAAAAAGAGTCTGCTTTACTTGAATTTGGGAGAAGCCCACTAACGACCATAAATATGGAAACCCAAGCATAAAAATCACAGATTTTGAGACTTCTTTTTGGGGTGTTATGATTAAAAAAGTAGTTGGTCAAATTGTAGCAGGCAAATGGATTCATTTCTTGGGTTGAATAAGAAATTAAATATCTCGACAAATATTTACTTCTTAGACAATATTGAATCAAATCCTACCTCATGTGATCAAATATAGACCTTAAGGTCTATTTTGATCAGTACATTCCAATGGTATTTTTGAATTTAGATTAGGAATATTGCTGTAGCTGGGGTTTCTGTTATTATCATGGGAAATTCATTATCACTATTTGAATAATTTTGGAAACCCAAATTGTGGTAACTGATAATTTGGATTCGTTTTGAAGCAAAAATTGGATCTAAAAAAATCCATTTATGAGATGTTTATCGTAGCTAAAGCGCAGTTCATCTAATATTCTAAAAGCTTGTATAATTTGATGTTTTTTTAAGATATTTTTGAGTTTAAGAGCTTTAGACAAGAAATCTGTATGAAATGATAATTACATCGCATAAATGTGATTTAAATAAATCAAGAAAAAAATTCTTTTCTCTGTGGTTCTTTTTTAATTCAGAGCTAAATAAGCTCCTGGATATAATCTGGTGTTACGCCCCAACACTTAATAATTTTAAAGTCGGTCTGACGAAAAGAGAAAACAATAGGATATTTTTCTTCACAGGATCAAATCACAATGAATTTCAGAAAAGTCTATGAAATCTCCTAAAACACATCAGAATTTGTTCAATGGAAATATCGCAAGATTCAATCCTACTGACTTTTCTCCCATTACTTCCCATATCTCTATTACCAAGCTCTATAAAAAGTCCATGATAAGTTTAAAATCATTTCTGGTACTTACCGCTGTTTTCTTTTTCTCATTTTTCGCAAATGCGCAATACGATATTGAATATTATTTACCACCAATCTGGAATCCACAGTCCCCTTTAGCAGGAAGCCGTTCCGGAGAAAATGGACCTACAGAACTTGTAATTACAACAGCATACCCAACATCTGAGGTAAGTGTCAGACTCCCAAATGGAAGTTTATATATTCCGGTATTTAATGTAGTCAAAGGAAACCCCGTAACAATACCTCTTACTACAGGTAGTGGCACTACTTTCGAAGGGGTCGATCAATCGGATGAAATCAATACGCCACTGACAGACAAAGGATTAATAATCACCTCCGATTATCCTATTCAGGCGGTTTATAGATTAGTTGGATCTAATAATCAAGCAATTGTCACACTGAAAGGTAGATTTAGTCTGGGAACTGAATTTTATGCAGGTTCTCAGACACGATTGCAAGAAACTAGTTACGGCGACAATGATGTCCATTTCATTTCGGTAATGTCGATGTTTGATAATAACAACGTAACCATTGATCTCCCAGGTACAACTGCCTTGCTAGAGAATAGTACAGGTGATGTCAATTCAGTCACTGTAAATCTGGATAAATACGAGAGTTACTTGATTCGAACAAGATTTGACAACAACCTCACTGACGTAATATCAGGGGCACATGTCACCTCAGATAAGAATATTGTGGTGACCGCAGGAAGTCAGCATGTACGTGGGGCAGGTGTTGGTCCTGCGGATGCAGGTATTGATCAGGTGATCCCGTTTAATCAATTAGGAGACGAATATGTTTTGGTACGTGGTGGGGCCACAAATGTAGATGTTGATTATGCCGTGATTATCGCAGCGTATGATAATACGACAGTCTCTTATGATGGAGCTGCCCCTTCTGTGACTTTGCAAAAAGGGGAAAGTACAGAATTCACTTTAACAGGATCGCTAGGAACACCACACTTTATCCAAACAAGTAATGATGCTTACGTCTATCATGTATCAGGTAGGGGACCAAATGAAGAAGTAGGAATGGCGGTTTTGCCCTCAAAGTTTTGTACTGGAAGTACGTCTATTCAATTTACTCGATTCGGAGTGGGTATGACAAACACCGTTAATGTGGCTATGTCAGCTACCCAAGCAGATGACTTCACTTTGAATGGTGTCAATATTGTAACAAGCATACCGCTTACTAAGAGTCCAGTGCCAGGAAGACCTGATTTAGTTTCTTTTACGATTCCAGATTCTGAAATACAAACAGACAACATTATTGAAGCCCAAGACTTCTTTCAGATGGGAATTATTGTGGCAAATGGTCCTTCTGGAACCTACGGATTTTTATCGGGCTATGATGCATCAGTGAGGGCATTGTATCCTGAGTTTGGTCTGCCTACACCGATATATATAGCTGATACGCTAGTTGCTGGGAATGGAGCTACCAAGCAACTTGAGTTTGAGAGTTGTGGATCGACACATTTTATAACTAATGTGACGCTTGGGTCAACTAGTACTGGAGCTTCGGTAAGTATAAACGCGGATCCGACTAAGCTAGATTATACTTCAGCGCCATTTACGAATCGTGCAGATACAGTTTATGTAACAATGGAGAACGAATTAGGTATTACTGGTACTGTAAGAATGATTTTTTACTCGGTTCCTGATTTAGACGGAGATGGTATCGCGGACAATTCTGATTTGGATGATGACAATGATGGAATACTGGATATTGACGAAAGTGGAGGAATTGATCCTTCGGTTGATGCAAATATTAATGGTATAATAGATTTTCGGGATCCAGCAATTGCTGGATACATTGATTCGAATGGTGATCAGGTAAATGATAATTTTGATTTCGATCTTGATGGAATTCCTAACTATTCTGACCTAGATTCAGACAATGATGGAATTTATGATGTGATAGAAGCTGGTCATGCTGCTACATTTGCTGCTGGAAGAATTACAACAAGTGTAGGTTCTAATGGACTTGCAAATTCAGTAGAAACAGCCATAGATAATGGTACGATTAATTACACAATTGTTGATACGGATGGAGCTGGAAATCCTAATTTTTTATCCTCTGATTCAGATGGTGATGGTTGTGTAGATACCAAAGAAATTGGACTTACAGATGGTGACAATGATGGCGTGCCGGGAATGGGAACAGAGACTTTTGATTCGACTACAGGTGTAGTATTAGGAATCACCTATTCCGCATCTGTTAGTTCTGATTATATTAATAATACCGTATTTACATCGTGTCCTACTGAAGTAGACTTGGATGGCTCAGAGCCTGGGTTTGATTTTTCAACTGTATTCCTGAAATCTGGTGCTGCTTCATCAGTAGCGGATTTAGATGGTTTTATTTCCACTGTTGGGGCCAATATAACAAGTATAACTGTTACATTGACAAACCGCTTCAATGGCTCAAATGAGACATTGGGCATCAGCGGTACCTTACCAGTTGGAATCACAATTACTGATGCATATAGTAATACCGATGGAATTCTTACTATCACAGGTCCGGCTTCTCTTGCTGATTTTGAGACAGCTTTGAAGCAAATAGTTTATCAAAATGTATCAGTTAATCCCAATAACGAGGATAGGATCATTACGCTTGTTGTAAATGATGGTTCATCAAACAGCAACACTGCAACTACGACCATGGGGATTAAATTCCCGCCAATATTAACGGCAATCGGTCCAGTTGAAACCACATTAGAAGAAACTGAAGTTGAAATTGATTTTCTGGAAATATCAGATAATGGTGACGAATCAGATGCAGATGGAGAAGTAGTTGCTTTTGTTGTAAAAGCGATTAGTCTTGGTACATTAAGAATTGGAACCGATCCAGTCAGTGCAACTCCATACGCACCGGGAACAAATGATGTAATTGAGCTTGGTTTGAAAGCTTTTTGGACTCCACCTGCTAATCAAAGTGGTACTTTATCTGCCTTCGAAATTGTAGCTAAAGATGATGAAGGTTTTGAATCTGTGGGCAATGTAATCGTGCCAGTCATTGTAGAAGAAGTAAATGATTTACCTGTGGCTGTAGATGATTCTGGAACAACGAATCAAGACACTGAAGTTACACTTTCACCAATAACAAATAATGATACAGATGTTGATGGTAGCATAACTGTCACCACGGTTCAACTTATCGATCCATCAAATGCTTTAAATATTGGTGGATTGAATGAGCCTTTGGTGATCGCCGGAGTAGGTACATTTTCTATTGATGAAGAGGCAAATCTTACTTTCACGCCAGATACAGGATACACAGGTAGTGCGACCATTTTTTATACCGTAGAGGACAATGTGGGCGGTGTTTCAAATCAAGGTACAGTGACGATCACAGTTTCTGGTAATACTGCGCCGAACATAGATCTTGACAATAATAATGATTCGGGTACTGCGGGTAATGATTTGACTCAGTCTGTGTTGGATGCCACCGCCGGAACAATCATCGTTGATAATGATGTAAAAATAACTGACGCTACAGATACTCAAATGGAGTCTGTCACTATTACGTTGACTAACAGACCTGATGGAATCAACGAATCCCTTTATGTAGATGGAACTTTACCTCCAGGTGTCACAATTTCAAACCCATATTCCAATGCTGACGGAATCCTAGAGTTGACTGGAACGGCCGATATTGATGACTATGAGAATATTCTCAGAATCATTAAATACAAAAACATTGCCGTAGATCCTGACCAAACAGACAGAGTGATTACTGTCACAGTCAATGATGGTAGCTTAAATAGCGTAGCTGCAAACTCAACGATTAAAATTGGTTGTGGAAATTTTACACTTCTTGATTTTAGAAATCCAACTATAATAGTAAATCCGGCAGGTACCATAGGGGATATTTATCGATTTAGTAATGTTTCTACGGGTCTTGATGCTCTTGTTGAAATCACAGGATTAGTAAATGCAACAATGGATGATATTGACGATGATACTGGTAACATAGAAACGCTTCGTCCATTCCTAACCGCCACTAATTCGGCAAATGATATGTACATAGACCTGAAAATCACAGTCGTGACAACAGGCACAACAACTCCAGTTCCATTGGCGGATGTTTCGATAGTTGGTGGAGATATTGATGGAACTGTAGGTACAAGAGATTTTATCGGTGTAAAGGATAGTCCGGGAATCACAATTGAAAATATCAATAATCTTAATAGGGCATTTGAAAATAATTTTACAACCTTCACTTCGTCTAATAACAATGATGTTACCCCTGGTTCCATCGATGAGCCTTTGCATACTGTTTATGCCGTTTTCAAAAATGTGTCAACATTTGAAGTTCGTGGTGGATCTAAACAATTTAGCGGTCAAGGAGGAAATGATCCTGACCGTGTTGTTGAGTTTAACCTCGCAAACGCATGTTTCTTTAATAATTATTCTGATCCTCAAACAACTCCTACAAGTGCTAGTAAAACGATAGTAATAAACGAGGATGAAAGTTTTGATTTCAATGACGTGGATTTTTCATTTGAAGATGCGGATGGAGATGCTTTTGAATCCGTAATAATCAGAGAATTACCAACTTCTGGTACTTTATTTTATAATGGTGTAGCTTCAGTTATTGACACTGAATACACCAATAAAACGCTTTTTACATTCACTCCAGGAGCAGATGAAAATGGTAATCCATATGCCAAATTTGTATTTCAAGTAAAAGATAATTCTGGACATGCGGAAACAGAATTTTCTGCACAAAGGGACACAATCACTTTCAAAGTATTGTCAATCAATGACATACCTGTTGCTAATGATGATGCTTATATAATCTTAGAAGGGGGAACTTTGACTGCAAATGATGCCACTGGTACAACTACTGGCGGAAATCCTGCAGATGATGGTGTGGTAGTCAATGACAGTGATGCTGACAATGATCCATTAACAGTTCAATTGGTTTCTGGTCCTTCCTATAATGGAACAACATTTATTCTTAATCCGAATGGCACTTTTGTTTACACACATGACGGATCGGAAAATTTTATTGACTCTTTTACATATCGAATAACTGATCCAAGCGGAGAATCCTCTATAGCTACAGTTACCATTAATATCACACCTGTTAATGATCCACCGACAATAGATTTGGATGGAGATAACAGCTCTGGAGCAACTGCATTTGATTATTACACTTCTTTTCAGGAAGGCGGTGCTGCTGTACCAGTTGCAGATACCGATGTTTCGATAGTTGATGGTGATTTAAGTGATAATATCGAAAGCTTAACTGTGATCTTAACCAATAGACCGGATGGTGCTTTTGAATCATTGACTTTATCTGGAGCTCTCCCTGGCGGGCTCACAGTTTCGGACGCTTATGACAATGCAGATGGTCAATTGGTAATCAGCGGAACAGGAACACAAGCAGCATATCAGCAAGCAATTCAGTTGATCTTGTATGAAAATACTGGTGTTGGCCCAGACGTGGCAGACCGCAATATAACATTCGTGTTATCTGATGGTGAAGACAACAGCAATACAGCTACAACCAATATCGTGGTTAGTCCAGGTGATGATTTTGACAATGATGGTGTAAAAGACATTAATGATTTGGATGATGACAATGATGGAATTCCGGATTCAAAGGAATTCTGTCAAGATGGGGGATTTGCCTGTTTGCCAGGTGGGTTTGATCCAAGTGGAGATGAAGATGGTGATGGTATCGCAAACTATCAGGATGCATCAGATGTAAACTTCAGTAGTGGATGTATCGACAATGGAAGTGGAGTTTGCGTGACCATAAATGTACTTTATGATCCTGATGGTGATAATATCCCAAGTCATAAGGATTATAACTCTGATGGTGATAACTGTTCGGATGCTGATGAGTCTGGTCATGGTCAGGTTGTTCTGACAGGAGGAATTGTTGCTGGACCTTATGGTGCCAATGGTCTAGCCAATAGGATAGAAACCTTTACTGAGTCTGGAAACATTAATTATACATTATCTGAAAAAGTAGCGGGAACGTTTAACGCTCAAAGTGCTACTTGTGATCAATGTGTTCCTTATTTAGATCTTGATGCAAGCAATCTCGCTGATGCAAACTTTACAACCACATTTGCCGAGGGAGATATCAATGTAAAGATTTCTGATACTGATACAGATATCACTGATCTGAATGATGTAAAAATCACAAAAGCAGTTTTAGTCTTGACCAATCGACTTGATGGAACTGCCGAATCACTGAGTGTATTGGGTACGCTACCTCCGGGTATTAGTATAATAGATGTATATAATAATAATGATGGACAACTTGTGCTATCAGGTTTAGCTGCTATTTCGAGTTATGAAGCTGCGATAGAACAGATTGTTTACAACAACTCAAGTGCCAATCCAAATCAGACCACTCGTCAGATAAATGTGACTGTTTATGATAGCGAAAATGCCAGTAATACAGCCATATCATTCATTGGTATCACAAGTCAAAATGATAACCCTATAGCTCATAGTGATACCAATACTACAACAGAAGGAGCAGGATCAATCAATGAAACCAACGGAAGTGGATCGCTTTTAGCCAACGACAGTGATGCTGACAATGATCCATTGACTGTGACACTTATCAATGGAATTTCAAATCCTGCAACTGATGTTATAGGTAGTTATGGCACCTTGAATTGGGCAGCTGATGGAACCTATACTTATACTTTAAATAATAGTGCCGTTAATAGTTTGGCTTTTGGTGAAACCGTAGTTGAAACATTCACTTATACAGTGAGTGATGGAAACGGTGGAACGGATTCGGAAACATTAAAAATAACCATAACTGGCACAAATGATAATCCAGTTGCTTTTGATGACTCAAATCAAATTCTTGAAAATGGGACATCCATAAATGAAACTAACGGATCTGGAACATTAATTTCTAATGATACAGATGTAGATGGAGATAACTTGAATGTAGCCTCAATATCTTCGGTTAGTATACCAGCCAACACTTCAAATGATCCTGGTACCTCTGTTTTAGGTCAGTATGGAACTATTGTTTGGAACAATGATGGAACATACACATATACACTGACAGCACCACTAAATCTTGCAGCTGGTGCTTCGGCTGTTGACGAGTTTGATTATGTGCTTTCAGATGCCACGGGTACTGATACTGGGAGATTAACTATCACAATTGTAGATGGAACTTATGAATTGAGGATTGTCAAAAATAGAGATGGGGCTGAAGGTGGGACAAACCCAAGATTTTTTATTCAATTGTTCAATAGAGGAAGTGGTCTTCAAGTAAATAATACTACTGGATCTGTAATAAATGTGAGGTATTCAATAGCTGGATCTGCGATAAACGGTACGGATTATAATACATTAAATGGTACCACGACAATCGGAAATAATCAGGATCAACGTACGATAAATGTATTTGTGACGGATGATCTTTTGGCAGAATGCTCTGATGAATCTGTTATCCTAACTCTATTAGGTACTTCCGCTGTTACTATTGGCTCACCATCAACTGCTACCGCCACAATTTCGGATAATGATACGGTTACACCTACAATTTTGATTGCAGATGAATGCTCGGGTGAAGACATTACAGTAAGTGTTTCAGGAGCTTCGAACTTACCTGACGGAACTTATGACTTAACCTATAATATAGATGGCGGAGGGGCACAAACTGCTAACGCTGTTTCAATCGTTTCTGGTGCCGCAAGTTTCACTGTTTCAGGGATTTCTTCGGGTGCACACACCTTGAATCTTACCGGAGTATGTGACAAAACCATTGTTGGTTCAAATGATACTTTCACTATAAACTCTCCTTCCTCCGCTGCATCAATTGCAGGAACTGCATCAATTTGTAAAGGAAGCTCTACGGATTTGGTAGTAACAATTACAGGAGGATCTAGTCCATACAGTTTACTTTTAAGTGATGGTACAGTAGTCAATAATTATGTGAGCGGCTCCCCAATCAATGTTACTCCTTTGGTTTCAAAAAGTTATACAGTTTTATCAGTTTCGGATGCCAATGGATGTTCTGGAACGGGTATATCACCAACACCAGCAGTAGTTACCGTTAATCAAGGATCAACAGCTGCTACGATTAGTGGTGCTACATCAATTTGCGAAGGAGAAACAGCTAATCTCGCAGTAGCGATTACAGGGGGAACAGGTCCTTATACGGTTGTTCTTAATACAGGATTGACGCTTAACAATTATGCAAGTGGGGATGCTATTCCAGTTACCCCAGCTACTACAACAGCTTATACCATTACGAGTGTAACAGATTCAAACGGATGCTTAGGTACTGGTAACGCAGCAACCGCTACAGTGACGATTACGCCAATTCCCGAAATAAATCTTGTTAGTGTAGCTAGCCCATCAACTTTTGGTGGTTCGGATGGATCCATAACTTTATCATTTACAGATGTTCCGGATGGAACATATAATCTTTCATATGCATCAGGATCTTTTAATAATGTAAACATTGAATCTGGTGCAGTCACTATAACTGGTTTAACAGCGGGAGATTACAATAATATCGTCTTGAGTGTTGGGGGTTGTCCATCTACCAATGATGTTGATGCCACAATAACTCAATCGGCAAATTTAGATATCACAGTAGCTGGAAATGGTTCTGAAAATGGTTCTGGTTCTCCTACTAATATTACCTACACAGTAACATTGGATAAGGTGAATAATTCTGGATCCGATATCACTGTTAATTATTCATTCTCTGGTGGTTCGGCAACAGGTGGTTCTGACTATACAAATTCCACAACTTCAGTTGTTATTCCTAACGGAGCTTCAAGTGCGACTATTTCTGTGCCGGTTATTGAAGATACAAATTTAGAATCGACAGAATCTGTGGAAATTACTTTATCTGCTTCTGGTCTTCCAACTGGTGTATCATTAAATACACCATCGGCAACAGGTACTATTACAGATGATGATGTTGCTTCTGTTACTATAAGTGCTAGTGATGCCACAGGAAATGAGACCCCAACAGATAATGGTGAATTCACAGTTTCATTGAACAAAACAAACAATACGGGCAGTACGATTAATGTAACATATAATATTACAGGAACTGCAACTCCGGGAGCAGGCAATGACTACACAGCCTTATCTGGAACGGTTGCAATTCCAGATGGACAAAGTTCCGCTACCATTCCTGTGATCATTTTAAATGATGGATTGGTTGAGAATAGTGAAACTATTGTTGTAACTCTGGTAAGTTCCAATGTTCCATCGAAGGTTACTGTTGGCGCACCTGGTAGTGCAACAGTTACGATCACCGACAATGACACAGCAAGTGTGACCATAGATGATGCAAGTGCAACAGAAGGCAGTACGATGACCTTCACCGTATCGATAGACAATCCGGTACAAGGGGATTTGGTATTAGATGTAAGCTTTGGTGGTGGCACAGCCACAGGAGGAGGCACAGATTATACAAGTACTACCCAACAGGTTACCATTCCAGGCGGAACCACCACAAGCCAGACGGTGACAGTATCCACAGCAGGAGATAATTTAATAGAAGGTGATGAGACGTTCACGGCGAGTGTTTCAGTAAGCAGTGGCAACAGCGGAGTAACGACCAGTGATACAGGCACAGGAACGATTGACGATGCAGACGATGGATCAGCGACAGAGGTAAAAATAGTAACGAAGAACAACGGAACCGAAGGAGGTCAGGATGTGACCTACACATTGAGTTTAGAAGACGGCTCAGGCACGACGCTCACCAACGTTACAGGCTCACCAATATCAGTAGGAGTTTCCTTCAGTGGTACGGCGGTAGAAGGCGATGTTACAGGCAGCTTCCCAACGGTGGTGAGTGTATCTACAGGTTTATCAGAAGAAGACTTCAGTCTTGACCCGATCGCCGATGGAGTATTTGAAGGCACAGAGACCTTAATTGCGACGATCAGTTCAGGAACCTATTCAATAGTAAGTCCAGACAATGCTACAGCAAACATATTAGACAGTGATACTGCTCCGGTAGTAAGCATTGGAGATGCAAGTGCAACAGAAGGCAGTACGATGACCTTCACCGTATCGATAGACAATC
>CAYGUA010000009.1:0-798 GCA_964353015.1 uncultured Marinoscillum sp. | reverse complement strand
ATTCAATAGTAAGTCCAGACAATGCTACAGCAAACATATTAGACAGTGATACTGCAGCATTAACCATAGATGATGCTTCAGTAACAGAAGGAGGGATATTTACTTTTACAATTACTCTGGACAATGCAGTTCAATCAGGTTTTGATGTCGATATCACCTTTACTGATGTTACTGCAACAGGTTCTGGAACAGACTATACAAGTACGGCATTGGTTGAATCTTTTGCTGGTAATGCTGGTGAGACTCAAACTTTCACGGTTGCTACCAATAATGATGCAATTGCTGAACCTAGTGAAAATTTCACTGTTACTATCACTTCTCAAAACACCCTTGTTAATGATAGCGATACCGCAACCGGAACAATCAATGATGATGATGCGACCAGTGTAACTATTGAAAATGTATCCGCACTGGAAGGTGATGATCTCATATTCACTGTTACTTTAAATAATGCTTTTGCCTCTTCATTTTCAGTTGATGTCAGTTTTTCAGGAAGTACCGCAACTGATGTAACGGACTATGACAACACGACTCAAACAATAAATTTTGCTGGTACTGCTGGTGAAACACAAACTGTTACAGTTTCTACAGTTGAAGATGGAGATGTCGAGGATGATGAACTGTTTACGGTGAGTTTGACTGCTTCCAATCCATTAATTACTGATTCTGATCAGGCATTTGGGACCATTGAAAATGATGACTTTAAAGCGGATCTCAGCATAGTTAAGACAGTAAACACTACCACTCCAAATGTAGGAGACGATGTAGTATTTACATTGGTAGTAACCAACAATGGTC
>CAYGUA010000008.1:0-172407 GCA_964353015.1 uncultured Marinoscillum sp. | reverse complement strand
TTCACGCGGTATGCATATTGATGAATTTGCACCGAATCTAAGTTTCTTTTTTTCCAATGGTGTAGATCCGGAATATGCCGTGATTGGTCGTGTAGCCAGAAGAATTTGGGCGAAAGCCATGAAATTGAAATATGGAGGAAATGAACGTTCACAAAAACTGAAGTACCATATTCAAACTTCCGGTCGTTCGCTTCATGCACAGGAGATCGACTTCAACGATATCAGAACCACACTTCAGGCTCTTTATGCGATTTATGATAATTGCAATTCGCTACATACGAACGCCTATGATGAAGCTATCACCACACCAACGGAAGATTCAGTGAGGCGTGCAATGGCCATTCAGCTGATTATCAATAAAGAATTGGGTTTAACGAAAAATGAAAACCCGATGCAAGGATCATTCATCATAGAGGAGCTGACTGATTTGGTAGAGGAAGCTGTGATGGTAGAGTTTGATCGGATCAATGAAAGGGGAGGAGTGCTTGGAGCAATGGAGTCGATGTATCAGCGTGGTAAAATTCAGGAAGAAAGCCTATACTACGAAACCAAGAAACATAATGGAGATCTCGAAATCATTGGTGTAAATACCTTTCTTTCTTCAAAAGGCTCGCCAACCATTTTACCCGGTGAAGTAATTCGAGCGACACAAGAAGAAAAAGAAAACCAGATTAAAAATCTTCAGTCACTGCATAAACTCAAAGGGTCAAAGTCGGGCGAATTGTTAAAAAATCTTCAGGAAGTTGCCTTGAAAAATGAGAATACTTTTGAGCAATTGATGGAGACGGCCAAGTACTGTTCGCTCGGTCAAATCACCCATGCCATGTTCGCTGTTGGTGGGCAGTATCGCAGAAATATGTAATGCCAAAATACCGCCGTAAGTCTAGTAAGAAATAAAGTTTACCAAGTAAACACCCATTCTCCATTAAATGCTGAACTATTACCATTGTCAATGTTGAAAGTCATTGAATTTTGGGATGATGTAAACACAACAGCCCGTTCTAGATTCGCAAGCATTATGGTTTCGCCAGATGGATCATTGAAGTACCAGTCGCCATTTGAGTTATTCGCACCCCAAACCAGTTCCCCATCTTTTGGGACACCTGAGAGTTCATACGTTCCGCCTATCACAGATTCATCCCATGTCCAGATTATTTTAAAATCTGTCCAACCATTTTGAGTCTCACCATTCAAAGTGACCGTGGATGGTGAGCCTGAATATGCCTCTAAGAAAATCTCTCCAATGTTTATTCGGCAGTCTGCAATGTCAGCGCAGGGATCTGATTCTGTTGTATTCTCTTCACATGAGGAGAAAATAAGTGATGTAATTCCTAGAAAGACTAGTATAGATTTAAGTTGTATGGAAATGTTAAATCTGATCATTTGTTAAACCAATTTAGCAAAATCAGATGGTTATCACGAAATCTTTGCCAAGTATTGATCGTTTTCATCTGTATGAAGGATTTCAATTTTCAAACCCATTTTCAATACGATCTCAGTTAGGGTATTTTGATCCACATACACCCAATCAAACCAATCACCTTTTTCTCCCTTAAATTCATATTGGAATTTAACCTCACCATAATATCCTTTTGGCTTGTCCAATCCGTCTTCATAGAGATAACTCACATCCGAGGAATCAACAAGGATCTGCCCCATTGGTTGGAGCATGGCGTGGCATTTTTTAAGGAAAGCCGGTACACCTTTAAGATTGCCAGCAAGGCCCAGGCCATTCATTAAGACCAAAACTGTATCGTATTTTTCATTGTGTTTTCTGTAATCCTGCAGGATGACATTGTCTACACCTGATTGTTTCATGACATCTGCACAACCCGGGGAATTTTCCAATGCATAAACCTCTTGTCCGCGATCCTGAAGAACAAGACTGTGTGCACCCGCTCCAGCTCCCAGGTCGAGAATTTTGCCTTCACATTCTATCAAAGCCAAATGCTCGATGGTGGTGAAATCAATTTCTTCCCTAAAAAATACCTCTGTCGACATTTCTTCAGGATCACCATAACTGTTGTGCAGCGTAAGTGATGATTCCTCATTGCCTTTGTAATAATCAAGAATGGCTTTGCCGTGAATGTCTTTCAATGGATGTTGATTTAAGTTGCAGCAAAATTACCTTCACCGAACCAATAATAATTTTTTATTTTACTTCGGTCTAAATCTTAAAATCTCTAACAAACATGAATGTCGCCATCACTTTGAAGTTGATCCATCTGATAAGTATTTTGCTTGGATTGGTTTTCCTCTTTTTGCTATTCAAAGTGGTGGAGTCCAAATGGTCGTATCGCATTAGTAAGCCTTACAACTGGGAAAATGGAGTCAACAAAGGCGAGATTTCTGCTCAGCTCAAAAAGCTGGAAAGGACATTCAGGGACAAAGTGAGATTTTATACATTCTGGCTCCAGATTGAGAGAATTAAAAATCAAAAAATCTCAGGTGCTTTTGCGGAGCTTGGCGTCTATCAAGGCGATACTGCAAAAGTCATTCACGCGATGGATCCATCACGTTCGCTGCATTTGTTTGATACATTCTCTGGTTTTGATGAAAAGGATTTGAAATTTGAAAAAGGTGAAGATGATAAATACAGCCCGGATAATTTTTCTGATGCGGTTTTGGATGAAGTCAAATTGCATATTGGGGGCAATGAAAATGTCCATTTTCATGTGGGATATTTTCCTGAATCTGCCCATGATCTAAAGGAAACAAATTATGCTTTTGTACATCTTGATGCTGATCTTTATCAACCTACGATAGCAGCATTGAAGTATTTCTATCCTAAACTTTCAGCTGGTGGCGTAATTATTATTCATGATTACAATCATACGTGGGACGGCATTCCAAAAGCTGTCAGTGAATTTATCGCTACCATCCCCGAGTCAATTCACGAGATTGCCGACTGGCAAGGAAGTGTCATGATTGTGAAAAATAGTTGAACTCGTATTGGCTCTATTCTGTGATTGTGACCTTGATTGATTTGGATGTGAATGTGCCGGTGAGTTTTCCATTGCGAGGCGCATCTTGAATGTCAGATACCTTTCTTCTCGAGATTTTTATGTTCACTTCACCAAGAAGGCTGGATCCCAGATCATTCGCATTGATCAGTATATTGGTACTGCCTTTATTTGATTTTGAAGTTGAGAAATAGTTGTCATCCTTGATGATTTCCAAAGTAACATCTTCATCAGTGCCAATAGCATCTCCTTGCCAGGTGATAATCTGATCCTGTGATCTGGAAAATGTCAATAAGTTTGAAGGCATTCGTATTGTTGCGGGAATAAGGACTGTGTTAGTGAAAGTGCGGCCATCAAGATCAGTATAGTCAAATGTGGCTTGTGTTTTTTTCTCGTTGAAAGTTTTAGTGTAGTCAATGATGCCTAAAAACTCTCTTTGCTTCATGGATGCGTCATCTACGGTGACTGTCGCTGGCGATGTAAGTCTCAATGGTGTAGATCCAAATGTGAAGCTCGCCGCTGCTTCTGTTTCCGTTTTGTTATCGTTGTAGATTAAGGAATAATGTGTTTTAATCCTATCTTGATTGATGTCCTCCGAGTTTTCTGGATCACAGTTTACAAAAAGCAAGGTGGCGGCAAAGGCAAAAAAGAAAGTAGCAGTTCTCATAATCTTGATTTTATTACGATTTCTCAGACACGATTGGAAAGAAAATGGTTGTTTCATCAAATTTAGAGAGAACTGCTACCAGTCGCAATACCCGAAAATCAGTATTGTTTATTGAAGATTTACATTTTCACTTTCTTCGTATCCAAATATTTCTTCGAGGCTCAATTCCTTAATTTCTCCATATTTCTTCAAGTCTGCAAAATCAATTTTGTCTTTCGAACCAATCATAACAGTAGTGAATTTTTTCCCTTTGATGTAATCCTCCTGAAAAGCTTTCAAATCTTCAAAAGTCATTGTTTTGACTTGCTCATAAATATCCTTTCTGATGTCATAATCAAGTCCGGCTTGTTGGGCATTGATGTAGCTCCAGATAGCTCCAGATCTAGTTACTCGTTCGCTTTCAATTCTATTTAATATGGCATCCTTAGCTAAAGAAAATGCAGCTTCAGATTCAGGAAATTCATTGATCAGATTTACCATAGCCTCCATAGCTTCAGGTTGCTTATCCGCCTGAGTACCTAAATATGCAAAGAAGAAATCGGACTTATTTGGATCGCGTGGCTGAGAATAGGAAGAAAAAACGCTGTAAGCTAGTCCTTGAGCTTCGCGTATTTCTTGAAAGACAATACTGCTCATACTTCCTGCAAAATATTCATTGAACATCTCCACTTTTGGCTCCAATGAAGCATCGTATTTATCGCCAACACTCAGAAGCACGATTTCACTCTGTGCCATGTCATAATCTACCCAATATGCCTTAGGGATATCAGTATTTAACTCTTCAAACACCACTTTCTGAGGAGGATCAATGAAATTGTCCGGTATGTTGTGATATTCATTTAGAAATGTCACGAGTTCTGTTTCGGTGCGTGGGCCGTAGTACAAAATTCTGTGAGGTAAGGATGGAATTTTTTTAATTTCCTCGATGAGTTCAGATGCATCAAGATTGGTGAGCTCTGCATTTGTCAACTTGTTAGTAAAAGGATTCGATGCGCCATATCGGGCATAATTGACCAATCCACCCCAAAGTATCTGTCGTTTGTTTTTCTTGGCATTTGTTCTTGCTTGCAGTTTTCTGTCGACCAATTTATCAAGTGCCGCCTGATCTGCTTTTGGATTCAAAAATAGTTGTTCAAAAAGGGTGGTAGAAGCTTCCATCTTTTCATCTAAACCTGTAAGCACTACATAGGTTCTTTCATTGGAGCTGTTTACGGTGAAGTCACAACCTAGTTTATACAGCTCTTTTTTAAAGTCCTCAGAAGAGAGCGCATCTGTACCAATGAATTCCATATACTGAACAGCCTGTGCCAGTTTTGGACTTTCATTGTTCCCTAAATCCAATAGATAAATCAGACTAAAAAGCTCATTTTCTTCATTCACTTTGGACAAAACTTCAATTCCTTTTATTTCAGTCTTGTTGATGTCTTTTTCATAATCCACATAGACAGGTTTAAGTTTTTCCACTTCTTTGGAAAGCAGATTGTTTTGAAAATCCGATACCACATCACGATTCACTTGTAGTTTGGTGATCTGCGGTTTTTCCACACTTTGCTTATTCGGATCTTCTCCAATTCTTTTATACGCGACCACATAGTTGTCTTTGTAATGCTTCTGGGCAAAGTCCATTACTTGTTGCTTAGTGATCTTCTCCATTTTGTCAAGTTCCTGGATGTATTCTGACCAACTTATATCTGTAGTGAAAGCCATAACCATATTGTCCGCGCGAAAGCTGTTGTTTTCCAAACCTTTCATTTGACCTTTTTTGAAATCAGCGATTACCGCAGGAATCAACCAGTCTTCAAATTCGCCTTTCTTCAATAAGTCTATTTGACCCAAAAGCAAGTCTCTAACCTCTTCCAATGATTGGTTTTGCTTTGGTGTACCGTCGAAGTTGTGAATGCTATAATCTTTATAATCCCAAGGATCACATCCAGCATCCAGTACTTTTTGCTGTTGTACAAGATTTAAATCAATCAATCCCGCACTTGCATTATTAAGTATCATGCTGATCAATGACATGTATCTAAATTCTTCACTACCAAACCCATCAAACCTGTAGCTGATCCAAACGCTTTCAGAACTCGGTCCAAAGACCTCCAAAGCTTGAGTTTCTGTAATTGGGTCTTCCTTTGGAACTTCCCAAGGTGTCAGTGATTCATTTGGTTTCCAATCACCAAAATATTCTGAGATGGTAGCCATTGTTTTATCATAATCCAAATCACCGCTGATACATATTGCTACGTTGTTTGGAGCGTAATATTTATTGAAAAATCTTTTGATCGCAGTAATTGATGGGTTTTTGAGATGTTCGATCGTCCCAATGGAAGTTTGTGTTCCATAGGTGTGATTTTTGAATAAAGCTGCCAATGTTCCTTCCGACATTTTACGGCCATCATTGTCCAATGACCGATTTTTCTCTTCATATACAGCTTCCAACTCAGTGTGGAAAAGCCTATTGGTGATTGTCTTAAATCTATTTCCTTCAAGTTCTAGATATCTATCAAGTTCATTTGAAGGCACATCATTGACGTAGACAGTTCTGTCAGGAGCAGTGTAGGCATTTGTGCCGGTAGCACCTATTGTCGCTACCATTTTGTCGTATTCATTCGGAATGGCATATTTGGCCGCCTCGTTTGAAACCTGATCAATGAGCTGATAATAGGCTTTTCGCTCGGCTGGATCTGTTAATGTGGAATAATATTGAAACATGTGCTCAATGCTATCCAGATACGGTTTTTCAGCTTCGAAATCCATAGTACCAAAGTCTTCAGTTCCTTTAAACATCATGTGCTCCAGGTAATGAGCCAATCCCGTATTTTCGGCTGGATCGTTTTTACTTCCGGCTTTCACTGCGATATAGACCTGAACGCGTGGCTCATTTTTATAATCACTCAAATAAACTTTTAATCCATTATCAAGTGTGTAAATACGGGTTTTCATTGGATCACCAACTACAGTCTCATAGGTATAGCCATTTTCTGTGATGGTGAGTGTTTCGTAGGGTTTTTGCTGGATGGTGAGTGTTTCGTAGGGTTTTTGCTGATTGCATCCAAATAATAAAAGGACTGTCAAAAGGGTGAATAAATTTCTCATGTTGTTTCTGTTCTGAATGAAAGGACAATTTAGTTCTAAAGCTAATGGATGAAATTATGATTTACATGAATGGAAAATATCAATTGCGGAATCTGACCAAACGCATCATTTATTCTTAAATCCTCGACAAATCGAAATAATTATCAAGATTATGACTTTGAATCTAGGAATTTCACGCTATAAGTTTCCTAGCATTTTTCAAATTGAATAACTTCGTGACAAAATATTTTACAAGTAAAAAGAGAAAACGTATGGCATTCGATATTGAAATGATCAAAGCCGTTTATACCACCATCGGCGAAAGGGTAAATAAAGCAAAAGAAATAACGGGCAAGCCCCTAACACTTTCCGAAAAAATCCTGTACTCACACCTTGCAGAAGGAATGCCAACGGAAGTATTTGGTAGAGGAGTTTCCTACGTGGATTTTGCGCCAGATCGTATCGCGTGCCAGGATGCAACTGCACAGATGGCTTTGTTGCAATTCATGCAAGCAGGCAAAAGCAAAGTAGCTGTACCTACTACAGTGCATTGTGATCACCTTATTCAAGCCAAAATTGGTGCGGCATCTGATCTTCAGAATGCATTAAACTCAAGTAACGAAGTTTTTAATTTCCTTGAATCAGTTTCTGATAAATATGGAATTGGATTCTGGAAGCCAGGCGCTGGAATTATTCATCAGGTGGTGTTGGAAAATTATGCATTTCCAGGGGGAATGATGATCGGAACAGATTCACATACTGTGAACGCTGGCGGATTGGGTATGGTGGCAATTGGCGTTGGTGGTGCGGATGCTGTGGATGTAATGGCTGGAATGGCCTGGGAATTAAAATTCCCGAAATTGATCGGTGTAAAGCTTACAGGAAAACTGAATGGCTGGACTTCACCAAAAGATGTAATACTTAAAGTGGCCGGTATTCTTACTGTAAAAGGTGGAACAGGCGCTATCGTAGAATATTTCGGAGATGGGGCTACAAGCATGTCTTGTACAGGAAAAGGAACCATTTGTAACATGGGAGCCGAGATTGGAGCTACTACTTCAACTTTCGGTTACGATGAGTCAATGGAAAGATACTTGAGAGCGACTGGTCGTGATGAAGTCGCCGATTTGGCGAATCAAGTTAAAGAGCATTTGACTGGAGATGCTGAGGTTTATGCCAACCCTGAAAAATATTTTGATCAATTGATTGAGATTGATCTTTCTACTTTGGAGCCTCATGTAAATGGGCCGTTCACTCCAGATTTGGCCACACCAATTTCTCAGTTGAGTGCATTGGCTAAAAAGAATGATTGGCCAGAAAAAGTGGAGTGGGGATTGATCGGATCATGTACCAACTCTTCTTATGAAGATATTTCAAGAGCAGCTTCTATAGCTGAGCAAGCTTTGGCAAAAGGTTTGAAGCCTGTTGCTGAATTCGGAATCAACCCAGGATCAGAGCAGGTGAGATACACCATCGAGCGTGATGGATTTATAGATACTTTCGAAAAATTAGGAACCAAAGTGTTTACCAATGCTTGCGGACCATGCATCGGACAATGGGACAGGGCAGGAGCTGATAAAAAACTAAAAAATACGATCGTTCATTCGTTCAATAGAAACTTTTCTAAAAGAGCAGATGGCAATCCAAATACCCACGCATTTGTGACTTCACCAGAAATGGTTGCGGCTATTGCGATCTCTGGTCGATTGGGCTTCAACCCAATTACTGATACGCTTACAAATGACAAAGGAGAGCAAGTGAAACTTGATCCACCAACAGGATGGGAGCTGCCTCCAAAAGGTTTTGCAGTTGAGGATGCAGGATATTTAGCGCCGGCTGAAGACGGATCAGGAGTTACTATTAAAGTCAACCCGGATTCACAGCGACTTCAATTGCTTGAGCCGTTCCTACCTTGGGATGGTAAGAATATCACTGGAGCGAAACTTTTGATCAAAGCTTTTGGAAAATGTACCACTGACCACATTTCTATGGCTGGTCCATGGTTGAGATTCAGAGGACATTTGGACAACATTGCTAACAACACGCTAACAGGTGCGGTGAATGCTTTCAATCAGGAAACTGATAAGGTGAAAAACCAATTGACTGGCGAATATGGCGGTGTGCCTGACGTACAAAGAGCTTACAAAAAAGCGGGTGTGCCTACAATCGTGGTGGGCGATCACAACTACGGTGAAGGTTCATCAAGAGAGCATGCTGCGATGCAGCCAAGATTTTTAGGAGTGAAGGCTGTATTGGTGAAGTCATTTGCACGTATCCATGAGACAAACCTTAAAAAGCAAGGGATGCTGGCTTTGACATTTGCCAATGAAGCGGATTATGACAAAATCCAGGAAGCGGATTCGTTTGACTTCATTGATTTAACAGAATTTGCTCCAGGAAAACAATTGACCATTGTAGCTAATCATGCCGACGGATCATCTGATGCCATTAAAGTAAATCATACTTACAATGACGGTCAGATTGGTTGGTTCAAAGCTGGTTCTGCATTGAACCTAATCAAAATTCAAAACAACTCTTGAGTCAATCAGGAATGAGATAAATGAAAGGCTGTTTCGAAAGAGGCAGCCTTTTTTGTTAATGAACTTTCTGATTTAACCTAACCTAGTCCTTTTGTGGTGAGTAAAAATCAAGCATTGAATCCGCATTTAAAGGGGAATTTTTACACTCGTATCTAACTCAATATTTAATTTTAATTATTCAAACCAATCTTTCCAAAAACAACAGCGTATCAACATTGTCTGCATAATCCCATGGTTCTGGTTGTTGTGCTTTTCCGAAAGGAACATAATCCTTACCAACCACACATTGAATTTTTTCTTGATTGCTTTCGATGAATGTCTTGATTTCCAATGGGTTTTTATACGTCTGAGTGAAGAGCACGGAGATAGGCGAGACCAAAGTGTCTGATGATCTCCAAAGCAAAAATCCATTGTCCAGATGCGGCTCACGATTTACCAGATAGATGGACTTATTGTAGTCGTAGTTGTTTCTGTATTTGTGGTGATTACCTACTTCCTCAAACTCCTGAATGCATTCAAAAAAGAAATCTGCTTGATACTCTTCAGGCACCAGTACTTTGGAGACATTTCTACAACCAAGCCCGAAATACCAGAAAATATCTTTTCCCAGATTTTTCAGATCTTCTGCTGATTCTTGACCGGTGAGCACCGCAATTGATGATCTGTTTTTCCTTATGATGTTGGGAATATTTTTGAAGTAATATTCAAAATATCTAGCTGTGTTGTCACTTCCGGTAGCGATTACTGCATCAATATTTGTGAGTCTGTCGCGGATTTCTAATGATTTTTTAAAGCGTGGCTCGATTTCAAGTAATAAATCGATGATCCATTTTACAAGAAATGTATCCTGACTTGATGTTTTAACTGCTGCAAAATGTCCACTAAGCAAAACACACATCAGATCATGAAATCCCACCAGAGGAATATTGCCGGCCATGACGATACCCACAATTTTTGGAACGTCACAGTCCAGCGGATATTTGGTGAGCCATTGTTCCAATTTCTCTTTGTCAAGCATCAGCGTGATACCTTGAATAGCTCTCAAACTGTTTTCCGTAGTAAACCAGGCATTTTGTGCTGCTGCCCTGTATCCTATTTCGGTCAATTCCTCGGGATTAAAATTGGCTAATTTGTTTCCCAGTTGATTAAAAGCAGAAATCCGATCTTCACGTGTCATTTAAATGCGTTTTACTTTTGGCTGCAAACTTATTGTGAATATTTTTGTTGACTTATTGAAAACGAATAAAAGGAAGTCAGCAAATGGCAATTATAATAACAGACGAATGTATAAACTGTGGGGCATGCGAACCAGAATGTCCAAACACAGCCATTTATGAAGGTGGTGCAGAATGGAAATGGTCAGACGGTACTGATTTGACCGAAGTGGAAATGGAAGATGGAACTGTGATCGACGGCAATGAAGTGCAAGAGCCGGTTTCAGATGAATTTTATTATATCGTATCAGGAAAATGTACAGAATGTACAGGCTTTCATGAGGAGCCACAATGTGCAGCTGTATGCCCGGTAGACTGCTGTGTGCCAGATCCTGATTATGAAGAAACTTTAGAAGAATTAACTGCGAAAAAAGAGTGGTTGCATCTCTGATGTCAATATAAAAAAAGCGGATTTTATCCGCTTTTTTTATTTCATTCTCTTTCGTTTGATGAGGTATGCACTTAGCACCTTATCAAATGGCTCAGCTGTATCCGCTTCAATCAGATCTATTTTGTATTGGCCGCAGCGCAATTTTAAATCACGATACAAAGTCGAGATCCTGGCTTTGTATTGTTCTTTCACATCTCGAGGATTGAGCTTGACTATTTGATTTGATTCCAAATCCACGAAGCGATATGGGCGATCATCAAACTCAAACTCAAATTCAGTTTGCTTATCAGTAACATGAAAAATTAGAATTTCATGTTTGTTGTGTTTCAGATGTTGCAATGCTCCAAAAATCTCATCCAGATTGTCATTGTTTTGAAACATATCACTCAACAAAATGATCAATGACCTCTTGTGAATTTTGTCAGCTATTTCATGAAGCACCTTTGCCACGTTTGTACTTGTGCTTTTATCACTATTTCCAATCACTCTTGTCAACTCGCTGAAAATCAGATTGAGATTGGAAGAAGTTGAGCTTAGCGGAGATTGAAAACCAATTTGATCCGAAAATGTAGTCAATCTGACTGCATCACGCTGTGAAGAAAGTAGCTGAGCCAATGCTGCCGCACATAGCGAAGCAAAAAGGATTTTCTTATTTTCTGGCTTTGGATAATACATTGATCCTGACACATCTAGCAGGATATTGCATCTTAGGTTTGTTTCTTCTTCGTATTGTTTTGTATAAAGCCTGTCAGTTCGCGCAAATACTTTCCAATCTACATGTCTGGTGCTATCCCCAAAGTTGTAGAGCTTATGCTCGGCAAATTCTACTGAAAATCCGTGATACGGAGACTTGTGCAGACCGGTGATAAAACCTTCCACAAGTTGTCTGGCCAAAAAATCGATCTTTTCAAATTGCTTGATATCTGATAAAGCGATGCTCATTTACTTAATGGTATTTTATGTTGGGATTACCCGATTCAAAGTTGAAATCAATTTGATCGTAAAGATGTACATTAATTTGAGGTGTTTGCATTTGTCTTGTTTAAAATGCTATATTTAAAAGCTTTTTTAACAACTTATTACGAAAGAATACAAACCAAACTAAAGTATCGTGGAAGAGAATACGGAAAAAGGAAGAGATGAGATTTATTCCGAAAGAGTAAGAGCCGGCAAGAGGACATACTTTTTTGATGTAAAAGCAACCAAGTCTAATGACTATTATTTGACCATTACCGAAAGTAAAAGGCGTTTTAAAGACGATGGCTTCTTCTACGAAAAACATAAGATATTTCTATACAAAGAGGACTTTAATAAATTTGTTGAAGCTCTGAATGATACAGTAAATCATGTAAAACAAGAACTTCTTCCAGATGTTGATTTTTCTCAGTTTGATAACATGGATGAAGAGGAAGAGGCCGATATTGCAACCGAATCGGATTCTGATCTCAAATGGGATTGATCTAAAAGATTAGAGATTGAGAGCTCGCGGATAACTTTCGGGAGCTTTTTTATTTTTAGGAAATGAAAAGGACATTAATCGCTATTGGTATTTTCGTTGTGTTACTGGTAATTACCATTTGGTATTTTTCCAGCATCTTCATTTATATATCATTGTCACTGGTATTTGCCACGGTGCTCAGACCAATGACAAACAGGATCGCGAAATTCGAGGTTTTGAACCGATCTGTTCCAAGACCAATTGCAATTCTAATTTCTTTTTCAACTGTTGTTGGCGTCTTAGGAGCATTCATCACCCTATTTATTCCACTTATTTCTCATCAAATTGATATTATCTCCACTTTAGATTTTGATAATGTTTTCAATGATTTTTTTGCGCCAGTGAGTTCAATTGAAAGCTTTTTGATTCGCAATGATTTAACAAGTGAACCTGAGGGGTTTCTAATGCAAAATATTCATGATGGACTTTTTAATTTCTTCCGCAAAATTCAATTCACCGAGATTATCAATGGTCTTTTTTCAGTAGCAGGAAATCTTTTTATCGCCCTACTAGCGATTACTTTTATCACATTTTTTCTGCTTTATGAAAATGGGATCATTCGCAGACAGTTTATTGCAGTGATACC
Organism: uncultured Marinoscillum sp.; assembly: GCA_964353015.1. GTDB lineage: Bacteria > Bacteroidota > Bacteroidia > Cytophagales > Cyclobacteriaceae > JAMZMI01. Next base: position 159,476 of record CAYGUA010000008.1, on the reverse strand, counting down.
AAATCAATATTTTGAAGTTTTCATTTCAGGATTATACAAAATTGAGACGCTGCTTTCGAACTACCTTTTGGGACTTTTATTTCAGATGATTTCGATTTTCACATTAGCTAGTATCGGACTTACAATTGTGGGTATTGACTATGCAGTGACCATAGCTATTTTTGCTGCAGTCGCCAATCTTATTCCATATCTTGGCCCTATTTTGGGAGGAATATTTGGTGTATTCGTTGCTATTTCGACCACTGGAGATTTCACCTTTTCCAATGATGCCATCATATTAATTATCAAAGTATTTTCAGTATTTGCAGTGGTGCAGGTTGCTGATAATGTTTTTTTACAACCACTTATTTTCTCCAAAAGCGTAAAAGCTCATCCATTAGAAATATTTGTCATTATTTTTGTCGGCGCAACGATCGCCGGCATACCCGGTATGATTGCTGCAATTCCTGTTTACACCATTATCAGGGTGTCATCCACAGAGATTTACGCAGGATTTAATAAGTATAGGGTATTCAAAAGCAAAAACTAATTTATGGGCTTACAGTGTGGTATTGTTGGACTTCCAAATGTTGGAAAATCTACACTTTTTAATGCGCTTTCCAATGCGAAAGCAGAAGCAGCAAACTTTCCTTTCTGTACAATCGAACCAAATGTCGGAGTAATCACCGTGCCTGATGAGCGATTGGAGGTGCTGAAAGGATTGGTGAGTCCTGAGCGAGTGGTGCCGACTGTTATAGAGTTCGTGGATATTGCTGGTTTGGTAAAAGGTGCGAGCAATGGAGAAGGTCTTGGCAATCAGTTTCTAGCCAATATCAGAGAAGTTGATGCCATTATTCATGTGATCCGATGCTTTGAAAATGACAACATTATTCACGTAGAAGGGAAAGTTGATCCTATTGATGACAAAGAAGTTATTGATACGGAATTACAACTTCGCGATCTTGATTCTGTTGATAAGAGAATTCAGCGAGTGGAAAAAATGGCCAAATCTGGTGATGCCAAATCACGCGCCGAGCTGGACGTATTAAAAACTTTCAAAACTCACCTGGAATCAGGAAAAAATGCTCGTGCATTGGAGATGGAAAAGGAGCAGAGAATTTTGATCAGAGAATTGCAACTACTTACAGATAAGCCAATCATTTATGTGGCCAATGTGGATGAAGAATCCATTCTTGAAGGAAATGAGTTTTCTAAAAGGCTGGCCGATGTGGCTGCTTCTGAAAATGCCATTCTGGTTAGAGTTTCTGCTGCATTGGAATCACAGATAGCAGAGTTTGACAATGAAGAAGACAAAGCCATGTTTTTGGAAGAATATGGGTTGCAAGAATCAGGTCTAAACAAGCTGATCAAAGCTGCATACAGCTTACTCGATCTGATTACTTATTTCACTGCAGGGGTACAAGAAGTTCGTGCCTGGACAATCAAAAAAGGATGGAAAGCGCCTCAGGCTGCTGGTGTCATTCACACGGATTTCGAACGTGGTTTTATCAAAGCGGAGGTAATTAAACTCGCAGATTACGAGAAATATAAAACTGAACACGCCTGCAAAGAAGCTGGTAAATTATCTATTGAAGGCAAGGAATATATTGTGAAAGATGGCGATATCATGCATTTCCGCTTCAACGTTTAATAAATCTAAAAATTCGTTTTGAGGTTTTTATAGCCGACCAATTCATCAAAATTGTTAGCAGGATTGCGATAATAGACCAGAATCTCATAGTTGTTTCTGGTCTGAAAGTGATTGCCCTCAAAATGATTGATACTTAAATCTGGTGAATCTACCCAATACATGTAGTCATAATAACCCTGCTTGAGGAGTACTTTGCCACGGTAACTCCTTCTGTTAGGATCATATTGTAACTTATTATTGAGATCCAGGCGGTAGTTATTAAACTGTCCCGTGACATAAACATCACCAACAATTGGGTCTGTTAAAAGCTCAAAAATTACATCTGCATATTCGCTTTGCATCTGACTATCTCCTGGGTCTGAATTCACAAGGTAATAGCTCCCATTGAGATCATTGATGAGTTCCGAATATGCCAACCCACCTCGTGGTTTATCCATTCCTAAAAATGCTAGGACACGGTCATTTTCCTTTGACACATTGGCCACATTCATTCCGCGATAATCGATTGATCTCAAATCAAAATATCTGAATTCATTGGCTCCCGGGAAATTGTTTTCAGAATTGAAATGGAAAAACTCAAGATAGGATTGGTCATGTCTCACCAGAGTAGGTTGAAGGCCATTGATGCCGGTTTTCCAAACATGATTTTGCAAAAGCACAACGTATAAATCTCTTAACGGATTTACCTGATCCAAACCTTGATAAGAAACAGTAAATGTTAGTTGCTGATTGATGCTTCTATTGGCGATCGAGTTACTCATTTTCACTTCTCCACTGGCATTGGCCACATTGGAATAAACAATCACTCGTCTTGATAAGATAATGTCGCGATCGCTTTGTGCATTGGATACGACCACAAGATAATTACCAGAAATACTGGGAGTAGGTAATTGGATTCCGTAGGTCACATAGGGTTTTGTGGTATTCGAAGAATACTCAAAACCAGTGATGTTAAATGAATTATATTCTCTAAGAAATCTAATACTCGTTAGATTTGATGGCGTCCAATCTCTGTTGCAATGGATGTAACGTACATTAAGTGATGAATAACTTTCTTGGAAGAGATCAAATTCCAGATAAAATCCATTGGGATCATTGATGGCTGCAACCGGGTATTCGAGATCTGCACTTAGATTCTGGTTAAAAGGATAAATTTGAACCATGCCTACATTGGGTTCATAATTTAAATCTTCAGATAAAAGCTTTTTATCTGTTGAGTAGTCCGAGTTGGAGATGGGAACGCAGCATGTTAGCCAGGGAATAATGACCGATACTAGACGCAATTGATTAAATTTCATAGAATATTTATGGCGGTTACAACGATTCTCAAATAAACTGAGTCATAAAAAAACTAATTTAACCTGAATGGCCATCACCGACGAAGAGTTAATTGAAGGTTGTTGCAAAGAAAACAGTAAAGCACAGCAAAAATTGTACGAGGCATACAGCCCCGGCATGTATCCTGTGGCTTTACGGTATTCCAAAATGCAACAAGAGGCTGAAGATATCATACAGGAGGCTTTTATAAAAGTGTTCAAGAATATTAAAACCTTTCGAAAAGATTCTTCTTTAGGATATTGGATCAAAAGGATAGTAATAAACACCGCTCTCAACTATCAACGCAGTAAACTTTATTTATATCCCATGGTGGATGTGAATGAGCTCAGACGAGAATCAGGTTCTGATTTGACTATCTCAGCTTTTTCCTATCAGGAACTTTTGGATATGATCAGACGATTACCAACCGGATGTCAGGTGATTTTTAATTTGTATGCTATAGAAGGATATAAGCATCATGAAATAGGAACCATGCTGGAAATCAGCGAAGGAACATCAAAATCGCAATACGCAAGGGCGAAAAGCCTTTTGCAGAAGTGGATTTTAGAGAATAACAAAGAAAATTATGAAAGAGCAGGGGGAAACTGAGGATATTTTCGAGAGAGAATGGCGTGAGGCCTTTGATGGTGTGGAACAGACTCCACCACGGATCGTATGGAGCGAAATAGATAGAGCATTGGCTCATGAAAAGGCATCTGTATACAAAAGGAAATCTGTTTATTACCGTTGGATGGCTGCCGCTATCTTTCTATTGGCAACTTCTATCGGATTACTTCAATTTCTAAGCAATCAAAATAATGATTCAGGAAGATTTGATACTGCAATCGTCGATCATCCACAACAAGATCTAGTTTCAGAAATTACTATCTCTCAAAGTAGAAGGAATTTTAATGGAAATAATAAGCCTCCTAAATCTCCAGTAGCTTCAATCTCTGGAATGGCAGGTGATAATCATAAAAATGTCATTGCTTTGGCGGAAAGCATTGATGACGATACAGAATTTTTTGATACTCCAGAGCAAACATTGATTCCGGAATTAAATAAAATCACTCCAACCTTGGAAATTGCTCAGATTGATCTGGTAGATCATTTCTATCGGGTAGCATCCTACGGATATTTCACCAGATCGTCAAAAAACAAAAATGCTGATGATAAATTTTGGGCTGGGATAGGCGTAGGTTCTTCCACCTTTGATCCAAATTTTCAAAGTTCGTCATCGAGCTTTCTCAACAATAGTTTGACATTTGATCCCTCTGCTCAGTTTTCTGCGTCAAATACGGAAGCGTTGGATGCTTCTTCACCATCAGTAAGAGAAAATATGCAGTCGGGCCAATCCTTGTCCTATGGTTTTAATTTTGGGATGAAGCTATCCAGCCGTTGGTCAGTTCAAGGTGGTGTTCAGTATATGAAAGCACAAGCAACAAATAACACCAATGTGGTAATATCCACCACCAAATTGGTGGAATCCATTGCTGCTACGTCTCAAATAAAAAATGTGGCTCAGGTTCGTCAGGCTTTGCAATCAGATGAAATTGTAGAATATAGCTATGAGGACGTGAATCTCAATAATGAGTTTCAGTTTGCATCTATACCTGTTCAGGCAGGATATCGATTATTGGATAACAAATTTAGCATTGACCTCAAAGCAGGTGTTGCAGCAAACTTGTATTTAGGAAATAAAATTACCGATCCTGATAATGAGCTTGCAGAAGTGACAATTGGTCCAGGTTCAAATTCGCCATATAAGGAGATGAGTTTCATGGGTCTTGCAGGTGTTCAGTTTGGTTATGAGTTCATTAATCGGTTCAATCTGATCATTGAGCCCAACTACAGATATTCTCTTGAAAACATGACCAAAAACAGTTCAGAGTTCGTGGCTTCACCATCAGGTTTTGGATTGCAAACAGGAATTAGATATCAGTTTCATTAACATTCCAACTAATTTTAGTTAAGTAGGGTCACCGATGTGTACCGCTACTTGCACTATCATGGAAAATAATACCACTAAAAATGAGGACGAAAGAGCCCTTATTAAACTCGCAATACTCACTTTCTTTGTTTTGATCATATTGGGTATTTTTTATATCAGCTAGAATATCCACTGATACTTTACGGATTTCAGACTTTTTATTATTTGAAACATAAATTCACTTGTGATTGATACTTTTGTACCTTTCTAATTGTGAAATCATATTATTCAAAAAACAACTAACATGTCTGATAAACCAATAACCTCATTTATCGAGAAACATTTTCTTCATTTTAATGCCGCAGCATTACACGATGCAGCCAAGGCCTATGTAGCACATTTGGATAGTGGTAAGAAAATGCTCATTTCTCTTGCAGGTGCTATGAGTACAGGAGAACTGGGGATATCATTAGCGGAAATGATCAGACAAGACAAGGTTCAAATCATTTCTTGCACAGGAGCTAATCTGGAAGAAGATATCATGAACCTTGTGGCGCATTCGCATTACAAGCGTATTCCTCATTATCGTGATTTAACACCAGAAGATGAGCGGGAACTTTTAGATCAGGGACTGAATAGAGTTACCGATACATGCATTCCTGAGGAAGAAGCTTTCAGACGTATTCAGGAACATATTTATAAAATCTGGAAAGATGCTGAAGCCAAAGGCGAAAGATATTTTCCACATGAGTTTATGTATAAACTGTTGGACTCGGGTGCATTGGATCAGTATTTTGAAATTGATCCAAAAAATTCATGGATGATCGCTGCTAAGGAAAGGAACTTGCCGATCATCGTACCAGGATGGGAAGATTCTACCATGGGAAATATCTTCGCTTCATATTGTATCAAGGGAGAACTTAAAGCCTCAACGATGAAGTCGGGTATTGAATATATGATGTTTTTAGCTGACTGGTACATCAAGAATGCTGGTGACGAGGGGATCGGATTTTTTCAAATAGGAGGAGGTATTGCAGGTGATTTTCCTATCTGTGTAGTACCAATGCTTTATCAGGATTTGGAAATGGAGTCAATACCTTTTTGGAGCTATTTCTGCCAAATTTCAGACTCTACGACCAGCTATGGTTCTTACAGCGGTGCTGTGCCAAATGAAAAAATCACTTGGGGCAAGTTAGATATTGACACACCGAAATTTATTGTGGAATCTGATGCAACTATAGTTGCGCCATTGATTTTTGGGTACATTTTAGGCTGGTAAACCGATTATTTTTTCGATTTTGGTGGGAGCAGTCCTTGCATGAATAAATTATATTCCTCGCAAGTGAGAAAGGATTCTCCTGCAGAATAGGGGCACGTTTGATAGATCAAATCAAACGGGCCTTTTTTTATGACTACACCATTTCCATGGCAAACGGGGCAGATCATCTTAGAAAGGCCTCCACAATCATATTCTCCGCTAGAAAGTTCGCTTTCCATTTGAGCTCTGGCTTTTTGACTCAAGGCTAAATATTCTTCCTCCGCAAACTGAAGATATTTCACAGCATCTTCATAAAAACGTCCTTTGGTGCCTTTTAACTGAATGTATTTATTCAGCCAATTGATGCTCTGTTTGTATTTTCCAAGATGGAAACTGTTTCTACCAAAATAGAATGCAATGTTGGAGGGTAGTGTCTCCATATTACTCATCACAGATCTGAATTCTGTATCCGCTTGCTGATATTCACCCTTCTCCATCAAATCAACAGCATAATCTACCTGCTTTGATAATTGACCTTCGGTTGGTATTTGAGCCGTGGCAATGAAAAAACTAAAAAGGATTAAACAGAAAAGAAAGTTTTTCATACTTGGGATAGTGAACGCAAATATGTCAAATTAATTGCAGTTTGCTTGATTTGTGGTTATCAAAACGGCTCTTCATTTGACAAGCCCACCTTTAGCTGATATATTCGCCACGAATTGTGTAAGGGTATAATATATTGAAAGATTGTCGTTTGAATAAGAAATTCAAGTCCATGAACATACGCAAAGGTTTTTTGCTTGTTGTATTTATTTTCGGATTTACGATAGTGTATGCTCAAAATACACGTCAAGTTGAAGCACCAGCCCCTCCCAGTCCTGCCTATCGTGGGGAGAAAGATGCTAAATCAACGCTGATTAAAAAGAATAAGAAGAAAGATGATGATGAAGTAGCCGAATTCCGCGAAAGGATGAAAAAGGTTGCGAAAAAAAGAAGGAAAGAAGAACGTCTGTCTCAAAAGCCCCAATACTCTGATCCTTTATATTTTGGACATAAAAAACCACCCATGAAAAGAAGAAACGGAAAAAAGAAGTTTTGTAAAGAATGTGGTTTGACACATTAAGAATTGCAGATTTGATTTTAACCTGATGGAAGCTTTGCGGATAGTATGTATGGGGAAAGTTCAGGGAGTCTTTTTTAGAGTTTCTGCTAAGAATAAGGCTGATGAACTTGGTGTAAAAGGATGGGTGCGAAATGTGCCCGATGGATCAGTTGAGATACAAGCTGAAGGGGATATTGAAAATCTGGAACTATTGGTGGAATGGTGCAGGAAAGGCCCTCAATTTGCAAAGGTTGCAGAAGTGATTTGTGAATCTGTAAAAAAGGAAAATAATTCGTCTTTCGAAATCAAGCACTCCTAAGCATCCTGTTCCTCCCGATCTCTACATTGAAGTGGGAGAGGATGATCCGGCGGATGCCGTAGAAAAGGAATTTGCTATTGGTTTCGTACTTCAATACGCAAATTTTGATGATGGCACGATAAACTTCAGGTTGATTACAGAAGATGTGCATCCATTCTTCAAATTCTACTCGCCAATTTTCGGCATATACTTCATAATGACTCCTTCCATCCCAGATAAACTCAAGTTGGTTGTTGCCTTTTTTGAATCTATAAATGGCAGCAAGCAAAGTGTAGAGTTCAATTAGGAATTCGGTATTAAAAGATTTTACTGATCTTAATTCCAAAATGAAATCATCCACAAGTCCCATCGGATTTTCGTTCACATTGTAGCAGTCGAGTGCTTTTTCTACCCAATAGTTGAGAAGTTGGGGTTCCACAAATCCTTGTGCAGCACGGAGCATGCTGTTTTTATCCTGATCGAAGTATTTATCCTGATAGTACATTTTCGTTATGCAAAAATGACATAAAAAAAGGAATGACGCGAATCATTCCTTTTTTATTCTTTACTTAATATCTATTACCAAGTGAATTTCCATGTTCCATCAAATGCTGCTGCTCTTCCTGCAGAACCAGTGATGTCAAATGTAAGGCTTACTGAAGCTGAAGTTATAGCAGCTGTCATGTCAACATTGTCGCTTCTCATGATAACTCCACCGTCAGCGTCAAATGACCATGTGCCACTTCCTCCCCAAACTGCAGATGCACCTGCATTGTCAGGAACACCACTTACAGTGTAAGATCCACCATCAGTTCCGTTGAAAGTGAATGAAAGGCTGAAACCTGACCATTCTGTTCTTGCAGCTCCATCTAGAGTAACTGAAGTAGGCGCTCCTGTAGCAACAGCTACAAGGTTTTCACCAATTTCAATTCTTGGATCCGCTGTTGTACCATCGTCATCACCTCCGCCACCGCAAGAGATGAAAATCATTAATGAACCTAGCACAAAGGCTGTTAGTAATTGCGTGATTTTTTTCATGTTTTCTTTAGTTTCTAACTTTTTTAAATTACTTGTGTCGTAAAAATATTGGTTTTTCACAATTAAACCTAGTAATTAATGTGGAAGATTTAATTATCTCGGTTTAATTAGTGTTTAAACGACACTCATTTCAATATCTTATGTTTTGATTTATAATTTTCTAAAATAATCTTATCATGGCATAAATCAATTTCGAAATTGAGATTTGAAGCGATGATAATGGATCTGTTTTTATCGCAATTTCCCATCATAGACTTAAATAAATCGTTTCCTGCTTCATCCAGATTAGATGTTGGTTCGTCCAGACATATTATATCAGATGCGAAATAAAAGGCTAAAATGAGCTTCGTACGTTGCTTCATTCCTGAAGAAAAATCTTTGATCGCTTTATTTCTTGCCTCATATAACCCCGCTATTCTAAGCGCTTCGTTGAGATCGGTGACAGGCTCTTTAAATTTTTGATGAAATGCCAGTTGTTCTGAAAGTGAGAATTCTTCAATTAGATTAAAATAAGGTGCAGCAAAATTGATACAGAGTTGTTGGTCCTCAACAATTGATCTTCCATTTGAAAAGTAGGAAACTTTGCCTTCTGTCTGTAATGAATATGCTCCAAGGATTTTTAATAATGTAGATTTTCCAGATCCGTTTCTTCCAGTGATTGCCAGTTTTTGTCCTTGAGGAATGTTCAGATCAAGATTTCTAAATATCCATTCCCTGTTGAAGCGCTTGCCTAAATTTTCTACTTCGATATCCATGGATTATTTCATCAGACTTTTAGGGAAACTCACATAGTGTTTGGTTACAATCTTGCTGATCGCTTTGATATTGGGTAAATCAGAAGCTTTGGCAACATCCAGCACTTGTCCATTTTTCATCAAAATACCAATGCTTTCATCTTTTACTATATATGCAGCGTTACTTATTGTGCCTTTTTGGATCAAATATTTCGTATCTGGTTTTGAAATACCCTGACTGATTAGTTTTTTCTCCAGACCCTCGATGAATGTTTTCTCAATCTTCTCGTTCGAGAGTATTATTTTAAAAAGTCTCCTGGAAAGCAAATCATTGCTGAGTGACCGAAGGATCAGATCGTCATGATAGAGCCATTGTTTGATCGATCCCCACACATCAGTATCGTCCAGACGAACAAAAACTTCTAATAAGTCTGAATCATCAATGAAATCCTGTTTGCTTAGATTTCTCTCTAGAAAAATGCTGAGTGCTGGGGTTGCGACTACAGATTTGCCTTCCTGCGTGAGTTTTTTAGCTCTTTTTATCAAAGAAATAAGCATGGATTCTGCCGCCACTGCAGTTTTGTGGAGATATACCTGCCAATACATCAATCGTCGGGCATTCAGAAAGTTTTCAATACTGTAGATGCCTTTTTCTTCCACGACCAAATGATCATTGTGCACATTGAGCATTTTGATGATTCGCTCTGAACCAATTGTGCCTTCATGCACACCAGTAAAAAAACTGTCTCGGCTGAGATAATCTAATCTATCTACATCGAGTTGTGACGAGACTAACTGATGAAGAAATTTCCGATGATAGGTTCCAACGAAGACCTGTTTGGCCAATTCCAGCTTTCCACTGAATTCCTTATTGAGTTTATCAAAAAGCCAAAGTGATATTTGCTCGTGATTGACCTCTTTAAGTAAGCTGAATTCCAGAGTATGAGAAAATGGACCGTGACCTATGTCGTGAAGTAAGATCGCGATCATAGCTGCTTCATACTCAGCATCGAAAATCATCACCCCTTTGCTGCGCAGATTGTTAAGCGTTTTTTCCATCAGGTGCATGGCACCAATGGCATGATGAAATCGGGTATGATGCGCTCCAGGATAAACCAAATCTGTCAACCCAAGTTGTTTGATCCTGCGTAATCTTTGAAAATATTGATGTTCAATAATATCAAAGATGAGTTCGTTGTAAATGGTAATGAATCCGTAAACCGGATCATTTAGGATTTTCTTTTTGTTCAAAAGAGGATTGGGTTAGATTTTTGCTTAATATTCTCCAAAAATAGCGGAATGTAAATTTGAGTTGAAATTTATCTCATTCTAAACTTAAAAGATGTTAATAAATACGTCAGATTAAGTTTTTATCCGTTTCCTTTTCAAACAAACAAAATTTTAATGAAGTACAAAATTCTCTGGGCTGATGATGAAATCGATTTGTTGAAGCCGCATATATTGTTTTTGAATCAGAAGGGGTATGATATCGTGCCTGTAAACAGTGGTGCAGATGCGCTTGAAAAAATTGATCATGAAGTTTTTGATCTGGTTTTTCTAGATGAGAATATGCCTGGAATGACGGGACTAGAAACTCTGAATTATATTAAATCCACACATCCCAATCTGCCAGTAGTGATGATCACCAAAAGTGAAGAGGAGCAGATCATGGAAGAAGCCATTGGATCTAAGATAGCCGATTACCTTATCAAGCCTCTAAATCCGAATCAGATCCTGCTGTCTGCAAAGAAAATTTTGGACAACAAGCGGATAATTTCCGAAAAGACCAATCAGGGTTACATGCAGGAATTTCAAAAGCTAAGTATGGAAGTTCAGGATTTGGATGATCATCAGGGCTGGTCAGAGCTCTATCGCAAATTGGTTTATTGGGATTTGGAAATTGATGGTACTCAGGATAAAAGCATGGGGGAGGTACTCTCAACTCAACAGGTGGAGGCCAATCAGCGATTTTGTGATTTTGTTGAAAACGAATATGAAACATGGTTGAATGTACCGGGAAGCAATCGTCCGGTGATGTCGCATGAATTATTGAAGAAGAAAGTGTTTCCATTGTTGAGCGAGGAAAAACCTGTATTTCTAATTGTTATTGATAACCTTCGTTTTGATCAATGGGAAGTGTTGGAGCCAGAGATTGCGGAGTTTTTTAATATTAGAGAAAAGGATAATTATTATTCCATCTTACCGACCACCACAGCTTATGCTCGAAATGCACTCTTCGCTGGAATGATGCCGATTGAAATAGAGCGAAGACATCCGGATCTTTGGAATGGTGAAGATGAAGAGGGTGGAAAAAATATGTTTGAAAAGGAACTTCTCGAAAAAAATCTACAGAAGGAACGGCTGGATATTAAATTCTCTTACAATAAAATTATCAAAGCTGCAGATGGAAAACAATTGGTTGAGAATGCGACCAATCTGTTAAAGAATCAACTCAATGCCATAGTTTTCAACTTTGTGGACATGCTATCACATGCACGAACAGATATGGCAATGATTCGTGAATTGGCGCCAGATGAATCTGCTTACAGGTCTCTTACAAAATCCTGGTTTGGGCATTCTTCTTTGTTTGACCTACTTAAGTTTTTATCAAATAAGGATGTAAAAGTGGTCATCACAACGGATCATGGCACAATCAGGGTAAAGCGACCATATAAAATTGTGGGAGACAGAAACACAAATACCAACTTAAGATATAAGCAGGGTAAAAACCTCGCATTTGATGAAGATGGAGTCTATGCCAGCAGAAAGCCAGAAAGTTTGAATCTACCGAAAGTGAATGTAAGTACTTCGTTTGCTTTCGCCAGGGAGGATTATTTCTTCGCCTATCCGAACAATTTCAATTATTATGTCAATTACTACAAAGACACCTTCCAACATGGTGGATTGAGTATGGAGGAAATGATCATTCCTTTTGTAGTTTTGGAGCCCAAATGATAAGTTTTTCTATTTCCAGTATTAATGATCTGAAAGCACCAGCTCAAAAGGTAGTTGAGATGCTTTCAGATCATCCTGTTGCTTGCTTTTATGGAGAAATGGGAGCAGGAAAAACAACATTCATAAAACAAATTTGTGAGGAACTAGGAGTGGTGGACAATACCAGCTCACCCACCTTTTCAATCGTCAATGAATACCTAGACTCGGAAGGCCTATCGGTTTATCATTTTGATTTTTATCGAATTAAAAATTTACTGGAAGCACAGGATATTGGAGCGGAAGAATATTTTTATTCCAATGATGTCTGCTTGATTGAATGGCCGGAAATGATAAAAGAATTGATTCCTGAGCAACACCTTGAAATATGTATTAAATTAGTAGGCGTAACCGACCGGGAACTAACCATCACAATCCGGGGCTGAAAATGGTATGGCGGATAAAATGAAATCAGGTTTTGCAGAGCTAGCAAGAGATCAAAGCCTATATACGCAGGAAGCACCTGCCAAAATCAAAAAATCAAGAAACTCATTATTTATTGGTGTACCCAAAGAAATTTCACTTCAGGAAAGTCGTGTTTCTTTGAAGCCAGAGTCTGTGGATGTATTGGTCAATAATGGCCATGAAGTTTGGATAGAAGCTGGGGCGGGTACTTCAGCCAATTATTCAGATAATGAATACAGCGAAGCAGGAGCCAAAATAGTTCGATCCGCAAAGGAAGTTTATCAATCCAAATTGATATTGAAGGTAGAGCCGCCTACCATGTCAGAAATAGAATGGATGCAGGACGGAAGTGCTGTCATCTCAGCATTTCAAACAGGGCATCAATCTGCAGATTATATTCATGCGCTCAACAGGAAAAGAATTACTGGCCTGGCTTATGAATTTATAGAAGATAAAGTTGGTGGTTTGCCTTTGGTTCGTGCTATGAGTGAGATTGCAGGATCAGCTGTGATGCTGATTGCGGCTGAGCTACTCAGCAATACAACAGGTGGACAAGGAGTAATTCTTGGTGGAATAACAGGTGTACCTCCTACTCAGGTTTTGATTTTGGGAGCAGGAACAGTCGCTGAATATGCAGCTCGTGCTTGTCTGGGACTTGGAGTAGATATTCAGATTTTTGATAATCATATATATAAACTGCGCAGAATCAAACATGCGCTAGGTCAGCAGATTCATACCTCAACAATCGACAATGCAACTCTTGGTAGAGCACTTAAAAATGCGGATGTAGTCATTGGTGCTATCCGACCAGAAAAGGGACACAACATGTGTGTGGTGTCAGATGAGATGGTAGCAGAAATGAAACCTGGTTCGATAATAATTGATGTTAGCATTGATCAGGGAGGATGCATTGCGACTTCAGAAATGACAAATCATAAACGCCCGACGTTCAAAAAATATGACGTCATCCACTACTGCGTTCCAAACTTAGCTTCACGCGTTTCCCGAACTGCCTCCATGGCAGTCTCCAATATTCTTACACCGATGTTGCTCAATGTGGCAGAAGCAGGTGGTGTGGATGAAATGATCTTTAGTCATCGTTGGTTTATGAAAGGTGTGTACACCTATCGTGGTAGTGTGACCAATATTCATCTTGCCAAAAAATTCAATTTGGGTTATAAAGATCTGAATTTGCTGATTGCAGCTAGGATGTAAACACTTTCTTTTCCTAGAAAGGTGGATACATGCTTTAGTTTACGAATATTGACTTAATGAATTGGTTGGATGGAGTCACCCAACCAATGATAATTTGATTAATTGAAACTTGGCTTTTTGGAGGTATTAAAACCGATGGTCAGTCCGACGATTGATCCGCTCTTTATTGGAGATAAATATAGGTTGACAGGCATATTTAAATAGCCAGATTTAAAAGTTTTACCAACAGCTACAATCATCCCCAGAGAAGCTCTGAGAATACCACGATTATCAACTAGATTTTCAGTTTTTACATTTTCAGGTACATCAGGATTATTTTTGGTTCTGATCCATTCGCCTTTGCTATAATAACCTTCTTCCGTTTTAACTAACCTCAAAACTGGGCCAAGACCAAATTCAAATCCACTCTTGTTGAATCTAAACCCATTTAGAAAAGTAACTGAAGGAATTATCGTGCCGCTTTCCAGTCCGTTCACCGCTACGACCATTTCTACTAATGCTTGAAAATCGCCAGCACTCATATATTGTTTTTCATATTGATAACCAAACATCATCGAAACCGGAAACATATTGTAACCGCCTTCATTTTTGGAAGCTTTTAGGCGATCTCCATTACTTCCCATGGTATAGACAGCACCCATCCGTGGGCCATTGAGATTGCTAGTGGTTTGTCTGGTTGTAATTGGTAAGCTATAGTTAATCAAGAGGTCTACCAGGTGAGGATCATTTTCTATTTTTAGTAAATCATTGAGGGAAATCATGCCCATTGTCTGAATTTCGGACTGGGCATTTAAATATTCCATCACACTCGTGGTTTCTACTCGAGCACCTTTGACATCAACCAATCGAAGAATGAGCACAATTTTGTCACCATATAATTCTGCATTTCCTGTGATGATTTTGTCAGCTTTTAGTAATGTGCCTGCATGAATTAATGCGTTTTTTCCAAAGCAACTACTTGGGTCAATTTCATTTATTTCTAAGGTGGTACTGACGTCATATTTGTCAAGGACTTCAAATCGATCAATTTTTTCTAATTCTAACCGAAGCATATTAGCCATGGTGCCATTTTCGATATCCAAATTTCTCGTGTCGATACTTATGAGCGCAATTGTTTGTTTCTCCTGCGCTTGCAGAATTGTGAAAATTCCAATTAGGAATATCACTTTCATGATGATTTTGATAGCTAAGTTTTTCATGATTTTGTTATTTGATTTGATCAAAGTTTAGCATTCTAAGCAGGCGAAAGAAACGGATTTTTGAGGTTGCAGAGCTGATTCTATTAAAAATTGCAAAGCCGCCTCATTCTTTAAATAATAGTAAGCGTCTTGTTAGAAATAATCCTAATGGGTATATGTTATTGGTATTTTTTGCAAATAGTATTACCTTGATTTGCAGATATTGCAAAATAAAATTCAACTTCTTCTGAATGAAGCAAATTCAACAAGTTCGGTTTTTGGAAAACATCCAAAAAAGCATAAGTTCCAACATAAGTTTTGTGAATGAACTTGCTGATTTACTCAAAGTAAGTAATGATAGTGCCTATCGCAGACTTAGAGGTGAAACATCTCTGACATTTAATGAGATTGGAGTGATATGTAACTATTATAAAGTTTCATTCGATGCTTTTAATAATTCGCCGGATGTTCAGATAGTGCCATTTCGGTACAAAACTCTGCTTGGTTCCAAGGAAAATTTCATTCAGTATCTTTCTGAGTTGTGTAGTGAGATGGATCGAGTAAGATTGGCAAGAGCGGACGATAAGCACATCATTTATGCAGGGCAGGGTTTGCCGATATTTCATTATTTCAAATTTCCTACGCTCACTGCATTTAAGACTTTCTATTGGTTCAAGTCTATTATGAATGTGCAAAGCCTGCAAAATGAAATATTTTCTCCTGATAAAATTGAAAATGAAATTATTGAGTTAGGAAACAGATTATTTCGATCCTATCTGGAGGTTCCTTCTACAGAAATTTGGGTTGATGCTACGGTCATGGGAACCATCCACCAAATTCAATTTTATTGGGATGCGGGAATGTTTGCAAAAAAAGATGACGCTTTAGCAGTCTGTGCTGATGTGAAAGCACTCATTGAATACATTCATAAAGTATGTGATACAGGCCGTAAGCAAGATGATTTTGAAAACCCGACGATCATAGGTGAGAAACTATCGCTTTATTACAGCGAGATCGAAATAGAAAAGGTCAGTGTACTGGTTAGACTAGGCGGTATCAGCAGAATATACCTTGATCAGCTTACATGTGGGGCAATTCACACTGAGCATACGGATTTTGCAAATGAAACTTCAGATTGGCTTAACTCAATCATTAGTAAATCCAATTTGATAACTGGAGTATCTCAAACAATACGTTATCAGTTTTTTAATAGAAGCCTTAAGCAGCTTAAAAAATTAGAAGATCATATCAAGGAAGATTAATTTGGCTGGTTTACAATCCAGCCAAACTTGCTTCAATCGCTTTGATTTTCGCTTCGGCATCAGCTTTTTTCTTCCTTTCGTTTTCGATAACCTGAGCAGGTGCTCCATTTACGAATTTCTCATTGCTCAATTTTTTATCAACAGATGAAAGAAAACCTTGAGTGTATGCCAACTCCTCTTCCAGCTTTTTCCTCTCTGCTTCTACATCTATTTCTAATGTTACAGGAATAAAATATTCATCTGAACCAAGGACGAAACCTGCGCAATTTTCTGGTTTCTCGGAGGAAAACGTGATTCCAGAGATATTTCCAAGCTTTTGAATGGAGCTGATTATTGGTTGAATTGAGTTTTCGTCGGTCGTTTTGATAACCAGTTCCAAAACTTCTTTCGGAGAAATTCCTTTGGTGCTTCTCAGATTTCGGATGTTCGAAGTGATTTCAAATAGCAATTCACCTGATTTCAGAACTGAGTCATCAAATCCTTCGGCCGTTGGCCAAGCTGATGTTATGATTGGCTCATTGCTTCTTTCTTTCAGTCCGTGCCACAGTTCTTCAGAAATGAATGGCATAAATGGGTGAATGATCTGCATCAATCGCTCAAAAATTTGGTTCGTGCCTTGTAGTGTCTTGGCGTCAATAGGTTGCTCATAAGCCGGTTTGATCCATTCCAGATACCAGCTACAGAAGTCATTCCATACTAACTTATAAATGGTCATCAGGGCATCCGACATTCTGAATTTGCTGAAGTGATCCTCAAGCTCAGCGATCGATTGATTTAATCGACTTTCAAACCACGAAATGGCTAGTGCATTTTCGCTTGGCTGATCCATATCTTTTACTTCCCAGCCTTTTACCAGCCTAAATGCGTTCCATATTTTATTGGAGAAATTTCTTCCTTGCTCCACCAGTTTCTCATCGAAAAGCAAATCATTTCCAGCAGGTGAAGAAAACAGCATTCCTGTTCGCACGCCATCTGCTCCATATTGCTTGATAAGATCAAGTGGATCTGGTGAATTGCCAAGAGATTTTGACATTTTTCTGCGCTGCTTATCTCTTACTATTCCAGTGAGATATACATTTTTGAAAGGTTTCTCGCCATTGTATTCATATCCGGCTATGATCATTCTTGCTACCCAGAAAAACAGAATTTCTGGTGCAGTGACTAAGGTATCAGTAGGGTAGAAGTAATCGAGATCTTTGTTTTTTCCAGGAATAATCTTTCCCGTTTCTCTGTCAAAACATTCGTCATTGAATCCGTCAAAAACTGCCTGTGGAAACAGCCATGAAGAAGCCCATGTATCCAGTACGTCTTCATCTTGTTTTAAATCCGCAGTTGTCAGGTTTGGATTACCGGTTTTTGTTTTGGCCACAGCCAAAGCTTCTTCGATCGTTTCACCTACGGCATAATCATCCTCACCTGTTCCGTAGAAATAAGCCGGAATCCGCTGACCCCACCAAAGCTGGCGGGAAATGCACCAATCACGGACATTTTCCATCCAGTGGTTATAGGTATTCTTGAATTTTGAAGGATATAATAGAACCTCATCTTCCATTACTGCTTGATGAGCTTTCCTTGATATGTCTTTCATATTGATGAACCACTGAAGTGAAAGCTTTGGCTCCACTACGGTATTGGTTCTTTCGGATCTACCAATTCTGGTAACAAAATCTTCTGTGCCTACTAGCTGTCCTGCCTCTTCAAGATCTTTGATTATTAGCTTTCTGACTTTGAATCGATCCACACCTATAAACTTCTCGATACCACAGGCTTCATTGAGCGTGCCATCCAAGTTGATAGTGTCTATTACTTCTAGATTATGTCTTTGACCAATTTCATAGTCATTTGGATCATGAGCTGGTGTTACTTTCAAACATCCGGTACCAAAATCAAGCTCCACGTAATCATCGGCAATAATTGGAATTTCTCTATTGATGAAAGGAACCAAAGCATATTTACCAATAAGATGGGTGTATCTGCTATCCTTTGGATTTACCGCTATTGCAGCATCACCGAGTATCGTTTCCGGTCTTACGGTAGCGATCGTAACAAACTGATCAGAATCCTTAATTTGATATTTGACTGAATACAATGTCGCTTTTTCTCCGTCTTCCTTGTAGATCACTTCTTCATTGGACAGGGCTGTTTGCGCTTCGGTATCCCAGTTGATCATACGCAAACCTCTGTAGATGAAGCCTTTTTTGTGTAGATCAACAAAAACACGGATTACGGCTTTATAATATCCTTCATCCATCGTGAATGAGGTGCGATCCCAATCACATGAAGCTCCAAGTTTTTTCAGCTGCTCGAGAATGATTCCGCCATATTTTTCTTTCCATTCCCAGGCATATTTCAGGAATTCATCTCGTGATAAATCACTTTTTTTGATGCCACGCTCACGCAGCATAGCAACAACTTTGGCTTCAGTAGCGATAGAGGCATGATCCGTTCCCGGAACCCAGCATGCTTCTTTACCTTCCATCCGAGCCTTTCTTATGAGAATATCCTGAATTGTATTGTTGAGCATATGTCCCATATGCAACACGCCTGTGACATTGGGAGGAGGAATCACGATAGAATATGGTTCTTTTTCAGGATTGGCTGTGGCTTTGAATAAACCATTTTCCATCCAATAAGAATACCATTTGTCCTCTATGGCCGACGGATCATATTTTGTAGAAATGCTCATTTATGCTCTGTAGTAAATTGGGTAAAAAAATGAAGCGCAAATCTATGATTTTTTGGATGAATTGGGTTTTTACTATTTCAATAAACTCAAAAAACATTTCTAAAAATTATGCGATATTGGAGGATAAGTTGTTGCTTATGAGAAGAGTTTGATTGGACGAATAGTTAATTGTAATGATAAAAAATATAAATAATTAAAATCCAAAGTAGATTCTATGTTCGTACATTCAACCTAAACAGCCCTAAAAATTTAACATTGAACCTATGAATATTACACCGACAGTCGGACACATTTCAAATTCTAAACTGAAGTATGTTGAGAAAAAAAATGTGCTTTGGAAACAATTACTTTCTCTCACCTTGTTATATGCATCAGTTATCATCGGTTGGATTGCATATTACAACTATCAACCAATTCTTCTGGAAAAATATAGTTTCAAGGATTTGACATTATTTCTCTTTATCACCCAAGGAATTATCCTTGTCATTACGCCAATGATTGCTGGAAGGTTAGGCGATAAGTTTCGTGTAAAAGCTGGCCAGCGGCTGCCGATAATATCTGCAGGAGTAAGTTTTGCAGCTATGATTTTTATGGCTACCGCTTTTACTTTATTCACCGATCCAGGCCCAATTTTTAGATGGATTCTACCTGGATTAATTGTGCTTTGGTTGTTTTCTATGGCCCTTTTTACAAGTCCCGCAATCTCTACCATTGAGGTTTTTGTTCCGGTGAAAAAACTACCAACCGCCATGGCCATGCTGACTATTGTTTATGGCTTGCTTTATGCCATTGAGCCAGTCATTGTGACTATTATTAACGTCATAGGTGCGCCTTTGACCTTTGTTGTTGGTGGAGTTGCTGTGTTTTTTAGTGGCTTATTGATGAAAAATAATACGAAATACATGCTTGATGTCCCGCCAAAAACAGAAGTAGGAAAATCTGATTATACCTATGCTTTTGTATTGGGTATCGCATATGGTTTGGCGACAACTATATTATTCAATATGTTCCCGACTTGGTTTGAAGCTAAAGGGTTTTCTGTTTTTGGATATTCTGGTTCTGCTTTGGTTTCTGGCATCCTGGTACTTGTTGCTTTGCTTGGTTACCCGATCAGTAAGATTGTGGAAAGCCGATCAGTGTATTTGTCAATTTTGATTTCAATTTTGTGTGTTACAGCAATTTCTTTCGGTATTTACTTTGTGAATGATTCTGCCTTATTAATCGTATTAATGGTCTTATTTGCTGCTTTTTATGCCCTGATGTCGGTGAGTTTTTTGCCTTTGGCCTTGACAGTAGTTAGAGATCAAAACAAAGTATTTGGAGTAGGAGTGTTTTTTGCGGGATTTGAGCTGCCTAATGGAATAATGGAAGCTGTGTTGGTCAAATTAGGAATGTTTTAAGCTTTTAGATAAAGCATAAAAAAAGGCTTCAGGTTATCCTGAGGCCTTTTTTGTTTGAACTAATGGGTCTTGAATATTTTAAAATGAAAATTGAGCTCCGAATGCTTTCATTTCTTCATCGAAGGTAGAGATAGGTCTGATGTTCAGATATTTCTTCAATTTCAAATCTGTACTCACAGTAATTGATTTGAGATTCAAATGTTGATTGATAAAGATGAATTCCAAAGGGGGATTTATCGCTTTCAATATATCTACGATATCCATCATGGTCATATTTCGCTCTACCAGATTGTAAATTCCCGATGGTACATCTTTTGTTATCAGCTGTCCGAAAACATCCGTAAGCAGATCTATTTGCAAGAATGCACGGCTTTGCTTTCCATTGCCATGTATAGAAATCTGGTTATTGAAATTGCTTTCAAAAATCCACTTATTGATAACTGAGTCAAATCGCATGCTTCGGCTGTAGCCATAAACATTACCACATCTGATGATGTGGGTTTTGATTTTACTTTCAAGTCTCCTTACATGCTCTTCGCCACGATATTTGGAAATGGCATAGAAAGTACGAGGATTTACTTCTGTTTCTTCGTCAATTTCTGATGTGGATGAACCATATACGCCAATACTACTGATGTATATGAGTTGTTTTACATCACTTTCTTCAACAGCGTAAACGAGCTCTGCTGTGCCCCAATGGTTGACTTGTTCAAAATAATGGGCATCTACATTGGAATAAGGTGTTGTAACTTTTGCGGCCAAATGATAAACGACATCTATTCCGACAAGCGCCTTTTTTAATTTTCTCGAATCCAAAAGCTCAGCCTCAATGAATGATATTTTCTCATATCCTTCATATTTTGGTCCTGTGAAAAGTGCGTGATTGCCACGACTTAGATTGTCGTAAACCACAACTTTTTTCACTTCAGGATTTTGAGTGAGTTTTCCTATGAGTTCAGTGCCAATATATCCGGCACCTCCAGTTACAAGTACATTCATTTTTTTACCAGATCAGTGTGCAATCCACATTCTACTTTATTCATCCCGTACCATCTTGCCTCCCTTTCCTGCATATCAGGATCCAGTTTTCTGGTGCAGGGCTCACAACCTATGCTCATGTATCCTTTTGCATCGAGCGGATGACGTGGTAGATTGTGTTCGCGAATGTAAGCAAATATCTGCTTCATGTTCCAGTCGAGCATGGGATGAAATCTGATAGAATCGAAAGGAGCGGGTTGTTCGGTTGTCATGGCTTTACGCACTGCACTCTGATCTCCCCGAACACCATTGATCCAAATATCATGATTTCTGAGAAGATGTTCCGTTGGTGCGGTTTTGTTGATGTAGCAGCAATGATCAGGATCTGAGGTAAATAGCAATCTTCCTTCTGAATCGCGCTGCATATATCTTGGCATAGAAGATTTTACTTCCAATACATTGATCCCGAATGCAGCAGCAACCTCGTCTTTGAAAGCGACAGACTCAGGAAAATGATAACCTGTATTCAGAAAATATACTGGAATATCCTTATCTATTGTACTCAAAATGTGAAGCATGACCAAACTATGTGTCTGAAAGGACGATGTGGTGAACATCTTTTTTCCCTCGCTCTTATATTTTTCTATTTGTATTTTAATCTCTGCAATCTCCATCTTTCAGGTTTAGGCTACAAAACAACCGTGCTCGCAATTAAATTCAAAAGAAGTGCGAATAAATAACCTGACTAAAGAATTAAAGATTTTATCGAATCGGTTGAACAAAAAGGAATTGTGTGGGGTTTCTTCAGAGTATTTACCGCAAAAGATATTAAGCTTACGCTAAATTAATTTCAATGAAAGTATCAGTTTTTAGAAAGGAGCATTTCAATGCGGCTCATAGGCTTCATAATCCTAATTGGGATGATTCTAAAAACGCGGAGATTTTTGGGAAATGCAACAATCCTAACTGGCACGGGCACAACTATGAAGTAGTTGTGAAACTGACTGGTGAAATCGATCCTGACACAGGATATGTTTATGACATGAAAGTGCTCAGTGACTTAATAAACCAGGAAGTGATTAGAAAATTTGACCACAAAAATCTAAATCTCGATACAGAGGAATTTAAGGAATTGAACCCATCAGCTGAAAACATAGCTGTAGTAATTTATCAAAAACTCAGAGATAAAATCGAGGAGCGTTTTGATCTTAAAATCACATTATATGAAACAGAAAGAAATTTTGTTGAATACCCAGGCTGATATGAATGAAGATGAATTTGAAATGGATCATTTAGGGTCCTCTGATCAAACGCCGATGCGTGCCGATGCATTCCTCATGGACGATGAGTTGAAGAAAGAATTGATTGCGAAACATTTCAAGGAGATCATGACGATTTTGGGATTGGATCTGGCTGATGATAGTTTGCGTGGCACTCCAATGCGTGTGGCTAAAATGTATGTCGAAGAAGTTTTCAGTGGTTTAAATCCAAAAAATAAACCTAAAGCCAAACTCTTCGAAAACAAATACAAGTATGATCAAATGTTGGTGGAAAAGGATATTACTTTCTACTCTCATTGTGAGCATCATTTTGTTCCGATCTATGGGAAAGCTCATGTGGCCTATTTTTCCAGTGGAAAAGTTGTGGGACTTTCTAAAATAAATAGAATCGTGCAGTACTATGCCAAAAGACCACAGGTTCAGGAGAGATTGACGGTTCAGATAGCCAATGAACTCAAAGATGTGCTACAAACAGATGATGTGGCTGTAGTGCTGGATGCCACTCATATGTGCGTTTCTTCAAGAGGAGTAAGTGATACCAATAGCATGACTGGTACTGCTTTTTTCGAAGGAAAATTCAGAGAGCAAAATGTGAAGAGTGAATTTTTGAATTATATCAATTCAAAAATCGATTTGAGGTAATGTCAGAATTTCAGGATAAAAATATTGTTGTCGTTGGTGGCAGTAGTGGAATAGGTGAGGCGCTTCTAAAACAACTAGCAGGTACGGGAGCAAACCTCTTTAATCTTGCAAGAAGAAATTCAGAAGTTGAGGGGGTAACAAATATTGGTCTGGATGTAACAGAAGAATTCGATCAAATCGCAGGATTGCCAGATATGATCGATGGTTTGGTTTACTGTCCTGGCACGATCAATCTGAAGCCTTTTGTGAGTTTAAAACCTGCTGATTTTCAAAGAGACTTTGATGTAAATGTGTTAGGAGCCGTGAAAGTCGTGAAGGTCTTGTTGAAAAACTTAAAAGCTTCAGAATCCTCATCAATCATTTTTTTTAGTACAGTTGCCGTAGCGCAAGGGATGAATTATCATGCTTCAGTTGCTGCCTCAAAAGGAGCGGTAGAAGGTTTAACTAAATCTCTGGCGGCAGAATTTACAAAAAGTAATATTCGGGTCAATGCCATTGCCCCAAGCATCACAGAAACGCCTTTAGCTAATGGTCTTCTAGGCAATGAAGAGCGCAGAAAACTCTCAGAAGATCGCCACCCGATCAAAGCAATCGGCGATCCTCAAGATGTAGCAGCCATGGTCAAATTCCTACTCTCTGATCACTCAAAATGGATGACCGGACAAATTCTACACATGGATGGAGGACTTTCAACATTGAAGCCAATCTGATTGATTCTTGCGAATAGGATTTCCCTGTTTTATGCTGATTTGAATTTTCTCAGTTTGTAAGTAAATGTGAGCATGAAATATCGTTGTAGCACCTGAGTTTGAATTTCTTCTAAATAAGCTGCTGTCACATTTTGATTGATACTTTGATTTTCTCCCAACAAATCAAAAACGGATAACTCAAGCTCTCCCATATTATTTTTCAGGAATTTTCTGGCGAAACTCATACTCCACAATGTGTAGTGAATATCAGAGTTTTGATTGATGCCATTGTAATTCAATGAATAGATATCAGATCTAAAGACATAATCTTTAGCAACGATGATATTGATTTTTCCACCTAAAGTTTGGGTTATATAACGACTATTTGATCTACTCTGAATGGTGTTGGTTACCTGGTTGCCGCTGAAGTTGTAATAAATATTGTAATCTATATTTTCGCTGATATTACTTGATAATCCTAACCTGAGACTAGCTGAATAAGTATCAGAAATGTTTTTAACGTCATTTATCAATCCTGGAATTCTATTGTATCCAAAACCCAAAGTCGTGTTCAGGTTTGTTTTAATGGGAGCGATGAGGATCCCAAGAGTAGAGTTATTTCTGACGCTCCAGTATCCGTTTAGGTTTACGGGTTGGCTAATTTGAGTGCCTGATCTTGCAATGATGTCCTGGGAAATGATTGAGTCTTTGCGTAACACCAGCGTAGCGTTCGTAATATAATCTCGAGTGTTTTTGATATTCGTGAAATTTGAAAAACTGATATTCTTATCAATATTGTTTCTGCTCAACCTAAACATAAGATCGTGACTGTAGCTCTGGTTGAGGTTCGGATTACCAGTTGAGATGAAAAGCGGATTGCTATTATTGACTACAGTTTGAAGTTGTGAAACGGAAGGTTCGGTCGTGCTGGATCTGTACCTTATGAAGGCATTGGTTTTATCATTGATTTCATATCGGGTCATCACGGATGTCAATAGGTTGTTAAACTGGGTATTGAATTTAGTGACTTCCGGAAATGCCTGATTACTTGTCAGGCGAGCATTTTGATAGGAAATGGTGGCAGTAATAAAGGTGCCAAACTGCCTGTTCGAAAATGTTACCGAAGGTGATTGTGTGATGTATCCGCTAGTAAAATGACTTGATAGATCGGTGAGCAATAGATTATCTCCTGAAATGCTATTTTTCAGATACGTGTCTTTTTCTGATTTTCGTTGGTTGGTGTTGATGTCATATCCAAAAGATAACTGTGCAGTATTTCCAACAGGCTCAGTGTAAGTGACATTGCTGCTTAAGGTGTTTCTGATTTCGTCTGTTCGATAATCGATTAAAGAATCTGCAAGTATCGCCTGAAAGATGTTTTCTCGTGTTACAGGGCTTGCTCGTTGACCAAAATTAACTGATACGGTTCTTCCTGCCTTACCGAATTTGTGCTGGAACATCAGATTGTTATTGATGTTCCAGGCTCTGTTTAGACTTGAATAATTGTTATTGGTTTGATTAATTATTTCACTATTTGCATTTGTTGCGATTCCAATAATATTTTCTAGACTCTCATTGTTTTGATAACCTAAAGTTGACCGTATCAGCAGATTATTGTTTTCATTTATCTTATGATCAATTCTTAAATTCAGTCTATGATTGAAGTTATCAGATTCAGCTAGATTTTCTTCGTTATAGATTTGATTTCCGTTTTGAAGGAATGTTTCCCTGAATGTAGATTGGTTGTTGGTGTTGATTGTTTGATTGTAGAAATAACTTCCTTCCACTTTAGTTTTTTCACCCCAGTTATCAGAATAGTTTAACCCTAGAGAATTTGTTTTGGTAATACCATCCTGAGTGCCCGTCATCAAATTATCATTTGATCCTGATCGCTGACCACCGCGATTACCACCTGCGCCACTAATTCCAGCCAAATCCTGATTGCTGAAGTTTTGTTGATTGATATTGTTACTTAATCCTAGCAGCGTGAATCTTTGGTCTTTATTGAATGAGTTTAAATTGAATCCTGCCTTGTATAAATCATTTGTGCCAGCACCACCATAAATATTACCGAATTGGCCATTTCTCCTGTTTTCTTTGGTCACTACGTTCATGGTTTTAGTAGTTTTCCCATCATCAAAACCTGTAAATTTTGATTGATCGCTCAGTTCATCGTAGATCTGAATTTGGTTGACAATCTCAGCAGGTATATTGTTTAGAGATAATAGAGGATCCTGACCGAAAAATCTTTTCCCGTCAAGTAAAACTTGTTCAATGGACTCTCCATTGGAAGTTACGCCTGTATTATTTACCTCAATTCCGGGCATTTTGGTGACCAGATCTTTGGCACTGGCATCAGGATTGGTTTTGAAAGCTTGTGCATTGTATTGGAGCGTGTCACCTTTCATTTCCATCGCTACCACCTCACCTTTTATCTCAACTTCATTCAATACCGAGATATCTCGCTCAAGAGACAGGTTCCCCAAATTGCCAATGAGTTCTGTTATTCTGATTATTCTTGATGAAGGTTTGTAACCCAAACTGGCTATGTTGATTCTATAAAAGGCCTGCTCAAGATTTTTGATTTGGAAATAACCATTACCATCCGTAACTCCATATTTTGATTTCAACGAATCTTTAATATTCACCATCAATACAGTAGCGCCAGGTAAACCTGCGCCATCTGATTGATCGATCACTTTGCCAGTGATATTGATCGTTGGAGATTGCGCAGTTGATGAAAATAGACACACTAAATAGGATGTCAAAAATATGAGGCTGAATTTCAAGAGAAGATAATTTTATATGATTACTCTACTGTATCTAGGTTTTCTTCTTTCTTTTCTTGGTCTGGTTTCTTTCTTTCGCGTGGTGCAGTGATGGTTTTGTATTGAGCAAACTGATCTTCGCTAAGCACATCCATTATTAAGGCATCTTTTTCTTTTCTCAGTCCTTGCATTTTGCTTCTCATTGCTTCGCGATCACCTGATCCTCTCATTTCCTCAAATGTTTCCTTGATTGTTTTACCAAACTCCTCATAGATACCATTTAAAAGCACCACCTGATCTTCTGATAAGTTTGTGACATGATCAAGCACATTTTGTTTTTCACGAGCGATCATTTCATTTGGGTCGAAACCTGCGCCTCTACCACCTGGGCCGCCCGGGCCACCTGGAGGTTGTCCAAATATTGAATGGTTTGATATTATAATAATCAGAAGTGGAAGAAAGATTTTTTTATTTATTCTCATGTTATCAAAGATTTAATTCATTGCTTTAGATGCAAGTTTTTCTCATTTCTTGCGGTACTGGAAAAAAATATTGCAAAATAAAATTGGCGATAATTGATGTAGATAATCGTTTGTATTATGATATCATTTTCATATTCACTGGCTGTACATTTTTATAATTTGTCAACTCGTCTATATTTGCGAATCTTTTAAAAAAATCAACTTTTAACATGGCCAATATTATTTTTATAGTGCCCATTTTGGCGCTCGTTGGAATACTTACTATGATCGTCAAATCCCGCTGGGTCAATAAGCAGGATGCCGGTGATAAAAAGATGCAGGATTTAGCAAACCACATCCGTGAGGGTGCGCTTGCATTCTTGTCAGCTGAGTATAGGGTTTTGTCAATTTTCGTTGTAGTAGCTGGAGCATTGTTGGGATTAATATCAGTTCTTGTTGAGACAACCCATTGGTTTATTGTTGTTGCATTTGTAATAGGAGCGGTTTTCTCAGCTCTGGCTGGAAATATAGGTATGCGTATCGCAACTGCAGCCAATGTGAGAACTACACAAGCCGCTAAATCAAGCTTGGCTAAAGCATTAAAAGTTTCTTTCACTGGTGGTACCGTGATGGGGCTTGGTGTGGCTGGACTTGCTGTTTTTGGTTTAAGTATGCTGTTCATCCTGTTGTTCCAATGGTTCATGGGTGGAGCATGGACGACTTCAGCAGATATGACAATTGTACTTGAAGCGTTGGCTGGTTTTTCATTGGGAGCAGAATCTATCGCACTTTTTGCCAGAGTTGGTGGAGGTATCTATACTAAAGCTGCCGATGTTGGCGCAGATTTAGTTGGTAAGATTGAAGCAGGTATTCCAGAAGATGATCCTCGTAATCCTGCAACAATAGCTGATAATGTGGGCGATAATGTTGGTGATGTGGCTGGAATGGGTGCAGACCTTTTTGGATCCTATGTGGCCACCGTCTTAGCTTCTATGGTGTTGGGTAACTATGTGATCAGAGATATGGGCGGAAGTATTGATGATGATTTTGGTGGAATTGGCCCGATCCTATTACCTCTTCTAATTGCAGGTCTTGGTATTATTTTTTCCATAATTGGAACTGTATTCATAAAAATCTCAGATGAAAACAATGCCAAGGAAGATCAAGTACAAACTGCCTTGAACAAAGGAAACTGGAGTTCGATCATTCTTACTGCGATTGCATCATATTTTGTAATTGATTACATCCTACCAGATACAATCAAAATGAATTTGTTTGGTGAAGGGATTGTAGCTGTAGCTTCTATCAATGTTTTTTATGCCGTTTTGGTAGGTTTAACTGTTGGAGCTTTGATCAGTTATTTCACAGAATATTATACAGGTCTAGGCAAGCCTCCGGTTTTGAATATTGTAAAAAATTCATCAACAGGAGCTGCTACTAATATCATTGCAGGTCTTTCGACTGGTATGATTTCCACATTTGCGCCAATACTTTTATTTGCTGGAGCCATTTGGGGTGCTTATGAGTTCGCAGGATTTTACGGTGTAGCAATTGCTGCCTCAGCTATGATGGCTACTACAGCAATGCAACTTGCAATTGATGCCTTTGGCCCAATTGCGGATAATGCAGGTGGTATAGCTGAAATGAGCGAGTTACCTAAAGAAGTCAGAGAGAGAACAGATATTCTGGATTCAGTAGGAAACACTACTGCGGCCATTGGAAAAGGGTTTGCTATTGCTTCTGCTGCTTTAACGGCATTGGCATTATTTGCTGCTTATGTGACATTCACAGGAATTGATGGTATCAATATCTTCAAAGCGGATGTTTTGGCTGCATTATTCATTGGCGGGATGATTCCAGTTGTATTTTCTGCCTTGGCAATGCAATCTGTAGGAAAAGCAGCCATGGAAATGGTTGAAGAAGTACGACGACAATTCAGAGAGATTCCTGGAATCATGGAAGGTACTGGCAAGCCAGAATATGGCAAATGTGTAGATATCTCAACCAAAGCGGCAATTAAGGAAATGATGTTGCCGGGTGTATTGACTATTGTCACTCCAATTCTTGTTGGATTCATTATGGGACCAGAAGCTCTGGGTAGCTATATGGCTGGTGTGACAGTCTCAGGCGTACTTTGGGCAATTTTTCAAAACAATGCTGGTGGTGCATGGGACAATGCGAAAAAATCATTTGAAGCTGGCGTGATGATTAATGGTGAAATGACTTTTAAAGGATCAAAAGCTCATAAGGCTGCAGTAACCGGTGATACAGTTGGTGATCCTTTTAAAGATACATCAGGACCATCTATGAATATTTTGATCAAATTGACTTGCCTAATCGGATTGGTAATTGCTCCGATCCTTGGCGAAATATATGGTTCAGGCGCGCATGCTTCACTTGAGTTACCACTTGATGATAAGAAAATTGAACTTGTTATGGAAGATGTGGCTGTAGAAACAACCTCTGATGTGATTCAAGCCCAATAAGCATTTTTGATACCTAATTTTTCAAAACCTGCAGGACAACTTGCAGGTTTTTTTGTGCCCTTTCGGTTCTCGAGATTCTGTAAAATCCAGTCTACTCATTGTTAGACGTTTATGGTTTAACACCAAACTATTACTTTACATAAATGATGTAAATGGCTGTAAATTAGATATTTAAAAATATTTTATATATTTGCTAAAACCAATAAATCAAATCATGATAAAATTTAAGATTATTATGCCGCTGGTGATTGTTGTTTTGGTGGGATTGATGTCAGCAAAAAGTGCATCGTCGGATGTGAATATTGAAAACTTTGTCGCGCTTTCGGAGCAGCTTGATCAGGCTGTTGAATTGAGAGATTTTCACAAGGCGCGGGAGGTAATTGATGAACTGCTTCCAATAATGAAGGAGGACATAAAAGTCAGCAAAAAAACGTTGACAGGTTTGAAAAAAGAAGAAAATGCAGAAACAACAGTTGCTGACTATGAAATAATGCTTAACCGAAAAGTAGAGCTATACGAATCAGTAAAGCGTACTATAGAGTTGTCTTCCGCTTCTTTGAGAGTAAAATCTACTCAAATCGTCTCAGAAGTAAATGAATTCCTAAAGTTGATGGATCAAAATCTAGATAGTTGATATAAGATTTATTACTGATAATTTATAACCCACTTGACCGATGTTAAGTGGGTTTTTTATTTCTATTAAATTTTGAAATTGGCTATTAGATATAAAAAAAGTAGATCAATTTTGGGCGATGCTAAAATTTATCATTTTGTTGTTTGCAACAGCATGCTTTGGTCAATCATGTGCCCAGAATTCGGAATATAATGAGGTTATAAAATCACAAATTGTAGGAGGTAAGAAAAACTCCGAATGGGCTATATCTCAATCTTATGTGGTTTTGATATCGATTGATGGCTTTAGATATGATTATGCTGAAAAATATGGCGCAAAAAATATCCTGAAGTTTATGGAATCTGGGGTCACTACTTCTGAGATGATTCCTTCTTTTCCTACCAAGACATTTCCCAATCACTATACCCTAATCACCGGTCTATATCCGATTAATCACGGCATCATAGGAAATGAATTTTACAGCCGTGATCGCAATGCCTGGTATAAAATAAAAGATAAATCTTCTAAAGATGGAGGTTGGTACGGTGGCAAGCCATTGTGGGTGTTGGCGGAAGAAGCAGGTATGTTGTCGGCTTCATTTTTTTGGATTGGTTCTGAGGCAAGTATTCATAACACCTATTCTAACTATTATTATCCCTATAAATCTTCGGTTTCGAATGTATTTCGATTCGCTCAAATATTAGATTGGTTGAAGTTGGAGGAGGATTCGAGACCTCATTTTATTAATGCATATTTTTCAATGGTGGACGATGCTGGTCATAATTTTGGACCCGATTCAGATCAGACTCGAGAAACTGTTTTGAAAATGGATTCCTTGTTTGGGGAATTTATCAACAATTTAAAGGAAGTTGATTTGCCTGTGAATGTGGTTCTTGTTTCAGATCATGGAATGTCAGCCATCAAATATGGTGTGGTTTTATCGGAAATAGTAGATCTGGCTGGTTGTGAGATTTCTACCAGTTTTCCACCTATGATTTATTGTGATGATTCGTCTAGGATATTGGAGATTGAATCAGCGCTCATCAAGGATGGGCGGGTTCAGGTGTATCGACCAGATAAACTGCCTAATAACCTGCATATGTCTTCAAATGAAAGAATTGGTGATTTGATTTTGTATACTGAAGCACCTACAGTGGTTTTGGAGAAACCCAAGCCTGTAAGGGGCGGCACTCATGGATTTGATCCTTATCAAAACAGAGAAATGCGTTCGATTTTCGCAGCATCAGGCCCTTTATTTAAAGAAGGTTATGTGGTGGATCCTTTCGAGAACATTCACGTCTATCCGCTAATTGCGGAAATTTTAGGTCTTGAAGTTACTGATTCTATTGACGGAGATTTGAAAGTATTGCAAGAGATACTTCTAGAGTCGAATGAAAATTAATGGCATCATTTTAGTGAATGCACATCTATGCTCATTTTTCTCGATCACTTTTTCACCGTTTTTCATTCCCTTTTAGTTCTGTTTGTCTTGACTGGTTGGATTCCTAAAAAGACCAGAAAAGCACATCTCATTCTACTTGGGCTTATACTTTTTGCCTGGATTGTAATTGGATTATATAAAGGCGTATTAGGTTATTGCCCGTTGACGGATTGGCATTGGGATATCAAAAGAGCTCTTGGGGAAAGAAACATTCCAAGTTCCTTTACGGAATATATGGCTGAGAAAATCTCAGGGGTTGATTTGTCAAGAAAACTTGTAGATGCTTTTACACTCGGAGGTTTGGTTTTGAGTATTTTGATGGCAATCATCATGTTTTTTAAAGATCAAAAATTACGAAAGACCTGAGCTGGATGTATTTGCCACGCCAGTTTGTTGATCTAATTTATGGGGATAATCAATTAGCTTTATCAATAAGATAAAGTAGATTTTCATGTATATCCTTTCCTTCCTTTGGATTTCATTGTTCATCCAACCTGTAATAATCGCACCGGAAACCGATGAGATATTATTGGATTTAAATAATCTCGAATACTATGAAGATACCTCGGCTATGCTTTCTATTAAGGATGTATCAGGCGAAAGTTTTCAGAATTTATTTGTTAGAAATGAATCATACAAACCTACAGACTACAATACTGAATCAAATTATTGGGTAAGGATCGCACTTATTGTTCCTTCCATTGAAAAGAACTTCCTGATCGAATTTTATGATCAGACCATAGATCACCTCGAAGTTTATGTGAAACATGAATCAGATTCTATTTTCACGCAATACGAAATGGGAGATTTAAATGTCTTTTCTTCAAAACCATTTCAGCACAAAAATTTCGAAATACCATTGGCAAGCCAAGGTGAATATTTATGCTATTTCAAGGTAAGAAGCCATGAATACGCTGATATCCGCATCGCAATAAGAAGCTATAATCGATTCATAGAATATGCACTCGTAGAATATTTTATCTATGGAATATTTTATGGAATGATTCTAATCATTTCACTTTATAATATTCTGATTTTTTCCGCAATCAAGGAAACTAGGTATCTATATTATACTTTTTATATACTAAGTGTTGGGATCTATGCAATGAGCGTCGATGGTGTGGGTTATCAATATCTGTGGCCTAACAATCCACACTGGAATCAAATAGCGCATGGTGTGGCCATGTTTCAGTTGATCTTTTGGTCTATCCTTTTTTCTCGAAAGTTTCTTAACAGCCGTGTTAGATCACCAAGGTTCGATAAGGTGTTAATCGGCGTTCTGATTTTACGAGTCATCTGGTTTCTGTATGCCTTGTTTTTTGATCAGGATTTATTTCAATATCGTAGTATTGAGATTATTCCATTATTGGGAGTATTCATCATTAGTATCTCGGTATATATGCGTGGCTATAAGCCAGCGCGATTCTTTATTGTTGCTTATGGCGTTCTTTTCTTGGGCTTTATTTCAAAGG
The DNA here is from genome assembly GCA_964353015.1 of uncultured Marinoscillum sp. Classification (GTDB taxonomy): domain Bacteria; phylum Bacteroidota; class Bacteroidia; order Cytophagales; family Cyclobacteriaceae; genus JAMZMI01. The sequence continues at coordinate 126,202 of CAYGUA010000008.1, read as the reverse complement.
CTTTGCTCATGCTCTCTGTTATCCCTTTTTATATAGTGAGCTATTATAGCTTGCATATTGCCTTTGTTTTGGAAATGTTGTTTCTCTCATTCGCCTTGAGTGATAGAGTCAGGATTTTGAAAGACAACCGTGATCGGGCTTATAAGAGGATCGTTGCTCAACATGAGCAGAACTCGCGGTATAAAGATAAACTAAATGCGAAGCTTGAAATTCAGATTGCGGATCGGACAAAAGAACTCGTTGAAAAAAACGCACAACTTGAACATCAAACTCGTGAAATTTCGGCAATCAATTCGCTTTTAGATCTTGACAATTTTCGTTTGATGAATAATATCAAAGTGATACAGAAAGAGCGACTTTTGAATAAAGAGCTCACCTTTCCTGAATTCCAGAATATTTTTAGTGGGGATGATGAATTATTAGAAATATTGGCTGAGTATAAATGGGGCGATGGATTTGAGTGTTATAAATGTTCCAATAAAAGCTATAGTCCGGGAGCGGTTGCGTTTAGCAGACGATGCACTAAATGTGGTTACCAGGAATCACCCACCACAAACACACTTTTTCATAACATCAAATTCCCACTTGGTAAGGCCTTTTATATTTTCTATGAAACGATGAATAAGAATCAATATTCACTCAATGAGCTTTCGGAAATGCTATCCTTACGCAAAAGCACTGTTTGGAGCTTTAAAAAGAAAGTCAATGCCAAAACCCAGCTTGAAAACGAAAAGTTGTATGAAGTTTTCAATAAGCTGAAAGAACCTCGTAATTCTTAAAAAATCGATTGGATTTTTTAAAGAATATTTTCCGACCAGTTTTTTGTGTCTAAAGCGGAACTGATTTTTTTAAAAATTGAAATTATGGCTTCAATTGGTTAAAATTTCATTGACATTAAAGCGTAACAGTGATTGTAAATATGAATCTCATATTTATTTTATAATTGAATTATTCCAATATATTATATTTTTAAAATATTGGTGTTTGATTGCGAAATCTATATTATTGCATAATTAGAAAACGTTTGCAAACCCAAATGAGAAACTTCCGACCAATCTTCACATTCCTAACATTGCTATTTGTCCATTTAGCAAGTGCTCAATCATTTGAAATCAGTGGACAAGTTGTAGATACAGATACAAAAGAAGGTTTAATAGGAGCAACCATCCTTGAAAAAGGAACTTCTAATGGGACGGTATCTGATCTTGATGGGAATTTTAGATTGAAGATATCATCTGGTGATGTTCAACTCGAATGTTCTTACATCGGATATATTTCTCAGGTTATTGATGTAGGAAATAAATCAACCTTCAACATATCACTTGATTTAAATGTAGCTGAGCTAGAAGAAGTAGTGGTGATCGGATACGGTTCTATTCGTAAAAGTGATCTTACCGGATCTGTTGCAAGTGTCAAGGCTGAAGATCTTGTGAAAATACCATCCTCTAATCCTCTTCAAGCTTTGCAAGGGAAGGTTGCTGGTGTGCAGGTGAATAATTTTTCCGGTGAACCGGGTGCTGCACCAACGGTTAGAATCAGAGGTGTCGGAACCTTTAATAATAACAATCCAGTCTATGTAGTTGATGGAGTTATTCTAGATGATATCGGATTTATTAATTCAAATGATATTGAAAGTCTTGAAGTCTTGAAAGATGCTTCGGCGACTGCTATTTATGGAAATAGGGGAGCCAATGGTGTGATCATGATTACGACGAAAAGAGGTAAAAAAGGTCAAGGAAAACCAATAATTAATGCTTCTGCCGAAGTAAGTGTGCAATCATTACAAAAGAAAATTGATTTGCTTGATGGAAGAGCATTTTCAGAAGTTGTGAATGCCATTACTCCAGGAACATACAATAATCTTGATGCGCTTCCTAACACGGACTGGCAGGATGAATTATTTAGAGCTGCGCCAATTGAAAATTATCAAGTCTCAGTTGCTGGATCTAATGAGAAAAGCCAATATTATTTTAGTGTAGGCTACTTCAGGCAAAGTGGGATCATCCCCAAATCAAATTTTGAAAGAATAAGCATCCGGGTTAATAACGATTATCAAATTACTAAATGGATGAAGCTTGGTCATAACTTGAGTTTCATTCCGCAGAAAAGCCAATCAACGGCAGGCGGGGCACCCTTCAATGTTTATAGAGCACAACCGAATATTGCACCTTACAATGCTTCAGGTGGATTTTCTGAGGTACCTGGTGTGGGGAACGTGCTAGCAGATTTGGAATACACCAATAGTCATTCTAAATCTTTGAGAATGGTGGGTAATTTCTTTTTGGAAATGGACATTGCAAAGGATTTTCATTTCAAGATGAGCTATGGACCGAATTTTTCTTACACCGAGGAAAAAGGATATACCCCGGCATATTACGTTTCTGCCACTCAAAATAATGCCATAGATGATGTCAGAAGGAAATATGCTACAGTTCAAAACTGGTTATGGGAAAATACCTTGACTTATCAGAAGATATTTGGGAAAAGTCGAATCAATGCATTGGTGGGTTATACAACACAAGACAACAACAATGAGTTTGTTTCGGGAAGCGGACAGAATTTGCTTCGATCTGATGAGGATTTTTGGTACCTCACTCAAAATAATTTTGTAGCCTCTTCAATCAATAATGGCATTGATGATGACAATAACTATTATTCAATGGTTTCCTATTTGGGAAGAATTAACTATTCCTATGATAGTAGATATCTTTTTACTGCCACCATTCGTCGTGATGGATCGTCGAAATTTTTGAGCAGCAACAAATGGGGTTCTTTTCCTTCACTGGCTGTAGGTTGGAATTTGATCAATGAGTCCTTTATGCAAGACATTGCCATACTGTCAAATGCAAAACTGCGTGCAAGTTGGGGGATAGTTGGGAATGAAAAGATCCCATATAAAGAAGGATATTCCACAATTGCAGATGGTATAAACGGTGTGTTTGGGCCTAATGAGGAGCAGTTTATTGGTCAGTCGTTCGGCAGACTTGGAAACCCAAATCTGAAATGGGAATCTACAGAGACGATTGATGTGGGATTTGAATTTGGATTGATGAATGATAAGTTGACTGGAGAGATTGATTATTTCCGGAAAAACACTTACGATATTTTAGTTGCCTTGCAGGTACCAGGTTATTATGGGAATAGTGGAGGAAGTGTTTTCTATAACGCGGGCAGAGTGTTAAATGAAGGTATTGAAGTAACTGCGGCATGGCGTGAATCAATCGGAGACTTTGAATATAGACTTGCTGCCAACTATACACATTTAAAAAACACAACCAAAAAAGTGAGTGGAACTGGTGGTACGGATGATGCGCTTTTTGCTTTTTATAATGGATTCACTGTTACCCGAACAGTACCAGGTATTCCGATTGGTTCTTTTTATGGATATGAAACAGCAGGAATATTTCAGAATGCAGATCAAATCAGTAGTATGCCACATTTGTCAACCGCTGAGCCTGGGGATTTAATATTTGTTGATGCCAATGATGATGGGAAAATCAATACTTCCGATTTTGTTAATCTAGGTTCTCCTATACCCACTTTCATGTATGGTCTTTCGGCAAGTGCTTCTTATAAGAGTTTTGATTTCTCAATGGATTTTCAGGGACAAGGAGGAAACAAAATTTATAATTTGAAAGAAATTGTGAGACCGGCCTTGTACAATTTTGAATCACATGTAGGTAACTATTGGCGAGGAGAAGGCACCAGCAATACAGAACCACGAGCTACAGCGGGTGGTCCTAATTTTAGTCCATCTGATCGATTTATTTACAAAGGAGATTTCATCAGATTAAGAAATGTGACTTTGAGCTACACTATTCCTGCTACTTTTTCTGAAAAATTATTCGTAAATAAAATGAGGGTTTTTGTGTCTGGCACAAATCTTTTCACGAAGACTAAATTCCCAGGGTATTCGCCAGAGGTCGCAAACGGTGGAGCCATATTCAATGGAATAGATACAAGCGTATATCCCGTTGCTACAGTTTATTCAGGTGGAATCAACATTACTTTTAACTAAGGTGGAAATGAATATTTATAGAACAATGCTTCTCGTTGGTTTACTCATTGGCGCAATGGCCTGTGACGATTTATTGGATAAACCACTTCAAAATTCATTGACCCAGGCATCTTTTCCAGTCTCTGAGTCAGATGCTCTGGCTGCTACAAATGCATGTTATTATGTATTTAGAGAATCGGGATATAATACCGGATTGTTTCCAATAGATGATATCATGTCAGATGATGCACGAAAAGGAAGTAATCCTGATGATGCGGCATCCACAATTGGCCCTTTTGATACCTTCCAGTTTACACCTACGAGTAATAATTTGGGTCCATGGTGGAATACTGTATATACAGGTATCAAGCGAACCAATGTAGTGATTGAGTTGGTTCCCGAAATTGCAATGGACGAAGATTTAAAAGAAAACTACATTGCTCAAGCCAAATTTGTAAGGGCACAACTTTATTTTGAAGCAGTACGCGCGTGGGGTGGCGTGCCTTTGATTTTAAACACAACTCCAGCATTTGGAGAAGTGAGGGCTACAGCCGCTGATGTTTATTCTCAAATTGAGTCTGACTTAACTGAGGCAATCCCATTTCTTAAACTTAAGTCTGAAATCCCTACTTCTGAGCAAGGAAGAGCAACAAAAGGCGCAGCACAAGGACTTTTGGGTAAAGTATATCTTTATCAAAAAAGATATGAAGATGCATTAGACCAGCTGGAAGCTGTGATAAGTTCCACACAATATAACCTGGAACCTGATTTTGATGATGCCAATAGTGTGAATGGTGAATTTAGCGTTGAGTCTGTTTTTGAGGTAGGTGCTGTTGATGGTTTACTTGAAGGAATACAAAACGGAACTAACTTCTACGCAAATGTGCAGGGAGTAAGAGGTACCCCAAATCGAGGCTGGGGATTTAATAGACCCAGTCTCGACTTAATCAATTCTTTCGAGGCGGATGACCCAAGACTGGAATCAACCGTGCTTTATTTAGGTGAAGTCATTGATGGAGTCACTATATCAGGTGATGGTCTGACTCCAGATGAAACGCGTGATGCCGACAACAATTTAATTGAAATCGAGTGTTACAATCAAAAAGTATGGACGCCTGGAAATATTGTAGCGCCTACACAAGGCCATAATCGCAGAATCATGCGTTATGCAGATGTCTTACTCATGGCCGCTGAAGCTGCAAATGAAACCAGTGATCCAACAAAAGCACTACTTTATTTGAATCAGGTGCGCTTGAGAGCCCGTGAAGGTAATCCTGCAATTCTTCCAGACATCACGGTGACGGATCATGATTTATTGGCTGATGCTATCATGAATGAGCGAAGACACGAATTGGCGCTTGAAGGGCATAGATTCTGGGATTTGGTAAGAACAGGGAGAGCAGCGACTGTGTTAGGTCCATTGGGATTCATAGCAGGTACACATGAATTGATGCCAATTCCTCAAATAGAAAGAGATCTCACTCAGGGAAGCCTAACTCAAAATGAAGGTTACAATTAATCAAAATGAATACAACTAATAACAAATAATATCTATTAAACTAAACTGATGAAAATGAAAAAAGTAAAATTAATGGGAAGTATGTTGGCACTATTTGGTGCTACTGCTTTTTTTGTAAACTGTGGTGATGATGCGACTGATCCAGTTGCGCTTACTTTGGTTAGCCTGACGGCTGGTGATGCTGATTTGAATGGTGCCACTTCCGCGGAGGATGTACTTCGTGGAGCAGTGATTACGGCTGTGTTTTCAACAAATGTGGATGCCGCTACAGCTACAGCATCAAATATTGTGCTTACCAATACGACTGAAAGTATTGTTGTTAATGCAGCTGTAAATGTTTCTGATGCAACAATAACCATTACTCCAAGTGAAGCGCTGAGAGAAGGAGCATCATTTTCTTTAAGCTTTGGTGCCGGATTGGCTTCTAGTGAAGGTGAAGTATTGTCTTCAGCAATTACCAGAACTTTCTCCGTAGAAGGTATTTTGGTTCCAGATGGTCAGGTAGCTTATTGGAATTTCAATGATGGCGATGCGCAGGATCAGCAAGGGGCAAATCATGGTACTGAAGTAGCCATGACTTATGTTGATGGTCGTTCAGATAAGGCAGGTAAGTCTGCAAAATTTGATGGTGATGCAAGTATCATCGAAATCCCGGGTGGAGATTTATTAATCGATGGCGAAAATTTCACTTTGAGCTTCTGGATGAAGACAGAATCTGACGGGCATGTAAATGCAACAGGTGATCCAACGGGGCATTTTGTTATAGGATTGGGTGCTTTTTATGGTCTTCAATTTGAAGTGTTTGGTGGCTATGATGGTGCCAAATTTGCCATTCGTTACGCAGCAACAGATGCTGGTACGGGCGATCCTACTACAGTTACTGAAGACATGTGGTTTCCTTCAAATGCTACTGATGCATCAACTGGCGGATGGCAAGGTTGGGATTACGCAAGAGTCGTAACCCCGGAAGATATGGCAGCATTATACTTGAAAGATGTGTGGACTCAGGTGGTTTACACGTATGATGGTGCTGAGAAAAAGGGAACCTTGTATTACAACGGCTTGAAAATGAAGAGTTTTGATTACGATTTATGGCCTGATGGTGATACTAAAAGAAGTGTGACTGGTTTGAAGTATGGTGGTGTTGCACCAGAAGTTGTCAATGAATTGGCTTTTGGATTTATTCAGTCAAGAGCTGGTACATTATGGGATACTGAGGCTTGGGGAGGATATGATTTTCCTACTGCGAATCATTTCAAAGGTCAATTGGATGATATCAGAATTTTCCATGCCACGCTTTCAGAAACTCAGATTGCGGCATTGTACAATTCAGAAAAACCATAAATAACATATTTGATTTACATTAACATAAAGGGTTTCGGATTTCCGAAACCCTTTATTTCTACAAATTTTCTATGGTAAGAGCTCTATTCCTGATCCTTTTAGTAAATCTCACAATACTTGTTTCGTGTAATAATGAAGAAGATCCAGCTATAGAATTTTCAGCTACATTATTACTCGTGGATGGCAAAGTTGTGACTGCAGGGGATACGCTTCAAATTGATAATATCAATCCACTTATTAAAATTGGCTTACCTATCAGTATTGATACCAGCACAGTAAATATTTCCTTAAGCATTACGGATATTCTTGATGCTACAGAAAGCAATTATGCCTATTCATTTTCAGATGGTTTTCTTTCGATCAATCCATCCTTAAAACATGGTCGCTCATATCGACTAACCATTGATAATCAGCTCAGAGGTGTAGATGGGCAAATATTTTCAACATTAGAATTAACCATTTCAATCCAATCAGGAAATCTATATCTCAATGAGCTTACTGTGGATAATAAAAATATTCTTGTTACGGCTAGAGTTGGCAATGTATCCTTAAATCCAGTTTTTCATTTTCAATTCTCCGCAGCAGTTGATGCCACCATTTCGGATCACCTTCGGATTTACAACAACCAAAAAAATTATAGTCTTAGTCTGGACTTATCCGATGATCAAAAAATATTGGATGTAACAATAAATGAACCACTCATCTCTTTAAAGAAACATACCCTTGAAATCAGTGAAGGGTACAGTTACGAAGGGTTGGAATTGGGAGCTTTGAAAAGTCTCTTTTATGCCAAAGTTGACAGTACATTAAAGTTTCCTGAAATATCGGATGAAGAGCTGCTGACTAAAGTTCAAAGTCAGACTTTCAAGTATTTTTATGATCATGCGGGTCCACAAAGTGGCTTGGCGCGCGAGCGAAATAATTCAGGAAACGTCATCACCTCAGGAGGATCAGGATTTGGCATCATGTCACTGATTGTGGGCATAGAAAGATCTTTTATCACAAGAGATCAAGGTCTTGAAAGAATGGAGAAAATTCTGACATTTTTGGAAAAGGCTGATCGTTTTCACGGTGCTTATTCTCATTGGATGGATGATGTGACTGGCGATGTGATTCCATTTAGCACAAAGGACAATGGCGGTGATTTGGTGGAAACTTCTTTCTTATTTCAAGGTCTTCTTACTTTTCGGCAGTATCTGGATGTAAATGTGACCAGAGAATCAGCAATCATCGACCGGATCAATGTCTTATGGAATGATGTCGAGTGGGATTGGTACACCAGAGGTGGACAAAACGTACTTTTTTGGCATTGGTCGCCAAACTACAATTTTGAAATGAATTTTGCACTTCGTGGATATTATGAGGCCATGATCACATATGTCTTGGCGGCCTCATCAACAACACATACCATTGCAAAGGAGGCGTATCACGAGGGGTGGATGAGAAGTGGAGGAGTGAAGAATGGAAAACAATTTTTTGGGATAACCTTGCCTTTAGGTTATGATTACGGTGGGCCATTATTTTTTGCGCATTATAGTTTTCTTGGCTTAGATCCTCGAAATCTACAGGATAGCTACGCCAACTATTGGGAGCAAAATACTGCTCATAGTTTAATTAATTATGAACACTGTGTGCGAAACCCAAGAGGTCATATTGATTACCATGAGTCTGCATGGGGCTTGACTGCAAGTGATGAACCAGGCGGATATAGCGCTCACGAGCCTACCAACGATAATGGTACTATCACTCCCACGGCTGCTCTTTCTTCTTTTCCATATACTCCTGAGGAATCAATGAAGGCATTACGATATTTTTATTACATATTGGGAGACAGGCTTTGGGGCGAATACGGCTTTTATGATGCTTACAATGTCAATGATGGTTGGTGGGCAAATTCTACATTGGCAATTGATCAAGGGCCGATTATTGTCATGATTGAAAACTATCGAACTGGCCTTTTGTGGGATCTTTTTATGACTGCCCCTGAAGTTCAGGCTGGTTTGTCCAAACTAGAAATTACCTATGAATAAATTATTCAAAACTGTACTTTTTCTAACATTGGCTTACGGTTTGGTCTCTTGCGGAGTTAAGGAAAAAGCCGTAAATACTCAGCCTTCAATGGATGAGGATTCATTACTCACTTTAGTCCAATATCAAACTTTTCAATATTTCTGGGAAGGAGCAGAGCCTGTATCGGGAATGGCCTGTGAGCGCATCCACATGGATGGTAACTATCCTAGCAACGATAAAAATGTAGTTACATCGGGTGGTTCGGGATTTGGTTTGATGGCCATTTTAGTTGGTGTAAAACGCGGATTTATTACTCAAGAGCAAGCAGTAGAAAGATTAGAACAGATCTTAGATTTCCTTGATTCTGCTGACCGATTTCATGGCGTTTATCCTCATTGGTGGTATGGTGATACAGGAAAAGTAAAGCCATTCAGTAAAAAAGATGATGGTGGAGATCTGGTTGAAACTTCATTTTTAGCACAGGGATTAATTACCGTACGTGAATTTTTCAAAGACGGAGGGGATCGTGAAAAGTTGATTGCTGAAAGAGCAGATAAAATCTGGAGAGATATAGAATTTGACTGGCATACCAAAGGAGGAGAAAATGTGCTTTATTGGCATTGGTCTCCAAACTATGGTTGGGATATGAATTTTCCTGTAGGCGGCTATAACGAATGTCTCATCATGTATGTATTGGCCGCATCTTCCCCGACTCATGGAGTAGATGCTTCAGTTTATCATCAAGGTTGGGCGCGCAATGGTCAAATCAAGACAGACCGAAAATTTTATGGTTATGATTTGGTATTAGATCATTTTGAAACCAATGATGATCCGGTGGGTCCATTGTTCTGGGCGCATTATTCATACTTAGGATTGAACCCCAAAGGTTTAAAAGATGAATATGGTGATTACTGGACTTTGAATCGAAATCATGCGCTGGTTGATTATGAATATTGTCTCGAAAACCCGAAAGGTTTTAAGGGTTATGGTGAGAATTGTTGGGGTCTGACTTCCAGCTATTCCATAGACGGGTATGCAGGACATAGCCCCTCTCAAGACTTAAGTGTAATATCACCAACAGGCGCCTTGTCGTCAATTCCTTATACGCCGAAGGAAAGTTTACAAATGATAAAATGGTTGTACGCTCCTGAAAATGCTTCTCTTATTGGCAAGTATGGGCCTTATGATGCATTTAGTCTGGAAAAGGACTGGCTATTGCCTCATTATTTGGCTATCGATCAAGGACCAATTCCTGTAATGATTGAAAACTACCGCACTGGTTTTATTTGGGATTTATTTATGTCTGCACCCGAAATTAAAGAAGGACTCAATAAACTTGGTTTTAGTTCTACACTGACAACTGAATAAACACATCGATAATATTAACCTGACCGAAATATGAAATACATACAATTACTTCTTATCGCATCGATAGCCTTCTGCTATTCATGTGATACAAAAACAGCTAAAACCGCAGATTCTGGCTTTGATTCCAAAATTGACTCACTCATGAGCCTGATGACTTTGGATGAGAAACTTGGTCAGCTCAATCTTCCTTCTGCCGGAGATATCAATACTGGTTTGGCGAAAAGTACAGGCATTGTTACAAAAATTAAAGACGGGAAAGTTGGTGGCCTTTTTAATATCCGAACTGCAGAAAAAATCCGAGCAACTCAGAAGGTTGCTGTTGAGCAAAGTAGATTAGGAATTCCCCTGATATTTGGCATGGACGTAATACACGGGTATAAGACACTTTTTCCTATTCCAATAGGTATGTCAAGTACCTGGGATATGGATCTCATTGAGCAGTCAGCCAAAGTTGCAGCCTCTGAAGCCACAGCTGATGGAATCGCGTGGACTTTCTCACCAATGGTTGATGTATCACGTGATCCGAGATGGGGCAGGGTCAGTGAAGGTTCTGGTGAAGATGCTTTCCTTGGATCGGCGATTGCCCAGGCAATGGTGAAAGGATATCAGGGTGATGATTTGAGTAAAAATAATACGTTGATGGCCTGTGTGAAACATTATGCTTTATACGGAGCAATAGAAGCAGGACGTGATTACAATACCGTAGACATGAGTCACATCCGAATGTACAACGAATATTTTCCTCCATACAAAGCTGCAGTCGACGCGGGTGTAGGAAGTGTCATGGCTTCATTCAATGAAGTAGATGGAATCCCGGCAACAGCAAGCAAATGGCTCATGACAGATGTACTGCGTGATCAATGGGGTTTCGGAGGTTTTGTTGTGACTGATTATACAGCAATCAATGAAATGACAGAACATGGAGTCGGTGACACAGCCACTGTAACTGCCCTTGCTTTAAATGCGGGTATTGATATGGATATGGTTAGTGATGCTTTTGTGGATAAATTGAAAGAAGCATTGGAAAGTGGAAAAGTAAAACAGTCTCAAATCGATGCAGCTTGTCGTCGTATTCTGGAAGCAAAATTTAGGCTTGGCCTTTTCGAAGATCCTTATCGATATTGTGATCTGGAAAGGTCTAAAACTGAGCTCTTTACTGATGCTAACAGACAAATCGCCAGACAAACAGCGGCTCAAAGTTTTGTGCTGCTTAAAAATGACCAAAACATTTTTCCGCTATCAAAAAAGGGAACAATTGCCCTAATCGGCCCAATGGCTGATAACGCTGAAAATATGTCTGGAACATGGAGTGTGGCCGGAGATTTTGAGAAATCAGTATCAATCATGCAAGGTCTGAAAAACGCGGTTGGCGATCAAGCCAAAATCGTTTATGCGCGTGGATGTAATGTGGTAGATGATCCGGCTTTAGAGGCTCGAATCAGTATTTTCGGAAAACCTACAAGACGTGACGATAGGCCTGAATCTGTAATGATTGCTGAGGCTGTAAGGGCTGCTCGTCAATCAGATGTTGTGGTAGTTGTGATAGGCGAAGCTGCAGAATCTAATGGTGAGTGCTCTAGTTTGACCAATATTGAAATACCAGAAACACAAAGACGATTGATGAAGGAATTGTTGAAAACCGGGAAGCCAATTGCAGCCATTTTGCTCACGGGCAGACCACTTGCTATGAAATGGGAAAGTGAAAGTCTGCCTGCCATTCTCAATGTATGGTTTGCAGGTTCAGAGGCTGGTAATGCAATTGCTGATGTGGTTTTTGGAGACGTAGTTCCATCTGGTAAACTCACTGCTACATTCCCGCAAAACACGGGACAGATTCCACTTTATTATAATAATAAAAACACAGGTAGACCAATACCAAAAGGTAGTAGTGGTTTTCATAAATTCAAATCCAACTATTTGGATGTTTCCAATGATCCTTTATATCCATTTGGCTTTGGCTTGAGTTATACAAATTTTAGTTACGAAAATCTAAGCGTGAGCAGTTCATCTTTGGTTGGTGATCAGAAACTGACTGTATCAGTTGATCTTAAGAATACTGGAACTGTGGATGCAAAAGAAGTCGTTCAATTGTACATCAGAGATAAAATCGGAAGTGTAACCCGCCCAATGAAAGAATTGAAAGGATTTCAAAAGGTCTTGGTAAAAGCAGGAGTGACCGAGAAGATTTCGTTTGAAGTGACACCTGAAGATTTGAAATTTTATAATTCTAATTTGGATTTTGATTGGGAATCAGGGGAGTTTGAAATCATGGTAGGAGGAAACTCTCGTGATGTCCTTTCCGAAACTATTTCATGGTCAAAATAAGTTGACACGATAATCATTGAAGTCGATTCATAGGAACATATAATGCGATTAGTTTTTGTTTGTTTTATAGTTTTCAATTTTGCCGTTTTGAGCCTCAGTGCTCAAAATGGCGATTTTGAGATGAAAACTGTAATCTATGAAGACACTTTAGCGATGGATGTGTTTTTGCCCAAAACAAAAACCAACTCACTTCGTCCAATGCTCATTTACGTTCATGGAGGTGGATTTTCAGGTGGTAAAAGAGATCTGAAGAATCATATCTGGTTTTGTGAATACTTTGCCAAACAAGGATGGGTGACCGCTACCATTTCCTATCACCTTACCATGAAGGGAAAATCCTTCAGCTGCGATCAGGCTGTTCAAAATAAAATCGAAACCATATTCACCGCTGCACAAAACGTCAATCAAGCAACCGCATTTTTAATTACCAGGAGCAATGAATACAAGATCGATCCTGAGCGTATTGTTATTGCTGGGAGCAGTGCAGGTGCTGAGGCTGTGATTCATTCTGCTTATTGGAAAAAAACACAAAGGGATATTCTCGATTCAACCTTCAAATATGCAGGTGTGATCAGCATGGCTGGAGCACTTCTTGATGAAAACTGGATCACAAAAGATTCAGCTATTCCCACGGCGTTGTTTCATGGTACATGTGACAATCTGGTTCCTTATGCTACCGCCTCACATCATTATTGTGAAGCAAGCGATCCTGGATTTATGATGTTGTTTGGGTCGGCAGCCATCGCTAGCAAGCTGGAAAGTCTGAATAAAGGCTATTATTTTGTAACTGATGTGAATGGCGGCCATGAATGGAATGAAAAACCGATCTGGTCAAATTATGTCTATATGATCGAAGATTTTTTACTTAAAGATGTTTTAGGTCAGCAACAGAGACAAATTCGTCAGGTTTATCATGAAGGAAAACAAAGCTGCGGTTTTGGATTGATTAATAATATCGATTGAAATATCGATTGTTATAAATCTTCAATTCAGCATTTGTCTCATGCTTTAATGGCAATCATTTCGCCCCTCAGATTATCCTTTCTCAGCTTGATAATAATACTTGAAGTTAAGAATTTGATTCTTAGGTGAATCTGGTTTTACAATAAATTTTATCAACGGGTGGAACACATACTGATGTATCATTGATGTGGTCGATTCTTAGGATTCTAGTTGGATGAATTATATTTTTAGTGATAGTTTAATTTCCAAACATGACTCCATCATCTTGAAACACCTCCAGACACTCATTTTAATTACCACAGGTTTTTTGCTCATGCTTGCAACTGCTTGTGGAAAGGATGAGCCTAAAACGCAACCTATTTCAGGAAAAATTATTGATGCCTACGATAAAAGCCCGGTGGCAAATGTGACTGTCAAATTGTTAGAAAATGGCCCAAGCACATTGACAAGTGACGATGGAACTTTTTCCTTTACTGATGCGGAATTAACTTTTGATGATTTCGAAACAATAGATGAAAATGGCATTACTAAGGTGGCTGTTTCCCTAAATCGGACAGGTTACAGACCGAGAGAAGTTAATGTGTCTTTCCATTCAAATGAAGAAATCAAATTCACGCGGGATTCTGTACCCGCCTATGTCTATTATAAGCCGGTGCAGCTCAATGATGGAATCATTACCAGCGATATGAGTGACATTGGTATGGATAGGCAGATGATTCAAAATCTGATGGATCGCATGTATAACTTTAAATATCAGGAGATCCACAGTTTGCTCGTTTACAAGGATGATCGATTGGTTATAGAAGAGTATTTCTATGGAAACAATGACACCATTGACTTTGAACACAATGTGATTGTCGATAAAAACCCGGAACCTATTCAATGGACGAGAACAGAACCACATTATATCGCATCGGTAAATAAAGGGCTGACATCTACGCTTGTGGGCATAGCACTTGATCAAAACAACCTCGGAACGGACACAAAAATCTCGGAATACTTACCAGCTTATGCAGACTATTTTAATGATCCTGACAAAGCCTGGATTGATTTTGAACATTGTCTCAATATGACTTCTGGTTTGAAATGGGATGAATGGTCAAGCAATGATCTGGCGCTACTTTGGCAATCAGATGATTTTGCTGATTTCGCGCTAAGCAGACCTAGTCTGGGGCCGGCATTTGAGTGGCGTTATAATAGTGCCTTACCTAATATATTGCTCAAGGCACTTGATCAGATGGTTGATGGACCAATACGAACATGGGCTCATGATAATTTTTATGCGAAACTGGGCATTCAGGACTATAAGTGGCAAAGTCAACCAGATGGTTTTCCCGAAGGGGCAGCCAGAATGTATTTGCGTCCGCGCGATATGTTGAAAATTGGAATTACCTATTTGAATGATGGCGTATGGAACGGTGAACAAGTGGTGCCAAAAGAATGGGTTCGTGAATGCTTTTCAGTGAAGGAGGTCACATCGTCCGGTGATTACAGCTATCACTTTTGGTTAAGATCTTTAGAAGGTGTGAATTATCTTTCTTTGGATGGTGATGGCGGAAACTTCATCAATATTTTTCCAGATCAGAACATGGTGATTGTGGTCACACAGGGCAACTACCTTAAATGGCCATTCTATGTGAATCAAGTCAACAATATCATGAAGGATTATATTTTCAAGGCATTGCCATAATAATCGAAATCTGGTTTTATTAATACTTTCATTTTTTTTGTTGATGGTCAATCAATATTCTTAGGATTCTTATTCTTTTGGCTAGTTCTTCCCATTATCTTCGGGTAAGCAGACATACACCCCATGGAAGCAATTAGTATTTTCGATATTCTCAAAATAGGAGTAGGCCCTTCAAGTTCTCACACTTTAGGCCCGTGGTTGGCAGCAGGTAGGTTTACCAATGAGCTATCCAAAACAGGTCTCTTACAAAAAGTTAAAAAAATTCAGGTGACTTTGTATGGCTCCCTTGCGCTTACCGGGAAAGGTCATGGAACGGATGTTGCTGTACTTTTGGGCCTTTCAGGGAAAAATCCTGAAACTGTTCCTTTAGAGGAAATTGAAAACATACCAGCTCAGGTAAAAAATGAGGGATTTTTGATCTTAGGTGAAAACCATAAAATAGCCTTCAATTTTGATCAGGACATCCTTTTTCGAAAGCAGGAACGATTGACCTATCATTCAAATGGCATCAAGTTCGTAGCGCTTGATATTGCCAATCAGGAGCTACTTAATTCCACTTATTTTTCTGTAGGTGGAGGATTCATTTTACATGAAAATGAGATTGATCAAAATAGTTCGTCGAAATCTACGAAAGTGAGTAATCCGTGTGAAAATGCAGCCGAACTACTAGGCTTTTGTGATTCGAAATCAATACATGAAGTGGTTCTGGAAAATGAAAGAACCTGGCGTACTGATGCTCAAATTGAAAACAGATTAAGACAGCTATGGACAGTCATGAAAACTTCCGTTTACAATGGTTGTCATCGGGAGGGGAAGCTTCCGGGTGGATTGGATGTTTCCCGAAGGGCAAACCGAATCAGTAAGCAGTTGCTCTCTTCCCATGATGTGAAGGATATGGATGTTTGGATCGAAAAGATCAGGACCCATTATTATGATTTCTCTGATATCATCAAGTTGATAGGTTGCTTTTCGATGGCTGTGAATGAGGAAAATGCCAGCTTTAGCAGAATTGTCACCGCTCCAACGAATGGTTCTGCCGGTGTGATACCCGCTGTGTTGTTGTATATGATTTGCTTCGCCAAAAAAGAATATACCGAACAAGATATTTTCAAATTCTTATTGACTGCAGGTCAGATCGGAATCTTGTTTAAAATTGGGTCAACATTGTCTGCGGCGATGGGAGGTTGTCAGGCGGAAATCGGCGTATCATCAGCCATGGCTGCCGGCGCATTGACGGAAGGCCTTGGCGGCACACCACAGCAAGTACTCATGGCTGCTGAGATTGCCATGGAACATCATCTTGGACTAACCTGTGATCCTATTGGCGGGCTGGTGCAAATCCCATGCATCGAGCGCAACAGTATGGGAGCGATCAAAGCCGTAACAGCAGCTACTATCGCCTTGGCGAGTGATCCAAGTGAGGCCAAAGTAAGCCTGGACAATGTGATCAAGTCCATGTGGGAAACAGCAAAAGACATGAATAGCAACTACAAAGAAACGTCCCTTGGTGGTCTTGCGGTAAATGTTTCGGTGAAGGTTTCAGAATGCTGAGTTTTTTAGCACAGAGAATTGGGTACTGAGTACAGAGTAGAGTGGATAGTTTAAGGTGGAAAATTAAGGAATGTTGTATGTAGTTTCCTGATCACTGACCACTGAAAACAGCGTTGTTTTTGAAATGAGAAAGCGTTAGTTTAGAAAGGTCAAAAGGGAATAAGTGGTGAAAACCCCTTTCTTTGATCTTTTATAGATTAAAATAAAGTTACATTATGAGGATAGGTTACTAAAAGTGATTTGTCTGGTGTAGCCTCCATAGTGCTTTGGTCTAAGAAATCTATTATGGAAATATTTTGTAGATGTCTTTGCGGTGAGCAACTCTTGCGAACTGAATAATATTTCCCTCGACAAACACCCCTATCCTATAATTACCAGAACGAATACGAAAAGCATCATCGAAACCTGTTAATTTCTTAACTCCGGGAACTTCTACTATATTATCAACTGACTTAACTAACTCAATAACCGTCGCGATAGACTTGAGATCTTTTGAATGGTTAATGTTATCAAGATCTTTACTGAATTTCTTAAGGAAGATAACCTCCATTAAACTTTGAGTTTTGCCATAACTTCATCTTCCGTGGCAATATCTGATCGATCAATATCTTTCATAAGTATGGACAAACCCAAGTCTTCAGAATCTTCATCAGAAATGACCTTTGACTTAACACCAAGCTTCTGAAGAAGCTCAGATATGAACTTTAGCTCTTGTGAACTTTTTGGATTGATAACTATCGAACTCATAATCCAAAGATAACAAATTGAAAAGACGGAAACTAACAATATGCATGAAAGGCATGAGCTTGTGTGCTACATACAAGCTATCTCAGGACCCCAAAAACTAGTCCTCGTTTGCAACGAGGACTTCTAAATTCTCATATTTTAAATGAGTCAAATTAGGGAAACGAGCTGCACAGACATTCTAAGAAAAAGTTTTGTGGAAATAGTTAATCACTCCCAAATTATCTCTCTAATAGGCAACACATCAATGGCAATGTCGCTGGTAAGTTCCATCGCTTCTTTCAACATGGGTGTTTCAGCAGTCCATTTATCGAAAAAGGCTTGCACCTTCACATTGTCACCATCACCTTCGAGGATCATGATTTCTGTAGCCAGTGTTTTTACTCCTGCTTCGAAATTCTCAAAATCGATGGACCATTTCTTGGTTTCGGCATTGTAGAGAATTCCTCCATTTTCGAGTAAATAACTTAAAGAGATTGCGGCGGCTTTTCCATGAGCTTCATCCAATCCGAAACGGATAGAGCGGAATAGGCTTCCTAAAAATGAAACATAAAACTCCTTAGATCTGGTTGGATCCTCAACGCCTTGATCCATCAGATAGGCTAGGGAATACAATCCTACTATGTCTGCTTTCGCTTCTTCCAGTGGACTGTAATTCGGTCCGATAGCCGCATTGACGGCCATGCCTTTTTTAGGTCCCGTTTTTACTTCTCTTGGTCCGATCGCATGACAGATTTCATGGAGCAGCACAAATTTAAAAAAGCCATCATCTGACAGATATTGCAATTGCGATTCGTCGATCAGGATATTACTTACTGGTTTGATTATGGCATTGAAACGCGCTTCAAACATGTTTTTCCAAAAGGTTTTTTTGGTGCCTTTCGCCTTATGAACCGCCGGATCGTTTGGTAGGTTGGTTGCCACCGCCTGATAACCAATACGTCCATCTCCTTTGCGAATGATGTCGCGCACTACCGTAAAGTTGGCAGTCAATCCATCCACTACAGATTTGTATTCATCTGGAATAGGTAGATTTTTTTCCATCTTCTGTAGATAGGCTGTGTATTTCTCCAGATCAGCGCTGGCCTCCTGATCGATGATTTCTATGTAAGCTTCGTACTTGGCTTTCACACCTTTGATCTGATCTTCATAGGTTTCAAATGGACCAAATACAATATCGAATTTGCTGCCTTTCATATCAATCCACGAAACGTCCGCATCGAAATAATTGTCCGTAGTTAATGCAGTAGCTTTTAATCGTAGGAAATTGGCGAAGGATTCATTGTCTGAAAGATCAGCGGCTTCATTCAGCAAAGTCACAATCGGATCGATGTAAGCTTTATATTCTTCATAAAATCTAACAGCCTTGTAGCCCCCTTTTTCATCTTCACGAATGACCGTGTACGGATACATGAACTCTGCTTTTTCCTCTTCACTTAAGTTTTCGATGTAAGCATCAAACTGTTCGGATGTCATTCCACGTGGATACATTTCGTCCCCGCCATAATATTCCTGTGTGCCAATGAATGGCTCATATTCATTCAACAATTCAAATGGGCCACCATTTCTTTGAACCAAAGTCAATAGGTCAGCGGCATAAGGATCACCTTCTATCTTTGAAAGACTGTCAATCATACCTAGACCAGCTTTTGAAGTTTGAAGCCAATAGGCGGTATCCATATATTCCGCAGCTTTAACTAGTTTTTGGAGGATGAGTTTGTCTGTTTCGTTATAATCACTTGCATCATAGCTCATCTCATAGGGCTGATATTGTGCCAGATATTCCTTGATTTCGTCATGGCTTTTAAGAAATGATGGTGCTGAAGTTTCTTTTGTTTGCGGCTTACAAGAAATAATGATGAGCGCTGATAAGAGGATGGTTATTCTAAGCATGATTAGATTGTAATGATTTCTGCACAATTTAAGGAAACTTATCTTGGTTAGAAATGATTTAGTATGCGGTTGGAAAACATAAAGCATAATTAACTAAAAATGAAAATAGCAATCATAGGTACAGGAAACG
Organism: uncultured Marinoscillum sp.; assembly: GCA_964353015.1. Classification (GTDB taxonomy): domain Bacteria; phylum Bacteroidota; class Bacteroidia; order Cytophagales; family Cyclobacteriaceae; genus JAMZMI01. The sequence continues at coordinate 106,668 of CAYGUA010000008.1, read as the reverse complement.
TAGGAGGTTCGTTGGCCACAAAATGGGCTCATGCCGGGCATGAGATCTTTCTAGGAGTGCGGGATATTTCCAATTTCAAGGGAAAAGATTTGCTTCAAAATGCCAATATCAAAGTCGGTACCATACATGAAGCTGTTGCAGAATCTGAAGTTATTTTATTAGCAACTCCAGCGATGCTCGCAGTGGAAGTAGCCCAATCGCTTGGTGATACTTCGGGTAAAATAATCATTGATTCTATGAACATCATCATGGGGAGAGGTCCTGCAGGGTTTTCAAACACAGCTGACGCTATCCTTGCAAATACTGCCAGTAAAGATGTGGTGAAATGCTTCAATACGACAGGATTCAACAACATGAAAAATCCAAACTATGGTGAGGTTGCTGTTGATCTTTTTACTGCTGGAGATAGCGAAAAAGGAAAAGAGATAACGATATCTTTAGCTAAGGATGCAGGTTTTGCAGCATGTTATGATGTTGGGGGAAACGACAAATTTCAGCTTATGGAGCAGTTTGCCTGGTTTTGGATCAACTTGGCTATGAAAAATCAGAATAGGGAATTTGCATTTAAGATTTTGAAAAGATAAAAATGAAAATAGCATTAATTACAGGTGCTTCCAAAGGACTTGGATTTGAGTGGTGCAAACAGCTTGGCAAACTAGGATATGAGGTGATCCTAACAGCACGGGATTTTGATACAGCCAGTGATGCCGCCCAAATATTATCCGATCAAGGAATTTCAGTTCATCCAGCTGTTCTTGATGTCACCAACGAAAACCAGATACAGGAACTCGCCTATTGGGTGCAAGGTAAATTTGGAAAGCTGGATTTGCTCGTCAATAATGCTGGAGTCAATTCAAAAACCAGAGCGCAGGGAGATAAAGACATATTGGAGAAAAACTTAATACTTGAAGCACTCGATAGTACAGAGATTTTGGCCATGATCGAAATCAATGCGATTGCTCCCATCTTTATTGCCAGGGCATTCCAATCTTTATTAGCGGCATCAGAGAGTCCGAAAATCATCCAAATTGGTTCCTGGCTTGGCTCTATAGATGAAAAAAATACCGGAGGAAATTATGGTTATGCGGTGAGTAAATCTGCATTGAATATGATGAATAGAGCCCTTGCCTTTGATTTACTTGACGACAGAATTATATGCGTGGTGGTAAATCCGGGATGGGTACAAACAGACATGGGAGGGGAGCATGCCCAGTTTACTACAGAACGCGCTGTTTCTAACCTGATCGATAATGTTGTGAACAAAATCAAGCTCTTAGATACGGGTAAATTTTTCAATTATGATGGTGCGGACCATCCATGGTAATATTTTGAAAATCTGTAAGGGTATTCACCATTGAACCAACCTTGTAAAGAGGTTATTAAACAGAGAATTCGTTAGCGATATTTCATAAAAAAAATCGGAATCAATTTCTTTAAATTGATTCCGATTTGTGTCGCATTCATTCAAAACAATGCCTTGCGAATAGACTAAATATCTAAGACTCTAGTTTGAGAAATAAATGTCGTCAATAAGTACTGTTGCTTTCACAAAGCCATTACTTGCGTCTTGTGGATTCCAGATGGAAAAAGGTATTGTCAATTCAGCTAGATTAAGCCCGGTAAAATCAGTTAGTGGAATTGAATATGTCACAAAATCATTGGTCACACTCGTTCCAGTATAATTTTCAAACATTACAATCGCATTCGTGGAACTGCTTTCTAGTTTGATTTCCGCGTTTACAAAAGCTGCTGGCTTATTCAATGAAAAATTGAGATGTGTAAAAGTACTGATGTCTATTGGTGCTTCAAGTTTGATATAAGCGCCTCCCCAGTTACCGCCCGGAAAATCAAAAACCAGACTCAAATCTCCTTCAATAGCAGTTTCTGAGCTTGAAATCTCAGGCTCGCCACCGCCACCGTAAGCGATTACGGTGAGATTGCCCAGTGTTGTAAAATCTGTTCTAATCGCATTATCACCTATGCTCGGTTCTATTACCTGTCCGATTGTTTCTTCCTCAATATTTAATTCGGGTTCTGCCGGAGCTGTGAAATCTATCTTTTCATAAACACGCACATAATCTACATACATGCTCTGTGGGAATGTGGTTGTATTATCAGGATCACCTGGCCAGTAGCCGCCCACGGCAATATTCATGATCAGATAAAAACTGCGGAGAAATTCCTTCATATCATCTTCAATTGGCATTGCGCCTGTCTGAACTCCATCCAAAGTGAAAATCAAAGATTCAGGTGACCATTCCAAACCAAAAACATGATAGGAATCGCTGAAACTAGTCGCAGATTCATAAGAAGTCTGTATTTCATCTTTGTCATTTTCGCCGTTAGTAAAATGAAGAGTGGAATACCCCTTTGAATTTTCGTGACCCAACACCTCAACAATATCTATTTCACCACAGCCTGGCCAATCAATCAACTCACGATTGTCTCCAAGCATCCATATAGCAGACCAGATTCCCTGACCTTCAGGTAGTTTTGCTTTCACGTCAATCTTTCCAAATCTCATGCTTAGATTTTTGGTTTTCAATTTGGCTGAGGTGTATCCTCCTGATCCATCAGACAAGGCAGTAATTTTGAGCACAGATTCATTTTCATCCTTGTCTATTGATGAGTTGTCGCTACTTGTAGTATAGATCTGTTTCTCATCATTTCCCCAACCTGCGGGAAGGCCAAAGTCTGTACCATCACCAGTCTCATAAGTCCATAAATCAACATTGATTTCAGGATCATCAAATTCATCTGACCAAACCAATTCATAACCTTCAGGGATTTCAATCTGATCTTCAGGTTTTGGATCAGCACTATCGCATGCTAGAAGATGGCCAATGGAAATGGCTAAAAAGAGTAGGGTGAAGTTTCTCATAATTAATGTTGTTTGATATCAATGTCAATGATATAAACCACAGATGGCAACTAAAAATTTAGGACTACATCAATACTACATCAAGGTGCATTTGGGCTGCTTGAAATGACTTCTTAACGGATAGTATCAATTTCAAATTCTATTTGGAAATTGATTTAATGATTTTTAATGGAGATCACGACTAGAATTGAAAATAGATTTTGCTGTTTGATTGCTGCATTGAGAAATCAATAAGTGTAACAATTGGGAAACCATTAAATCAATAGGAATCATTCCCTGATCAAGTATTCGATAAAAGATACCACATACCCAACTACCATATGGCCAATTTGCTGTGGCCATGTAAGGCATAGAAGATTGTACAAATACGTTTTCCTTCAACTCTATGATCTTATATTTTACTACAAAAGGTGTGACAGGATTTTGTATCAGCGTGTCCCCCTTTTCACTCAATTCCCATCTTCCAAAAGAAGGTTGATAATTAGCTGCGCCCTCTATACCTAATTGATAATCTCCTTTCACTTCATTCCAATATAATAGTTATGCATTATCATCTGTATTTCACTTTTCTATTCTGAATTACAAATCTCAAACCTCTGATATTTGATCCTGAATAAAAAGACCTTTTCCTAACAAGCCAATAATAATGATATCTGGTAAATGACAATGGATTGACGCACAGAACATAAATGATTTTTTCCATTTGCTGGCCTTGATGGCTGACAACCATTTGCCAGCGTGAATAATCTAGATAAAAAGCCAATTGCCAATACAATTTATTTTTAATCTAGAATAATCACTCGTATCCATTCCATAAGTTGATTAAAATATACACTGGTATTGGTGACTGGATTTCTGTGATCCGCACCATCGAAAGTATAATTATCGGCATGAATGTCTTGCATTTTGGCATGTGCCGCTATAGCACTAGGGCCGAACTTAGGAAATCCATTTTGTGTTTTACCTATGCCGCATATTGTTTTCGTATCATTTTCTGTACATACTCCGAAGAATGGAGGATCACCAGCAACTATCAAGTCAAGTCCAACAGCCATTTCTCCTGCCAAGCAGATGAAGCCAGCAATTCTACTAGAATACTCTGGGTTTCCTTGCTCGCCTTCTACACCTCCTTCTGGATATAAAGCGATTTGATCTTCATCCAATTCATCTTCGCTCCAATAGGCATGCGCTAATCCACCTATTGCGCCGGAACTCCATCCTCCCAACAGGATTAAATCAGGATCAATATGATATGTGGTGTCGTTTTTGCGAAAAAAACGCACTGCTGCCTTGCTATCCTGCTGTGTTTCTAAAATTCGTGTATAATACAATCTTCCATCAGGCTGACCTTGGTTATTTGTTATCGGGCCGGTTCGGTATCGTGCAGTTGCTGCGACTATACCATGACTTGCCAATAACATGGCTAATGGTTCAATGGCGTCCAGATCACTAGCGTAATCAAAACCGCCACCACCCATGATCACAACAATTGGCCGTTTGTTTAGTGTATCGTCTTTTGGTTCATAAAGATTTAGTACATGCGAAGCAGCGTTAATTCCATAAATAATAGATCTTGTCTTTTTGACTTCAAAATTGGCAGCATAATAGCGCCTATTGTCTGTCACATTGATGAAAAAATTCTTAGTATTGGTAGAATGAACAGTATCGTGTTTAGAAATATTAAGTGTCACCGCAAAAACGCCCTTATTATTGTAAGTAATTATGGGATTTTGGAGATTGGATTTGTTTGGCGTTCCGCCTTCAAACGTCCATTCCCATGTTTCAGGATTCCCAGTTGATTTATCTTCGAACTGCACAGGTTGGCCTAATAAGATTTTGGGATTGGTATAAACGAAATCAGCACTAAAAATATCAATCAGTGTAGAATCCAGACAAGATGACGGACAGTTTAGTGGTCGTTCTGCTTCGCTGTAACTATCACAATCAGGACAAGTCTGAAAATCATCATCGCCACCACAGGATATAAAGCTGATAAATAGTGTTGATATAATTAAAAGTATATAACTCCGCATATCTCTAATCATTTAGTCAAAATAAAAAATTCAGTCTGATCTACCCATTCCTTCATTTCCCATTCCGCCAAAAAATAGCTTTCAGACATATATCTTGTGCTTCTACGACGAAAGGTAGAATCAGTAATTTCTATGTAATATTTCTGCTGATAGTAGGCTCCTTTATTATGATATAGTGTATCACCACTTAATTCCCAATATCCAAAATTTGGTTGCCAGTTTGGATCACCTACAGTTCCCAATTCATAATCCCCTCTTTCAATCCATCGAAGCTGGTATGTACCGCTTGGTGAATAATATATGTTTCGTCTAAAAAGTTGCGCACGATTCCCTCCAACGTCATTAATGTCCACCGCTAGTTCCATATTAGCATCAGCGAAAAAGTAAAAGTTTCCTTTGGCCATAATTTGCTTATAAGTCCAAGTTTTGCAAAGCTCTATTTCCTTTTCTGAAAGTTGGGATAACGGATCAGGCAATGATTCGGGTTCATTTACGCATCCAATGCATATAATCAAAGCCGCCAGATTGGATAAAGATTTAATATAGCTCACCATATGCATTAAGTTTATATAGATGAATTCGCTGCAAAATACCGTTATAAATGGAGTTTGATAAAACGACTATATTTCCGTCTTTGGTTTCAATCATATCACCTGGAGTGCCATCTATACGCTTCCGAAAAATTAATTCTCCTTTGATTGTATACCTATAAAGATATCCATATACAGGTGAAGCGTCATCCGGAATATTTAAAACATAAACCAAAAGATCTCCATTGGCCATTTCAAAAACGGCACGTGGTGCGCGTATTTCTCCATTAAAATCTTCACCCTTTCCAATTTCAATATTTTGTAATTCTACACCCGATGGGTTGAGAATGGCTGCATTAATTGATCTGCTTGACGGGTGTGTGTAGACTAGAAGCGTATTCTCATTGTCCATTGTTTTTACGAAATGTTCATTTGTATTGAAATTACCGGGAAATTGACCACTAAAATTGATAAAAGTGGCTCTTTCATTCTCTTTTCGCAATGCATCTAATGGTAGTTTGTATAAATAGATATTGTTATCCTGACTTCCCAAAACATTGAGAAAATTGTCACCGCCAAGATCAAAATCATAAGCTAATTTTTGAGAGCCGCTATCAAAATCTTCTGCTAACTCAATCGTATCCAATTTTTCTGTTAGTCTGAGGAAAGAATACCCTGCTGCAAATCCATTTTGTAAGCTAATCTTACTACCAAACAGGATCCCAATTTCACCTCCGGGAAGAGGCTTCATAGAGGTTTTGCTTCGGCTAAATTCTGGTAAATCATTTGATTGGCCGTTAAAAGAATGTAATTCCGTAATATTGAATTTTTGGTCAAGCTTAAAAAGGAGTGGAGCATAGTTAAAGTCGCCAGGCTTACTTAAATCTGTATATAGAGCAGCACCGGGAATAGATAATTCAAAATCAAAATCAAATAACTGAGCCAGCACAACATATCCATCTGAAACAGGGATGATTGTTTTAAAAGTTGTCCTGTTAGTCGTATTTAGCACCTTGAAATAATTCAATTGAAAATCTTCAATTGGATACATTCTCAGTCGTTTTAAATTGCCATTTGGATCTGTGATGGCAATAAATGGTGCCTGATCTTCAACCTCCGTCAATTGGACACCAATGTTGGTGGATTCCACCTCGTGGGCGGCAATACCCATCTCCCCGAGTATCATCAAATCACCATTGTCTAGTTCGATTATTTTTTCGCCTATGGATGATCCCTCCAGACCAAGAATTTTCACAAATTGATCCTGTTCATACTTTACTTCTTCCAGACAACTGGAAAGTATGATTGTGCAAATCACTGGAATCAACGATGCGATGTGCTGTTTCATATCGATCGCTTTTTAGGTTGTACAAAATATCGGATCACTGCGATTTTAAATTGAAGGTTATCCATCTTGAAATCATCCGAAACATAAGAATAGGTATGAAGCAGTTCCTTGTCCTGATATCTCATCTGTGTGTCTGCCAGATTGTTGAGACCAAACTCATATTGCGCCGAAAATTCAATCGCAAAAAGATTAATATTTCTTCTTATACCAGCGCCAATGGTGTAGTTGTATGTGGTGCTTCTTCTTTGATCTGATAAATCGTAGTTACTTGTTTTTCTCGATAATCCAGTCAACGTAGTTGTGTTTTCCGGTTGCTTACCAAAAAGCTCAATATCTGCCTCAGACGATATGAGATAATCTACACTCATTCCTCCCTGCATAAAAAGACTATAGTTTTTGAATTCGATTTGAGTGCCTACTTGTAATGGAATCTTGATCATGGCTAGTTTTTCAGAGACAAAAAGTTCCTGAAAGCCAAGCAAAGTTTCCTTTTGATTATAAGATGATTGCTGATACATGATTCCTGCAGATAGAAACAGATTTTTATTCAGGTACCAAGCTCCAGTCATCCCAAAAACAGGTTCTGTTTTGGATTCATATTGTGTCGGCTCCTCAGTGATACTCGCATAGCTCCGGTATTGCATTACAGAAAATTTGGAGTTATTGATGCCGACCATGGTGCTTAGACTAAATTGTTTTCTTATTTCATAAGAGTTAAAAATTTGTTTGAATTCGATGAGGTCGGAATTTCTCGGCTCATATAGCGGAAATGCTGATAGTAAATCGTACATCAAACTATCAGCACCTTTGTTTTCATCAACCATCAATTTAGAATTGATTAATAATTCTAAAGATTCCTGACGATCACTTGAAAATTTATATTGGCCATTACATGATGTTAGGAGATCAATGACATATTCAAAATTGCCATTCAAATAAGCGCGTTTTGCTTCCAATAGATTCCTTTCACAATCCTGAGCATAACTGGTTATCGTGCAGGTCATGATGCAAATACCGATTAATATTTTTTTAATCATTGCCACAAGTTTTTTCATATGGGATATCTGAACCCACGTATTTTATCCATTCATCAGTACTCATATTTTGAGATATTGATGAGCAAATTTGTGCTTGCATTCTTTCTTGACTTAGGTCGAAACTTCTTACTACTCCGTCAAATTCTCCTGTGTAAAAACGATCGTTATCCGTATCAAGAGCTATTGATGAAATCCATTGATTTCTATCCTGAATAATGATAGGAGTGGAACCGGCATCAGTGAGCTGCCACAGCCGAACGGATCGATCGTAACTGCCAGAAATTAATAGGCTACTGGTCTCATCAAAAACCAATTGAGTGATCGCCGCTGAGTGGCCTGGCAAAAGTTGAATTGCATTTAGATTCTTGGTATCGAATATCAAAATACCTCCTTGACTGAATCCTATCGCCAGATTGGTCTGTAGTACATTGGAAGCGATAGAAGTGATGGTTTTATTTTTTATAGGCTTGGTTGTTGAAATTTTAATTCCCGAGAAATCAAAATTCATCAAGGCTCCTGATTTTGTACCCACCCACAATCCTGAGCTGGTGATAGTTGCTGCAGTTGGCACAACATCCGTTTTAATAGTTTGGGTTACAGTTCCAGTTTTATCAAATAAAATTATTTGACCTTCGGTATCAAATGCCACTAAGTTTTGTTCGGTGAATCCTGTAGTGATTATTTCTGTGCTTGATGGTTTAATTTCGAATATTTTACCTTCATTCACCAAATTCATAAGAATAATTTCTCCGAAGAGTGTACCAATTATTGCGTGTTTTCCGTCGGCTGAAATTGCAAATGTTTTGATTGCCAAATCACTTTCGAAAATTAATTGAAACTGAGCCTTGCCTTCGTTGAATGTGATTTTAGCCACCTTGCCATCACTTCCTGCTGAATACATTATGTCCTTGTAATTGACTAAAGCAATGACTGGCTGATTGTGTGCTATCAGGATCTCATTTTGGTTCAGCTCTAGCGATTTTTTAGACTCGTATAAAGCCGCGTATATGTCGGGTTGAAAATCATCGCCATTGTAACGTTTATTAAATTTGTAAGCCTGCACAGCGATCAATGATTTTATCTGCGGATCAACCATATGAGTTGATTTGATCGCCACTTCCCGCGCCAATCCTAAAATTCTTAGGGTAAACGCTTTTTGTCTTTCTTTTTCTGCTACTTTCTTGCTTTCTAACGCCTGTTTTTCACTCAATTCAGAATGTATTCTGGCCTCATCCGCCAGTATTTTTTCACGTTCTGCAATTTGCTTTTGAACCAACGCTTCGCGGCGTTGATTCTCTGCCTCTTTTTTTGCTGAAAGTGCCTTTTCGCGCTCCGAAATCGCAATCTCTGCTTGGTCCTTTGCCTTGAGTTCATTGGATTTGGCAAGCTCAGATTGTTCTTCAGCAATGGCCTTTTGTTTTCTTGATTCGGCTGATTCATTCGCAGCGATATTTGCTAAGGTTTCTGCTCGGGATTTTTGCTGTTGAGAATAGATAAAGCCGATGACTGAGCTAATCATAAGAAGAATGATGACCACAGCGATGATTGATTTTCTACGATTTGCTTTCTTTCGTTTATCAGATTTTTTCTTGCAAACTTGAATAAACGCCATTATTTCATTCCGTAGTTTAAGCTGACGTTCGTAAGGTGCGATGTATGTCAGATCATCGTCATTTAATAAGATGCCGCGCTTCTCATATTCATTATAGGAATGGGACAAAAACTGTCTGACATCAAGGATTTCCCTTTCCTGATGTGTAATTTTTTCGTAGATTTTTTGAGCAAGGCTGTCGTGACGAAGTTCGTATTTATTGTTTTCATCTTTTTCCTTCAATATGCGCTTATTGATCAATTCTATCAGAATCTTTTCAATTTTTGAAGGATCGATTGGATAGCCGATATCGGTGGTGTATTGGTACACTTCATCTGCTGTCATTTGCGTTTTGGTACCTTGCAATGAAACAAATGCCTTTAGCACAGTTAGTGCCGCCTTCGTATCATCCATTCGGAAAAGCTGCTCGTCAACAAATTCCGCAAGTACATCTCCAATTTGGCCGATCGTTTCAATTTGGTCATTTTTAAATGAGACCCTACCACCATTTTTATATTGATCAAGAGCTTTTTTGTAGATTTTATCCAGAAATACTTGTAAAAAAGTGAGCTCCACCTGGGCTTTATCTGGACTTATTTTTTTGATTAGATTTTCTTCGAAATTTTCTTCAAGGTCTATTGAATACAATTTGGCCGGTTCAGATATGCTCTTCAATGCATTCATTCTGGTCATCTTTTCAATTCGTACCCTGTTATCAAAAAAATCAGGAATATACTGCTCGAATTCCGAAAGAAACTCCAAATACTCACCACGCAAAACAAAGATGAAATGAACATCCAAATCAGTTTCTATCAGAAATTTGATGGTGGTAATAAACTGTTTCCATTCATCCTCAAATCCAAATATGAAAAGTTCTTCAAATTGATCAAAGATTAAATAGATAGGCTTGAAATGATCTAAAAATACCGATCCTATAAGCGTCTTTAAATTCTCGTTGGTGCGATCAGTTTCTTCTGGTAATTCTACGTTGAGTACCGTTTCCTTCGAAATCTGATTATACATGGAGCGAACGATGTGGCCACCTCTTCTGATATGAATGGGCAACCAATCGGAATCATCAAATTTATTTGCAAGACCACAATTGATTACGCTGGACTTACCAGTGCCTGAAGCGCCATAAACGAGAAGTAGTTTACTTTGAGAAACTTTTGCATATAGTTCTTCGGTTTCATTTTCCCTACCAAAGAAAATATCCTTATCTGCTTCTGAATAGCTGTCCAAAAACTTAAAGGGCGATTTGTTTATATGATCTTCCATTACTTGGTCATTAGATTTAACATGGCTTTAAATTCCTCAACTAACGAATGATAGTTGTCAAGTGAGGATAGATCATTTGAGGTAGTCACTCCGGTACCGGAGTATTTGATTTCTTCATTTTCAAAGCTTTCAAAAAGATAAACATCTCTTTTAATAGCGCTCTTGATTGTATTATTCAATTCTTCCCTGTGAGTGTCAATGACTAGCGGACTTAGATTCAAAAATTGCTTGGCATCCTTGATACTCTTCATAAGAAGGATGGAATTGCTATCTGAAAATTGCTCCAATATTTCATGATGAATTTTGAACTCAGGATCTGAACTATTCAATAGGTGAAAATGATGTTCAAATGATGCGTTTTTGAACTTCGATTTATTCACCACAATGGTGCCGACATTGACCATTTTATATCCGACAAGGAAGGCGGATTTTTTTAGTAGTAACATGAGAGTCTGCTCTAAAGCAGTACATGATTCAGACAGATTTTGCTCTGTATTTTCACTCATTGTCACCCAATCATCCAATTCAAGAAAAAATGCTGGATTAATAATTGGATTGAGCTCGGCAACAAATCTCTTTTCACTGCTGCCGTCAAGTGCGCCATGCAAAGCCTTTAGTAATGCGACAAGATTTACAGGTGTGAGGTCATTATAAGCTTTTCGAATGATATCAGACTCATTCTTATCAATAGTGATAATCTGCTCATGCATAAGTACGCAGAGTTCACAAGTCAATATATAGGCAATCAGTTTGTTAGTTCTGAGTATCGTTTTTTGAAGTTGATTGTATCGGTCTCTACCTGGCTCTCGCAGCGAGGCAGAAAAAAGTCTTCTGATTTCAACACCGATTGGCCATGGATAATTTTTAATAATTTGATAGGCAAGTAATCTTATGTCCAATGATTCCCCTTCTTCTTCATCTATTATTAGGAATTTTCCTAGTGTTGGTTTGTATTTGACCATTTCATTGAAAATCTCAAGGATGAGCTGTTCTGATGAGGATGGATGCAAAGCCTCCAAAGGTGTTGATTGGATCGCGGGTTGAATCCCAGTTTTCACATCCTTAAGATCTTCAGAAATTGTAGGATCTTCAGTTGATGGTGCTTCCTGATCAAACCAGCCCTCAGCCACTTTTTTTTTCACTTCACCAGGAGAAAATCCAAACTGTTCATGGAAACATTTGATAAAGTATGTGCTGCTGCCAAAACCCACTTTAAATGCCACTTCACTTACTGTTCCCACATTAGATTTTAGTAACATGATGCCATGGTCTAATCGGATCTTTCTTATAAACTGACTTATGGATTGACCGGTTAGACTTTGAAGTTTGCGATGAAGATGAGATCGGCTAAAGGCGATTTCATCAGCAAGGTCTTCTACACTGAACTGTTCATTATTTAGGTTTTTCTTGACAACCTCAAAGAGTTTTTCTAGGAGTTTGTCATCCATTGATTGCAAAGCATCCCCTGTAGTAGCTTCGGCTCTATCTGCAAGTGTGATTGAAGTGCTTTTATCAATTGTTGGCATTTGGGCATTTTGATGACGATATGAATTTACTAAAAATATTCTTCCTTAGGGTCTGATGCAACATATGTTAAGTCATCCGCAACATATGTTGAGTTAATGTATGAAAATGATCATTTCGGAGGAATAAAAACCTTAAGCTTTCCGCAACATTTCTGCTACTTCTTGCCTGCCTTTCTGACCCAACTTTGTGATGTAATCATTTGATAATTAAACTTAAAACAATACGAACATGAAAACTTTAAATGAAACAACTAACAACAAATCTGAATTACGATTTGCTATTTTATTGGTATTTATCTCGCTTATTTTCTTTTTAGCAAGTTGTAGCGAAGACAAAGATCCCGTTCCTATGCCTGTATCAGCTTTTGCAGCCTCATCACAGAATATTTATACAAGTTCTAATGTCACTTTTACTAATACTTCTACTGATGCTGATAGTTACTTATGGGAATTTGGCGATGGAACAACTTCTATAGATTTTGAACCTTCACATAGCTATGAATCTGAAGGAGAATATACAGTAAGCCTTACCGTGAGCAATGCTTCTGGTCAGGATATTGCAACAACCGTTATTTCAGTTACAGATGAACCAATTATCTATGATTTTGACTATTCAACTAAAATAGATGATGCGCCAGTGTCGAGCAAAAAGCTACAATACAGTGATGATAAATTGTCCCTGAATTTATTTGAGGTAACTAATAGTGCTAATGACACTCGTCCACTTGTTATTTTGGAACCAGGAGGAGGTTGGAAAACTTACAATCAGGAACCTGAACTTAATGTCCTGGCATCAGATCTTGCCAAAAGAGGATATGTGGTAGCAGTAGTGCAATATACCGTAGGATCGCAAAATGCGGAGGTCTGGATGCAGAGTTATCTGGATACTAAGATTGCTGTTAGATTTTTTAAGAAAAATGCGGAAACTTATCGGATTGACCCTGCTCAGATTTTTACAGGTGGTTGGTCTTCTGGTGCGCAATTAGCTATGTATACAGCTCATTTAAGTATTGATGAGTATGAAAATTTCAGCCAGCCCTTTCTTCGTAATGTAATGGATCCTGCGGTAACCAAATATGGTTTTGATCCATCAGTTTACAGCGAATATTCTGATGATGTTAAGGGTAATCTTTTACTTATGCCTTATGCCTGGGATGAAACTTTTTTTGATGCGGATGGGCCTGCAGTGATGATGATCGCCAATGAAAACTCCATACTTGGTGATGGTACACGTATCTGGGATACATTTATACAAAATGGAATCAGTCATATTGGTCCTGACGTAATGTTCGAAAGACTCTTGAGTGCGGGCTATGTGGATGGTGAAAATCTGGAATTGATCTTAACAGATACTAACGAACTTACCCGGTCCTGGAGTTATGTCAACTACCATTCTCTGGATCCGGTATATTTTGATGCGATCGCAAAGTTTTTTAAAAGAAATCTGGATTAAAATCTTCATTTGAGTCGTACAATTAAATCCGGTCTGCCTAGTGTGGACTGGATTTTTGTTTTTAAAATGATTAGATGAAGATGGAAGATCTTATGATCTCAATTTTTAATTCTTGGTGATTAATTCCTTTTTCGAAAATGTATATTATATCCCATGAATCATAAGTTTAGATGTTAATTCTCTTATGGAAATTAGCCATTACGCTTGCAGCGGAAAGTTGATCTAAATATGTACAGCCTTCCCATTTTTTGCAGGATACTATTACGTTACGAGCTTTTAGGGAATACATTAGACCACCATTATCTGAGTTTGTAAGTTTTTTGCTAACCCAGTCATATACAGTATCTATCCTTAGCTTATTCACTGGCCTGATTTATAAATTCTCCTTTGAAATTGGGTTTTCACCATTTTGCAGCAATAACCTAAAGTCATTGATCAAATGTGTGTGCTGAATTTGCAACAACAGGAATACCTAAAGGGTAAATTTCATCCCAGGAAAGATTAATTGCTATTCAGCTTCATAATTAGGTGTCACCATGATATGCGCCCGATGTGTGCCGGGGTTCATGATCCATGGTGCGCCGGGCACGGGTGGAGCTAGCGGCAATCCGGTTGATTCCGCTGTAGCAAAAGGGATGTAGATCACAAATCGGAGTTTGGTTTTAATTGGGTCGCCGTTTTTATCCAAGTCGCCAGTCATGACATATAGGGTGCTTTTATCCGGCATTTTTAGTTTGCCTTGACTCACTTCTATTTCCCTTTGATCAAAGATTTCCTGAAAAGAAAGTCCCTGCGCTTTCAGCTCTCTTCCTCGCGCCATGAACGGCTCCAGATCTTTGTGATAGGCTGCCACGCTGAATCCTTTTTTACTGGGATCATCCGCAAGACAAATCATTTCATTGGTTCCTTTTCTGATCACCACAATCTTTCCGTCAGCATCAAAACCAAGTACCTGTGCTTCAGCTCTCAATGATTCTTCTAAAGGCAATACAGCCGTATTTATTTGCCATTCTTTATTGGGAATCGCTTTTTGTTGTGCTTCACAAATTGCCATACTGAGTATACCTATTAATAGTATTAGAATGTTTTTCATTGGTTCTGGTTTATGTTGTCTTTTTGATATTCACAATTTGCCATCTTTCTTCATTGCAGGCTACTCGCGGTGTTTGGTGCGCTAATTAATTCATTGAATAGTTCCCATCTTTTTTCCGGCTGATCCGCTGTACCACCTTTGGATTCTATGTATTCGGCGACAAGATCCATCCCGAGATTATAGTTGATTACATAAGTACGGTATTGATCTATGAATTTGCTTGAATGCAACGCTTTTTCAGGTTCGAATAAATTGTATTTCACCACCCATTCTGCATATTCTTCCCTGGTAATTTCCCCATTCAGATAAAGACGAGCTGCTTCGTTTCTGGCATAGCTCAGTTTGCCAAATAATGATTTTACCACATAATATTGATCGGCCTGGGAGGCATCAAGTCCGGCAAGCGGAAAGAGAACTTCTTTTTCATATTTCACCCTTTCATCTCCCGGAAAAGCCACGTCGATACCATAATTGGCACTACCTTCTGCGATAAGTGACATGGGGGAGAAGAGTGCATAAATGCTGTAATCCTTCCATCCCCTACCATTCACCAGATTTTGTTCGATTAATGTGTTGAACACATGATGTCCTGGATATCCTTCATGACAAGCGAGATCGATGGCTCGTGAAATGGAGATTGGAAAATCGGTATTTATTTGAATCAGACTTTGGCTGTTGCCTTGATAATAATTGTAGCCACTCCAGCTTTTATCATTGACATATTCCAGAACAAAATTTTCATTTTCAGGCAAGGCATATCGCTGTATGGTGCGTTTCCTTGCTTCTTCAATTGCAGTTTTGAAGACAGTATCAAGTTTATCTTTTGGGATCAAAAACTGTGATGAGTAATCATTGTAGCGTGTGGAAAGATTTCCAGTGCCGGGAAGAGCTTTATCAAGATTGACAATAAGGCTATCGAAATAGTCTTGTGTATAATATGGAGGCGCCACATCATAGAGCAATGAAGCTTCCTCATCAAAATTATAATTGATTCCAGAGATCATCTCTACCTTGGTTTTCACAGCTAGAAGTTGTTTTTTTAGCATAGTAAGCCGATCTTTTTCTATCTCTGAAAATTCCGAAATGTTAACTTCATCGCATTGATCTATGAGTGCTTGCGCTCGGTTGATGTAATCTTTGGAAGGAATGCTGTCTGCTTTTTCACCTTCGGGTTTCCATTCTTCCGGGCCATAATAGGCGTCAACAAAGTCTCCATTGTACTGGCCGATTTCCAGAACGAGTTTCACATATTTTTCTGCAATTTCATTCACATCAGGTGTTTGGATCGGTTTGCTACAAGCTGCCAGTACAGCTGCAATCAGGCAAATAAGAGTTGCTTTGTGCATTTGGGGTTGGAATTAGTTTGTTACAAATTAATTGATATTAAATGATCGTGCAAATCTCACAACTGTGATGTGATAGTCTCTGGCAAGAGCTATTCAATGAATCAAAGGTCAATTTATCTGTTGAATAATTAACTCATTCCAAACCAAGGCTTTTGATATAAGCCTCATTGTTTGAAGGTCTGCCAAGGAATTCTTCTACAGCTTCTAAAACTTCACGCTGTGACCCATTGGCCAAAATGATATTGCGATATCGAATACCTGTTTCCTGATCAAGTAATCCATTCTTTTTAAATTCGGTGAACATATCCTGGGCAAACACTTCTGACCAAAGATATCCATACATGTATACTGGATGGGTGTTGATATGAATCCAGCTTGCTTGTGGATGTGTACCTTCAATATATGAATCTTGTACGCCAATTTTTTTGTCTATCTGCTTCCAGAGATCGTCGGTTGAAATTGGGTTGCTCGGATCATATTTATCATAAAGATTCATGTCATAAGTGCAGTATCTGAGTGATCCTATAGCAGATAGTCCTGAAGTAATATTTTTTACCGCCAACATGTTGTCAAAGGTTTCTTTTGGTAATTTTTCACCGGTTTGATAATGCGAAGAAAGTGAGCTGAGAACGCCATAGTCCCAAATCCAGTTTTCAAAAATCTGGGACATGCTTTCCACAAAATCTCTTTTCGAATCGGCTTGACTTACAAATTCACCTTGATAGGAAATACCATCCATGATGTGCCCAAATTCATGAAATAAAGTTTCTAATTCGCCAAAACTGATCAATGATGGTAGATCATCAGTCGGGCGGGAGAAATTACCAAGGAGCATTTTTACCGGTACCTCGTATCCATCGTTTGTCAATCGCCCGGACTTCAGTCCTACACCATAAAACCAGGATTCCTTGTTGGGTCTTGGATATAAATCCAGATAAAAAATACCACGAAGCGTGTTGCCTTCATATACCTCATACATGGTCACATCTTCGTGCCAAACAGAGGGATTTTCAACCTTCCTAAACTCATAACCAAGAAGCTGCTGATAGATTGATAACATTCCCTCAAGACAAGATTCCATAGGAAGGTAATCTCTGATTTTTTCGTGATCTACCTGATATTTGTTCTTTAGCAATTGGTTTTTGTAAAAGCCAATATCCCATGGATTTAGTTCAGCTTTACTGGATGTTTTTGTGATCTCACTTCGATATTCTTTTAATTTCTGTAGATCCTTAATGGCTTTGTCTTTTGATTTATCAATCAGGTCATTGATGAAATTCCAAACAGTTTCCGACTTGCCCGCCATTTTTGGAACAAGGTTGTAATCTGCGTATGAATTATAGCCCATGATTTGGCTTATTTCATATCTTTTCTGAATCAGCTGATCCAGAATCTCCAAATTTTCCGGTACTCCGCGATTATAATATGCGGTTAGATATGCTTTTCTTACTGCCTCGCTTTTAGCATTTGACATCACCGGCGAGGAGGTTGCCGGAATTGCCGGAATCTCATATTTTCCTTCTCCAACGCGATAGGTATTTTTGAAATTGTCAGGTAATCCATCTGCTTCAGCTTCGTTCAATATTACCATCTGATCAGAAGTATTCATGTTGATGGAATACTTTGATGTCAATTCTGTTATTTCAGCATTTAATGTCTTATAGGCTTCTAGTTTTTCTGATTTAAGATTGATTCCCGAATGTTTGAAATCGCTGATCATATCATCGACAAGCTTTTTTCTATGCGGGATGAGTCCTTTATATTCTTCAGTTTCGCTATAAGCAACTATTTTTTCAAAGAGCATTTTGTCAGAGGCCAGTTGGTTCCACAGTGAGTCGATAACCTCATATTGTTTCAATCCCTTCACCCTTGTGAGAGAATCTGGCGAGACCCAGTATAACGTATGACAATTGCTACTCGCATTGCCGAGTTTATTGTAAGCATCATCAAGGGATATGAAAATATCATCAAATTTTAAAGGCGCATCAGATTTAACTGCTTCGATTTGAGCTATAACATTTTCCATCGTCACAATGGCATAGGTTTCCAAATCATCAGCAGTGGCATTTGCATAATCTATGGGTTCATTCAGTTTTGAGAAAAATGGGTTATTGTTCGTTTCATCCGACAATTCTGATGGGGATGAACAACTTGTAATAACTAAAAGTGAAACAAGGAAGAACAACCCAGTGTAAATGCTGCCTATGGAATTAGAGGAATGTCTCATTTGGGGGACTTATTTTTTTTATAATGCAAGATTTATTAGATCAATCTACTAAAATTTATAGATGCTTTAAGCCACAATTACATATGCGCAAAGCAGATGTTTTAAGTGGAAAATTTACAGTTGAAGATTTTATTTTTTTTGAACCTTGTTTTGAAACAAGTCACTGTAGGCTGAGAAAAGAGCTTCCTGAATAATCTCCTGTGGGAGTTTACCAATTTCAAAAGTTGTCCAACCTTGCAATCCAAATTTATTGGGAACTGGAAAAATTAACGCCTTATCAAAATCGCTAAATACCAATTGATCTGAAAGAGATAATTTTATGTTTGCGGATTGACTTGCCTCGTGGAGGGATGCATAGATTCTTTTTCCTTCGACTTTGTATGCTTTTCGGTCAAAATGTGGTGTTTCAACAGCTCCTTCAAATGATAAGGCAATCGATTTGAATTCGTCTATGGTCATTTCTTTTTCAATATTTCTTCTGCTTTAAATTTCACAATCCGATCGATCAAATCCAGGGGTAAAGGACTCCCAAGAGGAAACTGAACAGTTCCTTTTCCACCCTTGTAGACCGATAATTCTTCACTGAATAGATCACTGCCCCGTGGAGCGGGATAAATGCTGACATGCTTGCCGTATCCAGCAAAGTAAATTATTATTCGTCCTTTATATTTTAGTGCAGGAATACCATAACTAATCGTTTCTTCTGCTTCCGGAACCTCTTTTTTTAAAGCAGCTCGCAATTGATTCAAAATAAGTTGTGTCGAATCGGGAAACGATCCGATGTATGCATCAATACTTTCAGGTTTTGGATTTGCCATGGTTTGCTTGCATTGATCAGGTGATTTTTGATTTGAAAATACACATTAAATATATTTCATTTTATTCCAAAACCACTTTTACATGCGTAGTTGCACTTGAATTCCGAAATGTGCTCTTCAGTATTTTTTTATAGATTAGTAAAAACAACTACCCCAATAATGTGAAAATACCATCAGTATATTTCAGTTTATTAATCTCACTGATTTTCGCTGGATGTGATGACTCTGGTGGCGAATGTGCGCTAGTTGAAGCAATGGCTGGTTATCCAAAATCATTTGACAGATCGCTTGAGGATATAGAATATTATTTTCGGTTTGAATACGATTTTGATGATTCAGGAACTTTGCTTGAGATCCGCCAATATCGGATTGAAGATGACTATTTGATTTCGACGCAAACTGATTTTGAGATTGATCCGGACTATTCCTTAGGTCCAAACCAAATGGATGGATTATTCTATTTCCCAAATGGATCAGATTCTATTTTCCGACAGTTTGTGGAAATGAAAAGTGGTAATGGCGTTCGTGAAGGTATTCAACGCATAGACGATGCGGAGCAGCAGGTATTTACCAGCCGCAATTATTTCGATAGTCATCCAAATGTGTTGAAGCGTCCTGAATATCGGTATTATTCCGGCAGGCAAAGTGTGGCTGGGTTGAATTCTAAAAATAACCTGATCGCCTATGCGGATCTTTCAGGCAGTAATCTGGTTTTGGATTACATATTTATTTTTGACATTCAAGGCCGGCTCATCAGATCTCAAATTCCTTCAGGCTACACCATTGACTATAAATACAATTGCCCATGAGAAATCCTTTATTTATTGTCATGGTCGCACTGGTAATATCAATGGTATCTTGTCAATATGAAGACGCACCTGTACCAGAAAGTTGTCTCCCGTCTGAAGCCTATCAAGGGGTGAGATTAAATGGCAATCTAGAGTTTTATCTGAAATATAAATACGAGTATGAGAATGGAAAAGCTGTTAAAATAACTCAACATGATTATGAAAATGATGATTTGATATCGAGTTATTTTCTTGAATATTCTGGGAAAAAATTATCTTATGTGAGATATGAAAATCTAGGTTTGACTGTAGAATATTTTTATTCTTATTCAGATATTGTAAGGACGGTACTTCAGCAAGTGTATTATCCTCAGATTACAGATACTATAGTTTATTCCTCGGAAATGTTTTACCCTGAGTCACTTGTGGATGGTGTTTATTATAGCCCCCTCAATAACGGATCCTACCGAATTGAGAATGGTAATTTTGTAGAGTCTGGTTATTATGAAGTCATTAATGGCGATACTATAAATACATTCGTAACCACCTATTTTTATGATGACAATCCCAATGCGAGTGGCTCTCCGCTATTCAGTTTTGTATTGAAAACCTTCAGTTTATTGGATCCTCCTTATATAAGATCTACGAATAATCTTGTGAAGAGTATTACCGAGCAGCTTGATGGGAACCAATTTGAAAATACTGTTGATTGGAATTATGACTTAGCTGGAAATCTGCTGGGAGTAAAATACAATGATAGAATAGAATATTCATTCAAATATGATTGTTTGGAAGACAATTAAGTTTGAATTTCTGTAGCAATCTAGGGATCAAAAACTGATAAAAATCAGGTTATGAAGTCAGAAATCAATAATAGAGACGTAGTAATGTATTTCCCAAATTTGTGGTTGATGAAAATCATTTTGTTTCAAAATAATACAATTAGTGCTGATTACTGAAGAAATTATAACTACCTGCTATCACTGTGGTGACGAATGTCGCGAGGATAAAATCCTCTTTGACGACAAGAATTTTTGTTGTCACGGTTGCAAGGCCGTTTATGAGCTCATCAACCAAAGTGATCTTCGACAGTACTATCAGAATGCCGATCTCAAAGCTGGCAAGGTAAAAGATCTCACCGCGATAGAACGTAAATATGCTTTTCTGGATCATCCTGAAGTTGTTGATCAATTGTTGCTTTTTCGGGATAATGACAAGGCGATGGTTCGGTTTTATCTCGCTGGGATACATTGCAGCTCTTGCATTTATTTATTGGAACATCTACCCAAATTGGATCATCGCGTGATTCGGGCAGAAGTTAATTTTATCCGAAAGGAAATTACAGTTACTTTTTTAGATACCATATCGTTGAAAGGTTTGGCTGTTTTATTGGCGTCTCTTGGTTACGAGCCCACGATAAATCTGGAGAGCCTGGATGATGCTAATAAGGTCAAAAAACGGCCAGGTATTGGTGTGAAAATTGCGATTGCTGGTTTTTGTTTTGGCAATAGCATGCTCATCAGTTTGCCAGAATATCTCGATGCTGGTTTTCAATTTGAAACAACCTTCAAATCACTTTTTGGATGGATCAATTTGATGCTTGCCTTGCCAGTTGTGTTTTTTGCAGCCAAGGACTATTATAAAAGTGCTCTTGCTGGCCTGAAACATAAATATTTAAACATTGATGTGCCGATAACTCTCGGCATTCTCACACTTTTCCTCAGGAGCTTATTTGAGATTATCAGCGGTACAGGTCCGGGATATGTTGATTCGTTAAATGGTCTTGTTTTTTTCCTTCTTCTCGGAAAATGGTATCAGGGGAAATCTTATCAGGCGCTTTCTTTTGAACGAGATTATAAATCCTATTTTCCAGTTTCTGTCATAAAACTAATTGCTGGCAGAGAGGAAAATGTAATGCTTAAGGATCTCCATCCCGGGGATGAAATAGTATTGCATAATCTGGAGTTGATCCCTGCAGATGCGGTTATTCAAAAAGGAGATGCTCGCATTGATTATAGTTTTGTGACGGGTGAGGCAGAACCAGTGATAAAAGCAATTGGCGACAAGGTATTTGCAGGGGGAAGGCAGATAGGAGGGCAATTAACGATCAAATTGGAAAAGGCTGTGAGCAATAGCGAGCTCACCCAGCTTTGGAATTTGGACGCTTCTTCCGATAAAACTGATAATAAATACGATACGCTCATAGATAAGGTGAGCCAGTATTTTACTGTGGTTATTTTATTATTAGCGATTGGTACAGGGCTTTATTGGTATTTTGCTGACGCCACCAAAATGTGGGATGCTGTGGCGGCAGTTCTCATAGTTGCTTGTCCATGTGCATTGGCTCTAGCTTTGCCGTTTGGTCTTGGACATGGCATGCGCATACTCGGTGAGAAAGGTCTTTATCTCAAAAATGCGAATGTCATCGAGCGACTTTCCAAGATTAAAACGATCGTTTTTGACAAAACTGGAACCTTGACCAAAAATGATCCGATGAGTGTTGCTTTTGTTGGTGAAAATCTGAGCAATGCTTCCAAATCATTGATAAAAACTGTTTGCGCAAACTCTGCTCATCCTTTGAGTAAGTTGGTTGTAGCGCATTATGATGATAGTATTGAAAAGTTGCCAATAAATACCTTTGATGAACAAATTGGGAAAGGCATCATAGCAGAAGTAAATGGCCAAATCATCAAGATTGGTTCTGCCGAGTGGGTTGGACTACAGGAGTTGGTCAAGCTTCAGGAAACTCAGGTTCATGTTTCAATCGATGGTCAATATTTTGGTTATTTCAGTATTCAGGCAAGCTATCGCAAAGACATTTTTGAACGACTTCAAGAGTTGAAGAAATATGTAAGTCTGCATCTTTTGTCAGGTGATAATGATACCGAAGCGCAGCACCTTAGTCCATATTTTGATCAATTGCATTTCAATCAAAAACCCAAGGACAAGCTTAATTACATCAAGCAGTTTGAAGGAAAAGTGATGATGGTTGGCGATGGCTTGAATGACGCTGGAGCATTAAAAGCTGCTGATGTGGGATTTTCGGTTTGCGAAGACATTCATCAATTTAGTCCTGCATGTGATGCACTTCTTCAGGCAGAATCGATGACCCAAATCACCAAAATTATTAAATTTTCGAAAGTGGTGATGGGTGTTGTTATCGCCGCGTTGATCTTGTCTTTTGCTTATAATATTGTGGGTTTGTCATTCGCCATGACAGGAAATCTCACGCCGGTGATATCGGCTATTCTGATGCCGGTGAGCTCAATCACGGTGGTAGGATTTATCACGCTTGTGGTGAATTTGAGGGGCACAATGATTTTCAGATAATTTAATTGGACGTAAATGTCATCCCATCGGGATATCTTGGAGCGTCTATCATTGAATTAGCTTTATATCACTTTAATATCATATTTGCTCAACAAACCTATCAAACCATCCGTCGAGAATTTGGCTTTTTTGATATTGTTGCTTTCTGGGTCAATGAGGAAATTAATAGCTGTTGAGAAATCAACCTTTTCCAGATTGGTACGATCGAAAGAGGCACCAGCCAGATCACAGTTATCAAATTGAGCTTCATTTAGATCAGTTTCTACAAAATCCACTTCATGTAAAGTGCAACATGAAAATTTCGTTTGTTTCAGGTTTCTTTGATAAAAGCTGCTGAGGTTGAGATGACATTTCTCAAAACCCACCTCAAATAAAAATGATTTGCAATCATCAAAATGAACACCGAGGATTTTACATGATTTGAAACGAACCTGATTTAATGTGGTATCCATCAATCTCACCATGCTTAGGTCACAGTCCACAAACTCACATTGTATGAATTTATAACCTGACAAATTTCCATTTGAGAAGCTACAATTTTTGAAAACACAATTTTCATATTCGCCCTTTGTTAATGGTTCTTCAGCTGCTTGTTCGCCAGATATTTCTTTTCCTTCAAGATAGAATTCACTCATTTTATTAATCAATTTCCTTTTAAAGTTGTCCGAGATGGGTATGCTTGAAGCTATCAGGATATTTCAATCCATAACCAAAAAAACGATCCATGGAGGCATGTCCGAAAAGAATGATTCCGGTCAGGATGAACCACGGAAAAACGAAATACCATCCTGCTATCATAATGATTACAGCAATACCTTTGTGATGAAAGACATTGTATGAAATAGCGCCGATTTTAGGATTAATTAAATAACCCAGCATGCCCAAATCAGGTGTAAGGATCAATGCCAAAAACCACCACCACGCATAATCAAGCTGGTTGAATAGATATATTGATAAGGCAAACATGGCTGCTTCTTCTAACTTGATTTGATTTTTCATCTGATAAAAGAAAAGATTATTGATGTGGTTCGAAAATTAGATAATATTATCCTATTTGGCATGCGATATTATGCATTCAACAATTTAAAACAAGTCTGAGTTTTACACTCTTAACATTCTCGTCTATCTTAGAGTATGCATGTAGGTAAAAAATTCGGATTGTTTGAAGCGCTAATGTGGACGCGCAGATCCATTTTAAAATTCATTATTCTTGCCGCAATTCCTACGACATTTTACCAATTTTTCGGATGGCATTGGTTAGGCATTCCGTGGTTGCCGATTGCCTTGATTGGTACAGCTGTTGCATTCATTGTTGGTTTTAAAAACAATGCATCTTATGATCGCCTTTGGGAGGCCAGAAAAATTTGGGGTGGAATTGTGAATACGAGTAGAACATTTGGAATCATGACTCGGGATTTCATTTCAAACAGACATGCAGGTAAAAGTTTGAATAAGGCACAAAGATATGAAATCACAAAAGTCCTCATCTACAGGCATTTGGCGTGGGTCACGGCCCTAAGGCACCAGTTGCGGGCACCAAAACCTTGGGAAAGCATGGATAGTGTCCAAAACAGGGAATACAAAAACTATTATGCAATTCCAGAACATAGTACCTCCCTTAAAGATGACCTGAAACCTTTTTTGACTAATGAGGAAATCGAGGAGGCGTTGACTCATAAGAATATAGCCACTCAACTCATCAGCAAACAATCTAAAGAATTCAAAAAGTTGATGAAAAAAGGTTTGATTGAAGATTTTCGGCATATGGAATTAGAAAATCTTTTGAAAGAACTTTATGAACATCAAGGTAAATGCGAACGCATCAAAAACTTCCCTTATCCACGGCAGTTTGCAACCTTGAATGTGTATTTCGTCTGGTTATTTTTGATTCTTGTGCCATTTGGTATGTTGCATGAATTCGATAAGTTGGGCGAGCACATGGTTTGGCTGACCATTCCATTCAGCACCCTTGTTAGTTGGGTTTTTAATACCATGGAAAGTATTGGTGAAGTCTCAGAAAACCCTTTTCAAGGTGGAGCCAATGACATTCCAATGCATTCCCTTACTCGGACAATCGAGATTGATTTACGGGAAATGCTGGGAGAAAAAGATTTGCCTGAACCTATCCAGGCACAAAATAATATTCTGATGTAATCATATTATGAAGTTCTCATTTATCATTTTGACCATTTTGACTTTTAATCTTTTCGCCCAGGTTCCGAACTTATCAGGTAATTGGAGTGGTACAACAAATACTCCCTTAGGAGTATATCATGTATATGAGAAGTATGAACAAAATGGATTATTGTTATCTGGTATTGGTAAGGTGGTAAATACCAAAAAAACAGATTCTGCTAGCTATAGATTGAAAGGAAGTTTGGATGGAAATGATGTCATTATCCAGAATATAGAATTCATCTATAAAACGGGAATTCAATGTCTTTCAAAAACCAAACTGGAATATACGATGGTAGATGGTCAGGAATTTCTAGAAGGAAGATGGGGTTCTAATTCGTTTGTAAAAGGAGGATGTCTTCCTGGTATTTCAGGCTCTGTGAAAATGATGAAGGTCAAGGGGTTAGAAGTTGATGAGGAAGAAAGAGGATTTAAACAATCCGGAAATTCCAGCTCTACGGCGCAAATTTCTGATCACGATTATTTGGGAAATGCACTCGCTGATCGATTAAATTCTGCTCAGTTTCATGCCTTGTTTATTGGTATTGAAGATTATGATCGCGAAGGTGTGACACCATTGGATCATCCGATAAATGACGCTCATAATTTACTTTCAGTACTTCAGGCCAAATATCATTTCAAAGATGAGAATACTATCTTTTTAAGAAACCCGGATAGGTCCGCTATCATTGACAGTTTTGATAAATTGACTAAAAATGTGAAGGTAGAAGATCAGGTATTGATCTTTTATGCCGGTCATGGCATTTGGGATCAAAACATGGAGCAAGGATATTGGCTGCCAGTAGATGCAAGCCTAGACAGTAAAGCCAATTGGCTTTCTAATAGCACAATAAGAGATTACTTAAGAGGAATCAAATCCAAACACACCTTGCTCATAACAGATGCGTGTTTCAGTGGTGGCATCCTCAAAGAAAGAGCTGTTTTTCAGAATAGCCGGGCGATGCTTGAGTTATACAAGATGCCAAGTAGAAAGGCGATTACCAGTGGTACATTATCTACAGTTCCCGATGAAAGTGTATTTGTGAAATACTTGATTTCAAATTTGGAAAGTAATGAATCACCCATGATCAGTGCTGGTGAGCTATTTAATCATTTTAAAATTGCGGTGATTAATAACAGTCCGAATGGCCAGGTCCCGCAATATGGTGTCATCAGCCAGGCCGGTGATGAGGGAGGTGAGTTTATATTTTATAAAGCCGACTAAATTCTGACAGAATAGTCTATTAGTCAGGTTTTTAATTTTTACTTCTTAGATTTTAATATAAACTCCCATGTGATCATGTCCCGATACATTCAGAATCAATAAATCCACTTGCAAGTTTGTATGTATGCTGTTTGTTAGAGATTGAAGATCCAACATGTTGATATAACTCAATAGATTAAATGGTTTGGGAAATTTTATTTAAAATTCGATGAGCTTCAAATTAGTCCATAGAATTTCCTGATAAAAATCAGTTTACCCTTTGAAAACCCTCATGTCATGAGGCAAATGATCGCCGTAATCTTGTCAAATCTATGAGTGTGATCATAATATTAATTGGATTCAGTCTGTTAGTGGCTTCTGGCTTTTTGTTCGCCTTCATATGGGCGTCCAAAAGCGGACAATATGATGATGATTATACACCCTCAGTGAGGATTCTATTTGATGACGAACCAAACCAATCAATCAATGTCAACAACGACCGTAAACACGCCACCCGTCAAGGAAAAGACGGAAAGTAGTGGCCTTGAGACCTTTTATTATGACAATTCCACCGTTCGGTTATTCTTAATAGCCGCTACCATTTTTGGTCTGGTGGGAATGACGGTGGGTCTACTTGCTGCTTGCCAGTTTTTCTGGCCTGACGCCAATTTTGATTTACAATACACCACCTTCGGGCGAATCAGGCCACTGCATACCAATGCGGTGATTTTCGCATTTGTGGGTAATGGAATCTTTGCCGGTGTGTATTATTCCTTGCAAAGACTTTGCAAAGCCCGCATGTTCAGTGATTTGCTGAGTAAAATTCACTTTTGGGGATGGCAATCGATCATTCTTGCTGCCGCTATCACATTGCCACTTGGTTTGACCACAGGTAAAGAATATGCGGAGCTCGAATGGCCAATCGATATTGCTATTGCGCTCATTTGGGTGGTGTTTGGAATCAACATGTTTGGTACTATCCTTAAGAGACGTGAGAGACATCTTTATGTAGCTATTTGGTTTTTCATTGCCACGTTCGTGACAGTTGCTATGCTTCATATTGTCAACTCTTTCGAGCTGCCTATTAGCATTTTCAAAAGCTATTCATGGTACGCTGGTGTACAAGATGCGCTTGTACAGTGGTGGTATGGTCACAATGCTGTTGCATTCTTCCTGACCACACCTTATTTGGGATTGATGTACTATTTCATTCCAAAAGCAGCCAACAGACCTGTTTATTCATATAGACTATCCATCATTCACTTTTGGGCGCTCATTTTCATTTATATCTGGGCAGGTCCTCACCATTTGTTATACAATTCACTTCCAAACTGGGCACAATCTCTTGGGACTGTCTTTTCAGTCATGTTGATTTTGCCATCATGGGGAGGAATGTTAAATGGTTTATTGACACTTCGTGGAGCTTGGGATCGTGTTCGTGAGGATCCTATTTTGAAATTTATGGTTGTGGCTGTGACATGTTACGGTATGTCCACTTTTGAAGGCCCAATGCTTTCCCTTAAGAATTTCAACGCTATCGCTCACTTTACTGACTGGGTTGTTGCTCACGTTCATGTAGGGGCTTTAGGATGGAATGGATTCCTGACATTCGCAATGCTTTATTACATCATTCCGAAGATTTACGGCACCAGTTTATTTTCTAAAAAACTTGCCAATTTCCATTTTTGGATTGGTACACTAGGAATCATTTTCTATGCTTTACCAATGTATTGGGCTGGTTTCACACAAAGTTTGATGTGGAAACAATTCTCACCAGAAGGCACGCTCGTTTATAGCAACTTCCTGGAGACAGTTACTCAGATTTTACCAATGTATATGCTCAGAGCATTTGGAGGAGCCCTTTACCTTGTAGGTTCGATAGTGATGGTTTATAACCTGATAAAAACAGCAAACTCAGGAAGCTTTATCAAAGAGACCAAAGCTGAAGCAGCTCCACTCACTAAAGGATATGTGCCACCTAAATCAGAACATTGGCACAGGAGAATATTTGAATGGAAACCAATCACCCTTTTGGTATTCAGTTTGATCGCTGTAGCAATCGGAGGTATAGTGGAGATTGTACCAACATTTCTTGTGAAGTCGAATGTACCAACTATTTCAAGCGTACAGCCATATACACCTTTAGAATTGAACGGTCGTGATATCTATATCAGAGAAGGATGTTATACCTGCCATTCTCAGATGGTGCGGCCATTCCGATCAGAAACGGCTAGATATGGCGAGTATGCCAAAGCAGGGGAGTTTGTATATGATCATCCATTCCAGTGGGGATCTAAGCGAACCGGTCCTGATTTGTTGAGAGTCGGAGGTAAATATCCTAATACATGGCATTATTACCACATGCTTGATCCTACCAGCATGTCACCAGGATCTATCATGCCGCGCTATCCTTGGCTTTATGAGCAGAATTGGGATAAGGAAATGACTCCAAATAAAATTAGAGCCATGCAGACTTTGGGTGTGCCTTATGCCGAAGGTTACGATTTGCAGGCGGTGATTGATGCAGATGCGCAGGCAGCTGAGATCAGTGCAGACCTGCTTACTCAAGGAATCAAGGTGGTTCCTGACAAAGAGATCGTAGCATTGATTGCTTACCTGCAGCGAATAGGCACGGACATCAAAAAAGTGAATAATCCTTAAAAGAAATCAAATGTTAAAATTTATAAAACATCATATGGACACCATAGCGGGAATTGAGATATTCCCGCTTATCTCCCTGATTATTTTCTTTGTGTTTTTTGTAGGACTATTCATTTACGTGCTTACACTGAAGAAGAAATATATCAACGAAATTTCAAGAATTCCATTGGACTCAAACGAAGAGAATCATGAACTTACCTAAATCAATAACTAGTTTTTTAATGGTACTCCTGGTGCCTGGATTGGCATCAGCCCAAGAAAAAACGGCATCTGAAATTTATTCTCAATATCAGGTTGAGATCGTTCTGGGTCTGGCAGGAGTTGTCCTATTTGTAGCCCTATTGGCACTTTTTGCCGCACTATACGCACTCATGTCTATAGTGAATCTCAAAAAAGAAGCTGCTGGGGAAATAGTAGAAGCCAAAGAAAGTTTCTGGCTCAGAATCTGGAACCGAATGAATGCTGCTGTGCCGATAGAAGAGGAAGCAACAGTAATGACTGATCATTCTTATGACGGCATCCGTGAGCTTGACAACAAGCTCCCACCATGGTGGCTTTACGGTTTTTATGCCACGATTGTCTTTGGAGTTATTTATATCCTAAACTTTCACGTCTTTAAAACCGGAGATCTACAGGAGGCTGAATACATAGCCGAAATGGAGCAGGCAGAACTAGAAGTCCAGACATATTTGGCTTCTTTGGATAATCTGATAGATGAAAACTCGGTAGAAATTTCAACCGATCCTGGCGATATCGCTGCGGGTAAGGAAATATTTATTGCTAAATGTGCAGCTTGTCATGGCCAGCAGGGCGAGGGTGGAGTAGGTCCTAATTTTGCCGATAAATATTGGATCCACGGAGGAGATGTCCAATCGATTTTTAAGACAATAAAATATGGTGTGCCATCTAAAGGAATGATCTCATGGCAAAGCCAGCTAAGTCCTAAGGAAATGGAGCAGGCTGCTAGTTTTATCATTACATTAGAAGGAACCAACCCCCCAAATCAGAAAGAACCACAAGGGGATTTATTTGAGCGCTCAAGCGCTGATCAAATAGAACAACCAAGCACAGAGGTACAAGCAGGAATATAATGGAAACGGATTTAACCAAAATTTACGAGGAGCAAGAGGCGCAAGAGTCTTATAGAGATAAAATATCTACTGTTGACGAATCAGGAAAAAGAATTTGGGTATATCCGAAAAAACCGAAAGGACGATTTACCAACTATAGATTGTTGGTAAGCGTCCTTTTGCTAATTATATTATTCGGAACACCATTTGTGAAAATTGGTGGTGAACCTTTGCTTTTATTGAATATCCTTGAAAGAAAATTTGTCATTTTCGGGCAAGTTTTTTGGCCGCAGGATTTCTTCCTTGCTGTGATTGGCATGATTACCACGGTGGTTTTTGTCATTCTCTTTACGGTAGTTTTTGGTCGTATATTTTGTGGCTGGCTTTGTCCACAGACCATATTCATGGAATGGGTTTTTCGCCGTGTAGAATATTGGATCGAAGGAGACTACATGAAGCAGCGCAAGCTGGATAAGCAGCCTTGGAACGGAGAAAAGATTTTTAAAAAAGGTAGCAAACATTTTATCTTTTTGCTCATCAGTGCTTCGATCATGCACACCTTTCTAGCTTATATCATTGGCGTAGATCAAACCTGGGACTTAATAGCCAGCGGTCCTGCGGAAAAACCAATGGGATTTGTAGCGATGGTCGTTTTCACTGGATTATTTTATGGTGTATTTAGCCAGCTTAGAGAGCAGGTATGTACCACAATTTGTCCTTATGGAAGGCTGCAAGGTGTTTTGCTCGATAGGCAAAGCATTGTGGTGGCTTATGATCATGAGCGCGGAGAAGAGCGTTCTAAATTCCGCAAAGGAGAAGACAGAGAAGCTGTTGGCAAAGGAGATTGCATTGATTGTGGTCAATGTGTAGCAGTTTGTCCTACGGGTATTGATATCAGACACGGTACGCAGCTCGAATGTGTGAACTGTACTGCCTGCATCGATGCATGTGATTCTATCATGGATCATATTGGCAAGCCAAAAGGATTGGTTCGATATGCATCGGAGGAGAATATTGCTGAAAAAAAACCATTTGTATTCACTGGCAGAATGAAAGGCTACACAGCCATGCTTATTTTGTTGATGGGAGTTTTTGTGGTGTTGCTGACTATTCGTTCAGATTTCGAAACTACTATTTTGAGAACACCGGGTATGATGTATCAGGAGCGACCTGATGGCACCATCACGAATCTTTACCAGATCAAAATGGTAAACAAAACGAATGCAGATCATGTCGTGGAATTCAGGCTGGAGTCGCCAGCGGGAAAGCTGGAGATGGTTGGCAACAATATCAATCTGGAAAGACAGGGTATAGGAGCAGGAGCATTTTTCCTTGTGATCAAACCCGAAAATCTTGAAGGATTGAGTACCAGAGTGGTCATCGGCGTATATGCTAACGATGAACTGATTGAAACAGTAAAAACTAAATTTTTAGGTCCAGCGATCTGAAAAACTACTTAAACATTATGACTATGAAATGGGATTGGGGAAAAGGAATTGTATTGTCATTTATACTCTTCTGTGGATTTGTGATTTGGATCGTGATTCAGGCATTTCAGCAGGATTTTGATCTTGTTTCAGAGACTTATTATCAAGATGAGCTAGTTTATCAGGAGCGCATAGATGATCGGAGCAATCTACACGAAAGCGGCCTGAGCATTTCATTTGAGCAAAAATCCGATGAATTCATCCTGTCATTTCCGCCAGCATTTGCTGGAGCAAGTGGGGAAGTGAAGTTTTATCATGTTTCAAAAGCGATTTTTGATAAAACCTATCCGATAGCACTCACCGAAGAAAATCAGCAAAAGATCAACAAAAAGGATCTGATCAAAGGAAGCTTCAAAGTTCAGGTAAGCTGGAATGTCAATGACGAAAGCTATTTTCAAGAACAGGATGTTTTTCTGAGATGATAGCAGCTTTTCTGATCGGCTTGTTTGGGAGTGTGCATTGCGTTGGCATGTGTGGCCCATTGATGATTTCATTCACCAGCAGATCAGGAAGTCAAGCCATTTGGTCATTTTTACTCTACCACCTGGGCAGAATTTCTATCTATGCCTTGATCGGTGTTTTTTTTGGTCTGATCAGTTCATCCGTCAGGTTTTTTGAATTGCAACAGCATTTTGCCGTTATACTTGGTGTGCTGATTATCATACTCTTCGGATTTCCCAAGATCAGAAACCGATTCGAAGGTTGGTATTATCAATCTAAACTCTACCAAAGCGCTAAAACGAAATTTACAGGCTATTACGGATCCAGATTCCGATGGCTCAGTGCCGGATTGCTCAATGGGTTTCTTCCTTGCGGGCTCATCTATCTAGCTGCGGCTGGCGCTTTGCTCAGTAGAGATGTGTTTTCCGCCTCAGTATATATGGTTTCATTTGGTTTGGGCACTTTGCCCGCTTTGGCTTCACTTGGTGCGATTCGCAGCGTTTTACCCAATTTCTTCAAGCGTATTTCCAACCTGACCACACCGATTGCGCTTATTTCAGGTCTGCTTCTGATCGTACGCGGTGTACTTATCGAGTCCCCCGATCTCAACCATCTCCTCCGAGCACAATTCATGAATGTAGTTTCGGCCTGCGGTTTTTAAACCAATTCAAGAAAAATATTTGGGCACCCGGGCGGGCTGTCGCTACTCGCTTGCCACCAAAAGTGGCAGAGCTCAGACATGCCGCTCCATCCCTGGTGCAGCTTGTGTTTATTATATCATTCCTTCAATACTGATTTTGTGAAGATTGGATGAAACTTTCCTTTAAGAACATAAGACACGATGCACAGCCTCGTGCCAGCACACATTTTGAGAATATCAATTCATGGCGCAGTTAAGGAATCTGATAAAGAACCCCATCAAGGTGAAAGTATTATAGAACCAAAATGAAGTAAGAAGGGGAAACCCTGAAAGGGTGAAATCGGATAATATTAATTGCGTTGTGGAATATATCACCCCTTCGGGGTTCTGTTTTTGTCTTGCTTTCTATTTATAATAATTACATCCCTTCGGGATTGTGAGCATTGAACAACATTGGTAAGTTTATTTATCTCCGTAATGCGACCATGCACTCAACACATAAACTTTGACGATTTGATCGTCTATTGAGTAAACTAATCTATGTTTTTGATTGATTCTACGAGAGTACAATCCAGCTAAATCATGTTTTAGCAATTCAGGTTGACCAGTTCCAGTTTTAGGATGCTCCAAAAGCTCATTAAACAATTTTTCGATTTTTTTAAGTGTTGGTTTATCTCCTGATTTTTTATGGTTTTCGATATCTTTTATTGCAGTTTTAGAAAATTCTAAAGTGTAACTCATAGACCTAATAAATCACTGATCTCCTCAGGAGTAGATACTCTTTGAACTTCACCTTGCTGAACTTCCAAAATACTCTGTTTGATTTTGTCTATCATTTCAGCATTGAAGTACATATCATTCTCACTTATTGGGGTCAAAGCATATGCTTTGTCCTTGGCTCTTTGCACAATTACGTGCTCTCCTTTATCTACTTTTTCAAAGTATTTCTTCTGGTTCTGTCTGAATTCTCTGCTGCTTATCACTATCATCTTTTCATGATTTTGTGTACCACTATGGTACAAATATACTAAATGAAATCCACTCTTTACATCCGCAGAATTGCATTGGGTTGTAGGGCACCAGCAGAATGCTCTCTCGGCACTCAATACTTTTCGCTCGAACTAGTGGGGTGAACCCCATCAAGGTGAAGGTATTATAGAACCAAAATGAAGTAAGAAGGGGAAACCCTGAAAGGGTGAAATCGGATAATATTAATTGCGGAATTAACTATATTTTTAACAGTTTATGATACACTAAAACTCAGGCATTTTCTGAAACAAGATCACAATCTCGCTCTAGCTCTCCTTATTATTTTCAAAACTTAAACAGCTCTCCAATTCTGGAACGATATCCAACTGACACAACCCAACTAGTGGTCTTAGGTAAATAATAATTTTCGATTTGGTAATTCATAAATTGAAAATCACCAGTAAAACCATAAGCCCCAAGACCAAAACCAAACGATTTTCTGGAAAATCCTTTGCCCTCATGTTCCATTACTTTACCTAAGCGAAAAGCAATGAAATATTTATCCTCATAATTCATCCTGGTCTCTAGTCCGAATTTATGAATCAATTCATCCAATTCTTCACTTTTGCCACCAGGTGCATCGTAGAAGGATTGATAAAGTGCTCTAAAAGAGGATATATTGGGATCATAACCTTTAGAAATACCGATACGAGAGCCATTGTCATCATACTTATAATATGGAGGCGTTGGTGCCAACAACTTATCAACCTGATACGCAAGGTCAATATTGATTTTCAACTTTTCAGAAATTGAATACTCTGGATTGAAAAGGACACCTAACCTTAGATTAGTTGGTAAAATTTCTCCAGAGCTGCCACCTCCGTAATTCAACTTAGATCCAAAATCATTTAGAACGAGCCCAATCGAATAGTTTAATGCGATGGCTTCATTGAAAGAAATTCTGTTTTTCCACTGAAGTCCAAGATCAATAGCAATACTACTTGCATTAATCCTTTTACCGTAATCAGTATGTATAAATTTTAAGGAAGCACCTGCTACAAAATGCTCACTAAATTGATGTGCCCATGATCCTTGCAAAAGACTTTCAAATGGTTGATAGGTTGTTAATGGATTACCTAATTCATCAGTTAAATAAACTTTACCCAAATTATAATACCCAAAATTTAAGCCAACAAAATCATTTTGTCCGATGGTATAAAAACCCTTAAAATTTGTCAAGCCGACATCCTTGGTACCAATACTTTTTTCTGGATTATGGGTAATTGATCCGGCAAAATATGGATTATTTGTTGCTAGAGAAGCTGGATTTTGTGAGAGACCTGCATCGAAATAAAAACCATCTGACACAGCACCTATTTCTCCAAAAGCCCCCATCCGAGGATTAGATAAGCGTGTAATTGAATATATCGAGGCTACTCTAACCCAACGATTGTCAATATCATTGCCGATTTGTTGAGCATTTACAGCCTGACTCATCAACACAACTACCAAAATGGCGAGCATTTTTTTCATGAAACGGCTCTTTATTTTTGAGGTAAATATATCAAAAATAAAATTGCACAGATGGTGCGAGCTTATAGCTTTTCTACACAAAAAAGCTTGTTTGATTTATGATGATACTTTGCAAATCACACCTTCTATATCTGATCCACAATCAGCAAAGTAGCCAGCGCTTCGCCTATACGGCCATCATGGACAAGTGATTTACCCATTCGGTGCAGGCCATCTTTTATCATATCCCTTTGAATTTCAAACTCCAAGAATAATTCTCTCACCTCATCTTTGGCTCTAGCCATATCTATTTCCTGCTGAGTTGGCAGATGATGCACACTTGCCAATCTGGAGAGTTCATGTTCCGTGAGGATATTGCTGTTTCTGATGCTTTGTGATAGGCCTTCGATACCAATACCAGAGGTTTCATCAAGATCGGCAATTTTAAATAGTGAGGCACCAGAAGCCCGGCTATACCAGTCACCACCCATACGTGCAATCAGTTCAAATTTGGTAGTGTCTGGCAATCCATTTTCTCCAAAGTATTGTGTTCCGATGTGCATTTTCACCACCCGGCAAATCACGAGGTTTCCAGCTCCACCCTTATCACCAAGCTCTATAATCTGATCAACTGTGCATTCGAACGAGGCAGGCGCCTCAAGCACTCTTGGCGGTTTTACTATATCGGATTTTAATTCTGTTAGCCCAGATTTCTCAAATTCATTCACACCCTTTTTGTATTCCAGACTTGTCTGATACATGCGTTGTGCTATTGATTCGTTCACGATGTTGATCACCACTTCGCCAATTTCTTTCACATTGTCATAGCTGTGCTTGGTCGTATTGTCTTTGCCTCTTCGCGCTGGAGAAAATATTAGAATCGGGGGATTGGCAGAAAAGACGTTGAAAAAACTAAATGGACTCAGGTTGACATTGTCTTCCATATCAATCGTGCTCGCCAAAGCGATGGGACGGGGTGCCACACAAGCAAGTAGATACTGATGTAAGTCTTTGGTTGAGAGTGAAGAAGGGTCGATCGAACTGAATTCCTGATCCATAGTTTAGTGAATTTTAAGACATTATTAATGAAGTGCCAAATTCATAAATATGCCCTTAAAATGCTATGAAAACGGTTGTTATTTCCCTAAAAAATATTTTTTATATAAATCTAGATTGTATTGGAAGATAAAATATTCTTAATATTCAATTTGAGTTGTTGGTCATCGCGACTAAAACACCATCAGCGATGAAGGCATATTCGAGATACGTCTTTGTAGAATCAAAAGCAGTGTTGGCGTCCTCAGCATAATGCCTGGCCATTTTCTGGCTCAACTCCTTCTTTGAGATGATACCATCCACGATCACTTGCTGACCGGCAATATCTTTCGGTACAAAAAAGCCGTAATCCCTGAACGTAACTCTCACAGGAATGCCATCTTCATTTTTCAAAGTCATCCAACATCCTTTTGCCTGACAAACTTCATTGACTGTGCCAGTAAGTTTCATGTGTTTCTCATTTTCAATATCTATTGAAGCCAGAGATGTGATATCATGAGGGTTCTTATCATCTATGATGTCTCCATAGCTCGAATATTTGGTTTTATTTCCTCCACATGAGCCAAGGATCAAGAAAAGGATGAAGATAGGAAGGGTTATGATTTTATGCATTTTCAGTCAAATAAATTCGAACTTAAATATCTTTCGCCGGTATCGCAAACAATAAAAACGATTACTCCGTGATTAATCTCTTCAGCGACTTGAATTGCAGCAGTCAATGCTCCACCGCTACTCATGCCTGATAATATGGCTTCTTCTTTGGCCAATCTTTTTGCCATCGATCTGGCTTCATCTTCACTCACATCGACTGTACGATCAACTCGCTCCTTATCGAATATTTTGGGTAAAAATTCTGGCGACCATCTGCGGATACCTGGAATACTGGAGCCTTCTTTTGGCTGTGTTCCTACTATCTGAATATCAGAATTTTGTTCTTTTAAAAATCGACTTACACCCATAATGGTGCCTGTAGTTCCCATAGCTGATACAAAATGCGTCACTTTTCCATCAGTATCTCTCCAGATTTCTGGTCCTGTGGTTTTATAATGCATGCCATAATTATCTGGATTGGCAAATTGATTAAGCATGAAATAGCCTTCTTTTTCGGCCATTTGCTCAGCCAATTCTCGGGAATACTCGATCGTGCCTTTAGCAGGAGTGAGGATCACCTCAGCGCCATAAGCTCTCATCA
Organism: uncultured Marinoscillum sp.; assembly: GCA_964353015.1. Classification (GTDB taxonomy): domain Bacteria; phylum Bacteroidota; class Bacteroidia; order Cytophagales; family Cyclobacteriaceae; genus JAMZMI01. Next base: position 68,982 of record CAYGUA010000008.1, on the reverse strand, counting down.
CTTGAATTCTTTCTGCCGTGGAGTTTTCAGGCATAAGCAAGGTCATTTTCAATCCTACAGACTGAGCAATCATGGCGAGTGCTATTCCAGTATTTCCACTTGTCGCTTCTACCAGTTTGTCTCCTTTTTTCACATCACCTCGCTTTAGTGCTTCTGAGATCATGCCATAAGCGGCTCTATCCTTCACACTTCCACCAGGATTTTGTCCTTCTAGTTTTCCATATATAGTTACTCCTGGTTTGGAATAAATATTTTGAATTTCCACTAAGGGAGTATTACCAATTAAATCTGCAATTCGCATTTGTTAGTCTTGTTTTACTATGATCATGTCGGGCTTATCTTCACTATGCATTTCTGCTTTGTAATAAACTCTTGAATTGGCTGGAATACTTTTAGTTAGCCACACATTGCCACCTACTGTCGAGTTTTCCCCTACAATTGTGTTTCCACCTAAAATGGTCGCACCAGCGTAAATGACCACATGATTTTCAATGGTTGGATGTCTTTTTATTTTGGCGTCTTCTTTATTGACACTAAGTGCGCCGAGCGTAACTCCCTGATAAATCTTCACCCAATCGCCAATGACTGTAGTCTCTCCAATCACGATACCTGTGCCATGATCTATGCAAAAATACCCACCTATTATCGCGCCTGGATGTATGTCAATTCCTGTTTTGCTGTGGGCATTTTCGCTGATGATTCTTGGCAGATCTTTGATTCCGATTTCTAGCATCAAATGTGCAAAGCGATGCGCGGCTATGGCATAAAATCCAGGATAGGTGCGGATCACTTCGGCATGACTCTGCGCTGCGGGATCACCTTTAAAAGTAGCTTCTACGTCTTTTTGAAGCATGTCGTATACTTCGGACATCCGATCAAAAAATACTTCTACTTTTTTAGCAGAATTTTCACACATGACCAATAGGGGCATTTTCTTCCTTAATGAATCAAACGCAGCATCTAACTCATCTATCTGGTGAAAGGGTGTGGTGCTGAAGTTCGGGAACAAAACACCCATCAGCTTATCAAAAAACTCAATCACCTGCCTGCTTGGTGGGCATTCGGGACAAAGTTTATGCGCTTCAAAAATTTTCTTTACAAATGGATTACTCATGGATTCGCTTTCAGATACAAGTCTAAACCTGAACAACCATAAAATTAAATATGTTCATCATAGATATCATCAATATTTTCTGATGCTATTCATATCTTAGGTTATCTGAAGGGTTTGCGCTCGCTGCACGATAAGCATGAAATCCTGTGGTTATAATAGTTATCATACTGATAATTATGAGAACAATGACAAACACCAACCAGCTGATATCCACATGGTATTGAAAATTGGCCAGCCATTCATTGACAAAATAATATCCGAATGCGAATGCTGGAATCGCTCCCAGAATTACAAGAAGAAGAAAATCTTTAACCAACAAACCAACCAGTCCGACTACATTGGCACCAAGAACTTTTCTTATGCTGATTTCCTTGGTTCGTTGCTCTGCTATAAATGATGCAAGTCCTAAAAGGCCCAGGCAAGCGATGAATATCATCATAATTGCAAAGCCGAGGAAAAGTTTGCCTCTGAGTTGATCTTCCTGATATTGGCTCATAAATTCTTCGTCTAGGAAGGTATATTCGAATGGCAAGCCTGGATAGATGTCATTCCAATCAGCTTCCACACGGCCAATGGCTTCATTGATGTCACCAGAAATTTTTATCATCACATTGCCATTATTTAATCTCGGTATAAAAAGAAGTGCTTCAATCGGATTGTAAAGTGATCTTTGATGAAAATCTTTTACAACACCTACCACCGTATGAAACTTGGTGCTATCATCGCGATCAATTTGAAACTTTTTACCAATCGGATTTTCCCAATTCATTCTTTTCACCATGGATTCATTCACAATTACTGCAGTGGCTGTATCAGTAGGGTAGTCTTTGGAAATATTTCTTCCGTAAGCAAAAGGAATATCAAGTACTGCGAAATAGTCATAATCCACACTGTATAGATCTATCCCATATTCTTCCATGTTTCCATTATTGGTTTCTACAGCGAGTAAATTTTTACCAAATCCATCACCAGGAGTGGAGGTAGAGGTAGAGGTTTTGGAAACAAATGGATTTTGAGTGAGTTTGTTTTTAAAAACAGGCCATTTGTCACGTGACTGTTGATTGTCCAATTGTACTTTGATAATCTTATCCTTATCGAATCCCAGATCCTTATTTCTGAGATATTGCATTTGCTGATAAATGGTAAATGTGCCTACAAGCATGAAAATGGATATTGCAAATTGCATCCCAACCAATATTCTTCTTAAAAGTTGATTGCCTGATTTGCTTGACCCTTTTCCTTTCAGAGCAAGAATAGGTTTGAATGAGGAGAGAAAAAAAGCAGGATAGCTCCCACTTATTAAGCCAGTGATGATCAATGTAGCAGCTATGATTATCATGATTTTGGGCTGCACTAAGTTGGTTATATCCAGATTCAATTCGAGTAAATTATTCAACACGGGGACAATCATAACCAGAATGAGCACACTCAATAGGAGCGAGATCAAAGTGAGTATCAGTGACTCAGTCAAAAATTGCAACGCCAGCGATCTACGTGTGGCGCCCATTACTTTTCTTACACCAACTTCCAGAGAACGCTTGATAGATCTGGCTGTGGCTAGATTCATATAGTTGATACATGCAATCAGGATCAGAAAAATGGCGATTGCTGAGAAGATATAAATGTATTTGATATTGCCAAGTGCCTCTGGTTCCCCCTGAAACGTGGAGGTAAGGTGTATGTCTTTGATATTGATAAGTTCATATTTGACCTTCACATTAAATTGATCAAAAATGGTGGCTACATATTTATCATTGATTTCCTTCAGTTTTTCAACTATTTCGGCGTTTTGACTTCCTTCCTTTAAAAGGATGTAAGTGTAAATTCCAAAATTCCCCCAATTATTACGTGCATTTCTTTTGGAACTACTTGCGGAGATCATGGCTACTGGCTGAATGTGAGAAGTGGATGGCACATCTTTATAAATACCAGTCACATTCAAGGTCATGTCGTCCGCTTTCAATGTTTTGCCTATCGGATCTTCCTGTTTGAATATTTTTTTCGCCAGGGATTCATTTAATACAATAGAGTTGGGTGCTTCGAGTGCTGATTTTGGATTTCCCTGCACCATATCGAAGGTGAACACATCAAAGACTGTACTATCTACCTGAAAGATATTATCCTCGAAATAGAAGATTCCATCCCACTCAAATCTGGTGCGCCCATTGCCAATAAAGCGGACATATTGTTCGACTTCTGGTATTTCGGCTTTTGTGGTTTTACCTAATGGCAGCTGTGTTACTGCCCATCTGAATGAATTATCGGGTTCTGCAATATCACTGGATATCCTATAGATCCTGTCTGCCTTGGAATGGTGTTGATCGAAGCTGAGTTCATTTGTCAGATATAAAATGATGAGAAAGCTGGCCACAAGACCGACAGTAAATCCCAGAATATTGAGGATGCTGTAGCCCGGTTGTCTTTTTAAATGCCTGATGGCAATGGTTATATAGTTTCGTAGCATTTAGATTAGGAGATTTGGTTTTGACAATAAGACAGCAAGATTAAATCTCTAGTTGCGCCATTTATACAAGCGGTAATGGAATTAATGTTTTTTAACCTTTTTGAATTGTTAATAGGTTGTTGATATGTGGTGTACAACAGGCATATTTTAAGGAGAAATGATGTGCAAAAGTCGTTGAAAACAAGAGGTGGCTATAGTTGGCAAATATCAATTATCCGTCTACCTTAGAACTACCAATTGAGGGATATGAAGCTGAAACTTCGGTTTCCGGGTGGACAAAGAGAAGACAGCAAAACACTACGGTGCTTGCAGTCGAAGTTTGAAAACACGTAGAAGAGAAGAATCGGATACCCCGAGGATACTCAAAGGGCATCAAAACAGTAAATTGGCACGAATATCAAGCCACGGCATGATCCAAGTGAAAAGGGTGAATTCGCAAGAATGACACCCTTTTTTGTTTTTAAACCTATCTATTTGTTTGAGATTCAAACATTTAGTCAATTATTGGGATTATTCTTACCTGATAACCTTTCACACTGAAATATGAGATTACATTTATTCGCTACTGCTTTGCTGTTATTCATTTTACAAGGCTATGGTCAAACCGACACTGTAAATATTGCGGCTTCCATGCTTGGCTTGCAGTTCACTCAGGAAGAAATCAATTTGATGAAACCGGGTTTGAAAGATCAACTCGAAAGTTATGAATCCATAAGAAAGCTCAAATTAGGTAATGAGGTGCCTTTTTCGTTGATGTTTACCTTTCCAGTTAATCAAGGGAAAATCGCGAAACAACAACAGCCAATCGATTGGGGTCTGGAAAAGAAGGTGATCATGCCGAAAAATATCAATGACCTGGCATTTTATTCAATTTCTGAATTGGCGGTGCTCATCCAAAGACGAAAAATCACATCGCTTGAATTGACTGAATTCTTTATCGATAGATTGAGGCGATTTGGTGATACTTTGGAATGTGTGATTACCATAACAGATTCATTGGCCATAGATCAAGCAAGAAAAGCAGATCGCGAAATTGCTTCTGGTAACTACAGAGGATTGCTTCATGGCATACCGTATGGAGTGAAGGATTTATTATTCGTAGATGGCTATAAAACTACTTTTGGTGCCAAACCATATGAAGATCAAATGCTTGAAGGTACGGCTACTGTAGTTAAAAACCTCGAGGAGGCAGGAGCTGTGGTTGTCGCTAAGTTATCATTAGGCGCGTTGGCCTGGGGAGATGTTTGGTATGATGGAACTACAAGGAATCCCTGGAATCTTGAAGAAGGAAGTAGCGGATCATCTGCCGGACCTTCCTCAGCAACTGCCGCAGGTTTGGTTCCATTTGCAATCGGCAGTGAAACGTGGGGATCGATCGTGTCACCATCAACAAGATGTGGAAATACAGGTTTAAGACCGAGCTATGGCAGTGTAAGCAAAGCTGGAGCCATGGCCTTGAGTTGGAGCATGGATAAGCTGGGGCCAATCTGTAAATCAGCCAAAGACTGTGCGATTGTATTTGAAGCCATCAGGGGTGAAGATGGAATTGATTTACAAGTGCAGGATCATCCATTTAATTATCGATATCCCGTCGATTATACGAAATTGAAAGTCGGATATCTGAGCGAAGAATTTGCGAGACAGGATGGGTATAACCACCAAAATGACAGTGCAACATTGGCGTTGCTACAGATACAAGGCATTGAGCTTATTCCTAAATCATTGCCAAATAAATTTGATCCAGAGATCATCAGTTTTATCCTTTCTGCTGAAGCGGCAGCAGCTTTTGATGATCTTACCTTGTCAGGAAAAGATGATTTGCTAGTTAGACAAATAGAAAATGCCTGGCCAAATGTGTTTCGTCAGGCCAGAATGATTCCAGCAGTTGAATACATTCAGGCAAATAGATTGAGATATTTGATGGTTCAGGATTTCAATGAAATGATGGCTGATATTGATGTATTGATCGTCCCAAGTTTTGAAGGGAATCAATTATTGATGACCAATTTGACAGGACATCCGTCGGTAGTATTGCCAAATGGCTCATATGCCGGAGAAAATCCGGGAACTATTTGTTTGATTGGAAATCATTTTGATGAAGCGACCATTTTGTCTTTTGCCCAATATCTTCAATCAATCACGAGTTTTGAAGAAGAACATCCCAAGATGTTTATGAATTAAAATCAGTCTATAATCCAGATTTTTTGAGTGTCTAGTTTTTGATCGTCCAGACTAATGGTGATCAAATACAAGCCTGGTGAGTCTTCATGGATAAACGCTACTTTAGATATTTCCGAAGCGTTTTGAAAGGACCATCTCTGTATTAATTGTCCGTAAATGTTATGTAGCATAACCGAAATATTTCCTGTTAGATATTCATCAAGCTTAATTTGAAATTGTCCAAGAGCCGGATTTGGGTGTATAATTATTTTCGCATTTTCACTATTAGACAAAACTGAGGTTGTTAGCATATAAACATTACTGAACTCCGATGAAATATCTTTATTTTCTCCTCTAATTCTATAATAATATGTGGTTTTTGGTTCTACATTTCGATCAATAAATGTGGATGTATTAGCGTCTAAAAAGTAACTGAAATAGGAATTAAAATTTTCATCCAGCGAACGTTGAAGAACATAACCAAGTTCATTTTTACTGTTGTCGTTCCAAAATAGCTTAGTTTCAAATTCGGAAAGAACTATTCCCATAAGATCAGTTGGTGCGGTAAGTGTCGTCACATTGGTTTCTGCTTTTACCTTCCATGAAGGAGCAGATGTATGGTCTCCGGAAAATGCCTTTACTCTATAATAATATACAGTTCGCTTGGCCAAATTTGTATCGATATATTCGAAGATTACACTATCGATATTGATTGATTCAAAGGTTTCAAATGTTTCGTCAGCTGACCTTTCTACAACAAATCCCGTTTCAAAGGTGGACATATGTTTCCATGTAATTCTCACGGAAATGCTATCAACATTTTCAGTTTGGATAAATGCGGGCGCATGAATCACATTTTCATCAGAAATTTCAACAACCTGGTTGATAGGTATATTAAAATGCCTGGACGTTTGTCCACCTGGCCAAACAACAGTCACTTCATCAATATTTGTTTCATTACCAATGCCGAAAAAAGCTTCAGCTGGTTCTTGACCATAAAAACTTGTACCTGCTAGAATGGGTTTGATTTGCGTTTTGTTACCAATGCTTATTTTCACCAAACTCCCAATGGCAAAGTGATTAGAACCCCTCATTCTTGGTTTTATCACGATGAAATTGGTTTGATCTGTTTTTAATATTTGATTTTCTAGTAAACGTAAACCAATTTCATATCCTTCACTTTTTTTGATTGATTGAGCTAAATCGAGATCACCATCGCGATCGTAATCAAAAGCCAGAAGAGCTGTACCATCGAGTCGATCATCAAATCCCACTAATGTTGAAACGTCCTCAAAGTTTCCGTTACCGATATTCCTCCAAAGTTTAGATTGGTCACCACTTTCGTTTGTCGCTCCGAGATCAAGCAATCCATCATTGTCTGCATCAAAAAATGTTGTGCCCCATCCCCAACCTCCTGAATTGACTCCAACATTTTTGGAAATCTCATTGAACTGCATTTTTCCATTTGTGCTTATGTTCTCAAGCAAAACATTGTGTTCCGTAGCTGTTTCAATACATGTGATGTAAATATCTAGATCCTCATCATTGTCATAATCACCTAAGGTGATTCCCATATCGTTCAAGCTGTTGTCTAGACTTGCAGAACTACCTATTTCGCTAAAGCTACCATTACAGTTATTTTCCAAGAAAAGGTTTGCGTTACCATCTACCGTAAGATAAATATCTAGATTTCCATCTCCTGATAAATCATATAGCAAAGGTTGATAGTATCTGAATTCTGACTTTTGTTTAGATATTGTGTTGCCTTGAAGACCTGTTTTTTCTGTTATATTGGTGAAAGTTTCATCTGCATTGTTAAGTAGCACATTAACATTTTCATCTCTATAATTGATGACTAAATCTAATAACCCATCATTATTGATATCACCGGCACTCATTCCCCCAAATAGTCCTTGAATAAGCCGGCCGCTCACCAACCCCGATTTGGCGGTTACATCCTTGAATGTGCCATCAGGAAGTTGTTTGAGTAGTTTTAGATTATGAAAATCCAGACAACTTGTGACATTTATTTCGCAATCACCTGCTATTAATAAATCCAAAAGATGATCTCCATTGAAGTCAAACCACAACGCTGCTCTGTCTCTTGTTGAGGGGATGCCGATTTCAATAGCCTCAAATGTGCCATCTCCTTTGTTTCGATATAATCTACTGGGAGATTGATGATCCGAAGGAGCAAAAATATCTATGAAGCCGTCATTATTGTAATCTGCGGCACTTATTCCAGATCCATACCCTTTTATTGCTTCGTACGGGCGAAAACCTTTGGAATGTGTTACTTCCAAAAATTTGGCCTGAGAGAAGGCAAAGAGAGTAGAGATTAAAAATCCATGATAGATAATAAATCTCAAATCATTCAGTATTATTCAGCATTTCAAATCTACTAAAATGAATTACAAGGTGAAAGATTTCCTAAAATTTAGAGAAAATTGAAAATTGACTTTATGAATCAGCATAATTGAAATCTTTTGCCTATTTATTCGATTAATATTTATCAGATGCTTAATGAATTGCTTTTTTAATTTTGGAAGAACAGATCGACAAGGTCATTGGGATTTGTTATACTTACTCTGATTTCTCAATTGAATTTGCAATTCATCGTTCAGAATAGAGAATGGATGATGATTCTTATAACTATCTTTAGGAATTATAAATTCAAGCATAAATCAATTAATCATGACCAATCTATTGAACAAAGTAGGAATCACATTTGTACTTTCTTTTATCATATTCAGCTGCACTCCAAAAAAATCGAACAGCGAATCAAGTAATGCTACCGAATCGAAAAGCGCCATAACTCTGACTAAAGCACCCCCTTCGGCATCCTTTCCTGATGCTACACTTACAAAAAGTGATGTGACGATGATTGCAAGTGATTCTGTTTTTGCGTTGGATTATCTTTTTGACGTATCCAATTATGAATTGGGAGTACAAACTGTAGATGCGGCTACAAGGGGTATTGCAAACTCAGGAAAAGGCCAGCATATTCATTTTATAGTCAACAATGGACCATATTCAGCACATTATATGCCTGGAATTAATAACAAACTAGAAGCTGGTAATTATGTGGTATTGGCTTTCCTTTCAAGATCTTATCATGAAAGTGTGAAAAGTCCTGGTGCATTTTATGTTGAAAATCTTACTGTGGGTGATGTAGAACCTATGGAGACTGATTTGTCTGCACAACATTTGTTTTACAGCAGACCAAAAGGGACGTATACTGGTGCAGATACTGAAAAATTACTTCTTGACTTCTATCTTTTGAACACTACACTTTCGCCAGAAGGAAACAAGGTAAAAGCTACTATCAATGGTACGGAGTTCATTATTACTGAGTGGGCACCTTATTATGTCGAAGGTTTAGAAAAAGGCGAAGTGACAATTAAGCTTGAATTAATTGACAATACAGGGACTCAAATTGCAGGTCCTTTCAACGCTGTTGAGCGAAAAGTGATACTGGAGTAAAAACACCAAAAAAATATTTGAAATCCCGGTCTTCCAACCGGGATTTTTTATTTGAATCTATTGCCAATTATCTCAAATCAAACCTTATTTTCGCTAGATATTATGGAAATGTTTAATGGCAGATAAGCTTCGCTTGGTATTGGTGGATGATCACCAGATGTTTCTAGATGGGCTTTCATTGATTTTATCAACAGATGAATCACTGGAACTGGTAGGTGCATTTGACGATGCGTTGAAAGCATTTAATTCTATTGATAATTTGAAACCTGATATCTTAATCACAGACATGAATATGCCTGAGATGGATGGTTTGGAGCTTACCAATAAGATGAAAGCCAGATATCCCAACGTGAAGATATTGGTGTTGTCCATGCATAAAGACAGAGAAACTGTTTCAAATATCGTCAACTCAGAAGCTGACGGCTATATTCTGAAGAATTCCAATAAATCTGACCTGATAAAAGCCATTCGCAATGTGGGCGATGGTGGTACTTATTATTCCAATGAAATCATTCCGATTATCATGGATCGATACCAGAAACTGGAAAAACGTATAGCTGCAGAGCAGCTTCTTTCTGATCGTGAAAAGGAGGTAGTGGCACTCATAGCTCAGGAATACAACAATGATCAAATAGCGGATAAGCTATTTATCTCCAAAAGAACTGTTGAGACACATCGGAAAAACATGATGGCTAAAACAGGAGTGAATACCACAGTTGGTCTTTTGAAGTATGCAGTGCGCAATGAGATTATCTTTTTCGGATAATTTCAACTTGCCTTGGCTGATCTTATTTCTGTAGATTTCTGTGGTAGATTAAGTATAACTTGAGTGCCTTCGGCTGATTTAGATATCACCTTCACATCCGCACCGATCAGCTCCATTCTTGCATAAATATTACTCCAGCCAATGCCTTTGCTTTTGGCGATATTCTCCGTGTTGAATCCTTGTCCATCATCCTTGATAGTAATTGATAAGGAATCGCCTGCTTCAACTACTTGGACTTTGATCACATTGGCTTTGGCATATTTTATCGCATTGTTGATTACTTCCTGAATTGTACGGTAAAGTGCGATGGACTCAGTTTCACCAAAAGATAGCAAGGCTGCATTTTCGACAACCATATCGAGTTTACTTGATTCGTTGACTCTTTTTGCCATGTCTTCAAGTGCCGCTGGTAATCCCAACTCCATCAATTTAATTGGCATCATATTGTGTGAAATGTTTCTGACTTCATCTATGGTAGAGTCCAATGCTTTTAAGGATCTTTCTACTTTGGGATTTTCGTCAGTATCAGCCATATCAGATACAAAGAGTCGTACTGTGCTGAGCATTTGTCCCAGTCCATCGTGGAGTTCGCGAGCCACGCGCATCCGTTCTTTTTCTTCAGTGTCTATGACTACTCTGAAGCGATCTTTTTGAAGTTGTTCTTTTTCCTGCGCCATCTGTGCCAATAGCTTCAATCTCCTTTGTCTGCTGTAGAAAATAATGAGAATCACCACCAAAATAGCAATGACTGATATGGTAACAACCAGTGTTTGTGTCTGTGCGATTTGCAGTTCTTTCAGCTCGGATTCGGTTTTTAGCGCTTTGATTTCATTGTCTTTTTTCTCGGTTTCGTATTTGGTTTGAAGCTCGGTTAGATCGGAGTTAAGCGCTTCATCATACATTTCTGTTTTTAGTGCATTGTACCTATTGAGATAATATTGCGCACTGTCGAAATTCGGGTACTTTGAAAAATAAAGTAGTTTGACTTCAAGTGCATGTACCATTTCTTCCGGAAACCGACCGGCTTTGCTCAAGGCAATACTTTCATTTATATAGTCATAAGCAATTTTCTTATTTCCCCGATGGATATGGATTTTGGATAGTAATATTAATGATGAAGCAATTTCCTGGGGACTCTGACTTTTTCTTCTTAGACTGAGCGCTTCCTCCAGGTGAATTTCCGCTTCTTTCATCCTACCCATGGATAGTTCAAGACTTCCGTAGTTATTGAGGCAAACGGATAAGTCAGGTGAGTTTATGACACGAAGGAGATTAATGGACTTTTCAAAATACTCAATGGCTCTGATTGTGTCATGGAGCGCAACATAATTATTAGCTATTTCCAGATGATTAGAACCAGCCAATGGATCGTTGTTTTTTGTTCTAATAGCTAATATTTTCTGATGTGTTTCGAGTGACTTCTCAAAATTTCTGAGTTGCCAGTGCAGCACGGCTATGTTGTGAAGGCAGTACAAAATATAGGGTTCAATCTTAAATTTTTCATAGATGTCCAAGGCTTTGTAGCTGGCTTCAGCGGATTTTTGTAATTCCTTGCGGTATTGATGCACAATCCCAATTTTGTTATACACTGCGCCCATACCCAATGAATCTTTTAGGGAAGTACGGAGTTCAAGACTTTCATTCAACAGAAGTAGGGCAGAATCAAATTTGTTTTGGTCAATGAAAATGATAGAAAGGTCATTTAATGAACTGGCCAAAAGCTTTGAGTTATTTATTTTTCTTGATTCCTGAACCGCTAGCCGTCCCCAGGCCATAGCAGAATCTTGTGATACGTTACGGTATTCAAAACATAGATCAGAATAGATTTTGATTAAGTTTTCTTGCGTCTGTTCTGTTTGATTTATTACGATTTTAAGGCTATCTATTATCGATTGTGCCTTTGCATCGTTGAAACTTATAAGTATCAAATAACCAAGTATAATTTTTTTCATCGGTCGAATAGGTAAGGTTTCGATATGGTTAAATTATCAATTGATTTCCAACTTCCAAATACCATGAGATTGGAAGGGAGTTTAAGTTTTAATTTTGATTTTTTCATTTTTTTAAATCTGCTACGCAACCTGCTTTTTACTGAATTTGGGTACTTCCAGGGATACAGTTGTTCCATGGTTTTCAGCTGAACTGACCTTCACATCCGCACCAATCAGCTCCATTCTTGCATAAATGTTGCTCCAGCCAATGCCTTTGCTTTTGGCAATATTCTCCGTGTTGAATCCTTGTCCATCATCCTTGATAATAATTGATAAGGAATCATTTGCTTCCACTATTTGCACTTTAATCACATTGGCCTTGGCATATTTTATTGCATTGTTGACTACTTCCTGAATCGTGCGGTATAGTGCGATGGACTCAGTCTCACCAAAGGAAAGCAAGGCTGCATTTTCGATAACCATATTGAGTTTACTTGATTCGTTGACTCTTTTTGCCATGTCTTCAAGTGCAGCTGGCAAACCAAGTTCCATCAATTTAATCGGCATCATATTGTGTGAAATGTTTCTGACTTCATCTATGGTAGAGTCCAATGCTTTTAAGGATCTTTCTACTTTGGGATTTTCGTCAGTATCAGCCATATCAGATACAAAGAGTCGTACTGTGCTGAGCATTTGTCCCAGTCCATCGTGGAGTTCGCGAGCCACGCGCATCCGTTCTTTTTCTTCAGTGTCTATGACTACTCTGAAGCGATCTTTTTGAAGTTGTTCTTTTTCCTGCGCCATCTGTGCCAATAGCTTCAATCTCCTTTGTCTGCTGTAGAAAATAATGAGAATCACCACCAAAATAGCAATGACTGATATGGTAACAACCAGTGTTTGTGTCTGGGCGATTTGCAGTTCTTTCAGCTCTGATTCGGTTTTTAGCGTTTTGATTTCATTGTCTTTTTTCTCAGTTTCGTAAGCCAATTTCAAGCTATTTACGTTTTCGGAATTTTCTTCATTCAACAATGAATCCTTGTAGGCACGATGTATTTCTTTGAGTTCGTAAGCTTCCTTGTATTTCTTCTTGATTAATTGAATTTCGGCTAGTGATTCGTAAACATTGGTAAGCAGTAAATAGGAGTTCATCTTTTTAGAAAGCACCAGACATGAATCCATGTATTGCTCACAAAGATCTAGTTGATTTGTCTCAACAAGTGGCGCACCCATATTGAGGTAGCTAATAGCAAGTTGATAATTATCGCTTGTTTTCTTGGCGAGTTTGATTGTTTCCAGATTGGTTTCCAGTGATTTCTTTGAGTCGCCTTGATATTGAGCGATCAATCCGATGTTTGATAAAGCAATGCTCGCGCCTCGTAGGTGACCTATATTTTTGAAAATTCTATATGCATCTTCTGTTGGTTCTTTTGCACTATCCAGATAGTTCATATGAATATAGTTTTGACCAACATTTACATAACTCTGAGCAATCAAGAAGCTATCCTTTAGCTGCAGACGCAGATTCAGTGCAGACTTGTGATATTTCAGAGCCTCCTTGGTGTTATCCATAAAGCTGAAAACCACTCCCAGATTATTCATGCATAATGCACTTTGCTTGATATCTTTTTTGGAATCAAAATATCGAAGGCACTTGATGTACCACTCTGAAGCTTGCTGGTATTTTCCCTGATTTTCATAACACAACCCCAGATTTACCATCATTAAGTAATAATTGGACGTGTCACTATCGGCGATATAATAATCCTGTGATTTTTTAAAATTGGCCAGTGCCTGTTCGTAGTTTCCTTTAGACTTTTCAAGAAATGCTAGATTTTTCCAGGCATGACCGATACCAACATTATTATTTAAGGCAGTATATAGCTTAAGTGATTTGTTAAATTGTTGGAAGGCTGAATCTGGTTGATTGTTGTATTCAAGAAACCTGCCGTATTTGAGCATATAAGAAGCGACCAAAAGTTCTGAATTTGTCTTATTGGCAAGTTTCAAGGCCTCATTCAGAAGTTTACGTGTTTGAGAGGCATCATTTGAGTAGAAATAATTAATCAATTGATCGAATGCCTGAAATTTTATTGAATCGGGCTGGTCTGAATGGATCAAATTTAAATTCTCATTGACTTCTGCAGGTAAATCAGGAGCCTGACTGGAAACCACAAAGCTGGTGAGCAAAAGAATGAGTAGGAGCGATAGATATTTTTTCATTTTAGGTCGATGATTAAGGCATATATAATCCTAAATCTATTTCAGAAACACGAACCTATCACAAGGCAGATTTAAAATACCATGAGTAGGGTAGAAGAATCTAGGTGATTGATGGTATTGGCCTCAATTTAAGCGCATTAACTCCTTTTAAATACCAAAAAACACGTACTGCAAACCCAAAAAAACACTGACCGAATCGGTGCTTCGCGGAGATAATTTTGATCCATAATCAATGAGGCCAAAAGACTTGCAGTTGATGATCCGGTATCTGTTGCGAAATGGGTATCGGGTCTCTCTGGGAAGCTGAGGTCATATAAAAACAACTGCAATGAATAAACTACAAAATGAGTCAAAAAAGGCCAGGCCTTTACGGGCTCAATCGAAATTCTGGAAAACTGTCTTGATGTTAATTGTCTTCACGGCTGTGTCGGCGCAAAATCATGCTCAGATTCCACTTACTGTAAAAACAATTGATGAAGAAGCCTTACTTTCAGGTCGTGCATGGCGCAATGTGGATGCTGGTATCGACAAAGAAAGTGGTCAGCCATATATCACTTATGGACAGCCTGCTTGCGATATGGATAGGAATTCGTCATCTATTACCTACAATAGCGTGAAATGGAACTTCAATAAATTCTTTTTTGACAAAGATTTAAACTATGTCAGTACAGAAGAGAAGAGTTTTAATTCATCTCTAGAGTCGCTTGACTATGCACCCATTTGGGGTGAAAAGTTCATTCCGACAGATGGCGATATGAATATCAGCGCAGGTGCCGTAGGTATTATAGCATCTATCGCTAAGGGCGGAGCTTCACTTGGTTATGTAGATAAGTCTTTCATCGGAAAAAATTCGGTAACAGTTGGGATGAAAGGTTTCACACCTACTATTTCAGTAGTTAAAGTCTATAGTCAGGTGATCTCTGGTGCAGCCATGTCTGCCAAGCCTACAGCTGCGCAGTTGAATTCATGTTGGGAGTCGCCAATGTCCACTGTGATTAGCACAGAACCACTGAAACAGGAAAAAGGACAAAGATGGGTGAACATTCTTTCTAACCCACAACCGGGGGGTGGACACGTTTTATTCACTACTGATGGCGTGATTAACGAGCCAGGAAAAGGACATTACATTTTTAGAAACTACAATGAGTCAGGTACTGTGATCGGAGAGGAAATCATCGCTTTCGATTATCAGACCTCAGTGAAACCACTTATTTTGGATACGGATCAGCCTATCGCGGATTATGTATTGATCGTAACTAGTCTGGAGTATAAGAAGTCGGAGCTTAAAATGGCTGAACCATTGGCTGCTGAGTACATCCGGGTAGACGGGGAGACCCTCAAGGTAAAAGAACGATTTTCCTTCACCTTGAAAAATTCCAAGTGGATCGTTGATAAGGCTATCGAACGAGATGGAGCGGTTTATTTGATGGGGTTAGCCTCTGGGTCAACTTCTGAGCGCACTACTTTTGAGACCACTTCTTTTGGTAAAGAAATGACTAGCTATCAGGTGGCCAAGGTAGCCAGTGGAAAGACGGTTTACGTCAATTCGGTGACCGCTTCGGAGATTGCTGCAGCTACTAAAGTCGTGCCTGGCGTGAAAGGAAAAGTGGCGCCAAAAATGCTTCTTTATCCCAATGGAGCACTTAAATACAATGTAGTTGATGGACGAATCATCATTACTGGTCAGCAATATGAAACGGCCGATAAATATGGAACTTTCAAGTCTTTCGGATCCTTGATCATCGCATCAATAAATCAGGAAGGAAAATTAGATGCCTTTTATGGACTACCAGAATCAGAAACTAGTAGAGGGGATTTGTTTTTCACCGCTGATGGTAAAACACTTTACTGGTCAACTTACGATTATAAGCCTTACAACACATTTGTAGGACCATCTGTAATTCAGAAAAAATATGATTTCATTGCCGCGCAATTAAGGTTGACAAAAATCGACCTCAGTGCAAACAAAATAGTTTCCTCTCAAATCTGTGGTGGGGAAGAATATGCACCAGTAAATGGTAAAGAAATCCTTTTCGATTCTGAAACTCATGTGGCTTTTAATGCAAGAAGTCTTTCTAAAAAAGCAAAAAATAGTGACATCACCTTGGTGATGTTCGAAAAGTAAAACTCAAAATTTATCTATCTAAAACTTAAAAACTGAATACAATCATGAAAAACATAAAAATCACAACCATTCTAATCTTATTCATTGGCATCCTTGGGTTCTCTTGCTCAGAAGATGAAGATGTAGATAAAAACGCAAGCATCGTTGGTACCTGGACTTTTGAATCTTTAGGCGGAGAAGTGACAGTCGACGATACGAACATGTATGATTACCTCGTTGGTATAGGCTATCCGCCAAACATAGCAACGCAATTCAAAAGTGGTTACGAACAGCTTGGAACACAATTCAGCGGGATTGTGATCACGTTCAATGCGGACGGTACCTTTGCGGTAGGTAGCAACACGGGGAACTATACCATGTCAGAAGACAAGAAAACATTGACTTTTGAAGACGATGATCCGGGAGAGGAGGGCGACTCGTATGAGGTGCGAGTACTCACAGGTACTACACTCACTCTGGTTGTAGAAGATGAAGACACGGAAGATTTTAACGATGATGATATAGATGAAATCATCAAAATTTCTCTTGAAATCACTTTCAAGAAAAGTTAATCACTTACTGAATTGTAATAAATCAGCCCTAGACAATTCCAAAACCCGACTTGAGTCGGGTTTTTTGGTTTTAATCAAGATGCCTGATCAGACATCCGAAGGATGACTTACTTGGAAGGCCAGTCTTTCGTCAATGGCTTGAATCAAGTTTTGCTTCAACAATCCTTGCTTGAAGGAAAGCTAAGCCTGACCTGATTTTTTGAGCCACAGCCAGTAGGAGGCAAGTAGCACACCAATGGCAAAAAACATAATGAGCATGGCTGGATCGAATCCATTTACCATTAATCCTGAATAGACAGCCCCTACCAAATCAAAAAACAGGCCGGCATAGGCCCAATCCTTGAGTCGCTTGAAATAGGGTAGAACCAGAACGATACATGCAGATAATTTGGCTATCCCCAAAAAAGGAAGCAGGTATTCAGGGTATCCCAGCTGGTTAAATACCTCAACCCAGTCGGGTGTTTTCATAATGTTCATGATAGAACCGGGAACCATAAAAAAGAGCATTAGACCGATGGATATCCAGTAATAGATGTTTAGATTTTTCATTTTGTTTAGTGCTTTGGTTAGTCAAAGGTGAATCAAAGGATTATTGCCGTTGGCAATATGTGCAGTTAATTTAATATGGTTTTAGCTGAAAACAGTTGAAGGTATGAAACTGAAAGTGGAAAATTATTAAAAGTGAAAGGTCTATACTTCGCAGTGGTTTCAAGTGGGTAGCGGTTTTCAGACATCCGAAGACTGGCCGTCCGCGACTACCCGTCAGAAGACATCCGAAGTTTCCAAAACTTCGGATGTCTTCCGAAGTACCCTAGCCGGGCGCCCCCCCCACTTCCGAAGTGGGTACCCCTAAGCCGGGCGCCCCCACTTAAAAGGAGCAACGTCGCACCTAAAAGGCTCAACGTCCGAGAAAAAAGGTGCGACGATGGAGTAAATGGGTTCGCCGTTTAGGTAAGTAAGTGCAGACATCCGAAGTTTCCAAAACTTCGGATGTCTTCCGAATACTGGCCGTCCGCGACTAGCCGTCCAGATTTTAGAAACTTCGAATGTCTTTTCAAGAAGTATAGGGAGTCCAAACCTTTTTTAGTAAAACCACTAATGATTTAGCGAATCATTTTCCCTATGTCAGATTTTATTTCCCAATCAGGATAAACGGAGACCAATAATATGGATTGGCGTATGTGCCTTCTTCGATCATTTTTAGCTTGGCTTTTCTCAATGATGCGGAGTAGTTGAGGCTTTGTGTGAGTGCTTCGGGAACTTTCGTTTTGGCAAAGCCATCATAATAATCTGCCATCAGCTGTGCCGTGGAGGTGTCATCAACTTTCCATAGGGATACAGTGATATTTTTAGCACCGGCATACATCAATGCGCGTGCCAGACCGATGATTCCTTCACCATGGGCGATTTTACCAAGCGCTGTTTCACAGGCTGACAGGTTCACCAACTCTGCATTGATTCTCATCGAATAGATCTCCCCTGTAAAAAGGATCCCATCTTCCTGGTTGAGACTATCAGGTGTAAGTAGAATGCCCGAAAACTCAGGATTTTGTTCATCCACAAATGCATGGGAAGAGAGATGCACATATTTATAATCATGCAATGTTCCGTCCTTTATTCTGGTTTCATTGGCCAGTTTTTTCATATAGATAACGGACCTGCTGCTATCATATTTAGCTGCGATACTCTTCACTTCTTTTTCGGTACCAGGTAGTGGCGCGAGGTTGAGCGTGGTAGTTTGTTGGTTATCCGTTTCGAAGATATCGGCACTTTCACCATGATAATTTTTGCGTGATTTGGCCAGTTTCGGATCAAAGTCAACAGGTGCGTAAGCTATCAATTCATTTGGCGCCTTGGGTTGTATGATTTTCTCGTTCTGGAATATGCGGTAAAGCAGATTGGCGGAGTAGCAATATGAGATGTCGTATTTTTCGATCAAATAAGTGGATACTTCTTTGCCCTTATTGTTTTTCACTTTACCGGTAGGGAGCGCCTCAAAAGGGATAGAGCTCATCACCCCATCTTCCACAATAATCAGCCGTTCAAATTTCTCAGGTATCGGCTCTGGGAACAGCTGATCATATAACAACCTTCCAAAAAAATCAAAAGCGTAATCACTTCGGTAGATGAGTGCATTTCTGAAAGCCACCATCCATTTCTCATAATTATCAGGTATCACCTCTCTGTACACGTCGAAAGAATTCTTAGAAATATAACAGGTGTAGGTATATTCAGAACTGAGATAATATGAAACCATCATGGTTTTCTCGTCCAGAAAGCGCTGAAGATTTTTCAGTGGAGTCACGCTCACGTCATACTTCAGGTCATAATATTTTGGATAGTTTTTTTCCATTTTCTGAATCAGAAATTCATATTCCCGATTGGCTTTGAAAAGGAGGTTTTGATAAAGATACTTCTGACTGCTGTCTGATGCTGCGGCCAGTTCTTGTGTGTATTCATTGATGTGTTTCTTGGTTTCGATCTCCTTTGCCAGAAGACTATCGGGCAAACCGCCGAAAGATTTTGCATTGGATTCTGCTATGGCGGTGAATAATATGGCTCCTTTATTTTTTTCAGAAAAGAAATAAAGCCGATCCTGATATTCCAGACGTTTTGCTTCATAATCCGCATCCGGATCGATTTGTTTCACATTTTCTTCAGTGAGTAATTCGAGTAGGGAGTAGGTCGCATCCATGGCCGAACTATAGATGCTATGCGACAGCCGACTCAGCTCTATCTGATCTTTGCGATCTGTGTACGACACACGGATCTGATCGATCAGGCTGTCGCTTAGAATAAAACTATTTACCGCAATGTCCATTCCCTTCAGATTGCCGCTTGTCTTAAAACCTGTGGCCAGTAGCTCACCTTTGAAGCGCATGTACCAAAGCAAATCTTTTGTATCAAAAAAGTTGACCAGGGCGGGATTCACAAAAATGTTGTCATCCGAAAAATCAATCATACTTGAATTGATGGCATCCTGAATCTTATCAAGTGCCAATTGTGTTTCCCCTTTTTCCCCATAGATTCTGGCGATGTTATAGTGGGAGTTGGCCACATTAGGATGGTCTTTGCCATGTATGGCCAGATCAATTCTTAATGCTTTCTGGAAATAACTCATGGCCAAATCGAAATTTCCGGCAAAGAAATAGATGCTGCCAAGATTGCTGTAAACAGACGCAGTATTGACGTGATTTTCACCTACGAGATTGAAATTTACTTCCAAAACGCGGTTGTAGTAGTCCAGCGCGTCGAGATACCTTTTCATATACACATAGGTATTGCCGATCCCGAGATTGCATCTTACAGAGTTCTGATGATTTTCTCCAATCGTGTTTTTATAGAGATCCAGGGCTAGTTGATAATACTCAAGCGCTTTTTCGTATTGACCTTGATTTTTATACAATTCGGCCATACTCAAATAAAGGTCACCATATTTTGGGCTGTTTTTATTGATGAATTGTTCGTAGATGGCCAAGGCCTGTTTGTAATAAGAAGAGGCCAATGTGTAAGTGCCCAGGCCAGTGAGTATATCTCCGATACCGATGTAAGCCGTGCCAATGTCAGGATGAATTTCCCCGAAGTAATCTTTCAAAACAACCAGTGATCTTTCATAATTCTCTCTGGCCAGGTTATTACTCCCCTTGTTGCGGTAGAGGTTGGCCAGACTCATGTAGGAGTTCGCAACATAAGGATGGTTTTCACCCAAAATGGAGATGTTTTCATTTAGGGCATTTTTGAAATAAGCGAAAGCTTGTTCGTATTGATAAGTTCCAAAAAATACATTTCCTACTCCGAGATTGGCAGGTGCAGCATGAAGATGTTTGGTTTCATCCGGAATCTGATCCAGCAAAGCTTCTGCTTCGTTGAATTTTTCCAAGGCAAGCGCATGCTGACCAATAAAGTAATGCACGTTTCCAATATTCTCAAGCGCTACTGCTCTCTGTACGTGAATTGGCCCCAGATATTTGTCAGTGAGTTCGATCGCTTCTTTAGCAGTCTTCATGGCGCCATCCAGCTCAAACAATGAGCTCTGACATTCGGCAATATGGTTTTTTGTAGTGATATAATTTTCCCATTGCTGATCGCGTAGGAAAATTTGCTCGGCTTCCCTGAAGTAGATCAACGCACTATCATGTTGGCTAAATAGGAGAAATTGTTCTGCTTGATTCGATAGCTTCAAACCTCTTGAGTCTGGTTGACCCAAAACAAAATGGCTGGAGAGAAGTAAGAGAAAAAAGGATATTAAATTGGAAATAATTAAAAATTTGGTCCGAATGGGCATTGCAATGGTCGACTTGGTGTTATTTTGACACTTGAAAAAAAATCTTCTTAATTCACTAACGTAATTAGGCCTTAAATGCGGAAAATTATCGCATCAATTCCATATTGTTTGCTGGGTTTGTTAATTATTTCGAATACTGCAGGATATGCGCAGGATTCTTCGAGCTATCATTCCTATACCAGCGAGCAGGGAAATTTTTACTGGCCCATGGCAGTGCCTATGTACTTACACCTTTCGGATCATGAGAATGGTGCCAATTCGGAGATGCTGGTAAGCAATGGTGAACAAGGAAAAGATGGAGGTCTTTATTTTCAAAAGGAAGGTTTGAATTTTATTCGCTCGAGATGGGCGGTGGATGAGTTTGGGAATACGGTGCTTCCGAAACAGGAGATTGCCTTTGAGGTATATATCGATGGAAGTGCACCAAAGTTGGATATTCATTTTGAAACCGCTCCTTTTCGATCAGCCGATGGAATCATATATTATGGAAAAGGTTTAAGTGTATCATGTTCAGCCGTGGATACACTTTCTGGTTTGGACAATATAAGGATTCGGTTAAATCAGGATCAGTTTGAGAAATATTCTGAAAAGTTGGATTTTGAAAATGAAGGGGCACAATCGCTGGCAATATATGCTGTAGATCATGTAGGAAATCGCACCAATGTTCGCGAGTATGCTTTTCAAGTTGATTTTAAAGCGCCCATTACATTACATCAATTGGTTGGAAATTTTTCAGCGGATATATTGGCCGGCAATGCACGAATCAGGCTTTCTTCATTTGATAAAATGTCGGGTGTCAAGCGTGTCTATTATAAGTTTGATCATCAGGAATTCCGTCTTTACAGCGATCAGCTAACCATGACAGGTTTGAAAGATGGTAAGCATATTTTGTCTTTTTATGCAGAAGACAATGTGCGTAATGAGGAAACGGAAAAGACTTTCGAGTTTTATTTGGATACAAAACCACCAGAAATCTATGCCACGTTGATTGGTTATCAATATCAAAACAGAGGTAGGGTATTTGTATCAGATAGAAACAATGTGCAATTAACGGCTACTGATGATCTGTCTGGTGTTGGTACAATGATGTATCGAGTAGATGGGCAGGGAGATATGAAGCCATATCGAGAACCATTTGTATTGAGGGAAATTGAAGGGCTCCATGTCATTGAAGTGTATGTTGAGGACAAGGTTAAGAATGGGTTTAATGCTACATATGATGAAAATGTTCTTGGCCGAAAAGGGCTTGAAATAGACATTGTTCCACCAGTGATTGCTCATAAGTTTACTGGCCCTCAATACATCACCAGAGACACTGTTTTCATCAATAAGCAAACAGAAGTAGCGCTTATGGCTGTTGACAATGGTGGTGACATTCGGAAAATTGGCTATAAAGTGAATGGGAGCAATGGTCAGGAATATTTTGAATCTTTTCAGATAGAAAAAGAAGGTGCTTATACCATTGACTATTTCGCGACAGACAATGTTTACAATCGTAACGCAAAGGAGTTTTCTTTTGCTGTGGATAATTCCGGTCCAGAACTGCATAGCTTTTTTAGTTCAAGACCAATCGGTAAAAAACAAACAGACGGACAGGAACTTGAGATATATAACAAAGGAGTGAGGCTCTATCTGGCTGCTACCGATTCACAAACGGAAACAGAAAACATTTACTTCAGCGTCAATAACGCGGCACCATCCATGTATTCGGCACCCATTTATTTAAATGACGAGGGGCTAACTACCATTACAGTAAGTGCTCGGGATAAACTTGGCAATGACTCTCAAAAATCTCTGGAACTAAGCATCTTTATACAGTAGCCAAATTAGGTCGTGAGCCTGATGCTTTATTGCTTTTGTGTGTTCGAATGCGAACATTGATTCCTCCGATTTCGATCACTTTCTATCAATTTTGACTTTCTTGATATTGCCGTCCTTAAATATGTAATTGTCCCAAAAGGGAGCTTTTGGGAAGATCAGAGTAGTTTTTGTTTTCCCTGGAGCGATCATAATATAATTGACATGGTTTTGGCATCATATTTTTATAGAAGGCTATAGCCAATCTAATCAAGCGGACATTATGCTTAAAAATTATTTCAACATTGCCATCCGAAATCTGACCAAACACAAGTTTTATTCGATCATCAATATCCTTGGATTATCAGTGGGTCTTACTTGCTTTTTATTCATCGCACTTTTTGTGAAAGACGAGTTTTCTTACGACAAGCATTTCAAAGATGCGGACAGGATATATCGTGTCGATTTTACTGGCCAAATCAATGGGAGTGAATTTATTACCGCCCTCATGTCTTCGCCGGCTGCCAAAACATTCAAGTCAGATTATCCTGAAGTGGAAGATGCATTCCGTATGCGATCTACAGGTACTTGGTTTTTAAACAGAGTTGGTCAGGTCCAAACATATAAAGAGGAGAATGTAGTATTTGCTGATCCTAATTTTATTGATTTCTGGGGAGTGAAGCTCATTGGGGGAGATGCGAAAACTTGTCTTGAGAATCCTAAAACATTGGTCATGAATGAAACCACCGCCAAGAAAATTTTTGGAAGCGAGGATGCGGTGGGTCAAAGAGTGCGACTTGATAATAAGGACGATTATGAGGTCACAGGAGTATTTGAAGATTTACCCAAGAGTTCACATTTTCATTACAATATTCTATTGAACATAAAAGATAGTGAGGATGGGGATAGTCCCATGTGGATGAGCTTTAATCACAATACCTATGTGAAATTCAAGCCTGGGTTTGATCCGCAAATATTTGAAGCCAAAATGCCAGATCTGCTTGAAAATAAAGTAGGTCCTGAAATCGAAAAGTTTATGGGTAAATCCTGGGAAGAATTTGGAGAGATGGGAAATACCGCTGGTATTACCCTACTTCCATTGACGGATATTCATCTCAATTCGGATAAAATTGGCGAGCACGAAAGAAATGGAGATATCAAATACGTCTATATTTTTTCTGCAATTGGTGCATTTATTCTATTGCTTGCCTGCATCAATTTCATGAATCTGGCTACTGCCAGATCAGCTGGTAGAGCCAAAGAAGTAGGTATGCGAAAAGTGATGGGAGCGTTGCGATCACAGTTGATCCGTCAGTTTATGTCTGAAGCAATATTAATCAGCGTGTTGTCCACCGTAATAGCTTTTGTGCTAGCCATTATACTCATGTCTTATTTCAATGATATTTCCGGCAAAAATCTGGTTGAATGGGATCTGCTCAGCTCTGATTTTATTGTTATCATGTCTGTGATCACGCTGATAGTTGGGTTATTGGCTGGCATCTATCCTGCATTGTATTTATCCAAATTCAGACCTATCGAAACGCTAAAGGGTAAAATCAGAATGGGAACCAAGAGTGGCGGACTGAGAAGTGTGCTTGTTGTGTTGCAGTTTACCGTTTCTATTGCAATGATTATCGGTACGGCGGTGGTTTATGATCAGCTCTCTTTTGTCCAAAATAAAAAGCTGGGCTTCAATAAGAATCAGGTCATTCTTGTCAATGATGTTTGGATATTGAAAGATAATACTCAAGCTTTCAAACAAGAAGCTATGAGAGATTCACGCATCGAATCAGCATCCATTTCGTCTTTTTTGCCAATAGGAGAAAATGGCAACAACAGTGTTTATTGGGTAGGAAAGGATGTTTCTCCGGAAGATACGTATGTGATCAATAATCATCGAATTGATTATGATTATGTAAATACTTTAAAAATGGCCATAGTAGATGGTCGGAATTTTTCAAAAGATTTCCCCACAGATTCACTTGCCATTTTGATCAATCAATCTATGGCCAGAAATATGGGATTGACCGAACCGGTTGGTTCTCAAATCTCTACTTATGAAGGCTGGAATGATTCAATTGTAGTGGTTACCTATAAAGTGATTGGTGTAGTTGAGGATTTTCATTATGCTTCCATGAAAGAGCGAATCGAGCCATTGTTGTTTAAGCTGAATCAAGGAAAAGGAAGCACAGCATCATTCAGAGTCAAAGGTGAAGATTATGACGGCACCATCGCCAGCCTGGAAAAAACCTGGGATGAAATTGCGCCTGGTCAGCCATTTACTTATAGCTTTTTGGATCAAAAGTTTGACCGATTTTATGCAAGTGAAAAGCAAATTGGAAAAATATTTGGTGTATTCGCATTTCTAGCCATTTTCATAGCCTGTCTTGGATTATTCGGATTGGCATCATTCACTGCTGAGCAGCGCATCAAAGAGATTGGAATACGCAAAGTGTTGGGAGCATCAATTGGTCAAATTGTAAGCATGTTGTCCTGGAATTTTATCAAGTTGGTTGGCGTAGCTTTTGTCATTGCTGCACCGATTGCCTTTTTCGGTATGAGATCCTGGTTGGATGATTTTGCTTATCGCACGGAAATCAAGCTATGGATATTTGTTGTGGCTGGATTGACTGCAGCCATCATTGCCTGGCTTACTATGGCACTCCAATCCTGGAAAGCTGCCAAAACCAATCCCGCAAAGTCATTACGAAATGAATAGCATCATGCAACCTTCTTATGGGTTCTTGAATCAAGTATAAAAACCAACTGACCTCATGTTTAGAAACTACCTCATTATATCACTTAGAAATCTACTCAGACATAAATTTTATTCTATTCTCAACATACTTGGATTGACCATTGGCTTGATCTGTTTTATGATGATTTCGCTTTTTGTGATGGACGAATTGTCTTATGACAAATTTCATAGAGATTATCAAAACATATATCGGATTGATTTTTATGGAAAACTAAATGGAGCGGGTATTGAGTCATCAAATGTTGGGCCGCCAATGGCAAAAACGCTCAAGGCAGAATATCCGGAAATTGAAGATGCTGTTAGAATCAACGATACCGGAAACTGGTTTATCAAAGAGAAAGGAACCACCAAAACTTTCAAGGAAGAGCAGGTACTTATGGCAGATGCCAATTTCTTCGACTTCTTCACTGTGGAGCTGATATATGGCGACCCGAAAACATGTTTGGAGCGGCCAAACACTTTGGTAATGGATCAAACGACTGCTATCAAAATGTTTGGTGATGTTAATCCCGTGGGTAAAGTATTGGTACTTGATAATACGGACGATTATGAGGTGACAGGGGTTTATGCTGACTTGCCAGCCAATTCTCATTTCCATAAAAATGTATTATTATCGATGGTTACATTTAAAAGATCTCGAGATAATGATGCATGGCTAAGCACCAATTATAGCACTTATGTTCGATTGAAGGATGGAGTCACTCAAGCAGATTTCGAACCTAAGTTTGCTGAGGTCATTGAGAAGTATTGTGCACCCTTGATTAACAAGTACTTAAATATGAGTATGAAGGAATTTGGCTCTACAGGAAATGAACTTACCTTTAAATTATTCCCCCTCCAAGACATTCATCTATATTCTCATAAAGAAGATGAGCTAGAGGCCAACGGAGATATCAAATATGTCTATATCTTTTCTGCTGTTGCATTTTTCATTCTGGCCTTGGCATGTATCAATTTTATGAATTTGGCAACAGCCAGATCTGCTAATAGAGCAAAAGAAGTGGGGGTGAGAAAGGTGATGGGGGCTTTCCGAAAGCAGTTAATTATTCAATTTATGTCAGAATCAGTGATGCTCACATTTATATCATGTTTGCTAGCTTTTATTTTGGCGCTCATACTTCTGCCGGATTTTGGGAAATTAGCAGCTAAAACTTTTGAAATAGGACAGCTTGTTAGATGGGAATTTATGGCTTTTTTGGCAGCACTGATTGTAATAGTTGGACTCTTGGCTGGTAGTTATCCAGCTTTATATTTATCAGCATTTAGACCTGTGGAGGTGTTGAAAGGTAAAGCAAGGCAAGGTATGAGAAGTGGCCCAATCCGGAGTGCACTGGTTGTATTTCAATTTTCAATTTCCATCTTCATGATTATTGGTACAGCAGTGGTTTTTGATCAGTTGTCATATATTCAGAATAAGAAACTGGGTTATGATAAAGAACAAATATTAATGGTGAATGATGCATGGATCCTACGCGACAAGGCTGAATCGTTCAAAAATGAAGTAATGAGGAATAGTGATATTCTGGATGCCACATTGGCGAGCTTCACTCCTGTGAATGATTTTGGCAATACGGACGTACACTTCAAAGATCCTATAGCCAATTCAGAAAACAGTTTAGTTATCAGTCAAGCCTGGGTAGATTATAACTATCTGGATGTAATGGGAATGACGTTGGCTCATGGTCGTTTCTTCTCCAAAGATTTCGGAAATGATAGCATGGCATGTGTGCTGAATGAAGCTGCTGTTAAGGCGTTTGGTTATGAAAATCCAATTGGAGATAAACTCTATACCATAGATGATGATGGTAAAGGCAATGAAATAACTAATGGTAGCACCATAGTTGGGGTTGTAAAAGACTTTCACTTCAGGTCATTGAAGGAGGAAATAGGTCCATTAGTGATTCGCCTTGGTCAAGGCAATGGCTTTGGATTATTCAAAGTGCAAAGCCAAAATATTCAAAGCACCATAGATCAGATATCATCTACCTGGGATGAATTTGCTCCAGGACAGCCATTTTCGTATACTTTCATGAATCAACGATTTGATTCTATGTATGAGGCCGAGCAAAAAATTGGAGAAATATTTACAGTTTTTGCAGGTTTGGCTATTCTCATTGCATGTTTGGGGTTATTTGGACTGGCGGCATTCACAGCAGAGCAAAAGACAAAAGAGATCGGAATCAGAAAAGCACTTGGTGCATCCATTCCGAGCATCGTCATATTGCTTTCTAAAAACTTTATCAAGTTGGTTCTGATCTCATTTGTAATTTCAGTCCCAGTTGCTTATTTCGCCATGAAGGAGTGGCTCAATGACTTTGCCTATCGCACAGAAATCAAGCTGACTACTTTTATAGTAGCGGGTTTGATTGCTTTTGCTGTCGCTTGGATAACCATGAGTTTTCAGTCTTGGAAAGCTGCCCGGATGAATCCTGTAAAGTCTCTGAGAGATGAATAATTTATACTGTTAGATTTTTAGTCTTGGACTGAACCAATGAAATGTTACCTCACTAACAAAGATCGGGTTGTATAATCAGTATAGATTTTTTGGTAGTCATTGACGAATTTATATGCTCTGATACGCCATTGATAATTAGCTGAATCCAAAGTCAGACTCTGAATTTTATCCACTTTCAATCCATATGTGTTATCCATGATAATTTTTTCAGGGTCTTTGAAATTTGGTGTGATGATCATGACCTCATAACCTTCTGCCCCTTCCAGTAAATCCCACCACAAGATAATTTCTCGTTCTGAAGAATAGACACTCGAATCTGATGGTGCTAAAATATTGACATTCGTATCCCAAGTTTCGTATTGGTAATTGGTCGTATCTATGGTGAAAACATAATTTGATACACCTGTAGTAGCGGAATAATAATTGGCACCCTGAACACTCCAGAAATAGGTGCCAGGAGAAAGCACTGTCTTGAAATTGTTTGATGTCAGCGCAGTATCCAAAACAATAAACGTGTTGTTATTTGCATCGACATTGGAAATAATAAGCTTGTAATAACTGACATTGTCCCCATTTTCCCAAGCAAATTCTACAAGCATATTGGTCAAATGGGCATAATCGGAAGGATTATATGGAAATATCTGTTGCCTTGATAGATCAGGAATTCCTGATGAGGATTCATCACAATGAGTAAATAAAAGAGTAATGCAAAAAAGCAGTGAAGTAATTATTGTTTTCATTCAGATTTAACTTTTGGAAGTAATGGTGTGTAATTAAAATCTAAATATAGACAGTGGTATTTTTAAATAGTTTCCATTGTAAGAGATATTCTAAAAATTATTTTAACAGTATTGTAGATAAACTTTTATTGGAGTCAGATCCTACACTTTTCAAGTGCACCAAATTTGCCGGATGCCAATTAGATGTGATTTAGCTGCTATTATTTTTGAGATATTTTGAAGCTCTGTTGATTATCAATTATTCCTATAAATACAAAGAATACCATGAACCACGGATAGAAGTATTGGAATTGCAGATTTATCATTGCAGTCTAAAACAAACTATTCTATGTTAAAATCTATTTTTTCCCTTTCTCTATTGGTACTTACCTTTTTATTCATCGCCTGTAGCTCAGATGACGACATGCAGCCTGATCAGGAAACGACCAACCTTGGTGATAATGAAGTAGTATTTGATGATGATAATATGGTGTGTACACCTTATTCATCCAATCCAAGTATTTCTGCGCAGGGTATTTTGAGTGTAATCATGAATCAATGTCAGAATTCCGGTTCAAAGCTCGATGGTTATTTCAAATATGGAGGCAGACCTGTTGCGGGAACTTATACGATCGTTGGCGAGGCGGGCGTTTTTCCAAATATTGTTGGTACTGGAGAAGGTCAGTTCACAATGGTATTTTATGGTCATGGAACTGAGGCGCTTTACTCTACATCTGGTACAGTAGAACTTACAGTAAATGCCGCTGATGAAACTAAACTGGATATGATCTGGACCAATGTGACCATGGAAGGACTGGAAACATCTGTGAAGTTTAGTGGTAAACTCATCGGTATATAATTGTCATTTTTTAAACTAGTCCTCGGTTTCCTCGAGGACTTTTCAATCCTCCTATATTTTGCAATCTCTTGGCTTTGCCGAGTGAATAATATGTCTCAATTAGCAATGCCGAGCGAGTATGGAAGTATTTCGTTCAATTCAAAATCAAGCTATTTTTTGACGGTTGTCGAATGTAATCGCTGAATTTTCCATTTGTTGTTTTCTTTGATAGCCAAGATACTTTCAGACCAATGAGCGACTCTAACAGTATCCTCCCCTTTGATCAAGGTTGCATAATTATCATAAACCAACCAAACAGCGTTTTGACTGTGCACTGAGTTCAAAAAATCAAATCGATTGATCCTTTTGTATTCTGGTTTGCCTGATCGCATTTGTTGCTTTCTTAAATAATTGGCTACCGAATCATTGTTCCAAATCATTCCGTCTTCAAAAACCATAAAGTCCATCGTGTAGTAGATCGGAATAGCCGTCGAGTCAAAATCTGTCCAAATGGCTTGAAATGATCTCGAAATGAGATTTTTCACAGAATCAATATCAGCTTCCCTTTGTAGCTGGTTTGCTACATTGACTTCTGATTTTTTTGATGTGGAGCCATTCTCACAAGCAAATGACAAACAAATAATTATTAGAAGGATGAATTTTCTCATGCCGACAAAGTTATCGGTCTTGGGTAGAATTATATTGGATATCTTAACACTTGTTTGGCTTTGCCGATGGATATAGTAAGTGGATATTTTTGCTTAGCTAAAGTGCGAAATGCCTCAATAATATACCTCAAGCGGTATAGCGGAGTGAGTACGGAGTTCATTTCCACCATTCTTCAGCTTCCTTTTTCTGGGCTTGTTGGATTTTTAGCGTATCACCAATTGGCAGTGTTGCTAAGTTGAATCCTTCCCAACCGTACTTTTCATATTCAGGATGAACGCCCATCTGTCCTGCACCAATATCAAGTCCTTTTCTGTTTGGCACACGGTAATCACCCCAGTTACAGATGTAACTCTTATCAGTGGAGTAGCTTGTCCAAACTCCTTCGAATTGATTATTCATAAACCCATCCGCAAACCAATTCAAAGTGCTGTATTCTATTTTATTGTTTCTGATCATTACATATGTCTCGAATGTTCCTGTAAACTTGCCAGTTCCAGACTTCTTTCGGTCTTCGTTGAGTTGATACTTTCCTTTGATTATTCCTTCCCTGTAACCCTCCGTGAACTCTTCCTTGTATGCTTCGGCAGTTTCGATTTTTAACGTTCCTTGAATTTCGCTGATATTGCCTTTGAGCTTGTTCTTGCCATAAACGAAGTATTCCTTTGGGTTATTGGGGTTTTGAATTATCGAAATGAAATGAACATAAAATCTCCAGTAGTTTTCACCGAAATATCCAACTGGTTCATTTTTACTAAGTTCTTTACCCTCATGAAATCTTGGGTATTCTTTTAGCCATAATGAGCTTAGGTCTTCATTCTCGATATTTAAGGGTTGAGTCTTAGTTGGTTGAGCAAGTATGCTGTGAGTTACAAAAAGTAGGAAGTAGCAGAAAATCAGTCTCATGGTTGAATATTGTGGGTATCATTCTCATTCATACAAAAACTAAAGCTAACTGATTTTGATGATTTTTTCCTGAAGAGAAATGCTCGAAAAAAATGTGCTTCAACCCGAAGTTCAAACTCACAAACCGACCTTTTCTAAAAGTTTTCCACACTCGCCAAAATAGTGTGGTTTTACAAGCGATTATGAGGCTGGATTTTTTTAATTTGTAAAGTTGTTCTGCTGATAAAACCACCATTTCATGTACCTGATATTTGATACCGAAACCACCGGTCTCCCAAAGAATAAAAATGCACCCTTAACGGATTTTGAAAACTGGCCCAGGCTGGTCCAGATCGCTTGGCAGCTGCATGATGGTCACGGTAAACTTCTTTCTCAAGGAAATCACATCGTAAAACCTGAAGGATTTACCATTCCTTTCAACGCGGAGAAAGTTCATGGAATATCTACCGATCGCGCCCTTGAAGTTGGTGAAGATTTAAAGGAAGTTCTGGCAAAATTCTCATCTGATGTGAAAAAGGCCAACGTACTCGTTGGCCACAACATTGAGTTTGACAACAAGATCATTGGCGCAGAATATCTCAGAACTGATCAGGAAAATCTACTTGATGGCTATCCAAATATTGATACCGGCTTAGCCACAATAGATTACTGCAATCTGCTCATGGGCAATGGACGCAAGAAAATGCCCAAACTCGTGGAGCTCTATGAAAAGCTTTTTGGTCAACCATTTGAAGATGCACATGACGCAGCATACGATGTAGATGCCACATCTCAGGCCTTTTTTGAATGTCTAAAAAGGAAGGTAATTAAGACTTTTGACGAAACCAGTCCTGCAGATATCACCTATGAGCAGCCGGATCTGTCAGAAGCAAATTTCGCATGGATTCGCAAGGAGGATTCAAGCAAGATTACAACTACAAAGGTCAGCGTTGAGGAGATTCAAGGTGCTTTTTGCCATTTGCACGTGCATTCTCAATGTTCTGTTTTGCAGGCTACTCCCGATGTAGAGTCAATTGTCGCTAAAGCTAAAGCTTTAGAAATGCCAGCCGTGGCGCTTACGGATTTGGGGAATATGTTCGGCGCATTCAAGTTTGTCCGTGCTGCACTTAAATCAGGAATTAAACCAATTGTAGGATGCGAATTTTATGTAGCCGAGGAACGTAAAACTTTACAGTTTACCAAAGACAATCCGGATAGAAGATTTCAGCAGGTGCTTTTGGCCAAAAACAAAAGGGGCTATGAGAATCTGATCAAGTTATCTTCATTGGCATACATTGAAGGCAACTACGGTTTGTATCCTAGAATTGACAAAGAGCTGATTCAAAAACATTCCGAAGGTGTTATCGCATTGAGCGGTGGACTTTATGGCGAGATTCCACATTTGATTTTGAACGTTGGAGAAACACAAGCAGAAGAGGCAGTGCTTTGGTGGAAGGAGGTTTTTGGCGATGATTTTTATTTTGAATTAAACCGACACGGACTTGATGAGGAAAATCACTTGAATGAAGTTTTAAAGGGTTTCGCATCAAAATTTGATGTCAAAATGATAGCCGCCAATGAGCTTTTTTATCTGGATAGATCAGAATCTCAGGCACATGATGTATTGCTGTGCATTAAAGAAAACGAAAAGCAAAGTACGCCAATTGGTCGGGGCAGAGGATTTCGTCCGGGGTTGAAAAATGATGAATATTTTTTCAAGACTCAGGATGAAATGAAAAAAGCATTTCTGGATATACCTGAGGCCATTGAAAATATTTCTGAACTGATAGGAAAAGTAGAAGAGTATAAACTTGAACGTGATGTACTTCTTCCTAAGTTTGATATTCCTGAAGAATTTTTAATTCCTGAAGATGAAGCCGATGGAGGCAAACGTGGTGAAAATGCTTATTTGCGACACCTGACCTACGAAGGAGCAAAAAAACGCTATCCAGATCTCACAGATGAAATTCGTGAAAGAATTGATTTCGAATTAAAGACCATTGAAAATACAGGTTATCCCGGCTATTTCCTGATCGTGCAGGATTTCACCTCCATGGCGCGTAAGATGGGTGTAGCTGTCGGACCTGGCCGTGGATCGGCAGCCGGATCTGTGGTTGCCTATTGCACCTGGATTACCAATGTAGATCCGATTGCTTACGATCTCCTTTTTGAGCGTTTTTTAAATCCAGATAGGGTCTCACTTCCCGATATTGATATTGACTTTGATAATGAAGGTCGCGAACGTGTGATCGATTATGTGGTCAATAAATATGGACACACGCAAGTTGCTCAAATCATCACCTATGGCACAATGGCTCCAAAGTCAGCCATCCGAGATGCAGGTAGAGTGATGGAGCTGCCT
Source organism: uncultured Marinoscillum sp. (assembly GCA_964353015.1). GTDB lineage: Bacteria > Bacteroidota > Bacteroidia > Cytophagales > Cyclobacteriaceae > JAMZMI01. The sequence continues at coordinate 35,403 of CAYGUA010000008.1, read as the reverse complement.
CTGCCGGAAACAGATGCAATTGCCAAGTTGATTCCAGAAAGACCGGGAATAAAATTCTCGAAGGTCTTTGGTGAAGTGCCCGAGCTTGAAGCTATGCGTCGTGGAAAAGATTTGCCATCTCAAGTGCTCAATCAGGCTATCGTACTGGAAGGCTCATTGAGAAATACCGGAGTTCATGCTTGCGGCGTGATCATCACACCAAGTGATATGACCAATTTTGTTCCTTTGGCAAGAGCCAAAGATTCATCGTTGTTGGTTACTCAGTTTGACAACAGTGTAGTTGAGTCCGCGGGAATGCTAAAAATGGACTTTTTGGGGCTAAGAACCTTGTCCATTATTAAAACAGCAATCGAAAACGTACAAAAGCGTCATGGCATTGAAATCGATATAGATCAAATTCCGCTTGACGATTCGAAGACTTATGAGCTCTATCAAAGCGGTCACACAAACGGTACATTCCAATTTGAGTCGCCTGGCATGCAGAAGCATCTTCGTGCCCTGAAGCCTGATAAATTGGAGGATTTGATTGCCATGAACGCCCTCTATCGTCCGGGTCCGATGGAATACATTCCTGACTTTATCGATAGGAAACACGGTCGCAAGCCGATCGTCTATGATTTGGACGATATGGCAGAATATCTGTCGGAGACTTACGGTATCACTGTTTATCAAGAGCAAGTGATGCTTCTCTCACAGAAGATTGCGGGATTTACCAAAGGTGAAGCCGATGTGCTTCGTAAAGCCATGGGTAAAAAACAGCGGGAGGTTCTTGATAAGATGAAACCAAAATTCATCACTCAAGCCAAGGAAAAAGGACATGCTGAAGATAAGCTGGAAAAAATATGGAAAGACTGGGAAGCGTTTGCCGCTTATGCTTTCAATAAATCACATAGTACTTGTTATTCCGTAGTTGCATATCAGACAGGCTACCTCAAGGCCAACTATCCAGCTGAATACATGGCTTCTGTACTCACCCACAACCAGAGCAATATTGAGAAGGTGAGTTTCTTCATGGAAGAATGTCGGAATCAGGGGATCAAGGTGCTGGGGCCGCATGTGAATGAATCAGGCCTCAATTTTGAAGTGAATGCTGCTGGCGAAATCCGTTTCGGTTTGGGAGCAATCAAAGGAACAGGTGAATCAGCCGTACTGGCCATCATTGAGGAGCGAGATAAAAATGGTCATTTTAGTGACATATTTGATTTTGCTTCCAGGGTGAATCTTCGTTCTGTGAATAAAAAATCATTTGAAAGTCTTGCCAAGGCTGGTGGTTTTGATTGTTTCGAAGAATTTCATCGCCGACAATATGTCGATCAGGATGAGGAAGGAACATCGCTCATTGAGAAAGCAATCAAATACGCCAACAAACTACAGCAGGAAGAGGACAGTGCGCAAGTGTCTATGTTTGGAGGAGGAGGCTCAACAGGTGACGTCAGTATGCGGCCAAGAGTGGGCAGAATTGAGCCATATGGAGATATAGAAAAACTCAATATCGAGCGTGAAATGGTTGGGCTTTATATTTCAGGGCATCCGCTGGATCAATTCAAATTTGAGATGCACTACCTGACCAATGCAGGCTTAAGTGAGCTGAAAGAATTAGAAAATCTAAAAAATCGAGAGGTCAAGTTAGGAGGGATGATCACCAATGTGCAACACCGCATGACTAAAAAAGGAAAACCATTCGGTCAATTCACCATCGAGGATTATACGGATAGTCACAGCTTTTTTCTTTTTTCTCAGGATTACATCACGTTCAAGCCATTCATGGAAACAGGCTGGTTTATATACATTTCCGGTGTGGTGCAAAACAGATGGAATGGTGAAGAACTTGAGCTTAAAATCAATCACATGGAGCCGCTCGATGAGATCAGGGCGAAGAAAACAAAAGGCATAGAGCTTCATATGCGTTTGGAAGATGTTAATCGCTTGTTGATAGATGACATAGAATCTTTTGGTAAAAAATATCCAGGTTCCAATTTGTTGAAACTGAATGTAGTGGCACCTTTTGAAGGCAGGGTCATCAATCTGGAGATGCTCAGCAGGAGAATGTCTGTGGAGTTGTCCGATGATTTATTGCGTGATTTGGATAAAATGGATGAAGTTCAATACAAGGTGCTGATGAACTAATTTTTTATGTTTTTTGTCTCTGACATAACAAACACAGAGAATGTTAAAAACCAGTCAAACTTAATGACATACATTTGCGTTCTCTAACCGAATATTTGAAAATTTAAAGCAGAATAAAATGGCTAAACCTTTAGAAATAACAGATCAGAATTTCGACGAGATTCTTAATACAGATAAACCAGTATTGGTTGACTTTTGGGCAGAATGGTGTGGACCTTGTAAGATGATCGGACCACTTGTTGAAGAGTTGGCTGCTGATTATGATGGCAAAGCGGTGATAGGCAAAGTAGATGTGGATGTGAATCCTGAAGTATCAGCTAAGTTTGGTATCAGATCAATCCCAACATTGTTGGTGTTTAAAAATGGTGAAATCGTAGACAAACAAATTGGAGCAGTTCCAAAGACAGTATTGAGCCAAAAGCTAGATGCACAGTTAGTTTAATCAGATAAAACTTATCAAAAGAAAACCCGGGCTGTAAAGTCCGGGTTTTTTTTGTGTCTTATTTATTTTGGTTTTGGGAGTACACTTATATTCACGATCATCGTTATTATCACTCATCTCTAAGCACATTGGCTGGATCAGCGGTTATCGTTTTATAGAAGTTTGAAAGTACGGTAAGTGAAGAAATCAATATTGCTAACAGCCCTGCAAGCAGAAATGGCCAAATTCCCAGCTCTATCCGGTAGGCAAAATCGGCGAGCCATTTGCCTACAATAAAATATGCCAGTGGAATAGATACACCCAAAGAAATGAGGATCAAAATGAATTGCTCACGGTATCCTACATAAAATAATTTAAGTGTCGATGCTCCTAATACTTTCCTGATACCAATCTCTTTGGTCTTTTGCTGTGCGATAAAAGTGGCTAACGCAAATAATCCTAAACAAGCAATGATCACGGTTAGAATAGCAAAAATGCCTAAAATTTGTCCGAGATTATTTTCACTTTTATACATGGCTTTGAGCTCAGTATCTAAAATTGAATAACTGAATGGCTTATTTGGAACGAATTCTTCCCATGTTTTTTGAATATGCGCCAGTGACTGATTGTTTACTTCATTCACCCGAATGGCAATGTTTCTGAAAAAGAAAAATCCGTTGGGTCCACGCTGTGGTATGTCTAGCACAAATGGCCCTATCTCCGAATGAAAAGATTTATAATTGAAATCTTTCACAACTCCGATGATTCGTTCATTGCCATTGTTTGATCTCATTTGCTTGCCAACGGCATCTTCAGGGTTTGCATAGCCCAAAGTCTTCGACATGGCCATATTGATGATTACAGATAAGCTATCTTCATTATCAAATCGCTCATCAAAGTCCCGACCAGCCACCACATCCAATCCCATTGTTTTTACGAATCGTTCGTCTACCTGCATGGCAGGATAAAAATTATTTTCACCTGGAGCCATGCCTTCATGGTGAAAATCATGATTGTTATTGTTAGTTCCTAAGATATCACTCATGATCGTGATATCTGCGACGCTGGCATCCGATTTCAAAGCGCCTTTAAATGCATCTAACCTGTTTCCCAAATTCGCATTCACTGCATTGAGTAGTACTATATTTTCAGAATGGTAGCCATAATCCTTGTCGTTGAGCAATTGGAGTTGCTGATAGGTAACATTCGTAAAAATTATAAGTGTGATTGCAATAGAAAACTGACTCACTACTAACGCCTTTCTGAGGAGCTGACCTTTTGTATTGGAAATAAATTTTCCTTTAAACACGAGTAAAGGATCGAAGGATGAGATGAAAAAAGCCGGATAAATCCCCGAAACAAGACCAATGATTACCACAATGAGAAACTGGAAAATCAGATTTTTAAGGGTAAAAATGTCAGCTAATGATAGGCCAATCAGATCTTGTAAAAAAGATGCTGATGCAAAACATATGATCAAAGCGGTCAAATATGATATGGTAGCAATGATTACAGATTCGGATAAAAATTGAAATACTAGTTGCGATTTGGTAGCACCGGATACTTTTCTGATACCGATCTCTTTTGCTCGTAGCAATGAGAAAGATGTGGAAAGATTGATAAAGTTGACAATGGCAATAAGAATGAGGAAAAAGGCACAAGAAATAAATATATACACATACTTGATGTCGCTATTGGCAGCCATTTCAAATTCCAGATGAGATTTCAGATGAACATCTTTGATCGGCATCAAATAATGGCTGGTCATATCACGTGAGCGCTCATTGAAATATTTCTGAACAAATTGTGGGAATTTGGTTTCTTCTAAATCTTTAATTGATGCATTAGGACTAAGCTTGACGTATGTCCAAGCAGGATTCCAGACCCATTGATTTTTCAAAAACGGCACATTGTTTTCCAATGTCTCCATTGACATTAAAATATCAGTATGAATATGGGATAATCCTCCTTGTTCAAAGATTCCAGTGATTTCAAATTTATTTTGATTGAAACCTTCATGAATGAATTTCTGACCAATGGGGTCGGCATCTCCAAAGTATTTTTTTGCTATTTCGCTTGAAATTACTGCAGTAAATGGGTTGTCAAGTGCAATATTGGCATTGCCTCTCAGCATGTTGAAGTCAAACATGCTGAATACGCTGGTATCAGCAAAGTACACATGTTCCTGATTGAATTTTCTTTTATCCTCTAGTTCCAATGTGACGATCGGAGTTTGAAAATTGAACAAGCGAACTTGATTTTCTATCACATCAGGAAATTCAATCAATAATGTTGGTCCGCTTGGATAAGGGCAGCTGGATGAATTTTCGAGATAATTTTCACTTTCTATTATTTCTGCAAGTCTATATAAGCGATCATAATTTGGATGGCTCTGGTCATAACTAAGCTCTTTTTCAACATATTTAAAAATGAAGATAAATGCAGCGAGGCTAATAGCTAATCCAACAATATTGATGGTACTTATCAATTTGTTTTTTGCCAAACTACGCAGAGTAGTTTTTAAGTATTCAGTAATCATTTGGTCAGAGTTAGTGGAATTTTTTAACTCTCTTATATGCGGTTCTAGTTACGTAAAGGAGTTGCTCAAGTTTTTGACTTTTATATGAGTGGTAATTTCAACTTAATATTTACCTGATTTTTTGAATTACCACCATTTTATTCAATAAACAAATCTTGCTTTCAGACAATTCCATAAAGCAGCTTTATCAGCTATATTGTTGTGGAGTGAAGATAATGGGGCAGAAATCAGGATTTCATGTGTTCCTTTTTTGAACCAGCTAAAAGGTGTAATAGATCCATCCATCTGATGTTTGAGTTCATTTAAATACCCAAAACTCAACAGTATTTTAAAGTTTTCCTTGAAATCAGAAAATGAATCGATCAACTTGATATCTGCATTGCTTTTATTGATTGCTTTTAGCAGGTTGTTGAGTAATTCTTTATCCTGATTATTCATTGGTAACACAAGAACCACCAATTCATGGATCGTTTCCTGTGGTTGTGATGCTGATTTTTCTGGTTCTGTAGTGATCGGAGATTCAGATTTCGGTGCTACTACTTCCGCCTCATTTTGAACAAGCATTTCCGCTACAGGCGCTGTTACTTCTTCTTTGGCTATAACCACCGGAGCGCTTGCTTGCTCATATTCCATGGCCGGTTCATTGACCAAAAATAGATCTTCGGTGATGAAATATTGCAGATTCTCGTCTTCAATCATGGTGGTCAAATATTGATTTCAGTTCTGTCGCATCTTCAGGTTTCATTCTTTTGCCCAAAACCAATCTAAGCTGGCGTCTTCTCAAAGCACCAGCAAAGAGTTCATTTTCTATATCGGATTGAGGGATTGCCTCAGGTACATCTGTAGGTTTCCCCAATTGATCAACAGCCACAAAAGTGAAGAAAGCGCTGTTGGTTTCTATTTTTTTGTTTGATGGAATGTCCTCAGCAGTCACTTCTATATACACTTCCATAGAGGAATTGAAAGCTCGCGTAACAAAAGCTTTTAGTGTAACCACATTGCCTAGCTGTATAGGTTTGCGGAAACTTATATTATCAACAGAAGCTGTCACTACGATGCTGTTGGAATGTCTTTGTGCTGCTATGGCAGAAACAATATCCATCCAATGCATGAGTCTTCCTCCCATCAGGTTATTGAGTGTGTTGGTGTCGTTTGGGAGCACCAGTTCTGTCATAGTGACATTTGATTCAGTACATAATTTCGAATTCCTACTCATGACCTATTTCCATCCTTTTTCACCAAGTAAAGGTACAAACCTGAACTGTTTATATTCCTTTTTCAAAACCTTGTTTTTATCCTGTAGCGTCAGTTTCATCATTGTTTGTGATTTTCCGTCACCAACTGGGATGATTAATTTTCCACCAACTTTAAGTTGCTTGAGTAGATCATTGGGCACAGTAGGTGCACCTGCCGTCACAATGATGCCATCATATGGTGAAAATTCAGGTATTCCTTTGGAGCCATCACCGTAAAAGAAATGTGGATTGTATCCAAGATCAGGTAGAAACAATCGCGTTTTCTCGTAAAGTGCTTTTTGATATTCTATGGTAAAAACTTCAGCGCCCAGCTCTAATAATACTGAAGCCTGATAACCCGAACCCGTACCAATTTCCAATATCTTATCTCCTTTTTTTATTTCTAAAAGTTCTGTCTGAAAGGCAACTGTATAAGGCTGAGAGATGGTTTGACCCGATCCAATCGGAAAAGCCTTGTCCTCGTAAGCATGGCGTTCGAATATCTCATCAAAGAAAAAATGCCTGGGAATTTTCATCAATGCATCAAGTATGCGCTGATCTTTAATGCCCTGATCTGCTACCTCTTTTACAAGTAGCTTTCTCATTCCTTTGTGCTTGTAGGTATCTTTCAAATGCCTATTATTGTGGTGTTATAAAATTAGTAGATCACAAAATCAAAATTGATACATGTTTACCGGAATAGTGGAGACAGTTGGCGAATTAAAAGAAAAAATTGTAGATGGAACGAATCTGAATTTTAAATTCAGTTCACCATTGAGCAATGAGTTGCGCGTGGATCAAAGTGTTAGCCATAGCGGAGTTTGTCTTACTGTTACAAAAGTGGAGGACGGGGCACATTGGGTTACTGCCATTTCAGAGACATTGTCAAAAAGTAATCTCGGAGGTTTAGAAATTGGCAACAAAGTCAATCTGGAAAGGTGTATGCCAGCCAATGGGAGATTTGACGGACACATCGTACAGGGCCATGTAGATACAACAGCCGAGGTAGTTGATATTCAAGATCAAAATGGCAGTTGGCTATACACTTTCAAATTAAGATCTTCTGAGGAAACAATGGTGGAAAAGGGAAGTGTTTGTATAAATGGAGTAAGCCTGACATGTTTCAATATCAAACCAGGATTTTTTGATGTGGCGATCATACCATATACTTATGAGCACACTAATTTTCATCAATTTGTAAAAAGTACAATCGTAAATATTGAATTTGATATTATTGGTAAGTACATTAAAAAATTGTTTTTAAAATCGACCTAAAATGATACTCAACTGCATGATTGTGGATGATGATGAGATGTCTCGCCTCATGATCAAAAATTTCATAGACAAAACGGATGTTCTTAACCTTAGTTTTGAATGTTCGAGTGGTGTGGAGGCATCCAATATCTTGGTGAATGAGTCGAACAATGATATCGATCTTGTATTTATGGATATTGAAATGCCCGAATTGTCGGGTATGGAATTGGCTCAGACATTGAATAATTCTTATCCAATTGTATTCATTACTTCCAATAAAAACTATGCGATCGAAGCATTTGAATTGGAGGAGAATGTCATTGATTATCTCATCAAGCCTGTAGAATATCATCGATTTCTGAAAACGGTAAAAAAGGTAATAGATCAGCGAGAGAAGGAGCTGAAATATGCGGAAAAGGAAAATCACATTTATGTAAAATCGGATTCAAAATATGTGCGCATTCCTTACACAGATTTAATTTTTGTGGAAGCATTGGCAGATTATGTCATTTTTAATACAACAAAAGGAAAATACATCGTACATCATACGATGAAAGGAATTGAAAAGAAACTACCGGTAAGTCTTTTCAGTAGAATTCACAGGTCATTTATTATCAATAGAAACAGGGTGAATTACATTGAAGATTTCAATGTTTCCATAGGAGATAAAATGATACCTGTTGGTGCTTCATACAAGGAGGGTTTTATGGCAAAACTTAATCAGATTTAGGAGCAAAGTTGAGCCAATCAATATCTTTTTTAAGCCATTTTAAGGTCTCTTCCTCTTTAGATCCCAGTTTAGGCTGGTGATTATATTTCCAGGAGGTATCTGGAGGTAAGCTCATCAGGATTGATTCTGTACGTCCATTGGTATCAAGCCCAAATTGTGTTCCTTTATCCCAAACAAGATTAAACTCTACATATCTGCCACGTCTGAGTCTTTGCCATTGAACATGATCCTCAGAATATGCCTTTTGAGAATATTTTGAGGCGTAATGACTGTAGATTGAAACAAATGAGTCGCCTACATTTTGTACAAATTGCCATAGATCGGTTTTCGTTTTATTCTCTGATTGCTCGTTTAGCCGATCAAAGAAAATGCCACCAACGCCACGTGTTTCATCGCGATGTTTGATAAAAAAATAATCGTCAGCCCATTTTTTGAATCTGGGATAATAGGCTTCATCAGTTTGGTCACAAACTGTTTTCAATTGCTGATGAATATATCCACCATCTTCAGCTGTGACATAATGAGGTGTGAGGTCGATTCCACCACCAAACCAATAAGTATTATTACTCATTTCGAAATAGCGCACATTCATGTGAATGATGGGCATCCATGGATTTTGGGGATGGAGCACAATTGAGACGCCTGTGGCGAAAAAATCAAGTTTAGGTAAATCAAGCGCCTTTAAAATTTTTTCTGGAGTCGGACCAGATACGGCTGAAAAATTTACTCCTCCTTTTTCAATGATATTACCATTTTCCATCACCATGGAAATCCCTCCGCCACCTTCTGGTCTCACCCAGGCATCTTTCTGGAAATTTGATCCATTATCAAGTTTCTCCAATCCTTCGCAAATTCTGGTTTGCAACTGTTCAAACCAACTGGAAATATGTTGTTTATCTATCATTTTTAAAATGGATATCCTATTCCTATGTTCAGATTCATTTTACTACCTGGTCCAAGGTTTTTGAAATTCAATTCATCCAACACAAACCGGTTACCATAAGGTTTGGCGGGATCCAGAATTTTATAAGCTGCGTCTAGCCGCAAAACTAAAAATGAAAAATCGAGTCTTAATCCTGCTCCGGCACCTACTGCCATCTCATGCATGAAACTGTTTAATTTGAAGATACCATCTCCGACAATTAGGTCGTCAGAACCTTCAGAGACAGAAGTAGATTCGATCGTCTTACTTTTCCATAACCAGATATTTCCTGCATCTACAAACAAAGCATAATCAACTATTCCAATAAAGTCTCGTCTGAATTCGGCACTGAGTTCAATGATAATATCACCAGGCTGCTCCCGGTCATAATTTACCTTATTTGATACATTGCCCAGAGAGTCCGATTTGAATATGGCATAATTTCCAGGGCCAAGTCGACGTGGTTGCCAAGCTCTGATACTGTTACTTCCTCCTGCGAAATAATATTTTTCATAAGGTAATGACTTACTGATTCCGAATACATAAGCCACGCCAACATTGGCTCTATAGGCTACAGATGTTTTACGATTGATTCTGATATTTTGTCTGAAATCGATATTTCCCTTCAGATATCGATAATAAGTCAAGTTCAAATCCTTTTTAAAAGGGGTTTCTCCTAAAAATGTCTGGGCAAGACCACCGAATTCTATCGCGCTATGTAAAAATGAAGCGTCTCCCGTTCCAAACCCATAATTGTTAAAATTGAGGTCTAGAGCTATAAGCGCACTACTTACAAAGGAATTTTTGAATGCACTCACATAAGAAATATTACCCGCGTCTTCCAGTACTTTCAGCTGATCCTTAAAGGAGTCACTATTGTTGGATAAAATATATCCAACGTCAAAAGGTTGAAAGGTGAGCCGTGAATTATCGCTCACTTGCCAGGTGTAACCCATAGAAGTATTAAAACGGGTTCGCTCATATTCCATAAATCGATCTTCAAAATTGATACCTAGTGATATTTTGGTTTTCGGATTATATTGTCCTATTCGCGCTTGGTACGAATCTTTAGTTGGGAAAAGAAACTGAGGAAAAGTCAGTGAGAATGAGCCACCATATTGTAGTCTGGAATAACGTGAATTGGCATTTTCTTTACTTACGTTATTGATCCCTTGTATGCTTGCATTTCCATTGAACTCAAGTATCTCGAGACCTTTAAAAATATTTCTGTTCTTGGCGTTGAAATTCACAAACGGACCCGGCCAGCCAGTAGCCTGATCAATAATGCTTAAACCTCCTTCTATTGATGTCTGATACTTTTGAAGCGGGCTTGTGAAAATATTGGCTATAAACTTTCCATCCGTAGTGTCATGATTGATGTTCACAAATTTGAACATATCCAGATAGGAGAGTTGTTTTTGGGTCTCCAAAGTTGAGTTTTTATTGTACAGACTATCGGGGTAAATGAATATCCGCCAATCAATTACTCTTTCATAAAACCGATTGTTGTTAAGCTGATATGTGATGTTATTATATTGACTCGGTCGTCTGACTCTATTAAATGAGTTATTTGGATTGGAGGTGAATATTACGGAATCCAAAGTGAAAATTTTATGATTGTTTTGATTTGGCGGGTTTGCTATGGTCTGTCTTACAATGAGTCTGTGATTGTCCAAGCCAGTGCTGTCAACTTCAAATAAGACATATTGACGTTTGAAGTCAAAATAACCATTGGTGGTCATTAATTCATACACACGATCACGTTCGGCAGTAATCAAATCTTGACTGTATTGTTTTTTATTTAGTAGCTGATCAGAGATGTTGTCCATGAAAAGTTTCTCTACAAGAGGGTCTTGGATCACATAGCTCATGGAATCGACCAAATAAGAATCACCTTCTATAATTTTCAATCTTATGACTCTGAGCTTCTTACGATCTTTTATTAGTTGATACCATTTTTTCGGTTGGTTTACAATTGTTGAATTGAAATATCCATTAGCAAACAAATAATTAGTAATGTTTGATTTAGTCTGGGATAATAGGGCGCTATCAAATACTGTCAGTTCTTCACCCCATCTCATCAGAAGATTACCTTCATTCAGCTTCTTATTCTTCTTATCTAGTTTCCTCAGCCTCTTTGCTTGCAGCTTATCTTTCTTTTTTTTGGACTTGGTTTTAGTAATAAGGGTGTCGTATTTGGAGTTTATTTTGTAGATTTTTTGTGTCAATTTATCTTCATCAAAAAAACGTTTCCCTGTTTGATGCAAGTAAACAAGATGTGAGAAAGGTATGATAAAAAGACGTGTATTGGGGTTTTGCGTCGTAAGGGGTTCTATTTCATCAGATCCGATATGCTTACCGGGTTTTATATTCTGAATTCTCAAAATGCTCTCATCATCCTTTAGGTATTTGGTACCCAAACATGAAGAAAGAATGAATATTGTAGAGATGACTACTAACTTTACCCTCAAACCCTGCTAATCAAAATGGTTTCTAAAAATCAGTCAAAATTCATCAAATCACTCAAGATAAAAAAGTATCGCAATCTGGAAAGATGTTTTTTGGTCGAGGGAAGAAAGAATGTCATTGAATTAATCCACTCTGACTATGAGGTAAGATGGATTATTGCCACAAATGACCTTTTGAAGTCAAATGAAATGATTTTCAAAAAGTTTGCGCCAGACAAGATTTTAGAGGCGACTCCTTCTGTTTTGTCGGATTTAGGCACTTTCACTTCCAATCAGGATTGTCTGGCAGTGGCTGTTATGAAAGATGATGAAAGGATTATCAAACCAAGCAACACCCTATTTGTATTAGATGGGGTAGGAGATCCGGGAAATCTGGGTACAATCATTCGCACCTTGGATTGGTTTGGTTTTGATCAGCTCGTTTGTTCGCATGATACTGCAGATTTTCACAATCCCAAAGTCATCAATGCGACTATGGGTTCATTCATGCGCGTCAATGTGCATTACACGGATTTGCCTCAATTTCTACAAACTCATAATGATCGGGAGATTCTTGGTGCAGACATGTCAGGCATGGATCCGGCACAATTTGCATCAAATTCCAAACCCAAAATCGTGGTGATGGGCAGTGAGTCTCATGGCATATCTCAGCCTGTTGCGGATTTACTTACTCAAAAGATATCAATTCCTGGAAAAGGACAAGCCGAATCCCTGAATGTAGCCATGGCTACCGGAATCCTGGCTTATCTTTTTGGTCAATGATTAATCACGAAATGCCTTGTAAGCATTGATTAGTCCTGATGTTGAAGCATCATGATCGCTTACTTTGGAATCATTTTCGAGTTTAGGTAGTATTCGTTTAGCTAGTTGTTTACCTAATTCTACTCCCCATTGATCGAAGCTGTAAATATTCCAAATGATTCCTTGAACGAAGATTTTATGTTCATACATCGCTATGAGTGAGCCCAAAGTTCGTGCATCCAAATTCTTGAATAGGATAGAATTTGTTGGTCGATTACCTTCAAAAACCTTAAATGGAGTCAATGTCTCGATCGTATCTTCATCCATACCCTGAGCTTTGAATTCTGCGATTACTTCTTCTTTGGTTTTACCCATCATCAAAGCTTCTGTTTGAGCAAAGAAATTGGCAAGAAGTTTTGGATGGTGATCGCCTAATGGATTTTGACTATTTGCGGCTGCCAAAAAGTCGCACGGAATCAATTTAGTTCCCTGATGGATCAGTTGATAAAATGCATGCTGACCATTTGTTCCAGGTTCTCCCCATATTATAGGTCCAGTCTGGTAGTTTACTTTTTGGCCATTTCTCGAAACGTATTTTCCATTACTTTCCATATCTCCTTGCTGCATGTATGGTGCAAAAGCATGCATGTACTGGTCATAGGGAAGAATAGCTTGTGACTCTGCTCCAAAAAAATTGTTATACCAAATCCCCAACAGGGCAAGTATGGTTGGAATATTTTTATAGTCTGGAGTATTCAGGAAATGTTGATCCATTGCTTCCGCGCCTTCCAGTAGTTTCTTGAAGTTGTCAAAACCTACCGCGCAGGCAATGGGCATGCCGATTGCCGACCACAATGAATATCTTCCTCCGACCCAATCCCAAAACCCGAACATGTTTTCAGGATCGATACCGAAATCAACTACTGATGCTTTATTTGTTGAAATGGCGATGAAATGACTTTTAACGAATGCCTCATCTTTGGCATGACTTAAGAACCAATTTTTAGCTGATTCAGCATTTGTCATTGTTTCCTGTGTGGTAAATGTTTTAGAAGCAATGATAAAAAGGGTGGTTTCCGGCTCTACTTCCTTCAATGTTGACACAATGTGACTTCCATCAACATTGGATACAAAAAAAGATTTGATTCCGTCTTTGGCAAAAGGCTTCAAACATTCTGTGACCATAAATGGCCCCAAATCTGATCCACCAATACCTATATTAACTATATTTTTAATTGGCTTGCCAGTATAACCTTTAAGCTCACCTGTGTGGAGTCTTGATGTGAAATGGTCCATTTTGTCAAGCACTTCGTTCACATCTGACATAACATTTTTACCATCAACCATAACTGGATGATTGGACATGTTTCTTAGCGCTATATGTAGGACTGCTCTGTTCTCGGTAAGGTTTATGGCTTCACCATCGAACATGCTTTTTTTAGCTTCAGCCAAGCCACATTCATTAGCCAGTTCAAAAAGTAAATTGAGTGTTTCGTCGGAAATTCTGTTTTTAGAATAATCTAAAAGAATCTCTTCAAACTTCAGCGTGTATTTATTGAATCTGTCAGGATCTTGGGCGAATTGATCCTTCATATGCACAGCTTGCTGCGATGCAAAATGAGTATTTAATTTTTTCCAGGAGGAAGTTTGAGTAGGGTCTTGATTTGGCAACATGGTATATTAATCTTCTGTGGTTTTCGAACCACGAAGATTAATAAAAAATGCCGTAACCCAATTCTCTGTCAAATAAAAATAACATATAAACACAGAAGCCAAGTAGGTAAATAAGACCTTCTGCTCGATCCACAACTTGTTTTTTGAAAGAGAACATAAAAACAAAAAGTAGGAATGTGCCAAGCATCACAACATACATGTCTATATTCATGACCGTGTTGAATTGTAAAGGACTGTGAATCAATCCTGTCACACCTAATACCAGGAGCAAGTTGAAAATATTAGATCCAACAATGTTACCAATGGCCAGATCGGATTTTTTCTGATAGGCGGCAACCGCGGATGTCGCTAACTCTGGCAATGATGTACCTGCTGCCAGAATGGTGAGTCCGATAAGTTTTTGACTCACACCAAATAATTCCGCAAGTTCAACTGCATTGTCAACAATCATTTTACCACCAAAAATTAATCCTGCAATACCCAACACGATCATCACTGTAGTTTTTAAGCTACCGTAGATCACAATGTCTTCAATTGATTCAGCTTCATCCGGATTTCTTTTGAGGTTCATGAAAATATAAACCAGAAACAAGATGAACATAACTATCAAAATGAGGGCATCATTGAAGCTCAACGAATTGTGATCTGCCTCGAAAAAAATCTGATCATTTACAAGAATGAAAAAGATAATGGTCGCAAGAAGTGAATAGGGGATTTCTTTCCAAAGTGCATTTTTATGCACACTCATAGGGTAGATAACAGCTGCCACGCCCAAAATCAAAAATATATTAAACACATTCGATCCAATGATATTCCCGAAAACTACATCGTGTGATACAGAACCGGAAATGATATTTACTACTAGTTCCGGCGCTGAGGTACCCATGGCAACAATGGTGAGCCCAATCGCAATATCAGACACATTGAATCTTTTAGCCAGCGAAGAGGCACCATTTACAAGGAAATCCGCACCCTTGATAAGCAGTACGAAACCAATTGATATTAATGCGAAATTGACAATTATGTTCAAGGCGAATAGATAGGTTAGGCTTAAAAATATAAATTTATTAAGATTTTATTTAATATTCCCTGCAAGATAATTTATTCTGTGTATTTAACAAACGGTGTTTAATTAGCTATATACCAAGGTCTTCAACAATCTTTTTAGTCTTAATATTTAATTTTTCTATAGCTGCATTGTAGTCGTCACCTTGCTTCATTTCCCCTTTTACAGAGAAATAAAACTTGATTTTTGGTTCTGTTCCAGATGGGCGGATTGAAATCTTAGATTCGTCTTCAGTGACAAACTGCAGTACATTCGACGATGGATAATCAATCTTTTCATCTATCCCAGTTATTAGGTTTTTTGATGTTCCTAATTTATAATCTATTAGCTGGGTGACGGCCGAACCTGCCAGGTTGGATGGTGGATTCTGCCTAAAGTTAATCATCATTTGATTAATTTCCTCTGCACCTGTCTTTCCTTTTTTGGTAATGGATTTGAGTGACTCCTGAAACAATCCGAATTCTGTATGAATTTGCTGTAACATTTCGAAGATGGTCATCCCCTGAGATTTCACCCAAGCGGCCATTTCTGCAATCATTGCGCAAGAAGCTACTGCATCTTTGTCTCTGACAGAATCGCCTACTAAATAACCGTAGCTCTCTTCACCACCACCTATGAATTGTTGTTTGCCTTCTTGCTCTCGGATTATTTCAGCTATGTATTTAAACCCAGTTAAAGTATCATATAATTTTATTCCGTAATGGCTGGTAATTTTGGCAATAAGGTCTGTCGTTACGATGGTTTTTACCATGAACTGATTACCATCAATTTTGCCATTCTCTTTCCATTTTCTGGCTAAATAATAAAGAAGTAAAGAGCCGGTTTGGTTTCCATTTAATAATTGGAATTCTCCATCGGAGTTCTTGGCTGCAATCCCCACACGGTCAGCATCAGGATCAGTTGCCATTACAAGCTCCGCATCAACTTCTTTGGCTTTTTTCAAGGCCAAACTCAATGCCTCTGCCTCTTCTGGATTGGGATAAATAACTGTTGGGAAATTGCCATCAGGATTTGCTTGTTCTTCTACAACTGTCACATTTGTGAATCCAAATCTCTCTAGAACTGGTGGCACCAATGTGATACCAGTACCATGGATAGAACTATAAACTATTGGAATATCGTGTTGTTGTTTGATCACTTCTGGAGATAGCGACAGATTCACTAAGGTGTCCAGATATTTTTCGTCAATTTCTTTGCCGATAGATACAATCAGATCTTGATTTGCATCGAATTTCACATCGTCAATAGACGTGATTTTTTCTACTTCCTTGATCACATTCGTGTCATGCGGTGGCACCATTTGCGCACCATCATCCCAATATGCCTTGTATCCATTATATTCTTTTGGGTTGTGCGATGCTGTGAGCACAACTCCACTCTTACATCCTAATTCTCTTATTGCAAATGAAAGCTCAGGTGTAGGTCTCAGACTTTCAAAAAGATAAACTTTTATTCCATTTGCTGAGAATACAGCAGCGGTAGTTTCTGCGAAAAATCGACTGTTGTTTCTGCTGTCATGTGCGATGGCTGCACTTATTTCTTCTCCTGCAAAAACTTGATTTAAATAATTTGCAAGACCTTGGGTAGCCATACCAATGGTGTACCGATTCATGCGGTTTGACCCAACACCCATTATTCCTCTTAATCCTCCAGTGCCGAATTCCAGATCTTTGTAAAAACATTCAGTGAGTTCCGTTTTATCTGAATCTGCCAGCATCTTTTTGATAATTTCTTTGGTGTCATTATCAACTTTTTGGCTGGTCAACCATTTTTCAGCTTTCAATTCGAGGTTCATGATATATCAAGTTTAGGGTTGCTATTTTAATGCTTATTTAAATATCCGCTTTTTTTCAATGTCTAAGTTAAAAACCAAGCTTTTCTTTTACTCTCGCGAGCGTTTCATTTGCAATTTTTGATGCCTTCAATTCTCCAGCTTCTAGTCGCTTTTCAAGCTCGGTAGTATTTTCCATAAGGAATTTATATTTCTGTCGCTCATCTTTGAAAACATCCATTATCAATTCAAATAATGCTTGTTTGGCATGACCATAGCCATAGTTTCCTGCCAAATATTTAGCTCTTAAATCAGCTGTTTGGCTTTCGTTTCCAAGAAGTTTGTAAAGTGCAAAAACATTGCAGGTGTCCGGATTTTTTGGTTCTTCCAAAGGTGTACTATCGGTGATGATCGACATGATATTTTTTCTTAATGGTTTTGCATCTTGAAAAATATCAATTGTGTTGCCATAAGATTTACTCATTTTCTGCCCGTCGGTTCCCGGTATGGTCATCATATTTTCGTCAATACGTGATTCAGGAATGACGAATGTATCACCGTATTGTGTATTAAAAGCACTTGCAATATCACGTGCCATTTCTAAATGCTGTTTTTGATCTTTCCCTACTGGGACAATATTGGCATCATATAAAATGATATCGCTGGTCATCAATACAGGATAGGTGAAAAGACCTGCATTTACATCACTCAATTTGTCCGATTTATCTTTGAAGCTGTGGGCATTTGCTAGCATGGGGAAAGGAGTGAAGCAATTCAAGTACCATGCAAGCTCACAAACCTGTGGGACTTTTGATTGTCTGTAAAATAGGTTTTTCTCCGTGTCAAAACCACATGCTATCCATGCTGCTGCTACACTCAATGTGTTGCTTTTGCGTAATTCAGCATCTTTAATAGTAGTAAGTGAATGAAGGTCCGCGATAAAGAAAAATGATTCATTTTTAGCGTCTTTGGATAATGCTATTGCCGGTAGGATAGCTCCAAGAAGATTTCCCAAATGCGGTTTTCCTGAACTTTGAATTCCAGTAAGTATTCTGGCCATGCGGATTTAATTTTTGTGCAAACCTAAATAAAATGAACCTTTGCAACCTGATTGTAATCTAAAAGAAACTGTGTTGTGAGATACTTATTAATAGTGCTGATTTATTGTTCTGTAATATCCATTTGTCAAAGTCAAACAGACTCCCTTTCCGGAATTAAAATTCAAAAAGCTGGAACTCCTTTTTCTTATTCAAGGCAAATAGGTGCCTTTAAGATGCGATCAAATTATTTGAGCTTTGGTAATATCACGAAGGAGAGTGTGGTGGAAAAAACGCTCATGATCCTTAATGCTGGTGAATTGGCAATCGTAATCGACACTTCGTCTATTCAAATGCCAAAATTTGTAACTGTCATTTTTGACAAAAAAATCTTGGAACCAGGAGGGTGGCTTGAATTGACAGTGAAGTTAGATCCACGAAATTTGAGTTTGGGTTATGGCGAATCTCAAATAACTTTTAAGACTGATGAAAATGAGGATGACGCTCAAAAGGATTTTCATGTTGTCTATACCATTATTGAACGTTTTGATGAATTGGCGGAAGAGGAATTGCAACAAGCACCAAGATTGGTTTTTGACAAAACACAAGTTGACCTTGGTGATGTAAATGAAAATCAAAAAAAATCCACGCAATTTCAACTGAGTAATTTGGGCAACTCAGTATTGATTATAAAAGATATAAAAGCGAATTGTGCTTGTATTTCCTGGATGATTGAGAAGAAAGTCATTCAGCCGAATGAAAACGTCATTCTAAATGTGGTGTTTGATGCTACAAACCGCCGGGGAAATCAATTTAAGAATCTGACTATATTTTCCAATGATCCCGAAGCACCAAGCCAAATGCTCAAAATGAAAGCTCAGGTACTAGTTCCTTAAATTGTTATTGAATAAAGGCGTTGTTGGATTTATCAACGTCTGCCATTCGCTCAGATTCATCAATCAAAATTCGTTTGATTTTTTCCATCGGTATATCCAGTTCAAACGTGTATTTTGGATGAGTCCAATACCAATCCTTCATCACGATTCGATCCAGTTCAGTTTCTTTGATTTTTTCGCCTCGCATGAGTCCAATAGGTATATAAACCTGAAATTGACTGTTGTCCGTTAAGGTAATGGTCAATTCCAAAGGCATAGGAATATCTCCTATTTTCTCTAAACTGATTTGTGCTTTTCCATCTACTTCGTTGAGACCTTCAATGCCATAATCTATTGTTTTGGTTGTATTGATCCAAAAGTCAAAAAACCATCGCAATTCAAGATTAGATTCCTTCTCTACTACCTTGATGAAATCAATCGGATGAGGATGTTTGAAGCCCCATTGATTTCTGTATTTTCTCAAAGCGCTATGGAGTATTTCCTCCCCGATAATATAGTTAAGCTGCACCAAGGCAACTTCGCCTTTAGTGTATGAAGCTCTGGCAGATGTCCAATAGTCAGAATGATAATCTGCGGGAATAATAGCTGCCTCTTCTTTGCCTGTATTCACCCATCTGACATATGAATCAACGGTGCTTCGAGTTGGGTTTTTTTCTTTTGCACCCATGATTTCATTGATTACATATTCATCAGTATAGGATGCAAAACCTTCATCCATCCAAGGATAATATATTTCATTGGTTGCCAGCATTCCCTGGTACCAACTGTGCATGACTTCATGCGCCATGGTGCCAACCAATGAACTCAAAGATCTGATTCCTGTGCTTCTTTTTTTATTGATAATCAATGTGGCCATCATGTATTCCATGCCGCCATCTCCGCCTTGAATAACAGAATATTGCGGCCAGCCAAAGTTGCCAAATTCTTTCTGAGCGTATTCGAAGCATTTGACCGTGTAACCAGGGAGTTCGTTGCGCCAAATGTCTGTATCTGGTCCTTTGAGATAGAAAAATCGCAAGAGTGGACCGTTAGGAACCTGTGCTGTTTGATGTTCATATTCCGTATCTGCTGCCCAAACAAAATCATGCACGTTTTCAGCTTTGAATTTCCATGTCACATCTTTAGACTTATACTTGATTTTTATGCCTTTATCTTCATAACCATGCCCCACTTCATTTGGGTTTTGAATGATACCTGTTCCGGCTAATGTGAATTCTTTGGCTATTGTAATATTTACCTCATAATCGCCCCAAGGACTGTAAAACTCCTGATCGATGTATGGATGATCATGCCATCCATAAGGGTCATATTCGCAGATTTTCGGGAACCACTGTGCCATGGAATAATCAACACCATCGTAACTATTTCTTCCGGTTCTGCGAATCTGCAGTGGCACCTGTGCTTCAAAATCCATTTCGAAGGTAACCTTTGATCCTGGAAGAATTGGTTCTGCGAGCTTCACTTCAAGAATCGTTTCTGAAACCTCATAATCTAGTGATTTGCCGTTTTGTTTGAGCGACTTGATTTTTTGATATCCTATTTCATCTGGCTGTAAATCGGCGATTGAATCCATCAAAACAAACCTGGGATCTGGTCCGGGATTCAATCTTCTATTCCATTCCATCATGCTATTTGGCTGGAAGGCGTTGTAAAAAAGATGATAATAAACCTTATTTAATGTATCAGGTGAATTGTTAGTATAAACCAAGGTTTGATTCCCTTTGAACTGATGGTTTTTATGATCAAAATCAATATCCATTTTATACGATACATGCTGTTGCCAATATTCTTGTGCATTGGATGTTAAAATAAGACCAGCTGTAAGGAGTATTAAGAATATGTATTTCATGGATATGAATTTAGAATACTAAAAATGCAAAAGCCTTAACTGTGAAGTAAAGGCTTTTGCAAGTACTAATTTAAAAACTTTAAAAGATTCCGATTGCTTAGAATTTACCGAAGGCAATTCCTCTATTTAAGCGGAACTTCTACAAATCATTTATGAGGATTAAACATCCACTTTCGCGTATTTCGCATTTTTCTCAATGAATTCTCTCCTTGGAGCCACTTCATCACCCATCAACATAGAAAACAGATGATCCGCTTCTGCTGCTGATTCTATAGAAACTTGCTTCAAAGATCGGGAGGATGGATCCATGGTGGTTGTCCATAATTGCTCAGGGTTCATTTCACCAAGACCTTTGTATCGCTGGATATTTACAGAATCTTCTTTTCCTTCGCCAGCAATCTCTTTGATTACTCTGTCTCGGTCACCTTCTGACCATGAGTAGCGTTCCTGCTTACCTTTTTTGATCAGGTAGAGTGGAGGAAGGGCGATGTATAAATATCCTTTTTCAATCAAAGCACGCATGTATCGGAAGAAGAAAGTAAGGATCAGTGTACGAATATGACTTCCGTCAATATCCGCATCCGTCATGATTATCACTTTGTGATAACGAAGTTTCTCCATATTGAGCGCTTTGTCGTCTTCTGGCGTGCCAAATTTCACACCCAGGGCAGTGATTATATTCTTAATCTCGTCATTGTCATAGATGCGATGCTCCTGTGCCTTTTCCACGTTGAGGATTTTACCTCTCAATGGTAAGATGGCCTGAAACTTTCGATTTCGGCCTTGCTTGGCAGAACCACCCGCAGAATCTCCCTCCACAAGATAAATTTCACAAGCAGCAGGATCTTTGTCCGAACAATCTGCCAGCTTTCCAGGTAAGCCTGTTCCTGAAAGCACATTTTTTCTTTGGACCATCTCACGTGCCTTTCTGGCAGCATGACGTGCTTGAGCAGCAATGATCACTTTTTGCACTATTTGTCTGGCTTCACGTGGATGTTCTTCCAGATATTCATTGAGCATGTCACTCACGCAGGTATCTACCGCACCCATCACGTCGGAGTTTCCAAGCTTGGTTTTGGTTTGGCCTTCAAACTGCGGCTCCTGAACTTTTACCGAGATCACAGCAGTAAGACCTTCACGAAAGTCATCACCATTGATTTCTAATTTCACTTTATCCAAAAGGCCTGATTTGTCGGCATATGACTTCAGCGTTCTTGTCAAAGCTCTTCTAAATCCTGCAACGTGTGTACCACCTTCTATGGTGTTGATATTGTTTACATATGAAACTACATTCTCAGTATAAGAGGTGTTGTAATTCATAGAAACCGCTACAGGCATACCACCTTTTTCTCCTTCGAAAAAAATTGGTTCTGGAATGAGTTTTTCCCTTGTACTGTCAAGATATTCCACAAATTCTTTCAATCCACCTTGAGAGAAGAAAGTGTCAGTGATGTCATTGCCTGTTTCATCTTGCTCTCTATGATCTGTAAGGATGATTTTTATCCCTGCATTCAAGAATGATAATTCGCGCAGACGATTTGCCACTGTTTCATATTTAAATTCTGAAACAATGAAAATGCTCGTGTCTGGCTGGAAATGTATTACTGTTCCGGTTTTGTCCGTTGTTCCAACTTCCTTTACAGGATATTGTGGTACTCCAATTTTATATTCCTGCTGATAGATTACGCCATTTCTGTGCACTGTAGCTGTAAGGTGTGTAGAAAGTGCATTCACACAGGATACACCTACACCGTGCAATCCACCTGAAACTTTGTAGGTGTCTTTATCGAATTTTCCACCTGCATGGAGCACAGTCATTACAACCTCTAACGCTGATTTTTTTTCCTTTTCGTGAAAATCAGTTGGGATTCCTCGTCCATTATCCGTTACGGTCACGGAGTTGTCCGTATTGATTTCTACATTTATTTCATCACAATGTCCCGCGAGTGCTTCATCTATCGAGTTGTCTACAACTTCCCAAACTAGGTGGTGAAGTCCTTTGATTCCGACATCTCCGATGTACATTGCAGGTCTTTTCCTTACGGCTTCCAGTCCCTCAAGTACCTGAATATTACTCGCTGAATAATCTGATTTACTCATTATATATTGGGTTCAATTATTGAATTTCTTAACGCGCAAAACTATACAAATTATACCACTCTGACAGCTTGTAATTGGAGATTCATTTCTTTAGTTTTAGTCTAAAACACATCAAATTTTGAAGTACCATTTTTTTATATCTGTATTCCTAATTCAATATCATTTGTGTTATTGTCAAATTGAAAATACAAGTGTTGCCAAGATAAAAAGAGACAGCATTGAATTGGTGCGGATTCGAAATTTTGAAATAGTCATTAAGCAAGAGGCTATTTATGAGCGCATGATGCTTGAAAACCCTAAGCTTGCAATGGATTCTGCTGTTAATGCCAGGAAGGAAGCCCATGCCCTGGAGGGAATAAATCGGTTGGAGATCTTATTGAGGAATTCCAGAATTGACACATTAAAGGAAATTGATCTGTCATATGCGGGGATTCATAAAATTCCAGACTTTGTATTTAAGGCCGAAAATCTCAAAATATTGGTTTTGGATTATAATGACATCAGAAAACTACCTAAGAAACTCGATGACCTCCCAAATTTGAAGCGTGTCTATTGGAGATATAATGAATTGGAAAATGTAAGATGGATTGGCTTCAAAAAAAACAATCATGTTGAAAAGCTCGATCTAAGTTATAATGGACTCACTCGCCTTCCGCGTGGCATAAAGAAATGGAAAGGAGTGAAAGAACTGGTGTTGGAAGAGAATCTGTTTGAAGATGTGCCTGTTCGGAGGTTATCAAAAGTTCAATCAGTAAGAACCGTCTCATTTAATAAATGTGTTAAACTTGAATTAGGACATAATAGCTATCATAAAATAGATCATTTGGAAGTATTTAAGGCTAATAAATGTGGCTTGATTCAAATTGATTCTACTTTATATCGAATGGCTGGCTTGAAAGAACTTCAGCTTCAGGAGAATAAAATTCAAAAAATCCCTAATGGTATTTCTGGACTTGTCAATCTGAACAAATTATCTTTTTATAATAATCAAATCAAGAACATTCCTGATGATTTATACAACCTGCAAAATCTGCTTGCAGTAGATTTTTATTTTAATGAGATAAGTGTGATTAATGAAGATCTTGGTAAACTTCGAAATCTGGAGGTGCTTTATCTGGCTAATAATTTAATTTATTCTTTACCAGAATCTTTAGGTGAACTTGAACAACTTGAAGAATTATATCTCCATCACAACAGGATTAGTGTTTTGCCTGAATCCTTGGGTAACCTGGTTCAGCTTTCGGTCATTAGAATCAATGAAAATTATCTCATGGACTTTCCTATTCAAATTTTAAGCTTAATCAATTTGGAGGATATCGATATTTCTGATAACAGAATAAAAACTATCCCAATTGGAATTGAATCCCTCAATAAGCTGAAATTGTTCTCTTTTGATAATAATGACATTGATTTGTCGGCAATTGAAAATCAAGATTTGGTAGCGATGATTTACCGAATGTCTGAATCTGGAACGATTTGCGTTCCGAGAGTAGTAATTTCAGATCAATAATTTCCAACACCCAACATCACAAGTGTACAGGCATTGATAGTTTCTATCCCTTTTTCTGATGCTTTTTGTGCAAAAATGGGATTTTCAGTTCCCGGATTAAAAATGATCCTTTTAGGATTTAAGCTAAGTATATAATCTTCCCACTCAGCCTGATTTTTTGTACCGATATACATGGTCACAGTGTCAATCTCTTCAATTTCAGGTCGATCATTCAAGTTGAGAATATCTATTCCCATTACCTGTCCTGATTTGATGCCGATCGGTACAATTTCATGTTCGTGATTCACCAAGCGTTGAGCTGCCAAATATGCATAGCGTTCTGGATTAGTAGATGAACCAAGGATTGCTGTTTTTTTATTCATGTGATCACATACTTATTATGGCCCGTTTTGGCCCGGAGAAACCTATGTTTATTCCAAAAATGACGGGGAAAAAAATGTCTTCCTGATTTAGGTTTTTGAATAACAATTCATTGACATCACTAGTTGCATAATCTTTTCGAAAATCCCTTGCTACTACAGAAATTCCAATATGAAAATCGACTGTGAGTCCACCATTTCCTGCACGCTGCATCCATCTGTTTCCTATAAACAACCCATATCCGAATTGTGATTCTGTCGCTTTAAGATTGATTTCTTTAGGATTTGTAAGGCTTATAGATGAGTCAAGTTTGATGATCTGATGGATCAGATAGCCACCAGTGAGCTGATGCCCAAAATAAAACATGCCTAACTTTTTATCGTCGTGGTAAAACTTCTGGCGAAAATCTATGATTGCACCTCTGGAATCCGGTTTGTTCACTGCGGCTTCCGTGAAAAATGGTTTTTTTTCCAGATTAAGTTGTAATTCATAACCAAGTCTTTCCTGAAGATAATATTCTATGGCTACTGGCAATTCACCTGTCAATGTCCACAGCGGATTTGTTGCGATGATGTATCCACGAAATTCATTGACACGTGGTTGAAAATATCTCAGCTTATTGCTTTTATATCTGTATTCTGGTTTACTTGATAACTCCTTCTTTTCAGCATCTGCTTTGATGGATTCAGAGGTTCTGAAAATTGGTTTTTCATTTTCATAAACAGGACGATAAACACCTGCTATAGAGCCGTCAGGATTGTAGAGGGTCCATTCGCCGATTCTTCGCTCATCATCCAGCTTTCCTTTCATTTTGATGGTGCCATCAGGGTAGAAACTCTGATAATCACCCATTCCATCTTTGTACATCGCCACTCCATCTTCTACACCGTCTTCACTGTAGTAGATCCATTTTCCATTTTTGTTTCCATTTTTAATTGAGCCTTTGGCTTTTTGTTTTCCACTTTCATAGAACTCCACATATTCACCAGTGCCCACATCATATTTGCCTTCTCCTTTGATTACGCCGGATTGATAATACAGCTTCCAAAATCCATCTTTTTGGTCTTCCTTCATTTCACCTTCTGAGCTCACAGAACCATCGGGATAATAGTATTTCCAGATGCCATATTTTTCACCCATGTTGAAATGACCTTCTGCAGCAAGCTGACCGTTTTTGTGGTAATGCTTCCAATATCCGTCCCGCAAACCATCTACAAACATTCCTTCTGCTTCGATCTCACCTGTTTCGAAATAATAAGTCCAGGTGCCTTCACTTTCTTCGTCCTCATTGGTGCCTTCCATTTTTAAGGTACCTGAAGGATAAAATTCCTTGTAGATCCCTGTGCCATGATCGTAATAAGCTTGTGCTTTTAATGAGCCCTCTTCATAGAGGAAGTTCCAGATGCCTTCTTTTTTTCCATTGAAATAGATTCCACTGCTTTTTTCTGTGCTGTTTTCAAAGAAATAAGTCCAATTGCCATGCTTGATATTTTCTTTAAAAAGCCCTTCGGCTTTTTTGTTTCCATTTTCAAAATAGTAGGTCCACTTGCCATCTTGTTTGCCTTGATGGTATTTTCCTTTGGCTTTTTCCCTGCCATTTTCAAAATAGAAAACCCATGAACTATCTGATAAATTATTGTGGTAAAATCCCTTTGTGGCCAAGGATCCATTGATGTAAAAAGATTGGTATTTTCCATTCAAAGTGGAATCCTGGGCATTGAGGGAAATGACTTCTTTCACTTTGGTTTGCTCAGCATCAAAATAGGTTTTTTGAATATGAAGCTGACCTGTGGAGGTAAACCAACAAAATGTGGCAATCAATATGGTTGCGATTCTTCGCATTCAGGCTGGCATTTAAATCAGTTTGTCTTTTTTTCCCCATTCATCCATTTCCTCCTGATTGTACAATCCTGGGTAGAAAATCACTTGTTGTTTCATTGGTGGGAGATATTTCTGCCAATTGGTGCCGCCAGTAGCCTTGATTACATCAGGATCTCGGTGCAAATAACGAACAGCACTTTTATAATGCATTAGCGGCCAGCTCACGTTGGCTTTATAGTCCAGCTGTCGCAATTCATGCTCTACTTCTTTGTCGCCAACAAACTGCTTTAGGTAAATCCTTCTGAGGTTATTTTCTTTTACCTTTTTGGCTCTGTCGATGAAATCTTCGGCATATTTTTTTTCAAACTGGACCAAAGTCAATGTCTTGTTTCCAGTTGCCAATTCGGTTGCTCCTTTTTTCCAGTAAAGAGATTCGTACGTGGTTTCTATCGGGCTGGTCAAGTCAAAGAGGTCACGTTTTTCAGGTGCAACCAGCAGATGAAAATCCGTAGCACCAATTTCTATCATGCGGTATTGAGCAGATTGAAAACCAGAAGAGGGTAGAAGCGCCATTCTGAATTGCAAAAACTGCTCTCTGTTCATGCCGTCAATCATGATGTCAAATGAATTGATCAGATGATCCAGATAGCGATTCATTCTATTTATACCACCTTGGAATTGATCCTTATCCGGATTTCCAAATATCAATTGATCTTGCTCATGAATGATCAGATTGAAATACAATTCGGTGATCTGATGATAAAGGATAAAAATCTTTTCGTCAGGAAAACTTGTGCGTGGTGATTGCAGGCTAAGTAAAGTATCCAGATGGATATAATCCCAATAGGTCAGGTAGTCGGATTGTAATAATCCATCAAGATAAGAGGAGAGATCCTGACCCGTCGCTTCATATTTATCTGCCAACTTACCCAGCTGATCCAATATCTCAGGACTAAAAGTTCTATTTCCCATTCTTCTTCTTTAGCTTCGACTGTAAAAATGATTGAATATAGTTTATAATACAAAAAATGATGTCTAGCACCCCACAAACACGTGACACCAATAACATGAAGAGAAACTTCGTAGATGATTTCGAATCGCCAGATTTTTATCAGGTCGATGACTTGCTTACAGAGGAGCATAAGCTGATCCGTGATGCAATCAGAAGCTTTGTGAAAAAGGAAATTACCCCATTCATTGAAGACTGGGCCGAAAGGAACCATTTTCCTTATGAAATAGTAAAGAAATTTGGTGAAGTTGGTGCCTTTGGCCCGACTGTGCCTGAGCAATATGGCGGAGGAGGATTGGACTATACAAGTTATGGTTTGATCATGCAGGAGATAGAAAGAGGTGATTCGGGAATGCGCTCGACAGCTTCTGTACAAGGTTCCCTTGTGATGTATCCTATTTACGCTTATGGCAGTGAGGAACAAAAGAAAAAATATTTACCCAAACTGGCTGCTGGCGAATGGTTGGGCTGTTTCGGATTGACTGAACCAAACCATGGATCGAATCCGGCTGGCATGGAAACACATTTCACGGATGAAGGAGATTATTATTTGCTCAATGGAGCAAAAATGTGGATTTCCAATGCACCAAAAGCAGATGTTGCCGTAGTTTGGGCAAAAGATGAATCTGGCAGAATAAAAGGGCTGATTGTAGAAAGAGGCATGGAAGGATTCACCACACCGGAAACACATGGCAAATGGTCACTTCGGGCTTCTTGTACCGGAGAGCTGGTTTTCAGCGATGTGAAAGTGCCAAAAGAGAATTTGCTTCCAGCGAAAGATGGACTTGGCGCCCCAATGGGTTGTTTGGATAAAGCACGTTATGGCATTGCCTGGGGAGTGATCGGTGCAGCGATGGATTGCTACGAATCTGCACGAAAATATTCGTTGGAACGCATTCAATTTGGAAAACCGATTGGCTCTTTTCAACTTGTACAAAAAAAGCTGGCTGAGATGCTTTCAGAAATCACGAAAGCACAACTGCTCAACTGGCGATTAGGCAAGTTGATGGATGAAGGAAAAGCAACTACCGCCCAAATCTCTCTGGCGAAAAGAAACAATGTCAATCTTGCTCTAGAAATAGCTCGTGAGGCACGACAAATACATGGAGGCATGGGAATCACCGGTGAATACCCGATGATGCGGCACATGATGAATTTGGAATCTGTGGTGACCTATGAAGGGACACACGACATTCACCTCTTGATTTTGGGTCATGAAATTACGGGGATTCAGGCATTTAAGTGACCGTCAGACACAAATTTGACCGTTAAAATAAGCTAATCTCATTCTTCCAAAGAGATTGTCTAAATAGCACATCTAAAAATTTGGTTTATGAGAGTTCTTTTGATTGTGCTTTGTGCTCTAATGATGATTCATGTCGAAGCACAAGATACTTTCCCAATAAATGGTGTCTCCGATGAGCGTTTGGCAATTTATGCTTTTACAAACGCTAAAATCTATCAGGATTATCAGACCGTGTTGGATAAGGCTACCTTGATTGTTGAGAAAGATAAAGTTGTTTCAGTTGGAGTCGGATTGCCAATACCAAAAGGAGCGATCATCATTGATCTCAAGGGAAAATACATCTATCCAGCATTGATTGATGCCTATTCCAACTATGGTATATCTTATTTTGAGGTAAATGCATCCAAATCTTTAAATCCGCAATACGATAGCGAGCGAAAACAGGCTTTTGGCTGGAATGACAATATCAAGTCAGATTATGATGCTGTTGATGAATTTGTCATAGATAAGTCAGACGCTTTGGAGTGGAAAAAACTGGGTTTTGGTGCTGTAAACTCCTTTCGTAAATCAGGCCTGGCAAGAGGTACCTCTGTGTTCGCCTCTTTAGCCACCTCATCGGTCAATGAATCGGTGATTAAAGGTCAGGCAGCTGCACATTTTTCTTTTACCAAAGACCAAACCAAACAGCAATACCCTAAATCTATCATGGGATCAGTGGCACTTTTGCGGCAGACATATTATGATGCGAATTGGTACCGAAGCAATGAGGGCATTGAATACAATCTAACACTGGAGTCATTCAACGAAAACAAGAGCCTTCCTCAGATTTTTGAAGCAAGTGGTGACAAGCAGCGAGTTTTGCTTGCGGATAAACTTGGTGATGAGTTTGGTGTGCAATACATCATCAAAGGCAATGGCGATGAATATCAGCGGGCAGATGCCATCAAAGCTACAAATGCCAGTTTGATTCTGCCTCTTGATTTTCCTGAAGCTTATGATGTCTCTGATCCTCTCTCAGCGATGGATGTGAGCTTGACGGAAATGAAACATTGGGAACTGGCTCCATATAATGCCAAAATCCTGGCGGATCAAGGTATAGACTTTGCTTTTACTACATATGGATTGAAAAACAAAAGCTCCCTTTGGACTGTGCTGAATACTGTGAGCGAAACTGGTTTGTCGCAATCTGAAATATTAAAAGCATTCACCTACACATCAGCAAAAATGTTTGGTTTGGAGAATCAGGTTGGCGCTTTGAAAAAAGGAATGTTGGCCAATTTCTTCATATCATCTGGAGATATTTTCCAGAAGGAAACCAAAATCATCGAAACTTGGGTGCAAGGTGAGCGAAATAGATTCTCGGCATTGGATCAGGTCAATTATGCAGGGAAATATGAGTTGACGATTGATACGGCCGTTTTCAGATTTGAGTTGCTGAAAATTGAAACAGGTCATTCGGCAGTCATTTATAAAAAAGACTCCACCATTTTGCCAGTCAATCTCCAGATCAAAGAAAACAATGTGCTGATGTCATTCACTAAAGATAGTGTCAACTATCGCCTTACCGGCTGGATCGGTAACGATCGGTTTGGTGGTGTTGCCAACAATGATGCTGGTGATAATTTGACATGGAAAGCAGTGGTGGAGGAAAAATCTCAAGAGCAAACGCTTAAAAAGGAATCAACCTTAACATCGGCTATGGCCTCAAAAGATATCGGTGAAATCATCTATCCATTCGTGGCGCATGGCTGGACGGACAAGCCAGTTCAGGAAACAATACTTTTCAAAAACGCAACAGTCTGGACGCTGGCAGGCGATGTACTTCCTGAAGAAATGGATGTGCTGGTGAGTGCTGGAAAAATCTCTAAAATAGGTAAAAACCTCGTTCAGGATAATGCGAAAATCATTGATGCAACTGGCAAGCATCTCACGCCTGGTATCATTGACGAGCATTCTCATTTGGCATTAAGTGCAGTCAATGAAGGATCTGCGGCGGTCGTTGCTGAAGTCCGAATGGCTGATGCGATTAACGCTGAAGACATCAACATCTACCGCAATTTGGCTGGTGGAGTGACAGTCGCGCAACTGTTACATGGCTCGGCAAATCCTGTTGGCGGTCAATCTGCCATTGTGAAAATGATATGGGGGGCTGCACCAGCTGATATGCTCATCAAAGATGCCGATCCTTTTATCAAGTTTGCATTGGGAGAAAACGTCAAGCAATCCAACTGGGGAGATCAGAATACCATCCGATTTCCGCAAACACGCATGGGAGTGGAGCAAGTTTTTATCGAGTCCTTTACACGAGCGCAGGAATATGGTTTGGCTAAAGCCAAATATCAATCTTTAAATAAAAAAGCAAAAGCTAACACACCTGCGCCAAGGACGGATTTGCGCATGGAAGCAATGTTAGAGATTATCAACAAAGAGCGTTTCATCACTTGCCATTCGTACGTGCAGTCGGAGATCAACATGCTGATGAAAGTTGCTGAGCAGTTTGACTTCAATGTCAATACTTTCACACATATTCTGGAAGGATATAAAGTAGCAGATAAAATGCTGGAACATGGAGTTGGAGCCAGCACCTTTTCCGATTGGTGGGCTTATAAATTTGAAGTGAAAGAAGCCATACCTTACAATGCGACCATCATGCAAAATGCTGGCCTGACAGTAGCCATTAATTCTGATAACGCAGAGATGGCAAGAAGACTCAATCAGGAGGCAGCAAAGTCTGTGAAATATGGAGGAATGTCAGAAGTGGACGCTTTGAAAATGGTGACTTTGAACCCAGCCAAATTGCTGCATTTGGATGATAAAATGGGAAGTATCGAAACCGGAAAAGATGCCGATCTGGTTCTTTGGTCTGATCATCCGCTATCTATTTATGCACGACCTGAATACACCTTGGTTGATGGAATCATTTATTTCAGCCTCGACAAAGAAAAAGAAACACTTGCCTACATTCAGTCGGAGCGGGCACGCTTAATTAAGAAAATGATGTTGGCTAAATCCGGAGGAGCACCAACTCAAACACCGAAAAAGAAAGAAGTAGAATTGCTGCATTGTGATTCTGAGGAACATGATTTCAATCAAACTGGATCCGATCATGAATAAGTTTAGAAAACAATCGAAGCAGGGAAATTTTATGAAAGCGACTCAGAAAAAATTATTGATTGTCATGTTCTTCATGGGCTTTTGTATGATCGGGTTCGCACAGGTTCCAATGCCAGCAGCGACGCAATCTGAGCCCATTGCCATCATGAATGGTTTTGCGCATTTGGGAAATGGTGAAACCATCGAAAATTCCCTGATTACTTTTCGCGATGGTAAATTGGAGCATGTGGTGGACGCTACTACTTCAAAATTTGATCTCACGAATTACAAAAAAATCGATGCTTCAGGAAAGCACATTTATCCGGGTTTGATCCTGGTCATGAGCGAGGTTGGGCTGAAAGAAATCGAGGCTGTTCGTGCTACTCTGGATGTGAAAGAAGTGGGTAATCTGAAACCGCATGTAAGAACGGCGATTGCTTACAATACCGAATCGGAACTGATCCCAACTTTAAAATTCAACGGCATACAAATCGCTCAATCCATTCCTATTGGCGGTCGCATCCCGGGAACTTCCAGCGTCATGCAACTTGACGCATGGAATTGGGAAGATGCCCTTTATCTGGAAGACGATGCGGTGCATTTAAACTGGCCATCTAAAACAAGAGCACCGAAAGCTGATCAGGGCGAAACCACACGCCAGCCGAGCACCACATATGATGGACACAAAGTCGAGCTTCTGAAATTATTTGAAGATACAAAAGCATACATGGCTGTCAGCCCAAAAGTCTTGAATCTGAAATTAGAAGCGATGAAAGGCGTAATCACTGGTGACCAGCGACTTTTTGTGAAAGTAAATAGGGCAGAAGACATCATCGATGCGGTGCAAACGCTGACCGAATTAGAGATTCCGAAAGTGGTTTTGGTTGGAGTCAGAGATATTTTGCCGGTAAAAGATCTTGTAAAGGCAAGTGGCTATGCCGTAGTGTTGGATAATATCCACCGACTGCCGGGCAGTGAGGAAGATGCTTCTGATTGGGTTTATCGTCAACCGGCTTTGATTCATGAAGCCGGCATTCCGATGTGTTTATCTTATATGACTGCTGATGATTTCTCCAGTATGCGAAACTTAGCCTTTTTGGCGGGAACAGCTGCGGCTTATGGTGTCGATAAAGAAGTAGCGCTTTCAATGGTTACTTTGAATGCCGCTAAAATTTTAGGCATTGATGATAAAGCCGGATCATTGGAATCAGGAAAGGATGCCAATATCCTTATTTCTGAAGGTGATATACTGGATATGCGCAGCAATATTTTGATTTACTCTTTCATACAGGGTAGAGAAGTGGATTTGAATGGTTTGCAGCAGCGACTTTATCAGAAGTTTAAATAGTTCTTCAAGTGGGTGTAATTCCTTAGATGTGTTTTTTAGCACATTTGTTTGATCGGAAATTTCTGATGATAAATAGTTGAAAATACCCTCCTCATGGTATGTCAATATGAGTATTTCATGCGATGATTTTAGATTGGCCTTTGGTCTAATTTTGATTGAAATAAATTAAAAATCGACCATGAAAAAATCATTATTAATCTTGATGACATTGACTCTTGTCATCTTTCAACTTTCGGCTCAGGATGATGGAGCCAAGAAAAAACTAAACATCAAGCCACCAAAGCTTAACCTGGGTGAAAAACTTGGTCAGCTTGCTGGCAACCTGATGACAGCTAAGACAGCTGAACTTGAAGCTGTTTCCATTAAAATGGGAATGGTGTGCGGTGTTTACCCGCCAGAAATCAAAACTTCCGAATCCAAATTTTATCCTGAAGGAACCCGAGAAGGAGACTATGCTGCGTTCATCACCTTCCTGAAAATGGAAGGAGTGGGCATGCTGGAAATAGATGGTGAAGTAATGTGTGACGGGGAGCCAATGGAGTACGTTGGATTGGGTTCCTATGTCAAGGTATTCAATATTCCTCCTTCAAAACCAGTGAATATCCAGGTGAAAACCATCACGGGTGATGAAGCTTCATTCACGCTAAAGGAGATTCCAGGCGTTGATATTATCACTGTGAATGGCGAAACGTCCCTGCCCATTCTTGATTTGGATAATGACATAGAGTTGGTGTATTTCAATCCTCCGGGATCGGAAAATACTCGCATTCGTGTATCACTCATTACAGATGTGATGGGTGCGCGTGCGTTGAATCATTTTGCGGATTTCCCTGTCAACAAAATAGGAGAGGTGAAGGTGACGATACCTAAGGAAGCTTTGGCCAATCCGGAAATAGCCGGACAGCTCAATGCCGGACAGTTCAACAAAGGTGAAAACTGGATCATATTGGAACGTGAAAAAATTCAGACCAAAGACGATTATGGTTCTGAGCAGAATCCGGGTCAGGTAGCAACATCTGAAATCAAAACCACGGCTTATGCATCCTTGCCAGTGATCGTGAAAGGAAAGCAGGATGAAGGCATTATGGCTTCTTTGAAAATCACTGGAAATTCACCCGACAAAACCCTGGGTTATGAGCTTTACAAACCCAATGCTACTACAGGTATTCCAATATCAAAAGCTTCAAAATTGGGTTTGGTTTCCTTTAACATGACCGCCAATACATTCAAAGAGGAAACCAAAGAAAGTACCTCCTCATGGACGGTAGGAAACACCAGATACACACAGACCACCATCACAACTACAACCTTCGAATTTCCGCAGCTGCCAAAAGAAAGCTGGGATTATGTGATGGATGTGATCTATAAGGATTTGGTGAAATTTTTCAAATCAGAATACAACATTGATTTTGTGCCGGTGGAAAATGTCACAGGAACACCTCAATACAGCGGACTCTTTCCTGCTCAGGAAGAGTTGAACAAATCTGTGGTGAGAAACAACTATAAGGGAACACATCGAATAAATCCGCAAAAGATCTCCGAAATATTGGGTGCCACATCTACAAATCTTACCTCTGACAATCCTCAGGTGAACATGATGAAAGCTGCAGGTGAGCTGGATGGGATGTTAAGCTTAGATTACAATTTGCAGGTAGCTGCTAACAAAGAAGGAAATATCATCCTGATCCCAAGATTGAGTATCAGCATTTCCGGTCGGGACGAAACCAACAACAGCAAGCTCGGTCGCTATCTGGATGGCTATGTGATCCGAACTACTGGCGAGCCATACAATGAACAAAAGCTGAAAGCCAGCAAGGAAGAGCTTTTGCGTGTATGCAGTCACAAGCAGATGATAGAAGCATTGAAAAGTGGCATCACCACGCTGAGAGCCAAAGAAGTGGAAATGGGTTATGACAAAATCTGGAACATAAGCGAATAAAATATTTTCACCGCCATTGATCTAAAGGTTCGGACATGGTTCGGACCTTTTTTTGTTTGCGCACCTGTGTTGAATAAAAGTTGAATTGGATTTATTCAAAATCACAGTTACCCTGTTGTATAAGAAAGGATATTCCGTTATTTTGGAGGAATGAATTGGATTGAAACAGATAGTGAATAGTGCACTATATACCCGTGTGCCAACGCTTATTAAGTGTTGGCACACGGCTATCTTATTGATTTTCAAT
>CAYGUA010000007.1:0-184782 GCA_964353015.1 uncultured Marinoscillum sp. | reverse complement strand
TGTTTGTTAAGACAGTACTAAATAAAAAAGCAGTTACGAACTAAATCGTAACTGCTTGATATTTAGGAGTGGGCCCACTTGGAATCGAACCAAGCACCTACTGATTATGAGTCAGTTGCTCTAACCGAATGAGCTATAGGCCCCCTAAAAACAGACTTGCGATCTGCTTTTGTTTTGGGAGTGCAATATTAGATATTTGCTGCAAATAATACAAAGAAGTGTCCATAAGACTAAAAGAAATAAATACAATAATTTTTGATCTCGGTCAAGTCATTGTCGACTTAAACCCACAACTTGTCTTGCAGAGGTTTGAATCACTTGTTGGAGACTCCAATAAAAGTATTCCTGAGCTGATAAAAGACACTCAATTGCTTATCGAATACGAGAAGGGATTGATGACAACCAAGGAGTTTATCGATGCTTCAAATGATTTTTTGCGAAGTAATATCTACGAAAATGATTTTATTGAAGCTTGGAATTTGATGATTGGAGAGATTCCAGCAAAGCGATTGAATCTCATGAAAACCCTTCAAGAGAATTTCAAAGTGATGGTGCTAAGCAACACCAATGAAATGCACGAAATCTATTTTGAGACCAAGATTCACAATGAACAAAATGGAAAAAAACTTACTGACTTTGCTCATCATGTGCTTTACTCGCACCATATTAAGTTGAGAAAGCCCGAAAAATCAATTTATGAGTATGTCATTGATCATTTCACCCCAGAACCAGCCAAAGCTTTATTTCTGGATGACAAGCAAGAAAATGTAAATGCCGCGATAGAAGCAGGTTTAAAATCAATCCAGGTGCAATACCCGGATCAAATATTTGAAATACTAAGTACAAATGGATAAGCAGGACAAGACAAGGTTGATTCAAATTGGATTGTTCATTGTTACGATCATTACCACGACCATTGCAGGAGCTGAATGGATGTATTCTAAATTTCTGTTTTTTGTGGATGAAGAACATCTAATGTCATGGCAAGATTTTAAAGATGGGTTTCAATTCTCGATTCCGTTTTTACTTATTTTAAGCTGCCATGAGTTTGGGCATTATTTTACCGCCAGATATCATCGTATCAAAGTCACTTTGCCATTTTACATTCCTCTTTGGTTAGGTTTTATAGTTTCTCCTTCGTTCGGAACAATGGGTGCCTTCATCCGCATTAAGGATAAAATTAGATCCAGAAGGCATTATTTCGATGTAGGGGTGGCTGGTCCAATTGCAGGTTTTTTTGTTGCCATTTTTGTGATTTTTTATGGATACTCCAATTTGCCTGAACCCAATCATATTTTCAAAATTCATCCTGAGTATGAGGCTTTTGGATTGGATTATCCTGAACATGTATATACCTATGAATTCAGTAGGCAGCAAGATTCTCTGAGATATTTAAGAAGCAGGGCAGAGGATTCTATTGTTTTTATACAGGAGGGAAAAGAAGGCGAATGGGCCTACCGCAGTTTTCAGGTTGAATCTGGCTATCCGAGTATGTATTTTAGTAAGCCGCTTTTGTTTGTGATAGTAGAAAAATATTTTGTCTCGGATAAATCCCGAATACCGAACAAAGAAGAAATCATGCATAATCCTTATTTATTAGCGGGTTTGCTGGCGTTATTTTTTACGGCGTTAAATCTGATGCCAATTGGACAGTTGGATGGCGGTCATGTGATATTCGGAATCTTTGGCAATGAACTGGCTAGAAAAATCTCTTCTGTACTCTTTACAATATTTGTGTTTTATGCAGGGCTTGGAGTGATTGATATTGGTATGATGGAAAATACAGGTGTTTCAGGTTCTTTAAATTTCCTGTTCATCATAGTTGCTTACACCTATTTTTTATATCTCTGTGCATTTTCAATGTTTGGGAAAACAAAAGATCGATGGACTTTTGCAGCATTAATGATGGCTAGCCAGTTTGTGATTCACACAGCCTTTGATCTGGATGGATATGAAGGTTGGCTGCTGTTTTCGTTGATATTAGGAAGATTTATTGGCATTTACCATCCACCTGTGATCGACAATGAACCTATGACAATTGGGCGTCAAATAATAGGCATAATCGCCATGATAATTTTCATTTTGTCATTCAGCCCTGCACCATTTGTACTCAGTGCTTAATCCTTGATTAATTTAAATTTCTGTGTTGTATCATTCGCAGTGTCGTTGAATTCAACAAAGTAGAGGCCTTTTTGCAAATTGACTATGTTGATCATCCTTTCTTCAGAGGTTATCTTGTTGACTGACTTTATTTGTCCGGACAAATCATAGATTTTGATTTCCCCTGTTGAATTACCTGAAATTACAAATGTTGATTTCGCTGGATTAGGGAATATGGAGATTTTACTCTGGAGGTTAGTGGAAAGAAGAAGTAAATCAATATTTTGAGTGGAAATAGCCGTGTCACACGAATTAATAGCCTTGAGATTTACAACATACGAGCCAGGTGAATATTGATGTGATGGATTCTCTGCTGTAGAGGTTTCACCATCACCAAAATCCCATTCAAAACTATCCGCATTTATACTTTGGTTTGTAAATGTAATTTCAAATACAGTCTCGCTTTCCTGTTTCGAATTAAAGGTGAATAGGGAAGTGGCTAAGGGAACGTCTAAATTAAAAGTGATCGGATAGGAGTAAAACTCTCTTCCCGATTCATCGGTGATTTTACAGCGGATTATATCTCCTTCAGAGAATTTGGTAATTGGCACTGACATTTTATTTGTTAATGCTCCCGAAATCCCGTCTCCATCCAACAAATTGTAATATACCTTGTCATATCCCTGCCATTGATAATTCAAATTAGAAGTATTTGTTTCTAATGAAAATTCTATAGTATTCTGACCACAAACATTCACATCACTCGGCTGTGAGGTGAAAATATCTTCACTCAATTCAAGCTTCAAAATGAAGAGCCCGTTCACCATATCAGAAACAACAATTGTTCCGCTTTCAAAATAAGGATAATTGCTCCAGGTACCAGCGAAATCAATATCATCAGACTGTGGATACGTGTCAAAAAAGGCAATTTCCCTTAATTTTCCATTTGAAACCTGATCCATATCTAGTACTCTCAGGCCACTTTCATAATTTGACTCAAATACCATGTTTTGATGTGTATATAAGTTATGGTCGATTCCTTTGGCATTATTATAATATTCACCGATCAATATAGGATCATTAAGATTTTCCACATTCCAAATCAATGTGCGGGGAGTGAATCCATACTGTTCTTCGTCTAATTCGTCATTCATAATGAAAAATCGGTGATCTTCGGAGAGCCATCCCTGATGAGCATAGGTAACCCGATCATAAGCAGTTCGGCTAACCATGTTCATTTGGCTTTTGTCTTCTACATCTACGATCGTCAAGGAATTTTCATTGGCACAAAAGCAAATTTCCTTTTCGTTGAAATTGGTGTCTGGTCCCTTGTAGATTACACATTGGGTGTCATGGGTGTATCCATCATCACCGAAACATCCGGCAAATTGAGGGGACTTTGGCTCATTTATATTTACCACATGTAGTCCTGCATTGCAAGTTTCTGTTCCGGTTCTGCTGCCAACTATGTAAGCATATCCCGTAGCTTCATTGATAGCAATATTGTGTGCTCGATTAAAGTTGTCATAAGATGCATCTTCTGTATAAAGCTTTTGTGTTATGCCATCGTGATTTCTAAGTTTTGTCAAATCAAATACTTGTAAACCGGAATGCTCATCATTTAAATCACTGACAATGAATGCATGATTTTTAAATGTCTTGATATCTCTCCAATATGATTTTCCATGTAGAATGGCTTGATCTGATGATTGTCTTCCTGAAGCTGCAAGACTTTCCATTAATCTCCCAAGGATTATTGGTTCAGTTGGGATAGTCACATCAATGAATATTACCCCATCAACCAAGCCAACAATGGCATATTCTTTTTTGGTTTCGGGATCGGTCCAGCCCCAGATATCATTGAGATAATATTCACCCAAAATGTGTGCATCCAAATCAGAGGGACTAAGATGTGCCAGCATCGTCATTTGATTACAGGGATATTTACCTTCGGCTAAGCCATTTTCACATGGATATTGCGCTTGGATTTCATAAAATCCACACAGCCATAATGATGTCAAGAGATACCTCATATAGGAGTAGATGATTTCAAAACTTAATAAACAAGTTAAGATTTGGTAGCTATTTTTTCAGAATTAAACGAGACTGATAGCTTACATTTTCTGAATATACTTTAACTACATATATTCCATTTTCAAGAAAGGAAATATCGTGAACTTGTCCTGAATCACTACGATATACAAGTTGTCCGCTGAGGTCAAATATATTGAGTTCCTGTACAGGCTTGCTCAGTTTAATGATGCCAATTGAAGGATTTGGATAAATAGCAAGCTGAGAAATTTCAGGTTTGCGAGACAAAATGAAAGTGCTGTCAAACTTGAAAATAGGGCGTATCATGAAAATTCCTTCCAATCGGTTGTTTTCAGTCCATGAATCTCCAGTATTGTAATAAATGTTATTCATCGCATCTGGGTTGGTCTTATCAAAACCTACACCAATATAATCTTCTACCAGTTGCTGAAAACCAACATAAATGGTGTCACGCACTAGCAAAGTTCGCTCTAGTTTGATCCTTTTGAATTCATTGATTTTTGTATTTGAAGTGATTTTGTATGCCTGACTTGTAAGTATAATGTTGTTTTTCAAATTTGACCATACTATTACATTAATCGACTTGCCTGTGGCGTCAGGATCTATGTTAGGAAAATGTATGTCAATATGCGTAAGAGTATCTGGCTCGTATATTGCAAATTTTACAGCTAGTTTACCATTCTTCACATTGATACCTGCTGCATATTCAGCTGTACCATCATCATAGGCATAGTGATTATCAATGCCATATTTTTGACTAATGGTATCATTCTTTTTCAGGTCTACATTTGAAAACAAAGTATCCGTACCACTTACTTCTTCAAAAATATTTTTGTCCCCAGTGAACATGTAAAATGTTGATTGAAAGATTTGGGAATCCAGTGGATTAATTTGAGGATCAACTACAACATCTAATGGGCCAGGAATATTAACAATTTCGAGTCCTGAAATATCTGTGATTGATCCAGCGATTTCTTGATCGTAATAAACTTCCTGATTGGTAAGGTTTTCTAATTTATAATAATATTTAACTGAATGTGGTGTATTATCAAGATTTGAAGTTGATATCGATTGTGGTTTTAAGTATAGGCCCGGATCCTTGAAAAATATATGCGCTGGAATTTCTCTATATGGAGCAAAAGGAGGAGTGGAATTCCCCGTTAACGCCCGATCAAAATGAAGTGTGTCATGCTTGGTTCTTGCTGAATTGAGATAGATATAATCTAAATGCCAGGTGTCGAATGGACCGGATTGTCTTGCTATTGACTGAAATTTAAACCTGAATTTTTCATGAAAATATTTCTGACTATCCAAAGGCAAAATGGTTTGGATAAAATGATCATTGAGCGTTTCTAAACCGCCATTAGCATACCAAACTCGTTCCCATGTGGAGTCTGCATCGATGAAATGAAGCGAGAGTGTGTCTTCCACATCAGGCAGTTCGCTAAAGCCGCCAGGTTGCCAATAGAAGCTTAAATACAAGCTATCTGCAACCGAATAAGAACTAAGATCTATATAATGTGTGGCCATGCTATCAGCCAGACCGATAAACTCATTTAGGATATCGTGAGCTATACCATCGCCTCTCAAACC
Source organism: uncultured Marinoscillum sp. (assembly GCA_964353015.1). GTDB lineage: Bacteria > Bacteroidota > Bacteroidia > Cytophagales > Cyclobacteriaceae > JAMZMI01. Next base: position 179,037 of record CAYGUA010000007.1, on the reverse strand, counting down.
ATCCAAAGTTGCAACCTTATATGTAGGGGCATTTTTGGCAAGTCCATCATTGACAAAAACATCAACACCAGATTTCCAAAGTAACGTATCAAGAGAGCCGGATGATTGAGAAAAGTCATCCCAAAATGGTAGACTCAATACTCTTGTAGATTGTGATTGTGATACGATTCTTGAATTGCTAGTGCCATTGTATCTAAGCGGAATTATTTTAAGCTGAGCCGAAACTGCACAGGAAATCAAAAGAATTAAGACGAGAATAGTTGCTCTCATTGGAATTTGTCAAGCTGCGAAGGATTCACATTTAAGGAATCAGGTGTATAAACCCAAAGATCAACTTTCTGACCCAATTTCATATTGCGGCCATTTTTGGGACTTTGTTTAAGGATGCTACCAGGGCTTACTTTCATTTCTGACGTTTCGATGGTTCCATCTTCTAGTTCAGTTTCAATAACGGCGATATTTGTCTTCTCGTGTGTGATATCACCAATTTTCAAACCTGAGCCAATGATGGCTATTTGTGCGCTTTCAAGATCATGTCCGATCAGATTTGGGGATTCTAGGTTTTGCTGTCCTAAGCCATCACCAGCTACCAGATCAATTTTTGATCCTTTTGGAATTTTTTCACCTTCCAAAACCTCGCGACCATCTATTTGCTGTTTCAATACATAATTTAAATCTCTGTCCGGCACGTAGATAATTTCTCCTAAACTCAAATCATAGGTTTGAAGTATTAATTGAGCATTTTTAACTGATCCACTGATGAGTTTTGGCATTCTGATTAATGGTGGTTTTTCAGAATTTAAAGTCACATAGATTTTGCGATTTTCCTTCACCTTGGAATTGGGCAAAGGAAATTGCTTCAATACGGCAAGTGGTTTAGCTGATGCTGAAAAACCCGAATCCGGAGTAACTTCATATCTCAGATTTCTGCTTTCAAGAAAATCTTTAAGTTCATCCAAAGTCACACCTCGCACATCCGGTACCGTCAATGTTTCACCATGATTGGTGGTGATAGGCAGATAAGCATAAAAGAAAACGAATACCGCCGTGATCCCTATTCCAAAAACTAAAAATATATGCAGAAGGAGGTCTTTCCAGGTTTTTTCTTTGGCCATTGTGCTTTTGTAGATTAACGAGCGAACTTAATGAATCTCAAATATCTTCATTTTTGTTCAGACTGAAACAGCATCCCTTTTTTGTTTTGCAAAACCATATTCTATTATTTCATCGATGAATTCATACGGTTTCATCCCATTGATGGCGCTTTGGTGAAAAATTGCCGTCGCAGGTGTCATTCCCGGTAATGAATTGATTTCAATAATGACTGTTTCTATCTTTTCTTCAAAGATTCTCACAAAAGCGTCGATTCGGCAATAGCCTTCCACATTGATGGTCTGTGCTGTTTTTTCAAGCACTGCCTTTACTGCATTGGCCACTCTTGCATAATCATTTTGGTTTTCAGCAAATCTAGCCGGAGTAATATTTTGTCCTTCACCAGCGAGAAATTTTTCTTCCAGAGAAAGAACCTCGCCTGAGGCTAAGGCTTCAGATGGCTCGAAAACTTCGTAATGAATTTTACCAGTTTCCTCCATTCTTGTGAGCATGCCACCAGTGATTTCCATAAAGCGATCAGCACCATTTGGTGAGATGAGCTCCTCAATTAGGAAATAGTTCTTTTGTGGAAACTCTTCATTGTTTTTAAGCTTCAATACGTTTTTTGGACCTTCTGGAAAAGCTTCCGTGCTTCTAAACATCATTTCACAGAAAGCGACCAATTCAGCTGAATTTTTTATCTTTTTCACTGCAGATGAACAACCATCATCTGCAGGTTTAGCAATAAACGGATATGAGAAATCTGCTTCGATTTTTGCCAATGACTCATCTCGATTTTGAAGAAAATCATTTTCATATAATAATGCGTGTTTGGCTACAAGGATGCCATTTTGAGCCAAAAGTTCATTGGTTTCAAACTTATTTATTGAAATTCTTGAGCTTTCAATGCCTGATCCATTATAAGGAATCTGATGCTTTTCCAGATGAGATTGCACTGCTCCATCTTCCCCTGGTCTGCCATGTAGCGCGATAAATGCAAAATCAATTTTATCCTTTAGATTTTCATAACTCACTTCCTCAAGTTGAGTGGATCCATGATAGGCAAATTTGTTTTGGATTGATTGCGCCAGTTCATGAATCCGCTCAATCACTGGATGAACCTTGGTGCTATGATTCAGCACTTTATCCTTTATATCATCCGCATTGTCTTTAAGCATGACATTTATTGGCAGTTGATACATCAGATGGTTATTTTCATCACCTGTGAGAAATATAGGTATGGCCATGTATTTATCAGAAGAGGCCAATTTCTCGTAAATGTTTCTTCCGCTTTCTACACTAATATGTCTCTCCGAGGAGAATCCGCCCATAATAACGCCGACTTTTATTTTTTCAGCATTTTGCTGGGAATCAGCCTTTAGTGCATTATCAAGTCGATTGATCAGTGAATTGATTAGGAATATGTTTTTCCCAGATTTCAATCTTGCTTTGAGCGAACTTGCAATGATGAAAGTCAAGAATTGTGAAGGGTTGAGCCCGATTTCAGCTGCCTGATGAAAAAAGAAAGATGATGGCAACATGCCAGATGTGGTGTTTGGATCATTGAGAATGATACTCCCATCATTGGTATAAAATCCGTCAATGCGCGCATAAACCTGACTATGTAAGTCAGTGTAAAGCTTCTCTGCAGCACTTCTGATTTTTTCAATTTCTGTTTCGGGAAGTTCTATTGGCGTGATTTTCCTCGAAATACCAGGAAGATATTTTGAACGGTAATCAAAAATATTACTTGGTTTCCTGATTTCAGTAGGGGGCAGTGCCAACGGGATGCCATCCTCATTTTCAACAACTATACACGAAAACTCCTTTCCATCAACGAAGGATTCAATCAATAAAAGGGATTCTCCATCTGGTGATTCCAAATGTGTATTCTCAGTTGCATTATCAAGTAATATCCAAAGATCTTCGGGGTGGTAAATGCGCTTGCTATCAGCAATGACGGGGAATCCAAGACCATCTCTTATATCTGTAAATGCTACGAGATAGTTTCGTTTTTCTTGGTCGGACTTGGCTTGCCAATCTTGTGATTCTATATCCTGAATAAAGAAGGATCTATTGATTCCATTTTCAAGATCTGACTCGTTTTGAACGATACTCACACCAATGGACGAGCCCTGATGTGGTGCTTTGACAACAAGTGGAAATTCAAAATTGGACTTGATATTCTGAATGGTTTTTTCTTTGGAGTTGATCCATTCAGCACGATCAATTGTTGCACTTTTTAGCACTTCAAATCCAGCATTTTTCAGGATGTCTTTTTGGATGCCTTTATCAATGCCTATGCTTCCCGGTAAAATTCCAGCTCCAGAATATGGAATGCCGTACCATTCTAAAATGCCCTGAATATTGCCATCTTCTCCATAAGAACCATGCAATGTTAAAAAGGCGAAATCCACCAGATCTTTGAGTTCTTCAGGTTGAATCTTTCTTCCGATCTTTTCTATACTTTTTTCAATAACATCTTTGTCAAAAGCAATAGATTCTGCGTATATCTGGAAAAAATGCTCACTTTTCGGAGTGAGATTGGCGTCAGGATAAAAATCCCTAATTGTGCCTTTATATAGAAACTGCCAGTCAAGTAAAATGAAATTTCCGAGACTATCAATAAAAATTGGTACAGGACTAAAAAGCGCCTTATTTAGATTATCATAGACTGTTCGTCCGCCGGCAAATGAGATTTCACGCTCCCTAGATTGGCCCCCAAAAATAATTCCGATCCTCATAGTCGGTAAAAATAAACTGATTGAATGTTTTATTTATCGGATGTATAATCTTTTGACAATATTGAGGTCTGGTCCTCGCAATACAATCAGATAGAATCCATTTTGTGAAGGTGTGGCTATTTCATATTTCTGATTCAAAGCTGAATTAAAGTCATGGTCGATCACAACCTTTCCTGACATGTCAACAAGTTTCATATTTATCTTTTGCTTGACTGGTAAATTGAAAGTCACAAAAAATAACCCGTCAGCAGGATTTGGATAAACGGCGACATTCAGCTCAGGGATTATTTGAAAGGGATCATTTGATGTTAGCATTTCTATATCATCGAGATAGAGATTATTCCCCTGGCCATTGGTAAAAACAAAGGCAATTCGCAGATTGTTCCAAATCATGTATTCGGAAATATCTATGAATTCTGTTTTCCAGTCAGTTGATGCGGTAGGGGTCCACTCTTCAGTAGAAATAAGTTCTGTGAGATCACTGGAGTTCTTGTTATAGATTTCAAAATTATAATTTGCGCCACAATCTACCGATAGCAAGATCTTTAGATTGTCTGTATATCCTGGCCTGATAGCATGAGCAACATTAAATCTTATGGCGCCTGTAGGATAATCACCAGTATTTATATTAGGACTCACCAAATACGTTTGTGATCCGACGCGCCCTGTATCAAAGGCAGTTGCTTTTAATGTCATGTTGTGGCCACTCAATTTTTTATATTCAAAAAGTGGTTCTCCGTTAATTTCATTGACTATCCAATTGCTATTTGTTCGATCAAAATTTTCACGGATAGGGATGGTGTCTTTGCTATTGTCTATGTAAACATTGTAATTGAATGCATTATTCTCAGGCTGCTTATCTATACTATCGTTGAGAGCAGTGATCTTGAATGCGAATTGATTGGCGCCCTCATTTAGCTCTCTAAAATCGAATGTAATATCTTTTGAGTCGCCGGATTTGATATTCAGGTTTTGAATGGTGTCTACATATGTATTTCCGTTTTCAGAAATTTCGACATTCATTTTAGTTATTTTTTCGTAACCAAAATTTCTAATGTTTAGCGTAGGAAAGATGTCTTCCCAGCAGGTGACTACAGATGCATTGGTCGCCCTGCGAATGCCCACATCATAAGAAGCCAGATTCGTGGAATTCACAGTAATGTCATCAATGTAGATGTTGTTTCCTCCTGCATTTACACCAATAAATGCCAACTGAATGTAGTCATTAGTTAAATACGGCGTGATGTTGATATCCACTTGCTCCCAGTCTGCAATTGATGTAGGAGCGAAGCTGTTTTCAGTGCGAGTGGTCGTGATCAAATTGCTTCCTTTACGACTGAAAATGTAATCTTCATAGGAAAAAGTACTGCCGCAATCCGTTGATACGGCCACTATCAACTCGTCTAGGAAGCTGTCTATCTGCCTTCCTGAATAGGCATATTTAAAGGTTAATTGAGCAGAGTTTAGCGAAGAGACATCTAAAACATCGGTGAATAGCATGTCTTTCACTCCATAGTTTATATCCTTTTGCAAGTCATAAAACATGATTGCTGCGGCTTTATTTAAGGCCAAAGAATCAGGTGCTGTAACTATTTGCCATTGCGATGTAGTTCCGTATTCAGTTTGAGAAAGCGGATTGCTTGAGGTCGAAAAAGATTCGTTGTAAGGTAAAATTTTCGTTTCAGATGGATTGAGGGTGATTTCATCGGTGTTGTTTGAAGATTTTCCGTCTATTCCGTCATTTACTTCTATTACTTCAAAACCAATTTCAGTCAATGTGACGGCATTTAAATTCACTGATGAAAAGCTTACTACTGTGGTTTCATTCGGAGCAATGATTTGATTAAAATTTGCTACCTCAATTACCTGTTGATTCTTTTTCAATGAAATTTTAAAACTGGTGATTTCATTGGATCCATAATTCCGCACTTGGATAGATGGTGTGAAAGTTCCTGAGCAATCGTTTTTTAATGGAGACCTGATCTCACGAATCCCCAAATCATTTGCAGCAATAACTACCTCATTCAATGCAGGGGAATAGAGCAGACTTTTTCTTCTAGGACTAAAATCCAAAACGGCCTGCATTCTTTCTTTTTGATTTTGGGTGAATAAATTCATGCATTCATCATCCGAATAATCAAGATAATTCTCAATCATAGGCCTCTCACCTGTAAAACAAGCTGTACTAGGGATATTATCGCAAGAGCTCATATTCAACGAGCTTTTGCTTTGAGCAGGAGTATCTGAGCAATAATCACCGCCTCCAGAACATCCGTTATGGAAGACATGTAAAAGACCAAGGTAGTGCCCCATTTCGTGCGTCAATGTTCTGCCGTAGCTTGTAAATGCCAGGGATGAAGCGTCATTAAATCCTACATAAGAATACCTCAGGAACACACCATCCTTATCTGCGATATTCTCAATTTCATTTTCTAAGCCATCTAAATCAGTGAATGGAAATATGGCAAAACCGAGTGATTCGGTGAGATTGACCACATAAATATTGATGTAGTCTTCTGGAGGCCATTGGATGATGGAAGAAATCACCGGTCCTTCACTGTCTCTAAATCCAGTTTGAGTTACTTCCGTACGCGTGATTCCAGATGTCGGTAAACCTTCTGGATCTTGCTTTGCCATCACAAATCTGATTTCAGTGTCTGCTGCTACATCTTCAAAGATTGTTGGCGTATTTGTTTGATCTGCGTTGTTTCTACTATAGTCATCATTCAAAATAGCCAATTGTTCGATGATTTTATCATCTGTGAGATTGGGTCCTGTTCCTATGTTTTGACCACTGTGGATAATGTGAAAAACAACTGGAACTAAGTAAGGTACAAGTAGATCATGAGACCTTTGGCTAGTTGACCTCAAAGTGTTTTTTGTGTTAATTTTTTTGGCTAACCAATCCGAAAACTCTTGGTTGGATTCGGTTCTTTGGAGGTTTGATAATATGCTATCACTACCGCATCGTTTCTGAGCAGAAAGGAGGATTGGAAAAAGGATAACTAATGCCAGCCAAAACCTCATTTAATTCATGTTATTTGGCAGTTTGGCATGTGGATCATCAGCTGTTGTAATATTGACAGCCTCAACTTTGGTTACTAAGGGCACAGCGCGCTTGATTGCTTCTTCTACGCCGGCTTTTAAAGTCATTGTTGACATTGGGCATGAGCCACAGTTTCCTAGCAATTCGAGCTTCACAACATTGTTTTCATCAATGCTCAGCACTTTTACATTACCACCATCGGCAATCAGATATGGTCTGATATGGTCTAATGCGTTTTCTACTTGTTCTATTAATTCCATGTCCGTATTTGCTTACGAATTTAGTTCTACTTTCACAGTTTTCTGTGAGCTAGCATTTCTTATTGCGACTTGCTGAGCGAATGACTCTGCCAGTTTATTGAAGGCATCTGCTGTGATATCATCTTTTAATACAGCAGGATAGCCTGAATCTCCACTTTCCCTAATACTCTGAACAATTGGAATCTGGCCAAGTAAAGGAACATCAAACTTTTCAGCCAATTGTTTTCCTCCATTTTCTCCAAAAAGGAAATATTTCATATCAGGAAGTTCAGCTGGTGTGAAATAAGCCATGTTTTCAACGATTCCTAATATGGGTACATTGATCTGAGGCTGCTTAAACATGGCAAGACCTTTTTTAGCATCCGCTAAAGCCACCTTTTGTGGAGTTGTCACCACTACGGCACCTGTTACAGGTACGGTTTGTACCAACGTCAAGTGAATATCACTTGTTCCAGGAGGTAGATCGATTAATAGATAATCAAGGTCTCCCCAAATAGTATCTCCTAGAAATTGTTTTAAAGCCGAACTAGCCATAGGACCTCTCCAAACCACAGCGTTTTCAGGAGGAGATAAAAAACCGATTGACATCAATTTAACCCCATATTGTAGGATGGGAACAATCATGTTTTTGCCATCTATTACGGTTACTGACGGTTGTTCATACTCACAATTGAACATGGTCGGAACTGAAGGTCCAAATATATCAGCATCAATCAATCCTACATTGGCGCCAGTTTTGGCCAAAGCCACGGCAAGATTAGCTGCCACAGTAGACTTTCCAACACCACCTTTGCCTGAAGAAATGGCAATGATATTCTTTACTCCGGGAAGTAGAGGAGTGTTTATGCGTGTAGTGGTGACTGTTGAGGACATCTCGATGCTAACGGTGATTTTCTCACCAAAGTATTCGATCATGGCCTTTTCACAGTCCTTCCTTATGAGTTCTTTGAGCGGACAGGCAGGTGTGGTCAACATCACCGTGAAACTCACTTTCGACTCATCAATCATTATATTCTGAATCATTCCAAGTGTCACCAAATCTTTTTTCAAATCCGGATCCTGTACTTTGCTCAATGCTTTCAGAACGTGCTCTCTACTTAATTCCATGCTTTTCTTATACTCTTATGTTTTGATCCAAATTCCACTGCAATGTTAATCAAGCCAAACTACACCTCAAACCTACTTGTTGGCATGAATTCATATTTCAGATTAATTGTATGTGCATAACAAGTACAATAGGTCGTGGGTTTCATTCTAAAAAATTAGATTTGCATCTCTTTTAAAATACCTATGATCAGTCCCGCCACAATTGAAGAAATAAAAAACAGAGTCGACATTGTCGAGGTGGTTGGAGATTTTGTGACGCTCAAACGATCTGGGTCAAGTTACAAGGCATTGAGTCCGTTTGCTAATGAGAAAACGCCATCATTTTATGTGGTGCCGTCTAAAGGTATTTTCAAAGATTTTAGCTCTGGAAAAGGTGGAGACGCTATCACCTTCGTAATGGAAGTGGATGGTCTCAGCTATGTCGAAGCGCTTAAATATCTCGCTAAAAAATATAATGTTGAAATTCAGGAAGATGAAGTGCAGTCTGATGAAGTACAACAGGCTCAAAACAGACGCGAGAGTTTATACATTATCCTCAACTATGCCAAAGATTATTTTCATGATTTACTTCTAAACTCTGAAGAAGGTCAATCGGTGGGTTTGAGCTATTTTAAAGAAAGAGAAGTCAGCAATGATTCGCTGGTCACTTTTGAGCTAGGATATAGTTTGGACAAATGGGATGGATTCATGCAGGCTGCCTTAGCGAAAAGTTATGATCAGAAATTGCTTGAAGAAGCTGGTTTAATCATTGCCAAAGAAGGCAAGACCTACGATCGGTTTAGGAATCGAGTGATGTTTCCGATTCATAATGTCACCGGAAAAGTGGTGGGTTTTGGTGCACGAATTCTTATTACTGATAAGAAGCAGCCCAAGTATATCAATTCACCGGAAACGGATCTTTATAACAAAAGCAAAATTCTCTATGGCCTTTTTCAAGCAAAACAATCCATCCGTCAGGAGGATAATTGCTATCTCGTAGAAGGATATACTGATGTGATCAGTATGCATCAGGCTGGCATTTCAAATGTTGTTTCTTCGTCAGGAACAGCCCTCACAGAAGATCAGATAAAATTAATCAAACGGTTTACTCAAAACGTTACTGTTATTTTCGATGGTGATGCTGCTGGAATCAAGGCGAGTATAAGAGGAATTGACATGCTTCTTGAAGGTGGTCTGAATGTACGGGCTGTTGCCCTTCCTGAAGGTGAAGATCCTGATAGCTATGCTAAGCAGCTGGGCACCAGTGCATTCAAGCATTTCATTGAAAGTGAATCACAGGATATCATTCGGTTCAAAACTAAATTATTTCTTGAAGATTCAAAGAATGATCCTGTAAAAAAGGCTGGCATAATCAGGGATTTAGTCAATTCAATTGCCAAAATAGATGACCCCATCAAGCGTACGGTTTATCTGAAAGAATGTAGTGACCTGCTGGAGATTGATGAAGGTGTGTTGATAGCTGAGCAAAACAAGATTTTGATTCAGCGCAACAAGGACAAAAACCGAGGAAGTGATCAAGGTATAGGTCCAGAACCAATGCCAATCTCGGATTTGATCATGAGCACGCCTGAGGTTGTAGATCGGTTGGATATCGTCAAGATCATTGAACTTCAGGAAAAAGAAAGCATTCGGGTACTGATGAATTATGGCAAAAGTCATATCAAAAATCAGGAACTTGATGATGAGCAGCTGGTATCTTACTTCTTGTCAGAAATTGAAGAAATTCAGTTTACTCATCCGATTTATAAAAAAATAATTGACATCATAAAGGAAAGATTACAGGAAGGTGAGCTGATAGATAGTGAGTATTTACTCAGTCACGGATCAGAGGAGATCAAACGGGTGGTGGTAGATTTGATAACTCCAAGATATGAGATCAGCGAAAATTGGGAGAAAAAATTTAAAATACATGTTCCGAAAGAAGTGGAACTTTTAAAGGATGTAACATATTCCAATATATTGAGGTTAAAGTTCAGAATCGTGCAGCATTTGATAGAAGTAGAAAGCAAGAAATTGAGGGATCAAAAAAACGATCAGGAAATTGATGAAATTCTGGATGAATTGAATGAATTGAAGAAAATAGAAATGGATATAGCCCATCATTTGGGTAATGTGACTGTGAAGTAATAAAAAAAACAAATGGATACCGACAAGTTATTAGATACGATTGAAGAAGCGATTGAAGCAATAAAACAGGGTGAAGTAGTCATAGTGGTTGACGATGAAGATCGGGAAAATGAAGGCGATTTCATTTGTGCCGCAGAGAAGGTAACGCCTGAAATCATCAACTTTATGACTAAGTTGGGTAGAGGCTTGATTTGCGTTCCTTTGATTGAAGAGCGATGTGAAGAATTGGGTTTGGATTTGATGGTGGGAAAAAACACCGCGGTTCATGAAACTCCGTTTACAGTTTCAGTAGATCTTAAAGGATACGGAACTACAACTGGTATATCTACCTCAGACAGATCAAAAACTATTCTTGCTTTGGTCAATTCTGAAACAAAACCTGAGGAACTTGGTAGACCGGGACATATTTTCCCACTCAAAGCAAAAAAAGGTGGCGTACTGCGACGAACTGGACATACCGAAGCAGCTATTGATTTGGCCCGTTTGGCTGGTTTACAACCAGCGGGTGTTTTGGTTGAAGTTCTGAAGGAAGACGGCACAATGGCCAGAGTCCCTGATCTTAGGATAATAGCGGACGAATATAAGCTTAAACTCGTATCCATCCGTGATTTGATCGAATACAGGATGAAACATGAATCTCTCATAGAAGAAGAGATCACGATTAAAATGCCAACAGAACATGGTGAATTCATGTTGAAGGCTTTTCGCCAGACCAATACAGATGATAATCACATCGCCTTGTACAAAGGGGAATGGGAACCAGGAGAGCCGATTTTGGTACGTGTGCATTCATCATGTGTTACAGGTGATATTTTTGGTTCCTATAGATGTGATTGTGGCAATCAGCTACACAGCGCCATGCAAATGGTGGAAAAAGCTGGTAAGGGCATTGTGCTATACATGAATCAGGAGGGCAGAGGGATAGGTCTAATTAATAAGCTGAAGGCATATAGCTTGCAGGAAAGCGGTATGGATACAGTTGAAGCCAATGAACATTTGGGATTTAAAATGGATCAAAGGGATTATGGGGTTGGCGCACAAATCCTAAGAAAAATGGGAGTTACTAAAATGAAGCTAATCACTAATAACCCTAAAAAGAGGGTGGGATTGATTGGTTATGGACTGGAAATTGTAGAGAATATTCCAATAGAAGTGGTTCCCAATATTCACAACCAAAAATATCTTGAAACGAAGCGTGATAAAATGGGGCACGAGATTTTGAGAAATCAATGAATCCGAATGCGAAGTAGTCTATTTCTTTTAGTTTTTTCCTTTTCAATTATAGTCCATGCACAGAAATTTTCTAGTGAAATCTGGCATAATGGATATCTGGTTACTGTGGACCAGGATACTGTTCGTGGGACTATTAAATATGATATGGAAACCAATATCGTGTTGGTTTCCAGAAACAATGTTATCCAATCGTTTAGCAGTCATACAGTTTTTTACTTTGAGATATTTGATAAAATAGTTGATAACTATCGCCAGTTTTATACCATTCCTTATAAGATCAAATATGATTATGAAATACCGGTGATTTTTGAATTGGTATATGAAGGGCCACTCTCATTACTTTCGAGGGAATCCATCGGTACTGAATCAATCAATACTGCCGGTAATCCATATGGGACAACTTATATGAGACAGGTGGTTGTTTATTCATATTATTTTCTAAACAAAGAAGGAAAAATCACTTACTACATCGGAAGAAAAGCTGATTTACTGGTCATAATGGCAAAAAAACAATCTCAGGTCAACAGCTTTATTAAAAAGAATAAATTGAATCCGAATGATATTCGCGATCTGATCCGTATCACAGCATTTTATAATTCTCTATAGCCTTTTCATAATATGTCAAAACCCTTAATACTTATTTCTAATGATGATGGAATAACATCATCGGGTATCAAAAAATTAGTAGAACTAATGACTCAGCTAGGAGAAGTGGTAGTGGTAGCGCCGGATAGTCCTCAATCAGGAATGGGGCATGCAATAACTGTTGGCAATACCTTGAGGATCAATAAAAATGGAATTTTTGAAGGTGTAGATGCTTATGATTGTAGTGGAACTCCTGCAGATTGCGTGAAACTGGCCAAGCATCATGTTTTGAAAGATAGAAAAATCGATTTGGTAGTGAGTGGAATCAATCATGGGAGCAATACTTCTATTAGTGTGCTCTATTCAGGTACAATGAGCGCAGCAATTGAAGCAGCAATTGAAGGAACTCCGGCGATTGGCTTTTCACTTTGTGATTATCATCCCAATGCAGATATGTCGCATGTGGATGAATATATTTTAAAAATTGCCAGAGAAGTTCTCAGCAAAGGTATTCCTAAAGGAATAGCGCTCAATGTGAACATTCCGCCCGCTCAGAATCAGAAGATCAAAGGAATTAAGATTTGCCGACAGGCCAATGCCCGTTGGGAAGAGGAATTTGATCAACGTGTGGATCCTCATGGCCGCAATTATTTTTGGATGATTGGAAACTTTGTGAATCATGACAAAGGCGAAGACAATGACGAATGGGCTATTGCCAATAATTATGTCTCTGTTGTGCCTTGTCAATTTGACTTGACGGGTTATTTCGCAATCAATACACTAAATGACGCCTGGGATATTTAGTATCCTTTTTACCCTTTTCTCCTGACACCTTTTACCGCCTCAGCACTCCATGGATCATCTGGCCATGAATGTTTTGGATACCTTCTTTTTAAATCTTTCCTAACCTCAAAATAGGCATTGTCCCAAAAGCTGCCCAGATCAGAAGTGATTTGAACAGGTTTGAATCCAGGTGAAAGTAAATGGATTAAAACACCTAAACTGCCTCCATTGACCTTTGGTGTATCAGCCAATCCAAAAAGTTCTTGAAGTCGAACGGCCAAAATGGGCGCTTCTCCATCTTCACGATAGAAAAGTCGGATTTGAGAACCACTTGGAACATCTATAAACAGTGGTGCCAGTCTGTTGAGTTTGTCCTGTTTTTCGTAATCCAGACTGTGGTGCAAAATCTCCAACAAGTTGATTTTTTTAAGTTCTTCTGGCTTTTTGACACTTTCCAGATATGGTGCCAGCCATTCTATATTTGTCATCAAAAGCGTAGAGGTGCTCACTTCTGGCCATCCGTCTTGTGGATTCCATTTGCGCAAAGACATTACTTTGTTTTGCCATTGTTGTACATCTTCATTGAAGTCAAGCAGCTGTTCTCCTTCTTTTTTGATAGCTTCGGAAATGGCTGATATTAGATTAGATTCATCAGGATCTGGTAGCGGCTTGGATTGGAGTACGATGCTTCCAATTCTTAAATCTCTCGTCGCAATAAGTCCGCCACGTTTGGTATCCCAGGTGATAACATCGCGCTCCTTGACCATAGGGGCAAGGTCTCGTGGATTCAAAGGAGAGGCCATGAAAACCTTTCCCATTCCGTCGCGGGCATCAATGTGGCTAATTGCCAACCAGGGCTCATGAGCTAGTTCATCACGATGACCCACCATGGCATACTTGCCATTGGATAATTGAAATTGTGCGTTGTTTCCCGGTCGGGCAAAAGCGATTCTTTCCGGATAGGCATGTGAAAGTATCAAACCGGTTTCGTATGAGTCTACCGGTCCATTGCCAGCATCGATGTTGAACATTCTGCGATAGGATTCTGCAACTTTTTCTATTCTGCCAAATTTTTTACCCAGTCTGTTTTCTTCACGAAATCTTCTTAATGTTTCAATTCTCAAATTGATATCAATTCCTGATTCTCTTGGAAGCGGATCTCTTTCTTCTAAAGTAGCCGCAATATCAGTTGCTAAAGCCAAAGAATGATGTTCCTCTGCTTCCAGCAGCATGTGTGCAATTCTTGGGTGGCAAGGTAGTTTGTGAATTTTTTTACCATGTTCGGTGATTTTGCCATGCTCAAGCGCATTGAGTTGATGCAAAGTATCACTTGCCTGTGCCAACGCGCCTTTCGGTGGAGAAGTCAACCATGTTAGTTGATTGATATCCATGATTCCCCATTGAGCCATATCAAGAACCAATGAGGTAAGATCGGCTTCCATGATTTCAGGTGTGCGATGGTCATCTAATCTCGATTGTGTCGCCTTTGACCACATTCTGTAGCAAACTCCCGCTGACAATCGCCCGGCTCTTCCTGCTCTTTGATCAGCGGAATCTTTTGAGATCTGTACAGTTTCTAATCTAGATAAACCAGATTTAGGATCAAATTTGGAGGTACGACCAAACCCTGTATCCACCACGATTTTAATACCTTCAATTGTTAAGCTGGTTTCAGCAATGGAGGTTGCTAATACCACTTTACGCTTTCCCGATCGATCTGGCATAATGGCTGCAAACTGCTTTCCTTGAGGTAGTTGTCCGAACAATGGATGGATGGCAAATCCTTTGAGTTCACGCCTCAATAGTTCTTCGCATTTTCTGATTTCGCCTTCACCGGGAAAAAATGCGAGCACATCGCCTCGATGATCTTTGGTTGCTTTGATGATGGTACGTGCGGTCATTTCTGGTAATAACATCAAATCCTGCTCTCCAGAATATATCACATCAACAGGGTATTGCCTTCCTTTACTTACTATGGCTGGTGCTTTTAGTAGAGAAGTAAGCTGAGGCATATCCAATGTTGCGGACATGATCATGATTCGTAAGTCAGGCCGCAAAACTTGCTGAGCTTCTCGGCATAATGCTAAGGCTACATCTGCGTGGATACTTCTCTCATGAAATTCATCAAAAATCACCAAGCCGATCCCTTCAAGGGAATTATCTGAATGGATCATTCGGGTGAGAATGCCTTCAGTAAGTACTTCTATTTTGGTTTTATCTGAAACTTTGTTGTCAAATCTCACTCTATATCCAACAGTGTTTCCAACCTGATCGTCAATCATATCGGACATTCGGGATGCGATCGTTCTGGCTGCTAATCTCCTTGGTTCCAACATGAGAATCTTTTGTCCCTTGAGCCATGATTCTTCTAAAAGAGTAAGTGGGAGTAAGGTGCTTTTTCCGGCACCTGGAGGTGCATTAACTATCAAAGTGTTATTGGAGATGAGATTGGATTTTACTTCATCTACTACTTCAATTATTGGTAAGTCAAATTGATTGTGATCGAATATCAAAACGTGGCTTTTTTCTAAACCACGAAATTAATCGATTAGCGGACATGTTTGCTGATAAGGAATGTTTTCTCCAACATATTCGAGCCATTCTTCAGGTGTCAGGTTTCTATCAACCAGTTCACAGATTCGTTCAGCCAAATTTGAAGGATTTACTTGCCAGATTCTTATAAAATTATCTTTTGATCCAGTGATAATTTGGCTGCCATCCCTGTTATAAGCAGCAGTCATTACCCAATCCTGATGATCGTCGAGCACGATCGGAAGTTTCCTGGTGTTTTTAATATCCCAAATTCGGGCCGTGCCATCTCGACTTGAAGTTAATAAGTTATTCCCATCAGGGCTAAACTCGACATCAGTGACAGCTGACTGATGACCAGAGATTACTCTGATCGCTTCATGAGTATTCAGATTCCAAATGACCGCATCACCTAATTCTCTGCCGATTGCTAACATGCTATAATCATCACTTATATCCATGGCATTGATGGCATAAGCTCTCTCAAAGATGATTTTGGATTGTTCTCCAGCCTCATTTAACTTATTGATTTCGCCTGCTTCAGTGCCAAGATAAAATTGATAATCCTCAGGATTGATGGCAATAGAAAGAACCTTTGATGTGGACCGACCTATGGCAGTGGTGTCATATTGGTAGCCTTTTAGTTTAATTTCACCTTTACGATTGACCGTCAGGTAGGCTAGTTTGTCGGGCAGAAATGAGGCTGCTTGTACAAGCTCTTTATCATAAAGTGGTTCACTGATATCACCAAGCAATTTTTCTCCTAGGTCTAAAATGATAATACCTCTATTTTTTGTGACGATCATTAAAAAACGCTCATCAGAACTAATGTCAATAGATCGGATCAAATCACCACCATCAAAAATGGTCAACGGCACACTTGCCAGATTATTGATGTCCCATCTCAAAACGCGACCATCTGACCCGGCAGAATAGAAATAAGATCCAGTACCCAACTCAACGGAAGCAACCATTTCACTGTGCCCCAAGATCTGATTATAGCTGAAGTCCATGATGGATGAATCATATTTTAAATATTTGTTGGCGTAATGAAGTGCCGAATAAACATTGAGATGAGAAACGAATTTTTCAGTTGTGTTTTTTTTCCAAAATAGATATGCCTGACATGCTATAAGTGCTTTTAAATCAGAGTGATAACCAGGTGTTAGTAATGATCTTTGCGACATGGATTGCACGATCTCGGTTAATTCGAGCACCTTTATTCGGTTTTGAAGGGACTGAACTATGGAGTCGTTTGACAGATCTTGTGAGAAGATGGATGAATACAGTATGCTAAAGATTAAGGCAAAGATGATTTTGGAAAGTCTCATTTGAAACTTGTTGCTGTGATATTAAAGTTAAACATAAAAAAACATGGGATTTGCTAATTCGATTTTATGATTTTAGATGTTTGGGACAATCCATTATTTGTTCGAATATTTAAAAAATAGACACCCGGTTCGAGGAAATCTCCAAATTGATGTTTGCCTTCAATGATTTGATGCGAGGTATCGATTTTTTTTCCCGAGAAGTCATAGATGGTATATTGAAATGTCTCATAGGATTCAATAACAAAATTGCTTTGAAAGGGATTTGGGTAAATACTTATTTCGTGAAAGTCGTGTGAATTTAAAATCACACGTTTGTTAAATGGATCAATAACCGAAATCAACATATCTCTTACAATATATCCCATTTGAAACCATGTATTATTAATATTTCGCCATTCTAATACACGAATAGCAATTTCGAAATCATTGGATTCATTTTCTGATTTAGAGTTAAAAATATCCGCAGGTAAGTCCCAAATAAGATGGCCATTTATTGAGTCAATAGTCAAGGTTGCAGGATTTCCATCCAAGCTGGCTATTTCAAAATTGGAGTAAAATTGGGGAGAATCTTGAAATTGATATCCATCAATTATATTCTCGGAATTTACTTTGGGTATGATCAATTGATAGCTGAGACTGTCTCCATCTGGATCAAAAGCAGTAGGATTGAATGAATATTTTTCACCAACTATTGCATCTTCAGTTGGATAATAGGTCAAAACAGGAGAGTTGTTTCTTCCTAAAAATGGATCTATGACATATAATAATTCAATATAGAAGGGATAACGAGATCCATTATTTACATTCATGAGATTTTCATTTCTTCCAATCTCCGAATAGCTAATCAAATATCCAGCACCATTGATCGAAGAGTAGGTGTGTATAATGGTGAATGATACTTTATCAAGATTATCGCCAAGATTTATAATTTCAGATTCAAATTGCCCTTGTATTTCAGATCCATCACCAAAATTCAAGGTGCCTCCGCCAAACAAAAAGCCGGCATCCTTTTCAACATAACCAACCACAGTAATTGCAACACTTAAGGACTGCTGGTCAATTGCATTGACAATAATTTCTGCGCCTTTTATGTGAGTGGCATTGAGAATTGCAGGGAAAGCAACTAAAAATGACGATAAAATTGAGGGAAACTTGAAAGTGCACATATCTTAAAACGTTTTACGATTTTTAAGATAACGGATTGTAAATAAAAAGATTGATCAACCTCGCAAAAAAAATAAAAGGTTGCCCCGGCATAACTATCGTCATAGAAATCCAAGGCAACCTTTTAATGAATGGCAAAGATAGTTAAATTCTAAATTGCAGATGAACCTTTTTCTCCGGTTCTTATCCTAATACATTCTTCAATTGGAAGGATAAATATTTTTCCACTGCCAATCATTTCTCCATCGTTGGATTCCGTGGCGCTAGTGATTGCATTGATTGTAATATCCTTGAAATCATCGTTTACGGCAATTTCTAATCTAATATTAGATACCATTGAAGGAATGACTTTTTGACCTCTATAGATTTCTTCAGTCATTCTCCGGCCATGTCCGGCGACATTGCTCACAGTAATTCTTGATATGCCAGCTTCAATCAGTGATTCTCGCACCTGATCTAGTTGGTTTTCTCGTATAATGGCTATAATTAATTTCATGTCGTAATATTTTTTAGCTTGGATTAATCATACCATAACCTTTCTCACCGTGATAGGAGCTATCTAGTCCTTTCATTTCTACTTCCTCGGTTGATCTGAGCGGTATAATTTTATTCAACAAAAAGAGTATTAAAAAGGTACCAACTCCTGCATATCCTATTGCAATTAGAATAGCCATTATCTGTACGCCAAGTTGATCGATAATTGTCCATGTTCCTCCTGAAGTAGCGGCAGCTTCTACCATCCAGCTTTCGCGGATAAAAAACACAAGTAACAAAGCTCCTACTATTCCTCCAACCCCGTGAATACCAAAAGCATCAAGTGTATCATCATAACCTAATTTATTTTTAACGATGATTGCCAAGTAACAAATGATGCTCGAAACCAATCCAAGGAAAATTGCTCCAATTGGCTGAACAACTCCGGCAGCAGGAGTGATGGCTACTAAACCTGCCAGAATACCTGAAACAAAACCAAGTGCGGTCGCTTTTCCCTGATGTAAGCTTTCTGTAATGATCCATGAGATTGCGCCAGCAGCTGCAGCAATTTGAGTCATGGTTAATGCCTGTGCGGTGTTCAAACCACTTCCAATGCTACTCCCGGCATTGAAGCCAAACCAACCGACCCAAAGTAAACCTGCGCCAATCATAGTCATTACTAGATTATTTGGTTGCATCGGCAGGTGTGGATGCATTTTTCTTGCACCTAAATAAATGGCAGCAACTAGTCCGCTTACCCCAGCACTGATATGAACAACAGTGCCTCCAGCAAAATCAATCGCTCCATTGGCTCCAAGATTGAATAAATAACCGTCTGATGCCCAAACCCAATGGCAAAGTGGATTGTAAATCAGAATGCCCCAAATCCCAATAAAAACACAATAACCTTTGAATGAAATTCTTTCAGCAAATGCACCAGCGATAATGGCCGGAGTGATGATAGCGAATTTTCCTTGAAACATGGCAAAAACGTATTCTGGAATACCATCAATTATTGTGGTGTCAATTCCACTCAATAGAAAATAATCAGCACTCCATCCAAACCAACCTCCCAATATGTTGGGTCCAAAGGCCATACTATAACCGCAAATCACCCAAAGAAGAGTCATAATACCCATAGCAGTGAAACTGTGCATCATGGTGCCTAATACGTTTTTGGTTCGAACTAAACCACCATAAAACATCGCCAATCCTGGAATCATTAACAATACAAGTGTGGTTGAAGTGAGCATCCAAGCAGTAGCTCCTGAATCAATTTCACTTTCGGCACCAGCAAGTGACTTATAGCCGACCAGCAAAAACAAGATGGAATATATTTTCTTCACAATATTCTTTTATTTATAAAAAACTTAGAATGCGAATTTTATAAAATTGAAAGAATATTCCGAGTTTTATTTAAATAGTTTTAAATTATTTTGCCAATTGATGTAAATCAAGTTGTAATGCAATAATTCAATTTGAATCAAATTTGTTTAACCTTATAATTCCAATTTTGAAATAAAGCTAGGTCAACGTGATGATTTTGATTTGTATGAACCATCAACCTGTAGTTCCACGCAATAACTCATAGAGTTTTACATTGTCCAGCACTTCGATATATTCATTGTAATCAAGACCTGAACTAATGACGTATTTGGTCAGAAGCTTTTTTATAATAGCATGAAGCGATTCTTTATTCCATGGCTTTTCAATGTAATTATCGAGCCCTGCATTATTAATGGCCTCAATGGTATCCTGATGTGTCGCCTGACCAGTCAACAATACTTTAGTCGTTTTACTAAATCTACCATCGTGTTTGACTTTTTTCAAAAGATCTACACCTGAGTTCCCAGGCATTACCTGGTCAGAAATGATCAAGGCGACATGATCCCCATTTTCATCTATTTTTTCGATCAAATCCCATGCTTCATTCGCCGATTCACATTCTTCTATATTGACATGCGTTTCGAAAACCTCCAGATCAGATGTAAGTGCACTCAGCACTTCACGTTGATCATCTACGCAAATAATGAATAGTTTTTCCATGACTTTTAGGTTAAGGGTATTTTGATTGTAAAATTCGTTTCTCCGGGTTTACTGGTCACTTCAATAGTTCCATCATGCTCGGTTATGATACGCTGAACGATGGAAAGTCCAAGACCCAATCCAAATGACAAGCCACCAACTTTAGTAGTAAAACTTGGCTCGAAAACTCTAGTCATGATTTTTTCAGGGATTCCAGGTCCATTGTCAATGATGCTCACATGTACAAATGAATCTATTTGTTGAGTGATAATCTTTAATTCAGGGTTTGAAGTGCCAGATTGGATCATGCTTTCGATTCCATTTTTTATCAGGTTGATCCAAACCTGCACAAGCTCACCTGCACAAGCTTCAGTATTCGTAAGTTCTCCAAGTTGAATATGGGTAATCACTCTTTTGGTCATATTTTGAACAATAATCATTGCTTCGTTTATTGTTTCATTGATGTCCACATTGTTTGACCATTGGTGTTCCGCAACACCAAGTTGCTTAACTGATCTCACCACATGGCTAGAGTGTTTTGCAGCAATTTGCATATCATGTAGGATGCAACCTAGTTCCCAATTTTCAATTACTTCGTCAGCCTTTGAAGAACTATCTTTTATATACTCCTGCAATAGTTTAGGATCCAAACCTGTTCGTGCAAGTTTCTTAATTTGATTAGTACTTAATTTTCGCAAGGCTGTTTCATATTCATTCCTTCTTTCTCGAGCATCTGAACTTGATATTTTCTGACCATCCTCCATTCCGGATTTGAAATACTGATGAATTTCAGCGCCATCTTTTGCTTCAACACAAGATGAAATAAAGGTTTTGATCTGTTCGAGATGACTGTTGATTACGCCTATTGAGTTATTAAGTTCATGGGCGAGACCTGCTGCCATTTGTCCGAGTGTCGCCATTTTTTCGGCTTTGAGTAGCTTTTGGACATCCTCCTGCTTATCAATGGCCATTTTTTTGGTAAAATGCTGACGTGAATAAAGTTCATTCACAACAACCGACATCAGAAATGGCATCAATTTTTCCAATTCGGCCTGATCATGATCCAAAAGGGCTGTATCGTAATAAGCTACTTTGGAATCTTCTATTGCCACAACTCTGGAATAACTCAAGTTTTGCTTCGAAAAATAACTGTAAACGCCTATAAATTTATTCTTGGTTGCTTCGAAAATAGGATAGTTTTCAAGTTTTGGGTCTTTTAGAAAACCGAAAAACTTACCTTCTAATACAAGGTATAATCGTGTGTTTTTCTGATTATAATTTAGAATCACATCGCCTTTTTTGACAATAATCACCTTGTCACTATCTGAAAAGAAGTGATCCTTGATGTACTTAAAGTCAATGTATTCTGTCATATCGTTACACGTTGAAAAAACCCAGCATATTCATCACATACATCAATAGATAATTGAGCATAAGACCGACAAGGGCAATGATAGTTCCTGGTTTGGCCATTTGACTGGTTTTGATTGTGCCAGTGGCAAAAGCAAGTGCATTTGGTGGTGTGCTGATTGGTAAAGCCATCCCCATGGAACACGATATCGTTACTGCAATGATTATCATTTGACTTCCTCCAAATGATGCCATACTAGTCAAGGATACGCTCAATGCAGCAACTAACGGCAGTAATAAGTTAGCTGATGCTGTATGCGACATGAAATTGGCCATCAAAGTTGCTACAACAGTCACCAGTACAACAATTAACATTGGAGAAAGCGAATTGAAAGGTATGGCTGAAATTAGTCTTGAAGCCAAGCCGCTGGAATCGAGCGCTAAACCAAGTGCAATACCTCCGGAAACAAGCCACAATACATCCCAACTTATATTTTTTAGGTCATTCTTTGTAATAATCCCCAAACCAGAAAACACTGCCACTGGCAACATGGCTACTACATAGGAATTCATCCCGTGAATAAAGTCTGTTAACCAGAGTAGAATGGTAAAACCAAATGTGAAATAGACAATATAAGCCTTTGGGTTCTTTAACCAGGTACCTTTGATATTCAATTCGATTTTTTCAGTTTTTACCGGGTAGAAACTGATTAATAATAACCAAGCTACCAAAAGCAGAATCATTACAAAAGGAATGGCAAACATCATCCATTCGCCGAATGAAACATAATTACTACCAGTCAGATATTTAAGTGCAACTGCATTTGGTGGAGTACCAATCGGGGTTCCAATTCCGCCAATGTTTGCTGCTATTGGGATAGCCAATGTAAATCCAATTTTACCTGTATCTCCGGGAAGAAATACTGCCAAAACAGGAGTAAGTATTGAAAGCATCATAGCAGTGGTAGCAGTGTTGCTCATAAACATTGAGAAAATAGCTGTGATAATCATTACGCCCATGATGACCATTTTGGGATTGGTTCCAAATGGTTTTAGTAATACTTTAGCCAGATTTTGATCCAATCTATACTTGGTTGCGGCCATTGCAAGAAAAAAACCACCGAGAAACAAAATAATTATCGGTGATGCAAATGTGTTCATGATCTCATGATAGTCCAGCAAAATGCCTGTGTTCTCAGAGTTTGCAGGATGAATCAAGAAATTTAACCCCTTAGTAGAAATCATAATCAGCTCAAGAAAAATGATCAAAAGGGAAGTAGCGTAAACAGGAATAGGTTCCAGAATCCAAAATAGAGCTGCAAAGAAAAAAATGGCGATTACCCTTTGTTCAACGATTGTTAAACCTTGTAGACCAAAAAATGAAGTGGGGACAAGAAGGATTAGAATGGGAATGCCTACAGCTATTGCTAATTTTAGCGACTTGCTCATATTTAATTGAGTTTAAAACCTACTGCAATTTAAAGTATGTGCAAGTATATAGCCGTCTGAATGTAAATGGGATAACTGATTTAAGTCATTTTTTAAGTGGGTGAAAAATCATCAGGAATGAAATTTGATTCCTGCGTACATTGTTGCTCTAAATGTTTTGGTTCCGAATGCAGCACCTCCCAATCCAACATCAAAGCTGATTCGTTTTGACATCATGATATCATATCTCAAACTAGGAGCGATTAGAATTTTCTTGTCGTTCACAAGCCCACTTCTCACATTAAGAGATAAAACGTTACAATCATATTTATAAACAGGATGCTGTACATAAGCTCCATAAAATACGCGCTCATAATACTTGGGAAGTAAGGCTTCATAAACTTGAGGTTTTTCAGTCTCCTCTTGATAAAAGCCACCTACTTCCCAACCAGATTCATAAGCCCATCCACCGGCAAAGCCTAATTTGGTGTTGATGACTGTACGTTCCACCATTGGACTCATGGTGATATGTTGTCCATAAGATGCAAAAACTATAAAAAATAGAAGGATAATTATGTTTGGCTTTTTCATGACTTTGGTATTTGATTCAATACAAATTTTGCACAGAATCTGAAGTCATGTAAGAGAGATTTCCCTAAATTGAAAAAATACGTAAAACGCGGATATTCTAGGTAAAAAACCTATTTATTGATGTCGAATACAGATAAAAAACCTTTATTACAAATAACTTAACCACCACTTATCTCTGTTATTGCTTTTGTAATTATCATACCATCTGCAAACGGGATAGAATCCAATTATCAAACAGATCCACACGATGTAGACTACCCATAGATCAAACCCATAACCCTTTAAATCAGAGATATAACTTATCCATTGATCCATGATCAATAAGGTTGGATCAAATCCTGTAAGATATGCGGCCAATAACGCTCCAAGATGAATAATATATAAGTGAATCAGATAATAGAACATCGCCACGCGACCTATAACGATGAACTTTTGTGCGGTGGCGCCTTGCCATTTTTCTGCAAAAGCCAGGAATAACATTGCAGGTCCAAGTGTCACAAGGAGATAAAGAAGCGATGGTGGGTATTTGGATACATTAAGAAAAGACATGATGGTGAAAACCAAAGATTCCTGTTCGCTCCATTTATAAGCATCTCCATAAAAATTTAAGAATCTCAGTGCAATGAATAATACGATCATACTGAATCCAATAATCTTTAATGTCTTATGTCTATTTGAGGGCGAAACTTCAGGCATATACAACTCACCGAGATAATAACCCAAAGGCATTACAAAAACCCATGGAATTAGTGGATAGGCAATAAAAACTGCGATTTGATCATTGATTGCAATGCTTTCAAATACATGTAAAAAAATCCAAAAGCTATTGAATAATTGGTTGGAAAACTGCCAGCCATCAGTGAGATTATGACCGAAAATCCCAAACAGACAGATTGGGATCATAATTTTTTTTGGTAGATGAATCAATCCTGCCAACCCAATCATGCAGAGACCCAATACCCAAATTACCATCAGATCTACCTCTTTGAAATTAAGCGTAAAAAACCAACCAAACCTCACAACAGTTATCTCAAGGATCACGAGCCAAATCCCACGCTTTATCAACCAAATTGATAACTCCTTCTTTCCTTTGCGTTGACCGACAAAATATGCTGAAGTTCCAGCCAGAAAGACAAAAACAGGGGCACAATAATGAGTGATAAATCGTGTAAAAAAGAGGGCAGGATATGTTTGATCTAAATCAGTTGGTTCAAAAAAGAAAACATCATAATGGAAATAATCACGAACATGATCCAAAGCCATGAGCACCATTACCACACCACGCAGTAAATCAATTGAAGTTATTCGGTTTCTATTTGTGAGCGACTGCTCCATATAGGCTGAAGTTTCTTGTGAATTTCCATTGAAAATATGCTTGGAATTTGCATAAATCTGATGAATTAATGAAACTATTGGAAGGTGAACACTTAAGTAATCCGAATTGATCTAAAATTCAGATAGTTTTACCTAGAGACTCAATGAAATTATATTAATGCAAGTAGTTGTAATTACAGGTGGATCAGATGGAATAGGGCGGGCACTTTGCCTTGAGTTTGGAAAAAGAGGTTATGCTGTCGTTTTCACTGGAAGAGATCAGGATAAAATCAATGAAGTGGCGGATGTTTTGAAGAAAAACAACATCGAATCTCTGGGATTAAAGCTTGATGCTGGTTCTGATGAAGACAACCAATTATTAATAGATAAAACAATTGAGCAGTTCGGCAGACTTGATGTGCTCATATGTAATGCTGGCATATCTATGAGAATCTTATTTAGGGACATGGAGTTGGACTTGTTTCAAAAGATCATGCAGGTAAATTTTATGGGTGTTGTATCACTTGTGAAAAAAGCTTTACCTCATCTTTTAGAGACCATAGGCTCTATTATAGGCATTTCATCTATTAACGGAAGGAGAGCCACACCAGCCAGAACAGCTTATGCTGCGTCCAAATATGCCATGGAAGGATTTTTTGAGTCTCTTAGGATGGAAGTAAAACATCAAGGGATTCATGTCATGGTAGTTTGTCCAGGTTTTACAAACACGAATATGAGGGGATCGGCATTGATGCCAGATGGTCTGGCTCAAGGAAAATCAAAATTAGATGAATCCAAAATGATGACTGCAGAAACTGTAGCATTAAAAGTTTTCAATGGAATGCAAAAAAAACGCAGGGATTTGGTGCTTACGGGTCAAGGAAAATTAGCTGTTTGGATGAATAAGTTTTTTCCTTCGTTTATGGATAAAATGGTTTTCAAAGTAATGTCAAAAAAGGCTGATTCTCCATTTTATGGAAAAAAATGAATTTCTAAAGGCACGATTTGAATTTTGAATCTGGATGTACAATTCTGTTAGGAAATTCCTATTATTTCAGTTTAAAATAAAAATTTCGCAAAAAATGAAACTAATGATATATTTGTATGGCAAATTTTGAATAATATAGAAGATGGATCGACTCAGATTATTAATTTCTTTCAGCGTAATGCTGTTTTTTTTTAATGGGTACGCGCAATCGATTGTATTAACACAATCAACTGGCTGGGTTGAATCCGCTTATGTCAAATGGACACCCTTAGAATCTGCAGAAAGCTACAATGTTTACTATTCTGGAGAAGGCATCATAGACAAGCAAATTGATACGCAATTAATCCGAAGTTATGATACCTATTTTCGCGCAGATGTGCCTGGTCTAAAGGCTGGTAGTTATACAATGAAAGTCGTACCTGTGATAGCAGGTTTAGAATCTATCAGCGCAGCTTCAACTTCGAGCAGTGTTACAGTTCTTGCAAATGATCGTACTGGATTTGCTTTTAGCAATGGAAGGGTACCAGGTGCTTACCAAATGAATGGTTTACCAAAGAGTAATGCAGTTATTATTTATGTCACAGAAAACACAAAAAATACGATTTCATTGGATGTTACTGGTGCCTCAGCTAATCCTTGTGTAGGATTACAAACCATTTTGGAGGGATTTAAAAAGGGGAAAGACACAAGACCGTTGATTGTACGAATGGTTGGGCAAATCACGGATCTTGATTATATGCTCAGTGGCGACATAGTTGTTGAAAATAATAACAATGCCAACAGTTATATTACTATAGAAGGTGTTGGAGATGATGCAGTAGCAGATGGTTGGGGAATTCGTGTCAAGAATGCTACAAACATCGAGATTCATAATATTGCCACTATGAATTGTAATAGTAATGAAGGCGATAACATTGGCTTACAACAATCAAACGACTATATATGGATTCATCATTGTGATTTCTTCTACGGTGATGCAGGATCAGATGCAGACCAGACGAAAGGTGATGGGGCCTTGGATTGCAAAAAATCCACTTATGTTACTTTTTCATATAATCATTTTTGGGATTCAGGGAAATCGAATCTTCTTGGTCTGAGTGAAGGCTCAAACGATGGATTATTTATCACCTATCATCACAACTGGTACGATCATTCTGACTCACGGCATCCTCGTGTGCGATACTATTCAGCACATGTTTATAATAATTATTATGATGGAAACTCTAAATACGGTGTAGGTTCTACATTGAGCTCATCCGTTTTTGTTGAAGGAAATTATTTCCGGAATTGTAAATATCCAATATTGACTTCTATGCAAGGCACAGATGTCTATGATGAATCAAAACAGGCAAATGACTATTCCGATATGCCGACATTCTCTAAAGAGGATGGAGGAAGTATCAAAGCTTATAACAATTTTATGACTGGTCAAAGAAGGTTCGTGCCATATGGAACTTCAGGATATCCAAACCCAACAGTTGATTTTGACGCGTATGTTGTGTCATCTAGGAATGAAGCAGTGCCGGGAAATGTCGTTTCTGCTAGTGGGGGAAATACATATAACAATTTTGATACAAACAATTCAATGATGTATAGCTATACAGCAGATAGCCCAGAAGCGGCTAAAGATAAGGTTATCGTATATGCTGGTAGAATTGAAGGAGGTGATTATAAATTCATCTTTAATAATGCTGTGGATGATATTTCTTATGATGTAAATGCTGCATTGAAGGCTGATCTTGTTAGTTATAAAACATCAATTGTAGCCATCCAAGGAGACGGTGAAGGTAATGGATCAGGTGGAAATGGAGATGGTGGCACAGGAGGCGGTAATACTGGTGGAATTGTCGGTGATTTGGAGCATAATTTCACTGTTTCCGGTATGGTAAGCTCCTTTTTGAGTATTAGTGGTAATCTTTCCACTTCTAAAGGTACTGTTTTATACAATGGACTTACATTGACCCAATGTCTCAAACTAGAATCAAGTACTACCATTTCATTTACTACACTTGAGGAAACCTCTTTGACATTGGTTTTAAATGATACTTTTAACGGAAGTGTTAAAATCGATGGAACTAGTTACAGCGTTAGTTCTGGAATACTGACAGTTACCTTGGCTGCAGGTATACATGAGATTCTTAAAGGTGATTCGGCTAACTTGTATTATTTAAGTATTAAGTCAACTAATCCAGATACAGGTACCAAAACAGCATTAACATTAACAGCGCAGAGCTTCACAATCCATTACGGTGATCCTATTCCAGATCTTGCCATCGACTATGCTGGTTTTATCAATGGTGATGATGAATCTGACATAACCATTCCGACTATTTCAACAACTGCTACTGCTTCAAGTGGAGTGGGTATTTATGATATAATTCTCTCTGGAGGGAGTGCTGCCAATTACAACTTGACATTGGTAGCTGGGAAATTAACTATCACCCAGGCCACACTTACTGCCACAGCTCTAAATCTGATCAGAAATATTGGCGAGTCAAATCCTGATTTAACTATCGAATATTCTGGTTTTGTATTAGGTGAGACAAGTGCTGTTATTGATAATCTGCCGATTGCCACAACAGATGCTACGGAAGCGAGTCCAAAAGGAACATATGATATTCTAGTGAGTGGGGGAAGTGATGTGAACTACGCTTTTGAATATGTTTCAGGGACTTTGACAGTAACAGGTCCAGAATACACATTACCATCCAGCATTGAATTTGGATCTGTAGAAGTTGGCAAAACAAGTTCTCATGCTCTTTCCTTAACCAATAAGGGCGATGGGTCATGGAATGTGACTGCAATCAATTTGCCAAATGGTTTTATTGCTGATGAATCTGTTTTCATCATTGCACCTTCTGATTCTAAAAATATCAATATCACATTTACACCTACTACTGTTAGCACTAACTATTCTGGTCAAATGGAAATTGTGTCTAATAATGGAACAGAACCAATTTCGATCACAGGTGAAGGCATAGAGGGAACAATTGGTGTCTTGGCAATGGATAATCTTGATACTAGATTGAGAGTATATCCAAATCCAACAAGCAGCGTAATATTCGTTGAAGCAAAGGAAATTATTAAATCAATTGAAATAATGGACCTGACTGGTCGAAAAATAAGTCTGAGTTTGGTAAATAAACTCAGTTTTGAGATGAACGTGACAGATCTGAAATCAGGATCTTATATCATCAAAATTGAATCAGAATCAGGGAATCAATTAGATCGGATCGTAGTTCGTCCTTAAATAGGTTTTGGTTGAAAATTAAAAAGGCCATTAGATTGTAGCTCATAATCTGATGGTCTTTTTAAGTAAATTTTAGTTCTATAATAAAGGAACGAAATCTCTCTTATTCATTCAATGCAAATACATTATTTCCAATCCCAAAAACATTCGTAGGGTCAGTAGCTTGTTTGATACCACGAACCAAATCTCTACTCTGGCGTGAGGTAATCATTGGAAGAAAGTCTTTGCGCAGCTTGCCCACACCATGATGATGACTGATTGAACCTCCATTTTCAACAATCGTCGCTCGAATTTTGTGTTCCAAATCCGAAAATACATCTTCAGGATGTGGAATACCCTCCGTGTAAATCCCAAACATAAAATAGATACAAACACCAGTATGATAGATCTGAGGAATTCTATAACTGATGTATGGATTCGCTTTGATGCCCAAGGCCTTATATTCTCTGTGATAACATTCTTCGACTGCTTTGATGACTGGTTTGATTTTATCGTAAGGAACCGACGTTTCCAGTGTATCGCCAATGATATGATATTCGAACAAAAAGTCACGGATATAAGCAATCATAAAAGTGAGATTGTAGCCACCTTTTCCATTCTTTCCGCCAGCAGCTAAAGCGCCGTGCTTTTTAGCTAATTTTTTCAGTTGCTTTTGCTGATATGCCACTTCTTCTCTTGAGCCTTCCATCACAATGGTAGAAAGGGCAATTTGCTTTAGATCAAATCCCTTTACATTTTTTAGGATCCAAATCATTAGCTGACTCATCAGCTTTTTGAAACCCTTTGATTCTTCTTTAAAAACCTGCCCAAATCCCAACTGAAAATTATCTACCAATCTCATACTAGCAGGGATATAGTTGGTTTTGGAAAGTGCTTTGATGAATGATATCCCCGTATCAAAATCTTTGAATATCAATGATTCATATTGTGTCAATTCAGGCTTTTTGTGAATCTTTACGACAGCCTTGGTAATCAATCCCAGATTACCTTCACTGCCAAAAACGGAGGCTTGTGGTTTGATCCCCATGGAAGTTCTGCAAATGCCTTCACGTTGCTCCAATAGACCATTCGGGGTAATCATGTAAACGGTCTCAACGATATCATCTATGTTGCCATATTTGTTTTTCTTCATCCCACTGGCATTGGTAGAGATCCAGCCACCAAGTGTTGAAAACTCCACACTATCTGGCTGGTGTCCAAGAATATAGCCTTTGGCGTTCAGCTGATCCTCCAGCTCCAAACCTTTGATTCCAGCTTGGATACAGGCTGTTTGGTTTTCCTCGTTGATCCACAAAACTTTATTTAATCGCTCCATATCTAAGGAGACAATCATTCGCTTTTCATTTTCTGGAAGGAGCAAGGCACTTGTTACATTGGTGCCACCTCCGTAAGGAACAATGCACACATTATGTTCTTTAGCTTGAGCAATAATTAAGGAAGCATCTTCTTCCGTTTCGGGATAAACAACCAAATCAACAAGACGGGTCTGTTTGCCATAATAGACAATCTTGTACACTTCAAAGCATGTCGTTTGACCATGACTGTTTTTTAATCTGGTCAAGGCATCAATGTTTAGCTGATCAGCTTTTAGCTTTTTTGAAATGGATTCTATGAAGG
The DNA here is from genome assembly GCA_964353015.1 of uncultured Marinoscillum sp. GTDB lineage: Bacteria > Bacteroidota > Bacteroidia > Cytophagales > Cyclobacteriaceae > JAMZMI01. Next base: position 147,999 of record CAYGUA010000007.1, on the reverse strand, counting down.
GCTTATTCTCAATAGGTTCAGTAATCAGGTGCTCAGCTTGTGGGGAAAGAGGCTGAACTTTCGTGATATCAACACCAAGTACTTCTTTGATGTAGGGGATAAATTTCGGATAGGTGAGTCCGGAAAACTCATATCTATTGCCTTTTAACTCGATGACTTGATCTTTATTCACTTCGAAGAAAGTGTCGTCATGTCCCCAAAGGTGAGATCGAAAAGAAAATGGGATTTTATTGCTCATTTTGAGAAAGTGATAATATGCTATTTCTGATAATTTCTGCTGATTCGGTTGTTGCCATAGACTCTGGAAAGATAGGTTTTCCAATAACAACTTTCAATTTTCCGGGTCTGATAAAAAGGGAACCTTTTGGCCAAAATTTTCCTGAATTTTGAATGTACACAGGAACTATTGGCAAGCCAGTTGATTTACTCAGCATGATTACCCCGTTTTTAAATTGTTTGATTTTCCCATTCACGGAGCGCGTTCCTTCTGGCAAGATCACAATACATTTTCCTCTTTCAGCGATAAAAGTCCTGATGAGTCTAGCTACCTCCATTATCTTAAAATCCTGACCTTTTTCTTGTCGGTTTATTGGGATGATGTTGAAAAAAAACCTTGAGAAGAAGAACCTCTTTTTATCATCAAACCAATAATCCTTAGCCGCAATCAGCGCTGATCTGGAAAAGAAAAATGCTCCAACATGGCCAAGAATGATTGCGTCCAGATGACTTTGATGATTGCTGCAAATGATGAAAGGCTCTTTAGGTAGATTGTTTTTTCCTGATATTTTGATTTTCAGGTATGTATTAAACACGATATAGCAATGAATACTAAAAAGCCATCTTCCTAAAGAATGAATGATACTTTTTGGGATGATTTGCTCAAGATTAATCATAGGTTGCTTACTTTTTGACCGAGATGAGTCATGTAGCGTTGCAAAACCTGATCCCTGAGCATTCCAGGACATTGAATCGTGGTGTCCTTCAATGCATGAGATGTATTGGTAGTATCATGCTTTTTTTGGAACATGTCGACACCAATTTTATAAAACGAAGTAGGGGGGAAAGCTGGGTCTGGAGTGAATGGTTTAAAGATTGGCTTTAAAATTTTACCATAATCACTTGTCTCAGTTTTGAGTATTTCGAGCCACGTATCTTTGTTTATGAGTTTGCATTCGTGCCCTACCGCCTTTGCAGCATCATAGATATCAAGAAAGGAGACGAGCTCAGGATTCGAAAATTGGTAGGTTTTCCCTGTTTCATTTACCGCAATATGAGCAATTGCTTGAGTGAGAAAATCAACAGGGATGAAATTGAACTCGGGTATATCAGAATCGATCACCACACCTTTTTTGATGAAATATTGCATCACAAGATTTCCAAAATTTTGTGGATCCCCAAGGCCATCCTTGGAGTTTCCTTTTACATCGCCAATTCTATAGATGTTTATTGGTAAACCTTGATCTGATGCCAGTTTTAGTATATTCTCATTGACCCATTTGGATTGAAAATATCCACCGGGAAGTTCATTTCCTTGCTTGTGAATATTATTTTCCATTAAAGGCCCAACTATCTGGTTAAGCAATGTCCACATGCCCATGCTGGATGCATAATGCAGTTTCTTTATCTTATCCGTAGCACAAAATCCAATGATGTTTTTTAATGCTTGAATATTGGCTATTGTGTCTTGATTGAAAGGAGTCACCCAATTCATCGTGGCAGCAAAATGGAATACATGATCTGCCTCGACTCTTAGTGAGTGATATATCTCATCATCCAAACCAAACTGAGGTTTCAAGGCATCACCGATTACGATTTTTATTTTTTCATCATTGATTAAATTCTCGGGAGTTCCTTTGCTCAATAAATTTTCCTTGACCCTTTTATATCCAGCATATTCATCTTCCGCTCGAACGAGACAAACGTAACTTTCAAAAGTGTTTTTCAGTAACAGTTCTTTGAGTAAAAAACCTCCAATAAAACCAGTACTGCCGGTCAAAAAAGCCTGCTTGTTTTGAATCTGATTCCGAAATGATGCAAGACTAAGCTTTGGAAGATTGATGTAATCATTCAGGAGTTTAATGTCTGTAAATAGGAGGTGTCTCATGAATGATTGGAATTCCTGGGTTGGTTCGATATTACTTCTTAAATCGTAGCGAATTTGAATCTTTTGAGATAAAAAAACAATCTAATACAAAAGGATTGAAATGCAACTTAAGTATGAATTTGGACAAGATTTAGAAATTCACACTCCATTTGTTATATAAAAATTGCTGCCCTGCAGATGGGTTTGTATTGAAACTAAATGTGCTCTCTTGCTCATCAAAATCAATTCCAATTTTTTGGAAATATTCTTGAATAGGAAAGGGCTCTGTACCTTCAATGTAGGATTCAAAAAAATCACCAACTTCTGGATAAGTTAAAATCACCAGGTCTTCTAAAAAGGTCTGATCATCAAAAGGCTGATCTTCGCCATAAATTTCTATTAAGTCCAAAATCAGTTCCCTAAGACCTTTTTCTCCATTTGAAAGCTCTAGCAATCTTATATCCAATAAGTAAGCAACTAAAGCACCTTTGGTATAAATCCGATAAAATTCCTGACCACCTTTTTCGGTGTAGGATATCAAACTCAACTCTTGCAAACTCAGATTTTCATCCCCGATTTTATAATCCTTATGCTTGGTTTTCAAAATCTGAAACAGATAATCTGAAGTAATACTTCCATTCCTGAACTGCATCATGTGAGATGCCCATTCGGTGACTCCTTCATAAAGCCAAAGATGTGCGGAAGGTGTTGGAATTACGAAATTGAAGTCTTCTATGATTTCACTATGAATATTGAGTGGGGTGACCACATGGAATAATTCATGAGCTGAGATGCTTTTAATTGAGCTTATGTAATTCACACTTAATGAAGCCTCGCGCAGTACATAAACGGAACTAAAAGAATGCTCCAATGCTCCAGATGCAAAATCTTCGAAATGATATAGGAAGTTATATCTATCAACAGGAAGTGTTTTAAGAAATGCAGAAGCATCAGCCATGATAGATTGCAGTTCAGGTTCAATATCTGAGGATGTAACAGCATCTGTTTTTGAATAAGTGTAAATGCCAATGTTTGTTTGGTCGACTGTGGTTTGGGTTTCGGATAATCGTCCAAGTAAAATAGGGGAGTCAACAAGGTAATTGTAGTTCTTCGCTTGATAAACATTTTCACTAGTTCGTTCCAATGAAGTGCCGATTTTCCATGATTTCGGATAGGAGATCTCTATAAAATAGGTTCGATCCTTAAGACCAGTCGGATATCCCAAAACAGCTCCGGCGTTCAGCAAAACATGATCGTTTTCAATGGAAGAACCCTCCATGCGATACACACCTCCACCTTCCATAGGATGATCCCATGTTTCAGAAATTTCATATTTGATATATTTAGTTGAGGAAGGATCAGAGATTTTCCATTGATTGGTATTGATTTTTTCTGTTGGAATGAGCTGATCTGATTGATCAAATGCCTCAAACTTGGTTACAAATCTTCCAATATCTGAGGTGCTATAAGTGCCAGGTACGACAGCTGGAAATTGATAAATACCATTGGATTCATTCAGGTTTTCCAGATAACATTTGACTTTGAATTTATCATCTGATCGGTTATTAAGATCTATATAATAATAGACGGATTCAGTCAATGAGATATCTTCTGGAGGTGAATGAACGAAGACATCTTCCTTGTAACATGAAATAAAGAAAAGCATCAACCCAAGTGCAAAAAGGCATTTTAGGTTATTACTTTTTTTAGATGAATTCATGCTTATTTTTATTTTCGCCAAACATAAAACAATCTAAGCTTTCAAATACACACATTGTGCGTATCAATTTCCTCAATAAATGAAAGTATCATGGGTGTTTCCTGATAGATAAAATCGCTAACTGTTCAAGAAATATATTTCAATTCTAAGATCAAATAGGTAAATTCCAACATTCGATTAAACCAACAGCCATGAAAAAACTAATTTTTTGCATGATAGCCGCATTCGTACTTCATTCCGAAGTTGAGGCGCAAGGACCTGATTCCTTCAAGAAAGGAATGGAGTTTTACAACAAACATAATCTTGAAAAAGCCATAATCAGTTTTCAGGAAGCCACCCGTTACAATGAACGTGATCAGAAAGCCTGGTATTATCTAGGAATGGCATGCAATTATAGTTTGAGATATGAAGAGGCAGCTGTCGCTTTTCAACGTCTAGCTGGTCTGAATCCGAACTATGATTTTACATTTTACTATGAGGCGAGTAAAGCCTTGATTGCGATTAATCAATTCCCTGAGGCTGAGTGGTGTTTGAAGAATTTCCTTAATCGAATGCCTAAAAATCCAGGAACGATGATGACTCAGCATTTGATTCAAAATCGATTGGAATATGTTGCAAAAAGCCCTGGTTTACGAGAAAAAGAACCGACTACTTCTTTGCCAGAGCCTGTCGCTCCTGTCAATAGTGAATATGGTGATTATACTCCTCAGGTAAACCCAACTGGTACAAGATTGTATTTCACCAGTGTGAGACCCGGTGGATTTGATTTTGTAGAAGATAGCTCCACTTTGACCGATTTTGGTGAGGACATTTATTTCTCAACCCGAATTGTAGGAAAATGGTACGCTCCAGAACTGCTTCCATCACCAATCAATTCAATGGGAGATGATTTTGGTTCTGCATTTACTGGTGACGAGCAAACAATGGTATATGTAAGATGCGGTAGTGGTACTATTGGTAATTGTGATCTATACATTACTCAATTGGCCGGAAAAGAGTGGACAGAACCAGTGAATATGGGTAATGTCATCAATAGTAAGGATTGGGATTCTCAGCCAACGATTAGCTCTGATGGAAACCGAATCATTTTTACCTCAGCGAGAGAAGGAGGTTATGGAGGCTCTGATCTTTACATGTCTGAATTGAATCATTTGGGAGAATGGGGAATTCCTCAAAATCTTGGAAGTACAGTTAATACACCTCTGAATGACAACAGTCCATATCTTGCACCTGATGGGAAAACCCTGTACTATGCCACAGAAGGCCATCCAGGTTTTGGTGGGACAGATATTTTCTACTGTGTTTTTGAAAATGGTAAATGGTCAACTCCAATAAATCTTGGGGCGCCCATTAACTCAGGTGGTGATGACACCAACTTCAGTATCTCAGCGCAGGGTGTGGCTTACTTCGCTTCATCAAAGGCCAATGATGGTAACTATGATATTTATCAGGTCGAACTTCCAGATTATCTTAAACCTAAACCTACCATCGTGGTTCAGGGTATCGTTTCAAATTCTGAGACAAAAGCACCGCTTGGAGCATTGGTTTTAATTGAAGACATCAATACTGGTGAGGTCATCGCAATCAATAAAAGTAATTCAGTAAGTGGTGAATATCTTACTGTATTACCCGCTGGTAGAGATTATAGTGTGTCAGCAAGTAGCAAAGGATTCTTCTTTTATTCCAAGAGTTTTGAGATTCCTAAGGACACCAGTTATCAGGAAATTCAGTTTGATATTGCACTAGAGCCAATCAAGAAAGGAACGAAGGTTGTGCTAAATAATATCTTCTTCGAAAGTGGTCGGGCTGAATTAAAACCAGTGAGTTATGTTGAGTTAAATAAGGCCGTTGATCTGCTTAAGGATAATAAAACAATGGTCATCGAAATTGGTGGTCATACAGATAATGTAGGAGCTGATGATCTTAATATGAAGCTATCGGAGAATCGCGCAAAGGCCGTGATGAATTATATGGTTCTGGCTGGCATTGATGCATCAAGGTTAAAATCAAAGGGTTATGGCGAAACACAGCCAATAGCGAGCAATGATACCAAGGAAGGAAAAGCTAAAAACCGACGCACTGAATTTGAGATAGTTGAATTCTAAACGAAATTCGCTTGACCATTCAACATAAAAAAAGCCCTCAATCGAGGGCTTTTTTGTTATCTTTTTTCTGAAGGAATGTAGTCTCTTTCATTTTCACCAACATAAACTTGTCTTGGTCTACCTATTGGTTCTTTGTTTTCGCTCATTTCTTTCCATTGAGCGATCCATCCAGGTAGTCTTCCTAAGGCAAACATTACTGTAAACATTTCAGGTGGAATACCTAAAGCCTTGTATATGATTCCGGAGTAGAAGTCTACGTTTGGATAAAGTTTTCTGTCCACAAAGTATTGATCTTCAAGAGCCTCTCTTTCAAGTCCTTTGGCTATATCTAACACAGGGTCATTGATACCAAGTTTTTCTAGCACATCATCCGCAGCTTTTTTGATGATTTTCGCTCGTGGATCAAAGTTTTTATAGACTCTATGTCCAAATCCCATCAATCTGAATGGATCATCTTTGTCTTTGGCTTTTGCCATCCATTTCTTAGTATCACCTCCATCTTTCTTGATGTTTTCTAACATCTCAATCACGGCTTGATTGGCACCACCATGAAGCGGTCCCCAAAGCGCATTGATTCCCGCTGAGAGCGAAGCATATAAACTTGCTTGAGAGCTTCCTACTACACGTACCGTTGAAGCTGAGCAGTTTTGCTCATGATCTGCATGAAGAATAAGTAATTTATCCAAAGCTGCTGTGACCACAGGATCAGGATGATATTCTTCTGTTGGGAGTGCAAACATCATTTTGAGAAAATTGGAGCAATAATCCAATCTGTTATCCGGATAATTTACCGGATGCCCCATTTGATTTTTGTAAGCCCAAGCTGCGAAAGTTGGCATTTTCGCCAAAATTCTGATAATATTTAAATCTATCTCGTCTTCTGATCTGTTTGGATCTAGACTTTGAGGATAGAAAGCAGTGAGTGATGTTACAAGTGATGAAAGCACACCCATTGGATGAGCAGTAGAAGGGAAGCCATCCAATAATTTCTTAATATCCTCATGCACAAGTGTATGAGAAGTAATACGATTTCTGAATTTTGAAAGCTGATCAGGTGTAGGAAGCTCACCGTAAATTAGTAAATAGGATACTTCAACAAAGGTTGATTTCTCAGCGAGTTGTTCAATAGGATAGCCTCTATAGCGCAAAATTCCTTTTTCACCATCGAGAAAAGTTACTGCGCTTTTGGTTGATCCTGTGTTTTTAAAACCTGGATCGATAGTGATTATTCCCGATTGAGCTCTAAAAGAACTTATATCAATGGCCAGTTCGTTTTCGGTTCCTTTGATGAGCGGAAGCTCATATATCTGTCCATTTACCCTGATTTCTGCTGTATCTGACATTCTTCTCTAAACTTGTTATCTTAATATATAAATCAAAAATATTCAAATTTCGTTCGGGTTATCAAAACCCGCTAAATTAATTTCCTCCTAAGATAAGAGGAAGACCATCTTTTCCACTACCTATAACGATTGTTTTTGCATTTGTTGAGCTTGCAAGTTGAAAAGTGGCTTCAATACCTCTCATTTTTAATAACTCACTTGTCAAACTACTGTTTATAATTTTGTTGGCAGCAGCTTCACCTTCAGCTCCAATCCGTTTTCTCTCAGCTTCACTTTTTTCACGATCAAGTAAGAATTGATATGCCAAGGCCTCTTGCTCTTGCTTCAATTTGTTTTCAATCGCCAATCGAATCTGTTCTGGGAGTCTGATTGATCTGATTAGAAGGGCACGCATCACCACATTATTGCCTGGTGCGCCAAGGATCTCTTCTGTTTCTGATTTAATTGCTCCTTCCACTTGTGGGCGTTTGGTTGAGTAGATTTCTTCAGCAGTAAATCTGCCCATTACCTGACGTACTGTTGATCTTACTTCAGGAATAACGAGCCTTGTTACATAGTCTCTTTGGAATGTTTCATAGATTTCGCCAATGCTATCATACATCGGATGGAATCTTAAGGTCACATCAACATTAATATTTAAACCATTTTTGTCTAGCACATCCATGGTTTCTTCGATTTGATTTTCTGTCACATCATAGATATAAACTTCATTCCATGGTGCCTTCAAATTGAACCCAGGTCCGATGATATTCTTTTTATCTAAACCATCAGTGAATTTCCTGAAAATAACAGCTCTTTCTCCTGATTTAATGGTAAAAAAGATGCTATTGGAAACCGAAAGCACAATGATTAACATCGCTGCAATTGTAACGATTAATGGGAGGTATTTTCTATTATTCATTTTGGGGATTTATTATGAGAACTGTAAAGGTAATACCTCAACACCTTTAAACTGTAAAAAAATCAAATCAATATTTATTTGTTAATTATTCAATGGTTTACTGAGAATTTTGCGAATTATAACGCAGTTTTGTTGTTTTATTAAAATCAAGTTATGAAAGAGACTTTAGAACTACTTATAAAAACCCTAGGCAAGCCATACAAGGATCTTAAGTTTTTGTTGGAGGCACTTCGGGAAATATTGATTGAAAACGGTGAACAGGTAATGGCTGATCAAATTCCATGGATCAATGATTTGCCGGATTTGCATAAGACAGACTTTACAGAAAAACATATACAGCTCTATTCCCTTGTATTTCAGCTTGTTAACATGGTCGAAATTAATGGTGCTGTACAGCATCGGCGATCCTTAGAAGATGATGAACTCTCTTCAATCCATGGTCTTTGGGCAAATAATTTTAAGAAATTAAAAGATATCAATATTGATGAAAAAGATATTGCGGTCAGATTAAAAGATATTCATATCGAACCTGTATTAACAGCCCATCCAACAGAAGCGAAACGAGCGACAGTTTTGGAGCACCACCGGGAATTGTATTTGCTTATTGTACAAATGGAAAACCAGATGTACACCAAGCAGGAGATGGATAGTATTAGACACAACATCAAACAAACTCTTTTTAGACTTTGGAAAACTGGTGAAATATTTTTGGAAAAACCAGACGTTCCATCCGAACTGCGAAACATTCTTCATTACATGACCAATGTTTTTCCGGAAGTGATTCCAGTGATGGATAGAAGGATGATTCAGGCTTGGGAAGATCAGGGATTTGACATAGATACGCTCTATGATTTGGAGGCCTGGCCAAAACTATCTTTTGGTAATTGGGTAGGAGGTGATCGCGATGGCCACCCATTGGTTACTGCAGCAGTCACTGAAGAGGCGTTGAAAACTTTAAGACTTAATGCATTAGTAGTTGTACGTCGAAAATTGACAGATTTAGTAAGGAGATTGAGCTTCACTGCAGATTTAAGTGAACTAAATGAAGAATTAAGGGAGCGCTCACAAGCTTTATTATCTGAACTTGGGACCAAGGGAGAGGAAGCGTTTTCGCGAAACAGGGGAGAAGGTTTTAGGCAGTATTTGTCGATGTTAATAACCAAACTTCCAGTTGATATTAGAAGAGGTCATGCAACAGAAATATTAGAATATCCAGGTTGCTATTTGGATACACGTCAGTTAATTAAAGATTTAAAAATCCTTCAGCGTGCAATGCGTGACTATGGTGCCAACACCATAGCAAATGACGACATACATGAAGCCATTAGGGTTATTGAGACCTTTGGGTTTCATTTAGCACATCTTGATGTCAGACAAAATAGTGATTTTCATGACAAAGCCGTTCAGCAATTGCTGGAAGCTGCTGGTTTTGAAAAAACAGATTTTGCAAATTGGTCAGAAGAGGAGAGATTGGAATTCATCAACCAGGAGCTCAAATCAAATCGGCCATTTACACACCAAAAGACTAAGTTAGGTCCGAATGCCACAGCGGTATTGGAGTGTTACCGTGTTCTTGCAGATCATGTTGACAAGTATGGTACAGATGCACTAGGTTCTTTGATTGTGAGTATGACGAGATCCGTATCTGATTTGTTGGTTGTATATCTTCTTGCAAGAGAAGGTGGATTGGTTCAGCATACGGAAAACGGCTTGGTTTGCACCTTGCCTGTAGTTCCACTTTTGGAAACTATAGATGATCTTGAAAATGGTCCAGATATCATGAAGGGATTTTTAAGTCATCCTTTTACTGAGCGGAGTATCAAATTCATTCAATATAGAGAAGAGACCTCACGTCCATTACAACAAATAATGGTTGGTTATAGTGATAGCAATAAAGACGGTGGAATCATGGCAAGCCAATGGCATCTTTTCAAAGCTCAAAATAGTCTATTCGAAGTTGGTCGTCAGTTTGATGTTAGGATTCAGTTTTTCCATGGAAAAGGAGGGTCAATTAGTAGAGGTGCTGGGCCAACTCATTACTTTATAAATTCGCTTCCACACTCTAGTGTGGATGGTACTTTGAGGCTTACCGAACAGGGAGAGACCATTGCTCAGAAATATGCAAATAAGGTAAATGCTGAGTACAATATAGAATTGTTGATGGCAACAACTGCAGAAAAGTCAATTCGAAATAATTTCACTGAACGCAAGCCATATCCTAGTGCAGCGATTTTTGAAAGATTATCTAACGATAGTCAGAAGCATTATGAAGCATTAATGCATGAAGAGGGATTTGTGCCATTTTTTAGAGAAGCCACACCTATTGATGCTATTGAATCTAGCAAGATAGGTTCACGTCCAGCTAAACGAACTGGTGCAAATTCACTGCAGGATCTAAGAGCTATTCCTTGGGTGTTTTCTTGGAGCCAATCCCGATACAATATGACCTCATGGTATGGGGTAGGTACAGCCATAAAAGCATTGAAAGATCGCGATCCTGAAGGTTATAAACATTTTAAAGAAACAATCAAATTTGATGCTTTTATTAGATATGTATTGACCAATGTTGATACAAGTCTTGCCGCTACAGATGACAAAATCATGATTCAATATGCGTCTCTTGTGACGGATGAAGCATTAAAAGAGAAATTCTCGAACATGTTTCAATCGGAACTTAAGCTCACAAGGGAAATGTTGATGGATGTTTTAGGTGAAGGCATTGAAAAAAGAAGAAAAAATCACCATTACTCTAATTTATTGAGAACTTCACTCATGACACACATTCATACACGTCAGGTGGCTTTGCTGAAGAAATGGAGGGAAGAGAAGAAGGCAGGAAGTCCTGAAGCTGAGAAAACTCAAGTACGCTTGATGTTAACAATCAATGGAATAGCTTCAGCAATGAGAAATACTGGTTGATGATAAATTATGAATACTAATATTAAGAGGGCTATTTCAATTGAAATAGCCCTCTTTTTTTAAATATTAGAAATCTCAAGATTCATGCATAACAAAAAAATGCAATGAAATGTGTTGAAGATGACATTCCGATTTGAGTCATCAATGCATTCTAGTGTTTATTTTCACCTAAAAAAAATTCAATGAAAAAATTGATTTTTATTGGAGTCTTGGTCTTTGGCGGATGTATTGGAACGGATTATGAAAATGATCCTAAGGACTCGGCAATTATCGCCGATGTTGAATCAATCCAATTAATGGTTACTCAATCGATTCAGATTGAAGCTGTTTATCATTATAACATGTGGCGTCCTGAACCTGACCAGAAGCTAAACTGGCTGAGTTTGGATCCAACAATTGCTGAAGTATCAGAAAATGGATTGGTAACTGGATTGAAAAAAGGTCAAACTAATGTAAGAGTTTTGTTTCCTGCCGAGGATACTATCTATGTTGCAGTAACAGTCATAGAATCAAACAATGACGTTGCTAAAGTGATCGTGAATGGCCTCAAGACAACACTTAGTGTTGGTGAAAATTTACAACTCAATTATGAAGCAACTACAATAAATGATGTTATTGTCATCGGATCTGAAACGATCTGGACTTCAAGTAATGAAAATATAGCGACAGTAGATCAGGCTGGACTTGTTACGGGTATTGCATCTGGGATAACTAGTATCACGGCAACAGTTGATGGAGTGAATAGCCTACCATACGTTATTATGGTAGGTGCAACAGGAAAGGTTGGTGTTTTCCAAGGCAGTGGTTCTTATCATGCTCAGGGAACCGCCACACTTGTCAGTGAAGGAGGTAATTTGACCTTAACATTCAGTGATGATTTTGAAACAAGTTTTGCCTTAGGAACTTTTGTATATCTCGCCAATAGCACCAGTGGAACAACAGTTCGTTCTCAAGGATTGGAGGTTGCAGAGGTGACATCAAATGGTGCGAAATCATACGATATATCAAGCATCGATGGAACGATTACTTTAGATACTTATCAATATGTAATTCTTCTTTGTAAACCAGCCAGTATCACTTTTGGATCAGCAGAATTGAAATAATTGACATGAAAAAAATACTCCTTTTATTAACATTCATTTCTATTTCATCCTTAAATCTTTTTGCTGGAGGGGGATGGGTTTATGGTAAAAATCAAGGTTATTTTAAATTGGCTCAGAATGTGATCAGGTCACCACATTTCTTTGATGCGGATGGTAATATCACGGATATTCCAACAGTAAGTCTTTATACAACAAGTCTTTATGCCGAATATGGAATATCAGATCAATTGAATGCTTTGGTTTACATGCCGTTTTTTGTTCGATCAACTTTGAATAAAGTAAAATTCAATCAAAGCGGAAACGTCATTCCTGGTGATGAGATTAACTCATTCGGTGACACGAACATTGGATTAAAATATGGTTTCTTTCAGGATAAGACAATTGTAATGGCAGCTAGTATCACACTCGGCTTGCCATTGGGATCATCCGAGGTATCCGCCGAGAGAATCCTTCAAACAGGAGATGGGGAGTTTAATCAGCTAGTTAAGATTGAGGCTAGTCATTCTTTCTATCCTAAACCTTTTTATGCATCTGCAACAATTGGCTTTAATAATCGAACTAAAGGTTTTTCTGATGAATTTCATGCTGGCATTGAAGCAGGAGTTACTCTTGCTTCATTTGTCGGGATAATAAGAATGTACAGCGTTAATTCACTTTACAATGGCAATGGTGGACAGGCTGGTGGTAATGGTGTTTTTGCTAACAATACTGAATATTTATCATTTGTACCTGAAATCATTTGTAATATCAATGACAAACTTGGAGCTGCAGCTTCAGGCGGTTTTGCCTTTTCAGGTAAGCGAATTCTGGCAGCACCGAATTGGTCTATTGGTGTTTTTATGAACCTTTAGGTGCTCATTAAAACATGAATTCAAGCATCTTTTAATTATGCAGGATTAAGTATTTTATATGATTTCTGCTATTCTTAAAATTGAATACTCACACCAAAATAAGGCATAACATAACGAGTAGCTTTGAAATTCCCATTTTCCTTTTGTTCCCAATAGTAGTAGTAATCTACTCCTGTTGCAAGGAATTTATTCATATGATAAATGAATCTTACTTTGGCCAATGAACGCTCATCAAAAGTGAATGCATCTCCTAAGTCGGTAAGGCCTCCTTTTATGTAACTGGCGTGCATAGAAAATTTGTTAGCTAATCTTTCCAAATCAGCACTTACGCGTACAGTGGCAGGGGTTTCTACTGAGATTTCATCTGGTATCAAAAGACTACCGCCCAATTGAACTATCTGCAAAATATTGCCGGTTAAGCTTCCGTAGATACCTTTAGTTTTTTGAACATTGGCCAATGAAAGAATTTTCGCATCTTTATTCAATTCGTAAGTGGCGTCAAAAAATTGGGGTAAATAATTATCACTGTAGTTTAATCTTTCGATACGAATGTCAGTGCTTAGAATGTCCGCAATGAAATTAAATCTGAAATTTGTTCCTATGGAAGCACCATGACCTGCTTTTGCAAAATAATTAGTAACACCAGGGTCTTGTGGTTGAATACCTAGAGGATTTATAACATCTGTGATATTTAAACTCGAATAATTGGCGAAAAGGTCAATTTGAATAAAAGGAATAGACAACATGATCATGCCCATGTCTAATCCAAAAGCGCCAATTCCATCTTTCGTGTAATTGTATGTCTGGCCATTTCTCACAGTTTGGTCCTTATCTTTCACGAAAGTTGCTCCAACTTCTAGTGTGCGAACAATTGGAATGTCAGTCCAGATCAAAGGACGAGAGTAGGGGCGTAATACCAGCAAATTCAAAGAAGAAGGATCAAAATCACTGTAAAGACCTTCCATACCGGCAAGTCCCTTTTTTACATTAAAGTCAAAATGCAATCCTACTTTTCGCTTTTCATAACTTGTCGTATTTGTGTAATTATTTACCAGGCCACCAAAACCAATCATAGTTCCACTCAACTCACCAACACGAACATATATTGGATCAGTTTTTTGCACGCCATAACGCACGTATCTGATCAAGCGGAGAGGCCCAACACCTCCTTTGAATATCTCTGTTCTGATCTGCTGATCATCCAGTCCATATAGAATAGGCACACTAATTCCCACGCCAACCTTCCCGATGCTAAACTCAGGAGACAGCACCAGACCCACATATGAATTACTCCCAATCTGAGTATATGTCACTCCACCAGTAAAGCTTGCACTGGTACCACCGCTCATTCCTGCTCTGAAATCACTTACACCTACGTAATCTTTTTTCTCTCTTGGTTGTTTTGGCTCCTTGGCTATCTCTTCTTCCTGAACCGTTTCTTCTAATGGTTCAGTTTCATTATTATTTGGGATGGTATCTGATGGAGGCGTATAATTATCGACAGTATTTTGTTGATCTATACTGTCTGTTGGTGTGGCATATTGTTGATTTTCTGTTACATCCAGAGAATCAGCAGGTTCCGGAACTGTTTCTACAACTGGTGTAGTATCTTTCTTTTTATTCTTTTTCTTCTTTTTCTTCTTTGATTTTGCATCCTCCCACAAATAAGAATAATCAGAATATTCATCCGTGGCACTTGGATCTTGTGCTAAAACAGGAGAAACAGACAAAAAGATAAAAAATGGAATGATGAAATAGTATGTCTTAAATCGCATGGAAACGGGTTATTGTTCTATTTTGTGTAAAAATAGTTCAATTTAATTATTTACCGACGACTTATTTTTGGGGATTATAGAGAAAAATAAGAGGGAATTGAATTTAAGGATTTTGCAAAAATTATAAATTCAAGAAGATCAATTACCCATGAATGCTTTGAAATTTTCAATTGGGAAGAAAGCAGTATTAATAAATGTTTTGGCGAAATAACAACTCCAGTTCAAAGGGAATTGGAGTTGTTATTCTCCTTTCTTTATAAAGGTTGTTCTATAATCAATAAAGTTGAAGCTCTGCAAAAAGCAGTTCCAATTCATCACGTGTTTTGTTCAGTTTGGCAGCTAATCTGGTAAGCATGTTTTCTCTGTTTCCATCAGGTGTCTCAAAATCTTCATCACTTAAATCAGGAAAACGCCATTTTAGCATTACTTTTTGTTCTCTCCAACTTCTTACAATATTCATTTTCTTATCCATTTAAAGACCAATTAATCATTTTATAGAGTTAGATCGGCATTAATTCTCTTTCATCAAGAGTGAATTCTTTACCATCTGGTTCGGTTGCCAGCACACAATAATATCTTCTATGGAAATATTTTAAGATTTTCATTTTTCGATACGGGTGCACTCTTTCTCTTACAAGAGAACCTTCCTGATATTTATTTTCTGTTGTTGGCAATGCTGGTTTTGGAGCAGGTGCCTTCAATTTTGATTTAGCCATTATACTAATTTTAATGAATGGTAACTTTTAATAAAATAAAGCTGGTTTAAACAAGAGAATAATAATTTCTTGTCTCAAATAGATAATTTAAAAAGATTGCCAGCTTGTCAACCCTGAAAATTAATTGGCATTACGTGTTATTGTAATGTCCGCTTCTAAAGAATAGATTTAGTTGTAATCAGAAGCTTTAATCATTGAATCGTCAAGCTAATTAAAAGTCTTGACTTAATGGTGAAATAAAGAGGTAAATCAAGCCTTACCAAGCTTTCTTAAATGAATTAAATGTGACATGATTGCCTTAAACATTGAAGTGTATTCGTGATAGACGATATTATATTCTTCACAAGTCTCACGAACCAATTTACTAATCATCGGATAATGTACGTGACTGATTCTGGGAAAAAGATGATGTTCGATTTGAAAATTTAAGCCTCCAAGTAGCCAATGCAAGACTTTATTTGCCGTCGCAAAATTAGCCGTGGTGGTTATTTGATGAATTGCCCAGGCGTGTTTGCCATCCTGATTTTCTGCAAGAGAATGAAATTGTGTGCCCTCTACAACATGTGCTAACTGGAAAACAACACTAATCGCCAACCCGCATGTGAAGGTTATAATCAAAAAACCGATCAACCAAGGTAACCATCCAACAAGGATGATTGGAATCACCATGTAAACACCCATATACATAATTTTGGTGAACCAAAATATGAAATGCGATTTGAAAGATTCGTTGACAGGTTTGGCGTCAGGAGTTATCTTTTTTGAGAAATATTTTTTAAAGTCTTCATAGAAGATCCATGCTAAATAAGAAATCCCATAGAGTATTACCCAGTAATAATGTTGAAATCGGTGAAAGGATCTCAAAGGCTGACCTTCATGCAGTCTCATAAATGGCTTCACATCAATATCAGCATCCATTCCGTCCACATTGGTATAAGTATGATGATTGATGTTGTGTTTTACACTCCAGTATTGTGCGTTTCCGCCTAAAATATTGAGAAAATAAGCACAAATTTTGTTGATCCAAGCATATCTCGAAAAGCTTTGATGACCACCTTCATGCATTACATTGAAGCCAATCAAAGCCAAATTAAGTCCAAGTAAAACACACAAAAGAATTGAAATCCAAGTCGAGGGAGTGAAAAATACCAATGTAGAATAAAGAGCGATGGCTGAAATTATCATCAGTATTCCTTTGAAATAAAGCTTTTTGTCTCCAGACGTTTGTAGTTTTTGTTCTGCAAAATATAGGTCTACCTTATCTCTTAGTATTTTAAAGAAAGAATTGTCACCTGTATCAAAACTGTATTTTGCCATTCATTGTATGTTTAAAAGACTCGATCGCTCGTTCATTATAAAACCAAGCAAATTCAAAGTGGTAAGTTAAGTTGTTCGGGAATATTTACTGGTATGAAGTATTACTTAAAGCACAACATACTCTAAACGATAAAGGTTTAGAAACGGTATCTTATTTATTAAAACCAAGGAAATTTAAAATTAGCTACGACAGGTTTTGTTAATTAACCTTGATTAGATAATAATTTTTCTTCCCCTTCTGAGCCAATAAATATTTGCCTTGTAGCAATTCGAAATCTGGTTTCATATTATCTGATTCCAGTTTTGATTTATTGATGCTTACACCACCGCCTTGGATCATTCTTCTTGCTTCACCTTTTGAACTAAAGATAATTCCACCTGTCACCTCACTAAGAAGGTCTGTAACACTTTCAGCGTTTTCTAATTGAGCCTGAGTGATTTCAGCTTGTGGCACACCTTCAAATACCTGAAGTAATGTTTTTTCATTAATTTCTGCAAGATCCTCAGTCGTAGACTTTCCAAATAGAATAGCAGAAGCCTTAATCGCCATATCCAAATCGGCTTTTGAATGAACACGTTCTGTAATTTCCTCAGCGACTGCTTGTTGAAGCGTTCTTAAATGTGGGGCTTCTAAATGTGCGGCAATGAGCGAATCAATTTCTTCTTTCTCCTTTGTGCTGAAAATCTTGACATATTTCACCACATCTTCATCTGATGAATTAATCCAATATTGATAAAACTTGTATGGAGAGGTCTTTTCTGCGTCTAACCAAATATTTCCTCCTTCTGATTTGCCGAACTTGGTTCCGTCAGCCTTGGTGATCAAAGGAGTGGTCATGGCAAAAGCTTCACCCTGACCTTTGCGGCGAATTAGTTCCGTTCCTGTTACAATATTTCCCCATTGATCTGATCCACCAAGTTGCAATTTCACATTCTTGTTTTTCCATAGCCAGTAAAAATCATAGCCCTGTACCAGCTGGTAAGTGAATTCAGTAAAAGACATTCCTGTTTCTAACCTGTTTTTCACGGAATCTTTGGCAAGCATATAATTGATGGAAATATGCTTGCCTACATCGCGGATGAATTCAAGGAAATTGAAGGACTTGAACCAATCGTAGTTATTGACTACTTCGGCAGCATTTTCTCCTTCGAAGCTAAGAAATCGTTCTAGTTGTGCTTTGACGCAAGACAAATTGTGATTCAAAGTATCCTCATCAAGAAGATTTCTCTCAGATGATTTTCCTGAAGGATCGCCCACCATTCCAGTAGCGCCACCCACAAGTGCTATTGGTCTATGGCCACATCTTTGAAAATGCATCAATGTCATTATTTGCACCATGTTGCCTATGTGAAGGGAGTCTGCTGTAGGGTCAAATCCAATATATGCACTGGTAATGCCTTTTTTCAGTTCTTCGTCAGTTCCTGGCATCATGTCGTGAATCATGCCTCTCCATTTTAGCTCCGTTACAAAATCTTTCATTGGTGTCATTTTTTAATGCCGCAAAAATAGGAGGGCTTTTTATTTTTACTCAATTTGGGACACAATTAATAATGAATCATTTCGTGCGCAGGCTTTTACTTATCCTTTCCATATTTTCGGTTGGCTCTCTTTTTGGTCAATCAATTTACATCAATTTTGAACCTCTACCGCGAACGGTCAAAAAAAATGAGCTCATTGATGAGTTCACCACCAGACGACAAAATCTGTTTAAAATTTTCAGTTCAACCGATCATAAATCTTATGGAAGTTCTGTAGAACACGCATATAAATATTATGTTGAAAGTCTGGAAAAAGGATACTATCTCGTTGATTCATCCAATACGGCCAGAATTAAGAAAATCTTTGATCAGATTGTAAAAGCTAATGATTTGCCAATCGGTGATGAACTCATTCTAATACGAGCAAATCCATATCCAAATGCGAATGTTGGAATGTTGGGAATCATAGAAGTGACTACAGGTTTGCTTTCAATCGTTGAAAATGATGATGAATTGGCCTTTGTTTTGGGGCATGAGATAACCCATTATTTGGAGGGGCATTTGTATAAGACCATTGATCTGATTAATCAATCAAATGTTGAAAGTAGCATAGTTAGTGAGTTAGAGAAAATCAGACGAGGTAGGGGGACACTAGATGGATTAAATAAAGCGCAAGACAAATATTACCTGGTGCATAGGTTCAATAGACAAAATGAATATTTCTGCGATAGCGTCTCAGTTGGCTTCATAAAGAATGCTGGATTTGATTCTAAACAAGCTTATTCCTGCATTCAAAAGTTGGGTTTGCGTGAATTCGAATTTGAACAACCATTCGGAGAAAAATTATTGAGTCAGCTTTTTACTGAAAAGTATCCAATGAAAGCTTACTGGCTTAAGGAAAAACTATCCCTATACAACAAGATGCCAACTTACCAGTTTTTCTTCATCTCAGATTCAATCAGAACACACCCGGAAAATGACAAAAGAGCTGCTGCAATTCTTCGGATCGTTGATACGACTGGCGTTTTGGAAAAAAAGAGAGATATAGATCTGGCATATTCATTTGAAAATATACAATCTGCATATACTTCGGGTGAGCTTGATATTTGTCTTTTTTTGACACTTAAAATGCGTCTGAAATATCCAGATAATGTTTTCCTCAAGTCTATGATTGTGAAAGTTTTTCTAAAAATATATCAGGCTCGAATTGATCAAACACCAGATAGTCATCCGGACATGCTAGTCAATAATTACACAATAGAATATGGTGATGATCTCAAAATGATCAATCATTTTCTCAATAATATCACCAAAGAGGAATCACTTGAAATAGCTTATCATTATTTGAATAACCCAAAAACATTCAATTCCGAGGCAGAGGATCATTACAATCTACTCAGTGAATTATGCGAACTCACAGGAAGGACGGCCTTACGTCAAAAGATAGTATCTGTTTACAATCAAAAATTCCCGCAAGGTGTCTATATTCTCAAATGAGATTTGGTTTTATAAGGATTGTTTTGACTTTACTGAGTTTCAATTGATTCTTTATTGTATTTGATTGAATGAAAAATTCTTATCTGTGTAATTTCGTGTCGTGGCAGAATACAACGAGATTATAAAAAACCTGCAAAAGGGTGTCTATGCACCGATCTACTTCCTTCAGGGAGAAGAACCGTTTTTCATTGACAACATCATTGAGCATATCGAAATAAAGGCTTTGGACGAAGCGCAGAAAAGTTTTAATCAATATGTGCTTTATGGAAAGGATATTGGATTTACTGACGTGCTCAATGTAGCTAGAAAATATCCCATGATGGGCGAGCGTCAGGTGGTGATTATAAAAGAAGCTCAGGATATGAAGGATTGGAAAAAGGAAGATGCCCAAAATCTCCTGATTTCATATCTCGAAAATCCACTTCCATCTACGGTTTTAGTTTTTGGTCATAAATACAAGACTCTTGACAAAAGAACCAAAGTGGCCAAAGTCCTGGGAAAAAATGCGGTATTTCTTGATTCCAAAAAGCTTTATGACAATCAGGTGCAAGGGTGGGTCAGATCCTATGCTGGAGCAATTGATGCTAAACTGACGGACAAAGCTGTTAGGATTTTGGATGAAAATATTGGAAATAATCTTCAACGACTGGCGAAGGAGCTGGATAAGTTGAAGATGAATGTAAAAGATGGACAAGCCATTGATGATTTGGCTGTTCTGAAATATGTTGGGATCAATAAAGATTATAATGTTTTCGAGCTTCAGAAAGCCTTGACTGCTCGTGATGAGGTAAAGGCCTTTAAAATTGTTAGATTCTTTGCAGGAAATACATCAGCGAACCCATTGGTATTGATCATTGCTAGTTTATATCAGTACTTTGTTAAGCTACTTTTGCTTCATCAAAAAGGAGCGAGTGATAAAAATGAAGCCGCAAGATTGATTGGCGTTAATCCATATTTTGTTGGTGAATATCTGGAAGCGGCAAGGAATTATAACATGCCAACAGTTATCAAAAATATCAAAGCAATTGGTAAAGCTGATTTGCAATCCAAAGGAATCGGATCAGCATCGATGAAAGATGGAGATATTTTGACGGAATTGATCTTTAATCTGCTTCATTAATATCTTTCTTTCATATTCATCGTTCATCCAACAAAAAATAAATATCCAAAATTGTATGTATAAGGTTACGTGGTGTGTTCTTCTGGTTTTACACTTGCTCCCCGCATTTGCCCAACAAACAATAATTCAGCAATCCAACGAAAAATTGTACTTCGATGGCTTGACTTTATTTCAGGAAAAGGATTATCGTGCTGCTGCAATGCTGTTTAATCAATATCAGGAAAGTAGCACGGATCAATATTATCAGACTGAGGCTCAATATTATCTGGCAATGACTGCTATGAGGTTGGGGGATAAGGCTGGTGTTGTAGCCCTCAATGATTTTGTTTCACAAAATGAAAACCATCCTTTGTCATCAGTCGCCAATTTTAATCTTGGTAATAATGCCTTTGATAAAAAAGACTATTCTGCCGTATTAGCTTATTACAATCGGGTTTCAGAAGATCAGCTCGATAAAGAATCTTTGATTACTTATACTTTCAAAAGAGGATATGCCTCAATGATAAAGGAGGATAATGATCAGGCGATCAAAGACTTCAAGCAAGTCAGTTATTATAAAAAAACATACTTTCAAGAATCGGTTTATTATCTGGGATTGATTTACTCCAATGATGAAAATTACAGTGAAGCTTTGTCAGCATTGTCAGAGGCCGACGATTCTGAGGGACCTTATTCTTCCTTGATTACAGAGCTCATTGCCAATATATATTATCAAACTGATGATTATACAAAGCTGATCAGCTATGCTACTCAGAAACTGACGGAATCAGCGACACCAACCAATAGAACACTGCACAGATTGTTGGGTGAGACCTATTTCAAAAAATCGGAATATAGACAAGCATCGCGTCATTTTCAGAGGCATTTAGATTTCTCCAAAAGCAAAATGGATGCAGACGGTTATTATAAATTGGGTTATAGCTATTATCAGATAAAAGAAGATCAGAAGGCCATAGATAACTTTAAAGTTGCGGCACTTGAAAAAGGTGATTTGGGACAAAATAGCAGTTTTTACCTAGGTAAACTTTATTTAAAAGCAAATAACTACAGCTACGCTTTGAGTGCATTTAAGAATGCAATATCAGAAGGAGACAATGCATCTATGAAAGAAGAAGCCTCCTTTTTAGTCGGAAAAATAAATTATTCGACTAAACAATATGCTGAAGCTATTGCATCACTAAATGATTTCAAGAAAACATATCCTAAAAGTCAATGGAAGGTGGAATCATCTGAATTACTCACAAAATCGTATCTGAAAACTTCAGATTATAGTCAGGCTATTACCTACATAGAATCTACTGAAACCAAAACTCCTTTAATCAAGGAAGCATATCAAAGTGTTTGTTTTTACAAAGCCCAGCAGCTTTATAATGATTCGAGATTCATTGAATCAATAGATTATTTCAAAAAATCCTTAACCTATAAAATTACTCCAAAAGTCACTTCAGAAGCTTATTATTTACTAGGTGAGGCTTATTCAGTCACCAATCAACCAGATTTGGCAAAGCAAGCTTTTCTTAATTGTAGGGCTATTACCACAAGTACGCAATGGGGTATTTTGTCGCTTTACGGCTTGGGATATCTGGAATATAACCAAAAGCAATATGCGGATGCCGAAGTTTATTTTAAATCATTTATTTCTGCTATTTCTACGACTCATTCCTTTTATGGTGATGCGCAACTAAGACTTGCAGATTGTTTTTTCGTACAGAAAAAATATGATCAAGCAATCAAAACTTATGAATCAGTACAAAATAATGCGCGATTATCTGAAGATTATATCAGCTATCAGATTGGGGTAACTCAAGCCCTGAACAATCAACCAGAAAAGGCGAGATCATCCTTTGCTAGGGTAATCACTTTCCAAGGTAAGTCAGCATATAAAGACAATGCCTTGTTTCAAACTGGTGAATCACATATCAGTGAAGCTGCGTTTTTGAAGGCAGCAGACAATTATTCTCAGTTGATAAATAATTACCCCGAAAGTCAACTTGTGCCTTTTAGCTACCTAAGAAGGGCGTTGTGTTATTACAACCTAAATCAGAACGAGGGTGCAAGACGTGATTACGATTTTATTCTGCAAAATTATATCAGCCATGAAGTTGCCAATAGTGCCTTGCTTGGTATGCAGGAGTTGATAAAAAAAGGAGTTGATATTCCTGATTTCGATAATTACATGAACGCTTACCGAGAAGCTAACCCTGATGATGGCAGTCTTGAGGTTGTAGCTTTTGAGGCGGCAAAAAACAAATATTATGCTCAGAACTATTCAAATGCTGTTAAAGACTTAAATACCTTTTTGTCAAAATATCCAGAAAGCAGTTTCAGATTAGATGCTCAATATTTTATTGCTGATAGTTATTACCGTCTGAATGACTGGAATAATGCAGCCATTCAATTTGAAATATTGGCCAATGGAGAATCGAATGCATATGCTTCACGATCACTTGACAAACGAGGTAAATCGCTATTATCAATTAAGGACTATCAGGCAGCAGTAAGTAATTACAGGCAGCTACTGAAAATATCAAGCAACCGGAAGGAGCAGTATATTGGTAGAGAAGGGCTCATGCTTACATTTTTTGAGTCCAATAAACCTGATAGTGCATTGTCTTATGCCAATATTCTTCTGAATGAAGCGTGGCGCCCCGTTGGAGTTGATGAATCCATATGGTTAATCAAAGGGAAAATTTTATTCGGAAAAAAGGAATACAGCAAAGCTACGGATGAGTTTATTAAGGTGGTTAATGGGCCATTGGATGAGAAAAGTGCTGAAGCCAAGTATTATTTGGCTAAAGTATTTTACGAACAAGGTGCTTATAAAAGATCACTTGAAGGTTTGTTTGATTTGAACAGAAATTATGGTTCATATGGTCATTGGATCGGTAAATCATTTCTGCTTATTGCTGATAATTATATAGCACTTGGGGAGCTTTTACAAGCCAAAGCAACACTTAAATCAATCATTGACAATTCGCCAGAAAAAGAGATTGTGGATGAAGCGAATAAAAAACTGTTAGCTGTTGATGTGGCGGAAAAAGCCGTGTTGATTCAGGATACAGTAGAGTTGGATAGTTTATCTACAGGGAAATGAGGAATATGAAAGTTTTATATACGTTCGCTTTTTTAAGTCTTCTAGCTTTCGGTTTGTTAGCCCAAGGTCAACCAACAGGTGAAGTGGAGGATGTTCAGGTGATCATTGAAAAGGATAAACCATTGGTCTTGCCAAATGCTGCGAGAATTTATGAAAGAACTGAAATTCGAAAAATTCAAGAGGATACTGTTTCATTATCATATGGCGCTGTGAGTCAGCCTGTTTATTCTTTTGAGAACTATAAACCATCGTTTAGACCTAAAGCCTTTACCTCACCAAATGAAAATAAAGGCTATACAAATCATGTGAAAGCAGGTTTTGGTAATTATCAGTCTCCATTGCTTGAAGGGTATTTCGCTTTGGAAGAAAGAGTAAATTATCTGGGATTATACTTGAAACATGAAAGTTTTGGCAAAGGTCCAGTTAGAGGCGCTTCGAGTGCATTTTCAGAAAATCAATTCAATCTGGATGGTAGATATGTAGCGAGGTATTTTGAATTCAAACCAATTTTAAATTATCGTAGAGAAGGCTTTTATTATTATGGATATGATGAAGCTTCTTATCAATTAACTTTACCTGGTTCAGATGTTTATTTTCAAGAAAGAACTCTATTCAATAGCTGGAATGCCGGTGGATCCATAAGTTCGAGCGATAAAAACGATTTAATAGTTTCATTCACGCCAAAATATCAAGGCGTTTCAATGCGCACAAAAGGCAAGCAGACATTCAATACCGATAATATCATTGATCTTGAAAGCAAGGTTGGTTATGAGATTTCGAAGTTTTCTTCTTTTACTGTTATGTTGGGTTATAAATGGGCACAATACGATGGGGGCCATGGATCGTTCAATAGGTCCAGGACGTTGTTAAATCCAAAATTTCAATATGAGAAAGAAAAGATTTATATAAATGCGGGATTGAAGTTAGTTTCAGGAAAAGATTCGAGTTCTCAATTTTATTTTTATCCGGATGTATCGGCTAAATATTTCTTAAATGAGAAATATTCAATAGCCGCCAAAATTGATGGAGATTTAGAACTCAATACATTAGAGTCTCTTTATAATATCAATAATTATTTAGAAGATTCCCTGGCAATTATCAATACAAATAGGCCAATTTCAATATCTGGAATATTCGCTGCAAAGCTCAACGAGCGACTAATATTGGAAGGTTCTTTAGGTTATGATGTAATTAAAAACCAGCCCTTATTTAATTTTTCAACCTCAGATACTTCAAGATTTGTAACGCGATATGATGAAAACTTTGGTCGTTTTTCATTTGGAGCAAAAGCATCTTATTATATTGAAAATCAAACATTTATAATTTTGGATTTCCATTATTATGCCTATAAAGAAGGTACTCAGGCTGAGGCATGGTTTTTACCTTTGAGGAAACTCCAGCTATCAGCACAACATGAATTCATTGAGGGTCTGAGAGCAAAAACTATGTTTTCAATTGTAGGCGGGATAAAAGCTCCAAATGTGAATATTATTTCCGATCCGATTATTTCTTCTGATTATCAAGTTTTGGATCCAATAATTGATGTAGGGTTGGACTTGAGTTACGATGTAAAAGACAATATTGGACTATTTGTGAATGTAGATAATATTCTGAATCAGCATTATGAGAGATATTTAAACTACCCATCGAGAGGGATCGCTGCTAAATTTGGTTTTATTTTCCATTTTTAAATCGGATATTCGCAAGTGTGAGACTTTTAGTTTCACAATTTTGAAGTTTTTACTAACTTGGTTTTAACTAATTCTAATCTAATGGCTAAAAATAAAGATCAAAACGAAGATCCAGAAGAAGAAAAAAAAGGCAATCAATTCGAAGAAGATGATGATTTCGGTCTACCGGATCTAGATTATGATGAATTGGAAGAAGAAGCAGACCAGGAATTGGAAGAAACTGCTGAATCTGAAGTAATATCAGAAGAGAATGCCGCAGCTCACGAAGAGTCGGGTGAAGAATCATTAGGCGAAGATTGGGAAAAGGAGCTGGAAGATGAGTTGGAAGAAGATTTAAAATCAGGAAAATTTGAAGAAGAAGTAGAAGCTTTTTATGAAGAAGAAACTTTTGATGAATTTGAAAGTGATGCCGTAGAATCGGAATCTGTTGGTAGTTCAGTTTTTGGTATCGATGATGATGAAATTGAAACATCAGATAAACCTAAAGAAGAGGATAGCTTTTTTGCAACAGAAGAACCTGTAGTTGCTGCAAAGTCTTCCCCAGAACCTCAGTACAGTCAGTACTTGGAAGAAAATCAGGATGATAATAAAGGTAAGTTTGTAAGAACTGTAGTCCTTGGAACTATATTATTTTTAGTGGTTGGTTTTGCTATATATTTCCTTTGGGACAATACATCTGGTAAATCTCCTGAGAAGGAAGTGGCCAAGGTAGAAGCTAAAAAACCTGAAGCACCAACTGAAACACCTAAAGCAGTAGAAAAACCTGCCGAAAAACCTGTTGAAGCTAAAAAACCTTCAAAGC
This sequence comes from uncultured Marinoscillum sp., assembly GCA_964353015.1. Taxonomy (GTDB): domain Bacteria; phylum Bacteroidota; class Bacteroidia; order Cytophagales; family Cyclobacteriaceae; genus JAMZMI01. Next base: position 121,483 of record CAYGUA010000007.1, on the reverse strand, counting down.
CTAAGGCAAACGCTGTTGCTGCTGGTCAGATCACAACTTTATCCGAAAGGACGGGTAAATCATATATGGTCATTGGAAGCTTTTTTGACGGTGATATGGCTCAGGATTATGCTGATAAGCTGTCCAAGGAAGGAAAAAGTCCTTTTATTATTCCTCCATTTAAGGATTATAGATTTTACAGGGTAGCGATTGCTGAGTATAATAGTTTTAATGATGCAACTGCAAGCGTAGAAGGCTTTAAAGCTGAATATGGTTCAGAAGTTTGGCCTTTGAGATACTAAATACCAACTTAGTTTATAATCTATCGTTTAATTTCGCGTTGACAAATGCGCGAGATTAAACGATTTTTTTTGCCTAACAAATTCTCTATATGTTACTACAAATTGCTCCACAAGAGAGCTTAGAAACTGTTTCTGTTCTTGAATTATTGTTAAATGGTGGCTATATGATGATTCCAATAGTCATCCTATGGATCATTGCTGTCTATATTTTCGTGGAAAGGATGCTAATTATAAAATCTGCATCAAAAACTCCTGAAGATTTTCAAAATCAAATCAGAACAAAAGTTTTGAGTGGTGATGTGAAAGGTGCGAAACTTTTATGTTCTCAAACGAATACACCAGTTGCCCGAATGATTGAAAAGGGAATTAGCAGGATTGGTTCGTCATTGAAAAATATTGAGGTCAGTATCGAGAACATTGGTAAAATCGAAATTTATCGTTTGGAAAAAAACCTGAGCTCGCTTGCTACCATTTCCGGAGCAGCTCCGATGATTGGTTTTCTTGGAACTGTTACAGGTATGATTCAGGCCTTTATAGCAATAGCGCAGGAAGAAGGGGCGGTCAGTCCTAAATTGCTTTCTAGTGGAATTTATGAAGCAATGGTAACAACAGCCGCAGGTCTTTTTGTAGGAATACTAGCCTATTTGGGATATAATTATTTGGTTTCGCGTGTATCCAAGCTTGTGCACCGCATGGAATATACTGCCATTGATTTCGTTGATCTTTTACAAGAACCACAGAAATGAATCTTAAACCCAAACATAAAGTAGATGTAGCGTTCAGTATGTCTTCAATGACTGACGTGATCTTTTTGTTATTGATTTTTTTCATGCTTACATCTTCATTCATTACTCCAAGTGGTTTGCCTATCAATTTGCCATCAAGCAAAAGTTCTGCGATAGTAATCCAGAAAGTGAGTGTGACAATAACGAAAGATTTAGAATACTACGTAAACGACAAAAGTGTAGGTATCAATCAACTTGAGGGTGTTTTGCGTAATGCTTTTGCAGGAAAAGAAGGAGTTGTTGTTTTACATTGTGACAGTTCTGTTCCCATCGAATATGTAGTGAAAGTAGCGGGAATAGCTACCGCATTAGAAGCTAAAGTATCCATTGCCACAAAACCTGAATAACTAATAATTAATTGGAAAAGGATAAAAAATATAAGCGAATTGGTTGGATTACGACGGTAACTGTGCAGTTATTGATGCTTTTGCTTTTTTATTTTTTAATTGCCTGGAAAGAACCATTTCCACCAATTCCAACTTATGGGATTGAATTGAATTTTGGTTTTACTGAAGCCGGCTCAGGAGAAGAGCCTATAGAAGAAATTGAACAAACACAACCTTTGGAATCGGAGACAGAAGAAATAACTGAAGAACCAAATGAAATTCAGGATGAAGTAGTGGAGCAGGTTGATGAAGTTGTAGAGGAAGTAATCACTCCGATTGAAGAAGCTGAGCCAATAGTTGAGGAAGTTTTTGTTGATCAAACTAGTCCTGTAGTAATAAATGAAACTCCTGCCGAGAAAAAACCTGAAATCAAGATGGAGGAGCCTAATAAGGTGGAAGAAGCCAAACCTGTCGAAACGAAAAAAGAGGATCCTGTAGTTGCACCAGTAAATCAGGAGGCGCTAATGCCAACTACTGACAATGGAACTAAAACATCGTCTCAAGGCACCACTGGAACAACCGGCGATGAAGGCAAGGAAGAAGGAACATTGGATGGTCGTGCCTTGTATGGCAGCCAGGGCTCATCTGATGGAGCATCTTTGGCGATGGCAGGTTGGTCTTGGGATGAGAAACCTAAACCAGATGATAAATCCATTGAAACGGGGAAAATAGTTTACAAAATAACGGTTGATAGTGAAGGTTATTTAATAGGGATAGATGTGGATTATAGTACCATTTCTCCCGAAATTGAACGTGTTTACCGCCAATCAGTTGAGCGATTAATTTTCAATAAAACCAACGACTACAAACCGGCACCAACTTCCACTGGATTTGTCACTTTTATCATCAAAAATAAATAATGACTTATAAGGAATCTTTGGATTACTTGTATGCTCGCTTGCCCATGTTTCAAAGGGTAGGAGCGGCAGCTTTAAAATATGACCTCACAAACACCATCAGGCTTCTTGATGCATTAGGAAATCCCCATAAAGAATTCAAATCTGTACATATCGCAGGTACAAATGGAAAAGGCACATCGGCACATGCATTATCATCTGTGTTCACTGCAGCCGGATATAAGACTGGATTATTCACCTCGCCACATCTAAAATCCTTCACAGAGCGATCCCGAATCAACGGAATCGCAATGGAGGAATCAATCGTTGTGGATTTTGTGGTCACATATAACGAACTCATTGAGCAAATCAATCCGTCTTTTTTTGAAGTGACATTCGCCATGTCAATGAAGCATTTTTGCGAATCAGGTGTTGATATTGCTATTATCGAAACGGGACTTGGAGGAAGACTTGATAGTACAAATATCATTGATCCTGAAATATGTTTGATCACATCTATTGGTTATGATCATGCCGATTTGCTCGGAGATACGCTTGAGAAAATAGCTTTTGAAAAGGCAGGAATTATCAAACAAAATACACCAGTAATTATCGGTGCGGATCAGCCGGAGCTACTTTTTGTTTTTCAGAATCAGGCATTGATTAAAAATGCCGAATTATTAACTGCTAATTCCTATGAAGTTAGTCATTCCAGAAATTCATTAAATCAGATAAATGTAGATGTATTTAAAGATGGATTATTGCTATATCAGAACCTCGAACTGGACATTACAGCATCATATTTTCTCAAAAATGTTCCAGGTGTTTTAAGTGTAATCGATCAACTGAAACAGATGGAATTTAACATTCAGGAAGCGAATATTAGGGATGGATTGAGAAATATCAAACAATTAAGCGGATTGAAAGGACGATGGCAGGTGCTTTCAAATGAACCACTTGTAGTTGCAGATATTAGTCACAATCTTCCAGGTTTGGTGGAATTGTTTGATCAAGTCAATCACCTAGGTGTTGATAAAATTCACTTGATTTTTGGAGTAGTGCGAGACAAAGCATTGGATCAAATTATTGATTTAATTAAAAATGTCTCAGCACAGTATTATTTCACTCAATCTTCAGTACCCAGATCACTTGGTGCGGAGGAATTAAAAGTGATGGCTCAATCAAGAGGAATGCAAGGTCAATCTTTTATAAATGTGAATGACGCAATCAAAGCTGCAAAAATGCAAGCCGATCCCAAGGATTTGATTTTAATTTGCGGAAGTACATTTGTGGTGGCTGAAATAGACGATTTGTGAGAAAGAAGTTAAAGAGATTCTCTGAAAATGAGCACAGAGAAAATATCCTACAGCAAGGAAAAGAGCTTTACGAAGAAATAAAAGGAAATTGGGGAGCTAGGTTTTTCGGTAATGATAATCCCATCACTATTGAGCTAGGATGCGGAGATGGAGAATATTCCGTTGGACTTGCTTCAGTTAATCCATCAAAAAATTATATAGGCGTTGATATAAAAGGTGATAGACTATTTCAGGGAAGTAGCCGAGCATTGGAGCTGGGGCTCGATAATGTTGGATTTCTGAGGACTCAAATACATTTACTTGATAAATTCTTTGCTGAGAATGAAGTCGATGAAATCTGGTTGACATTTCCTGATCCAAGACCGAGAGATAGAGATGAAAAGAGACGATTGACATTTCCCAGATTCCTCAAAATGTATCAAAATATTGCTAAAAAAGGCAGCTGGTTTAGATTTAAAACAGATAATACATCCTTATTTGATTATACGCTTGAAGTGTTGACAACAGATTTTGCCGTTGAGAATCTTGAATACACGCATGACCTGTACAAATCAGAACTTATCAATGAACATCAAGGCATTCAAACCAAATACGAGAAAATATGGTCTGGTAGAGGTGAAACAATTAAATATTTAAAATTTCAATTTTCTTAACAATGCAATCAAATCTGAAATACTTTTTTATAGTTGGTATAGCTTCATTATCCTTCTTTTTAGCATGTGGAGATAAGGATATTTTTGATCCTTCTGAGCAATACGTAAAAGAAACCATAGCCATTGATAATTATCTGGATCAAAATGAAATAGAAGCTAGTACGGAAGCTAATTCTGGTCTTAGGTATGTTATACACGAAGAAGGTGATAGTTTAAAAGCTGAGACTTGGGATTCAGTCACTGTTAATTACACTATTAAATTATTAAGTACTGGCCAGGAAGTAGCTACTGCTGATAGTCTAAAAGTGAAACTTGATGATCAAATTATTGGATGGTGGGTTTTATTGCCATTAATTAAGCAAGGTGGAAGCATGACAATGTATTTACCGTCGTATTTTGCTTATGGTCAGTTAGGCGCATCAGGAATTCCCGCGAATACTACAATTGTAGTCGATGTTGATTTGATAGAGATTCATCATTTAACTACAGAAGAGCAACTCCTTTATGATCAAAACAGAATAAGTAATTACATTTTGAAGAATGAGATCGAAACGGTGGAAGATTCAGTATTTGGTATTAAGTATACCATAATTGAAAATGGATCTGGTGATAAACCGTCAGTTACTGATAATGTGAACATAACCTACACGGGATTTATTTTAAATGATGCTGATCTAACAACGACTCAATTTGATGCTCAATCTCGACTTACTTTGGCTCTAAGTGAATTGATCCAAGGGTGGCAAATTATATTGCCATATATGAAAGAAGGAGGGGAAATACGAATGTATTTGCCTTCGAAGTATGGCTATGGAACTAGTAAATTATCCACTTCTTTTCCTTCGAATGCCATCTTAGTTTTTAATGTGAGGCTAAACTCTGTCCAATAAGTTAGTGAGATCAAGAAGCTCAAAGTCTGATAGATACTATCAGACTTTTTTTATTTAATACTCATCCAACGCCTCGAGAATATCCATCAAATCAGCATAATCGTTGAAGCCAGGTCTGTCTTCCTCGCCACCAATCAGTGCAATTCCACTATATTTTTGAGATAAAATGTGCGCTATATTATCAGGTGTCACATTAAATCCTTTAAACAGTTTAAGATCGAATGATAAATTCTCGAGATCATTTTCAATTTGTTCAAAGAGTATTTTATTTGATGAGGCAATGATTATTTCATCTGTATGTTCAGATATCAATTCAAGAAGGTTAGAAAGATTGTATAAGGTTTCTAATTGATTGATATTTAGCTTGAAAATAATTTTTGGACCTAGGGTAGCCACTTGTTCGAGTAGATCCAGATTTTCGATCTGTATATGATCAAGCTGATAATCTGTTAATGCGAGTTTGATCTCAGAAATTTCCAGATCCTGGAATTCACCAACCAATTTTACCCCGGCGATCCATTCTGTCAGCTCTTTATAAACTTCAGGAGAAGTGTATTTTGGTGAATTAGGATTTAAGTTAAATCCCAACATTTCCACACCCATTCCTGCACAATATCTCGCATCACTCAGGTTTGAGATTTCTCCCACTTTCACCAATGTTTTCAATGACATGATTCCTTTTATTTTATTGGCAAAGAAAATTAAAAAAGAGAAACCTGACCTTGTTGTTTGCGATTGATTTGAAAACCTTTAAAAACCATTACCTTTGCAGTCTGAACGGAATAAGTCCGTTCTTTTCTTTTTTTAATAACATCCAAAACGTAAACGAGGCATTCAACCTCGCAGAGCGATTATGAGCAAACACGGAAGAATATTAGTAGCAATGAGCGGGGGAATTGATAGTTCTCTAGCGGCAGTAATGCTACATGATGAAGGGTATGAAGTGATAGGTATGACCATGAAAACGTGGGATTATCAGTCTTCAGGAGGAAGTAAAAAGGAAACTGGATGTTGTAGTTTGGATTCCATAAATGATGCAAGAAACATTGCAGTGAACCTTGGTTTTCCGCATTATATCGTTGATATCAGAGAGGAATTTGGCGATTATGTGATCAATCATTTCACTAATGAATATCTAAATGGCCGCACACCAAACCCATGTGTCTTGTGTAATACGCATATCAAATGGGATTCACTTTTAAGAAGAGCAGATAAGCTAGACTGTGAGTTTATTGCAACCGGGCATTATGCCAATATCCGAAAAGAGAATGAGCGTTTTGTGATTTCCCGAGGAAAAGATTTGAACAAAGATCAATCTTATGCATTGTGGGGTATTTCTCAAGAAAGTTTGAGCAGGACGAAATACCCTTTAGGACATTTGCATAAATCTGAAATTAGACAAATGGCTACAGATCGTGGATTTCATGAGCTGGTTTCTAAATCTGAATCATATGAGATCTGTTTTGTTCCTGATAATGATTATCGAGGTTTTTTAAAAAGAAGAGTAGCAGGTTTAGAAGAACAGGTTGAAAGTGGTGAATTTGTTTTAGAAACGGGCGAAGTTGTAGGTAAGCATGAGGGTTACCCTTTCTATACAGTTGGACAAAGAAAAGGTCTTGGAATTGCCTTAGGTTACCCTGTGTATGTGATTGAAATACAGAAAGATTTGAATCGTGTAGTACTTGGAACTTTTGATGAACTATCAAGAGACGGCATGTATGTAAGACAATTGACTATGCAAAAATATGCGAGTATTCAGGGAGAAAGAAAAGATACGGTGACCAAAGTTAGATACAATGATCATGGCACTCCGGCTGTTATAGAGCAGGTTGGAGATACGATGAAAGTGTATTTTGGGAAAGGCGTAAATGCGATTGCACCTGGTCAAGCGGCAGTTTTTTATGAAGGTGATGATGTGATTGGTGGTGGATGGATACAATCAAGTTTTAGACAATTGAATGAGAAAGCTGTTTAGTTTTTTTATAATAAGCTTAATAGTTTCTTGTGGATCTGAAAATGATCCGGAAGTGATTGACTTTGGCTATGATTTTTATCCTGTATCAACCAAAATCGAAAGAATTTACGATGTTTCGGATACCAATTTTAATCTTCTGGGATCAGAGACTTCTGTTTATCAATTGAAAGAATATATTTCAGATTCATTGATTTCCGAAACAGGAATTGTCACTTACATTTTGAAAAGAGAAAAAAGAATGGATTCATTGTCACAATGGGAATCCGATTCACTTTGGACCTTTCGGATAGCTAACAATAATTTGATTTTGACTGAAAACAATGTGTCTTTTGTTAAAATGATATTTCCTGTGATCGAAGGAAAGATGTGGGATGGAAATGCTTTTAATTCGCGCAGTTCTCAAAACTATCGCTTAGAAAAAGTGACTGAAGAGATCGCTGGTTTAGGATTGGATAAGCTTATAAAAGTTGTAATTGCGAATACACCTGCAAATTTGGTTTCTCAAGATGAAAGGCATGAAATTTATGCCAGAGGAATAGGTTTGGTGGAAAAGTATTACGTCACGTTAAATTTTTGCACAGCTAATTGCGATGATATTGGTCAGATTCAAAGCGGGAGAATCTTAAGGGAGCAACTGATAGAATATGTTGAAAAGTAGTTTGATTTTTGTATTCGTTTGTAGCTTATATGCAAATGCCTCTGCACAGATTAACCGATATATGGTTTTTTTTACGGATAAGGATACAACGTCATTCAATTTTGAAAATCCCGTACAAATTTTAAGTCCAAGATCTATTGAAAGGAGGCAAAAGCAGTCGATTGATATTTCTCCTCAGGATTTCCCAGTTAATCCAGAATATGTAAACGCACTCAAATCAACTGGGGCGGATATTTATTTTACTTCAAAATGGTTCAATGCAGCTTTGGTTCAAATGGACGAATCTCTGGCCAATTCAATCTATGCTTTGGATTTTGTTTCAAATGTAGAATATGTGGCCCCAGGTGAATTACTCACTCGTGAAAAGCAGGATGTTGTTATACCAGAAGAGTTTTTAGAACCACCAATGATTGTTTCGAGCTCATCAACTCAGTTGGAAATGCTGAATGCTGATAAAATGCAAAATGATGGGTTTATGGGACAAGGCATGTTAATCGCAGTTTTTGATGCCGGCTTTACTGGTAGTAATATGTATAAGCCTTTCGAGCATGTTTTTGATAGAGACAAGCTGTTAGCCACACGTGATTTTGTTGGCAATACTGACAATGTTTTCCAGTATAATTCACATGGCACATCAGTTTTTTCCTGTATTGGAGCTAAATATAAAAACGATCTGATTGGAACCGCCCCTGAAGCTGAATTTGTGCTATGTGTTACGGAAGCGGCTCAAGAATATCGCATTGAAGAATATAATTGGCTGCTAGCTGCAGAATATGCGGATAGTCTTGGAGTAGATGTAATCAATAGTTCTGTTGGATATAGCTATGGTTTCAGTGATTCGAAAATGGACTATTCCTTAAGTGATTTGGATGGTAAAACTACAGTAATCACAAAAGCCGCTGAAATCGCTTCCCAAAAAGGCATGATCGTAGTTACAAGTGCCGGAAATGAAGGACGTGAATCTAATTCTTGGAGAAAAATTACCGCCCCAGCAGATGCTGAAAATATTATTACGGTTGGTAGTGTTGATAAATTTGGTGAAAGATCAAGTTTTAGTTCAATAGGCCCCACATTTGACGGTCGAGTCAAACCTGATGTAATGGCTATGGGATCTAGTGCAACCATTATGCAGTCTAGCGGCAATATTACATCTGGAAATGGAACGAGTTATTCTTCACCAATCATGGCTGGATTTGTAGCATGTATTTGGCAAGCAAATCTTAATTGGAGCAATATTGAAGTGATGGATGCTGTGCGAAAAGCAGGAAACCAATCCTTGTCTCCAGACACATTGATGGGATACGGCATACCTAATTACAATGCCGCGGTTCATAATGGAGTTTTATCTTTGAGTCAGCTAATAAATACAAGCCTAAATGTTTATCCCAATCCATTTACAGAAAATAAAATCACTATTGATTTTTTGGGATTTGAATTGAAGGAACCGATGAATATCGAATTAACTGATGCTTCAGGTAATGCAGTTTATAAACAAAAAGTCACAAAGCGTCATTCACCGGATCAGATTGACCTAGAGTTTGATGCAAATGAATCTGGAGTATATTTCCTGATTTTACGAAGTAAATCCATCAATAAAGTTATAAAACTGATTAAAATATAAATGAGCACATATCAAATTGCACCTTCCATACTTGCCGGGGATTTTGGCAATATTCAAGCAGAAGTTGAGATGCTCAACAACAGCGATGCGGATTACATTCACATCGATATCATGGATGGTGTGTTTGTGCCTAATATTTCTTTTGGATTTTCTGTAACTAAGGCAATCAATCGGCATGCAACTAAACCGCTTGATTTTCATCTGATGATCGTGGATCCTACGCCTTATTTGGAAACATGCAAGGAAAATGGTGCGGCTATTATTTCTGTGCATTATGAGGCTTGCACTCATTTGCATAGAACCATTCAGGCAATTAAGGCACTTGGTTTGAAGGCCGGAGTGGCTTTAAATCCGCACACAAATATCACTTTGCTTGAAGATATATTAGCCGATATTGATGTGGTTATACTCATGTCAGTTAATCCAGGATTTGGTGGACAAAAGTTCATTGAGAATACATACATCAAGACCAAGCAATTAAGGGCCCTTGCTGATAAATTGAATCCAAATCTTTTAATTGAAATAGATGGAGGTGTCTCAATGGGAAATGCTGCCAAATTGAAAGATGCTGGCGCAAACATTCTTGTTGCAGGAAGTTTTGTTTTTAACTCTTCATCACCTAAGGATACGATTCGGTCCCTAAAAAACGTTTAGAATCCCGAATGGTGAAATCCGTATTAGTATCCCTTTTCATACTTTTCAATTCCTTTGTCTTTGGTCAAAAACTGATTTCCGGATCGGTTAAAGATGAGCAGGGGAAAGCCATTGGGCAAGTAAGTGTATTTATCAAAGGATCTTCCAGTGGCACCACAACCAATCAATCAGGTTTTTTTGATTTCAAATTTCCTGAGGCTGATACTTTACGCCTGGTTTTTTCACACATTCAATATCACACGTTCGAGCTAGTTCTGTTAGCTGGCGATTCTAATTTGGAATCCATTGAAGTGATTCTAAAAGAACAAACTACGCAATTACAGGGAGTAGAAGTAAAAGAAAAAGTAGAAACAAATGTGATTCAATCTGTTACCAAAATTGATAGTAAATCTGCAAGAAGTCTGCCATCTACTTTTGGTGATTTCAACAAGATTTTGGTGACTTTGCCCGGAGTGGCGAGTAATAATGAATTAAGTTCAGCGTATTCCGTGAGAGGGGGAAATTTTGATGAGAATTTGGTTTATGTCAATGACATTCCTGTTTATAGGCCATTTCTATCCAATGCAGGGAGACAAGAAGGGCTAAGCTTTGTCAATCCGGATATGGTTGAGAGTATTGAGTTTTATGCCGGAGGTTGGGAGGCTAAATACGGTGACAAACTTTCATCCAGTTTAAATATTGAATACAAAGAACCGGCTCAATCGGAGGGTGGAGCTACGGTTGGTTTATTAGGCGGCACAGCGTTTTATGGTGGTAAAAATGGCCGACTCTCACATATGACAGGTTTTCGTCATAAAGATTCACGGTACTTACTCAATACGTTAAAAACACAAGGCCAGTATTTTCCAACTTATACAGACATTCAGTCCCTATTGACATTTGATCTGACTCGAAAAAACTCTCCTTATATCAATAGAACTAAATTAAACCTATTGCTTTCATATGGTCGAAATCGATATTTGACCCAGCCTGTATCTCAGGATACTCAATTCGGATCTATTCAAGCAAATTTTAGATTGCAAACCGCATTTATTGGAAGAGAAATATTGGATTATGACACTTATCAATCTGGCTTTAGGCTAACCCATAGATTTAGCAATAGATTCAGGTCGCATTTAATTGGTTCGGCATTGTATACTTATGAACGTGAGCAATTTGATGTGGAAGGTGCGTACCGATTATGTGATGTAAACACCAACTCAAGTTCTCGTTTTGACGATTGTGTGGTTGTGAGAGGTTATGGTACCAACTATGATTATGGAAGGAATGCCTTAAAGGCAAATTTGTACACAATAGAAAATCGAAATGAATTGCTATTGTCAGAAAACAGCACAATTGAATTTGGTGCAGGAGTGTCTTTTCAGGATATAAGTGATGAAATCAATGAATATTCATTCGTAGATTCAGTCGACTATATTCATATTCAGGAAAGTAACTTCAATCAGCTCAATCTATCATCAAGACAATATTTTGCCTATATCCAGAATACGATGATTTGGGCGGATTCTGTTCATGCCATCACAGTCGGAGGTCGGTTAAATTATTGGGATTACAATGAACAACTCTTGTTTAGCCCAAGGGTTGCCTATCGATATTCTCCTAAATGGGAAAAACCTACAACATTCAAGTTTTCAGTAGGATATTATCAGCAACCGCCATTCTACCGCGAACTACGAGATTATAATGGTAATCTGCGACAAAATGTATACGCCCAAAAGTCTATTCATTATATCACGAGTTTCACACGAATCTTTTACATGTGGGGTAGGCCATTCATTTTCAATTCTGATGCTTATTACAAAAAGCTATATGATATCATACCTTATGATATAGATAATGTTAGAATTAGATATTTCCCTTCCAACAATGCCGAAGGATATTCTGCGGGTATAGATTTTCGAGTAAATGGTGAATTTATTAAGGGAACTCAATCATGGTTTAGTGTGGGGATACTTCAGACGCAGGAAAATCTTTCGGATGATCAATACACTAGCTATTTTGATGAAGAAGGAAATGAAGTGCCGGCTTATTTAGCAAGCCAATCAAATATCGTTGATACAACCGTGACTAATATTGGTTTACTGAGACGGCCAATGGATCAAAGAGTCAATATTGCTGTTTATTTTGAAGATCACATGCCAAATGATCCATCATTAAGAGTTCACCTCAATCTTGTTTTTGGGTCTGGATACCCATTTGGTCCACCGAAAAGTGTGAGATACCGAAATGCTTTTAGTGGCGATGAGTATTACCGCGTAGATTTAGGATTATCAAAAACTTTTGATCGCGGAACCGAAAAAATATTATCAAATTTCATACTACGTTTAGAGCTTTTAAATGCCCTTGGAGCAGACAATACACTCTCTTATACTTGGATTGAGGATGTTAATGGAAATAATTTTGCCATACCAAACTCATTGTCGGCAAGATTTTTGAATATCAAGATCTCAGCTCAACTTTAATGTAGATTTTACGTCTAAAGCCCTGACTGATAATTAAAATAACCACAGTTTACATTGCGATTACAATGAACCAATTACAAAAAACAATCATGAAAAAAGCATTCAACTCCTCAATTTTCCTACTTGTATTATTAGTTGCCTTAAGCAGCTGCCAAAGAAGTGTAACCCGTGTTAGTCCTGATCAGCAAATTGATCTAAGCGGACGATGGAATGATTCAGATTCTAAGATGGTTGCTGAAGCAATGACCAAAGATGTACTTAACAGACCATGGAGATCAGATTTCGCAAGTGCGATGGGTAAAAAACCAGTAGTCATTGTAGGTATGGTGCAAAACAAAAGCACTGAGCACATTGAATCTGAAACTTTTATTAAAGATATGGAGCGAGAGTTTGTGAATTCAGGTATGGTACGTGTAGTTCAAAATAGTGTGTTCCGTGAAAAATTAAGAGAAGAAAGAGCCGAACAAGGTGAATTTGCATCTCCTGAAACTCAAGCACAATGGGGTAAGGAATTAGGTGCTGATTTTATGATGTTTGGGGTTATTACTTCTATTACAGACTCATACAAAAAGGAAAAAGTAGTGAACTATAAGGTCAACCTTGAGCTTGTCAATATTGAAACCAATGAAAAGGTTTGGATTGGAGACAAAGAGATTAAAAAGTATATCAAAAACTAATTAAAGCCAATTCAAGATTACCTTCTAATGATCGTGAGGCGCTTTAGCTTATTAATCCTTTCATTCATTCTTGTTTCCTGTACAACTTACTATCAGGTTAATCAGGAATTCAACAGCAGATTCGAACAAGGTAATCTCGAATCTGCTGAAAAATATTTGCAACAAACCAAAACCAAGAGAACCAAATTTCTTTATTATGCTAATCGTGGAGTAGTCAACTCCATGGAGGGTAATTATGAGGCAAGTAACAAATGGTTAGAGCGGGCATATATTTATAATGAAGATTACAGAAAAAAGGCAACAGATGTGGCCGCCTCTTTGATTGTAAATCCTACAGTAATCCCTTATCAAGCCGAAGATCACGAACAACTACTCTTGCTTTATTACAAAGCACTTAATTACTTGAAAATGAGTGATTATGAGTCAGCGCTAATCGAGTGTCGTCGACTTAATGAACAACTCAATCAACTAAGCGATCGCTACAAATCTGACAAAAAATACAAAAGGGATGCTTTTGTGCATAATCTCATGGGTATAGCATATGAGGCATCTGGTGATATTAACAATGCATTTATTGCCTATCGGAATGCATACGAAATTTACAAAGAGGATTTTACGAATCTATTCGGGCTTGGCGCGCCAGAGCAGCTTAAAAAAGATGTTCTTCGTTCTGCGTATCTCAATGGCTTTGACAATGAAGTTTATTTCTATGAAAATGAATTTGGTATGAAGCACATTCCTGAATCTTCAGAAGCGGAATTGTTATTTTTCTGGCATAATGGACTCGGACCTGTAAAAGGTGAGTGGTCTATAAATTTCGCAGTGCAGGATGGTGGTGATGGCTTTATGACTTTTGCAAATAGTGAATATGGTATGTCTTACCCTTTTCCAATCAACAGCTTAAATGCGGATCAATCTAGTAGTTTGAAAGATCTTAAGGTTTTTAGAATTGCATTTCCGAAATATATTGAGCGGCCACCAGTTTTTAATTCCGCATATATTGAAACGAAAGAAGGTCGATATGATTTGGAAATTGCTGAAGATGTAAATCAGATAGCCTTTAAAACTTTACAAGAACGTATGGTTAAGGAATTTAGCAAAGGAATACTTCGTGCTGCTTTAAAAAAAGCAACGGAAAACGCGGTTAGAGAAGAGAGTGAAGGTTGGGGAGCATTATTAGGATTGGTAAATGCTTTTACAGAGAAAGCTGATACTCGCAACTGGCAAACTATTCCTCATAGCATTTATTACTCACGAATTCCTCTTCGATTGGGTGAGAATCAAATCAAGCTTAAAACGCAAAATTTCACAAGTGGTGGTTCAGCTACAGAAAGTTTTAGTTTTACGGTAGATCAAAAAGGACAGACGATTTTTCATTCATTTCAGTCCCTTGAAACCAAGCCATTTAGCACAGCTTTTTGATTTGACTGTTTTTAAACCATTTTTGGATTCAATTCTTTCAATTCGTTATGTCGTTTATTAGTTTGCGTCGTTTAGAAAAATAAACTCATTAAAAAATCATGAAGATGAAGAAAATTTTAGTTGGCACGGTGTTTTTAATAGGTCTGTTTACTGCCAAAGCTCAGGAAGAGACTACTTATTCTGATGAGGAATTGTTTAAATATGCTACGGTTATGGTATGGGCAGAAGCTGAAAAAGGTAAAATGGCTGATTCAGTTGAGGTTTGGGTCAAGTCAAACGATAAGTTAAGTGCTTCTGCATATAATGAACTGAGCAGAGCAAGTAAAAATGGGACTGTAGACGAAGTAGATCTTTCAGATGAGGAGAAAGCAGTTTTTGTTGATATTCAGAATAAAATTGAGGAACAAAAGGAGGTATTTAAAGAAATCTATGTTGGAAAAATCAAAAATGATATTGGCGCTGGTCTATACAATGGACTGAAAAAAGCAATGAGATCAGATACTGATTTGAAAGAAAGATATCAAGAAATTTATGACGGATTGCTTTCAGAGGAAAATGGAGGTGATGAAAACGAAAGTGTAGAAGGACAATAAACGTGTAATTTCGATAAAAAAGCTGTTAATTAGGGTTGAATTAATTCAACCCTTTTTTATTTGAAAGAAGGTGGTTATTTTCAAACATTAGAAAAAACGATAGCATGTTTACTGAATTCGAGATTGATACAATGATGGAGAATCCTTTAATAAAGGAAGCCACATTTGCTTTGAAAAAAGACTTCATAAAAAATGAAGCGCCATATCTGGAAATAAATGATCATGATTTTTTCAGTCTGGTCATGATGGCACCAACAGTTGGTATGGCCATGGCAGATGGAAACATTAGTCTTTTCGAGGAACTTGCTTTGAATAAGAAGGCTAGAAAGCTTTCAAAAGGAGGATACTTTATGAAAAAAGATCCTGTGGTATATGCCATGAAGTTTTTAATTAAAAAATTCGACTCATATTCTGATAAGTTTTTTGATGTTCTAAAAGTGGCTATGCACAAATCATTTGATTTGGAATCAATTGAAAAGAAAGACTTGGATGATCGTGAAGTTTCATATGAAGAATACAAGCAAGAGGTATTAAACTCTCCATATATCTTGATAAGGTTTATTGCGAGTTTCTTTCTGGAAAATGATGAGGAGATCATCAGCCATAAAAGGCACATAGGTAGAAATGAATATTTGCAGATGTTAAAAATCGGAGAGAAAATTGGGCTAAATAGAGTTCCAGTTTTCCAAATGTTCTGTAAAACATTTGATCAAAGAGCCTGAATTGGATTAAAATCTTTCTGATTTTTAGGCGTTAAAATTGAGTGATGAGATTATTTGTGTTATTGTCTTTTTCGGGTCTTATCAGTCTCATATTATCATGTGGTGGTGATAATGTTGAACCCAAAATTGATACTTCCGAAGATTCAACGATTGTTGCCCATCTTGATTCCATTGGAGTTGACTATCAACTCGATGAAGCTGGTATTTACTATTATCCGATTGCCTTAAATCCTACAGGAAAGACTCAGGTAGACGGAAATGTATTATCTATCTATTACAAACTCGATGTACTAGGTGGTCAGAATTTGATCACATTTGACGCTTCAGATGGAGATCCACTTCGACTTAAACAAGGTGCGAATGCCATTTATCCGGTTGGGATTGATAGTGCCTTGATTTATATGAAAGAAGGTGAGGAGTGGGAATTTATTATACCATCAAAGCTTAACTATCCGGGATATTCTTCTGTACTCATACCTGAAAATGCAATTCTGATTTTCAGAGCAAATCTTGTTAAGATTCAAAATGAGAATGATATTCTTTTTGAAGACAATCAGAAATTGCTGCAATATTCTGATTCAGTTAAATTAGCCGATACAGTAGCAAACCCATTAAATCAACCTATTTTGCTCAACAATGGCATGATTTATAAGCGTTTGGCGGCTGGTGATCCGTCTGGAATCAAGCCTGTATCTGGGGATGAGTTAAGTATAACTTACAAAGCATCATTTCCTTATCAGGAAGTAGAACCATTTGATTTGCAACATGCCAGCACTGCAAATCCGTTTGTCTTTTTTCACAACAATAATGAGGTAATCACCGGATTAGATGCTGGTGTGGCTAGGATGACTATAGGCGAAACGG
Organism: uncultured Marinoscillum sp.; assembly: GCA_964353015.1. Taxonomy (GTDB): domain Bacteria; phylum Bacteroidota; class Bacteroidia; order Cytophagales; family Cyclobacteriaceae; genus JAMZMI01. The sequence goes on along the minus strand of CAYGUA010000007.1, from coordinate 104,688 downwards.
CACTCTTGGTGATTCCTTCATTATTAGCCTATCGTGAAAGCGCGGTAGTGTTGCCTGATTATTTGACTCAAGATATGGTTCAAATGAAGATTGTTCCTGCATACGCTGCAAGGGTACATGCGTATGAAGTACTTATATTTGAGGTCAAATTATTAGAAATAAACTAAAGCATAAATCTATCCATTTTGAGCAAACGCTTAGTATTCATTATTTCATTTTCGATCTGCACAAATTGGGTAGTGGCTCAGGCTCAGGATATCTATGAAAAGTATGATATCTACAGGAGTCCTTTCCGTGTATTTATGAATAAAATTTCATGGACAATTACGACTGGTTATGGGTTGACTAATTTCAAGCACGATTTGGCTGGATACTATTTTTATCAAGACGCCAATACTCAGCTCATTCTTCGCAATGATCTTGAATTATCTCCTATATTCAATGGCTATGATAAATGGGTAAGTAATCCAATACCTGGAGATCCAGTTATTATTGAAGATTTATTCGAAGTTCCTTATCAATATCTACCAAATCCAGTTAGAAACCCTCAATTGCAAAGTGATCAATATTTTGTAGATGCTGACTCCATAGATTTATCTTTTGCTTCGCGATCTTCCACCATTCCATTGCTTTTGTCTTTGCACTATGATATTAGGGATTGGAGGTTAGGTTTTGGTTTTCAATATGAAAAAATATTAGTCGAACCATTGAAGCCATCGGTGAACCAATCGATTATTCGTGATTATAAACCCGGTTTTAGTTCAACGCGCTACATTAAATGGTTTGGTATAGCAGGTTATCAGTTTTATGAATATTGGGATTACACTTTTGTGGCAGAGTTGCAAATAGGAGCAGCCAATTTAGGACCGGAAATTAATACAACTGCTATTGGAATCGGACAAAAATTATTTTTGAATTTTGGAGTGAATATTGAACATAATTTATCTGAATATGTGCGGGTCATAATTAGACCAGCTTACGATTTTAAAAGATATACAATCAATATTCCTGATGGTACTGATATCAGACATAATAATTCGGCATGGATGATCCAAGGAGGATTGAGTATCAATATACCTGAGATACCACGTTCACCACAGAAGAGTGATCACGTTCAGCTTAAGCATGTGATCACAGATCCGTCAACTGGCAGATTGATGGAAGTAAGAGGACAGAGGATGTGGAAAAAACAAAATCCTAAAGTCGGAGAAAATCATCGAAAACTATGGCGATATAAGTGGAAAAACAGGCGTAAAATTGACCCTTATTAATACCTGAATTTCAGTTAAAAATTGTATAAATTGCCAGTCGAAATAGAGGTATAAATTAACAACTTTTCATGTCAGACGGAGATATTGAAAACCTACCTGGGAATGACTCAGGGACCACATCGTCAGGTCAAAACATCATACCAATTAACATAGAGGATGAAATGCGAGGAGCCTACATTGATTATTCAATGTCGGTTATCATTTCACGAGCATTGCCTGATGTCAGGGATGGCCTCAAACCTGTCCATAGGAGAATACTCTATGGTATGGATGAATTGGGAGTAAACTATAATAAATCCTATAAAAAGTGCGCCAGAATAGTAGGGGACGTACTCGGTAAATATCACCCTCATGGGGATACTGCTGTATATGATACCATGGTTCGAATGGCACAGGAATGGTCGCTGCGATATCCATTGGTAGATGGTCAAGGAAACTTCGGGTCTGTAGACGGTGATTCGCCTGCTGCCATGAGGTATACTGAAGCAAGACTCAAACGTATTTCAGAGGAGCTATTGTCGGATATTAACAAAAACACTGTTGATTTTGCTCCAAACTACGATGATTCTGTTTTGGAACCGACTGTGTTACCTGCTAAGATTCCAAACTTACTTTTAAATGGTGCATCTGGAATTGCTGTTGGTATGGCCACAAATATGGCTCCACATAACCTAACAGAAGTTGTAAATGGTATCATTGCTTACATTGATAATAATGAGATCAGTGTAGAAGAGCTCATGGTTCATATTACTGCTCCGGATTTTCCAACTGGTGGCACAATTTACGGTTATCAAGGAGTAAGAGCTGCTTTTGAGACCGGTAGAGGTCGCGTAGTAATAAGAGCAAAGGCGGAAGTTGAAACTTTGAAATCTGGTAGAGAGCAAATCGTGATTACTGAGATTCCATATTTGGTCAATAAGGCCAATATGATTGAAAAAACAGCTCAGTTGATCAATGATAAAAAAATTGATGGCATTACTGATATCAGAGATGAATCTGATAGAGATGGAATGCGGATCGTTTATGAACTAAGAAAAGATGCAATTCCTAATATTGTATTAAACAACCTCTACAAACAAACACAACTTCAATCCTCTTTTAGTGTCAATAATGTTGCACTTGTTGCGGGAAGACCAAAAACTCTCAATCTCAAGGAACTTATTCTTCATTATGTAGACCACAGACATGTGGTGATTGTGAAAAGAACTCAATATGAGCTTGAAGAAGCTCAAAAAAGAGCTCATATCCTTCTTGGGTATCTAATTGCCTTGGATAATTTGGATGAAGTGATTGCATTGATTAGAAATTCACGTGATCCTGAAATCGCCAGAAATGGTTTGATGGAAAGATTCGAGTTGTCCGAGATTCAGGCAAGAGCTATTCTGGATATGCGTCTGCAAAGGCTTACTGGCCTTGAAAGGGAGAAAATACAGAAAGAATATGATGAAATTCTTTTGTTAATAGAAGATCTCAACAACATTTTGGCTGATGAGAGTAGGAGAATGCAAATTATCAAGGATGAACTCGTAGAAATAAAGGATCGATACGGAGATGAGCGAAGAACAGATATAGAGCATGCTGCTGATGAGTTTACGGCAGAAGACATGATACCTGATGATGAGATGGTTATCACCATTTCACATGAGGGTTATATCAAAAGAACTCCTTTGATTGAATATAGAACACAAGGTAGAGGTGGTGTTGGTTCAAGAGCTGTTTCAACAAAAGATAGTGATTTCACAGAACATTTGTTCATTGCTACAATGCACAATTACCTCCTTATTTTCACGGAATTTGGAAAAGTATTCTGGCATAAGGTATGGGCAATTCCTGAAGGTAGCAAGACTGCAAAAGGCCGTGCCATTCAGAATTTGATCAATATAGAAGCCGAAGATAAAGTCAGATCAGTTATCAATGTGAGGACATTGGATGATCCTGATTATATCAATAATAACTTCCTTATAATGTGTACCCTGAAGGGTACGATCAAGAAAACCTCTCTAGAAGCTTATAGCCGACCAAGACAAAATGGTATCAATGCGATCACCATCAATGAAGATGATAAGTTGCTTTCAGTACAACTTACAGATGGAGATTGCCACATTGTTATAGCTTCAAACTCTGGTAGAGCAATCAACTTCCACGAGTCAGATGTAAGAGCAATGGGAAGGACGGCTACAGGTGTACGTGGTATAAATCTGGCGAAAGACGGATTTGTGGTTGGTATGGTATGTGTTGATCAGAAGGAACCACCACAACTGCTGGTTGTATCTGAAAAAGGATATGGAAAGCGTTCTGATCTTGAGGATTACAGGATAACCAAGCGCGGTGGTAAAGGTGTAAAAACAATGAACATCACTGAAAAGACCGGTAATTTGGTAGCTATTAAAGCTGTGACAGATTCTGATGATTTAATGATTATCAACAAATCTGGAATTGCGATTAGAATGGCTGTTGCAACATTAAGAGTTATGGGTAGAGCAACTCAAGGTGTTAAACTCATCAGATTAAATGATAATGATCAAATCTCTGCAGTGGAAAATATCAGTAAAATTGACGGTGAGGAGATAGAAATTGAAGAACCAAATGTAGAAGGAGAAGGAGGTGATAATTCATCCCCAGCTGCCGAAACAGATGAATCAAATACAGTAGAATAAGTTTTAACATTAGACCATACAATCATGAAACAAACAATCGTTTTGATAGCTGCATTAGCTGTTAGTATTGCCGGGTTTTCTCAGAAGCAGCCTAAACCCAAAATCAATAAAGCTAATTCAGCCAGAGAAAAAGGAGAACTGGCTGAGGCAAAAACAATTATTGATCAAGCGATCGATTATGAAAAAACTAAAGATGACGGTAAAACATGGTATTACAGGGGGCTTATTTATGCTACCATTGATACTACCTCGAATCCAACTTTTCAAAGCTTAGAGGATAATGCTCTTGAAGTGGCTATGGCTTCATTCGATAAAGCGAGAGAATTGGGCGATCCAGATAAGGAATACTTTATTACCAATGCCACAGGTTTACCTGTGTTACTGTCTCAGCAAATCGACAATTATTATTCATATTATTTCAATCAGGCGATTGTTGATTTTGAAGCTGCCGAATTTGAAAGTGCAGTGAATAACTTTTATGAAGCTGCCAAGATTCTTCCAAAAGATTCTAATTCATTCAAGAATGCCGCATATGCAGCCCACAATGGAGAATTGTTTGATCAAGCAATTGCTGCATATGAATTGGCAATTGAGAAAGGTTCAAAATCATTGGATATGTACACCAATTTGACCAATATCTACATTCTGAAAGAAAGAAAAGAAGAGGCCTTGGCGACAGTTCAAAAAGCGAAAAAAGTATATCCAACTAATTCAGATTTGGGTAAAACAGAAATTAACTTATTGATTCAACTGGATAAAGTTGAAGATGCTAAAAACAATCTTATCAACGCAATTGCTGAAGAACCAGAAAATACTACGTTGATTTTTACTTTAGCTGCGATGTACGAGGAACTAGGTGACAAGGATAAGGCCCTTGAAACTTATGAAAAGGCAATTTCGATAGAGCCAAATCAATTCGAATCTAATTTCAATAGAGGTGTTATTCTTCTAAATGATGCTAATGATGTCATCAAAGAATATAGCAATCTAGGTGTATCAAAAGCCGATCGCGCTAAAGAAAAACAGCTTGAGCCTCTTATTAAACAAAAGCTGAATAACGCTTTACCACAATGGGAAAAATTATACGAAATCAAACCAAATGACCGTCAAATCATTGAAACTTTGATGTATGTATATAATAGATTGAAAAAATACGACGAGGCTGATAAACTTGATAAGATCCTAGAATCTATGGGTCCAGCTTCTGAATAAGAACAAAGAAATTAATGGCTTATTGAAAAACCTGTGAATCACCTTCACAGGTTTTTTTTATGTCTCACTGGTAGAATAGGGTGATAAGTTGATGGCGGTTTGAGATTTCTATTTTCACTGGATTTTGTGTAAGGCTAGTTGATAATTACAAAAAGCACAAGGATACCAAGCTCCATTTTACTTTAGATAAATCTTTAAAAGTAATCCATTTTAAATCTTATAAGGGCAATAATAAGAAGTACCTTCCTATCACCTTATCGTCTGATAATCAAGGGGAAACCTAAAATCTTAAATGCGCCCATCAGTCACACGTAAACACATCAAGTTCCTACCAGATTCAAGTAGAGTTATAGCTCGTTATTTTATGAGTGGAGTGGATCGAACCATCAATCTCGTAAGCCGACTTCAGGCAATGGATGATGTACAGGTTTACCTTACCCTTGAAAACACATTGAGAGAGTTTGCAAACCGTCACCGAAATATCTCAAGGATTTTCTTCAAACATTGTGCGAACGTTCAGGGGATCATAGAACATATGGGAATTGACTATTCGAAACTTTCAGACGAGCGTAAAATGCTCATTGGGTCATATCTCACGATGGAATATTCTATTGAATCGGCTGCATTCTTTAATCCTTCCATGTTTGAGGATATTGATCAAAATAATCTGTACGATGGTGAAAAAAGGATTTTAATATCATTTAGGGCAACAGGAGAAGGCCATATTTCATCGGTCGTATTTAGACGAGGAATTCTTGATAATAATAATGATCTGGTGATGATGCCAGTTGGCAAGCATGTAGACATGGCTGAAGTCACACATAAAAAACTATATGATAAGGCACGATTCATCAAGAGAATGAATCAGATGCAAATACCTGAGCAATATTCTGATATTATTATGGAATCATTGCCTAACAGGTTTGAATATTTTGAATTTAAGAAGGCCGTAGATGTGGTGCTTGGAGATAAATCAATAAGTGCGGAAAAAAGGATGGCGCTGGAAGAAGTGACATGGTTGGCTGATTCGTTTTATGATGTGGAGTTTAAACGTGATTCAGATATATCTTCTCGTGTTTTATTTCCAATATCTGATTCTGAAAGTAAAGGTATAGAGGATGCCAGGTTTGTCAGGTTTACAGAAAGCGATGGCACTCAAAAAACGTACGCCACCTACACTGCTTACAATGGACACACCATACTGCCCAAACTTCTTTCAACTGAGGACTTTTATACATTTCGTGTGATGCCTATGCATGGAAATGGTGCTCGAAATAAAAATTTGGCCCTTTTCCCTAAAAAAATCAAAGGCAAGTATGCCATGTTAGCACGAATAGATGGAGTGAATAATTATCTCATGTACTCGGATCGCAGCACTTTGTGGAATAATCCGGTAAGAATCCAGGAGCCCAAGTTTCCATGGGAGTTTACACAGATTGGCAATTGTGGATCTCCGCTTCTGACTGAAGAGGGTTGGTTGGTGATTTCGCATGGTGTAGGTCCCATGAGAAAATATTGTCTAGGTGCTTCACTTTTTGATTTAGATGATCCTACTAAAGAAATTGGACGTTTACCTGAACCTTTGCTCTTACCACAAGAAGATGAGCGCGATGGTTATGTTCCAAATGTTGTCTACTCATGTGGAGCATTGATTCACAATGAATCATTGATTTTGCCTTATGCTGTTTCTGATTATTCATCCACATATGGAGTGGTCGAGTTGGCGGAGCTGTTTGAAGCTATCAAAAATTAAATAGTTATCATCATTTCTTCTTTGATAGCACCTTTTTATAGGCATCAACATATTCATCGACCATTCGTTCCTGACTAAATTTTTGTGTTGCATGTTCGTGACAGTCTTGAGGATTAATTTTCGATAAATCATTTACTGCTTCAACCGCCCCATTTACATCCTTCACTAAAAACCCCGTTTGTCCATTAATAATCAATTCAGACATACTTCCTCTTGAAAAAGCTATAACAGGCGTTCCGCACATCATCGCTTCAATTACGCTTAATCCAAAGGGCTCTTCAAAACAAATAGGATGGAGCAATGCTTTTGCTCCGCCAAGAAGCTTGAGTCGAGTAGAAGGACCGGCATTGCCTGCATAAATCACATCAACTGTATCGATGTGAGGTTTGATTTGGGTTTCAAAATATTCCTCATCTTGAATTATCCCTGCGATTTTTAAAGGTAATCCTGATTTTTTGGCAATTTCAATAGCGAGATGTGTTCCCTTATCGGGGTGTATTCTTCCAAAGCAAAGTAGATAATCATCTTTTAAGTTTTTGAAAGGAAAATCATCCGGATTAATACCATGATGTATGGTCTGCAGATAACTCAAATCTCTATGTCTGTCAGACTTTGAAATGGAGATGTAATGGTTGGACTTGTTGTATGTTTTGTAAACCGTAAGAATTTTCGGAGAAGAGAACCCATGTATTGTTGTGATCATGGGTGTTTTAATGAGTTTGGAATATGTCAATGGCAAAAAATCATAATGATTATGGATGATGTCAAACTCATCTGCCATTTCCATCAAGTGACTGATATGTAGACATTCCCAAACTTTAGGATCGAGATTACCATCTTCTCCTAATGCCGAGTTGCATACAAACTCAAGTTTTCCTTGTGTCATGGAATCTCCCGTGGCAAAAAGTGTGACATCCATTCCTCTTTGAATTAGACCTTCTGCAATAGTTGATGCAACTTGCTCCCAGGGTCCGTACTTTCTTGGTGGTGTTCTCCAGACGATAGGTGATAGGATAGCTATTTTCATAATTCAGTTTGATAAAATTCTTCGTAAGTTTTCAATACAGTGAGATGTGAGATGAGATAAGCCAATGAACTTTCCGCCCCTTGATTTCTATTGACTCCATAGTTTTCAAATCCATCACAGCAGCCTTTGGTTTCGAAATCGTACAAACTCATACGCAAATCATTTTCACCCAAAAACCACATAAAAGCGGTAAAAGCCTGATTTAAGTATTCCTTGTCCTTAGTTAAGTGGAAGGCTTGATGATACATAAGTACCATCGCCAAAGCATCGATCGGTTGCTGAGCATAGACCGATCTTTTTCCATTTTTTTTGTACCATTCTTTATTTCCTATTATGGACAAATAGCCATCTTTCATGGTGTGGCTTGTAAGGAAATCCATTGTCTTCAGGGCTACTTCGCTGATATATTCGTCATTCAAAATTTCAGCGGCATGAAGAAGTGCTAAAGGAAGAATTCCATTATCATAAGCCATGAGTGACTCAAACCAATGCCATTTGTCTGATTGGTGATTCTCATAATGCTTGGTGAGTTTATGAGCCAAAATTCTCAACCTCTCCGTCATACTATCATCAGATGGATTGCTTTTGAGATAATGACTGATGCCAATCATGCTATTTGCAATACTTCTGATTGACTGCAGATTTTCAAAATTGGGTGCTGCCTGAAAGAAGACCAGTTTCCCCATTTGATAATATGAATCATTAGGAGCGTTTCCGAGTAAATATCCTAAAGCCCAAATCGTTCTTCCGAAGGAATCTTCGGATCCAACTTCATCCAAAAAATTCCTATTGAAGCTCAGGAAGTTTCGGAACAAGCCATCCTCACGCTGCATGTAGTGAATATAACTTAGGTAAACAGGCATAAACTCCAGAGCCAATTGATCCTTTTTCTGATTGTAAGCCATCAATACCATGAGTAGAGCACGCGCATTGTCGTCAAGGCAATAACCTTCCTTTAAATTTGGAATTCCAAACTTTGCATGTTGTATGATCCCTGTGTCATCCGTCAATCGTCTGATGTGTGCCAGACTAAAAGGAGGAAGTAGTAATAAATCTATTTTGCTTTCCTTTTTGTCTATCATTTGCACAGGTTCTGATAGAATGGTTTGGGTTAGTTTGATGTATTTATGGCCTGTTTTCGGCCAGGTGATTTTTCTACCGTACTCATTTGCCCTTAACTGAAGATCGGCTAAAATTTCTGGTTGACTCAAAAGCTCTTCAAGAATTTCAGCGAGCTTATTTGAATCATTAAAAGGGAAAAGTCGTCCACGATCATCAGCTAGCAGCTCTTCTGCATGCCAATATGGTGTGGAAATGGCAGCACAGCCTACACCCATAGCATAAGAGAGCGTTCCACTCGTAATCTGTGCCTCGTTGAGATATGGCGTGATGTAAATGTCACAGGCGGCTAGATATTTAAATAGCTCTTGTTGATCTATGTATTCATTGAGAAAATAGACATGATTATTTAATCCAAGGTTTTTGACTAATAGCTGGAGATAGGTTCGGTATTCCTCACCACTATGCCTGAGGACGTTGGGATGTGTTTTTCCCAAAATCCAATATTGTGTTTCGGGATGTGATTCTATGATAAGTGGCAATGCTTTTATAACTGTTTCAATGCCTTTGTTTCTGCCTAGAAATCCAAAGGTCAGTAAAACCTTTTTGTTGGTTAGTTTAAATTCCTTTCTTGTTTGTTCATGATCGAAATGGATATCAGGAACACCGTGCTCTATGAACTGAATTTTTTCACAAGATACTTCGTAAATGGAAGTGAGAAATTCGATGGCCTTTTGACTCATAACAACCACTTTACTGGCCATCTTACATATTTCCTTTAAGATGGCTTTTTCGTTATAGGAAGGAGACTTTAAAATGGTGTGTAAAGTGACAATCAGTGGGATTTTGAGTCGATGGAGCAAGGGGAGAATATACACACCGCTTTCACCACCAAATATGCCAAACTCATGTTCGAGCACACAAATATCCGCGCCACTTAGATTGATAAAATTGGAGGCTTCCAAGTAGTCACTTTGTTGTTCTTGATTGATAATCAATTTTACTTCAGGAGGATAGTTGTAAACCTGATTATGGTCATTCATTGCCACAACAAATCCTGTGGTTTTGGTACTTGTTTGATCTGCCAGCATAGAACCCACCAAGTTTTGTGTAAATGTTCCAATGCCACATTCACGTGGCGGATATGTCCCGATAAAGGAAATTTTCATTTGATGTATTTTAATAAGCGATGTTTATTTCCAAGTAGTTTGAAAAGACTTATTTGATCGGCTGATAAGTGCTTACATTAAAGCCGTACCAAAATTTTTAGAATAAAAGGGGGTGAGGTTTTATGACGATAATAGAATAATCAGATTTCGAACTATCTCAAGTTAATAGCCGATAATCCAATTTTCTGACTTTCCTCAAGGTAGGGGAAAAGGTAATTTTTTTTCTTACACTTTAATATGTGATAGTTACATAAATCACACATTCGTAATGAAAATCATGTGTAGCAACAGAAGATTTATTTATGTAAAAAATCCAACCTAAGTGGAGATCTTTCCATGATTACTTGAGAAGGAGGAAGGGTAGGCGATTTGTTTTTTTGATTAAGAAATATTATCCAATATCAGGCATAATTTCTCTTTCAAACATAGCAAGCTCCTTTGCTTGTGGGTTTTGTAAAATCTGGCAGTAGTAAATTCTGTGAAAGTATCTTCTGATCCATAATTTCCTGAAAGGAAATACTCGTTCACTAACAGTGGTGCCCTGCAGATATAAATTTTCTTTTACTTGTGCCATGCTTTCAGTTTTTATGTAAGCTCCCTGATTGAATTTACGTCATCATTTTTATTTTGACTTGTTTCAATCTCAGGGTTTAAATCCCTTTCGAAATAAGTAAGTGCCTTGAGCGATGGATGTTCTTGTGCAATGCACGAATAAATATTCCCATTAATGTCAACCACCACAAGTTTTTGGTTTGGGCGCATGCGCTCATAAACTACTTGACCTTTTTTATAAATTGTCATTGCCATCACGGTTTAAAATTGGACTTAAATCAAATGTGATATGTTACATTTTTATGACAGGATTTTACATGAATCACACTTGGAAGCTCGTGCTCAGTCATTACGGTTGACGTTTGTCCTTAAATAATGATATTCCAAATCCTGCTATAAATAATGCGAGCCCAAGATACAGCGACCAATTCAAATCACGCAGTTCTTGACCAAAAGATCTTCCTTCGGTTATTAAACTTGTAGTGAATAATACAAGAAAGAAAACTCCAACAATGGCTAAATATCGACCAGAAGATTTCATTGAGGTAATTTTAATAATTTGATTTTTTCAGTTCAAAATGAATCTGGATGATAATCTATTACCCAATACTCAAAGCTTTGGTATGTAATATTGAAATACCAAATAATGAATTATGATTTTGATTGATGCTTACTGAGTTATCGAAATTCGAATCATTTCAAAAGCAATGTGTTCTCAGATAAAAGTTAATTGAGTTTGTTAATACATAGCCGATAAGCAATTAATCCTGTCTTTTTTTATCTTCTCGCTTTGCAGCTTTAGCAGCTCGTTTTTCTTTAAGATTTTTGACAGGTGCTGTTTTATCTGACTTGCCTTTCCCTTCTTTTTCCTTGGACATGGTTGTAGTTTCTAAATTGAAATTATCAATTGCAAATGTCCGTAGGATAGCCGCTTTAGCAGTTGCAATAGTTTTGAAAAAAGTTACATATATCACAGGTCGGGGGATGCTCTCCTAAAACAGTGGAATATCTGTTTTCAGAAGAGAGGTAAGTGATTAAGCATTGAGTCAATGATTCCCGATTAAACAGAACTTAGCTTAACGACAGATATTCTTAATATATTGATCGTTAAAAACGAATGTTTTGGTGTAATTCAAAGTAACACGGCTGGTAGTCATTTGGCAATCAAAGCTGATTTCATCGCCTGCAGCTACCTGGTGATAATCTAAATCAGGAACCATGGCTGGGTTGCAAGCGCTTGGTTTTGAAAAGTCATTTAATGGATCTCGTGTGATCATGTTTATTTCATTGACCAGATCGGCAATTACATTTTGATCAGGTAATATTTCTCGTATCACATCTTGGGATATGAATTCAATATCACGCCCGATATCTCTGCCCGATCGATGTATTTCTGCGGAATCTATTCTAAACTCTTCCCTGTAAAAAGTATGAATTGTGGCTATTTTAACGAAATTTTCATCCTTTTTAAAATCCATCTCCATGTAAAATTTCCTCAAATCTGAATTTCCCAGCAAGAATGAATCAATGGGGATTTCACGTGTGTCATACCAGATTTCATGTCGCTGGTATTCATAACCTTCTATTACACTCCCATTTTCACTTCTTTCACTCATACATCTGGCATACATTATTGCATCTGTTGCCAGATAATGAAATCCATTTCTTTCTCTGAAGAAGGGTAGTTTGTATTCGTTTTTTAATTGCCATTTTCCTTGATACTTATAACACGGATAATCACAATCGGATGGAAGTTCTTTGAGTTTTGTGTAAGGATTGACGAAGGGTGTTTCAAAACTCCATCGCAGCATATCGTATTTTGAAACTTCCTGATCCTCCTTATTATCTTTTTTGGCGGTGAGAAAATAACCTGTGATAATTCCAATAATTAAGCATATTAAAATAACAGCTACTTTAAAGAATAAGCCAGAACTCGAAGAGGTGTTTTGTTCAAGCTGATCAACTTTCTCTCTTAATTTAATTAATGATAATATGCGGTCGGCATTTTGATTTGCTCGTGCATATTCTCCTTCTGTGGCTGTATCATTAATTAACCTTGAAAATTGAGCATCACTATATCCGAGCTCACGAGCAATTTCCGTATTACTTGATTTCTCAAACCTCTTCTGAACCTCATCAAATTTACCGAAGAGTTTCTTGAGTTTGTTGGTGAAATCCAAATACGGTTCATTCATACTGTAATGCTAATCATTTGAAATGAATGCTAATTTAATAATCTAAAATTAATAAGATCATTCTTGTTTCAAATTCATGATATCTCCAATAATCTTATTGAAAACTGTCTACATGGTGATTTAAATTTTTGGCATAATCTCAATTCATATCCATGCGAGAATCTTTTTTGTGTCCCCAAATTACGCTGTACCTATCTTAAAAATGAATTGTGAAAGAAGGAAGTGCGTCATAAAAATAAAAGATTTTCAGAACCTTCATTAATATATGATTTGGTGATTTGGTTATGCAAATGAATCTAGATTTTAGTTAGTTGACTCACTAAAATTTTCTTGAATCAACCATAATTCCATAAGTTGAACGGTTTAAAAACATATTTGTCCATCAATTTATAGGACTTATAAAAGTGTTTTTGCTGGATTTTTTATAATTCGAAGTTTCTCTCAATGATATTCAATTGAGCAAATTCTTGAACTCTCAATCAACCAAGAAATTTCTTCCTGATCTTTCAATTTTTGCTCCTACAAGTGGTTTACTCCAATGATTTGATTGATAAGCTTGGTGAATTGCATTGATATAATTGTAAAATATTGATTTTAATAATCGTTGAAATTTGATAAAAATCAATGAAATGGGATATAATTTAATAAAATGCAATATTCTGCATTAAACATAGTAGCATTGAAAATGCTTTAACTGTATTCAAATCAATAAGCGAAGTAATATTTTCTTGAAGCTCCCTAACATAATTTAACTATGAAAAGATTAAAACTCGTGTATTCTACACTCTTCCTGTTTAGCTGTATTGTGGTGATGGGCCAACAGACTATAAGAGGTAAAGTAGTAGATCAAAATAATTTAGCACTTCCTGGGGCAACAGTCTTGGAGGTTGGTACATCAAATGGAACAGTAACAGATATTGATGGGAATTACACAATCAATATCACAAATCTCAATGCTTCTCTTTCTTTCAACTTTGTTGGATTTATTTCTGTAATTAAAAAAGTAGGCTCAAAAAATGAAATAAATGTCGTGATGGAGGAGAATGTCGCTGAGTTAGGTGAGGTGGTTGTGACGGCTTTAGGATTTAAAGAAAATAAAGATGAGTTGGGTTATGCTTCATCCAGTGTATCGAGCGATGTAATAAAGGGTGCAGCTGAAACATCAGTGCTCAATTCTCTTTCCGGAAAATCAACAGGCGTAAGAATATCAAGAAACTCTGGAGACCCTGGAGCAGGAGCATATATCCAGATTAGAGGAGTCTCATCTATAGATCGAAACTCTCAACCTCTGATCATTCTCGATGGAGTTCCAATTAGTAATGACATCAGAGGAAACAATAACAATTTCGCAGTACAGTCTAGACTCAATGACATCAATCCCAATGATATAGAAAGCATGTCTGTTCTTAAAGGTGCTTCAGCTGCCGCACTTTGGGGCACACAAGCATTGGGAGGAGTGATTTACATCACAACAAAAAGCGGGAATCTGAATCAAAAAATGAAAGTCACCTATAATACGACTTACTCTATGGACAAAATCAATGTCAAGTATCCTGTTCAAAGCACATTCGGTCAGGGTACGAATGGAAACTACAGCAATACAACGCCGTATTCGTGGGGGGATAGAATTTCAGGTAGATCAGGTGAGGCCGATGTTTTAAATACCTCAGGAGATTTTTTTGTAGACCAAAACGGGTCCACTTATTATCCAATTATAACTAAGAATTCTAGAGATATTTACGATGATAGCAATTTTGATAAAATTTTTCAAACGGGACATTTCTTTGAGAATAATTTAAGCATTGAATCAGGAAATGAAAATAGCTCGGTTCGTTTAAGTATTGGAGATTTTAATCAGGATGGTATCATCAAGAATAGTGGCTTGCGAAGAACCACCGCATCCTTGACTACAAAGAATAAGTTGAGTAAAAAGGTCGACTTAAGTACCTCACTTAAGTACACAAAGACAAACTCAAATGCAATCCGACGATCAGTAAGTAACAATGGTTTGTATTTGGGTTTTTTAAGAACTCCTGCAGATTTTGATATTTCTGGATACAGAGGCGATTATTATCCTTCAGGTTCTGCTGCGGCCATTCCCAATAGACAGAGATCCTACAGAAATCCAGTTGGGGCAAGTACTAATGTCGGATTTAATAATCCACTATGGACTATAAAAGAGCAGAATAATAACTCAACCGTAGATAGAATTATTGCGAGTATGAATTTGACTTTAAAACCTACAGAATGGCTCGATTTGATAGGCCGTATAGGTATTGACAAATTTGGTGAGCGTGGAAGTGAATTTTACACACCGGGTGGGGCATCTACTTTTGTTGGGGGAAGAATGGCTAAGGAATATGCTAGCAATAGTGTTTTTAATATGGATTACATAGCAAAAGCAAGCAAGGTGTTTAATTCAAATTTTGATGGCGATATTCTAGTAGGATTCAATTACAATCACAAGGAGCGCATAGTTGAAGGTACGACGATTGAAAACTTCTTGATTTTCACTGATATCGAAGATGGTATTTTAGATGTAGGAAATGCAGATCCATTAAATCGATATGCTGATTCGTCCTTTGGAAGTGAACGAACGGTTGCAACATATACCGCTGCTAATTTTTCAGCATTTAATCAAGTGTTCGTTAATGCTACATTGAGGGCTGAATATGCTTCCACTTTTGGCGATAATTCTAATAAACCATTTTTCTTTCCATCTACATCAGTGGCTTGGCAATTCAGTAAAATACCGGCATTGCAATCTGAGATATTTTCTTTTGGTAAGTTAAGAGTATCGTATGCTGAGGTTGGTGTACAACCTTCTAGATATAACACCTTTCCTGAGTATGTAACACCTAATTATTCAGATCAGCTGGGAGGTAGTCTTAGCGCTGGACTTTTTGGAGTAGGTGGTTTCGTTCCAAGCTCAAACCTGGGAAACCCATCACTTAAGCCTGAAAGAAAACGAGAAGTCGAAATTGGTACAGATCTTAGATTTTTGAAAGATAAATTGGCATTAAGCGCAACCTATTATTACAATAAGACCACAGATATATTGTTGGATTTTCCAATCGCGAATTCAAGAGGGTACAACCAATTGTATTCCAATGCTGCTGCCATGCAGAACAAGGGAGTTGAATTAGAATTGGGATACAATGTTTTTCGTAATTCAGATTGGAATGTAGATATGAAATTACTTTTCTTTAGGAATAGGAATGAAGTGCTCGACCTAGTTGGTTTAGAGTCATTTGCTCTTGCAACAGGTCTAAGTGGTGTGAATAACCGGGCGGTCGTTGGTGAGCAACATGGTATTCTATGGGGGCCAAGAACATTGAGAGACGAAGATGGAAAGATAGTTTATGATGCCAATGGATTCCCGGTGCGCGATAGTGATGAAGGGGTGATTGGAGATCCAAATCCGGATTGGCAAGGCTCGGCAGTTGGTTCGATTTCCTATAAAAATTTCAGCTTATCCTTCTTGTTTGAAACATTCCAAGGAGCTGATATTTTCGCTGGCACTAAATCGGTGTTAGTTGATTATGGACGATGGGGTTCAACAGCCAATGAGAACACTGCTTCGCAAAATCTTTTAACATACGGAGGAAATGTAATACCAGCTGGAACAACTTTCAGGGGAGATGTTTACAATTATGGGGCTGGTCCTGTGGCCCGAACTCAGGAGTGGTACAATGGCCCAGGGGCATTCTTTGGTGGTGGTAATCATGAATTGTATGTGGAAGATGGGTCATGGACACGATTGAGAGAATTGACTCTGGGTTATAGTCTTAATTCTGAATGGCTCAAAAAGGGTCGAATTAGTAGTGCTCAAATGTCAGTCACTGGTAGAAATCTCTTTTTGTGGACCAAATTCGAAGGAAACGATCCGGATACTAACGTGTCAGGTGTAAGCTCTTCGAGAGGAATTGATTACTTCAATAATCCTAGTACCAAGTCCTATGTGTTCTCACTAACTCTTACTTTTTAATCCAAGAAACGTAAAGAAATCATGAAAAAAGTAATCATAATAACTCTGTTTTCTTCTCTGCTTATCGGTTGTGCTGATATTGTTGATGATTTAAATCAGAATCCCAATAATCCCGCATCAGCTCCTTATCAATATGCACTTACAACTACAGAGGTTGCCAGCATCATATTGCATACAGGCGAGCCAACAAGGAAGGCAGGTATTTTTGCTGGTCAATATACAGGAATAGAAAGGCAACAACTTGGTTATTCGACCTATGTTCTTGTTTCAAGTGATTTTAATAGTCACTGGAATACCGTCTATAGCAGTATAGTTAGAAATGCCTTGGTAACCAAAGATTTGGCGGCTGAGCAAGGGGTTGAAGGAATAACTGCTGGGATCACTCAAATTCTCAGAGCATTGGCTTTGGGAACTGCAACGTCTTTATGGGGTGATGTTCCTTTTGATGAAGGAGGGCTACTAGAATTCGAAAATCCAGCTTACGAAGATCAAGTTACTGTATATGCTAAAGCACAAGATTTGTTGGATGAAGCCATCACGAATCTGTCCACAGGGACAGGTCGTCCGCTCGCCTCTACTGACATCTATTTTGATGGCAATGCTACAAGTTGGATTCAGGTAGCCTACACGATTAAGGCAAGATTCTATATGCATACTAAGAATTACTCAGCAGCATATACGGCAGCTCAAAATGGAATCGGATCAGACGGGTCTAGTATGGCAGATAATAATTTACAGTCACCTCATGGATCTGCTGTTGATAATGCAAATTTGAATTATCAGTTCTTTGAAATAGCGTCTCGCAAGAATGACCTTATTACTTCTGACTTTTTCGCAAGTATGATTGATTCAAATACTGGCAGAAATCCTATTCCAACTAATTACCGAGGACATGCCAAAACGAACGAGACAGCCAGATATGATTATTTACTTCAAACTACAGCAGTTGGCATTCAGCCAAATACGAAAATCAATGGATTTGCCCAAATTGATGGTCCTGGTGCCATGGTAACTTACGCCGAGAATCTGTTGATCTTGGCAGAGGCGGGTGCTAGAACGGTTGACTTTAATACAGGTCTTGGGCATTTAAATACATTCAGAGCATATATGAACACCGGAGGCTATTTAGCTAATCCAAACCTTGCTAATGTGCAATATTTGGCATTTGATGCCGCAGATTTTAATAATGGAGGTATAGAGAATCTTGACGGTAGTATCACTGCGAATGAAGCTCTTCTTCGTGAAATATTAGAAGAAAGGTATGTGACCTTATTTGGACAAATCGAAGTATTCAATGACACGAGAAGAACACTTAGCGAAACAAATGTAAGAGTGCCAGTTTCTCCTAATACAGGTTCTGTTTTACCTCAGAGGTTCTTGTATGCTCAATCAGAGTTGGATGCTAATGCAAGCACACCAAATCCCATTCCCGATTTCTTTGAAGCTACAACTGTAAATCAGTAATTGCATGAAGAGATTCACACATATAGCAGTTTTTATCCTTGGAGTATTGCTCATTTCATATCAGCAATCATTTGGGCAAATAACTGAAAATAAGCCGATTAGGGTGCTTTTTGTGGGAAATAGTTTTACCTACTTTTTCAATCTCCCTCAGGTTGTGACCGCAATGGCTAAAAGTCAGGGTGTTGAAATCATCACTAGACAATCTACTGTTGGAGGTTCGAATCTGGAGCAGCATTGGAAAGAGCAGAAGGGTACCCGAACAAGGAAACTTTTGGATAGTCTGGAATGGGACTATGTGGTATTAAACAACCATAGTTTAAGTACTATTGAAACCCCGGATGACTTTATGGAATATGGTGATAAGTTCGTCAAACTGATCCGATCAAAAGGAGCAGAGCCAATTTTCATGCAGACATGGGCTTATAAGTCTAATCCAATGATTATTGATTCGATTGTAGAAGGATATAAGCAGCTGACTGATAAGACAAAAACATTATTTGTTCCTTGTGGAGAGCTTTTTAAGCAAGCAAGATATTGGCGACCAGATTTGGAGCTTTTTCATGATGATAAGCATCCTTCCTCTAATGGCACTTATCTTTTGGCACTTGCCTTTTACAAATTTTTCACAGGGAAGTCTACTACGGATATACCGATAAGATTAACCACACAGGATCAAGATGGTGAAAAATTATACTTAATCTTTATGGCTCAGGAAAATGCTGATTTTCTTCAACACTTAGTTGATGAATTTGACTTCAAAACCCTATCATTCAGTGAATAAATTGAAACAACCATTTTATTTGCTACTTGGTCCGTTGACCTTTATTCTTCTGGAACTAATTGGTCCACCTGAATCCTTGTCTATTGCGGCGTTTCATGTGTTAGCGGCTACAGCATGGATTGCCATTTGGTGGATTACTGAGGCCATTCCTATCGCCATCACAGCATTATTGCCGATTGTGATTTTCCCGTTAACAGGAGCGCTCAGTCTGAGTACAACTACAGCTTCGTTTGGTCATAAATATGTTTTTTTATACCTCGGTGGTTTCATGCTTGCAATCACAATTGAGAAATGGAATTTGCATAAGAGGATAGCCCTACATATTATCAATCTGATAGGTTCAAATCTTAAGACCATTGTTCTTGGTTTTATGATTGCGACAGGCTTCATGTCTATGTGGATATCTAATACCGCCACCACAGTGATGATGCTTCCAATTGGTATGGCAGTGATTTCTCAATTCAAAGCTGGAGTACCCAACAACAAAAAGGATATTGAAGCTTTAAGTAAAAGCCTGATGTTGGCGATTGCTTATAGTGCTTCGATTGGCGGGTTCGCGACACTTATTGGAACTCCACCAAATCTTGTTTTGGCTGGTATTCTTGAGGAAACGTACGGCATAAAGATCTCATTTTTGCAATGGTTAAAATTTGGATTGCCTCTTTCTGCAGTCCTCCTGATCATTTGCTGGAAATATTTGACGGGGTTTGCTTTTAGATTTGATCTTAAGGAATTCCCTGGAGGCAGAAGTAAAATCAAGGAAATGATTCAAAAACTTGGCAAGATTACTTACGAAGAGAAATCTGTGTTATGGGTGTTCGTTCTTACTGCTTTGGCCTGGATTGGGCGTACGGCATTGGAAACTTTCATTCCTGGCTTAGATGATACCATTATTGCGATGATGGCCGGAATAGTATTGTTTTTGTTGCCAGCTAGCGACAGAACCAAACGCCTAATTAATTGGAAGGAATGCAGGGATCTTCCTTGGGGAATTATTCTTCTTTTTGGGGGAGGATTGGCATTGGCCAAAGGTTTTGAAGAAACAGGTCTGGCCGAGTGGATCGCATTGCAACTTACTAGTATGCAAGGTCTTTCCCTCATCCTCTTGATTTTGGTACTTGTCGCTTCCGTGAATTTCTTAACAGAAATAACGTCCAATCTAGCAACTACAGCGATGCTTTTGCCTGTGTTGGCACCTATGGCGTTTGCATTTGACTTGCATCCTTTCATGATCATGGTTTCGGTAACGATTTCCGCGTCTTGCGCATTCATGTTGCCTGTAGCCACTCCGCCGAACGCCATTGTGTTTGGGTCAGGATATTTGGGGATTCCTGATATGGTTAGATCCGGGGTATGGATGAACCTTATTTCAATCGTATTAATTACGGTCTTAACGTATTTGTTATTACCGATCCTATGGGACATTCAACCAAATGAATTCCCAGTCATGTTCAATCAATTATCAAAATAGCATGCTCAACAAAGTATATAAAATATTAAATCCAGGAAATATGAAACTAAATGAATTACCCTATTTGAAGTCCATTTTTAGACTTGGTATAATGAGCTTACTTATTTTTTCATCTTGTGGCCAAGAAGAGGAAGGTTTTGCAATTACCAATAATCTCAGAGTGCTACAGGTTAATGTAAATGGGTCTACTGAGCAGAGCGGTTTGGCGGATCAATCAATCATATCTGAACTCGAGATGGTGTTTTCTCATAAGCTTAATATTTCAGCTTTTGAAGGAGCACTTACGATTTCTCCTGCTGCTCAAGTGACAATGACCTATGACTCATCAGAATCTGTGGTTACTATCAAACCGGTTGATAGGTTTGACTATGAAACAGATTATGTCATTGGTTTACCGGCTGGAACCTATGGAAATGGTGGGGAAAAGTTGATCGATGACTATTCATTTTCCTTCTCTACTTCCACTTTTATTGCACCTAAAATCACACTAGTTCCTGAATCATTAAGTGTCTTTGAAGGCGAATCTTTGACTGTGGTAGCCAATATCGATAATGTTATTTTTAATGATGTTACAATTGATTTGGTATTTGGTGGTACAGCTACTAATGGCGTTGATTATTCACCCAATGTGAATAGCCTTGTTATTCCTGCTGGTCAAACGAGCGCAACCTTTGTAATCCAAGCCTTAGCGGATGAAGACAGTGAAGGCAAAGAAACGATTATAATCTCCCTTGCTAATGTCGTAAATGCAGTGAATGATCCGCCACAACAATTGGTGATAGATCTAGGGGATAGTGCTCCTGCGTTGGTTTTGCAAGGTGTCATGGAATTAGATGACTTTGATGTGTCTGGTGGTCAAATACGAGCTATTCATCTCAGCGTACTTCAGGATATTGAAGATTTGAGTATTTATCACATTCAGATAGCATCAAATGGTGCTGCCGCTGATCCTGCTGATATTGATTTTGTATTCCCTAATGTTTCAGCTTCTATTGGTGATAATCTTTTTGTTGTCCGAGATGCTGACGCAGCACTTGCAGCTACATACTTTGGTGGTTGTTATTCTAGTTTTACTGAATTTCAGACTGCTGGCATGACCCATAATGGCGATGATGCCATATTGCTTTATAAAGATGGAGTCGCTGTAGACTCGTATGGTGAAGTAGGAGTGGATGGTACTGGCATGGATTGGGAATACACAAATTCTTGGGCATACAAGTTTGGTGAAAGATGGTATTATGCCGGAGTAGGATGTGTGGAAAATTTTGTTGGTGATGCAGTGGATGCGACATCATCGTGTGGGTATCCATTTTGTTCTCCAGGATTGGAATTTAAAGGTATTATGGATCTTAACCATTCTGGTAACAACTTGCGAGCTTACCACCTATTTGCTTTGCAGGATATTCCGGATTTAAGTGTTTTTGGTGCAGGAATAGCCAGTAATGGTCAAGCCACTTCTGACGGTGTAGAAATTGCGTTTCCGAATATAGCTGTGAATGCAGGTGAAAATATTTTAGTAATACGGGATTTGGATGTAGCCAACGCTGAAGCATATTTTGGAAACTGTTATGCTAAGTTTGATCATGTCATCCCTGATGGAGGGGTTACTTCCAATGGTGATGATACCATAGAATTGTTCAAAGACAATACGCTAATTGAAACTTATGGCGAATTGGGAGTAGATGGTACTGGTATGGTTTGGGAATATGACAATTCATGGGCATATAAAGTCAGTGGAAAATGGACCTATGGTGGAGTTGGTTGCTCTACAGATGCTACGACTAATGCTGCCTCATCATGTCCGTATACATTGTGTGATTAATTGTTTTTTATCAATGGGTTTCCTTCTTCATAGGAAACCCTTCTTACTTATAAATATGAAATCCGTTTCGATTTTATTTCTATTGCTGGTAATGTTAATGTCAATTTCCTGTTCTGAAGATGGATCAGATAATGCTCCAACTATGGATATTATTTTATCTACCCTAAATGGATCAAATACTGGCCTGTCAAATTCGAATGTTTCTCCCGAGGTTACAATCGTGCTGGTTTTCTCAAGCGCACTCAACCCTACGTCGTTTGAGTCCTTATTTTCAATATCTGCCGGAGGAAATAAGGTTGAATATACGCTCACATATTCCAATGCAACAAGTAAAGTAACTGCTGTAGCAACTCTGGATTATAGTACCACCTATACAGTAAATCTTGGAACAGAGGTTATTGGATCGAAAGGTGAAAAATTAGCTAAACCTCTAAATTTTAGTTTTACAACTTCCCAGGACAGTGTAATTCGGTCTATGACGCCATGTACTTCAGTTGGGGATTGCCTTAGAACTTTAACTCTTCAAGGTTCAACCGGAGATGGTAATTTTCAGTATTACAGCAATTATCCAATCTATGAGGAAAATGCCGAATGGGAAAATCTTACTCATGCTGTGATAGTGGTGCATGGAGCAAGTCATGATCCAGATGATTATTACACTTTTATGACCAACACGTTCCAAGCAGAATCACATTCTGAAAGTACAGTTCTCATTGCACCATTTTTCCGAGATACTCCCACAACATCCTCTGATGATTTTTATTGGCCGAATACCGACTGGCGAAGAGGAAGTCCTTCTTCTAATTCAAATAAAATAAGTTCTTTTGAAGCAATAGATGCGTTGATTGATCAGCTAGCTAATAAGGATCACTTTCCAGTCATGGAGAAAATCATTGTTACAGGTCATTCATCGGGAGCTGCATTTACTCATGTCTTTTCGGCTTCAAATAGATCCGAAATCAACCATCCGACCCTAGGTTTTGAATATGTAGTGGCCAATGCTCAGTTTTTTTATTATCCAGATAATCAACGCATCAATGAAGCAAACAATCAACTTTATACTCCGACAGGTTGCTCTGGATTTAATATTTGGCCTTTAGGCTTTTTAGCCACTCCATCATATGTTTCTAGTTTGGTTCAAAGCACCTTCAATTCACAATTTGTCAATCGATCAGTGACTTACCTTTTGGGAAACGGAAATCAATCAGATCCGACATTGAATACTTCCAAATGTGAAAACACATTGCAGGGTTCATCAAGATATAACCGGGGAGAAAATATGTATCGATACATGGAATTGTCTTATCCAGGAACGCATAACCATAAACGGGTGGTAGTCAATGGAATTGGGCATGATGGTCAGGGCATGTATCAATCAAGCGAATTCAAAGCACTTCTTTCTCAACTTTTACAGTGACAATAATGGAATAAATAAATATTCAATCATGATCTAATAATCATACAAAAAGAAAAAGCTTGATGCTATAAAATTTCGGCCAAACGCATCTTCCAATGAATCGATAAAATTTGATAAAAATCATTATAGTTCAATAAAGTGATGATAATTATAATAATTACCTATAAAATTATCAATATCATAAAATACATTTTGAAAATACAATGCTAATTATCAATCATTTATATGTGAAAAAGTGTCAATAAACAATCAAATATTTTACTTTAACTCGAACTCAATTATTATGAAGAAAATTTACTTATCGCTGATATTCTCAATAGGAGTGTTAGTAGGATTCAGTCAAACGACTGGAGACATTGCCTTCGTTGGATTCAATGCGGATGGAGATAACGATTTTGCGATTGTAAGCCTTGCAGACATTCCAGCAAATACGGTTATATATTTTACTGATAACCGAGTTATATCACCAGGAGAACTCAATGCAGGGGAAGGTGTGCTCGAATGGAATACTGGAGGTTCAATAATATTAGCTGGCACGATTGTTATTTTCACTGACGTGGCAGTGGCAGGTTTGTCATCATCAGTCGGTACATTATCAACTGTTACAACCGGATTCGGGTCACTTTCGATTTCTGTTGGTGGTGATTCTATCATCGCATATTTGGGGTCGGATGCGAGTACACCCACCACCTATCTAGCGGGTATTATGAATGAGACAGGAAATGAAGGGGATTTAACAGGGACAGGTCTGGTGCCGGGTTCTACTTTTGTTGAGTTTTTCGTTTCTGGTAATCCTGACGGAGGAATTTACTCCGGTCCTAGAGATACCAAGATCTCATTTGCAGAGTATTTGCCACTAATAGGCGACCCAGCCAACTGGACAAGAGATGATGCCAACGGTGAAGCACTTCTTCCCTACAGTACCACGGCCTTTACGCTTGCGGTGGCACCTATAGTTGGATTCAATGAGTCTACCAGTGCTGTCGCAGAAACGGACGCTACTTTCGAGGTGTTAATTCCAGTAAGTCTTGCTAATTATGGTGGCGCTCAGGTTATTTTGTCAGTGGCGGTAAGTGG
Organism: uncultured Marinoscillum sp.; assembly: GCA_964353015.1. Classification (GTDB taxonomy): domain Bacteria; phylum Bacteroidota; class Bacteroidia; order Cytophagales; family Cyclobacteriaceae; genus JAMZMI01. The sequence goes on along the minus strand of CAYGUA010000007.1, from coordinate 79,773 downwards.
TGGTACTGCCGATCCGGCAGATTATACACTTAATACCACCTCCCTTTCTTTTACTGCAAATGGATCAATGAACATCTCAATTGATGTCAAGGATGATGCTGATGACCTATCCGAGACGATTGAGATTACATTGACTGAAAGCACTTCTACAGACATACTAATTTCACCTGCAGTGTATACCCTTGCCATTGATGATGACGACACTGCACCATTGGTGATTACAGAGATTATGTACAACCCGGCGGCTGCTTTGGGAAGTGATAATAATTTTGAGTACGTGGAGATATACAATGCAGGAATGAGCACGGTGGATTTGGAGGGTTATACACTATCAGTTTCATTTGATGGATCTTTTACAACTGGGGATGAGATCGCAGCTGGTGAATACATTTTGGTTACTATCGATGCTGCATCCTATACTTCAACTGGTGGTCAGGTCTTTCAATGGACTTCTGGTAGCATGCAAAATTCTGGAGAAACTATTGTTCTTAAAAATGCTTCCGGAGCTATCGTTGATCAAGTGACTTATGATCCTTCCATTATAGTTGCTGCAAATGGGACCGGACCTTCGCTTTCATTAATTGATGTAACAGCTGATAATAGCAATATGATGTACTGGATAGGATCAGGTACTTTAAACGGAACACCTGGTGTAGCAAATAATGATATTACAGTTTGGACTTCAATCGAAAGTACAGATTGGTTAAGTCAAGGTAACTGGTCTAATGGTGCCCCTGCGGCAGGAATAAGTGCTGTGATTTTATCTGGAGGTTCCAGCCCAATTATCGCCGATGATGTTGAGGTCGCTTCGTTGAAAGTAGGAGTGGGAGTTTCGTATACGGTTACAACTGGTACAGTTGTCATAAATGATGAACTTATCCTGGACGGTTCTGCGACAATTGCTTCAGGTTCGGCTTTTGCAATTTTGGGTACTGCAAGTGGTGCAGGTGTTTTGACAGTCCATAGAAATACTGCTGGAAGTGATGGATATAGTGTTGTGGGTGCTCCTGTTGTAGGGGCTACATTAGATGGACTTGTGTCTCAAGGAGCAACACATATTTTAGATTCGGATGGTGCCACATTTACACCGTTGACATCAGGAGATATGGTGCCAGGAAAGGGGTATTTTGTGGCTCAAGTTGGTGCTTCTAACCCCTCAATCTCATTTACTGGTAGCTTGGTATCTGGCAATATAACCGCTCCAGTCGCGGCAAATGGCTTCTCACTTTTGGCTAATCCATATACAGCTTCAGTTTCAGCAGCTGCGGTTATTGCCAGCGACGCTACAAATCAAGTTACGACTGGTTCTATCTATGTCTGGGATGATGGTGGATCAAATAATGGAGGTAATAGAGTAGGTACTTACAGAGTGGTGAATAACATAGGAACTGCCGATTTTTCCAATATCGGCTCAGTTCAGGGATTTTTTGTACAAGCAAATACTGGTGGTGACATCACCTTCACACCTGACATGCAGGTAACTACAGCAGGCGCAAATGCCGATGGTAACTTCTACAGAAAAGCCTCAGATGAGAAGCAGATACTTAAGCTAGCAATTACTGGAAACGGACTTCACCATGAGACTGTACTAGGTTTCCTTGAAGATGCTACATTCGGTCGGGACTATGGGTTGGATGCTCAATACCTAAAAGGAAATGAGTTCATTTCATTCTATTCAATGATAGAAAATGTGAAGTTTGCGACTCAAGGACTTCCTTTATTGAATGCTGATCCAATCGAGGTTGCATTGGGTATGGATCTGGCTGAAGCTGGTACATATTCTATTTTGGTTGAGGAGTTCGCAGGATTCTCGAACGATTTAGTTGTTACCCTTATGGATTTGGAAACTGGCCAGTCTTATGAATTAGCATCGAATTTTGAAATGTCTTTTTCAACTGGCGCGGTGGCAAATGCCAACCGATTCATGGTAGTAGTTTCTCCTGCAAGAGCACTTTCTGTTGACAATCTGGCCAACAAGCTTCAGGTACTTGGAGGAACATCCGAGTTGACGATCAACTATGCTTCAAATAAGGCTGAGTTAGTAAACATCTTCTCATTAGATGGTAGATCAGTTTTCAGTGGTGAGGTGACATTCAAAAATAACCAGGCAGTAATTCAACCACGGATCATCGAGAATCAGGTTTATCTACTGAATATCAACAATCAAGCTATCAAATTCATCATTAAGTAATCAGAACATTTAAATTTAAAAGACATGAATAATTCATATAAAATCATATTCGCAATAGCCATATTATTCACCAGCACCCTAGTAATGGCTCAGCCATCAGCACCACCTGCAACGCCAATAGATGGTGGATTATCACTATTGTTAGCTGCAGGGGCTTTATTTGGAATCAAGAAAATAAGAGATTACAAAAATCAATAATTGGGCATAAGACGCCCATTGGAACTTCACTATTAACAACCCTTAACCAGAAATCGGGTCAGCATTTTTTGTTGACCCGAATTTTTAAAACAATACCGAACTGATTCAGAGTTGGGAAATAAATTTATATCAGAAGATATTCTGGACTCAGTCAAAACTGTAATTTTCGAACAGATTATTTGAGTTGTCATATCAGCGGTTTTACTTATTTGTTGTGATTGAATAACTAATAAAATCGGTCTCTGATGAACACTCATTTCAATTTGATTTAGCTCAAGATTTCTTTCTTCTAAAATGCAAATAAGCCAGTTAATTGACAGCTCTTACAGCATGATTGAGCAAAAAGCCACTGGCTTGAAAATCAATTTTTAAACTACAACTACTATTTAATATGATTGAATTTGGCACCAAATCCGTGAAGGCCGGACTGAAGGATTCAGGAATAAAACAAGTAAAGGAAGTGCATTGGAACTTGACACCTTCTGAACTTACCGAGATTGCACTTCAGAATAAGGAGGGTAAGCTGACCGATACGGGCGCATTGATGTGTGACACAGGGCGATTTACTGGTCGATCTCCAAAAGATCGTTTCATTGTTCAGGATGATATTACAAATGATAAGGTGTGGTGGGGAAACATTAACATCCCTTTTTCACCTGCTAATTTTGATAGGCTTCACACCAAGATGCTTGGTTTTCTGGCGGATAAAAAAGTATATGTCCGTGATGCTTATGCAGGAGCTGACAAAACGCATCGCATCAAATTAAGAGTAATCAACACCCTGGCATGGCATAATCTGTTTTGTTACAACATGTTTATCAGGCCAGATGATTATCAACTCGAAAATTTCGTCCCAAATTTTACGATTATCAATTGTCCCGAATTTTTAGCCGATCCAGAAACGGACGGAACAAGGCAGGAAAATTTTGCTGTCATTAATATGACCAAGCGAATCATTCTCATCGGGGGCACGAGTTATTCAGGAGAAATGAAAAAGGGAATATTTTCTGTTTTGAACTTCTTGCTTCCATCTGAAGATGGCGTATTTCCAATGCATTGTTCTGCGAATATGGGAATCGAAAGGAGGGATACTGCTATATTCTTCGGTTTATCTGGAACAGGAAAAACGACTTTATCCGCCGATCCTGATAGGATTTTGATCGGTGATGATGAGCATGGCTGGACCAGGAAAAATGTCTTCAATTTTGAAGGGGGCTGTTATGCCAAGACAGTTGGCCTAACAGAAGCGAAGGAGCCGGAAATCTATCGAGCGATTAGATTTGGAGCAATATTGGAAAACACACGCTTCAAGGAAGGATCCAGAGAAGTCGATTTTGATAATATAGAAGTAACTGAAAACACGCGTGTTTCATATCCAATCTCCTATATCGCAAATGCTATTGAACCATCAATAGGCGGCATTCCAAAAAACATATTTTTCTTAACCTGTGACGCTTTTGGTGTCATACCACCGATTCAAAGACTTTCTGCATCTCAGGCGATGTATCATTTCATTTCGGGATACACTTCCAAAGTTGCTGGTACAGAAGATGGTGTCAATGAACCGACTCCTGCATTTTCTGCATGTTTCGGTGCGCCGTTTATGCCTTTGCATCCAGCAGAATACGCCAAATTGCTGGGTGAAAAAATGGAAGAACATGCAACGAATGTCTGGTTGATAAACACCGGATGGACTGGCGGGCCTTATGGTGTAGGATCACGTATCAAGTTGAAATATACAAGAGCAATGATTACAGCAGCATTAACTGGTGTTTTGGATAATGTAGGCTATCGCATTCATTCATTATTCAAGGCGGAGATACCGATGACTTGTCCAGGTGTCCCATCAGAAATTCTCAGTCCACGTGAATCATGGAAAAACGACGAGGCATTTTACTCTACAGCTAATGAGCTGGTTAAAAAATTCCATAAAAACTTTGATCAGTTTAGGGAACGTTCAGAAAAATCGATTGTAGATGGTGAACCTCAATTGAATCTTGAATTTGAATGAATTGGGTTTAAAATCAATAAATCCGTACAGTAGCGAAGACTTCCGAAGTTTCCCGAGAGAGACTTCCGAAGACTAGCCGTCCGCGTTTTGAAACTTCGGAAGTCTACGGACGGCCAGTCGCGGACAGCAAGTCTTTGGAAGTCTGCAAAGTCTTTAAATTATCAATTTTTTAGATCAAAAAATTTAAGGATGATGCTCATTCTAATTAGCTTAAAAACTGGACAAATGGGTGTTTTTGAATATCGTTTATACCCATTAAAATCACCAAATACATACTCAATAGCATAGATCGATTGCCCAAAGGGTATGTATTCACCTAGAGAGACTTCCGAAGTTTCTAAAGAGAGACTTCCGAAGTTTTTGAAACTTCGGAAGTCTACGGACACTATTCTCAGTTTATGGAGGAAAAGCGTGATTTATGTAAGTATAGGATTGAAAAATGTAAGTTTCACAGGGCAAGGCATGCTCATCTTTGTGGCATAAACAGATTTAGTTATAGAACCTTAAATAACATACGCCATGAAAAAAATTATATCATTAACATTATTAATGCTTGTCATATGTTGCAATGAGGGCTATTCTCAAGAACAATATGGCCAAACGTGGAATTTTGGTTTTGGCGCTGGCGGCTATTCTGGGTTTTACAGTTATGCCAATAGGACCATTCCTGCCTTCAATATCAACTATGAAATTGATGTGGCTCCTAACTTTACATTGGCACCATTCGTCAGTATTTATACTTTTAGTGACGACCTATATTGGGGCAATAACAATGTGAATTATCGATATTATTCATACAAGGAAATTGTTATTCCTGTTGGTGTAAAAGGCTATTACTATTTTGATGATCTACTTGAATTAAACTCCGATTGGGACATATATGGTGCTGCTTCTATGGGAGTTGCGCTATCAAGTTCTATATGGGAAAATGGCTATTTGGGTGATAAAAATTATTACCATAATGGGAACGCGGTGTTCCTTGATCTTCACATAGGAGCGGCCTATCATATCAATAATAAATTTGGTGTTTATCTCGACTTATCAAGCGGAATTTCTACCATTGGTATCCAAAAACGTCATTAAATAAATAGTCATACAAATTCAGTTATTAATTACCAATGGTCAGCAACCATTACACCTAAATATTTAAATTTTATTTATATCACACATTCAATAAGTTATTCAAAGATGAAAGCTTGATAAAATAGATCAAGGAAGGGCAGGTAAATGCTAGCTTGCTCACATCAATTCATCAACTTATGATCATTATGATACGGCTCTATCGAGTATTTCGTTTTTATCGAATGTTTAGAGTTAAGAGCTTCTGAGAATGTGATATTATTGCAATCAGATATCAATTAATAACTTAATCCAATGAAAAATCACATCTCAATCTTCTTGTTTTCACTTGTTTTACTTTTTACGTCATGCACACAAGATCAAAATGCTGTTAAAATCTCTGTTAAAAATGTTCTCGATTTTGATAGGAACGAAGTGGTGGCAATTGACAGGATTACCTTAAGCAGTTTGTTGGAAGGAAAGAATGAATCGAATATTCAGATAACTGAAATGGATTCCAAAGAGAATATGATGATTCAATGGATCGATAATGATGCCGATGGCACAAACGATCAACTCCTGTTTCAAGCTGAATTAACTGCAAATCAGACTAAAACCTACGAAATTTCCTGGCAGGAAAATGTAGCTCAACCTGCATCTGAATTGACAACATATTCACGTTTCGTACCAGAGAGGACGGATGATTACACTTGGGAAAATGATAAAGTAGCTTTCAGGACATATGGCCCAGAAGCGCAAAGTCTGATAGAAGCAAACGAAAAAGGAGGGACACTTTCAAGTGGAATTGATCTTTGGCTGAAGAAAGTAGGCTATTCGATCATAGATAAGTGGTATGCTGAAAATGTGAAGCAAGCGGGATATTACCACATCGATCATGGTGAAGGTTATGATCCATATCACGTGGGTAAAAGTAGAGGAACAGGTGGTATTGGCGTTTGGGTAAATGATTCGTTGATCACATCTAAAAATTTCACTGCTTACAGGACATTGGCAACAGGCCCTTTGCGTACCGTATTTGAATTGGATTATGCTCCATGGAGTGATTATGGTATCAACGAAACCAAAAGAATTAGTCTTGATCTTGGCGCTAATTTTTCAAAATTTGAAATCAGCTTGACTGCCGATACACCAGTTCCAAACTACACAATTGGGATCACTTTGCACGATGGGAAAGGTGAGGCAAAAATTAATGCTGAAGAAGGTGTGTTTAGTCATTGGGAACCAATCGGTGAGAACTTTGTCGGCGAGGGAATTGTGATTGATCCCATGATCGTAAAAGATGCTTTTGCGCTGCAATCCGATACCCCGGATCAAAGTCAGATTTTGATTGTTGCGGATGCTGCACAAGAGAAATTAACTTATTATGCTGGATTTGCATGGACAGGAAGTGAGCAAGTAAGTAATAGTGAAGATTGGGCGAAAAAGTTGGAAGAACAGGTTGCAATTTTGGATAATCCACTGATGGTGAGTATTTTAAAATAATTAGAAAAATGGGGCTGTTTAAAATAAAAGGAGTCGTACAGAATTATGCGTGGGGTGGTACAGATTACATTCCATCTTTAATCGGGCAACCTGTTACTGCCGATAAATGTGCTGAATATTGGATGGGTGCCCATGATAAGGCACCTTCAATTGTTGAAGCCACCAATGAAAAGCTTAATGAATTGATCAATCACCAACCGACTGAATTTTTAGGTGAAAAGGTCTATCAACGATTCCAGAAATTACCCTTTTTATTTAAAGTTTTGGATGTTTCGGATATGTTATCCATTCAGGTACATCCTTCAAAAGTGGAAGCAGAAAAGGGTTTTGCTAGAGAAAATGAAGCAGGGATTACATTATCAGCTTCCTACAGAAACTATAAGGATGATAATCATAAACCTGAAATAATGGTTGCACTTGGTGATTTCTGGCTGCTTCATGGCTTCTTACCAGAAAATCATTTAAGAACAACCTTAAAAATCACTCCTGAATTATCTCACTTGCTGGCCATTTTTGAAGACCAAGGATACAAAGGTTTGTACAGTAAGGTGATGGAAGAGTCCAATGAGGAGACAAATGCTGTGCTTCGCCCATTGATCGATCGAATTTTGCCTTTGTATGAAAAAGGCCAACTAGATAAATCAAGTCCCGAATATTGGGCAGCAAAAGCCTATTTGACTTTCTGCCCAGAAGGAGATTTAGATAAAGGAATCTATTCAATCTATTTCTTCAATATTGTCAATGTGAAGGCAGGTCAAGCTGTTTTTCAGGATGCTGGCGTACCACATGCTTATATGGAGGGCCAGAATATCGAGTTGATGGCAAATTCGGACAATGTGCTTCGGGGTGGTTTGACACCTAAACATGTAGATGTTCCAGAACTACTGGAACATATCACATTCAAAGAAACGATTCCCGATATACTGGTTGGAGATCTGCAATCAGATGAAATAGAACGGATCTATAAAAGTCCTGCTCCAGATTTTGAATTGAGCAAGTTGGATTTGATTGATTCAGCAAAATATCAATCAACCTCTTCCACTTTTGAGATTTTGATAATGCTGGAAGGTGATGTCAATGTAAGTTCTGGCGGAGAATCAATCTCTGTTAAGAAAGGGGAGGTCTTTGCAGTCACATCAGATACAGATTATAAAATTCAATCCAATTCAATAACTCAGATTTATAAGGCTAAATGTCCAATTTGAAGTCGTTTTAGATTCGTCATATGGAAATAAGTCGTTACATCAAATTCCATATATTTAACATTGTGAATCAAGAAATGAAGTAGATAAGCCTTCTTCGGTTCAAACGCACTGGATTTAATTGAAAATTCATCCTTCAACTTTCCTTAGAAATGAATAAAAAGTTATTGATGGCAGCCGTAGTGGCTTCTCTTGCTGGTTTCCTATTCGGATTTGACACGATTGTTATCAGTGGTGCCGAACAATCCATTCAGGCATTATGGGGTAATTACACATTATGGGGCAGAAATGACTTGTTCCATGGGATTGTTGTTGTGGGATCTGCGCTTTGGGGAACTGTGATAGGTGCTTTGTTCGGGGCTATTCCTAATGATAGCCTGGGGCGGAAAAAGACGCTCATATTGATCGGTGTACTTTACACAGTTTCGGCTATTGGTTCTGGATTGGCTTCAGATCCATGGTTTTTTGCGATTTTTCGTTTTATAGGTGGATTAGGTGTTGGAGCGTCAACGATTGCAGCGCCTTCATTAATTTCTGAAATCGCACCTCAAAAGATCAGAGGTAGACTTGTTGCATCATATCAATTCAATATTGTTTTTGGAATCCTTATCGCCTTTGTTTCCAATGCACTTTTGGCAAAATATATTGATATCAATGCATGGCGATGGATGATTGGTATAGAAGCATTGCCTGCTTTCATTTATACGATGTTGGCTCTTTCTATTCCTGAAAGTCCACGATGGTTGATCTCGAAAAAGGGTGATGTAGATGGAGCGCGAGCCATATTCAAAAAGTTACATGGTGATGACCAGATAGTTGATGATGAAATCAATGCCATCGTAAATCACAAAGAACCGGTAGGAAAGTCTGAAAGTATTTTTAATAAAAAGTATTCATTTCCATTATCACTTGCCTTCCTGATAGCCTTCTTTAACCAGTTTAGTGGAATCAACGCCATACTTTATTATGCCAATCGAATTTTTGAAGAAGCCGGATTAGCTGAACAAGCGACGGTTTTAGGCACTATTGGTTTAGGTATTACAAATTTTGTTTTCACCCTTATTGGAATGTCTTTGATTGATAAGCTCGGGCGAAAACAATTGCTCTACATCGGCTCTTTTGGCTATATTCTTTCACTGGCCACAGTGGCTGTATGCTTTTTCCAAGGCTGGACTGGAATGATCGTAGCGATTGCGCTATTTGCTTTTATAGGTTCCCATGCCATTGGGCAGGGTGCTGTGATTTGGGTATTTATTTCAGAAATTTTTCCTAATCATTTGAGATCATCAGGGCAAGCCTTTGGGAGCTCTGTTCATTGGTTGCTAGCCGCAATCATTCCTTCATTTGTTCCGATTTTATTCGGTTCAATAGGAGCAGGCAATGTGTTTTTAATCTTTACAGTAATGATGGTATTGCAACTGATATGGGTAAGATTCTTTGTGCCTGAAACAAAAGGCAAGTCTTTGGAACAACTAGAAGAGGAGCTTCATAGTTGATTTGTTCATTAACTATTTATGCTATTAGACCACAAACAATTCAATGTGAATTATAAAAAGATGATTCGGTAACTGAAAGAAATGTTAATGATTGTCTTTTTCACATTTTAAGCAACAAAAAAGTCATTCAAAAATTAATTTGAAGACTTTTTGTTGTGCTTAAGAAGTCCTTACTAACGACAATTCAAATCCCCAGAGTCTGGATGTGGGAATGAAATTTGGGCATAATTATCTATCGAATTTGAACTAGATTTTGTTTTTCGAAATCTCTGGATATTATTAATTCTCTTTCATTTGACATCTACCTGTGCCAAAATGTATTGTAAATTTCTTTGAAATCTATCAAATTAAGTTCGAAATTGGTTTTACCTGATTCAGAAATAAACATTAGAGTCATTTCATTTTGAAATTCTTTTAGATTTACCCATTCAGCTAAATAGTGTATCAAAATCGACACCATAAAACCCCCTTTGTGAGCCTTAATCGGATATTTCTGATTTTTATATGTTGTGGTTTGTTTTTAAATAAATTGGAAGCACAAAATTTCCGTTTTCAACAGATTGGCATTGAAGATGGGCTGCCCAGCAACAAGGTTTTCATGACCAAGGAGGACAAGGATGGATTCATATGGATTGTTACTGAAACCGGCGTTTGTCGATACGATGGGGTAAATCTAAAATCATATTCACTTGAAAAAATTGAGGATATCAGGAAGCGCACCTTTGTCGCATTATATCTTGATATTGATTCTAAGGGCAAGATTTGGCTCATCTCCAATAATGGCTTACTTTTTAAATATGATTCTGGCTTAGATGATTTTGTTTATCAGGATCAGGTTCAACCAGATAATCGCAGTAATATCTATGTAGGAGATTTCAAAATAACACATAATGATCAGTTTCTGCTTGGTTCATATAATGGACTTTATAGATACGATCCCGAAACAAGCGAAACATTGAAGATTGATAGTATATCATCCACTGTCACAGCTATAGTTAAAACCAAATCCAATGAATATTATATTGGTAGTCGTGAGGGTGTTTTTGTAATAGATCCTGAATTAAAGCCATTATTCAATCTTAAGAGCAAAGAGAAAAATGGCTCTTGGTTTCAGGGAGATCAAAAAATAGAGTCCTTGTACCTTCAGGAGTCTGACAAAAAGCTTTGGATTGGTACAGAAAATTCAGGATTGTTTTCATACGATATTGTACATTATGAATTAGTACATGCTTCGCCTATTTCTGAGCAAATTGATGCACCTATTAGAAGTATAACTGATTTTGGGGGCGGTAAATTGATGATTGGGACTGATGGGGGAGGATTATTTCTTTATGATTCGTTCCATTCCGAAATTCTCAATCAATTGGTTTATCAGGAAGATGAGGATCATTCATTGAGCTCCAATGCTATTTATGATATCCAGATGAATTCACAAGGAGTGATATTTATTTCAACCTATCGTGGTGGTCTGAATATTTATAATCCTCAAAGACAGAATTTCTCCAGTATCAGACATATACGCGGTGAGACTAGTTCACTTAAAAACGACGTGGTATTATCCATAATTGAGATTCAACCGGGTGTTGTCAGTTTTGGTACGGACAAAGGTTTGAGTATTTGGAATAAGCAAACGGACGTATGGAATCATATAAGTCTTGACCCACACGCTAACATGAACAGGAGTGCAGTGGTGCTTTCGCAGGCTCAAGATTCAAATGAAAATATCTGGGTTGCATCGTTTATTTATTCTTTGAGTCGGGTTTCATTTGGAGGTAATAGATACTTGCTTAAACAGGAGCATCAGGTGATTCCAACTAGTTCAAAGGTGAAGAAAATTTTTTATCATCCACATGGAGAAATGATCATTGGTACCATTAATTCAGGGTTGTATTCATTTTTACCATCTGGAAAAATCAAACAATATGCATTGCAGGAACCGATAGATATGGAAATATTTTCTGATTCCAAAGCAATCATAGCCAATCGAGATGGTATCTACATGCTTGATTTGGAGCATGACGAAATGCAGTTGATGAATGATGGTGTACTATCAGATAGCTTGAGCAATAAAGTAATTGTGTCGCTATTAGTAGATCAAAATCGTGTTTTATGGATTGGTACATTAGATAATGGCGTTTTAAAATACAATCCTAATGATGAGACTATAAGATCATTCAGAACCAAAGATGGTCTTGCGTCCAATATCATCTATGATCTTGTTTCTGATCAGTCTGGCCACCTTTGGGTAGCCACAGCCCTTGGATTGAGTAAAATTAATGAGAAACAAATTCTGAATTTTTATGAATCTGATGGTCTCATTTCTACAGATTTTAATAGAAATGCAGCCATGAGAGATGCAGATGGGATGCTTTATTTTGGGACCAATAGAGGAGTAATCACATTTGACCCTAAATCTATAAGGCCGTCTGAAATAAATAAAAAACTGGTTTTCACAGATTTTTATTTAAACCACGAAAGGATAATTTCAGGTGAAAATTCTATTCTTGAAAATCCATTGAATGAAACTTCCGAGATCACATTATTATACAATCAAAACTCATTTTCAATTGGTTTTACAAATATTGATTTTGTACATCCCGAGCAAGGTGAATATTCCTGGAAACTAGAAGGTTTTGATGATGAGTGGATAAGTGATGATGGCATAGATCGTGCCGTATATACAAACTTGAATCCCGCAGAATATGTCTTCCGTCTGCAATTATCAGATCAACTTGGAAATTTAATTGCACCAGAACATCAGATAAATATCAAAATTGAGAAGCCCATTTGGAAAACTACTTTAGCCTATTTCGTCTATCTGTTATTCATACTATTGCTTATCTCAATTCTTCTTTATTCAAATCGGCTAAGGATAGAATCTAAAAATGCGGCTGAACGTCTCCATTTTCTTATTGAAATGGCACATGAAATCAAAACGCCGCTAACATTAATTCGCGCCCCGATTGTTGATCTCTTAAATAATACTAAAACTGACCTTCAAGCCAAAGAAAGTCTAGGTGTGGCGTTGAGAAGTGCTGATAAATTGCATAACCAAATGATGCAATTTTTGGATTTCAAAAGAGTCAGTATTCGTAAAAACAGGCTAGAGATCAGCTCTGTAGATCTAATTGATCTGATAAATAGTAAAATATTTGCTTTTAGAGTGCTGGCTGATAAAAAGAATATCAATCTATCATTTGACAATACTTTTGATCAATTCATTATTAAGAGTGATCAACAGATTCTAGATAAAATAGTAAGTAACCTCATTTCCAATGCAATCAAATACACGCGAGAAAATGGCTGGGTGAAGTTGTCGTTGATTCGAAAAGATAAGAAATGGATACTGTCTGTAATGGATAATGGTATTGGCATACCCAAAGAGGATCAGAAAAAGATTTTTTCTCTTTTTTATCGCACAGACGGTGCAAGAGACTCAGGAATCACGGGGAGTGGTGTGGGACTGGTTCTTGCTAGTGATTTGGCAAGGACATTGGGCGGGTCGATCAAACTTGATAACTCCAGTAGCAAAGGGTCCGAGTTTCAGGTTATCATGCCTATCACACAAATTGTAGACGCTGATCAGTTTGTAAGGGAAAAAGAATACGAGTCAAATGAGAACCAGCGTATTGAAGAGGAAGTGTTAAGCGATTCAAAGATCAAAATATTGATGGTGGAGGATGATAATGCATTACTCGAATACCAGAAGCATAAATTCGAACAAAAGTATAAAATTTTTACTGCGTCGAATGGAGAAGATGCGTTACGTATTGCCCAGGCCAACCTGCCAGACCTAATTATCAGTGACGTAATGATGCCGAAAATGAATGGTCGCCAGCTATGCATGAATATCAAGTCAAATGTAACAACCAGTCACATACCATTTATATTATTAACAGGTCTGGAGTCGAAAGAAAATATACAACTCGGTTTTGAAAGTGGTGCGGATGATTACATCATCAAACCATTTGATTTTGATATGCTATCATCTAAGGTTGATAATCTACTGCAAACCAGAGCCGCTTTTAGAGATAAATTCGTGTCATCTGAGGATGAATTCCAATATCAGGACATCTCCAACGAATTGGATCAACAGTTTTTGGATGATATCACAAGGATGGTTGAGGAAAACATCAGTGATCCAGAACTATCCGTGAATTATCTATGTCAGGCCATGGGGATGAGTCGGACCTCATTTTATCACAAATTGAAAGCCTTGGTGGATTTGTCACCTGCTGAATTTATCCGCACCATTAGACTCAAACGCGCACGCAAACTATTACTTAACCCAGCCAACAATATCAGTGAAGTAGCATACAGTGCCGGCTTTTCTGATGCGAAATATTTCAGTACCATCTTCAAGAAATACTACAATCAGAGCCCATCAGCTTTTGTGGCTGAAAAACGAGGTGTTCACGAGTCTGAGATTTAATGTGCTTAGTTTGATCTCTATCAAATTAGTTTTTTCAGGTCTATTTATTGAAAAAAGTTCAATGTAAAATCATTGATTTATAGCTATTTTGAAGGTATTGAAAGAATTCAAACCTCTAAAAACAGGAATTGAACCTGAAAAGTGATCAGTGTAACAAACTTTACATTCCAGACAATTGATAAGCGAACTCAAAATTTTCAAATGAAAAAAATTTATACCTCTACCTTATTACTATTGATTGCGATTTTGGGTCAGGCCCAAATGACGGTAAAAGGAAAAGTAACTGATATATCAGGTGAGTCTATACCAGGGGCTAGTATTATGATATTAGGAACTGCGGATGGTACAGTATCCGATATTGATGGTTTATTTAAACTTTCGGTCCCATCCAATGATGCCATTTTAGTCGTTTCGTTTTTAGGTTTTATCCAACAGGAAATTAATCTCAATGGCAGAACCAATTTGGATATTGCCTTGGATCAAGATGTAAAGGAGTTGGAAGAGGTAATAGTAGTAGGTTATGGTACTTTAAGGAAAAGTGACAATACTGGTGCTGTGTCTTCGGTAAAGGTCGCTGAGAATGTAGCCAGACAATCAACGACAGTAGATCAATTGCTTCAAGGTAGAGCTGCAGGTGTTCAAGTGACAGGGGGTGGGCAGCCTGGTTCAGGTATCAGCGTGCGTATCAGAGGGACCAATAGTTTAAGAGGGAACAACGAGCCTCTCTATGTGGTGGATGGTGTGATCATCTCTTCAGCAGGTGAAGATGCAATTTCAGCCAGTTCTGATGGTAATGCCAGTCAGGTAAATCAAAATGGATTGAATGGTATTAATCCCCGAGATATTGAAAGCATTGAAGTACTTAAAGATGCATCTGCAACCGCAATATATGGTTCACGAGGGGCTAATGGTGTTATCCTGATAACTACCAAAAAAGGTACCTCCGGAAAAACCCAAATCAATGGCTATATGACTACATCAATAACATCTATCACGAAGCAAATACAACTTTTGAGTGGATCTGATTTTGCACAATATCAAAATGAGGCTAATCTGATGAATGGGCAAAATATTAAATATCAAATTCTGGATGGTCAGGTATATCCTGTTGTTGGAACCACAGTTATAGACACAGCCCTTTCGCAAATTAACTGGCAGGATGAAATATACAGACCAGCTAATGATCTGAATATAGGCCTTTCCGCATCTGGTGGAAATGATAAAGGAAGCTATTACATCTCCGGTGGTTACAACGATCAGGGCGGTTTAGTCCAAGGGGCCAGGTTTCAAAGTGCTGATTTCAGAATGAATATGAAGCAGGAGATCACTGATAACCTTACCATCGATGGAAGAATTAATGTCTTTTATTCTCAAGGAAGCTTTGCTCAAGACGGTGATCGGGCAGGTGGTTCCAATCGCAGTTTTGTCAATAACCTTCTGTTATTTGATCCGATCATTTTTGGGGAAATACAGGATTATGCAAATGATAATGAACTTACAAGTCCATATTCTTGGATCAATGATTTTGAAGACATATCAAAAGAAGCTCGTTATATTGGCCGAATTGCATTGACATACAAGTTGCCAATCAAAGGTTTGGAATATGAATTAAACGCAGGAGGGAACATCCGCAATAAGGAAAGAAGAAGATGGTATGGACTTACCACTTTTCAGGGAGGCACTTCCAATGGAAGCCTTGCTATTTCTCAACTCGAATCAAAATCTTATCAAATAAACAACCTACTTAAATACAACAAAAACAAAAAAGTTCATCGAATCAATGCTGTTGTTGGGTTCACAATTGATGGACGTGATGTGCAAAACCAGATTTACGAGGTTCAAAACTTCGCCACTACTTCATTTACTGTGGATCAACCGTTTTTTGGCCAGAATATCACTACACCACTTCAAACGTTGTTTCAACCAACACAGATTTTATCTGCGCTGGGAAGAATCAATTATACTTTCAAAAATAGGTACACAGCTACGGCAACTTTCAGGTATGATGGAGTTTCAAAGTTTCAGGGAAGTAACAAATGGAGTATGTTTCCATCCTTTGCCCTTGCCTGGAATGCAGCCGAAGAGACCTTTATAAAGAATCTTGGATTTTTTGATGAGCTTAAATTGAGAGCCGGTTGGGGTCAGATTGGTAATCATGGAATTCAACCATTTCAGACCTTGGCCAACTATGGTGGTACACTCTATGCGACACCAACCAACGGAACAAGCGTGGCTTTTATTCCATTAAATATTCCAAATCCTAATTTGAAGTGGGAGACTACCGAACAATTAAATGTGGGGTTTGACTTTGGAGTTTGGAATAATCGCATCTCAGGAACTGTGGACGGCTATACCAAATACACTAAAGATTTACTGCAGCAACTTACACTTCCTCCATCATCGGGTTTTGGCAGCCTTTCCGCAAACCGGGGAGAAATAAGTAATAAAGGACTAGAGTTTTCATTAAATGGTGTGATTTTGGACAAGGGTGATTTTTATCTGTCTGTAGGAGGAAATATTGCTTTTAATAGAACCAAAATTGAAAAACTAGGCATTCCTGAAAGTGGTGTTTATATTAATGGTGTTGAGCAGCAACGGTCTTTTTATACCGGAGACAATATCTCCAGTGGAACTTATTTCAAATGCCCGGCCAATATATTCATGGAAGGTGAAGCCATTGCAATGTTTTACGGCTACCAAACCAATGGCATCTATCAATTAGAAGATGAAATAACCATTGAGGGTGCTCAGCCTGGTGATATTAGAATCATAGATCAAAATGGTGATGGAGTGATCAATACACTTGACCGCACAATCATAGGAAACCCAAACCCCGATTTTATCTATGGAATTAATCTTTCTGCAACCTACAAAAGATTCAATCTGAATGTTTTGGTCAATGGTGTTTATGGAAATGATATAGCCAATGGAAATTTATTGAGATTGGCCACTGCTGAAGGCACGAGCACTAACATGATGCCAGCGGCATATCATGGTGCTTGGAGGCCGGAAAGACAAACCAATGATTTTCCGAGAATTGGTTATAATGGTGAAAATAGTGCATCGGCTGTTACAGATCGCATCATAGAAGATGGTAGCTATATGCGATTGAGCAATGTGACATTGGGTTATGAGATCCCAGTCGAAAAGATCAAAGGCATAAGTGCATTCAATATATATGTGGCGGGGCGTAACTTGATTACGCTCACCAAATACAGTGGCTATGATCCCGAACTCACATCCTTTCTTTCTAATGGAAATATACACGGAGTTGATTGGACGGGTGTACCAAACACAAAAAGTGTAACTGCTGGCCTAAACATTACCTTCTAATCAAATCCGAAAATGACGATGAAAAAAATATATAATCTTCTACTCTCATTACTCATATTATTTACTGGTTGTTCTCTGCAAGAAGAACCGCCATTTTTAGCCAATGAAAATGTGTACAGCTCTCCCGACAATGCAAAATCAGCCTTGAATGGTATCTATCAAGGTATGATGAATTATGAAATGTACGCCAACGTTTACCCATTCCTGAATGGATTATACTCAGGAATGATGCTTTCGAAGCGAGGAGGAAACAATGTGAATACAACCTTCAATAGCACATTGGGTATCCTTAGTGCACCAAGCGGCGAGCTAAATATGGACCGAGTTTGGGGCCAAATTTATGTAGCCATAGGCCGGGCAAATGATGCAATCAACTCTGCAGTGATAACTGAAAACCCACAAACTGAGGCAGAAATGGTGATCAATGATGTAATTGGGCAGGCTCACTTTGTAAGAGCCTTTAACTATTTCAATCTTGTCAACTTTTGGGGTGAAGTGCCTTTGAGGTTGGTTCCTACAACACTGGAAACCATCCATCTTGCCAAGTCTTCCAAGAAAGAAATCTACGATCAAATCTTACTAGATATTCAGAAAGCTTTGGCTTTGATGAACGGATCAACAGGCGAAAGCTATCCTAAAGTTTATGCCGTTAATATGCTTCTATCCAAAGTTTATATGAATCTGGCAACTGCGCCAGTGGATATACAGGATGGCGTGACAGATTACTGGCAGGCAGCATATGATGAAGCCATTAAAGTTTACGGTCACTATACTTTGGTTGATGACTATTCAAGTCTTTTCAATGAAGCCACTAGCGATGGAAATTCAGAAAATATTTTTGAATTACAATCTAGTGATGGAGCGTCACATGACTGGGTGAGGGCTTTTACTCCAAGCAACTACACCAAAGCCAATACTTTCGGATGGCTTCAGGTAAATGCCGATTTTTATGATTTACATGTATCAACTTACCCCACTGATCCACGTTTACAGGCAACTTTTATCTCTAGTTATACCCAGCAAAATAATAACGTCTTATTTAAAACATATCCTGATGTTGCCAGGAACTCATTTGCGAAGGCACATCCTTACTTTTTTAAGTTTTCAGAAAAGGATCCGACAAATGAATCTCAGGTTGGAAATCAAAACGTTGTAATTTATCGATACGCTGAGCTACTGATTATGCTTGCCGAAATATCCAATGAATTACAAAATGGTGACCAATTAAATTATGTGACTGAGTTGCTTTCAAGAGTTGGACTATCACCTCACTCTGGATTTTCTGGGACTCAGGATGAGTTTAGGCATGCAATCATGCGAGAATATCAATTTGAGCTTATTGGAGAAGGACAGGATGTTATTCACACAAGGCGCAGAGGTTATACTTGGTTTAAGGAAACAGTCATTGACTTTCACAATAACAACCCATTATTTGACCCAAATGTGGATGTGATGCATTCTGATGATGAATCCGTGGTAATGCACTTGCCAATACCTGATGCTGAAGTAAACACAAACCAAAAAATTGAACAGTAAGATGAAAATGATCAACCCGATATATATTATTCTTTTACTTATAAGTGTTTTGACTTTAATTTTTTCGTGTGAGGAAACCGATGATTTCGATAGATATGTCCCCGCGAAAGTAAATGTTGAAGATAGCGTTGTAGCTTATACAGATATTAGAACATATCCATATATAGACCTGATTGCTACTGACACACCAAAAGTCAGTTTAACAGGCAGCTATTCATTTATTTTGGATTCAATTGCTGCCCCATCTGGAAGCACTTTTATCCGTACCAAATTTAAAATTGACAAAAGCACTGGTGTTATTTCGTATCAGAACACAGGCGAACTTTCAGCTGGAATTTATACTGTTGGGGTAGGAGTAGCTACAACCTATGGCATTGCAGTATTGGACGAAGCTGTTAAAATTGAAATTTTGGATATTCCTTTGAGTCTATCTGTAGATAACAGTACCGTCACTTCTGGCGCTTTAGATCAAGGTGTTATAGCTACTGTGTCCTACGTAGATACATCGGGAGAAGTAGTAGTCACTTCGATCACCTATGAATTAGTGAATCCTGTATTAGGATTTACCATCGATGCTACCACAGGTGCCATATCTAAAACAACAGATGCATCTGAAGGCAGTAATAAACTTTCGGTAACAGCTACAAGTAACGTCGGCTCCATTTCAGTAAATGATTTAGTAACTGTAACAGTCGGAGCACCTCCAACCATCGCCTATTTCCAACAGGATGGAACCACTAACTTGATTGGTGTCACTGTTTCACCTTGGACAGCTTACACTACCACTAATCCTTCGCTTAATGGAATGGATGCAGATGGTGGATATGATATACTGCTGCCATCCGAATTAAGCACAAAGACAAGTTCATTTAGCGTGGATGCCAATGGCAGCATTTCAATAGCCTCTGATGCTGATTTGCCAGTTGGGGTATTCTCCATTGGAGTAAAAGTGACCAATAGCAGTGCCGTTTCTAAAACGTTTGAAAACCTCTTTACTTTAACTGTCGAAAACCGTGAGGTAGAACTGGTTAATGATCAATTGAACGAAGGACTTTCTGATGGTGCCTTACCAGAGATCGCTTATCCTGGGGAATGGATGAATTATAACAATGGAACTGGTGCCTCCTGGGTAAAGAAAGTCGGAGTTGCAGGATTGGATGGAATTAGAGTTTTTCGTACTGACCATCTGGCTTGTGACGTGAGCCTTACACGAACCGTCACTGTACCCGCTGGATTGAAGACGCTCATTTTGACATTTGGTGAATATACCAGTCAAACACAAGGGGGAGCCAATGGTGATTTTTTCACCTCCTATGATCGTTTGTTGTATTATGGCGAATCGGCCACTGATTTAGCAGGAGGTGCTTTTGATGCTGCCAATTGGACAGATCTGATGCCAGCCAACGACATTGAGTGGTCACTGGAAGTTGGTACACCTTCTTATTCACGAAACATTGATGTTTCTACTCTATCGGGCAACAATCTTGTCATACACTGGAGGATAATTCCTGATCCTGCCAGTACAGCAATTGATAGAAATGGACAATGGTTGATTGATTATTTAACGATTACGGGAGCAAGTGCCTTTGCAGCTGAAGAGCAATAATCTTAAAAAAAATTGATATAAGCACTGACAACAAGAAAATGAAATCATCATATAAAACCAGAAAAAGGTATACCGTACTTCAATTTTTCACTGCCTTCCTTTTGGTGTTGACTTTGTTGATGATGGCCGTTTTCCTCATCTGATTATTTAATTAAAATGAACAAATTTAAAACTTCAATTTTCCTTCTTTCCCTTGCACTGCTTTTTTCTCAATGCTTTAAAAAGACATCATATAGTTATACCAATGCTGATGCACCTGTAAATGAGAGAGTGGCGGATTTGCTATCCCAAATGACATTGGAGGAGAAGATTGGACAAATGTGCCAGTTCGTAGCTCCTCTGCATATTGAGGAATCCAAGAAACGTATCAGTGGAGATGAATTGCTTCACAATGATCAATGGGGTTTGTATCCGGGTATGAGCTCGGATTCCTTGAGGCAACTGGTAAAAACAGGAGAAATCGGATCGTTCCTTCACGTCAAGGATGCCAAAGAGGCAAACGAATTGCAGCGATTGGCCCAAGAAACCAGACTAAAAATACCCTTGCTTATAGGTATTGACGCCATTCATGGTCACGCCATGATCGAGGGGAGTACAGTTTACCCTACCCAACTTGGACTTTCATCTTCCTGGGACAATGATCTATTGGAAAGAGTAGCTGCGGCAACAGCTAAAGAAGTTCGAGCTACAGGAATGCATTGGACTTTTTCACCCAATGTGGATGTGGCGCGCGATCCACGATGGGGAAGGGTAGGTGAAACCTTCGGCGAAGATCCGTACATGGTCACGCAAATGGGATTGGCCTTTACCAAAGGCTACCAAGGAGATTTTGGATCTGACAATGTACTGGCTTGCGCGAAACATTACATTGCAGGTAGTGAGCCTTACAATGGCACGAATGCATCACCGATGGATGCCTCCATGCGTCAACTAAGAGAAATTTGGTTACCTCCATATAAAGCACAAGCCAAAGCAGGTGTATTTACTTTCATGGCAGCACACAACGAGTTGAATGGAATTCCATGCCATAGTAACAAGATGCTAATGACAGACATTCTTCGCGAAGAATGGAGATTTGAAGGATTTGTTGTAAGCGATTGGATGGATATTGAGCGTATAGACAAACTGCATCATGTAGCAGCAGATGCCAAAGAAGCTATCAGGCTTTCTGTAGATGCCGGAATGGATATGCACATGCATGGACCAGAGTTTTTGGTGCCACTAGCTGAATTGGTAAGAGAGGGGAAAATATCACAGAATAAAATCAACGAAGCATGTGGCAAAATCCTCATGGCAAAATTTATGTTGGGCCTGTTTGAGAATCCATATGTCGATGAGTCGCAAGCTGAAAAAGAGCTGTATAATGAATTCAACCAGCAATTGGCTTTAGAAGCAGCAAGGAAATCCATCGTTTTGCTCAAAAACGATGGACTACTTCCTTTTCAAAACAAGAAGAAGATTTTGGTCACAGGTCCGAATGCCAACAATCATCGGGTAATGGGAGATTGGGCGCTTGCTCAGCCAGAAGATCGAATATCTACTGTTTATGAAGGTTTCAAACAGATCTTTTCAGATGCTCAGGTTGATTTTGTGAATAGTGGAGAAAGCCTAAGAAATCCTGACGCCAAGGCCTTGGAACAAGCCATCTCTAATGCCCAAGGCTATGATGCTATTGTTGTAGCGGTAGGCTCCAACTCACTTCGTTATGAAAAATTTGAAAAAAATTGTGGTGAAAATGTAGGTCGATCCACCATCGATTTCATGGGAAATCAGTTAGAATTGATTCAACGTTTATATAAAATAAATAAAAATATTGTCGTGGTGATGATTAATGGTCGTCCGCTATCTGAACCATGGGTGAAAGACAATATTCCTGCGATCATTGAAGCCTGGGAGCCCGGCGCATTTGCTGGTCAGGCTATTGCCGAAATTGTTAAGGGTGATGTAAATCCTTCTGGTAAGCTCACAATTACCTTTCCATATCACGTAGGTCAGGTGCCGATGGTTTACAATCAAAAGCCTTCAGTTTTCTTCCATAAGTATATTGATTCACCGTCAAAACCTCTCTGGCATTTTGGATATGGTTTGAGTTATACAAAATTTGAATACTCGGATCTGACATTAGATAATAACAACATAAGTCCAGATGGACAGGTAAAGATTTCCGTAACGGTCCATAATTCAGGTCAAAAGGATGGTGATGAGATCGTGCAACTTTATATCCGAGATGAGGTTTCTTCAGCCACCAGACCAGTCAAAGAATTGAAGGGCTATCAACGCATATCATTAAAAGCTGGAGAGTCTAAAAAGATTTCGTTCGACTTGAGAGCATTAGATCTGGCGTACTATGACATTGATATGAAATACGCCATAGAGAAAGGTAATTATAAAATAATGGTTGGTGGATCTTCAGCTGAAAAAGACCTGTTGGTCACAAATCTGGAGGTTGGTGAAACGAAGTTCCTTGCCAATAATTAATGACATGAACATGAAAAAATTAAGAGATATGAGAATCAACACCATTTTGACAATTTCAGTTTTGATAACCACGCTGAGTTGTTCGACTAAATTGGAAGAAAAACTACGCCCCAACATTCTCTATATCATGAGTGATGATCATGCTACCCATGCCATTTCTGCTTATGGCGGGATATATGATGACTATCTCCAAACACCAAACATTGATAGAATAGCCAATGAAGGTATTTTGTTCAATAATGTTTTCTGTACCAATGCCATATGCGGCCCAAGTCGTGCGGCTATTCTTACGGGTAAATACAGTCATATCAATGGCTATTTTAAAAATGAGCGTGGGGGTAAGTTTGATTCAACGCAGTGGACTTTTCCCGTGGCATTAAAAGAAATCGGTTATCAAACAGCTTTGCTCGGTAAATGGCATCTTGGAACTCAGCCAGTTGGTTTTGATTATTATAAATACCATGACAATCCCGGACAGCAGGGTTTCTACTATGATCCGATCTACAATGAAAATGGAACAAAAGTAAAAGAGGAAGGATATGCCACATCCCTGACTACAGATCATGCTTTGAATTGGCTACAGCAAGGAAGAGATAAGAATCAACCATTTCTGATGATGCTTCAATACAAAGCACCACATAGAAACTGGGATCCTGAGGAGAAATATCTTGATTTGTTCAAAGATATAGAGCTCCCATATCCCGCTACATTTGAAGATGATTATGCCACTCGGGAGCTGACGGCTGGAGATACCGATATGACTATGGATTTCTTCAATAGAAAAGACATGAAACTTATGTCTCCCGAAGGAATGAAAAATGGTGAGCTTCAGCAATGGTACGGATGGGGTAACAAACGAGGATTTGGCGAAGGATGGCTTCCGAATGACACCATGACAATAAATGAGGCTCGACGTTGGAAATATCAGCGATATATGAAGGATTATCTGGCATGTGTGAAATCTGTCGATGACAACATTGGCCGTGTGCTCCAATATCTGGATGAAAATGGTTTGTCAGAAAACACCATCGTCGTTTATACCTCCGATCAGGGATTCTATTTAGGAGATCATGGTTGGTTTGATAAGCGATTCATGTACGAGCAATCATTGAGAATGCCATTCTTGCTTAGATACCCGCCGTTGGTGAAGGAGCACTTTGAAAACAATGACATCATCACCAACATTGATTTTGCACCAACATTGCTTGATCTGGCTGGGGTGAGCATCCCGGAAGAAGTTCAGGGACGCAGCTTTGCTCAGAATATCGCTGGGGAAACGCCAGAAGATTGGAAGCAAAACATGTATTATCATTATTACGAATTTCCATTTTGGCACCACGTGCAGCCACATTATGGAATCAGAAATGAGCGATACAAGTTGATTCATTTCTATTACAATGTGGATGTCTGGGAATTCTACGATTTGGAAAATGATCCAGACGAACTCAACAATGCCATCAACGATCCTCAATACACAGATATCATTGCACAGATGAAAATAGATTTGAAAGAAAGACAAGTTGAATTTGGAGATGATCAATCAATAGAAGAATTCAGAGCAATTACGGATGCAGATTTCGGACAAATTTCAGGAGATCATTAATAAAACAACAATATGAAAAAGATATTAAATATCGTATGTATACTTCTTTTTCATGCAGCACAACTGTATGCTCAAAACAAGAATGTCCTCTTCATCGCAGTTGATGATTTGAAGCCATTGATTGGTGCTTATAGTGACGAAACGGCTATCACTCCCAACATGGATAGATTGGCAGCTATGGGCGTTACTTTCACCAACAATCATTGTCAGCAAGCAGTCTGCGGACCTTCACGAGCTAGCCTTCTCACTGGGTTGTATCCTGATCTAACTGAGGTTTGGGATTTGAAAACTTTGATTAGGGATAAAAATCCTGGTATCATGACATTACCTCAATATTTCAAGGATAATGGCTATACGACCGTCGGGATGGGTAAAATATTCGATCCAAGAAGTGTGGACAAAGGATACGATGAAGTTAGTTGGTCTCAGCCTTACACTATGCCTGATATCTATGATGACGACAATGGAGAACCCGCGATGGGAAGCTATCAATCTGTGGAAAACAAAAAAGCATTTGATAAGCTGAAAGCTGAAGGTGAAGCAAAGGGTCTTGAAAATGGGCCTTTGAATAAATACATACGCGATGGTTACAAACCAGCAACAGAAGCATTTTCCATTGATGATGAAGGTTACTTCGATGGTGCTCTCGCGAACGTTGCAGTTGAAAAAATAGGTGAATTAGGAAAGGCGGATAACCCTTTTTTATTGTGTGTGGGTTTCAAGAAACCGCATTTGCCTTTTGTAGCACCACAAAAATATTGGGACCTATATGAACGGGATAAACTTCCGGTTGCAGCTTTTCAAAAACACGCCAAAGGCACTATTCAGATTTCATACCATGATAGCGGCGAAATCAAATCTTACACTGATATTCCAGATTCTTTTGGACCGGATGATATTATCATAGAAGCCAAGCAGCGCGAGCTCATTCATGGATATTATGCTTGCGTTTCATATGTAGATGCTCAAATCGGTAAGCTACTAGATGCACTAGATGCACAAGGACTGACCGCCTCCACCACCATTATTATGTGGGGAGATCACGGATGGCATTTGGGAGATCACGCACTATGGTGCAAGCACAGCAATTTTGAGCAGGCAACAAGATCTCCACTGATAATAGCAAGTCCGCAATCGGAAAAAGGAGAGCTTAACGATTCACCAACTGGTTTTGTGGATCTTTTTCCTACGCTTTGTGAACTGACAGGCTTAGCAATTCCAGAGCACCTTCAAGGTAAATCCCTTAAGCCTATACTGGATGGTAAATCTAAAAATGTGAATGATTTTGCCATCAGCCAGTATCCACGAGCCAAGCACATGGGTTATGCATTGCGTAACGATCGCTATAGATATGTGGCCTGGTATAAAGAAGGTCAAACCTCCGGAGCTGTGACCATCCTGGCAAAGGAGCTTTATGATTACAAAAAAGATCCTTTGGAAACGATCAACATCGTGAATGATTTTCCTGACTTGGCAGCACAAATGCAAAGTCAATTAAACGCATTTTTAAAAGAGATAGATCAACAAAAAAAAGAATTTAAGAAATCTGAAAAACCAGTCGGTAAAAAACAAAAAATAAAATCATCATCCACCAATCAGGGATCAAACCTACTGATCAATCCGGGTTTTGAGAATGGTGACGAAGGATGGAGAACGTTTGGGGGTTGCACGATTGCTCCTGATAAAAGCTCACCATATGAGGGAAGTTTTGCCATGCAATTAACAGGGTCAAAATGTGGGGCCAATCAGATTGTTGACGAACTGAAACCCGGAACAACTTATCAGATATCAGCTTATCTAAAAACTGAAAACAAAGAAGCAATCATCTTGAAAGTCAGTGATTTTGGAGGAGAAGACGTCAAATTGGTATACAAAGAATCTGAATATGGTCAGGTCTCCGCGGATTTCAATATAAGCTCTGGTGTCACATCCGCAAAGATTGTTCTTCAGAAATATGGTGAAGGAACCGGACAATCGTGGTTTGATGAGTTGGTATTGATAGAAAAACCAAAATTTGATATTGGAATTGAGGGTCCATCTATTAAAGAGGTCCTAAAAAAGGATTTTGATAATAAAGTCTTTGTGGGTGCGACGATTAATTATGAACAATTGGGAACTGCTGCAAACCAACTTTTAATAGATCAATTCAATTACACCGTTCCAGAAAATGCCGCCAAGCAATCACGCGTGCATCCAGAACCAGGTAAATGGGATTGGGAGCAAATTGATGCGATTGTGGCCATGGCTCTGAAAAACAATCTTCCGGTTAGAATTCATGGACCAATCAGCCCACAAGCATCCAAATGGGTCAGGGCAGATAATCGCACAGCCAAAGAGTTGGAGAAAAACATGACCGAATTCATGACTGAGCAATGCAAGCATTTCAACGGAAACCCAGCAGTGAAGTGGATGGATGTGGTCAACGAAACAGTAGAGACTGATGGCAACTGGTTTGCTCCAAAACCCGGGGTTGATGAATGGGAAAACCCATGGACAATCATAGGAACTGATAATGATAAGAATAAGACGCCTATTTACATATCTAAAGCATTTGAGATTGCAAACAAATTGGCATCAGAGATTAGTTTGGTTTACAATCAGCATGGGGGTATGGAGCCCGAAATGTGGGACCGAGTGAAAGAAACGATATTGTATTTGAGAGCCAAAGGTTTGAGAGTAGATGGGCTGGGCTGGCAATGTCACCTGCGAAGTGATAAAAATCTCGCATTTGACAAGGATCAAATGGATTATTTTTCAGACCTGATTGATTGGGCACATGCCAACAAACTAGATTTTCATGTGACCGAAATTGACTACAAGATCTGGGATGGTAATTTGACAACCGATGCTCTAGATAAGCAAGCTGAGGCTTATGCCAATATTCTCAAAGTATTACTCTCGAAAAGATCAACAGGCGTGGTGACCTACAACACCTGGGGTATTTCTGATGGCAGAGGCAAGCACGCAGATAAGTTTATGTTCATGTTCGATGAACAAGCCAATCCTAAGCCGGCCTATTTTGCCGTGAGAGAAGTGCTCCAATCACCGGATAGCGAATTGGCGATTGCTAACAATTCGGCTGTATTTTTAGATGATTTTGAAAATGGAAATTTTGAAAAAGCGTGGAAACAATTTGGAGATACTAAGCCAGTATTGTCTGCCATTGGAGGTAAGAAGGGTAGCTGTATCATCATGTCGGAAGATAAAAGTGGCATAAAAAAAGAACTGTCAGATCTCAAACCCAATATGAAATACGAGGTGGTTGCATGGATCAAAGCAGATGCAGGATTGAAGTCAGCAGTGAAAGTAGATGGTCACGGAGGAGAGGAAGCTGTCCTGCGCATGAAGGGAGACGGAACTTATCAGAAAGCTTCGCTACAGTTCGTCACCGGAGATTCCCCCTTAGCTACTGAGTTGGTGATCAATCGCTGGAATGCTGAAGGTGAGGGCCAGGTATATATTGACGAGGTGAGTGTTCAGCAAATAGCGAAGTAATCGCATTCATTGATTTTAAAACATTTCAAATAAAGAAATACTAAAATGAAACACCTATTGACATTTGCATTATTGGTCACTTGCATGGGACTAATGGCTCAAAATAAGAATCAAATTGCTAAGACAGAATATTATGTAAATCAAGCTGCGAAAGCATTCAATCTGGACGATGTTCAGAAAGCCAAACTTTATGAGTCTAGATTGAAATACAATATGGATTTTTCTGCGCTGGCAAAAGACTTTAAAGAAGGCATTATCAAAGAAGAAGAGAAGAAGGAGAAAAGTAAACGGCTGAATAATGAAGCAAATGCTGTTTTAGCTGATTTGACAGGTAAAAAAATGAAGGAATTGGGTGAGTTTAATAAACGAATGCGAGAGGAATTAAAGTCACTCAAATAACCTGGCCTGAGGATTTATTTATCGATTTTTCACGCATGACGATTAATTTTAAATAAGTGTTCAAAACCTATTATTCAGCGATATTCATGAAGAAGATTTTATTCGTAAGTCTTTTGTTTTTGCTTGCGGGGATGGTCAATGCCCAAAAGAAGAATGTGCTTTTCGTCATTGTGGATGACCTCAAACCCATGATTAATAGTATGGGTGAGAGCCAGATCATATCCCCAAATTTTGATGCCCTTGTCTCTCAAAGCACCGTATTCACCAATGCGCAATGCCAGCAAGCTGTATGCGCACCATCGAGGGTTAGTTTTATGACGGGTATGCGACCGGATTATACCAAAATATGGGATTTGCAGACCAAAATGCGCGATATGAATCCTGATATTCTCACCATGCCACAATACTTCAAGCAAAATGGTTATGAAACAGTGGGTTTGGGGAAAGTATTGCACGGCGCAAGGAAAAACGATCCAAGATCTTGGACCAAACCATTTGTGGAAGATCTTGATATGGTTTATGCAGAGGGATATTCCATTCCGGCCAATTTCAAATACCAAAGCGAGGAAGCCCAAAAACTTTATCAGGAAATCAAGGACAACTATCCGGGTGACCCAACAAGTGATAAGGTTTGGTTGGCTGTAAATAAGGAATTTAATAAAGCAGGACTGAATCCTTCTACAGAATGTATTGAAGTGCCGGATGATGCCTATGCTGATGGGGCGATGGTCGGTTCTGCTGTCCAATTGATGGAGCAATTTCAAAAAGGGGAAAAGCCTTTTATGTTAGTGATGGGTTTTCATAAACCACATTTACCTTTTGTTGCGCCTAAGAAATATTGGGATTTGTATGATCGGGAAAAAATTGAATTGGCGCCATTTCAGGAACACGCTGCAAATTCGCCTGAATATGCATACCATAGCTGGGGTGAGTTGAAGAACTATTCGGATATCAAGCCAAATCTGGATGAATTGGGCAGGGTGATGCCAGACAAGCAAAGAGAATTGATTCACGGCTATTATGCTTCCGTCTCATATGTGGATGCTCAGTTGGGCAAGTTGCTGGCTCACCTGAAGGAATCAGGATTGGATCAATCCACTTCGATTGTATTGGTTGGCGATCATGGCTGGCATTTGGGTGATCATGGCATGTGGAACAAACATTCCAATTTTGAGCAGGCCACACGTACACCTTTAATAGTATCTGATCCTGATATTTCAGAAACACCTACTAGCGGAAGTCCTGTGGAGTTGATCGATGTTTTCCCAACGATTTGTGATTTGGTAGGATTGAAAAAACCCGCTCATTTGGATGGGGAAAGTTTGGTACCAATCGTCAATGGAGAAAAGGAGTCTGTCAAAAAGGTGGCTATGAGCCAATATCCTCGTGGCGATAGAATGGGTTATGCCCTCCGCAATGATCGATTTAGGTATGTAGCATGGTATGATGGATTTGATATTGCCACAGGGTTGTCAACAGAAAGTAAGCTTATTGCTGAAGAGCTGTATGATTATCAGGAAGATCCTTTGGAAACTAAAAATTGGATTGGGAAATCTGAATATGCCGATGTAGTTTCTGAGATGAAAGACCAGTTGAAAGCTATTATAGAGAAAAATTAGCATTGTTTAAATCCCCTCCTTGAAGGGGCAAGGGTTGGATATGATGAAACACATTTTTGGTGTATTTTTCTTTTTATTAATGCGACTGACTTTTGCACAGCCCAACATCCTCTGGCTGACCTGTGAAGACATCAGTCCTACGCTTTCCATGTATGGGGACTCAACCGCTAAGACCCCCAATCTTGATCGCCTTGCAGCAGAGAGTATGATATTTACAGAGGCATTTTCTACGGTGGGAGTTTGCGGGCCATCTCGCTCATCACTGATTACGGGCATGTATCCGATTTCCATTGGCACACAAAACATGCGGTCAGGAAAGGATATTATGGGTTGGGGAGCAAGAATCTATGATGGAAAGTCGGAAGCATTGGACATTGACGGAAATCCTGTGCCGCATTATTCGACGGTCATTCCAGCCGAGGTTAAATGCTTTTCAGAATACCTTCGCGCAGCAGGTTATTATTGCACCAACAATCCCAAAACTGATTATCAATTTGCAGCACCAGTCACTGCGTGGGATGAGAATGGAAAAAAAGCTCACTACAAAAATAGAAATGAGGGGCAACCATTTTTTGCTATTTTCAACCATGAGGTAACTCATGAATCGCAAATTTGGAAGCGAAATGATCAACCGCTCACAGTAGATCCAAAGGAAGTGCCATTGCCGCCTTATTATCCAGATGACGAAGTGGTGAGAGAAGATGTGGCCAGACTTTATTCGAATATTGAGGTTTTGGATCTACAGATTGGGGTAAAGCTCAAGGAACTGGAAGAGGCAGGTTTACTTGACAAAACAATCATTTTCTTCTTTAGCGATCATGGTGGCCCATTGCCTCGGGGCAAAAGGGAACATTATGAATCTGGATTACGAGTACCATTGATGGTTCGACTACCGGATCGACTTAAGCAGGAATTTGTCAATACGCCAGTTTCCTTCGTTGATTTTGCACCTACCATATTATCCCTTGCTGGAATTCCAATTCCTGATTATTTACAGGGTCAGGCTTTTCTTGGAGATCAGAAATCTGAAACTGATCGCCAATGTATTTTTGGTTCGGGAGATCGATTTGATGAGTATTCGGATCAAATCAGAAATATGATCAGCAAAGATTTTGTTTACGTCAGAAATTATCATCCTGAGTTGCCCGCCTACAAGGATGTCGGTTATCGCAAGAATATACCTATGATGAATCAAATACTGGGATTGTACGCAGATGAAGCACTTAATGAGGATCAGGAATATTGGTTTAGAAAAACCAAAACTGCTGAAGAATTTTATGTGCGCTCCGCTGATCCATTCAGTTTAAATAATTTAATTGATGACGATCGATATGCAACTCAAATTACTGAAATGCAGGTGGCAATGGATGAATGGCTCACTGAAGTAGGAGATAAAGGAGCCATTCCTGAAAGAGAACTTTTGTTTGCTATGTGGCCGGATGGAATTCAGCCGCAAGCCGAAACTCCAAAAATTAAACTGCGCAAGAATTGTGTGCAAATTGCATCAAAAACCGAAGGTTCATCCCTGGCTTATATTGTATCAAAGGAAAAGATGGAACCAAATCTTGATTCGGGATGGAAAGTGTACACCAAACCCGTCGAATTGAAGAAAGGCGAAATCATCTATGCGATGACAACTAGAATTGGTTTTAAGGATAGCCAGATTGTTAGTTTTCAAAAGAGATAACACTACAGTATTAATTTCAAACCATATACAACAGCATTCAAACCATCGATTTGATGGTTTATAGGAAATTTGGGTTCAAATTGAATTTAGTATGTTTGGAAGTATAAAAGTATTCATGGGCAGTATTTGCCTGATATTGGCTAGCACAACTTTTGCTCAGCAAAAAAATGTCCTGTTCATTGCTGTTGATGACCTGAAACCCATGCTTACCGCTTATGGTTATGATCAAATCCAAACTCCCAATATCGACAGGATAGCGGCTCTTGGCACCACCTTCCTAAACGCCTCCTGTCAGCAGGCGTTGTGTGCGCCTTCACGTGCCAGTCTGCTAACAGGATTGTATCCGGATCAGACTCAGGTTTGGGATCTTGGAACATTGATTCGTGACAAAACACCGGATGTTGTCACTCTGCCAGAGCTTTTTAAGAACAATGGTTATTTTGTAACCGGGGCAGGTAAGACTTATGATCCCCGATCGGTGGACGATAATTACGATACACCTTCATGGTCCGAGGCTTATAAGCACTCCGTCAGTGATAGCTATTATGCCAACAGTAATTCTGGATATCAGGGCTATCATGATCCTCAGGTGCCGATCGATGATGCGGCTTTTAATCAATACATGGCGCAAAATCCCAAGGCCGATGAGAATGAATCAATCAAACTTTTCCCAAAAGCAAAACCCACAACCGAATGCCTCGATTTACCCGATGATGCCTATAAGGATGGTGCAACTGTCAATTACCTCATCGAGAAGCTTGATGAGCTTGCCAATGGAAACAAACCTTTCTTTCTCGCAGCAGGTATTTCCAAGCCGCACTTGCCATTTGTTGCTCCAAAAAAATATTGGGACCTGTATGACGTCAATGACATAGCCATTCATCCATATCAACAACAGGCTGCCGATGTGCCTTCATTGGCTTGGAGAAACAATGGCGAAATGACCAACAGCTATTCAGATATTCCTTGGTTCAAGGATAGGGATTTGAATGAGGCGGAGCAAAAACACCTTATTCATGGATATAAGGCTTGTGTTTCTTATGCGGATGCCCAGATAGGTAAATTATTGGACAAGTTGGAAACGCTGGGTATTGCGGATGAAACCATAATCGTGTTTTGGGGTGATCACGGTTGGCATCTCGGCGATCACAACCTTTGGGCCAAGCACAGCAACTTTGAGCAGGCGGTGATGTCGCCGCTAATCATCTACGATCCTGAAACTGGAACAGGTGGGAGTACTACGCATTCCCCTGTAGAACTTATTGATATTTATCCTACGCTTTGCAAGTTGGTCGGATTGCCAGCTCCCGGAGTTGTGGAAGGAAAATCCCTGGTTCCTGTATTACAAGATCCACTTATCTCCGTTCGTGAAGCAGCATTGAGTCAGTACCACAGAAGGAGTGGAGGGATTGATCACATGGGTTATACGCTTAGGGATAAAAAATACCGCTATACCAAATGGGTGAAGATGGATTATGAAATTGGTGTGCGATTTGGTGAGGCAATAGGCTTTCAATTATATGATTTGGTTGCCGATCCTTATGAAGCAACAAACCTTATAGGCAATGCCAATTATGATGATGTGGTTACGGCTTTCGAGTTGGAGTTCAAAAGGAGAAATATTGCTCAAAGTACACCAAGTAGCTTTCTGGAAGTGAACACCTGCGCTTCCAGTTACAGTTCTCCCGATGGCTCGGTTTATACCACATCGGGCATCTATACCAATACCCTTACCGCAAAGAATAGCATGGATAGTATAATCACGATCAATTTGAATTTTGTTAACGATCTACAAACCAATGTGACTTTGACGAATGGAGTGTTGACTGCATCTGCGGAAGGTGTGAATTATCAATGGAAGGATTGTCAATCATCAGAAAACATCCCAGACGCAACTGCCAAAACTTTTATGCCAACTGCTACTGGTCAATATGCCGTAGAGGTATCATTGGATGGTTGCAACTTTGTCTCAGCATGTATGCTAGTCGAAATTGATGAACCACCTTTAAATACCCGACTACCCAGAAAGTTGTCTATTTTCCCCATGCCGGTAAAAGATGGTTTAATGCATCTTGATCTCGGCACTACTTATAGCCAGCTACGCATTCAATTGGTTGACCTGGCAGGTTCCATTTTGCTTAATCAAGATTACTTTACGATCAATCAGCTCGATCTCCAGCTGAATCATCCTTCTGGAATATACATTCTTCGTATGCAGGCGGATAATGTGATTGTGGAGATGAAAGTAGCTGTGGAGTAGGAGATATGATGCTTGCCTACGCTTCATAACGTTCTTATCTCGCTCCCTCACCTTTTATGCGAGACACATGTAGTGTTTTATAGAATAAAGAATCATATTGAAGTAAATTCATCATGATCTGAATTGACGGTTTGTCAACGCTACAAGTATTTGGGCATGTCTTAGAAATAAACGATATTAAATAGAACTGTCCGAGATAATGGTAAATAAAACTTCACTCTATTTTTATCATTTATTTTCCGTTCATTCAATTAAGGTTAGTCATTTTTAGCCTGCTTTCGAATCTATGATTTCTGCTCAATTGAATCAGGATTTATGAACTCAATTTTTTACGAATTTGATTGATTTGACGTCTTTACCTAATTGAATAATTATAAAATATATACCAGATGGAAAATGCGATATATCAATTTTATTGTCATTGTCAATTTGAAAGGGCATTATTTGCCCGGCATTGTCGATGATTTCTAATACGTCGTTTGTTATTCTTCCCGCAAAATTTAACCTTAATTCATTTAAAGCTGGATTTGGATAAGTGGTTATAGGTTCTAAACTATCATTATTTACTAAAAACCGAATTGGGAAAAACTCAGTATTTCCATCGTAATCAATTTGCTTCAATTGGTAATAGTTGATGCCTTTGTTAGGATATCTATCCTTGAATTCGTAATAGTTGAGGTTCGAACTGGTGCCATTACCATCAACAAAGGCTAGTGAAGTCCAATCCAAACCATCGCTACTTCTCAAAATTTCAAATCCAAAATTGCCCAATTCCGAACCAGTAATCCATTCTAGGTAGGCCTGACCGTATACCATAGATACTTCAAATGAAATAAGTTCTATAGGAAGCACATTACTAAATGTCAATACCACATCTGAACCAAACTCGGTGTAAATTGTCTCCGGCATTGGGGTTGAAATATCTTCCTCTTCAAAGATTAGTTTTCCTGTCATATCATTAGCTGCAACTTGATTGGTTTTGGAAGCATCATCATACCAAGTATAAGCAACATTTATTCCAATATCCGCAACTTCATTGGTACTTCCTGCATCAAAGGAGGTTCTTGCTCCATCATTGGCATCAATGCCATTATCAGTAGTGGTGCCTACAGAACCTGTTGAGAAGACGCTTGAATTATCATATGAATAAAAAGCATTATTTATGGCATCACCGCCTGTCCCTGTCCTTAAAATACCTTGACTTGGGTGATTGGATTTTATCAGGCCATTGTTAGTAAAAACACCGCCAGCGAGACTCAACCTTGTAATATCTAAAATACCGCCTACTTCATTTGTGAAACTACCACCATTCAAACGAATGCCAGCGCCTATATTTCCGCCAGTAATATTAATTGTACCGGAGTTATAAACTTGACCACCAGATTCTATTTGAATACTTCTCGAGGTTGAAGTGCCTCCATTTCCGTCACCATTAAAAATACCTGAATTGGAAAAGACGCCACCGGATAAAATACTTAGTCCATTATTATTAGAGTTTCCATTAAAAGGACAGGTTGCATTAATTATACCAGTATTTGTAAAAATAAGATCCGATAGCTCGATACAGTCATCTATAGTATTATTGATTGTTATTGAACCGGTTGAACTGTTATTGAAGCTCCCACTGGTGTAGATTATGCCATCAGTAACTCCGGAAATTGTTAAATTGCCATTATTAATAAAGCTGACTGTGCTATTAGCGATTTCAATTCCAATAATACCTTGAGTAATTAATACTGATGTAGAATTGGCTATGGTAACTGAAGATACGTTAGACGTACATTTAATGGCCACCGCCGTGGCATCCGGACTGATATTTATTGTGCGATTATTTCCTATCACACCTAAGTTGATGGTGGAATTTGTTCCAATTTCAATACCAATATTTGCTGTAGAATTTGATATGGTTACATCTAAATCCAGAGTTAAAATTGTCGCGCCAGATACATCAATTTTACCAGGATTATTGGAAGGAGTACCAGTTACTATTACGCTACCCCCAGTGCTAAAATGCGCGATATCTCCTGTGTTTGGTTCTACGCCTCCAACCCAATTTGATCCAAGTTGCCAAGTCGTGCCATCACCACTTCCATTCCAGATTATTGTGGATTGTCCGTAACCATAAAAACAGACTAAAAAATACAAAGCTATAAATGGTAACCTAGCTAGCATTGATTTTGAAAAGTTGATTGAATCATAAATGGATTGAAAAACACTTTTATTCTTATTATTTTAAAATCCTTATGTGAAAAGGAGTATTAAGGACATGATCATTAATAACATTTTTTGATTTTATGAGATAGACGATAATAGTATCCTTGACTTACTTAGTTTTCTTTTTACCTCCTTTGTTCCCTTGAGCATTAGTTTTAGGAACTTCAATATATGCATCCACTTCTTTCCGCCAGTCTGTGATCAAGGCCATCAATTCGTCACGTTTCCCTGGCATGTTTTCAGCAAGATTGTTTTGTTCGCCTTCATCTTCTGCCAGATTATAGAGCTCGACACGTCCATCTTCATAAAAGTCGAGAAGTTTGTAATCGCCAAGTCGTACGGCAGTATTGGCCAGATCACCAGTGCTTTGTGGTCGTGGTTGGGGAGAATGCCAGAAGATCGGTCGGTCTTGGTTTTGTGTCTTGTTTTTCAACAGGGAAGGAGCGAAACTTACACCATCTTTATGGGCCTCTGGGTGTTGTTTCAATCCGGCTAGATCTATCAAAGTGGGGAAATAGTCAGTTCCTGTAATGATGGTGCTCGATGTTCCAGGTTTGATCTGATCAGGCCAATTAACAAACATAGGAATGCGAATTCCGCCTTCATAGTTGTGGCCTTTTCCGGCTCTCAATGGAAGATTGGAGGTAGCAACTCCACGACCATTTCCACGGTTGGAGAGCCCACCATGATCTGAGGTAAACACGATTATGGTGTTTTCTTTAAGTCCCAGCTCCTCAAGTGTGGCAACCACTCTTCCAAAACTTTCATCGATGCTTTCGATCATACCAGCGTAGACAGCTTTGTCTTGTCTGAGTTTGGTTTCGCCTGTAGTTGGTTCCATCGAAAATTCCGGCTCATCCTTATCACCATAAAGTGCGTTCGCTTTTTTTCGATAGGCTTTAACTTTTTCTTCTTTGCTTTCAAATGGTGTGTGTACACCATAATGTGCCAAATAAACAAAGAAAGGTTGATCCTTTTTATCCTTAATAAACGCTACAGTTTTATCTGTAAGATGGTCACTCAGATAGGTGCCTTCTGGTGCATCATCCAGATTTTCGATATTCTTCTCTTTGCCATTTCCTTTACCTGATTTCTCCACATTGTATGGCTGAAAATAGGATTTTGGTGCTCCCGCATGCCCACCGCCATAGTTGTAGTCAAAGCCTTGCGTATCAGGATAAGACTCTGCTGAAGCAAGATGCCATTTACCAGCAAAAAAGGTAGTATATCCAGCCTCCTTGAAACCTTCTGCAATGGTAAATTCTGAGTCTTTGAGTTTTCCTTCTCCTTTTCCCGGACTGTTTATTCTAGCAGGATAATTTCCGGTGATCATGGCATATCTTGAAGGAACACATCGCGGATGTGCCGCATAGGCTTGTGTAAAGATCATGCCTTCTTTGGCGGCCTTGTCGATGTTAGGAGTTTCATAAAATTTGGAACCCGCATAACTCACATCTATCCATCCTAAATCGTCTACTAAGAAGAAAACCACATTTGGCTGTTTTTTGCCATTCTCTTTGGATGCCACGCAGGCATATGGAAGGCATCCGATGAGTAGGATGGCAATAAGGTTTATTTTGAATTGAGTAGTCATGTTTGTGTTATTCAATGATCAGTTTTTGGGTAATTCGTTTTTTTTCTGTGTGAAGTGAAATAAAGTAAAGGCCTGATTTCCAGTTATTGGCACGATCAATAACAATTTCCTCATCAAATTTTGATTTGATGTTTAATACTAGTTTTCCAGTCTGATCGTGTATGGTTATATGCACAGGTTTAGAGGCATTAAATCCGGTTATTTTGAATTGATCTTCATGCCATGGATTTGGGTAAAACCTGATACCGCCAGAGGAATTTCTTAATTGTAATGGAACGTTTTCATCCAGAAATACAGCTTTGATTAACTTATCCGAATCTAATAATATTTCTTTTAGGTTCTCAGATCCATGGATGTCTCCACTCCAATGTGAGAATATGTAGCCGGGATCTGGTGTAGCCAAAATTTCAATGATTGAATTTCTTAAATATTTTCCATCCGAAATTGAAAGGGAACCTGACCCAGTAATCTCTGTTGTAACCTTTGATTCGTGCTGTATCTCTTCCAATACTTTTTGAACTGCATAGTAGGCAGGTTTGGCTGAGCCATCATCGAAGAAAAGCGTAGGGCGTCCTGCTGCTCCTTGTCCATCAGATTCTCTCATGATCCAAGCATTCCAGGTAACCACTCCATTCAGACCTTTTTCTAAAATGGTTCTGACTACTTCAGCGTAAACATGGGCTTGATCTTGTTCGTCGGCTCCATTTTTAATATCAACATCATTTTCCGTCACATGAAACTCAAGATCATTGGCGTGCGCCCAGTCAATCAAGTCCCTGATTTGGGTCAGGACAGTTGTATCATCAAGAAAATCTGTTTCCAGATGAGCCTGCCATCCGATCCCATCCACTCTCAGTCCAAGTGATCGCAAATAAAGTACGGTACCTTTTACCTTATCCCACATTGGCTTCTCCATGTCGCCATGCTGATTGTAAACCAGCTTGATATCCGGAGCATATTGATTGGCTATTTCAAAAGCCAAACGGATGTAGGAGGGGGGATTCAATCCATCGGCCGTTTCATCAAATCCAATCAATGGCCAGGGGTTTTCCCAAAGGTCTGTTCCTGGTCTCGGACCAAACCATGTGCCATCCCTATTCACCGTTTCGTTCACTACATCCATCCACCTAATCTCAGGCACGCCGTTGTAGTGTTTGCACAGTTCGGTCATGTATTCGGTCATATTTACTTTCAATTCTGAGGCGGTTCGCGAATCGTCCTTTGCCCAATTGGAAGCCTGTGGACTGATGGGTGAATGCATTCGAATGATCTGTTTGTTTAGCCGTGCACTGTCTACCCATTGATCCGACTTATCCCATTTCCAAATGTCTGGTTGGGGATGAATGGCGGTTTGTTTGAAATCGTTGTTGGGAGTTATAAAATTGAATTCTCTATTGAGAATTTCAACTGATGGAGTTCCCCATTGACGCCAACCAGAGGTTCCACCGATAAATATATTTCCATACACAAACTTGTCCTCCGCTATCTCTCGGAATCTCCTGCCCGTAGGAACTGGTGCCTGAGCGGCAATATCTAGACCTGATGCTATAAGCAATAGTATGAAGAATAGTTTTTTACTCATTCGATTCAATTCAATGTCACAAAACTAGATTGACCCACCATGTTGTAGGTTGGATATTGATTTTTTAAAGTTTGGTTTTGTACAAAACAGAAAACATGAATATTTCGGATTCGATAATTTCAAATTCGGACATATTCAAACCCTGATTAATCGTTTTTGAACCTCTTCTGTTTTATAAAATTGAAATTTTGCAATTATCATATTTTTGATATGACAATTTTTATCCTAAAATCAACTAATGAAAACAAAATTTCTAATTACTCTGGTTTTACTGCTTTCAAATTTTTTTACCTATTCACAGACTACTCCACATGAAATGGTTCAAAGGATGGGGCGAGGAATTAATCTAGGCAATGTGATGAGCGCGCCCATTGAAGGAAATTGGTCTGCCCCCGTGACCGAACAGTATTTTCAGGATGTAGCAGATGCGGGATTTACTTTGGTTAGAATTCCAATCCGGTTTGAGACCTATACCGATGTGATATTTCCATATACAGTTCAATCGACATATTTGGATCGTGTGGAACAAGTAACCGACTGGGCATTGGCTAAGGGGCTGGTCGCCATCATCGATGTGCACGGCGACAAATGGTTTTGGGAGAGTTACAGTGATGCAGATCCTGTAACCCCAACTCAGGAAACCTATGATCGTTTTATGTCCATTTGGAAACATATTTCAGAAAGGTTTCAAAATAAATCTGAAGACTTGCTTTTCGAGATTATGAACGAACCCTTTTTTGACATGTCTGCAGCAGAGGTTGACGCAGTAAATATGGATGTTCTTGACATTATTCGATTAACAAATCCTACAAGAAATGTAATTATTACGGGTGGTGGCAAAAACTCGTATGAGGCTCCATTGCAAATCAGTCCGACTGTTATAGCTTCTGACGACCACTTGATTGCAACTTTCCATTATTATTGGCCAAGAGTATTTACAGCTTCGGCCTCCGAACAACACAACCAATATACATGGGGAACGATTCAGGAGAAACTTGATGTTGATACTAATTTCGATTTTGTAAAGGCATGGTCAGAGCAATATGATATACCGATTTTCTTAGGTGAATTCGGAGCAGATAATGAAGGAGGACTTAATTATGAAACCGGAGTTTACGGTTCATTCGGTGGTCCTGAGCAAGCTTCAAGAGTAGAATATTATCGGTATCTCATGGAAGCAGGTATCAATAGGGGTTTTGCGAGTGCTGCCTGGTGTGCGGGTCCCAGTTCAGGAAAGTCAATCCATTTGAGAGATGACAATGGTACCAATGTTATCCCGGGAACATGGGTAGCAGACATAAAAGATGCATTAGTAAATGCAGGTACCTGGCCTGCACCAGCAGTGATAGATAACAATATCAACAATCAATATAATTGGACATTCAATACAACAAATCCATTACTTAATTGGCAGGAGGCGAATTGTATCATATCTGTTTCGTCTGGAGCAGTGACCATGACTTTTGATGGAGGTAATACTCCTAAGCTCACTACCACAGGTCTGAGCTTCAAGGCAGCTGATTATCCTGAGATAGAGGTAATAGTTAGGAACAATACAAGCATTGATAATGTCAACGGAAGTAATACATCACAGAGTATGCGAATAGTGACAACCAATTCTAATGACTCAACATATTTCAAGGTTTTTGATCATTCAGCCTCTGATATTGATTTTCAAACTTATGTAATAGATCTTTCCAAGGGAGCCAAATACAAGGGAACCATAGTGGAAGTTGAATTTCAAGGTATAAGAGGTGGGGTAGCTGGTTCTGTTGATATCGATAATATCAGAATGGTAAGAGCCAACGCGATCTGGACAGGTTCAATAGACTCAGATTGGACAAATACAGGTAACTGGTCAGGAAGTAAAGTCCCTGGAGCAGCTACTGATGTTATTATTCCAATAGTGACCAATGCTCCCGAAATAATATCTACCAATCCAGAAGTTGCCGATATTGATTTGGAGGAAGGTGCGCAATTGTCTATAACATCTGGAAATACATTAACAATCAATGGGGATCTTAATGCAGCAGCTACCGGCAAGCTTTTAGTTCAATCCGGTGCATCATTAATTACCAATGGTAATGTATCTGGTAATCTGCATGAGTTCTCTCGCAACACATCATTTGGTGTAACTACTGGACGCTATAGTGTGATTGGTTCGCCGGTACTGAATGCCACAACTTCTGTATTAGGTACGCAAGTTTATGCCTATGACGAAACCATTAGCTATGGAACGGACGGTTCTAATAGATTTAAGCAGATAATTTCGCCTGAAATCATGTCACCTGGTAATGGATATTTTTCAGCCTACACTGGTGAGGTTGTTTTCACTGGAACACCGAATACTGGAATTGTAGCAATTGATTTGGAATACGATGCGTTGGATGGCCAATATGCAGGCTTTAATCTGGTAGCTAATCCATATCCATGTGCAATAGACTTTAGCATTTTTGTTGGTGCTAATCCAAACATTGATGGAACAGTTTATCTCTGGGATGATGGAGGTTCGGATATCTCACAGCGTACCAATGCCGATTATATCACAATCAATAATGCAGGTGTAGTTAGCAATGGAAGCACCAGGTCTGCCGATTGGAATGGGAATATTGGTTCAACACAAGGGTTTATTGTGAAAGCCAAAAATGCCAATCAAATGTACTTTACCCCATCAATGAGAGTATCTGGACAGAATGAGGATGATGCATTCTTTAGGAAAACAGCTGAAAATGAAGATAGCCATGTGCGGCTCTTCACCATTGGTGTTGATGAATTGAAAAGTGAAACATTAATCGTATTTAGAGAAGATGCAACCCTGGCCTTTGATCGATTACTTGATGCAGTCAAGGTGAGTGGTCACAGGCTTTATTCAAAGTCGAACGGATATAATCTCGCGATTCAAAGTTTACCAATGCCGCAGGGAGAAATTACGATTCCTATAGAAGTAGCTACTATACCCAGACAATTTTATGAGTTGGGATTGGATGATCAATCAAATATCCCAGATGGTTACAACACTTACATCCAGTTCTCAGACCAAGCTAAATGGTATGATTTGAAAGAAGAAAACTTAAATTTTCAAGCTTCAGATGTTCTGGCGAATTTTAACCTGATTCTTACCAAGTCCACAATACTTACCAACGTTGTGAAACCTGTTTCGCTTGTTGTCAAAAAGGACGGAATTCTGATCTCAAGTGCCCTATTCACTCAATCAAAGGCCATGCTTACCATCACAGATATTTCCGGAAGACTGCTTCTTTCCAAAGAATTAGATCCAGATGAAAGCCAAATAGCATTTGAATTTGAATCGGGAAAAATTTATTTCATCAGATTTGATTCCTTTACTTATCATCAATCTTTGAAAGTGGTTCTCAAATAGATTATTTTAATAAAGTGATAAAATCAACAGAATTCAAACCCCAAAAAACGATAATCAAACTATGAAATGATGGTATGATTGGAAATTTGTCAAGGAATATTAAACAGCCTTTTTAAGAATTAGAATTAAAAATGAAAATTATGAAACACGTTTATCTAACATTTTTAGCACTCTGTCTGGTATTAGCGACCCAGGCACAAACCTACAGCTACGTGCTGGAGGAATGGAATTTTACCAAGGGATCATTACTTTCTGAAGAGGG
Source organism: uncultured Marinoscillum sp. (assembly GCA_964353015.1). Lineage (GTDB taxonomy): Bacteria > Bacteroidota > Bacteroidia > Cytophagales > Cyclobacteriaceae > JAMZMI01. The sequence continues at coordinate 36,634 of CAYGUA010000007.1, read as the reverse complement.
TACTAATGCGACTTTCTTAGGATCTAACTCCGTGGTAGGAGATGATGCACTTGATGATCAATATTTTGTTGACAGAGCAAATGGATTTTCAGGGGATGTAGTTATTCCAAATATTACTTCAGGGAAAGTTCATGTTTATGTTACGATAAGCGATTGGAATCTTTCAACCAATGACTCAGGTGATGAAGCTTTTTCAGTCAGATTAAGAAGTGATAATTTCAATGGCGGAACAAACACGAATATTAACATTGCTGAACTTAAATTTCTTGCACATGGAAACACCGGCTTGATGAGAATTGCTGGGCAAGGAACTGCAGGAAATCTGAATGACGGTCACATATCTACAACGGGTGTTACAATAGGAATGACAGTAGATTTTGATGGTGGAACAACAAATTCTGGGTCTTATACATATTGGTTAGGTAGTCCTGATGATGATGGATCGGGATGGTCAAGATTTGCGGCCCATACTGGAGATTTAGATTTGTCACAAGGCCCAATAGACGGATTCCAGTGGGGTCTCGCAAATACTTCCGCTGGCTATTATTTAAATCTGGATAGAGTTGTAATTATTCATGAAACAAATGTGGCTCCTGCTACAGTAGCTTTTGAAAGCGCATCCAAAGATGATGCAGTAGTTGTTAGTGCAGATTATGCAACTATGAATGATGCCAGAATGTATAGCCTAACTGTTGATAATGGGGCTACTCTAACCATTAATAATAATGATGATGTGACTGTGCTTGGCGATTTGATTGTTAATGGTAGTATTGTTGTCAACAGTACAGGTGCCTTGAAAACTTTTGGAAGCATAACAATGGGGCCAAATGGATCATTTACCAAAAAGCGATCTACGACTTATGGAAGTACTGATGGACGATATAGCATTGTAGGTTCGCCAGTGGCAGATGCCACCACGGCAGTACTTGGAGGAATCACTTACAAGTATGATGAGACCACTGCATATGGCTCAGGTAATCAGGAAAGATTTACCTTGGTATCTACACCTGAAGTGATGGCTCCTGCTGACGGATATTTCTCCGCTGATTTGGGAACAGCATCATTTGTTGGTAAACCAAATACAGGAAATTATGTTGTCCCTTTGATTTATGATGAAACCAATGATGGAGGGCCAACCAATGCAGGATGGAACCTTGTTTCAAATCCCTACCCGGCACCTATCGAATTGCTATCGTTTTTGTCCTCAAATCCAGATGTGCTGGGTGCAGTGTATATCTGGGACGATGGAGACAGCAAAGCTGGCCAAAGAACCAATGATGATTACATCACTGTGAATGCAGCAGGTGCAACAGGTGGATCAGGTAATGCGGCCAATTGGGATGGATATATCCGTTCAGAGCAGGGATTTTTTGTAAAAGCTACTAGTGCTGGAACTTTGAATTTCACTGATATGATGAAAGCATCAGGTGTTAATACTGGTGCTGGATACTTTAGAGAAGATGCTCAAGCAGATCGTTTAAGAATCACATTATCCAACAATTCATCAACCAGTGAATTATTGTTGGCAATGATGGATCGTGCTACAAATGGTTTTGACAGGGCGTTTGATGCACCAAAAATCAAAGCCAATGCTAACATGAACATTTATAGCCTTTTGAATGATGATCAGCAGCTAGCGATTCAAAGCTTGCCGAAGCAGGGATATATTGACCAAATTTGGTTGGGAATGGACATTACTGAATCAGGTGACTACACCTTTAGTTTTGAAAATGCTTTTGGTTTGGTGAATGCCCAATTAGTCGATCACCTAACTAATAAGATAGTGAATTTAAATGAAGCAAGTTCATATACTTTTCATTCTGATGTTACTTCAGGGTCAAAAAGGTTTTCCATAAATCTCACATCTGCAATTTTGGCTTTGGACGATCAAATAGCTTTAGCAGAAATGATCGGATTTTTTAATGCTGATATGCTTACTATTCGTTCAAAAGAATCATTCGTAAATGCCTCAATAAGTGTACACGATATTCAGGGTAGATTACTACTGAATGCGAATGGTATCAATTCTGTAAACGGTGAGTGGAAAACCAATTTCGCATCAAAAAATGGTGTTTATATCATTAAAATCGCTGACCAGGGACAAACACATTCATTCAAAATTTTAAAATAATTAATCATGAAAAATATAGCATTCAAAATAGCCTCAGTTCTTCCTTTATTTTTATTTGTAATTCCTGCCATGGCGCAGGGAGCCCCACCGGCAACACCAATAGATGGAGGACTTTCATTATTGCTTGCAGCAGGCGGAGTTTATGGACTTAAGAAGCTAAGAGAAAGTAGAAAATAATTAGAAATTAAAAAATAATCTAACCACCTCACTGATCGTAAAAAATCGGAGGTGGTTTTTTGTTATCACTAAATTCATATCTAAAAATAGACTACAATAACAGTGTGAGTATAGATAAAGATTCCTGATTGGTTAAGAAATTATTCAGGATTCGATGAGAGAATAATTTTATATCACATTAGTCAAATTCAGAGAACTGAAGTTACTCGAGATTAAATCGAAAATTTTATTATTGAATCAGAATATTGTCGGCTGAAAATTGCACTTCTCATTATTCTTCTTTTTCAAAATAACAAAAAAGCTTTAACTCATTCATAGTTAAGGCTTTTGAGTAGTCCGTACTGACCACAAATCGAACCCTTTGAGGTTTGAGGATCTAGACTTATTCAGAGAATTAAATTCACTTTTTAGACGGTTCACCAAAATTTATTCAGTTCAACTAATCTCTGATTCGCTGTTAGTAAAATAAATTTTGGTTATAAACTGATTGTGTTTGATATTTAGATAATGAATAAAATACATTTGGTGGTATTATGCTTTTGCATAGTTTTAATTTCTTGTGTTGGGCACTCCGTAACTTCACAAAATTTGAATGGATTAGACATAGGTAAAAATCAAACTGCTATTCATGGTTTGATCAACTCTGTAGAAGAAATAGATCAAGAACTCCGAATCAATCTTACCGTCTTAAATTCTCGACAAGGGGGAGCAACCTCACCTGCAATTGCAAAAGGAGTTGAGCTAGAAGCCGTCTGCTCACCAATCTTCATGCGAGCTTACAAGGATCGAACTGGCTCAGAAGTCTCAGCTACCATATCTAAAGCTCAAGAAGTCATCATTTACATTACTAAATCAATAAAAAACCCACATTACTCAGTTAATCATTTAGATCCGCTTGCAAAATGAAAAACATCGCTACTAATCTACTGGGCTTATTTCTAATTTTCACCATTATATTTTTTTCGTGTGAACAAAACGCTTCTAACAAAAAGGAACATAAAATTCCGCGAGTAGAAAGACTAAAACTTCGGGATGATTATTTCTTCAATAAGTTGAAAGACCCAAAAACGAATACGATACCAGCCAATGTCAGAAATCGTGAATTGGCGTTCTCGAAGAAATTGCAAATTGAAACGAGTAATAAACGTGTGGCATCTACAGGAGCAGGTCTTGTATGGAATGAAATAGGACCTGCTGATGTCGGAGGACGAACCAGAGCTTTAGCGCAAGACATGACCAATGCCAATATTATTTATGCAGGGGGTGTATCAGGTGGGATTTGGAAATCAATAGATGGGGGTACAACATGGATTCAAAAACTTCCAACTGGAAGCCACCTGAGTATCACTTCAATTGCTCAGGATCCTAGCGCCACGAGCATTTGGTATGCAACTTCTGGTGAAATTTCAGAAGGAGGATCCAGTAGTGGAAAAAATGGAGCAGCTGGTTTCTACTTAGGGTCTGGAATTTATAAATCAACAGATAATGGGGAATCTTGGTCATTAATGACTTACGAACAGAACCCATTGGTAAGTGATACTTATGTGAGGCAGATAAACCCTGAACTAAAAGTTTCTAGTCTGCTACAACATCCATTTCAATTGACGAGTAAAGTAATAGTCGAGGATTTTAATGGCACTTCGGCTATTTTTATTTGCACACAGTATTGGGGAATTTGGGTTTCTTCTGATGGCGGAAATTCCTTTGGCCGATTTGCTGCTGATGAAATCAACGGTGAAGATCCAGTATATTCAGATATTGTCGTTGATGATCAAGGTATAATAACTTTATGGTTTGGACCTACCAATTCCGGCAATAATGGATTTTTTCGTTCCTACGATGGAGGTGGAACTTTTTTGGATGTAACCCCGACAAGTTATCCTACCATGTCAGATAATTCAAGAACTATTTTGGCTGAATACCAATCTGGAAATATTGTTTATGCATTTAATTATGATGGTTCGGCATGGGATGGTTCGTCACACCTGTTTTACTTTGACTTCTCGAATCTAAATAATGAAGGAGGTACATTTTCTCAGGCTGATCGATCCGCAAACCTTCCTGATTTTAGCAGAAGCATTTTCGGTGGTTCTGAAGATTTTACCACACAGGGAGGGTATGATATGACATTGGCGGTCAAGCCTGACGATCCAAATTTTGTAGTTCTAGGATATGTTAATCTTATTAAATCAGATGATGGATTTGCAACTTCACCAACAACAGATCCTGCTAAATACTGGATAGGCGGAAATGAAAATCCGTGGAGACTTGATGAAAATCTTGCCTTCGACAATACCCACCATGCAGATCAACATATAGTGTTTTTTGACCAATTCAATTCTGACAAAGTTTGGTCTGGGCATGATGGAGGCATTTGCAAAACGTCTGATATTACAGCTAATCGGGTTTCCTGGGTCAGCCTAAACAATGATTACAATGTCACTCAGTTTTATACAGTGTCTGCTGGTTTGTTGGATGGTGAAAGTTATGTAATTGGAGGTACTCAGGATAATGGTACTCCGCATATTGATCACTCAAGATTCACTTCAAATTTACAACCATCATTTGGAGATCTTTCTTCTGGAGATGGATCTTATAGCTTCGCAGGAAGCTTATTGGTATATTCCTCTGCTCAGGAAGGTGCTTTGGTTATTTATGATTCGCCCCTCAATACTTATATCGGCTATCTTGAAAGAGAAGATTTGGACAGGTTATTCATTCATCCTTTTACAGTGGATCCGAACGATGAAGGAACGCTGTTCTTTTCAACAAACGGTAATGGAATAATAGCTAGAAATACCCAAATTGATGAGGCCCTATTTGCTCAAGATATTGATTTGGTTAATAACAACTGGGAAGATTTTGATATAGTCGATCAAGTTCAAATGACGGCTCTTAAAGTGACCAATTCACTGCCTGCACATAGACTTTATTTTGGTGGTTCTTTAGGTGGAGACCCTGTTTTATATACTTGGGAAAATGCCAATACTTCGGATATCAACAGCATTAATGGGAGGTATTTGACTGAAATTCCTTATACAGGAATTTGGCTTAACGATATTGCTATCAATCCTACAGATGGTGATGAGCTCATTTTAGTATACTCAAACTATAACATAAACGGATTATATCATTCCACGGACGGTGGTGATTCATTTGTTTCTATTGAAGGTAATCTTGGAACTAATGATGATCTCAGTAATCAAGGTTTTACAGGTCCATCGCTAAGAGCTGCCGAAATCGGATATGATGAGAATGGTAAAAAGTATTTTGTTGCCACCAGCATCGGTTTGTACTCAACAAGCATATTAGATGGCTCAAATACTCAGTGGACACTGGAAACAGATTTATTGGGTAATATCGTAATTGAGGACTTGGACTATAGGGCAGCTGATAGCGCATTGGCAGTCGGCACACACGGTCGTGGGTTATTTATGGGTGTTACTTCAAACAAAGCTCCAATAATATGGGACGGTAGTCAATGGTCGAACCAAACTGGGCCCACTTGGACAAACAATGTATTGATTGCTGGAAATCTGAATTTACAATCAGCATTAAATGTCAAAAATCTTACGATTGAAAGTGCCTATTCAATGACGGTATCCACTGGAAACACGCTTGCCGTTTATGGTGATATAGATGTAAATGGCGCACTTACTATTGAATCTGGCGCATCTCTGATCACATTTGATGGCGCAACAATCACTGGCAATGTAATCATCAAAAGAAACACCAGATACGATGGAGGTAAATACTCTTTTGTCGGTTCACCAATAGAGCAAAATGCAAATACCATTGGTGCTAACCTGGGGAGTTGGGTTTATAAATACAATGAAAATGCAGTTTTTGGTGCTGATGGATTGGCTAGATGGGAAGATGCTTCTGGTGACGAAATTGTTACCGCAAAGGGTTACGCTCAAGCCGGCCAGCGTGAAGTGGTGTTCACAGGTACTCCAAATGCTGGAACAATTGTTTATTCGGGAACATATACCAATCGTTCTGATCAAAATGATGGTTGGAACTTGGTTTCAAACCCATATCCTTCAGCTATAAGTTATACGGAGTTTATGAATGACAACACTAACAATTCGGGCTCAATTTATATTTGGGATGACCATGGGTCAGACCAGGGTAGGGGTTCAAATAGCGATTATATTGTGGTTAATGCTTCAGGGAACACCAACAGTACGGCAGGAAACATAAGTAGATACAATGGTTACATTGGTTCAGCTCAAGGGTTTTTCATTCAATTAGATGGCCAAGGTGGCAATAATATCGTCTTTGAGGAAGATCAACGTGAGGCTGGAAATAACCTTGATGATAACTTCTTTAGAAAATCTGAAAATCTAATAGGAAGAGTAAGAATTAATCTGACTAGCTCTGATGGTTTATTTAGGCAGGCATTAATTGCCTGGAACAATTCAGTTGACGATTCACGCATAAATAGGATGTACGATTCCCGTCATTTCAATCAAGAAGGTGAATATGCGGTCTATACCTCAAAACAAGAACAAAAATTGGCGATTCAAACTGTGACTAAGGAAAAGGAAATGATTCCTATAGGATTCAATGTCTCAGAATCGGGCGATTATATGCTACAGTTTGATACTGAAGAATATGAGGGTGAGTTAATTCTAAAAGACAAAATGCTTAACAAGAAAATTGAAGTTAACCATGGATCATATAGTTTCAATTCCAAAGCCGGTCACTTTTCAGATCGCTTCGAATTGATAGTACCTAAATCTGTTTTGAGTGCTGAAATTACTCAAGTTTGGAGGGCATTTATGACTGATAATATTCTTCATATTTCACCAATGAATGAAAACCAAACAGAAACAATTAGGATCTATTCACTGTCGGGTCACACATTACATACCTCAACAATTGAAACTGATACCAGAATTGACTTGAACGGGTTGCGATCGGGAATTTACCTTGTGTCAAATGGAAGAGAAGTCAAGAGGATAATTGTCGAATAGAATAATAAAAGCCACTCATTTGAGTGGCTTTTTGAATGTAGTCCCTACTGACCACAAATCGAACCCTTTGAGGTTTGAAGATGTGTTTTTGATTATTTCACTTTGTGAACAATCAAAACAATAACCTTTTTGTATAAGTAGCAACTCCTGTAGAAATCCTAACAATTTTTACTCCTTTTGTTTCTGAGTGAATATGTAATTCATTGGTTTTCATATTTGATAGCTTGTTTTTAAGAATTACTCTGCCTAAAAGATCGTACATAGTAAATTCTTCAATGGTTTGTGGAGTGTTGAATTGTATAATCAGTTCATTGTTTTGATATTTAAATATGGGCTGGTTAAATATATTTTTAGTAGTTAGAATATCTAATTTAGACAGATAGGTCAATTTGAATCGGTTCTGATCTGATCCTTTCGCTGCTGCGAAATCAATACTATTGACTTCATTTAAGTCGTAAATTTTACCAGATACTTTGTCAGTCAGAAGGAAAGTCATTCCATCTCCAAGACTGGTTAATTCTACAACTGATAGTTTCAAGTTGGCGGAGGAGCCAAGATTAAAAGCTAATTCTGTTGATATGCCTTGCTCAATTGGTAAACCTTGAATAGCATATTTGTTGCCATTTATCAGACTATAAAAAGCGATGTTTTCATTGCCGATAAACTTTGAAGCATCGTAGATATCAGCGTCTAATTTGGCATCAGACCTCAAACCAATTAATGTTTCATTGTATAACCCATTGGTTGTTTCGATTGCCAATTTGATGTTCAATGTTTTTATTTCCGCTTTTCTAAAGAAGTTATCATCAGCATTATTTCCATTCACTCTCATTGCTTCAATGAAAGTAACATCGGCAATTCCTGCTGATTTTAATTTCACAAAAAATCCCTGCATGGATCCGATATTACCATTAAAGTTGCCGTTCACCGATCCTAAAGCAGTCACAGTCAGGTAGTCGCCAATTGTAGCCCGTCCATTCTGTGGATCATTCCAAAGATAGATGGCGGCTTCAAGGGAAGGATTTGCATCTGTAAAAGCCTGAGCACTGATTGCGGCAGGATAGGGGTTGCTCAATAGGTTCCATCCTTGTTCGTTCGCATTTCCTTCGGTATAAGTGAGTCCGAGAACAGTTATTGATCCATCATTTGGTACACCTGTAAAAGAAAGATAACTCTGATTAGCTTGAGCATATCCGATACCCGGAATTAGTGGTGAAGATGCAGCAGCTACCCATCTTGGCCCACCAACTGCAGCATAAGTTTGGGTCTCATCATAACTATAACTGATTGAGCCTAAGTTTAATCCCGTAATCTCAGCATCAAAATCAACAGGCGATCCAACAAAACTATAACCTAATGCTGAACCATGAGTGTTTCTATCGATGGTGACTTGACCGACGGTGTTACCTTCTTTGGTAATAAGTGAAGCGCCGGACTCGATAATGAGCGTTCCGTGGCTAGTCAGGTTGCCATTAACCATTAAGGTATGTCCACTATTTATTATCAATATTTTTGACGTGTTGATAGTCAGGTTATTGCAGCTGATGTCTTCATTGGAAGACATATCACTGTTAATAACCAGATCCAAATCATTGAGAATTGAACCGCCAAAACCCACGGTTATGCCAATATCAGAATCAGTATAAGGTAGGTTATTACCATTTGATCCAAATTCCTCCGCCCCGGAATCAAATGTTGCTGACCTTGACCCCCCAAGGATATCATGGCTTACAAAATCATAGTTTCCTACGCCAGCATCAATTGCACTGCTTCCATTATTAAGACGAAAGAATGAATCATCACTAACCAATGATAAAGAAGTGCTTATGATATTGCTGTTTGTTCCAGCCATGATATCCCAGCTACCATTTTCAGTGATGTTTCCTTGGTATAAGGAAGCTCCGGTTGGTGTAGTGGTCACGCTAATGGCTCTGTGTGATGAATTTAGCATGATGTTATTGGCAATAATAAGGTTCTCAGGAGCAAGTGATAAGTCGCTACTTACTTTCGTTCCAATACGAATTGCATAATCACAATTTACAAATGTATTATTGACGATTTTTGAGTTTTTTACTTGGAAATAACCGTTTAGCGCAGAATTTACCCTTCCATTTGTGATATTGATGCCTCCTGTGGCACCACTTAAACTACCTCCTTCCTTGTATGAATTAATCCCTTCAATATAATTATTGTAAACCAATTGGTTTTCGCCAATGACTCTGATGCCGGCTGTGGTGTTGTTATTATTTGCGAAAAAATAATTACCGAAGACTTCATTGTCATTGCCATGTCTCAAGGTTAAGCTACCTTGATAATTTCTAAATGTATTATTATAGTATTTATTGAATCCACTTTTGTTTGAAATGATCTCAATTTCTCCGGACCAATTATTGAAATAATTGTTATACACTTCAGTGTAAGAATCAGACATGGAAGTGGAGCTATTGCCAATCCTTATGGCATCCTGATCATTTAAGGCATTGAAATCACCAACAGGTGTGCGATCAGCGAAATAATTATGATGTATGATTGTGTAATTTGGATCATTGTCATTGCGATTATCATTGATTACACTGCCCACACCATATTTTCCTAAAAAGGAGCTATAACTTATCTCATTGTATTGACCATAAACCAAAATCCACTTGAAGATGGCGTCAGATTGAGAATTGGTGCCATTGTAAGAGTCGATTTTAATATTTGTGATTTTACAGTTATTACATTCGTTTCCACTGTTATCTCGAAACTCTAAAATTGGGTCTATTCGACTATTACTTACAACCAGATTTGATGCATTTTGAAATATTACACCTTCAAAATAAATATAAGATCCTCCCAGATGAACACTGCTATTTCCTTCAAAAAATACATGTCCAGTTGTCTCAGCCTTAATGGTAATCGGGTTTTGATAAGTTCCTTGTTTGTTTATGTTTATTTCTATGTCCCTCCAGTTCTTATTTTTCAAAACAATCACTGATCCTGGTAACGCGGATTGAATGGCATTACTCAATTCTTGATTAGTTGATACTATTGATTGACATATGCATTGGAAACCAGTGAAAATCGTGCTGAAGATGAAAGTGGAAATTTGGATTCGATTGAAAAACATCCTACTGCTATAATAAATTGTAAATGATCAAATTGATAAAAAAAATGGCATTCAGAGTACAATTACCGAATGCCATTCTTTTAGTTGAAAAGGAATTTATTTTTTTAAATCTCTTATTTTTTTCATTCCATAGATTCCACCTGCTGCAAGTAGAAGAGATAGACCTCCGTCTATTGGAGTGGCAGGAGGAGCTCCTTGTGCGAAAGCTGGAACTACCATGATTAAAAGCATAATAGCTAAAATGATCTGTATATTTTTCATGATTATGTCAGTTAAAAGTTAATTAGAATAAGAATTTTCTTGTAAATGTGCCTTCAGAAGTTACAATGCTAATGATATTAATTCCTTTGTTTGAAATTGGAATAATGAGCTCATTCGCAGAAAAATCCTCAGAATTTTCTAAAATTATTTTCCCTGAAAGATCATATACCGAGAACCCCGCGATGCTTAATGATTTGTTGAATGTAACTACCAATTGATCGTTCAAGTATCTGTATAGAGGCTGATTATTCGGCATGTCAATAGCGAGGACATTGGCTGCAGCATAAGTTAAGGTAAATCTATTTTGATCAGAACCTTTTGAGGCTGAGAAATCAATACTGTTAATTTCGCTCAAATCGTACGTTAGACCTGTGATTTTGTCAGTAAGTATGAATGTCATGCCATTTTCAAGGCCACTAAGTTCTACGACAGAAAGTTTTAATTCCGATGATTCTCCTATGTTAAATGCAAGTTCTGTAGCTATTCCTTGCTCGATAGGTAATGCCTGAATGGCGAATTTATTGTCATTAATCAAGCTGTAGAAAGCAATGTTTTCATTGCCAACAAGTTTAGCAGCGTCGTAAATTCTATCTGTTCCAGAAGTAGCATCTGATCTTAATCCAATTAACGTTTCATTGTAAAAACCCTTATCAGTTTGAATTGCCAACTTAATATTCAATGGATTTTCGTTTGCTTTTCTGAAAAAGTTAGCGTCATCATTACTACCGGCAACCCTCATGTCTTCAGTGAAAGTAACACTTGCGGTTCCTTGAGTTTTAACCTTTACAAAAAAGCCCTGCATTGCGCCAATGTTTCCATTGTAATCACCATTTACAGAGCCAAGATCCGTGACAGTTATGTAGTCACTGTTTGTTCCTTGTCCACTATTTGGGTCATTCCATAGGTATATCGCTGCGTCAATTTCAGTGTTTGCTGCGCTGAAAGCTAAAGCACTGATTGCAGCTGGATATGGATTGCTCAGCAAATTCCATCCTTGCTCATTGGCAGTGCCAGCTGAATATGTAAGACCATTCACAACAATATCTCCATCATTAGGAATACCTATAAATGATATTGTGCTTTGTCCAGCTTGTGCGTAACCAATGCCAGGTACCAACTGTGTAGCAAAGGCATTAACCCAACGTGGGCCGCCAGTAGCAGCATAAGCAAGAGTTTCATCGTAAGAATAAGTGATTGACCCTAAATTAGCTCCTGTAATACCAGCATCGGAAGCAACTGGAGATCCTACGAAACTATATCCTAATGCTGAACCATTGGTGTTTCTATTGATGATAACTGAACCAATAGTATTCCCGTTTTTGGTGATTAGTGATGCACCAGACTCAATAACTAATGAACCATCTACCTGAATATTACCATTTACGGTAAGTGTATGTCCTGTTGCTATGGTGAGTGTATTTCCTGAATTGATGGTTAAGCTGTGGCAAATCATATCAGCTGTAGATGTATAATTATCTGCAAATTCAAGTGCATAGTCTGCATTAGTTGGTTCCGTTCCTCCTTTATCGTCTGAAGAGGTAAATGAAGAACCAACATAAGTCAAGGTGAAGTTTGGTCCTCCGATAGCAGTGAAGGTAGTACTTGCATACGCAAGATTTGAAAGACTTGTACTGCTGAGTTTGAAGTCTCCTGATGCTGCTGGAGTAGCACTATTTATTGCACCAGCTACCCAGTCAGTATCAGTTTTACTTGTAGATCTTCCTACTCTTGCAAAATATCCGATATCACTCGAGAAGGATACTTGTATATATGTTGATGTACTAGGTCTAGCTACTGTTTCTGTGACAGTTTGACCGTAAATGAGTGGAGAATAGGCATATTCCAGCGATGAACTGTTTTCAAAATCATCGTCGGTGAAGGCAATACCATCCAATATTGTCCATCCTGTAATGTCAATTTCTCCATCGTTGGATGAGTCAATGTCGTCGGAAATCAAAATAGGATTAGTACTTTGTACCAATAAAAAACTAATTGATCCACTTTCTATTTCAACCAATGCCGTACCGCTACCAGCGGTATATTCAGTTAAACCGTCCCATCCGGTACTTCCAGTTGCCGTGAGTACAGAGCCTCCAGCATTTTCATAAGTGTTTCCGCCCATTTGATATGCGAAAAAACCATTTGACCCTATTGTTTTGTCACTGAAATCGAAAAACATTTTCACCCTTCCTTGACTATTTGGGTCACCCTCAACGCAAACAAGATAAGTATTCGCGGGAATTACTGCATTAGGAGTTCCCATAATCTCCACAAATTCTCTAGGAATGTCATTTCCTCCTGGAGAAAACATGACTTCACTTATGTAAAGGCCCTGTGCAAGTACTACCGGTCCAACAAATGCGATTGCAAAGGTTAGTAGTACAGATTTTAGTTTGTAAATAGTTCTCATAAACATGTGATTTTTAAATGATTAAAAGGCTTACTTAAAAGATGTGTGAAATTGATATAATCGTAAAATCGAAGTAATATAATACAAAAAGTTAAATTGGTCAACCAATAATTGGTTGTTGGTAGATTAATATTTTTAAGAAAATTTAGGAAAGATTATTTAGGGTAATTGAATTTGAAACCGCTGATAAGAAATTATGATATTTGGCTAATAAAGAACCGAGAACCCTTTTTAATTTGCTCAATCAGCAATAAAGTGTTTGAATGTTTTGGTGTTTTTATAATTTACGTTAAAATTCAACCAGTTTGGGGTTAACTAATTAATGATATGGCAAAAGAGATTTTAAATAACTTCAGTGAAATCATAATTGAAAAACCATCTGACAAGATTATTAAGCAGATTAAGCAGTTAATTTCTACCGGCCAATTGAAACCAGGAGATAGGCTACCGTCTGAAAGACTATTAAGCGAGCGTTTCGGCATAGGAAGGACTTCAGTCAGAGATGCCATTCAAAAGCTGGAGTTCTATGGAATTCTTAAAACACTTCCTCAAAGTGGCACTGTGGTGGCAGGAATGGGTATTACAGCACTAGAAGGCTTGATAACTGATGTGTTAAAATTGGAGGGTAATGATTTTAATGCATTGGTAGAAACCAGATACATTCTTGAAACTAAATCGGCTCGATTTGCTGCGGAAAGAAGAACAAATGATGATATAGTATCAATCGCAACTGCTTTGAATGATTATGAAAAAGCGATAAACAATAAGCAGGTTTCGGTGGAACACGATCTTTTGTTTCACTTGACGATTGCTGAGGCAAGTAAGAATCCTGTTCTAAAATCCTTAATGATGATTGTTACCCCAGACATCATTACATATTTTACAGAAAATGATGTTTGTGCGGGAACCAGACCTACTTCTGCTTTAGAAGAACATCACGAAATTTTGGGATTCATAGAAAAGAAAGATCCGGATAATGCCGAATTGGCAATGAAAAATCACTTAAATGGACTTTTGAACTTTACCTCCGAATCAAAGGAGAAAAATTAGCCTTCCTTAATTTTTTTCTTTGATTGTTGACAAATGAAGTACTCATTTTCAACGTTGAAGTCCGGTAGTATTAACCTCACTTTTCAGTTTTGATCTATTTATTATCACACCGCCTTTAGAGGTGAATTGGTCAGCATCCATCCATTTCATAATCCTTATGCCTTCAAGGGTTCTTATCCAATGTCCCTTGTACATTTTTAGTAAGAATCCTCTCCGGATCAAAGGGAGGTATTGCTTTTTTGGCTGATTTAGAGTGCAAGTTCCGGTTTAATTCGGTTATAATCATGCCATCGGTGCACTAGATATGTTGTTAACCTTCTAGTTTATCATGATGTTTAAATGGATTCAATGTGGTCTGGTTTTGTGTTATAATATATGTGATTGTGGTTTTTGGCTATTGCAATGCATTGTAATTATAGATGTCTTACAGACACTATGACTTATTAAAATAAAAGGATCATTAGTCCCCCAATCAATCATGTTAATCATTCAGCCTGTGGTTGATGGCTTGGTAAATTGATATTTGAGAAAGCTGGTAGGAGGTTAACAAGTATTCTAGGTTGAGTATTTGATTCTAAAAATACAGGGCTACTCATATTATGGATAAGTCAAAATGAGGCAATTTTAACATTGTCAAATTAGTAATAGTTAAAAAAAAGACCAATTGTTTTGCATTTTAATATAACCTACCTAAATTGGTCGACCAATTGATGGTGTTCCAGTAAAATAATTTACATGATCGACTTACTTAATAACTTTTCTCAAATTGTAGTAGAGTCTCCTGTGGACAAGATTATCAGGCAGATTAGAGATCTCATAACAATGGGACAGTTGAATCCTGGCGATAGACTTCCTTCTGAACGAAAGTTATGTGAGAAATTGGGCGTAGGGAGAACTCACCTGAGAGATGCGTTGCGTAAACTTGAATTTTATGGAATTTTAAAAACAAATCCACAAAGTGGAACTGTGGTAGCCGGAATGGGTTTACCTGCTCTTGAAGGACTAATCACAGATATGTTGGGACTGCAGGGAAATGATTTTAAATCATTGGTAGAATCAAGAGTGATTCTTGAAACCAATATTGCACAGTTAGCTGCAGAGAATAGAGCAGATAAAGATATTATAGAACTGGAGCATGCGCTAAATGCACACGGTAATAAAATTTTGTATAATGAAGATGCAGTTGAAGAAGACTTGCTATTTCATTTAAAGATTGCTGAGGCCGGCAAAAACTCTGTGCTTAATTCTTTAATGCTCATTATCGTACCAGACATAATGCAATATTTCAAAAAGCATAAAGTGTGTGATGATGTAAGAGCGGAAATCGCCATTGAGCAGCATAGAGAAATTCTTCAGCACATCATTGATAAAAATCCAGATAAAGCTGGAGAGAGCATCCGTCATCATTTAAAAGATATAAGCGATTATGTTAAAACATTAAAAAGAGACATCTCGCTAAATGGAAATGGAAGTTTGACATAAATATCATTTTATGATAAGGTGATCCTGTATCCTCAAAAAGCACATAAAAATCCTAAGGAAAAAAAGACTAATAAGAGTATAATTTTTAATAACTATTTAACAACAATTAAATTAACTGTAAACAGCAACTATTATGAAAAACATGATAACTAATGCAAGCAAGAAGAGCATCTTAATGATGTCACTACTAGCATCAATTGTGGTGCTTATTTCCTGTGGTGGGGATGGCGACTCGACACCCGGACCAGATCCTGATCCAGATCCTGCTACTGTGAATGCAGGCTTTACTTCTGAAGTTGATTTGGAAAATTCTTTTACCTACACGTTCACCAACAATACTGTGATTTTTGGTATTGATGATCTTACCGGAACTTTTGCTTGGGACTTTGGTGGAGATGGAACTTCTACTGAGAAGAACCCAACATATACTTTTTCTACAGCGGGTGAGTTCTTAGTAACACTAACAGCAACTGCTGCTGATGGAACTGAAGGTACTGCCTCAGAAACAATCACTGTTACTGCACCTAAAAATAAATGGGCTTCAATAACAGATTTGCTGGATACAGATACCGGGGAACTTAGAGTTGATTTGGCGGATTCCATTAGAACAGGTAGGGTGACTTTTAATTTTATGAAGGAAACAGATAGCAAAGACGGATTTATTTCCCTTTGTGGTAACTCAACTACGGGTGATTTTATGATTGCTGAAGTAAGATTGAAAAATGCCGGTAGTTCCCACGAATGGCGTGAAGGAGCTCCTTCTGATGCTCCTACAAATTTCCCTGATCCAAAAGATAATGAGTGGGTTGCTGTAGAAATGAGTTGGTCTGCGAATGGTACTGATGTTCCAACGTTTAGCCTTACAATTGATGGTGTATCAGTGGGTACAAATCTTGTTAGCACCACCAATGGTGGTGATGTGGATGTGCCTGGACATTTAGAAGCGACTAAGGACGGTTTGCATACGATACAGTGGAAATATAATTCAAATTCAGCCATTGATGATAAAACTTATTCTGTCGATGATATTGTAGTATATTCTTCTGATTCAGGATCTGAGGTAGTAGTATTCAGCGATGATTTCCAAGGCTATCAAACAGGTACAAATTTGAACCCTGGTGAAGATCCACTTGCCCCAACTACACCATATCATATCAATACTGTTGATGCTTCGGTGAGTGAAGAGCAGTAAGTTTAAAATAGCATAGCGAGAATTTAATAATGCTTAAAATCGCTATAAAAAGGAGCGACTCATTAGTCGCTCCTTTTTTATTTAGGTCTTTGAGGTTTATGCTATTTTATGCATTAGAGCCTGATGTACTTGGCCCGTTTAAATATGGCTTTATTTATGATTTCGGTCGGAGCACTTCAAATTATCCTTAGGACGGTATTTAGTTAATCTTATGAATAAGGATTTTCCAATTAAACTATGAAAATTCAAAACCTAACTCTTTTGATACTTGGACTTTTAGTTTTACATATAACTTATGGACAAGAGGCTTCCGAATTGATCTATATGGATCAAGGGAAATTGATCTATGTTCCTTTCGCTATGAAAGGACGGTCGAATGTCGTGAATACAATTCCAGATTTTTCCTACGCAGGTTACAAGGGTGGTGGAGTTTCACTTCCTACTGACCTTCCTGTTCGGGCTATAGTTAATCCAGAGGCTGGTGATGATAGTCCTAGAATTCAGGCAGCTATAGATTTGGTTTCGGCCATGGAACTTGATGATGATGGATTTAGAGGTGTGGTGCTTGTTAAAGCTGGTCATTACAGTTTGGAGGCACCATTGATTATGAGGAAATCAGGAGTTATTCTGATAGGTGAAGGACCTGGATTAAATGGGACGGTTCTGCACTCCAATCGTAGGGCTAAACATGATGTTATCAGCATAGCAGGATCAGGGGGAATCAATATTGACGCATCATCTGAACAAGCGATAGTAACCAATTATGTACCTGTTGGCTCATTTGAGTTTGAAGTTGCTGATGTATCGGCTTTTAAGGTAGGTGATGAAATTGTGGTTACTAGAACACCCAATGAGATATGGATTAACGAATTGGGAGTGGATCAAGAAACACTGTGTGCTGGGAAAAGTGGGTGCGCAGGGTGGACAACAAGTAGTTATACGATAAAAAATGAAAGAGTCATCACAGCAATATCAGGGAACACAATTTCAGTTAACATTCCAATCGTAGATGTGATTGAGGATTATTATGGTGGAGGTACGATTTCCAAAATACAATCTTCTAGTAGGATTAGTCAATGTGGTATTGAAAACCTGAGAATTCAGTCTTTCTACGATGGTAATACTGATGAGGAACATGCCTGGGCAGCCATTAATCTTAGAAATACTGAGAACTGTTGGATCAAAGAAGTTACTGGCCAATATTTAGCTTACAGCACCGTAAATATTGAAGATGCGAACTTTACAACCGTTCAGGATTGCGCTTACATTGATCCTAAATCGCAAGTTACAGGGGGTAGAAGATATGCATTTGCAATTCAATCTGGACTAGGTAATCTTTTTCAAAGATGCTATGCCAAAAGTGGGAGGCATGATTTTGTAACCGGATCAAGAGTAACGGGTCCAAATGTTTTCATTGATGGACTTGCAGAAGAAGCCACAGCTGACATTGGCCCTCATCATAGATGGGCAACAGGTACTCTTTTCGAAAATATTCGAGGCGCGTCAACTAGGGTTTGGAATAGAGGGAACTCAGGCACGGGTCATGGTTGGTCGGGTGCTCAAACTATGTTTTGGAATATAGAATCATATGGTGGAGAGTTTCGGGTAGATAGTCCCCTGGGGTCAATGAACTGGGGAATTGGGTGTATCGGCTCAAACCAAACAGGAGAAGGATATTGGGAAAGTTGGGGTACAAATGTGCTACCAAGAAGCCTCTATCTTCAACAACTACAAGATCGTTTAGGAACCGATGCTGTTGATAACATTGTCATTTCTGAACAAAAGACTGTTGATATTTATGAATTGCTAGGTACCTGGGCAGGTCAGGGAAATTTTTCAGATGGAGGATTTCACGGTTCCATACCTAATGTGAGTTTTGTAAATCCAACCGGTACTATTGACGTGTCAACTTGGGATGGAAGTGACATTCAAGTCGATGCTTCAGATAGCGACGGGATCGTTCAAAGTGTGAAGTTGCTCATTAATGGAGAATTGATAGCCACTGATGAACAGGCACCCTATAGTTTCACTGAGTTGACTGCCACTATTCAAGATCTTTCACATATGGTTCATTATCTGCAGGCTATTGCTACGGACAATGATGGAAATACATATTCGACCAGAGTGGCTATTATTGGGGGTGACTTACCCTTACAGAATTTTGTGCC
This sequence comes from uncultured Marinoscillum sp., assembly GCA_964353015.1. Lineage (GTDB taxonomy): Bacteria > Bacteroidota > Bacteroidia > Cytophagales > Cyclobacteriaceae > JAMZMI01. The sequence goes on along the minus strand of CAYGUA010000007.1, from coordinate 17,675 downwards.
CTTTGAAAATCCGAATGTGCGGGTATTCCCTAATCCCACCCAAAACCGAGAACTAACGATTCAAATGAAGGAGATCGGTACCTATACGGTAAAGTTTTTTGATTTGAATGGTCGGACTGTTGATCAATTTATTTTTCAAGGATTAGAGCATCATGACATTCATCAAAAGTTGTCTGAGGGAGCTTATATTATGGAAATTAAAGATGAGGAAAAGATCCTCTCTAGAATGAAACTTGTAATTGAGTAGGGGAAATATTTTGGATAAATCGAAGAGCCGAATCAATGAAATCATCGGTTTTCAAACTAGGTGCGTCAAATTGATTAATTGCAAAATCCGCAATTTGACTATGGATGGTACGGGGTAATAAAAAATAATCGAAATAATTTGGCTTTGAAATTGGCTTGCACTAAATTGGTCGACCAATTAATAGTCAATAGGAGGTGCCAAACTAGGCTCCAATATTGTGATCTTGGAACAAATACCAGACAACTGTAATCTTATAAACTAAAACCTATGAATTATTTTTTACAAAGTATTTTCGGACGCACTAAGCAGGCGATGTGCTTATTGGTTGTGTTCATCTGCTTGGTTTCTATGAGCGCTTATGCACAGGAAACCTTAAGTGGTAAGATCACCGATGAGAACGGTGAAGGTTTACCTGGTGCTACTATTCAGGTTAAGGGGACAACTACGGGCACCATTTCCGATTTCGAAGGAAATTTCAGCCTATCTGTACCCGCTGATGGGGTATTAGATATTTCGTCAATCGGTTTTAAATCGCAATCCATTTCCGTCAATGGACGAACCAGCTTGAAAATCACCCTCGAAGTGGATATAGCAGAGTTAAGTGAGGTCGTGGTAATCGGTTATGGAAGCGTTCGAAAAAGTGATATCACTGGTAGTGTGTCATCTGTCAAATCGAAAGATCTTCAAGCTTTTCCATTGCTGGATGCCGCTTCTGCGTTGCAAGGTAGAGCGGCTGGTGTTGTAGTACAATCAGAAAATGGAGGCGAGCCAGGAGCTTCAATTAGTATTAAGATTAGGGGTTCTACGTCCTTTTCTGCAAGTAGCTCACCACTTGTAGTTGTTGATGGATTTGTTGGAGCTACTATGCCTCAACAAAATGATATCGAATCGATAGAAATTTTGAAGGATGCCTCGGCTGCAGCAATTTATGGATCAAGAGGATCAAATGGAGTTATTATGGTAACTACCAAAAAAGGTGTACCAGGGAAAATAACGGTTGAGGTTAATTCTACGGTATCTTCTTCAGAAACTTCCAACAGACTGGACCTTCTGAACGCAGATCAATATACAGCTTATCAAACCATTCTAAATCCCGCATATGTTCAAGGACCTGCAGATACGGATTGGCAGGATGAATTGTTCAGGAAGGGCACGCTCCAAAATCACCAATTTTCAGTAGCTGGAGGAAGCGACAAGATTAACTTTTATGCTTCAGCGAACTATTTCAATCAGGGTGGGGTCATCATTAATTCAGGATTTGAGAGAACCTCATTTCTTACAAACATTGATGCACAGGTAAACGATAAGTTGAAAATTGGGGTGAACCTCTTCACACGTAGAAGTGTAAAGAATGGCGTTTCTACTCAATCAACAGGCCGGACTACAAATGGTGGAGGAGACGATGTTATTGGTCTAATGTTTAGGTTTAGACCTGATTTGGGTATTTACAATGATGATGGAAGTTTCACATCTCAAAATGTAGGCGGCTTGCTTGATAATCCTTATGCAGTGGCTACCGAGCGAATTAATGAGACTAAAGAAGATAGAAGCCGAGCGAATTTTTATTTGGATTACAAAATAATCAAAGGGTTAAGTTTTAAAACGACACTTGGTGTTCGTACAATTAACGAAAATGTTGCAACATATATTCCTTCTACATTAACAGAAACGGATGGAGGAGTTGGTGGTACTGCACGAATTAGTAATAGGCAGTCAGATTATTTGCTCAATGAAAATTATGTTACCTACACCAGAAAAATAGGAAAAGGTAAATTGACCCTTGTGGGAGGCCATTCTTACCAAAAAGACGTGACTGAAAGATTTTCAGCTGGAGCATCAGGATTAATCAAGGATAGTTTTACCTATCGTAATTTGGCTGGTGCGGCCACATATTTAACTCCTACTTCAAGTTATTCGAAGACCGAAATTGAGTCGCAATATGGTAGATTCAATTTTGATTGGGATGATAAATATATGCTGACAGGTACAGTCAGAAGGGATGGATCATCCAGGTTTTCTGATAATCAGAAATACGCTATTTTTCCTTCCGGAGCAATTGGCTGGAGGATTTCAAATGAGTCTTTCCTCGAAGGAAATTCAGTAATTTCAAATCTTAAGTTAAGAGCTAGTTACGGAGTAACAGGTAATACATCAATTCCTGCATTATCTTCTTTTGCAACTTTTGACGATGTGACAGGATTAGGCGAAGGTGGTGTCGTTGCGGGAGTGGTTCCGGATCAGGCGGCAAACGGAAATCTTAGATGGGAATCTTCCTATCAAACTAACATTGGTCTTGATCTAGGCTTATTCGATGATAGGGTTACAATGGAACTGAACTATTATAATATCGATACTAAGGATGTGTTGATGCCTGATTATAATACACCACTTTATTTGGGGAATTTAACTCGTTTCGCTCTTAAGAATATTGGTTCGATGAATAATAAGGGATTTGAATTTTCCTTAGGAACGACCAACATACGTACAAAAGATTTAAAATGGACTACTGATTTCAATTGGTCAACTAACACAACTAAGGTAGTTAAGTTGATTGATGGCTTAGACGTGTTTCTAGATGCTTCACCGGGGTATTTCAGTAGAGACAGAACACACATTCTTAGAGAAGGGGAAGTGCCCGGAGCGTTTTGGGGATATGTTTATCAGGGAGTTTACAAGGGTGGAGCAGTTCCTGAAGGTACAGCAATGTTGGCAGGAGGAACTATTGGAGATCCAATGTTTGCGGAAGTAGCTGATCAAGAAGGTAATTATGATGGAGTGATTGATTCACAAGACCAACAAATAATAGGAAACCCTTTGCCCGACTTCACATATGGAATAAACAATACTGTTTCGTATAAAAACTTTGATTTGAATGTTTTTATACAAGGTTCACAGGGTGGAGAAATATTTAATTTAACCAGAGTGCAATTAATGAATGGGGATGCAAATGCCCTAACTGATGTGTTGGATGCCTGGACTATTGAAAATCCTGAAAGCGATATTCCGAGAGTGGGAAACAATTCACAAAGAGAATTATCATCACGTTTTATTGAAGACGGAAGTTACATCAGATTGAAAAACGTTTCCATTGGGTATTCTCTACCGACTAACATTGTGAATAAGGTTGGATTATCAAATGCAAGAGTGTCATTCAGTGCTCAAAACCTGCTTACAATTACGAATTATTCAGGATTGGATCCTGAGGTAAGCTATTTCGGGGGTGGTGGTGAAAGTACCAATCCTACCAATCCTACTAATCCTAATACGACTAACGGATTTGATTATGGAAACTACCCAACGATCAGATCATATACCTTCAGCGTTAATTTTAAATTTTAAAAAAAAATTAAAATGAATAGATTAAAATCTTTGCTTTTGTTGATACTAGGATTGTCAACATTTGCATGTTCTGATTTACAAGAAGAACCTATAGGGATTCTGGTTCCGGAAACGTATTTCACTGATGTGGCTTCTGTTGAAGTTGCCATGAATGGAGTATATGCCAGGCTACATCATCGATTTTTTCTAGCTAGGGAAACGTCCATGCAGATTATGCTGCGAAGCGACATGGTGGACATAGGTAACCCTGGTACACTACAGGAAAGAATTGATCATAACAAATTCACTGATATTGCTGATAATGGGAATACACTAATTGCATGGGGAGCAATGTGGGATATAGTTTCAGCATGTAACCTAACTATTTACGGGGCATCTATAGCTTCTGGTAATGAAGATCGATTGAACGTGCTAAGTGCACAGGCACATTTCATTCGGGCTTTGACTTATTATCACTTAGTGAGACAGTATGGCCCAGTCATATATATCGATGAACCTGTTTCCGATGTTGCCGCATTGAGCAGTGCTTCGCCTAATTCGGTGGAGGATATATATACTAATATTATTTCCGATTTGGAATTAGCCAAGTCAATTTTACCTAATACGGTTTCGAATAAGTCCATACCATCAAAGGCTGCAGCGAGTGCGTACCTTGCTTCAGTTTATTTGACCACTGGAGACTATGCAAGTGCTCTATCAGAGGCTGAGGAAATAATTACGAATAAAGCTACCTATGGCCTGGATTTAGAGCCCGATTTTCAGAACCTATTCCATTATGCCAATGTGAAAAATTCAAAAGAGCCAATTTACGTTTTGGATTTCATCGGATTATCTCAAGCTACGAACTGGACCACAGATTACTTGGCTCCATTGACAGGAATCTCAAGTAACCAGGCTTATCCACACCAAGGAGGCTGGTCAGTTTTGGTTCCGGCTTTGTCGGTATATACCACTTGGGCTGGTCAGGACTATCGCAGAGCTGTCAGTTTTGATACAACAGCAGTTAAGTCGACCTTAAACGGTGGTAATCCTGTGGACTACACTCAGTTTAGCCTTGTTGATCCTATTAATCCTAACCGACCGCATCTTGCTAAGTACAGTAGATACCCAGGTTTGAACACATCAGCCAACGGTAGAGAATCTGAATTAGACTACCAGCTTATGAGATATGCTGAGGTATTATTGATTGCTGCTGAAGCGGCTGTTGAGGAAGGAGATAACGGCAAGGCACAGACGTACTTAAACATGGTAAGGGCAAGAGCAAGAAATGGAGCTGTCGATGGAGATAATATAAAGTACCCACCTAGCGCTGTTCCTGCAGACCACACAGGAACGGTTACCGTAGCGGATGTACTGGAAGAGCGAAGACTGGAACTAGCTTTTGAGGGTAAGAGATGGTATGATATAATTAGAAGAGATTTAGGGCAAGCTGTCTTCAGTGCATCAGGATTCGAAGGAGCGAAACCAGGGTTTGTTTATCCTGATGACTATCTCATCCCAATTCCTGCTGATGAGGTTCTTAGAAATCCGAATCTAGGTAAGTAGCATATCTAATTCTTTAAAAGAGTCTTCCATCTAGGTGGAGGACTCTTTTACCACCAATCATTTCAATAACCTAGTTATACTTTTCGCCTACAATTCATGAAGAATCTCTTTATTCTAAGCTTATTTTTAATGCTAGCTCTGTCAGGATGTTCTGAGGTGGGTGAAGGCCTTGTAAGTAATCTGGAAGAATTTAATCGAGCAGTTGAAACTGCCAAACCAGGATCAGTCATCACCATGGCTGATGGAGTATGGAATGATGTTGAAATCAATTTTAGGGCCTTTGGTACATCTGAAATGCCCATCACGCTTCAAGCACAAACTCCAGGAAGTGTAATCATCTCCGGACAATCGAATCTTTCTATTTCTGGTGAGTATTTGATCGCATCTGGCCTTGTTTTTACAAATGGATACACACCAACAAGTGCAGTTATCCAATTCCGTACCAGTAGTGATGAGCTTGCTAATAATTGCCGGGTCACCAATTGTGTCATTGATAATTACAGCAATCCAGAACGCTTTGACTCAGATTCCTGGGTGATGTTGTATGGAAAGAATAATACATTCGATCACAATAGTTTGATTGGCAAAAGAAATTTAGGTGTGACCATGGCTGTCCGTCTCACTGATGCGAATAGCCAGGAAAATGGTCATATCATAGAATATAACTACTTTGGAACCAGACAGCCTCTTGGATCAAATGGAGGTGAAACACTCCGAATTGGTACAAGTCATTATTCCAGAACTTACTCCAATACGCAGGTCAGAAATAATTACTTCGATCGAACGAGTGGCGAAGTTGAAATTATCTCTATTAAGTCATGCGGGAACCAAATCAAAAACAATGTATTTTATGAATGTCAAGGAACTGTCACTTTGCGTCACGGACACCATACGCTTGTAGATAATAACTATTTTCTGGGTAATAGTAAGCCCAATACAGGAGGCATTAGAGTCATTAATGAATATCAAACAGTAAGAAAGAATTATTTATATGGTTTAACAGGACATAGGTTTAGATCCGCTCTAACCATTATGAATGGAATCTACAATTCGCCTATCAATCGATACAATCAGGTAGTGGATTCCAAGTTGGAAAACAACTTGGTTATTAATAGTGATTTCATTCAGTTTTGTGCTGGTAGTGATGCTGAGAGGACAGCTCCTCCAATAGGTACTGCGTTTACAAATAACCTCATTCTAGGAACAACAAATCTTGATCCTTTTACAATTTTTGATGATGTTTCAGGTATTGAATTCAAAGGCAATTTGCTTAATGAAGGGGTTCAACGACCTTTTGAAAAAGGGTTTGAATATGTATCTGCTAATTTGTCTACTTCTGAGTCGGGACTAATAATACCTGAAAGTGAGCTTTTAGATAGAATTGATTTTGGACAGGTGGCATTACCCGTTACCCTAGAAGAAGTAGGGGCTAATTATTATGATAAGGTACCAAAAAGAAGTGTTTTCGATGGAGCTGGCATCATAAAAGCAGCGTCGGGAACCAATACACTTTTGGATGCTATTAACAGCAGCAAGCCTGGTGATATCATCCAATTGGAAAGTGGTGAAATTTATCTACTTACCAAATATGCGACCGTCAAACACCCATTGACTATTTCCGCTACTGGAGAGAAAGCAATCATTCAGTCTGAGAAACAGAGCTTCTTCATCATTGAGAATGGTGGATCACTTCGTTTTCAAAATGTGATATTCGATGGAAGCGAATCGCCAGATCAAGCGGGAAATAATGTCATCAGCACGAGCAAGTATTCGATGAATAAAAACTATGCCTTAATCATAGAGGATTGTATCGTGAAGGATCTTGATAAGAACCATTCTTTTGATTTTCTGAAGTCCTATAGACATACGATGGCTGATTCCATTCACCTGATCAATACTCACATGACTAACATTACAGGATCAGTTTTGAAGCTCGATGCAGAAGTTGAAGACTTGGGTATTTACAATGTGGAGAACCTTAAGATAGTTGATTCGCAATTTGATAAAATAGACGGCATTGTTGCTAGCATTTATAGAGGTGGAACGGACGAAAGCACGGTTGGGCCATTAGTGACGATTGAAAATGTTTCCATCAACGAAAGTGGCAAAGGGAAGCGGAATAAATCAGATGCTGTGCTTGGATTTCATGGAGTACAGAAGCTTCTGGTAACCAATGTTAATATTACTGAGAGCAAAGGAATTGATCTTTTTCTAACCAACGGCGAACCAATCACAAACTTCTTGAATATCAATTTTTCTAATTCAGATGGTATCAGATCAAATAGCAAGGATTACCTAAGTAGCAATGTAACTGTGAGTAAAAATTGAGAACGGCGATCAACATAGCGACGATACTAATTGCTTACATGAGCATAGCACAAGGGCCTTCATTGATTTTAACCTCTGACGGGGTGATGGGCATTCGTTCAAATCTAGGTAAAGCACCCCTCTTTGATCAAACGCTTGAGACTACCAAAATAGAAGTTGATGCCGCAATAGAAGCTGGAATCGATGTGCCTGTCCCAAAAGATATGGCCGGGGGATACACACATGAAACACACAAGAGCAATTTTTTTAACCTTCAAAAGGCCGGAGCGCTTTTTCAAATTACGGGTGAAGAGAAATATGCCATTTATGTGCGTGACATGTTTATGGCTTACAAAGAACTTTATCCAACGTTAGGGAGACATCCACAGGAGCGATCCTATGCACGTGGAAAGATTTTTTGGCAATGTCTTAATGATGCGAATTGGTTAGTCTATGCCAGTCAGGCATATGACTGTATTTATTATTGGCTGAGCGAGCCGGAAAGATCTGAATTGAATAATGGTTTATTCCGACCGATGGCAGATTTCCTTTCTATAGAAACACCTCAGTTTTTCAATAGGATTCACAACCACAGTACTTGGGGCAATGCGGCTGTGGGTATGATTGGTTTGGTGATAGATGATGCAGAGCTTGTGGAGCGTGCTTTATATGGAGCTAAGGAGATAAAACTTTCGGCAGATGCAGTTGACAATGATGGCGGAATGATCGGTTCACCTGACGAAAAAATGGGATTCCTTGCTCAAATAGATGATGCATTTTCACCTGATGGATATTATACAGAAGGCCCTTATTACCAACGATACGCATTATATCCTTTTCTGATTTTTGCGGAAGCGCTAACTAATAAGCGTCCAGATGTAGAGATTTTCGAATACAAGGAGGGCGTTCTGCTAAAAGGAGTTGCTGCTTTACTCAATCAAACCAATTCGGCTGGAGAATTTTTTCCTATCAATGATGCCCAAAAAGGAATGTCGTATAAGTCAAGGGAACTGACCTCTGCGGTGAGTATGGCTTATTATTATAATGGTCGGAATGCGTCATTACTCTCCATTGTGGCAGTACAGGGAAAGGTACCTCTCGATCAGACAGGTATGGCAACAGCCAAAGCTATTGCAGATGGTCTGGCTAAACCTTTCATTAAGACAAGTATGCAGTTGAGTGATGGGGCAAATGGAGATGAGGGCGCGTTGGGCATTTTGCGAGGAAGGTCTAGTGAAAATGAATCTACGGTCGTCATGAAATATACCAAACACGGCATGGGACATGGACATTTTGACAAGTTATCATTTTGCTATTATTTCAACGATAAGGAGCTTTTTCAGGATTATGGTGCAGCACGCTGGGTCAACATTGAACAAAAAGATGGTGGCGGTTATTTGAAAGAAAACCAAAGTTGGGCAAAGCAAACAATTGCTCATAATACGGTTGTTGTAGATTCAAAATCACAGTTTGACGGTAATGTTAAGGAGGCTGATCTTCATCATCCCGATCCTTATCTTTTTGATGTTACAGATAAAGATGTTCAAGTGGTGAGCGCAATAGATCCCAACAGCTATGAAGGTGTTGTTCTGCAGCGCACCATGGTCATGATCACTCATCCAGAGTTTGAAAATCCATTGGTTTTGGATCTGTTTAGGGTGGTTTCTGATAAGCAGCATGACTTGGAACTTCCTTTCTATTTTAAGGGCGAGTTGATGCAAACCAATTTTAAAACTAACCCTGAAAACGAACTCAAACCAGCAGGAATAAATCAAGGATATCAACACCTTTGGATAGAAGCCACAGGAGAACCTGCAAGTGATTTAGCTCAGGTCAATTTTTTCGATAAGAGTTTTTTTTACACCATAACCACAGCCGTTGATTTAAAGGATCAGCTGTCTATAGGTCGAATAGGAGCAAACGATCCTTATTTCAATTTGCGTAGGGATCCAGTTTACATTATTAAAAAATCGGATATAAAAGAAGCTCTGTTTGCTTCTGTGATCGAGGTGCATGGATCATATTCTCCAGTGAATGAGCGACCGATTAATCCATATGGAAAGGTAAACCAGATTAAGATTTTAGCCAATGATGAAGAATGCACTGTGGTTCGATTTGGAGACCGTGAAGGAAACAGCTGGACATTTGCGTTGGCAAATTCAGACAATTCCAACAAAGGGAAACACAGCATAAAGGTTGAGGGTGAAAAGATGGAATGGATTGGACCATATCAATTTATTAAAAATCAGAAAAAAAATAAGATAAGATGAAGAGATCAAGCGAAAAATACATCCTCACCAAGGATATGGAATGGGAAGAACTGGGAGGCGGAGTGTCGCGTAAATTTCTAGGTTTTGACAATCAAATCATGATGGTTCAGGTGAAGTTCGAAAAGGGTGCAAAAGGCTCACCGCATGCTCATTTTCATACTCAGGCGACTTATTGTGCGGCTGGAAAATTTGAATTTACCATTGATGGTGAGAAGCAGATTATCCAGGGTGGAGATGGTGTATATATGGAGCCTAATCTTCTACACAGCGCAATTTGTCTGGAGGCGGGGATTCTTATTGATGTATTTAGCCCTGTTAGAGAGGACTTCCTAGATGGATCAGGGGTGTCGTATTTTGGTAAAAGTGAGGATTAATTCTCATCAATAATATAACTAAATCGAAGAGAAGGATGAAAGTAAAAGGACTAAGGTGGTGGATAATTGGGCTAGTCTGCCTGGCAACCATCATCAACTATATTGATCGTTCAGCATTGGCTATCATGTGGCCAGATATTTCGAAGGATCTAGGAATGGACAAAAATGATTATGCCTTGATTCTCAATGTATTCCTTGTGGCCTATGCTGTTGGGCAATCTCTATCAGGGAAAATGTTTGATAAAATTGGAACTAGGGCCGGTTTCGTTGTATCCATTACTATTTGGGGTTTGGCAACAGCTATTCATGCCTTTGCCCGTGGAGTACTGACATTTAGTTTTTTCAGAGTGTTGCTAGGCCTTGGAGAGGCAGGTAACTGGCCTGGAGCGGTGAAGAGTAATGCTGAATGGTTTCCTGCAAAAGAACGGGCGCTGGCACAGGGAATATTTAATTCTGGTGCGGCCATGGGTTCCATCGTCGCTCCACCCGTGATAGCAATTGTTTGGTTAGCTATTGGTTGGAAGATGACGTTCGTCCTTTTAGGTATTTTGGGTTTGTTGTGGGTGATTCCTTGGATGATCATCAATAAGGCGGTTCCTGGTAAGCACCCTTGGATCACAGATGAAGAAAAGAAGCATATCATGTCTGGCATGGAGCAAAAAACGGAAGATGCAGACAAGCCAGGGTTGACTATGAGAGCAATTTTATCACACAGGGAGTCATGGGCTGTTTTGGCTTCAAGATTCTTCGTGGAGCCAATCTGGTGGTTGTTTGTTGGCTGGATGCCTATCTACTTAGCGGATGTCTATGGCTTTAACGTAAAGGAAATAGGTTTTTTCGCATGGGTACCTTATGTAGGAGCAGCCATTGGTAGTTTATCTGGAGGTTATTTTTCAGGTAGGCTAATGATGAAAGGAGCTTCGGTTGATCAGGCAAGAAAGAAAACGATTTTGATAGGTTGTGCTATTATGTTTTTAGGATTAATAGCCACAATCCTTCTAGGCAACACACCAGTGAGGTTTGTCGCAATTGTAGCTGTAGTATTATATGGTTTCCAATTTGTAATCTCAAACATTCAGACTATACCAAGTGATTTATTCAGTGGCAAGTCTGTAGGGTCGCTTGCTGGTCTTGGCGGAACTGTAGGAATTTTTTCAGTCATCATTATGAATTTCCTGGTTCCGGTAATCACGGACAATTATTCATACACGCCAATATTCATTATGATCGCGGCATTTGTCCCATTGAGTTTTTTATCAATTAGATTTTTTGCAAAGGAAATAAAGCCAATAGGCTAGGAAAAATTTATCATCAAACACAAATTATATAGAAATGAGTGAAAAAGGAAAAGTAGCAGTAATAACCGGAGCAACGGGCGGAATAGGTTTTGAAGTAGCCAAAAGACTTGGTAAAGATGGATTTACCGTAATCTTGAATGGTATCCAAGATGAAGATGGAGCAGAGAGAGTAAAGGAACTGACTGCTGGTGGTATTGCTGCAGAGTATTATGGTTTTGATGTGACCAATGAAGAGGAAGTAACTTCAAATATTAAGGCAATTGGGGAGAAATACGGAAGAATAGATGTTCTTGTAAACAATGCCGGAGGGTTAGGTGGAAGGTCTCGATTCGAAGAAATGACAACAGAGTTTTATAGATCTGTTATGGCGTTAAATCTTGATTCTGTGTTTTTTGCGTCAAGAGCTTCAATTCCTTTTCTTAAAAAAGGCGAAAATGCTTCAATAATTAATTATACATCAAATGCTGGTTGGAATGCCGGTGGTCCCGGAGCGGGAGTATATGGAACTTCTAAAGCTGCAGTTCATGCGATCACGAGAGCATTGGCAAAAGATTTAGCGGAATATGGTATTAGGGTAAACGCAGTATCTCCAGGAACGATAGACACGCCGTTTCACGCTCAGATTAAATCGACTAAACCTGAAGTATTTGCCTCTTGGAAAAATAATATTTTGCTAGGCAGGTTGGGTCAACCTGAAGAAGTAGCTTCAGTAGTTTCTTTCCTTGCAGGAAAAGATGCATCCTTCATCACTGCTGAGACCATTCAGGTAGGTGGAGGTCAAGCATTGGGGATTTAATACCCTTAGGGTGAATGTTCAATGACAAGTCGAAAGATAATTTGTCATTGAACATTCGCTAGCGCTCGTTGTGATTCAATTAAAGCAATGTTGAGGAAAACTTGAATCAAATCATATTATTATGGAATTGATTGAATATTTGGTTCTTGTACTTGTTGGCGTGGTTGCTGGATTTCTGAATGTAGTAGCTGGAGGCGGATCACTCCTCACATTACCAACGATGATATTCATGGGTTTACCTCCCAATGTTGCCAATGCTACTAATCGGGTGGCTATCCTTTGGCAGAATGTGTTTGCCATTAAAAAGTTTAAAAGTTCTGGAATGGTCGAGGCTAAGTATAGTATTTACTTAGGCTTGGCAGCTATTCCTGGAGCTATCTTAGGTGCCATACTTGCAGTTGATATAGATGGAGTACTCTTTACAAAGATTCTGTCTGTAATCATGCTGATAGTTGGTTTGCTCATTGTCTTTGGCTCGCCTACTTCCATATCAAAAGAAATTGTAGAAGGAAAGAAAAAGAGCATCTGGTGGGGTGTATTGTCTTTTTTTCTCATTGGAATTTATGGGGGGTTTATTCATGCTGGGGTAGGATTTATTATTATTTTGGTGTTGAGTCAACTCACTCAGGAATCATTGATTAAGATCAATAGCATAAAGGTAATTGTGGCATTCATTTACACATTTGCCGTTGTGCTCGTTTTTCTTTTTAATGGAGTAATCAATTGGGAATACGGAATCACCTTGGCTGTAGGAACCTCTATTGGTGGCTGGCTTGGTAGTTACTTTTCAATTAAGAAAGGTGACAAATGGATTAAAGCCTTCCTTTTAATTACTATCATAGCCATGGTTGTCAAACTCTGGTTTTATCATTAGAAAGATTAATTATGAAGAGCCGGATTAAATAAGAAATTAAAAGTTTCAGATCATGCATACCAATGAAATTAAGAAGGTGGTAACATTTGGGGAAGTAATGATGAGGCTTTCACCTCCTGGCTATGCCAAATTTTCTCAAACAAATACTTTAGAACTGGCCTATGGAGGAGGAGAAGCCAATGTGGCCATTTCTTTAGCATACATGGGTTTTAAGGCAAAACATGTCACCCGATTTCCCGAAAATCTTATTGGACGAGCAGCAGCTCAATTTTTAAGGCAGAATTGGCTTGATACGGCTCACGTCATATATGGTGACCAGCGAATGGGGCAATATTTTTTAGAGAAAGGAGCAGTACACCGAGCGAGCGAAGTGGTATACGAGCGTGAAAACTCTGCTTTTTCTAAGCTAAAGCCAGAGATGTTTGATTGGGAAGAGATCCTAAAAGATGCAGATTGGTTTCACTGGACCGGAATTACTCCGGCAATTTCTCAGGGTACAGCTGACGCTTGTTTGGATGCCATCAAAGCTGCTAACAAGTTGGGAGTCACAGTATCGGCAGATGTAAACTCACGAAAAAGCTTATGGCAATATGGTAAATCGCGACATGAGATCCTACCTGATCTTATTGCTGGATGTGATGTGCTGATGGCTAGTGAATATGATCTGATTGACATATTTCAATTAGCAATGGATGTGGAGACTGCCTCACTTGATGAGGTGGCAAAGGAAGTTGCGAGTAAATACCCAAGAGTGAAGAAGATTTTCGACAAGACACGTGAAATGGTAAGCGCTTCTCATAATAGGATTAAAGGTAGAATGTGGAATGGATTCGAAATTTTCGAAACTCCTAGTTTAGATGTCACTCATATCGTGGATCGTGTTGGTACAGGAGATGCTTATTGTGCAGGAGTCATTTATGGATTACTACATTATCAAGAAGATCAAAAGGCTCTCAATTTTGCAACAGCAGCTTGTGCATTAAAACACACGGTGGAAGGGGACGCGAATATGGTCTCATTTGAAAATGTCAGAAACTTGGCTGAAGGTGATACTTCAGGTAGAATTAGAAGATAGATCGACGCGAGAGATTTTAATTTTTGAGAAATTATTTTGTAAAAAAACATTATTAAAGATGCCAAGAATACTTATTTCGATGATTTTCATCACAGCACAACTAGGCTATGCTCAGACTCGCTTTGATGTTTCGTCTGTGTCGGAATTTAATAGCGCACGTAACCAAGCAAATGCTGGAGATTCAATAGTCTGGGCAGAAGGTCTGTACAAGAATGTCTTTATGGACATCAATGTAAATGGACTGATTGTCACGGCTGACAAACTCGGATCGGTTATTTTTAGTGGAGGCTCCAAGGTGGAAATAGATTCCGATAACGTGGTTCTATCCGGTTTTCAATTCGTCGGTGGTGATATAGGTACAGATCATGTGATCAGTAACTGGGGGAATGATGTCCTCATTACAGAAATCAATATTCAGAGCTACGAGTGTTATAAGTATTTGATTGTAGATGAAGATTCCCGCAGAACAACAATTAGTCATTGTAATTTTGAGAATCGAGTGACTAGAGCGGATCAAAATATTTTGTCCATACTGGTTGATAATGAACCGGGTTTCCATAAAATTCAATACTGCTCATTTAGAAATTTTCCTGGCAATGGTAATGATGAGGGTGTAGAGCCTGTTCGAATAGGAGTAAGCAGCCAAGGGCATTTGGACAGCCGAACGATTGTGGAATATTGCTACTTTGAAAACTGTGATGGGGATGGAGAGATCATTTCAAATAAGGCGACACAAAATGTAATTCGATACAATACTTTTAATAACAACACTAAAGCTGAACTCGTATTGCGTCACGGAGATGAGGCAGTTGTTTATGGTAATTTTTTTCAGAACAATATGGGAGGAGTTAGGGTACGTGAAGGACAAAGGCATTTCATCTACAATAACTACTTTTCTGGAATGACAAGGCGAAGCATCTATTTGCAAAATGAAGCTTCTGACCCGCTAGATTCTATCCATATATACTTCAATACCATCGTTGATTCAGAAAAGGTAATATTGAATGAGTCCGGCAGTAATCCACCTACTAATATTGTTTTCGCAAATAATATTTTCACCAACCCTAAAACCACATTATTGAGTAGTCCTACTGGCAATGAGCTATGGCTTGGCAACATTGCGTTCGGCAACATTGGTATGGATGTCACATCCGGCATTAGCAATGTGGATCCACAACTTGAAGAAAATAATAGTGGATATTTTCAGCCTAGCTCAGGGAGCTCAGCCATTGATGCCGCTGTTTCAGGATTCCCACCCATTCCATCTTATGAAGGTTTGGAATTTGATGACTTGAAAATGGACCTTATGAAGCAATCCAGACCTGATGATATAGGTCAAATGGATGTTGGAGCTTCCGAATTCCCACATATTTCTGATGTACAACCTCATGCTACTCTACTCAATACTGGACCTTCTTATACCAATGATTCGGAAGATAGGTTTTCAATAACTACTTCTGTAGTTGGTGAAGGAAGCGTGGCGATATCTCCAGAAAAGGATCTATACGCCTTTGGAGAGATTATCAGACTTATACCTACTCCAGCCGATGGCTATAAGTTTTCCAAGTGGAGTGGTGATAAGATAGGGAGTGATAATCCCAAGAATGTCGGGGTAGTAGAAAGTTTGAACGTTGTTGCCGAGTTTACATTGATTCCAGTTGATCCAATACCAGAAGAACCACTCGATGTAATAATTGATGATACCATTGAGGTGTTTCCAAATCCAACGACCAATCGAATAGGGCTATCACTTCCTGCTGGATTTCCTTCTCAGTGTGATGTCCAGGTTCATGATATTAATGGCAAAATTGTGATTTCGCAAAATCTTGAAATATCAAATCAATATATGGAAATGGATATTTCGGAACTTTCATCTGGCATTTATTTTCTGTCCATTCTAAATGTAGCGTCCGATTTATATCAAGTTGGTACACCAGTTTTCAGAATTGTCAAGAATTAATTCAACAAACAAATGGAAAGTCATCCCTGGGTCCATCTAAAGAAGATTTCATCCGATATAAACACCGGACTATTATTATTAATTATATGAGGAATACTCAGTATTCTAACCAAGACATGATCCAACTATGCTGAGCTCAAACAAAATTTCAAGATGCCTACCGATCCGTTTAAAAGTAATTGTGTGCTTTTTTTTGGTGCTCTACGGATGTGAAAACTCTGGTAATCAAAACTCAGATGCTAATCAACCCAACAAGAAAACCATTCTCGAGGCTCGTTTTGCCCATTTGTTAAACTATCAGGTGAGTTCTTCTGGCTTTCCAAGGAGCATGGAGCCCGATGGAAGTACCAGAGGCGTCAAATCAAATGACTGGACAAGCGGATTCTACCCAGGAAGTCTACTTTACCTCTACAGAATTACAGAAAATGAAGCCTATCTAGACAGTGCCAAGAAATGGCTCCCATTTATTGCCACAGAGCAAACCAATGATCGGACTCATGACATGGGCTTCAAAGTCTATTGCAGCATTGGTAATGCCAATGAAATAGCGCCCGATAAAGAGTGGCAGGAAATCATCCTTAAAAGCGCCGAGACGTTAAGTACTCGATTCAATGAAAATACAGGCTGCATTAAATCATGGGATTTTGGAGGCGACCGATGGCAATATCCTGTCATCATTGATAATATGATGAATCTCGAGCTATTGTTCGAAGCGAGTAAAATATCTGGTGATCATTCATTCTATGACATTGCCGTTTCGCATGCCACTAAAACCATGGAAAACCATTTCCGAGAAGACAATAGCTCATACCATGTGGTGGATTATGACCCTCAGACAGGAGAGATTCTCAAGCGTTTGACTCATCAAGGATTCGATGCAGAATCTGTTTGGTCCAGGGGTCAGGCCTGGGGTCTGTATGGGTTTACTATGGTTTACAGATACACGAAAGATCCACGTTTTCTAAACAAAGCAGTGGCTATTGCTGATTTCATTACCAATCAGAATAATATGCCTGAGGACAAGATTCCTTACTGGGACATGAAAGACCCTAACATCCCAAATTCTATTCGTGATGCTTCCGCCGCTGCAGTGACTGCTTCCGCTCTTTTAGAGCTTGAATCATATAGGATTGGGATGGGATATGGAGATTATGCAAAAGGCATCTTAGAATCTTTGAATAGTGAAGCCTACTTATTAGCTCCGGGCGTTGATGGTCCATTTATTCTTGATCATAGCACGGGTAATTACCCGGCACAAGATGAACTAGACTTACCTATCAACTATGCTGACTATTATTTTCTGGAAGCCTTGTACAGATCGAAAACTGGATTGTTTTAATTAATTGAAATGAAAAGAATTTATCTCGCATACCTAGCTGCCATGCTCTTATCAGGAGTCGCTATTGGTCAGAATCATGAGCGCTCAATTTTCAACGATGACTGGCAATATCTTGAAAAACCCATTCAGGATGTCAAAGAAGTTCAGGATACAAATGGTTGGGAATCTGTTAACCTTCCTCATACCTGGAATGCTGAAGATGTGGTGGATCAGCAACCCGGGTACCGTCGTAATCAAAGTTGGTATTCAAA
>CAYGUA010000006.1:0-193969 GCA_964353015.1 uncultured Marinoscillum sp. | reverse complement strand
TACTTGCGTAGATCTCGGCTCCTTTGACAAGGTATTGTTTGAGTTTGATTTCATCTCTGTTTTCGGATGCTGAATTGTCGTTTTCTGTATTGTTGCCTTGCTGCGATCCACAACTGGACATCACCCAAAGAACTGAAAGAACAATAATTTTACTTAGATACTTCATCTTTCTGAATTAGTTTTTTAATGTCACCAATCAGCAAATCAACTTGCTCCGGTACCGTGCCATCATAAACGCCACGAATTCTTCTTTTTTCATCAATCAATAGAAATGCTCCGCTATGAATGTAGCCACCTGCAGCTTCAGGATCTTCATTGGCCACAATCATATAGCTTGTTTCACCTATTTCATAAATCTTGTCTTTATCCCCAGTCACGAAATGCCATTTGTCTGTTTTGATGCCCAGATTCTGAGCAAACTCATGAAGTACGGCCACAGAATCATGTGTGGGATCAATACTATGTGAAAGTAGCGCAACTTTTGGCTCGTTTTCATAAGCTTCATAAACACGTAGCATTTCTCTTTTCATAATAGGACAGATGGTGGGACAGCTCGTGAAGAAAAAATCAGCCACGTATACTTTCCCTGAAAAAGTTTCATTCGTAATGAAACTGCTATCCTGATCTACGAATTGGAAATCTGCAATCATGTGTGGAATGGTGTCATAAACCATCTTTCCATCCACCTCTTTTTCTACAATCTCACTTCTGCCTAGCACAGGGAGTTCCATTTCATTTTTCACCTGACCACATCCAACAACCAGGACGACAACACTTAAAGAATGTATTAGATTTTTGATTTTCATGAGATAATAATTAACCGTTTTTCGTTCTGATTTTTTTGTAAATTTTAATTGCAAGCATGAGAATCACAGAGAATAGAAATATTCCCACAACACCCCAAATCCAGCTGAGTTGGGTTCTCACTACTATCAAAAATACGACTGCAACTAAAATGATTGTGGCAACTTCATTCCAAATGCGAAGTTGGTTTGAACTGTATTTTACTATTCCTTTTTGTAATTTTTTGTAAATGTATTGACACGAAAAGTGATACAAATAAAGAAAAAGCACGAAAGTCAATTTTACGTGCATGAAGGGCATTTTTAAAAAACCAGATTGGCTGATTAAAAGCCAGCTTCCAAAAATTAACGTTAGTATTGCTGATGGCCAGGTGATGCCAAACCAAAGCCGCTTTGACATGATCGCCAGTTGGTCAGCTAATATGCTTCTTTCTGGTTCGCCTTTTTGAAGTGCCTCAGTCTGATAAATAAACAACCTGACGATGTAAAATAGCCCGGCAAACCAGGTTACAATGAAAATGATGTGTAAGGCTTTTAAATAGAGATAATCCATTTGGGACTTTTTTGTGATAAATGATGTTAACACAATTGTGACGCAAAAATGCGAATCAATTGGTGACTTATCAAGTATTTAATAATTTAGAATCTGACTTATAAATTAATGGGCGAAAAATCAAACATCTGGTATTTTGAAGAAACTGATCTCTACGAAATTTTATGTCCTCACAAAACACCAGGATTAGAGGAAAAGCATCATCCTAATATTTATAACAAAGATGAATTCATCTACTTTCCTGATGATGTTTCTACCAATATCTACTTGGTTGCGAATGGTCGGGTGAAAATTGGTTCTTATACTAGCGATGGAAAAGAAATCATCAAGGCGATCCTGTCAAAAGGTGAGATTTTTGGCGAAATGGCTTTGACTGGTGAAGAGAAAAGAAATGATTACGCGAATGCAATGGACTCCAATACCCGGGTATGCCCGATGGGTATTGAGGATTTACAGGCATTGATGAAAGATAATAAACAATTGAGTCTGAAGATATTTAAAATAATTGGACTCAGATTTAAAAAACTTGAAAGAAGGATAGAATCGCTGGTTTTTAAAGATGCGAGAACCCGTATCATTGAGTTTTTGAAAGAAATGGCAGAAGAGAAAGGTCAAAAAGTGGGCTTTGAAATGATGATCAAAAATCATCTTACACATAAAGATATAGCCAGCCTTACTGGCACTTCACGACAGACTGTAACTACGGTCATGAATGAACTGAGAGAAGACAACATCATTAATTTCGACAGAAGACGGATTCTAATCAGAGATATGGAAAGGTTGGCTTAGAAATTAATGTTTTCATTTTGCATTTATTCGTCATATACAAAAGTTGTGGTGGAATAATATTCAATTTGATCATTCGACCTAAATCATTCGTTCATTTTTGATAAATTCCGCAGGTAAAGCGAATTTCTCAATTATCAAAATCTATAATCTTGGAATTACTGCGCGTAGAGAATATCAGTAAAGCATATGGTGATCACCAGGCCTTGCGTGATGTAAGTATTAAAATACCAAAAGGAAGCATTTTTGGTTTGCTTGGCCCCAATGGTGCTGGTAAAACGACTTTGATCAGAATCATAACGAAAATTATCGATGCTGATTCTGGTAAAGCTTTTTTACTCAATCAGGAGATTACACCAGAGATAGTTCGTAAAATCGGCTATTTACCAGAGGAGCGCGGGCTTTACAAAAAAATGAAAGTTGGCGAGCAGTTGATCTATCTGGCAAGGTTGAAAGGTCTGAGCCGTCAAGATGCTGTAACCAAGATTAAAAAATGGCTTGATAGACTTGAGCTTACTGAGTGGCATAACAAAACTGTAGAGGATCTGTCTAAAGGAATGGCGCAGAAGGTTCAGTTTATAGCTACTGTAGTACATGAGCCAGAGTTGATTATTTTGGATGAGCCATTTTCGGGATTTGATCCTGTAAATGCGGATTTGATTAAAGATGAGATTTTGAGATTAAGGGAATCGGGTACCACAGTCATTTTTTCTACACACAGGATGGAATCTGTAGAGGAACTTTGCGATCACATTGCATTGATAGATCATGCTGAAAAAATACTTGATGGTAAAAAAATTGATATCAAGAATGATCACAAGGATGGAACATTCATTTTGACCCACGAAGGATTATTGAATAGTGTATCTCAATATGATATTCTGCATTCAAAGACGCTTGAAACTGGCCTTATAGAGTCTGTGGTGAAAGATAAAACAGATGGAGGGCCCAACAATCTCCTGAAGGAATTGATTGGCAAAGTGGAGATACACTCTTTCATAGAAAAAGTCCCCACTGTAAATGAAATATTTATATCTAAAGTGAGAGGAGGAAGTCATGAATAATATTGGTCTGATCATATCCCGGGAGTACTTATCGCGTGTACGTAAAAAATCTTTTATCATCATGACATTGCTGGGTCCATTGCTTTTTGCTGGATTTATTTTCATCATAGGATGGACAGCCACTAAAGGGGCTGATAGTAAAACGATTCATATCATCGATGAAAGTAAGATGTTCGATGATGTATTTGATGATGCTGACAATGCGAATTTTGTTTATTCAGAATCCTCATTAGATGAAGCAAAGCAGCAAATGCAAAAAGGAGAGTTTGATGGACTTTTATATATCCCTCAAATTGATATTGATGCACCTGAAGGAGTCGTTTTCTATGCACCAAATAATCCAAGTATTGCCTTGGTGCAATCTCTCCGAAAGAAAATGAACAAGGAGATTGAACTGGTGAAGCTTAAAAAATCGGGAATTGATAAGGAGGTGTTGGATGCGTTAAAATCTGATTTAAGCATAAATACAATCAATCTTTCTGGTGAAGGTGATGAAAAGGAGAGTAGCTCAGTAGCTGCTACAGCTATTGGTTATTTGAGTGGATTTCTTATTTACATGTTCATTTTTATATATGGTGCCATGTGTATGCGTGGTGTGGTGGAGGAAAAAACCAGCCGAATAATAGAAGTGATAATCGCATCAGTGAAACCATTTCATCTTATGCTGGGAAAAGTAGTGGGAATTGCCGGAGTAGGGCTTACTCAGTTTTTATTGTGGGTGATTTTGACTTTTGGGATTACGTCAATTGGTGGAAGTATGATGGCTTCTACAATGATGGAAAGTCAGCCACAGCAGACAGAGCAGCTTGGTTTGCCCCAGGATGAAGGTACTGCTGCCTTGCAAGACAATGTTTTTTCTGAAATTACAAATGCGATTGCCTCGGTGAATGTGCCAATGGTTTTGATTGCATTTTTATTCTTCTTTGTTTCGGGATATTTACTTTATGGGGCATTATTCGCTGCGATCGGATCAGCCGTAGATAGTGATGCGGACACTCAGCAGTTTATGTTCCCAATAGTTTTGCCGTTGATTATTTCAATATCGTTGTTGGGGATCGTGATCAATGATCCAAATGGTTCCATTGCTTTCTGGCTGTCAATTGTTCCTCTTACTTCGCCGGTAATCATGATGATGCGTGTGCCATTTGGTGTACCTATTTGGGAATTGTGCCTATCAATGGCATTGATGATTGGTGGCTTTATTTTCACAATTTGGGTGGCCAGTAGGATTTATCGCATCGGCATTTTGATGCATGGCTCCAAAGTGAATTATAAGGTGCTCGCAAAATGGATTATGATGAAGCATTAATTCGAGTAGCGCATTCGAATATTATCGCCTCATCGCTCGAATCTGATTATTTACGTCTTTCCGTCTGGTGATAATAATCGGGCCTTCATAAATACCTGCATTTAAGCCAAGATCTATCACTTTGACTGCAATGGTATTTTGACCGTTGCGATTCAAGAATTTTTGAGGTAAAGGATATATTCGAATCTGATCGTATGAATGAGAATCTCCGAATGGCCTGCCATCATTTGTTTTACCGATTAAATGACCATTTAAATAGGTCTCATCAAAGTCATCAATTTTACCAATTACTATCACTAGATCATCACTAGAATCAAGATTTTTGGGTAAAACAAAATCCTTTCTAAACCACGCAACAGAATTATCACTGATATTAAACAGCATCTTAGTGAAGCTGTGATCTTTATAGCTTTTCCAAAACCCTGGTACCAGAGCAGTTTCCCAGTCACTGTCATCAAAATCGTGAAATGCATATTCGTTTTCATCATCTTCCACATACTTCCAAATGCCCTCTAATGAAGCAATTGGTGGAGGTACATTTTCACGAATATATAATCCTTGCTTGCCTTTCACTATTCCACCATCTTGTGATCTGTCATACACTCTGATGGACACAATATTTTCACCCCATTTGATGATTTCATTAGGAACAAAATATGTTCTGTGTGAATCATATGCAGTACGAAAATGAGGAGGCAATTCTCCGCTTTTTCCTATCATCACTCCATTAAAATAGACTTCATCGGCATCATCAATATATCCCAAATCAAGCATGTGATAATCCTTGTCTGATGCTGGTCTGTAATCAAATGATTTTCTGTACCAAGCAAAACCATCATATCCGCTGAATCCTTCGTTTTCCCATCTGCTTGGCACGAACATGCCGCCCCAGGTATCATCATCGTAATTAAATGCTGCCCATCTTTCATTGTCACCAATATTGAATTTCCATTGTCCCCTTAGGTCAACAACCATGGTCATATCTTGAGCATATGTCAGAGAAAGGCTCATCCAAAAGAGGAATATAAAAATGTACTTTTTCATATCAGGACAATTATAACCAAATTGAAGAATGTGTAAGGCGATAACAGGATCATAATCTAATTGGTTTGGAGTGATGAAAGAATCCATCGATAAAATCGATGGACTCTCAGTAAAAATTAAATACTAACCAAATGTTACTTTATTGCGAGTTTCTCAGCGAATCCTGATCCACTGGAAGTGAGTTGAAAACCTTGCACTTCGAGTTTGATTTCTGAAAAATCGTAGGTTTTTGTGAAAGTTTCTCTTGGATTAATTTCCTTAGTTCCAATTTGCTCATTGTTGTTGTCCAAAATAGAAAGTTTGACGCTTTCTGTTCCCGTGTTTGTATAGGTTATCTCGAATTTGTCATTGCCCAAATCCTGCAATTTGAAATTGGCATAATGTACCAATACTTCCTTTCGGATTAGAATTTCATTGCCTTTGGCCACAGTAACCTCATATTTTCCAGGTTGAAGATTTCCAAGATCGTATTTCTGAAGAAATCCTTTTTTGGAGTTCAAGTAATTTCTGAAAACAGTATTATTCTTATGATCAGTGATTTTAACACATAGTGTTCCAAGATTACTTGGAGCGGATATTACACTTACGGAATTTTCAACTGAAGAGAAAATATTGATTGACTCATGTGTATTTTCTTTGGAGTTGCTACTCATTGCCATTGAGGCAATTGCTGTACAAAAGATGATTGTAGTAATAAATAACTTTTTCATAGTATGGTTTTTTAATTTGCTTTTACATAGATACGGCAGAGGTCAATGATGTTTGTCACCGCCTGGTAAACCATTGTCACGAAATGTCACAGCTTTGTATTTAGATGTTTTTTTATTGATTTTTAGTCCAAAAAGGCAATAAAAATGGAGTTGCCAAAAGGATTTTGGTTAATTGGTGAGGGTGATGAAGTTGAAAATTTAAAGATGTTGTGTTGCGGGAATTCCTGTGTTTTTAAATTGAAGTATCAGATTAATCAGGCGATCAATTTATATCCAGCACCATGTACCGTCAGGATATGTCTGGGCTCGTTGGGGTTGTCTTCTATTTTCTGACGTAGTTTAAGAATAAAATTATCAACTGTTCTGGTGGTAGGCTGTTCGTCATATTTCCAAACTTTCTCCAGAAGATCATACCGACTCACTATTTCATTTTTATGTTCCCATAAATATTGGATCACCTCCATTTCCTTGTGAGACATTTTTACTTCCAGATCGTGCGATGCGGCAGTAAAGTGTACGAAATCAACTGTCAGGTTGCCAATTGTTATTTTCTCGTTTTTATCTTTTTCTACTGATTTAGTTCTTCGCGAAACTGCTTTTACTCTTGCAATCAGCTCACGCACACTGAATGGCTTGGTGATGTAGTCATCTGCACCAAGTTCCAGACCTAATACTTTGTCAATTTCTTCGCCTTTAGCCGTCAGGAAGATTACAGGTGTGTCTATGCCTTCTTTGCGCATGGTTTTACAAACCTCAAGCCCTGAGACCTTAGGAATCATGATATCGAGCAGAACAAGATCGTATTGCTGACTGTGGAGATATTCCAGTGCTTTTTCTCCATCTCCCGCTACAGTCACATCAAATCCTTCAAATTCAAGATTGTCTCTGAGCCCTATTTGCATTGATGGCTCATCTTCTACAACGAGTACATTAATTGTTGTCATTTTTCTTAAAGGTTAAAATAAACTCACTTCCCTTATTTAATTCACTAATGACTTCTATAGAGCCATGATGCGCATCCATGATGTGTTTTACGATAGAAAGCCCCAAACCTGTGCCTTTTACAGTATATAGATCACCTTCTGTCACTCGATAAAACTTATCAAAGATATCACCTTGTTTGTCTTTGGGTATTCCTTGGCCTTTGTCCCGAATGCTTATTTTGACAAAGTTGGCTTCTTCCGTAAGCGAAATATGGATCTGTTTCAAATCAAGTGAATATTTCATCGCATTGTCCAAAAGATTTACCACAGCTTCATAAATAGCCTCATGATCAGCATTTAAATAAACGGGTTCATTTGGAATGTCAAACTGATATTTAAATCCATTTTGTTGTAGATGATACGTGTAGTCAGAGATCAAATTTTTGAGAAGTTCGGTGATATTCCCATTAGAAAACTTGTATTGCCTTTCATTCGCTTCAATTCGGGAAAAATTTAAAATCCGATTGACCATGTTGGTAAGTCGCGCTGTTTCACGAAAAATGATGTTGATATATTCCGTTTTTTGTTCCTCACTTTTCACTCTATTGAGCGAAAGAGTTTCTGCAAACATACTGATGAGCGCAAGCGGCGTTCGAAGTTCATGGGAAACATTGCTGACAAAATCTGATTTTTTCTGAGCGAGTCTTATCTCACGATTTATGTTGCGAATTATGAGAATTAGGCCCATTACTAACAATAAAATCAATAGACCAGAGGCAATTAGATTTGCCCTAAGTCTTTCGGCAACCAAATCGCTTACAGTAGTTGTTTTCGAGCTGATGCCCACACGAATATTTCGAAAGAGCCACATATTCGCATAAAGGAATACGTCATGATTTAAAGAATCAGTGGTGAATAGAATATTGTTGTCTGTGGCATTGGTAAAGACTACAATTAATTCTTCATTACTGATTTGCTGCAATTTTGGACTCAATATTTCGGGGATATATTGCCCTGGATCTATAAGTCCCGTAAGCAAATATTTTTGATCATTTTCATTTTTGATGATGGTGTAAAAAAGCTGGTTAGCACCAGACATTCCTCCATCTATGGGTTCGATTTTGCGATATCCAGCATCCAGATAACCAGATAATCTTTCAGCAAGGGACTGATTTTCTCTATAAACCGAATCAAGAATCGAAGTTGATAATGAAGTGCCATCCGATTCATATAAGGTTATAAATTTATCTTCAGATTGAAGATCCTTCAAGTAAAGTCCATCTATCCCTGTAAATGCCAATAATTTGCCAAAATCTTCTTGATCAAACATCTTTGAATTGATGCCTTCATCAATATCGTCTATGAGTGAGTTGAGGATGTCGGTAGAATATTGATTGATGGAAAAGATGATCGCGTCGAGTTGTTCCTTATAGATTTGTTCGATCACTTGCTCGTTTTCATTGAGCCGGGAAATACTGAAAATCACATAAATGATAATTGGCAGCAGGATGGTGCCAACCATAATCATGATAAATTTATGAGAGTGAAAACGCATATTTTATGATACTAAATCAAAAGATAAGCAAAATTGAATCTTTTGATGATTGCAATTGCTGCTAAGAATCAAAGTGAATCTGTAGAATGATACCCAATAAATGGATCTATTTCTGAAATATCGACAAATTGACTTAATACGATGAATTTTCAATAGAGGTTCCTCTGCTTCAGAGCTGATCAACTATTTGTAAAAAAACTAATCGCCAATTTACAGTTGGTTTATGAGTGTTATTCACTGAAACGATTACTATATCTTTTTCTGGCATCATGTAGATATATTGATCGTAAAGTCCTTGAGCCATAAAATCTCCATATTCTTTCAAGCCCAAAATCATA
The DNA here is from genome assembly GCA_964353015.1 of uncultured Marinoscillum sp. GTDB lineage: Bacteria > Bacteroidota > Bacteroidia > Cytophagales > Cyclobacteriaceae > JAMZMI01. The sequence continues at coordinate 184,884 of CAYGUA010000006.1, read as the reverse complement.
TGGTACTGATATCCCCAAATACTGCCACCAGTGATGTCACGTTCATGTGTCTGGTCGATCCAAGATTTTGGAATAAGTTGCTCGCCATTCCAATTGCCACCATTCATCACCAGCCGGCCAAATTTGGCCAAGTCTATGGCTGTACTATTAAAGCAGCAAAAGGTCTTTTCTACGGACTGTTTTTCGTAAGTGCTCCATGAGGCATCAGACGCAGTACCAATTTTCGACCAGATTTTTGTTTCGAAGTATTCTGAAATTCCTTGACCTGTAGCATTGATGAGAATTAGCCCAAGCAACTGTGTATTTGCGCTGTGATAATGAAAAGACTGGCCGGGCTCATGTTCAATCTTTAATTTCTCAATAGCCTTATAAACATCTTTCCCATAATAATAACGAGCAACATCATTGTCCAAAGGATTTACATAGCGCTCCTTAAATCGAATTCCACTGGTGTGCTTGAGCAAATGTTCAATCGTGATTTTATCAAAACCCTTGTCTTTAAGCTCAGGGATATAATTTATAATGGGGTCGTTTAGACTTTTGATTTTCCCTTCTTCCAATGCCAAACCTACCAGCATGGAGATGATGGATTTAGAAACAGAAAATGTTGTAAATATGCTTTCGTCGGAATAATTGTCAGCGTATCGTTCAAATATGACTGAATCGTTTTTAATCACAATGAATGCCATATTATGATTAAAATTTTCAAGAAATTTATTTAAAGTAATCGCATTGGATCCTTCACTTGAATATTGGTCAATATAGAGTTCTTGTTTTGACTGAGCATCTGTAAAATTGAAAGGCTCGTCATCTGCTTTAATTGATTTCGATGGGAATCTATTAATATCCTCCTGGCCGGCAAGATTCCAAAATATGGTCCTGCTGAAAGTACAGCTTGCTGTCATAAACAGAATTCCAACTGTAGTTAATAAATACCGCAGATTATTCCACTTCACTATCTTTTAGTCATGTTTAAATCTAAAAAAGGGGGCTTATCACTCGTCTTCGCTCACAAATTCAAAATCAATGTCTGATTCTTTGAGATCATCAAGTGTATCGATATCATTCAGCTCAGGCAATAGCTCGAAACTTAAATCCTGAGCACCTACGGCAGCAAGAAGTTCTTTTAATACTTTATTGTGACTATACGTTTTGTTTTCAAAAAGAGCCGGATATTCCTTGGTAAGTCCCAATAAATAATATCCGCCATCTGAAGCAGGACCGATCACAATCTCATTGTTTTCAAGATGATCAAAGGCTTCTTCTATGTGATCTGATTTTAATTCAAAACAATCCGAACCAATGACAACTACCTTATCATATCCCAGCGCAAAACTATCCTTAAAGGCATTGAGCATTCTGACACCAAGATCGTTTCCTCTTTGAACTTGAAAGGTGAAAAGTTCCTGATCAAAAACGTCACCTAATTCGATGTATTCGGAATAATAAACTACTCTGTCAGATTCTACCTCAGTTGCCATCTCGGATGTGCACTCAACTAAAAATTGATACACATCTAATGCTCCTTCGATTCCAATTTCGACAGCCAATCTTGTTTTTACGCTCCCGGGGATGAGATTCTTCACGAAAATTATCAGCAGGTTTTTACTCATAAATTTTGATTCCTTTTATTAGCCACTGCGACCAGTCCTTGTTGTACGTATGCACACTGTCCGTTGGCGTTCCATTTCCATTTACAATATTGTGATCGGTGTTTTTCCACTCAAAAATACCCCCATAGAGGTTTTTTACATTAGTAAATCCTAATTTTTGCATTTTTTCACCAATTCTTTCGCTTCGAAAACCTACTGAGCAGTAGACGATCACTTCAGTATCTTTTGGGATGTTATTAAAATCTTCGTCCGAATAGTTATCGTAATCGAGAAAACGTGCTCCCTTCAAATGGCTCACTTCATATTCCTCAATAGATCGCGTATCAATGATCAATAGATTATTAGTGTCCATTTTGGATGATAATGAATCAGGGCTTATCAGTGGAACGGTGTTCCGATACAAGCTTTCCAGTTTTTTATCATATGATTTCTGACCACAAGCTGAGAACATCAAAAACATAAGAAATATTACACTAACCGAACGATTCATTTCTTTTATTTAAAATTTCAAAAATGAGAAAAGTAAAAACACTTCCGTACTCAAAAACGACCCAAATTGGAGATAGTTCAAATCCTGACTGGCTATATCCAAAATAGGTGCTAAAAATCATCAGCGACCAAAGTATTGGAAAATAATAACCAGCTATCAATCCTAGTGGAATCAGTGGAAGCGTGTACCATGGGTGAACCGTGGTGGAGAGTAATAAATGAGTGAAAAGGATAAAAAGCCATATTTTCTCGATTTTCCAACCTGCTCGATTACCAAAAATAGCAAGAGAAATAATGGCGATAATATCCAATACCGAGAGCGCCGGTCCGAGCTGATCGATAATATTATAGCCTGTCATAAAGAATCCGATCTCTCGTAAAATGAAATAAATGCTTGCATTGAACTCAAATTTCCGGAAATAAAGATCAAAGCTGGTTTCCAGATTTGAAATCGTTTCAGTTGAAATTATTGGAATGAAAGTCAAAGCTGTAGCAATCAGCGCGAGTGACACCATGAGGATTCCTTTTTTCCATTTGTATCTAAATAGCATGGCTGGGAGAAAGATCATCGGAAGGAGTTTGGTTGCAATTGCGCCTCCCAGAGCCAAACTTCCTGCCATCAGTTTTTTGCTGCGCAGAAGAAATAAAGCAAGCAAAATGAAAAAAATCACAAAGGCTTCAAAATGGATATTACCTGTGAATTCGAGAATGATTAACGGATTTAATAAAAACCAAAATGAAAGATTTGCTTCAAGCTTATGATTAAGCAGAATTTTTCTAAGTAATAAAAATGAGCCAATATCAGCTGCAAGAATCAAGGTGCGAATGATATTGGCTGTGATCAAAAAACTGTCATTCCCGAAATGCACACTGAGCCAAAATTTCAATTGATTCAATGGTGGATAAATAGTGAAATATGGCTTTGAATTAAGTCGATCAAAAAGCAATTGATCCAATCCAACCAAATTATCTTGATTCAGATAGAATTGAGGTAAATGCGCATAAGGATTTAGTCCATTATCTAAGATCCGTCCATCCCAAATAAATCTATAAATGTCATCTGATAAGGTGGGCAAGCTCAAAAAGAGCATCAACCGTGCGAAAATTCCTAATGAAAAAAGAAAGCGTGAATCACGGTGAAATCTGACGAGCCAGAAGTAACTGAAAAAAGCTGAAAAATATGCGAATCCTAAAATCCCGCTTTGATGCCTTTCAATCAGAAGTCCAATTGTCGAAATAGATGCGACAAAAATGAATATTAGGGTGTAATAAGCCGATTGATTGGACTTATTCATTTAATGAAGAGATAGAGTAGATAAACACAGTGCCAAAGCCAAGTGCCAGCATAAAATGGAAAAGAATCAGTCCATAATCACCAATCCAAACCCCATAAGCCACACCAAACCCAAAACAGAATGATAAAAGTCCTTCTATTATTGTAACAGGTGAGAGTGCATTTTTCAGATAAATATTTCCTTTCCAGGAATCAGATTTTGATTTGATGGCAAATTTCGGCGTTCTCACAAACGGGGACTTGACGCCAAGATATCCCTCCGTCACCGCGATAGCATTATGTAGACTCAAGCCCATGCTGAATATGATAAACAAGGGAAAATGAAATAAATAATAGGATGCAGTTTTGTTCGGTCTGTTTGATTTCGAGGATGTCCAATAGAAAAAGCCCATGGCTAAAAATCCAATGATGAAAACGGAACCCATATCAAAGACGAGTTTCATATTCGGGTGGGAAGCTTTCAAATACAACATAGGTAATGAAAGCACAGCGGCAATGATTAGAAAAATAAAAACTGAGGAATTCAGCAAATGCATCGCAGCATGAAATTTTATCGAAGCGCTAATTTTTGATTTTAAGATGTTGAATAGATTTTTTCGTGCAGTTTCGGCAGCACCTTTGTTCCATCTGTATTGTTGGGATTTTATAGCGGGCACAATTACTGGCAATTCGGCTGGAGTCACTATGTCTTCCATAAAAACAAAATTCCACCCTTTAATCTGTGCACGGTAGCTTAAGTCCAAATCCTCAGTTAACGTATCGTGTTGCCAACCACCAGCTTCTTCGATGCATTTTTTACGCCAAATACCAGCCGTTCCATTAAAATTCATAAATTTCCCAGACGAAGCTCTGCCTGTTTGTTCTATGGTGAAATGTGCATTTAGACCAAAGGCCTGCATTCTTGTGAGAATGCTGTAATCTTCATTGATATGGCCCCATTTTGTCTGTACCATGCCAACGCTTTCTTCAAAATGCGGCAATGTTTTAATCAGGAAATCCGATTGGGGTAAAAAATCCGCATCGAAGATTGCAATAAATTCACCCGATGCTCTTTCAAGGCCATAGGCGAGGGCACCTGCCTTGAATCCAACTCTGTTATCACGACGAATCTGTGAAATATTTATCTCTTGAGCTTTCCAATAGTTGACTCTCGCTTTTGTCAATTCTCTCGTTTCATCAGTGGAGTCATCGAGTACCTGAATTTCAATTTTATCTTTTGGATATTCAAGTTGGCATACACAATTAATAAGTCGCTCAATCACGTATTTTTCATTGAAAACAGGAAGCTGAACCGTGACCTTTGGATAGGATATTAGAGATTTTGGTGAAGGGAATTTCTGTTTATCGAAACGTCTGTAAATCATCGCCAGATTAAATTGCTCCAGACTGAAAGCGCAAATGACCGTCAGAGCAACTGAATATCCAATCAAAATGATCCACACCATAAGTTACAAATATTTGAATATTGTGTAAATGATTTTATATCCTGCCATGATCGTACCTTTCACGGTTCCAGAAACTTTTGAAATACCGATTCTCCGTCTGTAATTTACAGGAACATCCATGGATTGCAGTCCTGCCTTGGCTACTTTGAGTTGCATTTCTACAGTCCAACCAAAGTTGGTGTCTTTCATGTCAATATTCACTAAAGTGGAATAGCGTATTGCTCTGAAAGGTCCTAGGTCAGTGTATTTCACACCGTAAAACCATTTTATCATTGAAGTAGCCAGCCAATTGCCAAATACCTGTGGAATTGTCATGCTCCCTTTTTCCTTAGTTCCAAGTGCCCTCGAACCAATTACCATATCAACTTTTCCATCAAGTATAGGCTGAACCAAAGATGGGATTTGCTCAGGAAAGTCAGAATGATCCCCATCTAAAAACACGACAATATCAGGTTTGGTTGACGATTGTGCAATATGCTCCATGCCTTTTATGCACGCTTGCCCGTAACCTTTTCTGGGTTCCCGAAGGGCAGTAGCACCATGTGCCGCGGCTGTCTCAAATGTGTGGTCATTAGAGCCATTGTCAACTACGATGATTTCTCTGACCCATTCTTTTGGAATTTCATCGACCACCAGGCCAACTGCATTTTGCTCGTTAAAAGCGGGTATAATTACCCGGATATCTGTTTGGATCAATTATTCTAAATTAAAGAAAGCCAAAGCTAAAAGTTTGTAGTGTAATGGCTTTGTCAAATCATAGACAAATTATTGAGTTTATAAAAATGACAAACTAAATAGGTATGCATCGTTGAATTGATAAATTTCAACAAGAGGTATTAGTTTTGGCGAAAAAACGGAATCATGAAAAAAATATATTATCTGTCAACTTGTAGCACCTGTCAGCGCATTATGAAGGAAGTAGGGGTTGGGGAAGATTTTATTCAGCAGGATATTAGATCAGAAAAAATAACAGATGTACAGTTGATTGAAATGAAGGAAATGGCCGGATCATATGAAGCCCTGTTTTCTAGAGTGGCCATGAAATACAAATCTTTAGGACTAAAGGATAAAAACCTTCAGGAAGAGGATTATAAAAATTACATTCTTGAAGAATACACTTTTTTGAAGCGCCCTGTCTTTATTATTGATGACGAAATTTTTATTGGAAATTCAAAGAAGAATGTTGAAGCAGTCAAAGCTAAACTTGGCTAATTCTTGAAAATTTGATTCAGCGCGCTCCTGGAAGAAATTGTCCCGTTTTTTACTTTTTCAGTTAATAAATTTAATTTAGACTTTATCTCCGAGTCACCATAAAATCTTGATTTCAATTCCGCATCAATTAATTCATTCATCCAGTAAACATTTTGTTTTTGCCTGTTTTTATCAAACCATCCATTGGATTCGATATGTTTTTGAAAGTTGATCGTGTTTTCCCAAATGACATCAATCCCAGTACTTTCAAGTGCAGAACATATTTCAACAGGTACTGACCATCCATTTTCATGTGCAGGGAAATAATGCAAAGCATTTTCAAAATGCTTTTTTGCTAATAATGCTGATTGATAATTGGAGCCATCAGCCTTATTTATAGCGATCGCATCTGCCATTTCCATTATGCCTCTTTTGATGCCTTGAAGCTCATCACCTCCACCAGCAAGCATCAATACCAGGTAAAAGTCTACCATGTCTTTTAAATTGACTTCAGCCTGTCCTACGCCCATAGTCTCGACAATTATCAAATCAAATCCGGCCGCTTCGCAAAGCATGATGGTTTCTCTTGATTTTTGTGCAATTCCTCCTGTATAGTTTCCAGAAGGAGAAGGTCTGATAAAAGCCCTGTCATGTTGCGACAATTCAGTCATTCGGGTTTTGTCTCCTAAAATGCTTCCATTACTTAGTTTAGAACTTGGGTCCACTGATAACACAGCTACCTTTTTACCATGCTCAATCGCCAACATGCCAAAGGTCTCAACGAAGGTGCTTTTACCAACACCGGGCACTCCAGTTATCCCCATTCGAAAACTTTTTGATTTATTTTTCAATAATTCATCAATGACCGCAGCTGCCTCTACTTGATCTTGAGGTTTTCGACTTTCAATCAATGTAATTGCTTTACTGAGCATCAGACGGTTACCATCTAATACACCTTGTATCAAATCTTTGCTAGTTTGTTTCTTCAAAACCTTTTGAGCCATTGGTTCGTTTTCATAAAATTGAAAAAAAATTGATTTATTTCAATAAAAAATTATATTATACTAATTTTTATTACTTTTGAATTGATCATTTAAGATAATGAATCTTAATTGCGGGTAATCAATCTAATTTAACACCCGCTAAATTCTAAATCATGTTCAAAAAATTCTGGTTAGACGTAATTCTTGGTACCCTTTTCATCTTCGGATTGATGGGACTTTTTAGTTCTGCCACAGCCTTCAAAATATTCGACGTTTTTGATCCTATTGGTGAAGCCTTTGGTGACATGGAGGTGACAGATGTTGTGTTTTCGCAATTAAGAAATGATCCTGTAGCAGATGAGCGAGTTGTGCTTGTAAATATAGGGACATTGAGTAGAGGTGAAATCGGAATGATGCTTCAAATTATAAGTCAATATAATCCAGCTGTGATTGGAATCGATTCATTTTTTTATAATCCGAAGGAAGATACATTGGGTGATCAGATGCTTATGGAAGGTATGGCCAGTGTAGAAAATTTGGTTTTGGCTTCAAAGCTTATTTTGCATCCTACTGACCCGGAGCAAGATTCAATGGCATATTCGTGGGAAGGCTTCAATCAATTTGCCACAAGCAATGCCTTTGTGAATTTGGATACGGATGCTGAGGTTCAGGAAGATCTTAAAATGTGTCGACAATTTGTTCCGAAGCAAACTGTCGCTGGGATTGAAAGACACGCCTTTTCAGTGAAACTTGCGAGTTATCTTGATTCGGCAAAGGCAAGTCAGTTTCTTGAAAGAGACAATTTGTATGAAGTGATTAATTACAGAGGCAATGTCTTGGATTATGGTGCCACAAAATTTGGAATCAAATATTATGCATTGGATGTGCCTGATGTGTTTGGTGAAAATTTTGTGCCCGAGATGATTGAAGGCAAAATTGTCATGTTTTGTTATTTGGGTAAATATTTGGGAGATCGTGAATCCTTTGAAGATAAATTTTACACTCCTCTCAATCAAAAATATATTGGTAGAGCATTTCCGGATATGTACGGTGGCGTAGTTCATGCGAATGCTATTTCTATGATTTTAAATCAAGATTATATTGATGCCATGACACAGGAACAAGGGCTACTTTTAGCAATCATTTTATGTTTTCTAAATGTGGCATTGTTTTCGCTAATATACAAGAAGCTTCCTAAGTGGTATGATGGATTGACCAAACTATTCCAGCTTATTGAGATCGCAGTTTTAGTCTACATGATGATTTATATACTTGATGTTGCTTTATATAAAGTAGAATTAGGTGTTGCAACTTTCGCTGTGGCTCTTGCAGGTGATGCTCTTGAAGTTTATTATGGGGTGGTTAAGAATTCATTCACTAAAGAAGGTAGAAGGTCACTTTTTAAATTAGATAAATTATAACTTTACAATTCAAAATAAAAGCTACAATCATGAGAAGTTTTATTTCAAATGCGGTAATCATTATGGTGCTGTTTTCTGCTGTGGCAGTAAATGCACAGGGATATACCTTTAGAGTTTTGGCTAATAAGGGCGAAAATCAAGTAAAAAAGGCTGGCGCTGCAGAGGCAACTCCACTCAAAACAGGTTCAACATTGAATGCAGATGATATGCTGATCTCATCAGAAGGATCTTACATCGGTTTGATGCACAAAACTGGCAAAACGACCGAAGTAAGAGGTGCAGGCACTAAAAAAGTCGCTGAAATTGAGAAACAAATCAATTTGGCCAACACCAGTGTCGCAAACCGCTATGCTGAGTTCGTTATGAACAAAATGAACGAAAGCGAAAATACCGATTACAGATCAAGACTAAATGCAACTGGTGCGGTTTCAAGAGCTACTGGCTCAGCAGCTATTAATGTAATGTCACCTAAGCAGGCTGATGTATTAGGGGATAAAACAATCGTTAGATGGACTGGTCCTTCAGCTTTGGCAGATGGTGAGACTTACACGGTAAAAGTTAAGAACATTTTTGACGAAGTTATTTACGAAACAGAAACAGCAAAAAGCTCTGTTGAACTAGATTTTACTTCTGACAGAATGCAAAATGATGCAGGACTTTATTTGGTGAAAGTTTACAAAAGCAGCGATGAGGAGATTGCATCTGATGAAATTGGCATCAAAAAGGTAAAATCAACAGATCGTGCAGATCTACAGGAAAACCTTGCCGTACTAAAGGATGAGGTTTCTGAAGATTCACCTTTAAATAAGTTGATTTTTGCATCTTTCTATGAAGAAAATGGTTTGATCCTGGATGCTTTGACAAAATATGAGGAGGCAATTAAAATGTCACCTGATGTTGAGGACTTTCAGCAGCTTTATGAAAGCTTCCTGATTAAAAACAATTTGGCTCAATAAAACTAAGTTTATCAACTGGTAAACAAAAAAGCCGATCTCACATTCTTTGTGAGATCGGCTTTTTTATGCCTTCTCCTCAATTAGTTGATTCAATATTTTAATAACCGCTTCAGCAATTACTGTTCCCGGTCCGAAAATCATGGATACTCCTTTTTCGTAAAGGAATGCATGATCCTCTTCAGGGATAATGCCTCCAGCTATGATCATGATATCTTCACCACCTGCTCGTCTCAATTCATCTATTAATTGAGGAATAAGCGTCTTGTGACCACCGGCTAATGAGGAGATGCCAACAATGTGAACATCGTTTTCTAATGCATGTTTGGCTACTTCTGATGGTATTTGAAAAAGCGGTCCGATATCCACATCAAAGCCTAAATCAGCAAATGCTGTGGCTATTATTTTAGCACCACGATCATGGCCATCTTGCCCCATTTTTGCGACAAGAATCCTTGGTCTTCTTCCATCCTGATCTGCGAAATGATCTGATAATTTCTGTGCAGACTCAAATAGGTCATTGTTTTTCATCACTGATTTATAGACTCCTGATACCGTAATATTATTAGCCTTATAGCGCCCAAATACTTTTTCAAGTGCCATAGAAATTTCACCAAGTGTTGCTCTGTGACGGGCAGCCTCAATGGCTAAAGATAATAGATTGCCGTCATCATTTTTGGCGCAATTGGTAAGAGCGAACAGTGTATTTTGAACTTCTGATTCGTTGCGAGTGGATTTGATCCTGTTAAGCCGATCGAGTTGTTTATTTCTGACGTCATTATTGTCAATTTCCAGGTGAGATATTTTGGATTTAACATCGCTCTTAAATCTATTGATCCCCACAATTACATTTTCTCCAGAATCTATTTTTGCTTGTTTCTGGGCAGAAGCTTCCTCTATTTTCATTTTTGGATAACCACTCTCTATGGCTTTGGACATTCCACCCATCGCTTCTATTTCCTCGATAATAATCCAGGCTTTTTCTATCAATTCTGATGTGAGTTCTTCTACAAGGTGAGATCCACCCCACGGATCTACCACTTTTGTAACATTGATTTCTTTCTGAAGAAACAATTGTGTTTCTCGGGCTATTGCTGCCGAATAATCTGTTGGTAAAGCAATTGCTTCATCCAGAGCGTTCGTATGGAGTGATTGGGTTTGGCCGAAGACGGCCGCAAGAGCTTCAATGCATGTTCTAGCGATATTGTTATATGGATCTTGAGCAGTTAGGCTGTACCCGGAAGTTTGACAATGGGTTCGTAATGCTAGAGATTTGGATTTTTCAGGATCAAATTGATTTACCAATTTGGCCCAAAGGGCACGACCAGCTCGCATTTTTGCGATTTCTGTGAAAAAATTCATTCCAATACCCCAGAAGAAAGAAAGTCGGGGCGCAAAGGAATCAATAGGAATACCGGCATTAATTCCTGTTCTAATATATTCAAGTCCGTCAGCTAAAGTAAATGCCAGCTCCAACTCTGCGGTTGCACCAGCTTCATGCATGTGATAGCCACTGATGCTTATAGAATTAAATTTTGGCATTCGCTGTGATGCATATTCAAATATGTCAGCGATGATTTTCATTGACGGTCCGGGTGGGTAGATGTAGGTATTCCGAACCATGAATTCTTTCAAAATATCATTTTGGATAGTTCCAGTTAACTTGTCGACGGATACTCCTTGTTCTTCAGCTGCTACTATGTAAAAAGCCATGATTGGCAGCACAGCTCCATTCATTGTCATAGAAACTGACATTTGATCAAGCGGAATTTGATTAAAAAGAATTTTCATGTCTTCCACTGTATCAATTGCAACGCCAGCTTTGCCAACATCACCGGTAACTCTGGCGTGATCACTGTCATATCCACGGTGGGTAGCCAAATCAAATGCGACGGATAAGCCTTTTTGTCCAGCGGCCAGATTTTTTCTATAAAAATTATTAGATTCTTCTGCTGTAGAAAAGCCTGCATATTGTCTGATAGTCCAGGGACTAGTGGTGTACATGGAGGCATAAGGGCCTCTTAAAAATGGAGCAAATCCTGGAATTGACGAATCTATGAATTCAAGACTGGATTTTTCTTTGGAATTTGTAGATGCGAAATCTTCAAATGCCAAGTTGGCAAGGTTAATATCAAGCTTTTGGAGGTTTATATAGATTTTCCTAATTATCTGATCAGTCAATGTATCCAGAAAATAAGAGCCGGTGCAAACATCTTGAAGCTCATTGAGCCCTGATTCATATCTGAGCAGGTTGCCAACATTGTGGGCTATCCTATGTGAGTTTCCGTTAAGGAAAGACGAAGATCCTGGGTTAAAAACAATGCCATCTGCTGAACCACAAATTGCTGCTAATCCAGCCGTAGATTGTAAAAGCATATGTGTGCTTTCTGATGATCCTTTCGGTGTATGGCAAATAATAAAAATGTTCTCTAAATTGAGGTGAAATTGTGCTTGCTGAGTAATGAGTGTGCATATTATTCGAATCGCCCGAATTTTGGCTATATCTAAGAAGAAGTCATGACTCAAATCAACCTGACACAGCATGTTGACGGTCTGTAAATCATCTGAATTACCAAGAAGTAGGTCATGAAGCTTATTTGATAAATCATCTATGAAATTTGGTTGATCAGAACATTGAAAAAATAATGTTTTGTTGATTTCCTTTCTGCTATTTCCAAGCTGATTAATTAAGTCGACTTTCAAATCTTGGATATCATCGATTCCATCTAGTGAAATGATTGAGGAATTATACTGATCAACAATAACCTTGATGTTCGCAAGGTCAATGTTTTTCAATAAGGATTTTAAATTGTGAATAGAATCATTGCCTTTGATTAAAAGCCCCTCACAACCCACTGAAAACGCATCTTTGATTCTTTCTGATAGATTCAAATCATCGTTCAGTTCTATTATTTCGTATTGTATCCAGGCGTTTCTTTTTCCGACTTCCAGCGTCCTTTGTATATATGATGATTCTGCAGAATTCTGTTGATTGTAAAATGGTTCAACGAGCAAACCTTTGGCTGGCGACCATTTTAATTTATCAAGACCATTGTCATCGCCAATTTGCGAATGCACGGCTTTAATCCAATCGTCAAGATCTTTTTTCGGAAATTCTGTAAATGTGGGGTGCATTTTTTAAATTTTTTCTAAAGTTACAATCAAACAACCTAAGTTGCACGTGAGCGTCAGCGTCAATTTGTTATTTTGCATTTTTCAAAGAAAAATTACATCTAATCTGCTTTTGAAAGGCGTGTAGATGGATTATAAAAAGTCAATAGCAAAAGTCATTTTTTTCTTTAAAAAAAATGAGGCAAATTTGAACCCCTCTCTAGACAAGGGTATCTTTCTAAGGACTTTACAAAGAGAAAAATATTAACCACCAATGCATCAACAAACTTGGGAGAATTGCCTCCTTTTTATAAAGGAGCGAATTCCTGCGCAAAGCTTTAAGACTTGGTTCGAACCAATTAGACCGATCAACCAAAAGGATGAGGTTCTGACTATTCAGGTGCCTAGCCAATTCTTTTACGAATGGCTAGAGGAGAACTATGTGCATATACTGAAGCAAGCCATTAAAACGGAAATTGGTCCGAATGGTAGATTGGAGTATTCCGTTGTGGTGGATAGAGGGGACGATGACATCAAACCAGTTACAATCAACGTATCCGGTGCGAGTAATAGTCAGAATGCGAACCGGGTTAATGGATATGATCTTTATAAAAATCCAGATTTCCTAAATCAATTAAAAATCAATTCAAATCTGAATGCTTCTTACAGATTTGATAATTTCATTGAAGGAGATTGTAACCGTCTGGCACGTTCTGCTGGGTTTGCAGTGGCTCAAAAACCAGGAATCACATCTTTTAATCCACTGATGTTTTACGGAGGTGTTGGTTTAGGTAAGACGCATTTGGTGCAAGCGATAGGAAACGAAATCAAATCACAGCATCCTGACAAGAGCATTATTTATGTTGCATCTGAGAAATTTACAAACCAATTCATCGATGCATTAAAGAACAACAATATTCAGGATTTCATTAATTATTACCGTGAAGTTGATGTGTTAATTTTGGATGATGTTCAATTTTTGAGAGATAAGGAAAAAACGCAGGAGATTTTCTTCCATATTTTCAACCATTTGCATCAAGGAGGTAAGCAAATCATTATGACATCTGATTGTGCGCCAAAGGATTTGAAAGGTCTTCAGGAAAGATTGGTTTCAAGATTCAAATGGGGACTTACTGCGGATGTTCAGCAGCCAGATTTTGAAACACGAATGGCTATCATTCATAAAAAAATGCAGGCTGATGGAATCATCATACCGGATCAAGTGATTGAATATATTGCTTACACAGTAGATACCAATATCCGGGAGCTCGAAGGTGTAATCATTTCACTTATTGCTCATGCATCGCTTACAAAAGCAGAAATAAATCTGGAACTGGCAAAGCAAATCCTTAAGAATATTGTTACTGATATCGATTCAGAAGTTGGTATTGATTACATCCAAAAAACTGTTTCTGATTATTTCAACATCCCGCAAGAGGATTTGAAAGCCAAAACAAGAAAAAAGGAAATTGTAATTGCTCGTCAGGTTGCCATGTATTTCTCAAAAGACTACACCAACCATTCACTAAAATCTATTGGATATCATTTTGGCGGTCGTGACCATAGTACAGTTATCCATGCTGTTCAGTCTGTCAATGATATGATTGATACGAACGCAAAGTTTCGTTTTTCAATTGATGAATTGAAAAAGAAACTTAAGATGCGTACCGCAATGGTTTAATTGAATTTCGATTAGAAATAATAGGGATAATAGACTTTTCTCCCTCTCTTATCGATTCCTGAAATTATAACTCTTCCTGAGATGTTTTCTAAGATCTGAGCAAGTTCTTCGGGTTTGTCTATTTGTGTATTATTGATTTTGGTAATTATAAATCCTTCTGGTATTCCAAGCTTAGCGAAAAAACCAACACTCTTATAGTCAATAACTTTCACTCCTCCATCGATACCAAGCAAGTCTCTTTCAACCTTTGATACCGCTTCAAATGTGACATTAAGTTTAGTCGATTCATGTAATTCTCTACGTATGATCCCTGTGTTGCCTTCTCGGTTGGTTAAAGTCATGGATTTGGTTATTTCTTTTCCATCACGTTCCAGGAGTAGATTTATTTTATCTCCGGGATAAAGGTTGGCTAGATATTCTTCCAAACCAGCCTTGGATTCGATTTTATTGCCGTCTACTGCCTTAATGACATCACCTTTTTTGAGATTTGATTTTTCCGCGGCTCCATCTTTTATGGTATTGCTAATCAAAACACCTGATAAGTCTGTCAAGTTGAGTTTGGTAGCTAATTCACTATCAATGTCTAGGAAATCAGCACCCGTAAAAGTTTTTTGAACCTCACCATAATTTTTGATGTCTTCAAATACCTTTTTGACAATATTCGCCGGAATAGCAAATCCGTATCCGGTATAAGATCCTGTTCTGGAGAGGATTGCCGTATTGATTCCGATTAATTTCCCTTCCATATTCACCAATGCGCCACCACTATTTCCCGGATTGATTGCAGCATCTGTTTGAATGAAGGATTCAATTGGAAATTTATCTCTAAGGATATTGATGTTTCTTCCTTTTGCACTAACTATTCCACCAGTTACTGTCGAGGTTAGATTGAAGGGATTACCTACAGCGAGCACCCATTCACCCACTTGGACATCACTGGAATTTCCAAGTTCAATGGAAGGCAAATTTTCTCCTTCGATTTTGATGACAGCCAAATCTGAAGAAGGGTCCTTTCCCACAAGCTCCGCAGTATAGGTTTGCTTTCCGTGAATCACTCTGATGACATCTGCTCCGTCTATTACATGATTATTAGTGACGATATATCCATCTTTCGAAAAGATCACTCCTGATCCACTACTTGTCTGCTGCGAGCCTTGTGGTTCGAAAAACCAATCCAACCAACCACCAGTTCTGAATTCATATTCACTCAAGGTTTGCACGAAAACGACGCTTGACGTGCTTTTTTGTGATGCAAATACAAAATCCATGTCCGCATTGGGAATGAAAGGATTTTCAGTGTTATTTTCTACGAAATAGGGAGCCGTCTGCAAATCAGAATTCATGAACTGTGCTGAAATGTTGTCTTCATTATTGAGGTTTTGCACCTTATTGAAATAAACAACAACTGCTGCAGCGCCAATCAAACCGGAGCAGATCGCAACAAGAAAACTCAACAATAATACCTTTCGAAAATTCATTTTCATTTTGGTGGAGTTTAAGTAATATTCAAATCACGTTATTAAACTGAAAAAACAGCATTGGGATTCGTTAAAAAACACTAAAAATTTGAAGAAGGTTTACCATTCACAACTCGAAGGTTAGTTATTGGGAATTGGAGTGTCGTTTGATTTACTTTGAGCGATTTTAGGGAAATATGGGGATCAGATCAGTACTTGCCCGGCCTTTTGCGGCCCTTATTGCCAAAGAGACTAAAAAATGGTCGCTTGATGCACCGAAATATCAAAAAGAGATTTTAAGCCAAGTCACAAAAACAGCTGTTGATACCAGTTTTGGTAAGGATCATGGTTTTTCAGAAATCAATACACATGAAGATTTTAAAAATCTGGTTCCAATCAGAGACTATGAAGGTCTTTCGCCCTATGTAAATAAAATTTTAGAAGGTGAATCCGATGTGCTTTGGCCAGGAAAACCGACTTATTTCGCTAAAACAAGTGGTACTACGAGTGGTACCAAATACATTCCAATTACTAAAGATTCCATACCAAATCATATCAACAGTGCAAGAAATGCCCTCTTGGCTTACGTTCATGAAACAGGCAAATCAAAATATTTGGATGGCAAGTTGATTTTTCTTTCAGGTGCGCCTACTTTGACTTCAAAGCATGGTATTTACACAGGCAGGTTATCAGGCATTGTCAATCATCATGTGCCGGGTTATTTGCGGACAAATCAAATGCCCAGCTATGAAACGAACTGTATTGAGGATTGGGAGGCTAAGGTGGATCAGATTGTGGAAGAAACCTATAATCAGGATATGTCGCTAATTTCAGGAATCCCTCCTTGGGTGCAGATGTATTTTGATCGGTTAAAAGCCAAAACAGGCAAGCCAATTAAGGACATTTTTCCGAATTTCTCAATGTTCGTTTATGGAGGAGTAAATTTCGAACCATATCGTGCGAAGCTTTTTGAAACGATAGGGAAAACAATTGATTCAATAGAAACATATCCCGCTTCTGAAGGTTTCATAGCATATCAAGATACGCAAACGGCAGAAGGACTTTTATTGCTGGCCAATAGTGGAATCTTCTTCGAATTCATTCCAGCGGATGAGTATTTTGAAGCCAATCCGAGAAGATTGACCTTGGAGCAAATTGATATTGGAGTGAACTACGCTTTAATTATCAATAGTAATGCAGGATTGTGGGGTTATTCCATTGGGGATACAGTCAAGTTTGTAAGTAAAAATCCATACAGGCTTTTGGTAACCGGACGAATCAAGCATTTCATTTCAGCATTTGGAGAACATGTGATTGGAGAAGAAGTTGAAAATGCGATGCGGGAAACTTGTGTGAAGTACCCCGAAACTGAAATTGTTGAATTTACAGTAGCACCAAATGTTACACCAGTAAATGGCCTTCCGCTACATGAATGGTATGTCGAGTTTGCAAATAGGCCAAAAGATATAGTTGCCTTTCAGGCTGAGTTGGATGAACAATTGCGAAAAAGAAATACTTATTACGATGATTTGATTTCAGGTGCTATTTTAAGGCCATTGGAAATTAAGGAATTGAAAAACAGTGCTTTTATTGGATACATGAAATCCATAGGAAAGCTTGGTGGGCAAAACAAAGTACCCAGACTTTCCAATGATCGAAAAATTGCCGATCAGCTAATTAATTTTTTGAAATAAAATAGATCTAAGAATCAGTGAATAGAGATATTGAGAAAAAAGGAATTGCGATTTTAGGATCTACAGGATCAATTGGCACGCAGACTTTGGATGTTGTGTCCCGCCATCCGGACAGGTTTTCTGTTGAAGTTATTACAGCTCAAAATAATGCCGATTTATTGATTGCTCAAGCTGCAAACTATCGCCCAAATACGGTGGTAATTGGCAATGATTTGCTTTATGACAAAGTTTTTGCAGCATTAAATCCTTTGGATATAAAAGTTTATTCAGGTGAAAATGCCTTGGCATCTGTAGTGGAGATGGAAAGTGTTGATTTGGTGCTTACAGCTCTTGTGGGCTATTCGGGTTTGCGACCAACTATCAATGCTATTGAAGCAGGCAAAACAATTGCCTTGGCTAACAAGGAAACACTCGTTGTGGCTGGAGAGTTGGTGACGAGATTAGCGATGGAAAAAGGGGTTAACATTTTGCCAGTTGATTCAGAGCATTCAGCTATTTTTCAATGTCTGGTTGGGGAATTTCAAAACCCAATAGAAAAAATTATTTTAACCGCTTCAGGAGGGCCTTTCCGAGGAAAGAAGCGAGATCAACTTGTCAATATAAAGAAGGAGCAGGCTCTTAAACATCCAAATTGGGATATGGGAGCGAAAATCACGATTGATTCAGCAACCCTTATGAACAAAGGACTTGAAGTGATTGAGGCAAAATGGCTTTTTGGTGTTGGATTAGAGAAAATTGAAGTTGTAGTGCATCCGCAATCAATCATACATTCTATGGTTCAATTTGAGGACGGTTCTATAAAAGCGCAACTCGGATTACCCGACATGCGTATTCCCATTCAGTTTGCTATAGGATACCCTGAGAGATTGAAGTCAGATTTTCCAAGATTTGACTTTATGAATTATCCGGAATTGACTTTCGAGAAGCCAGATTTGGCAACATTTCAAAACCTTCAGCTTGCTTATAATGCCATTGAAAAGGGAGGAAATATGCCTTGTATCCTTAATGCAGCCAATGAAGTTGCGGTTGCGGAATTTTTAAAGGATAATGTTGGTTTTTTACAAATATCAGAAGTCATCGCCGAATGCCTCGAAAAGGTAGACTATATTCGCGAACCGAATTTGGAAGATTTTGTGAATACGGATAAGCTTACAAGAATCAAAGCGAAAGAAATTATATCATAATGGAAGGAATTATCATGGCAGCCCAATTAATACTTGGGCTTTCGATTTTAGTTGGTTTGCACGAGTTGGGTCATTTATTGGCGGCCAAGGCTTTTGGAATGCGAGTGGAAAAATACTCGATTGGATTTCCACCAAAAATTTGGGGAAAGCAATTTGGAGAGACTGAATATTCAATAGGTGCAATACCATTGGGAGGATTTGTGAAAATCTCGGGTATGATCGATGAATCACTTGATAGTGAAGCCATGAGTGCAGAGCCCCAGCCTTGGGAGTTTCGATCTAAGCCGGCATGGCAAAGACTCATCGTAATGATGGGTGGGATTATTGTGAATGTGATCACAGGTATTGTGATATTTATTGCTTTGGTTTTTGTTAATGGAGAATCTTACATTCCAAAATCTGAGATTGATAAGTACGGAATTGAGTCATTAGAATTGGGTCAGGAGATTGGTTTGCAATCAGGCGACAGAATCGTGAATATCAGTGGGCGTGATTATGATAAATTTAGCGATTTGATTAGTCCGGAAGTTCTACTTTCAACGGATGGTTATTTTACAGTAAGGAGAAATGATCAAACTTTAAGGGTCGACATTCCAAATGATTTTCTAGAGAAATTCTCAGACAATAAGGCTGCTTTCATAAAGCCAAGAATGCCTTTCAGAGTTAAGGAAGTCACTTCTAAATCAGCAGCATCTCAAGGCGGTTTGGAAGATGGAGATGTTTTCTCTTCTATTAATGGAAACCCTATTTCCTTTTATCATGAGTTTAAAGCCAATATGGATACTTTGGCTGGAAAGGAAATATCAGCCGTAGTTTCCAGAAGTGGCAATCCAGTGGAATTAAACTTTGTCGTCAATGAAGATGCTACGTTGGGATTTGTTGCAGAATTCACAATGGAAAATGAATACGTGAAATATGGCTTGGGTCAATCTATGATCATTGGTACCGAAAAGGCGGTTGGCACTGTATGGCACAATATTGTTGCCTTTGGAAAAATGTTTTCTGGTGATGTGTCTCCTTCAAAATCACTTGCCGGCCCAATTGGTATTGCAAAAATATTTGGTGGAACATGGGATTGGAATCGTTTTTGGGAAGTGACAGGTTTACTTTCAATGATCCTTGCCTTTATGAATTTCTTACCAATTCCTGCATTGGATGGCGGTCACGTAATGTTCTTGACTTACGAAATGGTTTCTGGAAGAAGACCATCAGATAAATTTCTGGAGAATGCTCAAAAAGTAGGGATGATCCTTTTGCTCGCGATCATGAGTTATGCCATTTTAAATGACGTTTATAAACTATTCTAATTTTTCTTTGGAGTAGGTCGCAAATCTAGTGTATCAGCTGGACTAATTGGGGCTTCATCCTGAGGCACGGGAGGAGCAGGTCGGTAGATTTCAAACTCAACTCGCCTGTTCAAGGCTTTATCTGCTTCAGTAACTTCTTGTACGATCGGCTGTGTACTTCCATATCCTTCCCAACTTACTCTTTCTGGTTCTACACCAGCAAAATCGACAACATAATCATGGATGTTTTTTGCCCGGTCTTTTGATAGCTGCAAATTGAATTCTGCAGAACCAAATGAGTCAGTGTGACCGGATATTTTCAACCGGAAGGTCGGGTTGTCATACAGGAAATTTACAATCTTATTTAAGTCAGAATACATTTCCTGCTTGAGTTCTGATCTACTCATGTCAAATTCTATTGATTCAAATTTAACCCGGCTTGACAATGGCTCAGTGACACGTTTTAACTCAGCTGGTCCATCTAGAAAAAATGAATCTTCTATTCTAAAAAAGTCATCACCTTGAATCACCAAAAGATAATTCCTCTTGTCAATCAAGTTAAATTCAAAAGATCCATCAGGTTTCAGGAATCTGGGAGCTACTTCAATACCTCCGTCAAGATCAATTATGGAAACAATCCCTTTGAATGGCTGTCCTGTCAGGTTGTCAGTGAGTGATCCGGTTACGCGAGTAGTAGCCAGAGGTTGCGCCTCCATGGGCAATGGAAAAGAATATAAATCCTGCTTGCCAATATCCCGGGTGATAGAGCGCGCATAAAAAAGTAATTCTGATTCCGCATCTATCGTAAAATAAAATTCACTTCCCTGTCCATTCACCAAAGGGCCAATGTTATAAGGCTCACTCCACTGGCCATCTATCCTGTGTGATTTATAAATATCAAATTCTCCGAAATTGTAAAGCTGTCCATTGGAACTGAAATACAGAATGTCGTAAACCGGATGGTAAAATGGGCTTACATCATTGTGGCGCGTATTGATAATTGGGCCAACATTTTGAGCAGGAGACCAATTGCCATTTTTCATTTTATAAGTGAAATAAATATCAGAGAGTCCAAATCCACCAAGCCTATCTGAAGCAAAATATAAGGTGTCTTCACTGTGTGAAAGGGAAGGATGCGAATCCCAGCTTAGGCTATTGACATTGGTTCCCAGGTTTTCTACTTCTGCCCAGGTGCTATCGGGTTGTAATTTGGCACTAAACAAATCACAATCGCCATAGCAATCCAGACAATCACATCTTGAAAAATAAATGGTCTTGCCGTCTTTGGATAGGAAAGCTGAACCTTCATTATATCGGGAGTTGATTTGTGAAAATTCTTGAGCCTTTGACCAATTCCCATATTCATCTTTTTTACTGAAAAACAGATCTTCATTTGCCTTTTTTCTTACAGTCAAGTCGAGTTCATTTCTTTGTGATGTAAAAAGTAAGACATTATTCATCACGTTGAGTGAAGGGCCATAATCCGCATAGGAGCTATTGATTTCTGCGCCCATATTGAGTAATACACCTCGTGGCGGTCTAAGGGTATCAATCAACTTGCGGTATTCGACTAATTCATAATAATAGTCAAGCGGGACATAGATCTGAGCTTCTTGGTTATTGAGTGAATCGTAATAAATTTCTATTTCCTTGATGTCAATTCCGGTATGATGATGTCTAAGCACGAGTCTATATAAATCCCTGGCTTCCTCAAAATCACCATAGAGTTCAGTGAGTTTAGCAAGTCGCCAAATCATGCGGGTATCTTTATAGAAATTTTGAACTCCGAATTTGCTCACATAATTCTGCATGGCATAATATAGATTTTCCCAATCACCATTGCGTTCATATTTCTGTATCATATCCATTTCCATCTTATTGTAATAATGTGGAACCCGATTGATATTATAGAAATTGTAAATATTGAGGTCAATATTTGAAGGCAGAGAGTCTACCCTGAATTGCTTAGTTGTTCGCTTGATAGAAGTGTCCTGTGCGGATAAGTTACCTATCCAGCATAAGGCAAATAATGCCAGTGGTATGATGCGCACAACAACTTTATTCATAAATATGTCTTTTCGACAGACACCTGTATAATTCTGGCTAAAGATAATATGTTTTGATCTACCATAACTAATTTGGCATAGCTATTGAACCTTTACCCGGCTACAATTAAATGACCAATTTTGAGGCAATGGTCTGCCAATTTGACGCATTCTTATGTATAAAAGCAAATCTAAAAATCCCATAATAGTTTCAAACCTTGTTGACGATGAATCTGGAGAAATGATTCATATAGAAACGATTCAAAGTGGCGGCACATTGGATGAAAAAGATTTTCCTGATGAACTGGCTATTTTACCAATAAAAAATACGGTCCTATTTCCTGGAGTGATTTTGCCAATTACCGTTGGTCGCACCAAATCAATCAAGCTTGTAAAGAAAGCATATAAAGGAAATCGTATCATTGGGGTTGTTGCTCAAAAGAACAAGATAGAAGAACCCACATTCAAAGACTTGTTCGGTATCGGATGTGTGGCTAAAATCATAAAGATGTTGGTACTGCCAGATGGAAATACCACAATCATCATACAAGGACAAAACAGAATAAAACTGACGGAAGGCATTCAAGATGAGCCATTTATCAAAGCTCGATATGAAGTCCTAAAAGATGAAGGTGAGATATCTAAAGAGGATTCAAAAGTAATTGTGCAGTCCCTAAAAGAAGCTGCAAATAAAGTGCTCAAATTAAATCCTGAGATTCCTAAAGAAGCTCATGAAGCCTTGAAAAACATAGATAATCATGTGTTTCTTACGCACTTTTTATCGTCAAATATCAATGCGGAGGTGGCTGAAAAACAGACATTGCTAGAAATTGGAGATTCCAAGAAGCGCGCCGAAAAATTGCTGCAATTCATGATGCGCGATATTCAAGTGTTGGAGTTGAAAATGGAAATAGCATCGAAAGTTCACTCTGACATAGATCAACAGCAGCGAGATTATTATTTGCGTCAGCAAATGAAAGTATTGCAAGACGAACTTGGGCAGGACGGAACAGATCAGGAAGTGAAGAGCTTGCGTCTTCGCGCAAAAGATAAATTGTGGAGCGAAGAAGTTAAAAAACATTTTCACAAGGAACTCGATAAAATCGGGCGAATGAATCCTGCTTCTGCCGAATATCCAGTTGCTTTGAATTATGCTGAGTTATTGGTGGACTTGCCTTGGGGCGAAGTGACCGAGGACAACTTTGACCTGAATCGAGCAAAGAAAATTTTAGATAAAGATCATTTCGGTCTGGATAAAGTAAAAGAAAGAATTCTTGAATATCTGGCAGTAAGGAAACTGAAAAATGATTTGAAAGGCCCGATTTTATGTCTTTATGGCCCTCCTGGAGTTGGTAAGACTTCTTTAGGAAAATCTATAGCTGAAGCATTGAATAGGAAATACGTCCGAATGTCTCTGGGAGGAGTGCATGATGAAGCGGAGATTCGCGGACATAGAAAAACCTATATCGGCGCAATGCCCGGTAAGGTGATTCAGAATCTGAAAAAATCGGGTTCATCCAATCCAGTTTTCATTTTGGATGAAATCGATAAGGTGAGCTCAGATTTTAGGGGTGATCCATCTTCTGCTTTGCTTGAAGTACTTGATCCAGAGCAAAACAATGCTTTTAAGGACAACTATCTTGAAGTTGATTATGACCTGTCAAAGGTGTTGTTTATTGCTACAGCCAATTCATTGGATACCATTCAGCCACCATTAAGAGATAGGATGGAAATCATTGATATTACTGGTTATACACTTGAAGAAAAAGTGGAAATCGCCAAAAAGCATCTTATTCCAAAGCAGCGGGAGGAACATGGATTGAAATTGAAGGATATCACTTTTGAAAAGGCCGCTGTAGAAAAATTAATCAATGACTACACCCGTGAGTCTGGAGTTAGAAATCTGGAAAGGAAAGTTGCATCGGTAGTTAGAAATGTTGCCAAATCCATCGCTATGGAGCAGGAACATGAAAATAAAATCGATCAGGATCAAATCCGAAAAATACTCGGTCCTGAAATTTTTGATAAAGAATATTATGAGGACAATAAATTGCCAGGAGTAGCAACTGGTTTGGCCTGGACACCTTCAGGTGGAGATATTCTTTACATTGAAGCAAGTCTAAGTCGAGGAAAAGGAAAGCTTACGCTTTCAGGCCAGCTTGGTGATGTGATGAAAGAATCAGCCATGACAGCACTTTCTTACTTAAAGTCAAATGCTGAAAGTTTGGATATTAATCATTTGATTTTTGATCATTATGACCTGCACGTACACGTGCCTGCCGGAGCGATTCCAAAAGATGGTCCTTCAGCTGGTATTACTATGCTCACAGCTTTGGCATCTGTTTTCACACAAAGGATGATTTTGAAAAAGCTTGCCATGACAGGAGAAATCACTCTTCGTGGGAAAGTACTTCCTGTGGGTGGAATCAAAGAAAAAATTCTTGCTGCGAAACGAGCAGGTATCAAGGAGATCATCATGTGCGAGCGTAATAGTCGTGATATAGAAGAGATCAATCCGCAGTATATCAAAGACTTAAAAATACATTATGTAGAGAATGTACAACAAGTGCTTGATATTGCGTTGTTGAAGCAAAAAGCGGCAAAACCAATCGAATTCATCATTCCGGAAGCAAAAACTAACTGATTGAGATACCTTTCTTTCATATTACTGTTGCTGACATTCAGCACCCATGCTCAGTTTGGTCAGTACCAGGCGTTGGAGCTTCCTTCTGGTACCAGAAGTGCGGCGCTAGGCGGCACGATGGTATCGTTGGCAGATGGTGAACTGATGCAGTTTATGAATAATCCTGCCGTTTTAGATTCAGTGGCATTGGGTGATATCGCTTTTAATTACAATCCATATTTTGCAGATATCAATGTCTTTTCTGGAGCCTATTATGGCAGTTTTGGTAAAATTGGACCTATGGCTATTGGATTGACATATTTATCATATGGCGATTTTGTGGAAACAGATCCTTCTGGAAATGACATTGGCTCGTTTACAGCCAATGATTATGTACTTGTAATTGGAAAAAGCCGTCAGGCAGGTCCTTTTTCCTTTGGCGTGAATATGAAATTTACTCAGAGCGCAATTGACAGTTATTCTACCTCAGCTATGGTCTTTGATTTAGGTGGAATATATCGCGTGCCAAATAATGACATCACATTTGCTCTGGCCTTCAAAAATTTCGGGTTCAGATTTAATGATTATTTCCAGGCAGCAAATTCTCAACTGCCATTTGATGTGCAGATGGGTGTCACGATCAAGCCGGAATACATGCCATTCAGATTCACATTTACCACATATAATCTGGTTGAAGAAAATCTTGTTTTTAAACAGGAAAATCAGGCGCAAACATCCAGAACTTCGGCGTATGTCGATAAAATGCTTCGCCGAGTCAATATTGGTACGGAGCTCATCCTTAATGATGCCATTCAGTTTCAATTGGGATATAATCATCTGAGAAGGCAAGAATTGAAACTGGATGAAACTGCTGGTGGTGCAGGATTGTCCTATGGATTTTCTGTTGGAATTAAAAGAATTAGATTCAGGTATGCCAGAGCCAAGTATCATGCGGCTGGCGGAGCTAACTTTATCAGCTTGCAAACCAACCTGAATAGCTATAAAAAAATATTATAATTATGAGTTCAGATTTGACACCACGGCAGATTGTTGCCGAATTAGATAAATATATTATCGGCCAAACCGATGCTAAAAAGAATGTGGCCATTGCCTTGAGAAATCGATGGAGACGCATGAATGTGAAGGAAGAGATTCGCGGCGAAATCGTCCCCAACAACATATTGATGATAGGAGCGACTGGAGTTGGTAAAACAGAAATAGCTCGGCGCTTGGCTAAAATTTCAGATGCGCCATTTACGAAAGTAGAAGCTTCGAAATTTACTGAAGTTGGTTACGTGGGTCGTGATGTGGAAAGCATGGTTCGCGATTTAGTGGAGCAGTCGGTAAACATTGTAAAAATTGCCAAAAAAGAAGAAGTCAAAGAAAAAGCATCAGAGATAGTTGATAATCTTATTCTTGATATTCTAATTCCACCATTGAGAGGAGCCAAAAATATCCATGCATCTGGAGTTGGTAAAGATTTACCCGGAGAGGAACAGGAGCTCAACGAAAAAACCAGGGAGCGCTTTCGCGAAAAAATCAAAAATGGTGAAATGGATGAGCGAAAGATCGAAATAGATGTGAGGCAATCTGCATCGCCTGGAGTTGGAATGATCGGTGGTGGCATGGATGAATCATCCATGATCAACATTCAAGAGATGCTTGGCAATATGATGCCAAAGAAGACTAAAAAGCGTAAAGTCACTATCGCAGAAGCACGCAAAATCCTTATGGAGGAGGAAACTTCCAAGCTCATCGATATGGATGATGTAAAAGAAGAAGCTATCGCAAAGGCAGAAAACTCAGGTATCATCTTTATTGATGAGATAGACAAAATAGCCAATAGTTCCAGCGGAAAAGGTGGGCCAGATGTTAGCAGAGAGGGTGTGCAGCGTGATTTGCTGCCGATAGTTGAGGGCAGTGCCGTCAATACCAAATATGGAGTCGTTCACACTGATCAT
Organism: uncultured Marinoscillum sp.; assembly: GCA_964353015.1. Lineage (GTDB taxonomy): Bacteria > Bacteroidota > Bacteroidia > Cytophagales > Cyclobacteriaceae > JAMZMI01. The sequence continues at coordinate 158,453 of CAYGUA010000006.1, read as the reverse complement.
ATTTTGTTCGTAGCTGCTGGCGCATTTCATGTGAGCAAACCATCTGATTTGATTCCCGAACTGCAAGGTAGATTCCCAATCCGTGTTGAATTGGAAAACCTGACCAAGGCAGATTTTCTAAGAATTTTACAAGAGCCTAAAAACGCACTCACCAAGCAATATATCGCACTTGTAGCGGCTGAAGGCGTGAGTTTGTCTTTCCAACCTGAAGCACTTGAGGAGCTGGCAGAAATTGCCTTTCAGGTGAATGAAGAAGTGGAAAACATTGGTGCGCGGAGGCTTCATACGGTTATGAGCAAGTTGCTCAATGATATTCTGTTCGATATTCCGGATACCATTGGAGCCAATGCTCAAATTGTGATTGATAAGGCGCACGTACAGGAGCGGCTCACTGGTCTGGTCAAAGACAAAGATTTGAGTCAATATATTCTTTAATATTGATTATTTGGGCGGACGAACCGGGCTATTCGCTACAAGTCCGTCTGCCCACAATCCTACGCGCTGCGGGCTTTCCACTGCTATCCCTGCCGCAGTATTCGGTTTTAATTTCGAGTTGAGTTAGAAGATTATTTATTTTTCTATTCTAAATCCCCTTTGGAGTATGATAAAATAGCTGTGTGGCTTTAGACATAATCAGCTCCTTCCACGAGTTGATGTCAAACTCTAATCCGACAATACCACAAGTTGGGAGGTTGTCTATTTGTTCGTTGCAATAATGATTGTGAAACTGAGTGAATGTCGGATTGTGACCTACTATGGCAATCGTATTTTCACTTCCAAATCCTCCGAGGATTCCTTCTATATCTCTTGAAGTACAGTGATAAAGCCTATCTGAAAGCATTAATTTATCTTCAGGATAATCCCACGAGTCAGCCATATGAAGGGCGGTATATAATGCGCGGCTAGCTGTACTTGCAAGTATCAGTTCAGGAACGTCAATATTGTTTTTGACGAATTTGCCCATTTTGATGATATCTCGTCTGCCACGTTCGCCCAAAGGTCGATCATGATCACTGAGATCGAATGACCAGGAAGATTTTGCGTGACGGATGAGATATAGCGTTTTCAATTTAGTTTTTTAGTTGTGTATTAACTGATTCAAAGGTCGCCAATTTCTTTTTCATATGATCCATTTCACTGGGATTCGAAGTATTGGCAAGTACCATTGGTAGTTTCTTCACACCAAGAGAGCTTATTTTTCCTGCAAGACAAAATTAGCGTTAGAGCAACGTTCAAAGGACGAATTTATAGGATTGGTTCTGATAGATGAGGCATCAATCTTTTTTTATAAGCTTGATTTTTCAATCCTCCCAAAATATTTCTATGACCTCTTTTTCAAAAAGTACAGTCGATTGTTGCGCTCCATTGGGTCTGTCAATTTGAATTTTGTCTTTGGTGCTCCTGAGATTTACTCGGTGCATTACGTTGCGATCGTCTTTCTTATGAAATATTACAATGGTTTTAGCATCATTCAGCGCATTGATTTTTACCGAATTTCGTGAACTATGAATTGTCCTGGGCCGATTGATTTTGTCTTCATTTCCTTCCAGTATTTTAAAAATATTCGAGCAAGTAGGCACGCCGTATCCAATGTAATTATTCCCGAAAGGATAAAAATTAGATGCTTTTTCCAAAATATCAATGATTTGAAAATTGGTCAATGTAGAATCATATTGCATCATGCAAGCCACAAGTCCGGTCACTACGGGTGTAGAAAAAGACGTACCCAAAGTAGAGTAGATAGAAATATTTGGTTTCAAAAATTCCAGCGTTTCTGGTCCTATAGAACTGTAATTGATCTTATCCCAAATTTTAAATTTACTTGAGCCAACAGTGAGTACATTTTTCGCATCAGCAGGAATGGAGAGTGTTTCCCAAGCTAGATTACCATCATTCCCTGCCGCTACCACAAACAATAACCCGAGCTCAGTTGCTGCTTTATCCAAAGCTTGGGTGAGCATGGAAGTTTTCCCATCAATGTCTGAAATCTTGTAGTTTTCCAGCGTGTCTGTATAGTCTTCTGTATAACCTAAAGACAAATTGAAGAGGCGCACACCTTGAGTTGCCATTTCTTCCATTGCCTCAATGATGTAATCTTCCTCAAGTCTTTTTTCATAGCCACCATGATCAGTTCTGGCAAGATAATATTGCGACTCAGTGGCAAGCCCATATTGTACATTTTTGGAGCGGTTATATCCACCGATAAGCTGCCATACTTCAGTGCCATGTCCATCATCCAAGCCATAAGCGCCACCATATTTTTCCATTTTTGGCGTCACAAAATCCCTGTAATACGCAACATATTTTTTCTCATTTTTATCTTCGAAAAAATGAGCCAATGATTCGTCTTTATTTGCATTCAAAAATCCTCCATCTATGATTCCAATTTTCACGCCTGCGCCGTTAAGATTTTTATCGATAAAATATTGCGCCTCTATTTGCTCCAAGGCAAATCCCAATAAACTCCCATCATTGCTCGCAGAACTTTGAGCGAAATTTAATACGGGATACAGATCAAGTTTTTTATCTAAGAGCCGAACCTGATTTTCATTGAGCATATAACTGCATGCATCAACCCAATCCGAACAGAAAATAGGTGAGATGTTGACTGTTTCAATAAGTTTTATTTGCTGTGCTTGATCGTTTTTGATCCAATATTTTTTTTGCGCACATAAGTCATAAGTGAACACGAAAAGAAATATTACCTTTATCACAATCCATTTTTTCATAACATGATCTCTCTTGAGAGTTACAAGTTATTGAAATATTGAGAATCAGGAATTCAAATAAATACCCATAGTCTTATGAAATATCATCAAATTGATAATGATTTATTTGTCGGAAACAGGGCAAGATTAGCAGAAAGATTGAAGCCAAATTCCGTCGTTATTATACATGCCAATGATGTATTGCCTACCAATGCAGACGGCACCTTGCCATTCAAGCAAAATTCAAATCTCTTTTATCTGACTGGAATCGATCAGGAAGAGACTATTTTGATTTTTGCGCCTGATTTTCCGGATGAAAAGATGCGTGAGGTGCTCTTCCTCAGGGAAACGAATGAAGAAATAGCCATTTGGGAAGGTCATAAACTTACTAAAAAGGAAGGTGTAAATGCGTCAGGCATTAAGAATGTCAAATGGATTCAACAGTTTGAGCAATTGCTTCATACAATTCTGGCTGAAACTAATCATATATATCTGGCTACTAACGAGCACATTCGCAGTAGCACAAAGGTGGAAGGAGCAAACGATCGCTTTGTGAAATGGTGCAAGAATCATTTTCCCTTGCATGAATACGAGCGGCTCGCACCTATTATTTATGATCTTCGGACGATTAAATCAGAGCCAGAAATCAAATTATTGGAACATGCCTGCCACATTACTGAAAAGGGTTTCCGCCGAGTGCTGGAAGCTGCAGCACCTGGCGTTTGGGAGTATGAGCTTGAAGCAGAATACATTCATGAGTTTTTAGTTAACCGTTCTCGAGGATTTGCTTACACGCCGATTATCGCTAGTGGTGCCAATGCATGTGTACTACATTATATAGAAAACAACCAGCAACTCAAAAAAGGTGATTTGATTCTGATGGACGTAGGGGCGGAGTATGCCAACTACAACGCTGATATGACCCGAACAATACCAGTGAGCGGGCGTTTCTCGAAGCGTCAAAGACAAGTTTATGATGCTGTTTTGCGCGTAAAAACCATTGCAACAGAGATGCTTACTCCTGGTAATGTAATTCCTGAATATCACAAAGCGGTTGGCGAGGTGATGGAAGAGGAGCTGATAGAACTTGGTCTCATTGATAAAACCGATATCAAAAATCAAGATAAAGACTGGCCAGCTTATAAAAAATATTTCATGCATGGTACTTCGCATCATCTCGGATTAGATGTGCACGATGTAGGTTCCGTTTATGCGAAATTTAAGCCTGGAATGGTATTTACTGTTGAACCCGGCATTTACATCAGAGAAGAGGGGCTTGGAATCCGTTTGGAAGATAACATCCTGATTACAGAAAACGGGCATAAAAACCTCATGAGAAATATCCCAATTCATGCAGATGAAATAGAGGATTTGATGAATAAATAATAAATTTAGATTCCCTCTTCTTTATAGTTTCTTTAATTGACACTATCGTTTGAACATAAAACACTTCGGTGGCGGTTTGTGTGGAGGTTTTCCTTATTTTTGAGCAAAATAAAGTTTATGAGTTTAGAATACAATACAGGACGAGAACATCTGACACTCAGAGAGTATGGCAGAAATGTGCAAAACCTGGTGAAGTTCATCAGAACTGTTGATGACAAAGAAAAAAGAAATAAATACGCTTCATTGCTAGTTGAGCTTATGAAAGCCGTCAATCCGGAGTTTAGCAAAGATGCTGCGGAATACACTCAAAAAGTTTGGGACGATTTGTTCATCATTTCAAAATTCAATTTGGATGTAGAAAGTCCATTCCCAATTCCTGAATCAACTATCCTCGATAGAAAACCGGACAGAGTAGGCTATCAGTCAAACAACATCAAGTTTCGTCATTATGGCCGAAATCTTGAGATTTTGATTGAGAATGCAATGAAACTGGAAGATCCTAAAGAAAGAGAAGGTGCTGTGATAGCCATTGGCAAACTCATGAAATCTTTTTATTTGACTTGGAACAAGGATAACATTGAAGATGAAACTGTCCTGAAAAATATCAAGATGCTTTCTAAAAATGAGCTCGACATTGATATTGCCAAAGTAAAAGAGCATGGTCTATTTGATAGCGAAAGGAAAGAAAGAACCTACGACAACAACAGACCTAACAGAAACAGGCCAAATAACCCTGCTGGTGCAAAGGGAGGCAAGCGAAACTTTAAACAACGCAGGAGACCAAATAACTAATGACCTCATTCAGAGTGAAAGGCGGCCATCGCCTGAAGGGCACTATTATTCCACAAGGTGCTAAAAATGAAGCGTTGCAAATTATTTCTGCCGTCTTATTGACTGCAGATACGGTTCATATTCATAAAATTCCAGCCATTAGAGATGTCATGAAGTTGATCGAACTTCTGGCAGATCTTGGAGTGAAAACGGAAAAGACAGACGAAGAATCTTACAAATTTACCGCAAGCAATATCAATATGAATTTCCTTGATACCGAGGAGTTCAAAAATAAAGCAGGATCGTTGCGTGGATCCATCATGATATTAGGGCCACTTCTAGCAAGATTCGGCCGTGGTAAAATGCCCAAACCCGGTGGTGATAAAATCGGTAGACGCAGGTTGGATACCCATTTCGTGGGCTTTCAAAAACTTGGCGCGAAATTTAACTACGACGTAAAATCTGGATTTTACACCGTAGATGGCTCGCGACTAAAGGGAACCTACATGCATCTTGATGAAGCATCCGTAACTGGAACTGCTAACATCATTATGGCCGCAGTGCTTGCCGAAGGTTTGACGACCATATACAATGCCGCATGTGAGCCATACATCCAACAACTCTGCAATATGCTCGTGCGAATGGGAGCAAAAATTTATGGCATAGGAAGTAATTTGCTAAAAATAGAAGGAGTGGAAACTCTGGGCGGAACGGAACATACCATGCTTCCGGATATGATTGAGATTGGAAGTTTCATCGGTTTGGCTGCCATGACCAAATCTGAAATCACCATCAAAGATGCCCGAATAGATATGCTCGGAATCATTCCTGACACCTTTCAGAGATTGGGTGTGAAAATGGAATTTACAGGAGATGATATTTTCATTCCTGCACAGGAACATTATGAAATTGAGTCTTTTATTGATGGTTCAATATTGACAGTTGCCGATGCTATCTGGCCAGGATTCACTCCAGATTTATTGAGTATCATATTGGTGACAGCTACACAGGCTAAAGGCACTGTTTTGGTTCATCAGAAAATGTTTGAAAGCCGTTTGTTTTTCGTTGATAAACTGATAGATATGGGTGCGCAAATCATACTTTGTGATCCACACAGAGCCACTGTAATCGGTTTAGATCGTTCATTTGAACTACGGGGCATCAACATGACTTCACCTGACATTCGAGCTGGGGTTTCATTGTTAATTGCGGCAATGTCTGCCGAAGGCACAAGCACCATTCACAATGTTGAGCAAATAGATAGAGGTTATCAATTTATCGACAAGAGATTGAATGCAATCGGAGCTGATATTGAGAGATTCGATTAAATAACCCGTGGGCACTTGGTCCCACGAGCATTCCAACCAGCTAATAAAATCTTAATTTTTTAAATTAAGGAAATTAAAGGCCGCAAGTACTACTTGCGACCTTCCTTCCAGCTTTGTGGTTTTCTAAACCAACATCATACTTACGAAATTGATCGAAGATCTAGATTTTACTGGAGCTAAAAAAAAACAATTATTCTCTAAGGAAGCCTAAACGTCATGAATTTGACGAATACTGGTTATTGTCTCAGACAAAAAGTATCTGAAGTAAAATGGTCATGACTAATCCTGTTAATGCGATGATGGTCGTCATGACAGTCCATGATCCGAGGGTTTGTTTTTCTGTAAGACCGAAATATCTATTTACAAGCCAAAAGCCACTGTCATTTACATGTGACAAAATAGTTGCTCCAGAGGCAATGGAGATTACAGCAAGTGCATTGAAAAACGATCCAGAACTAATTTCCAGCAATGGCGATACCACACCAGCTGCAGTGATCATAGCGACTGTAGCAGATCCTTGCAGAATTCTCACTATACCTGAAATGAGAAAAGCAAATAATAAAATGGATGATCCTGAACTCCCTATTGAAGCAGCAATCAGATCGCCAATTCCCGTATCGATTAATACTTGTTTGAAAGCGCCTCCAGCTCCTGTCAATAAAATAATTATACCCGCAGGCGCAAGGGATTTCGAGTTAATTTCCAGAAGTTCTGTTTTGGAAAATCCCTGTTTCAAACCTAAAAAATACCAGGCTAAAATATTAGCTAGGATCAATGCACCAAATGGATGACCAAGAATTGAAATGGGAATAACGAACCAATGAGGCATATAAACATCCTGAAACATTGGACTATTAATGAAAGTATTGGTTAGAATGAGCAGGATAGGAATGAATATAATTGATAGAACGGTCATCAAAGAAGGCGTTTTTTCAGAATTCACTCCAGTATCAATGTAGTCAGGTACGCCGACCATGATGCGTTTGCTGATCCATTTTGCAAACAAAGGCCCACCGATAATGGCACATGGTATGCCTGTAACAAATCCAGCTAAAATCACCATGCCAAGGTTGGCACCTATTATTTCAGCCACTGCTACAGGTCCGGGAGTAGGAGGGATAAAACTATGAGTAATAGCCAAGCCCGCTAGAAGAGGTAAACCGTATAACAACAATGATTTTCCTGTTGATTTTTGCAGTCCGTAAACAATTGGAATCAGGATGATGAACGCCACATCGAAAAAGACTGGAATGGCAATAATGAATCCGGCAATGACCATGGCCCATGGAGCATTTTCTTTTCCGAATGTTTTAAGTAAAAAATTAGATATGACTTGAGATCCTCCTGAGCTTTCTAGGATGGCACCAAACAATGCACCCAAACCCACCACTGTAGCAACAAATCCCAAGGTATCTCCCATTCCGGATTTCATGCTTTCGATCACATCTACAGGATTCATTCCTGCCCAAAGACCAACCCAAATCCCGGCAATCAATAAGGACAAAAAAGCTTGAATTTTGAAATAAAGAATCAAGATGAGCAAAATCGCTATTCCTGATAAGATGGATAGGATTAAAGTAGCCTCAGACATTTCTGATGTGTGTTTGAATTTTTTCGACTATTTGTTCACGACTTTGATCAATATCTATATTAATCGCATTTGAGGGAATTTGAAGCGTTTCAAACTGCGAATCAAGTAATGATTGGGGCATAAAATGATCTTTTCGGTTTTTCATTCGATCTAAAATCATTGACTTATCGCCATTCAGAAAAATCCACAGAATTTCTGTTTTGAGCTTTGAAGTAAGGATTTCGCGATAAGCCTCTTTTAGCGCTGAGCATGCCAAAATGGCGCCATCAGTTTTTTCTTGTTCGGAGAGTTTTATTGAAAGATTTTCTAGCCAAGGATGCCTGTCATTGTCATTGAGGGCTATTCCGGCATTCATTTTTTGAATATTGCTTTGTGGATGAAAATTATCCGCATCAAGAAAAGGGATCCCGGTATTGATAGACAGGAGTTTACCTAAGGTTGTTTTACCGGATCCTGACACGCCCATGAGAATGATAATCATAATAGCAATATAAGAATTATCGGAAAAGCTGAACCTAGTTTTGGCAATTGAGCAAAGGCAAAATTGTTTATCTCGTCAAAACGGGTGAAATGACCTGGAGAGATATTAAGCGATCAGATCATTTCACTTTAATTGGAATGATTTACTTAGTTTGTTGAAAGGACATATTATGGACCTTATTTGTTAGACGTTTCCTAATACTTGCAGCGTTGAAAGTGTAGGCGAAATGCTTCCACCTTTAGGTTCTATGGTCACTGCAAAAGCATCAGCTGTACCAATGTTTTTCATGACTTGAAAACTGCTGCTCGATGCATCAAATACGCCTGCATCTATTGGCTGACCATCAATCAGAGCCCAAAGTTGATATTGTTTGTCATTTGGTAAAGAGGCCATGGATGCAGTGTTTAAGAACACCTTTTCCTGATCTGAATTCCAGTAAATCACAGCTTTGGCGCTTGGTGCATTGTCAGTTCCATCGAGGATAATTCTCTGATATTCCGGACTGATTAGAACTGCCACATCCTGACGCAAATTGCCCAAATCATTGTTGACCTGATTAAAATTATGAGCGAGTTCCAGGTTTTGTACAATCAAGTTACTCAACTCCTGATCTGTAGTTTTCCATTGATTCCAAAAATGGAACGCTGTAAGTAGAGACATGGCTGCAATGAAAACACTTGCGGCCATCATCAGTTTCCAACCGTTTCTATCTTTGTCCATTGATTTGACGGCCACCATCTCATTCATGACAGATGGATTTTCCATAATCATGCGTTTCAAGACAGGCGATGCAGGCAATGCATGTTGAAATGCAAGAAGTTCCATCAACTTCTCGATTTTATAATATTCAGATCTTACTTCAGGATCTTGACTGATCAATACTTCTACTTCTGCTGAAAGCGTGTCATCCAAATCTCCAGTGAGGTAGGATTCTAGCAATCCTTGTGATATGATTTCTTGCTTATTCAAAATCTTTACTTAATTCAATTCTAACATTTTTCAGGCAGCTTCTCAGCTTGGTTTTCACGGATCCCAAAGGCATTCCTTCATTCTCACTAATTTCTGCATGAGAATAACCCATGAAAAAATTAAGCTGGATTAATTTTTTGCATAGTTCACCAAGCTTTTTGAGCACATCAGATAGGCCGATATAATCCTCCTGATTGTCTGAAGTTTCAAAAATATCTACGTAACCGTCTATGTCATTGGATTTTTCTGATGCTTTAAAACCCTTGCTTCGTCTAGTGTCAATGGCCTGATTTCTTGCAATTCGATACATCCATGTAAACAAGGTGCCTTTGGATGAATCATATTTATCAATTTGATTCCAGATTTTGATAAACACATCCTGCAATGTTTCTTCTGCTGCTTCAGCATTGTTGACAGTGCGCTGTATGATGCCCATTAAAGCATCAGAATAATGATCATATAAATAGTCCAAAGCAGTTGTATCTCTGTTTTTGAGCCTTTTGACGAGAAGAGTCGTTATATCTATTGTTGTTTGCAATTCGTAAAATTTATTTTAACATGAAAATACCAATACTTTAGCTGAATGAAAGGAAGTTGTAATGTTTTTCTTCATATCATCAGTTTATTGATGATTTTGGGCTGCAGCATGGGGCAACCAGTCCAAATGGAAGATAAAATAAATGGCGCAAGTTTGGTCAATCCACATTCACCAATTGAAGCTGATGCATTGAATTCGGTCAAACGTATCAATGCCGCTTGGGTAGCCATCATTCCTTATGGCTTTTCTCTTCAAAATGAACCAGATGTTCATTTCAATCACGAACGACAATGGTGGGGAGAACGTGTAGATGGCACAGCAGTAATGGTGAATATGGCCCATGATAATGGGTTGAAGGTGATGATGAAACCTCATGTTTGGATGGGACGAGGATGGATTGGTGATTTTGATCTTGATAGTGAGCAGAAATGGCAAGATTGGGAGCGGAGTTATGAAGAATATATCATGACTTATGCTAAACTATCAGATTCACTTGATGTGGCTCTTTTTTGTATCGGCACGGAATATAAGATAGCGGCAACCAAACGCCCGGAATTCTGGAAATCTTTGATTTCGAAAGTGCGAAAAGTTTATTCAGGAAAACTGACGTATGCTTCAAATTGGGATAATTATGATCAAATCATGTTTTGGAAAGAATTGGACTACATTGGCATAGATGCCTATTTTCCGCTTCTTGACGAAAGTGATCCAGAGCCAAATGCGATTGAATCTGCCTGGATTCCCATTCGTGATCGTCTCAAAGATTGGAGTGAAAAGCATGAAAGACCGATACTTTTTACTGAATATGGTTATCAAAGCGTGAATGGTTCTGCTGGCCGCCATTGGGAACTGTCAAAATCTACAGAAGATCTTAATTTGCCTTTACAAGCGCGGGCTTACGAATGCATGTATCGAATGTTTTGGAATGAAGGATGGTGTGCAGGAGGATTTTTGTGGAAATGGCATCTTTCAGCAGGTGCTGGGGGCGAATCTAATCCACATTTCACACCTCAGGGCAAGCCTGTAGAATCAGTAATTAAAAGTTGGTATTCGAAAGATTAAAGATTAAAGTATGATACCACAGGCAATTTTTGCATTTGTATGGGTGTGGTTATGAAATGGATCACATTCAGTGGTGAAGTCTTCATAGCCTTCATGGACAATGACTTGCAGTCCGAGAATGTCATTCGAATCATCGCTACCTATCCGCCAAAGGTCTGTTTTAAGTGAAAATGAACCTGTGCCATCATAGCCGATGCTTACATTTCCCACGTCTCCTGCATAGGGTTTTCCCCAAGGAACATTGATGCTTCTTTGATTGCAGTAGCTTTCATCGCTACCCGCGTTCCAATGGTGTTTTGGTTGCTCGCAGGTACCATGATGTAAATGTACAGCATGGATGGAATTGGGAGCAAATCCTGTAAGCTGGATGGTCATTGAAACAATAGAATCTTCCTGAATAAACGAAACACTCCCACGGGATTGATTCGTGACAGTGTAAGTGCTATCCGTTACAGAGAGTATTTGATATAGCTCCGAACCAGCAATTATCTCTAATTGTGGCTCTTGGCTTTCTTCTTCACACCCCAGTATATTCAGCAACAATAAGCCGAAAAATAATATTTGAATTGATTGTTTGTGTTTGAGCGACTTAATAGTCGTCATCATCATCGTCTTCATCGTCATCTGCAGGTGCAGCATCGTCTTCATCGTCATCCGCACTTGCTGAATCATCTGAGATATAATCAGCCATATGATTCAGATCCCCATATTTGGTTTCATAGTCATCTTTTACACTTTCTTTTAGCGTACCATCATCATCAAAATCATCGTCATCTTCGATGATCGCTTTTGCTTCTGCACGCGTCATTCTTACCAAATAGTATTTTTCGTCCGTTTCAAATGGAAGAGCGGAAACTCTTTTTCCTTCACGATCCGTGAAATGAATTAATTCTTCATGAAAACCGTACGGGAATGCTAACTTGATTTGCTCTTGAGTGGCAGAGTCAAGTTTTTCAAAGTCCTTTATTACGCGTGGTTTGGATGTCTGCATTATTAAATTTTCAGAAAACTATAAAACGGTTTTTAAATATCAAATCTTACATCAAAGTAAGTTGAAAAAATATTTGAAAATCAAACGATAGGTAAAAGAAATTTAGATTTTTTTTAATGAACCCTTCATTTTTCTAAAATCAACTGATCTTTTTGTTATTCGCATTCATTGTTCTTAATTTCCTATTCAAACCAAATTGTTATGGCAAAAAAAACTACGAAGGCAGCAGAAGACCCTAAGGGTCAGGTTGAAAATATTCTTTCTGAATTAGGTAAAAAAATTGATCATCTAATTGTCGAGACGAAAGGAGCTAAGGATGAAGTTAAGGTGGAAGTGGAAAAAAAGATCAAAGAGCTCAAAAAGAAAAAGGAAAAACTCGAAGCTGATTTTAACGAATATAAGGATCAAAATGAAGATAAATGGCATGATGCCAAAATTCATTTAGGTGCGGCTTTGGACGAATTGAAAAAAGCACTAGGTGCAGTAATTAAGAAATAATCAGATTCTATCCAGCACTTTCTTGATTAGGGAATCAATCACTTTGTTTGGGTCTTTTGAGAATTTGTTTTTCACCCGATTTGCTATGATAGCATTGAGACTGATCATCTCATGACCTAACAGTTTAGCTAGTGCATAATAGCCAGCTGTTTCCATCTCCAAATTTGTAATCCAGAAGTCTTTGATATGAAAATAATTGAGTTTTTCAATCATATCTGGAAATCTGATGGGCACACGTATTTCTCTGCCCTGCGGCGCATAAAAGCCATGACATGTGAGTGTGTTGCCCATAGTCATCACATCCTTAAACTGATCAATCAGACTTTCTGAGCCTTTTACACAATATGGTAAATAGGGCAGGCCAATGGTTTCTTGTAATTTTTCGCAAACGCTGAGCTCAAACTTTCCCATTTCCATTTTATAAAAATGAATCATGGGATCTAGTCCAATTCCGTATTCGCTGATGACATGGCTGCCAAGCCTCACATCTTCCTGAATACTGCCAGAAGTACCAATACGTACAATTTTGAGACTTTTCTTTTTGGCTTTCGGTTCCCTTTTTTTGAGATCAATATTTACTAAAGCATCAAGTTCTGTCATCAATATTTCCACATTATCGGTTCCCATACCGGTGCTGATGACTGTGATTCGTTTGCCTTTGTATTTTCCTACATGCGTGATAAACTCACGTTTATTCATTTCATATTCCACATGGTCAAAATGGCTGGAAATACGATGGACTCTGCCCGGATCACCTACCGTGATAATTTTGTCAGAAATATGTTCTGGCTTTAGATTGAGGTGATAGATGCTTCCATCTGGATTGATGATGAGATCTGTTTCAGAATACTTTGGCATTAGTTTTAGCTGATTCAAAGGTTAATATAGACCCAGAAAAGTATAAATCAAACTTTGAAAAATATGCTTTCGACCAATCAAAAAAAATCCCCGACTGAATGGCCGGGGATGGTAATGTATTTTTTCAATAAAATCAGTCTGCAAGTGATTTTCGCTTCACTCCTTTATATGGATTGTATCCATTCATTTCTTTCTGGTAAAATCCACTCCCATCATATGGACGCACATCCTCATTTTTGGAGCATTCTTCAGAGCAGCAGCCGTTATATATTTTGGCTCCTTCTTCACTCATCGGGATGTGCAGATTGCAATGTGGGTTGGCACAATTGACCATCCTATCGGAAGGTACCCCAGTTACATAACACTTGGAAACAACCGACGGATTCACTGTATTTAAATCTTTTGTGATACGGTTGTCAAAAACGTAACATTTACCTTCAAAATCCTCACCTTCAGCTTCTATTCCGTATTTGATAATTCCACCATGGAGTTGATGTACATTTTCAAATCCTTGATCCAACAGAAATGCGCTCGCTTTTTCACATTTGATTCCCCCGGTACAATAGGTGATTACTTTTTTATTTTTCAGATGTTCTAGCTCTTTAACCTTTTCTGGAAAATCCCTAAAATTTTCAATGTCCAGGGTAATCGCATTTTTAAAATGACCAATGCTGTGTTCGTAGTTGGAGCGCACATCCAGAATCACCGTATCTTCCGGCTGTTCCTTTAGTATTTTTCTGAATTCTGCTGGCTCAATATAGCCACCAGTTTTCTTACGTGGATCAATATTGGGAAGACTTGCATGGACAATCTCAGGTTTCACACGTACATGCATCTTTTCAAAAGTATGCTCTGTTACCTGATCTACTTTGAACTCAATATCTGCAAAACGAGGGTCTGATTTCACTTCCTGCATGTATGTCTCACAATCGGCCTTCAATCCTGAGACGGTACCGTTCAGTCCTTCTTCGGCGATGATAATGCGACCTTTGAGATTTAAATCGAGACATCTGAGGTGATGTTCCTCACGGAAAGCTTCCGGATCCTCGATCCTGGAGTAGCAATAGTATAAGAGTACTAAATATTCTTCGTTCATAACCAAAGCTCCGTTTCAGCGGAGTGTTTTGAAATTGAAGGCAAAATTATAAAATCGAGCGATTTATAAAATCTCTGATTTCTGAAAATGAGACCAAAACAATATGATTTTGGTCAGTATTTGTTTCTTATCTATTATTTTTTGATGGCAATTGCTGGATTTCCAAAGACAGTTTCTTTCGCTGCTATGTTTGAAATAACAACTGATCCAGCTCCGATTCGCGCATTTTTTCCGATAGTTACACCGCTTACTACTGTCACTCCAGATCCAATAAAAGCACCTTCTTCGATTTTAACACCAGCGTTGATCACTGAGCCAGCACCTATTTGCACGAAATCATTTAATTCCACGTCATGTTCTAGGATTGAACCTGCTCCAATGATACAATGCTGACCAACAGTAGTTGATGCCCCAATAGTGGCTCTTGCATTGATGAAATTACCATGACCGATTGAAGCAAAACTTGAAACAACAGCAGTTTCATGAACGGCATTCATAGGCATTACTTTTCTTGAATCCATCAACATATTCACCCATTTCTTTCGAAGAGGATTGTCATCGGTAGCTAAAAATGCTTCGCATTTTTGTCCGATCAATTTGATAAATCCGTGATCATCCGTTCGCCCCAAAATGCTCACATCATCGATTTCCTGACCATGAAGCGTGCTGTCATCATCTAGAAAACCATATACCACAATGCCATTACTCTTGAAAATTTCCAATGCGGCTTTAGCCAATCCTTTGGCTCCAAAAATGATTACAGGTTTTTTCATATGCTTGAAATTGCCTGCAAATTTAGCTTTTTAGTTGGTCATTAGGAAACCAAATCGAGAATGGAACGATGCTGATTAAATAGAAGAAATATGGGAGGTAAACCGCCTTGTATCGCATGAGAGAACCAAAATTGGGTGAAGCAAGTGGTGTTAGTGCAGCCAGAATCAAAATGAATACCATGATCAAGTAAACAAGAAGATGTGGTTTTGATGTTTTTCTTACGTAAAAAAGCGAAGCAACGGAAAGTAAAATCAAACCAAGATTTTCCAATTCATGAATCAAATAATATAAACTGGATTCACCTATGAGCGGTCTATACAATCCTGCAAATAGGCTTTTAGGGATATTTAAAATCAAGCTGCCCCAACTTGGTAGCAAATCAAAATACACGCTGTTGTCTGATGATGAATTTTGGGCGATTGCAATGTAGTTGTCATAAATGGCCTGTGGGAAATTTGATAAATAGAGGTTCGGATTGATCAGAGAAATGCCTGCCAGACAAATAGCGAATAATATACCCCATGTGGTTATAAGAACTGATTTGCTATGGATTTTAGAAATGAAAAATCGATGAATCAAGACACTAGAAAAACCAGCCAAACACAGACCGAAAAGAAAATATTTAAGTTCCCAAAGGAGAAAAAATCCCAAAACTGAAACCATCCAATCATACCACTTGATCTGGATGAAATAGGTTGTTTTGAAAATAGAAACAGCTATTAATGCAATTGCGGCAAAAACGAGACAGTCTTTGAGTACTCCAGCTGTCCAGAAAATGGGACTTGGCAAGATCAAAAATGACACAATCAGACTCCATTTATGTTTTGGAAATTTGGTGCCAATTGTCCTGATCAAATACCAAACTGGTAGGAAGCTGAGTAATCCCAGATAAAGATTGATAAGCCAGAAATTTTTATCGGTAGCGATTACAAAAAGGCTCATTACTTTGATGAAAAATCCATCTCTAGCTTCTGATTTGTAAGGCCCATATTGTGATGAGAATACATAGTCCAGATATTGATCTGGTGCATTTATGGCTAAATCCGCAAGTTTAGAAGCTTCCTTGAAAAATGTAAGAGTATCACCTTCTTTGATCCAAAACATGTAAATAGCGGCAAAACTCATCGACCCTATTAACCTTATAAATAATCCAGTCCAATAATATTTTGAACCAAATACTGCAGATGGATATTTGCTGCCGATCCATGCAAGCAGGCAAAAAATGAGAATGTGAATTGAATATTGGATCATCTACCGGTGCAAAATTGCCACACCAATATTACAATGAAGACATTTCTTTTTCACACAAAATTCGTTGTATTGCTGAATTACCGCCTGAGTGTCATAAGCGTTGTTACAGGTGATGCCCACTGCTTCCCATGCTTTCGTTATTTTGTTTTTTTCAGGATGGATCGAGGAAAGAATTTCTGAGGCTCTTTCCATCAACTCTGGATTATTGATTGATTTGGCATAGGCAGCTAGTAATGGTGCTGCTGTGTTGATTAGGATATTTTCTACAGACCCAGTTCCAAAATGGTTGGTTCCTGTTTTGAGTTTTTTATTGAAATCATAATGTGTTTGCCAATAATCCTGAGGCTTGATGCTAAGTCTTGATTTTAATATTTTCAAGTCAGTATTTTCAGTGAAAAAGGAAAATAGACTTTTCTGCATCAGAAGCAAATTTGAAAACTGAGCCAATCTTACAGTTGGAAAATTTGCAGGACGCAATTTTGAAAATTTCCAATGATGCCGCATCAATGTTGATTGTAGTTTATATTTTTTGCTAAGGAACTGGTATTCATTTTTAAGCTGTTTCTGATAGGAATCCTGAGGGTCATCTTCAAGCATTCCAGCCATGCCAAAGATCAAGCTGAATATTTGTAAGGGCTGATCCAAATGCTTAGAAAATGTCCTAAATGGCAATGACTGTGTTAATTTTTCAAAAGGATCTTTGTTTACTGAAAAGCCAAAATTTCTCCCCAATAATTGATAGGCTGTTTCTTCCCAATTGTTATTTGTCTTTTCAAATATTTTCAGAACGGCATTGGCCTTCATTTCAAGTCGGTCGGCCAAAGCATGATCCAGCATGGATGTTTTATGGATATCGGCCATTTCCATAAGAAAACTGTCGCATCGTATGATTTTAGGTTGATTGATATAGCTGCGATATTGCTGCTCCAAATTGTGATCTACAAAATCTGCCATGATCAACGTTGGGATGAGTTGGTCATTCGTGTAAGAAATAGGTTTGTCATTAACCCAAACTACATGCAAAACCACATTGTCATATGCCTGATCGCTATTATGGCGATGCAAATTCCAGTCAGAAGCTTTGTAGTGGATTTCTACAGAACCTGACCATTCAATATCATCAATTTTAATTTTCGCCTCAGAAAAGTCAGGCCCTGAATTGTGGTTGTGAAAACCTGTCTTTAATACTGTAAGCTTCGAACCATCAGCCAGTAGGAGTGGAAGTTTCGAGAATTTTTGATATTTCCAGAGAAAATGTAAGAAGAATTCGTCCATGGAGTAATTGTAATCTTACTCCAATATAATCAACCGTTATTTGAATTGTTGCAACTGTCGGGCCATTTTTTCCTGAATTTCTTGAGCTGCAGCTGCTGCGCTACTAGCAAAATGCTCATCATTGCCAGCATAAATAATTCCTCTTGATGAATTGACAATCAATCCGCAACGTTTGTTCATGCCATATTTACATACAGCTTCCAAACTTCCACCCTGAGCACCTACGCCAGGAATCAATAGAAAATGTTCTGGTACAATCATTCTGACGGTGACCAGAGATTCAGCTCTTGTTGCGCCAACCACGTACATCAAATTTTCCGAGTTGCCCCATTCGGAACTTTTTCGAATCACACGCTCATACAATTTTTCGCTATGGTTTTCAGTCATTAAATCCTGAAAGTCAAATGATCCTTTGTTAGAAGTAGCAGCCAACAAAATCACCCATTTGCCCTCATGTGTAAGAAATGGCGTCACAGAGTCTTCTCCCATATAGGGATTGACTGTAACCGAATCGAAATTCAAATTTTCAAAAAATGCCTTAGCATACATGTTTGAAGTGTTGCCAATATCAGCACGTTTAGCATCCGCTATTGTAAAGATATCTTTAGGAATGTACTCCACGGTTTTTTCCAAAGATTCCCATCCTTTACTTCCCATTGCTTCATAAAACGCAAGATTTGGCTTGTATGCAATCGCATATTTGTGTGTTGCGTCGATAATCTGCTTGTTAAATTCGAATACCGGGTCTTTAGCAGATTTAAGATGTGATGGAATCAGGTTGATGTCGGTATCAAGGCCAACACATAGAAAAGATTCTTTTTCTATGATATTTCTAAACAATTCGGCGTGAGTCATTCAAATATTTTTACAAGCCCAATTTAGTAATATTCATTTTAAGTAATGCAAAAAGAAGCCTCCCCGATTTACATATCGGGGAGGCTTTCGAATAATTGGTACGAAAAGCCTATAATGGTTTGAGATTATCTGAAGTCTATTACTTCAATATTTTTGTATTTATCAGGGTTGAAAGTGAATGCAGCATCCTGAAGATTTGGCATTTCCAAGAAATTAGTGATGGTGTAAATGTAAGTATTGCCTGATTTGTCCATGACTGTAAACTCCTTCAATGCGTCCTTTGGATCAATTGTCATTTTGATTTTGAAATAGCTTTTGGATTTGTCTTCAGGATCAAGTTCCACAAATCTGTCTCCATTTGTTGCGGTTTTTACGAGGTTGTATTTGAAGCCATCCTTATAAAGATCATAAATGTTTCCCATGCTTATTTCTTGTTCTTCTGGTTCGTAAGTTGTGACAGTCACTTCGTCAATATCGGGATTGTAGCTCCATACATCTGTACCGTCATTGTAGATTTCCAATCCTGATGCCTTGATGATATATCTACTGCCTTTGACAGTGATATTTCCTTTGAAAGACTCATTGATACCTACTTCCTTGTTTTCCAATTTTTGAGAAAAATCTGCACTAAAGGCATTTAGTTTCTTGTATTTCGCACTCATGGAATTTAATACCGCCAGGGCATCTTGATCATATTGAGCCATAGCATTCAGGCTCAACATAAGGGCAAAAAAGGTGTATATAACGTTTTTCATTTTCATTGATTTAATTTCTACTTTCCAGACTTGACAATAATTGTTCCAAAGAGTACTCATCTGGAATTAAAACTTCGCGTGCCTTACTTCCTTCAAACGGTCCTACAATTCCGGCAGCTTCTAATTGGTCGATCAATCTGCCTGCGCGGTTGTATCCAAGTTTCATTTTTCGTTGAATGAGTGAGGTGCTGCCTTGCTGATGTAATACTATGAGTCTTGCAGCATCATCAAAAAGGACATCTCTTTCTGATAAATCTACTTCGCCTATTCCCGAGCTTTCTTCACCTACAAATTCGGGAAGCATATAGGCAGAATCGTATCCACGCTGATCTCCGATGAATTCGCAAATTCTATCTACCTCAGGTGTATCAACAAAAGCACACTGGAGCCTGATAATCTCAGATCCCATAGATAGCAGCATGTCACCCTGACCAATAAGCTGATCGGCACCACCCGCATCTAGAATTGTTCTAGAGTCAATTTTAGAGGTTACTCTAAAAGAAAGTCTAGCAGGGAAGTTGGCCTTAATGATACCAGTAATTACGTTTACAGATGGTCGCTGTGTAGCAACAATCAGATGGATTCCAATGGCTCTGGCCAGCTGTGCTAATCGTGCAATTGGTGTTTCAATTTCTTTACCGGCTGTCATCATTAAATCGGCTAGCTCATCTATGACAAGTACGATATAAGGAAGATATCTATGTCCTTTCTTTGGATTAAGCCTGCGACCTGTGAATTTTTTATTGTATTCCTTAAGATTTCTACATCCGGCATCTTTCAATAGATCATATCTCTGATCCATTTCGATACACAGCGAGTTTAATGTGTGAATAACTTTCGTTGTATCCGTGATGATGGCTTCTTCCGTATCAGGGAGTTTGGCTAGAAAATGTTTTTCCAACTTATTGAAAAGTGTGAGCTCCACTTTCTTTGGATCAACCATCACAAATTTAAGTTGCGAAGGATGTTTCTTGTAGATCAAAGAAGTAATGATCATGTTGAGCCCGACAGACTTACCTTGACCTGTCGCTCCAGCCATTAGCAAATGGGGCATTTTAGCCAAATCAGTTACAAAAACTTCGTTTGAGATAGTCTTTCCCAAAACGATAGGCAAGTCCTTATCGGATTTGCTGAATTTTTCGGTGGTAATGACAGACTTCACGTCTACCATTTCTTTGTGCTTATTTGGCACTTCGATACCTATAGTACCTCGTCCGGGAATAGGGGCAATGATTCTTATTCCTAATGCGGATAAACTCAATGCGATATCATCTTCCAGATTTTTGATTTTGGAGATTTTCACACCGGCTTCAGGTACGATCTCATAAAGTGTAACAGTAGGACCAATGGTAGCTTTGATACTGGCAATTCCAATTTTGAAATTGATCAGCGTTTCTACAATACGATCTTTATTTTGCTCTAGCTCATCTTTTGAAACCTGAACGTCTCTGACGGGATAATCGATCAGTAGATCTGGTCCAGGATATTTGTACTTCGGTAGGTCGAGTGTAGGATCATAATTCTCCATATGGTCTACTCTCACTTCCTTATCTTCAGGTATTTCTACCACCATACCAAGGTCTTCATCTTCCTCGTCATCATCTTTGATCTTATCTAGACCCGGTATTTCTATGGACAATTCCAGATCATCTTTAACGGTAGGTTTTTTTGTGATTGGCTTTTCTTCTATGTCCCAACTCTGTGAATTGTTGTCATCTTCATCCCCCAGTTGATCCTCTTCTTCAACTTCTTTTTTTACCTGATTAATAATGAAATCCAGAGATATATCTTTTTCTTCTTCAGTTAAATCTTCAAGAGCTAATTCATCTTCCTTTTCATCCAGATCATCATCAACTTGGTCAACTTTAGGTTCTTCAGGCGTGATTAGCGTTTTTGATTCAGGGCTGAATTTACCTTTGAAGTTTGTTAGGATTTCCTCAATCAATGCCAGCCTGGTAATATTGAAGAAATACATATTGAAAATCAGGAACAGGAATATGAGAAAGAGAATAGATCCCCAGCCCATCAATCCATCTAACAAAATTGCCATTTCGTACCCCACGCCACCACTTAGGAAACTCCATTCTGATATTTCATCTGAGCTGAGCAGGAAAAATCCAAGAAACATGCTTACCCAAATCAGATAAAAAGCTGTGAAGGCAAATGATTTTGAAATAGAAAATAATCGTTGACGCCATACGATCCTGTGACCAACCAGAAATACAAATGGTGGAATCAATAAGGCGGCTATACCAAACCAAAGGAAAATAAAATAATGAGCTGTAATGGCTCCAAATAGTCCAAACCAATTTTGAACTTCTAAGCCCGATTCTTTGATTTCTGTTCTTGTGAAAGCCTCAACGACACTTTGATCAGCTTTTCCTGTCAGGATATAGGAGATAAAAGCTATAGCTAAAAACGCCGAACTCAGCAAAAGGAAAAGGCCAACTGCAATATGTAGCTTTCGATCATTCAAAAAATCTGATTTGAATTTAAATGATCTTGATTTTGAAGCCTTCTCGCTTTTATAAGTGTTTTGTGCCATGCTCGGTTATATCGACAAAAGTAATGGAGTTTTTAGCCTCTGCCAAGGTCAGACAATATTGCTTTGTTTATCTCTTTGATTAATGCCGGTCCGCGATAAACAAGGCCAGTATAAATCTGAACCAAGTCCGCACCTGCTTTGATTTTTTCCAAAGCATCAGCGCCTGATAATATTCCACCGACTGCCACAATTGGAATTTTCTTATTCTTACTTCTGATGTATTTCACCACTTCCGTAGATCTATTGAAAACCGGTGCACCACTCAAACCACCATTGCCAATACGCTCAAGCGAAGATTGGTTTTCAACTAATCCTGAGCGATCAATTGTAGTATTGGTAGCGATTATTCCATCCAGATTGATATTTGAGGCAATTTCCATGATGTCATCAAGTTGTCCATCGGTGAGATCAGGAGCTATTTTCAATAAAATTGGTTTCGGCTGTTTCTTTTGATTGTTGGCGCTTTGTAGGCTTTTTAGAAGATTTTCCAGAGGTTCTTTTTCCTGAAGTTTGCGCAAATCCGGTGTATTTGGTGAACTCACGTTTACGACAAAATAATCTACAACTGGATATAACTTTTCATAACATTTCAAATAGTCACTTTCGGCATCATCATTATCAGTAATCTTATTTTTCCCAATATTTCCGCCGACGATGACATCTTTTGGTCGCTTCAAAAGATTGTCGTATGCCAAATTCATCCCGTCATTATTGAAGCCCATTCTATTTATCAATGCTTTATCCTTTTTTAGTCGAAACAGGCGTGGTTGAGGATTACCTGGTTGAGCCAAGGGTGTAACCGTTCCCACTTCAATAAAGCCAAACCCCATTGCCGCGAATTCATGAATGTATTGTGCGTTTTTATCAAAACCGGCTGCTAGTCCTACAGGATTTTTAAAGGTCAAACCAAACAACTTCTTTTCTAATCCCTTTTGATTGATTGAATAAATCCAGGAAAACAGTGGTTTCATCAAAGGGAGCTTGAGTAGTACTTTTAAGGTTTTAGTAGTGAAATGATGTGCTTTTTCTGGTGAAAGAAGGAAAAGCAGATTTTTAATTATTTGGTACATTCAGAGTGGCCTGTTGGAAAGTTTGCTCAAAAATAAAAGGATGATTTGGCTTATCAGCAGTTCGATCAAATCTTTGATTAAAAACTAACTTCTGGGATGGAATTCCATGATGACTTGCTTTAGATAATCTCTGTCTAAATGGGTATAGATTTCAGTGGTAGTGATTGATTCGTGACCCAACATTTCTTGAACAGCACGGAGATCGGCTCCTCCTTCTATCAAATGGGTGGCGAAAGAATGACGGAAGGTGTGTGGACTCACAGATTTTTTCAAATTAATCGCAATTGCCAGGTCCTTGATGATCATAAATACCATCACTCTACTCAATTTGGAGCCTCTTTTATTTAGAAAAATAAAATCCTCATTTCCCTTTTTGACATCCTGATGCACTCGCACTTCATTTTTATAGATTTTTATTTGTTTCAAGGCCTCACGTCCTATGGGAACGAGTCTTTCTTTGCTGCCCTTTCCTATCACACGGATGAACCCAATATCGTCATAGATATTGCTGATTTTCAATTCAATCAATTCTGACACGCGCAAACCTGAACTATATAGAGTTTCCAACATGGCTCGATTGCGGGTACCTTGGGCTGTGGACATGTCTATGGCTGAAAAGATGGATTCGATTTCAAAGAAATCTAGCGTGTCAGGAAGTTTCCTGCCAAGCTTTGGCGCTTCAAGCAACTCAGATGGATCGCGATCTATGATTTGTTCATAAAGCAAGAATTTGAAGAATGACTTAAGCCCAGAGATCATTCTCGCCTGAGAATATTGTGAAAGACCCAACTCGTTGATGAATTCAATAAAATCCACTAAATCTTGTTGAGATACCTTCAATGGAGAGCGATCAATGCCCTTGATTTCAAAAAACTCCTTTAATTTCGTGATGTCACGGAGATAAGCATCAATGGAGTTTTGTGCGAGTGATCGTTCTAGCTTTAGATAATTTTTGAACTGCTTGATATAAATGTCCCAACTCATGTTTAGCGAATTTAGACCATGATGCGGGCTTGATCTATGCAATTGATGATATTCAATTTGAAATAATTTACAAATACTACCAACATTAAGCGAAAGCCGATATCAGATGAAAATAATAATAATAAATGGTCCGAATTTAAATCTTCTTGGAAAAAGAGAAGTCGATATTTATGGAAGCCAATCATTTGATGATTATTTCGAGACTTTAAAGCAAACTTTTGAAGAAGTTGATCTGGAGTATTTTCAGTCTAACAGTGAAGGAAGTTTGATTGATAAAATCCATGAGGTTGGTTTTTCTTATGATGGAATTATTGTCAACTTGGCTGGATACACCCATACTTCAGTGGCCTTGGCTGATGCTATTGCGGCAATCAATACTCCAGTGCTTGAAGTGCATATTTCAAATATTCACGCCAGAGAATCTTTCAGACAGCACACCTTTACAGGTGCAAAAAGTATCGGAATTATTTCTGGCTTGGGTCTCATGGGATATGAGCTTGCCCTGAAATATTTTCTTAACAAATGAAAGAAGCCAACTTTTATCCTGGACCATCACGTGTCTATTCCAATATTGCCGAGTTTATCTATGAGGCATATATGGATGGAGTGATGTCTACTAATCACAGGAGCCAGTATTTCATGGAGTTGATGGCTGAAACGAAACAAATTCTGAAGGAAAAATTATTAATTCCTGATGATTACGAAATAGCATTCACATCTTCAGCTACAGAAAATTGGGAAATCATAGCTCAATCCTTGACCACAAAGGGTAGTTTTCATTTTTTCAATGGAGCGTTTGGTGAGAAATGGTTTGAGTATGCTCAAAAAATCGGAGTTGCGGAGAAATCACAGTTTGGACTAGATGATCCGTTACCTCATCACACAGTAAGTGATGATTTTGATGTCATCTGTGTGACACAAAATGAGACATCAAATGGGACGCAGGTTTCTAATGAATTATTGCATCAGTTAAGGGTTGAGAATACCAACAAAATCATTGCTGTAGATGTGACTTCATCTTTGGGAGGAGTGATCCTTGATTTTAAAAATGCGGATTATTGGTATGCATCTGTGCAAAAATGCATTGGCTTACCTGCCGGATTAGGTGTGGTTATTTTGTCGCCAAAAGCTGTAAAAAGGGCTTTACATATCAATGAAAGAAGCCACTACAATAGTTTGGTAAACCTTATTGAAAATACTCGAAAAAACCAAACAGCATACACGCCAAATGTGCTTGGTATTTATCTATTGAATAGAACTCAAAAAATATCAAAGGGAATATTAAACATCGAAGAAAAAGGAGCCAGCCGATTGACCAATTATGATGATTTGATACAAAAATTGGATGGAGTAGATTATCTGGTCAAGAATCAATTTGTGAGATCAAAAACAGTATTGACTTTGACTTACGATGATCCGGCGACCTTGAGAGAGCAGGCGCTTCAATATAGTGTAGTTTTGGGTGCCGGATATGGTCAATGGAAATCAACCACTTTTCGCATTGCTAATTTCCCGGCTATTAAGATGAAGGAAATCGCGAAACTGACTAGCTTTTTAGAAGCCCGATTTAATCGATAAAATTTTGGATCCTATCTCCGCTGTAATTTCACAGGCATTTGAATCCAACAAGGAACGACGATGGTGCCACCTTCTTCAAATCCTTCATTGAAGATTTCTTCGATAGATGGAAACTGCTCTTTGGCTTGTTTCATCAGGTCAGAGTTCCCAGCTCTTTTATACATTTCGTATGCAGCTATAAACACTGCTCTATCGATCACCCGACTTTTGTCCTCCTTACATTCATTATAGCTTTGCATGTAGAGATTGCCGATCAACTCTAAAGCCTTGGCGTCTTCAGATTTGTAGCCAAGGGCTTCTATCGCTTTGGTACGAGCTTCAGCTTTTTTTCCAAGTTTAGAATTGGCTTGTGCTTCTTTTAATAACAATTCATATTTCTCCTGATCTGTTTCGGCTAGTTTCTGACCATATTTATAAAATTCAATAGCCTTGCTATACGTATTTGAAATCATATATCTATCTGCGATCACCTGTGCCAATTTGAAACTTGGGTCATTGGCATACAACAATTCAGCGGCATCCAAAAAGTAGGATTGATCCAGACATTTGGCGCGCAATGAATAGGTTACAACCTTTTTTATGATGTTGATATCATTTGGTTGAGCCTGCATCTTAGGCACAATTTTATCTTCAATAAACTGACAGTTGAGTAGATCTATCGTATTGAAAAGTGCATCTACTTTGTTTTGCTCTTTCTTGAGTTTGTCTTCATTGCCACCTCGTGAAATTTTCTCATCTATGACTCCTGTAACCTTATCGTAGATTTCTATGACTTTTTCACCAGTCATTTCTTTTGAATCTGCCTTGTAATAATATACTCCTAATGTCATGTATGGAGTAAGATTGAAATCTGAAATGTCTGATGCATCAAGGTTGAAAAGTGTATCATAAAGCACCTCAAGCAATGGATATCTTTTGGAGTCTTTATAAAAAAGTTTGAATGCAGCATATGCCTTTCTGTCAACAGCGGATATTTCGTCAAATTTTTCAATTCGCTGATCATACATCCACAGAAGTGAATCCTCTAACGACAGTCGTCTCTTTTTGCTGAGTTCAGTTTCAAGCAAATTTTCAATATTCTTGGCACCATCCTGATATATTGATGGATGTAGAAGTGGGTTGTTCAGGTATAGCCAATTCAGCGTTTTTAAGGAGCTATCAAAATCATCCATGTCCATCAGAACCTTGTAATAGGCCTGTTTTTCCATCGCAATGCTTTTGACTTCTGGGTCAGTTGGCCATTTCCAATCGGTCTGTGCCTGTACCAATAAGGACAGCACCAAACACACACTTAGAATCGTGAATTGTTTATACATCAAGTTTTTTTTGTGGTGAAGAAACCGTATTGGATCTTTAGATACTAGTTCGCTGATTATGTTGGGTTCATAAAGATAAGAAAACGCCTTACAAATATTATAAAATTTCAATTTGAAATTTCAAAATGAGAATCTTGCTATTATGTCTGGATAGTCTTTTTCATATCATTTATTTTGTTTCAGTCACTACTGATTATTAGATAATTGGATTATACTCTTAGTTTCAACTCAGGGTGTTGGTTCTATAAACACTATATTTATAGATAAACTTTGATCAAATGAGATACCTTATTCCTCTTGTTTTTTTGCTTTTAATTTCATGTAATCGCACCAACAATCAAGTATTACAAAATCAGATTCAAGCTCTTGAAAAAATTGAAGGTACAGCGGCATATCTCAATTCGCCGTTTGTTTCGGCTGGTAATCGTGTATATGTGGTTGGTCATCAGAATGGATCATTTCCAGATTTAGGATGGCATGTGAATGGTGAAATGGGAGGGGTTTGGGATCATCCCGTCAAACTTATGGATGGGTATGCGCTTAATATCCTCGATGATCAAGGAAATAACTGGTGTCTGAATGATGCCATAAAATTCACGAATTTTCCAGTCGGAAATATTCATCATTTCAAAAATGAAAAGATGGGTATTGCAGCAAAGCGATTTCAGTTTGTGCCGGATGATACTGAAGGGGTTGTAGTTGAATATCTTTTGAATAATGAATCCAATTCAGAGAAAATACTTCAGGTTTCTTTCACTGGTATGGTTGATCTCAGTCCGGTTTGGCTTGCTGATAGTCTTGATATTGAAGATGGATATGATAAAGTTCGCTGGGATGAGCAAATAGTGAATGTCAAAGATTCTCTCAACGATTGGTTCGTAGTTTTTGGATCTAACCAGGTCGTGTTACAATCACATGATTCACCTTGTCGATATCCAAGAAAAGGCTTGGGGAAGGATGTTACGATCACTTCAGAAATTTCAATGAAGCCAAACTCAACTATCTCTTTGAAGTATTTTATTGCAGGTTCTTATCAATCTCTTGAGTCCGCACAGGCTACTTATCAAGATTTAAAAGTTCATTCGAATGAGCTTTTGGCTGAAAAAATTTCAAGATATCAATCCATTGCTGAAACAAATAAACTTACTCTTCCTGACAAGGAATTGGAGCAGATGTATCGCTGGACGAAATACAATTCAGATTGGCTTGTAAGGGAAGTGCCTGAAATTGGAAGTGCGCTCTCTGCGGGAATTCCTGATTATCCTTGGTGGTTTGGTACAGACAATTCTTACATCATTCAGGGCTTGATGTCTGCTGGAATGCACGAAGAAGCTTTATCCACCATAGATGTCATTATCAAATTGTCTAAACAACGAAACGGATCGAGCGGAAAGATCATGCATGAAGCATCTACCAATGGTGTGGTGTATAATCCCGGGAATCTGAACACCACACCCAATTTTATCACTGCTATGTGGGATGCTTATGAATGGACAGGAGATCAAAAATTACTTGATCAGTATGAATATATCAAGGCCGGAATCAGCTGGTTGGAATCACAAGATCATGATGGGAACGGATACCCTGATGGACCGGGTATGATGGAGATCCATGGTCTTCATACGGAGATGATAGATGTCGTGGTTTATCAGGCCAAAGCATATGAATCGGCAGCAAATTTCGCAAGATGTGTTGGGGATTTAGAATCTGAGAAAAATTATTTAGACAAGGCCAGTGAACTGAAACAAAGAATAAATTCTGACTGGTGGGTAGCTTCATCCGGATCTTATGCTGACTTTCGAGCAAATAAAAAACAAACCATAGAATTGATTAAATCAGCAATAATTCGTGCTGATACCATCAACAAACCATGGTCAGAAGTTGAACTCAGGGAAAATCTGAAAACCATAGAAAATCAACAAACAGTAGACCAGCAAGGATATGTTGTCCATCACAACTGGGTAGTGAATACACCAATGGAAATGGGCTTGGCCGATCATGAAAAGGCAATTAAGTCGTTGGAGACTGCCAGAAAATATCGCAATCGGTTTGGGATGTTTGTGACTGGAATAGATCGCGATGAGAACCAGGAAAAAGCTGAAAAATGGAAATCCTTTAGTTATGTAGGTGCCGTAATGACTTTGCCAACAGGTGTGCAGGCAATTGGTGAGGCCAGCTATGGAAATGCAGATGAAGCTTTGAAATATTTAAAGATGCTTCAGAACTCCTTTTCCTACGCCTTGCCGGGTTCTATGTATGAGGTGAGCCCGGATTTCGGTATGATCACACAAGGTTGGAATATTTATGCTGTGGCTGTGCCAATTGTGAATTGGTTTTTTGGTATTCAACCAAATGCAGCAGATAAAAAGATTATCCTGCATCCGAATATGCCATCATCCTGGTCAGACGCAAGTCTAACAAACATTCGGATAGGTGAAAACGAATTGAATGTAACCTTTAGCCGTGAAGGCGATACATTGATCTATTCAATTTCACAGAAGCTACCAGATTGGGAAATCGTTTTTGAATCAGCTGGTAAAAAGATAATTAACGGGGAGAATTCAGAAATGCTGATGACCACAACAGCCCTAACTTTGACCGGTGAGCAAAATGAATTGCGAATCATTCCATAGGGATGTTAGCTTTGTGCTCTTAATATTTAAAGAATGTTTGATTTCAAAGAAATCCTCTCAGTAACGCTTATACTTTTTTCTGTGATCGATATCATTGGCAGTGTGCCGATAATCATTGATTTGCGAAAAAAAATGGGTCATGTGCAATCTGCAAAGGCCACATTGGTATCTGGGCTGATCATGGTGATTTTTCTTTTTCTGGGTGAAAGTATTTTAAATCTTTTTGGAATTGATATCGGTTCATTTGCTATTGCAGGTGCCATCATCATGTTTTTTCTGGGTATGGAGATGGTGTTGGGTATTCAGTTTTTCAAAAGTGACGACACAGACGTATCAGGCTCTCATTCTATTGTCCCGATAGCCTTTCCATTGATCGCTGGAGCTGGCACCATGACCACCTTGATATCTTTAAAGTCACTTTATCAAACTTCAAATATCCTGGTAGGAATTTTCGTCAATCTTGTATTTGTATATTTGGTATTGAAGACCAGCGGCTGGTTGGAGCGCAAACTAGGTAATGCAGGTTTTAACATTGTGAGAAAGGTATTTGGTATCATCTTACTTTCGATTGCCATCAAAATATTTAAAAATAATCTGCTCACCTTATGATCAGAATTTTCACAGATGGAGCTGCTAAAGGAAATCCAGGACCTGGCGGATATGGAGCCATTTTAGATTATCAGGGGAAACGAAAGGAGCTTTCGGAAGGCTTTAGGCTGACAACAAATAATCGGATGGAATTGCTGGCCGTGATACGTGCACTGGAAGCGATCAAAAAGCCGGGATGGGATGTGCTCGTTTATTCGGATTCCAAATATGTGGTTGATTCTGTAGAAAAAGGTTGGCTGAAAGGCTGGGTGGTGAAAAACTTTAAGGGAAAGAAAAATGCTGATTTATGGAAGCAATACCTCGAAGCTTCCAAAAATCATAAGGTAAAATTTAATTGGATAAAAGGTCACGCCGGACATCCTGAGAATGAAAGATGTGATGAATTGGCTGTCAAAGCTTCAGAAGGATTTGATCTGCAAATTGATGAGGTTTTTGAAAAAGAAAGCAGGAGTTAATGCCCAACAACTATTTTCAATTCAAACAATTTAGAATTGATCAGGGAGATTGTGCCATGAAAGTGACAACTGAAGGTTGCTTATTTGGCGCCTTGATTACCAAAAATAAATCACCAAAACGAATTTTGGATATTGGAACAGGTACTGGTCTGCTGGCGCTCATGCTGGCACAAAAGTTTCCGGCTGCCGAAATTGATGCAGTTGAAATTGAACATTCTGCATTTGAACAAGCAACTTCTAATTTTCAGGCAAGCGTGTGGCATGAAAATATCAATGCCTATTTCGTAGACATTCGTGATTTTCAATCGAAGGAGAAATATGATCTCATTGTTTCCAATCCACCATTTTTTCGAAACTCTTTATTAGGATTATCTGATTCGACAAACACAGCCAAGCATCAAGGGCAATTGAATCAAAGCGATCTACTTAATTGTGT
This sequence comes from uncultured Marinoscillum sp., assembly GCA_964353015.1. GTDB lineage: Bacteria > Bacteroidota > Bacteroidia > Cytophagales > Cyclobacteriaceae > JAMZMI01. Next base: position 127,640 of record CAYGUA010000006.1, on the reverse strand, counting down.
AGAAAGGCTACTTGATTCCAGCGGAGAATTTTGGGTGATCTATCCTGAAAAAGAATCTAAAGGTTTTGATGCACTTGCAGAAAATAGAAACTTCTTTTTAAAGAACAAGATATCCGTTTTGAACCAACCCAATTCATCAGTTTTTAGAGAGATTCAAAGCTTTTCTAAGATTGCCAATGAACTTAGTGAGTCTACCTTGATCATCAAGGAAAATGGGAAATACACATCTCAGTTTGAGCAATTGCTTCATCCATTTTACTTGAATCTCTGATTAGCTTTTTTTGGCTATATAATCATTGACAAGGTCTTCCAAAATATCCAGTGGCAAAGCTCCATTTGTCAACACCACTTCATGGAATTCCCGAATATCAAACTTGTCACCGAGTTGATCTTGTGCAGATTTGCGCAACTCAAGGATCTTTAACATTCCGATTTTATAAGCTGTGGCTTGTGAGGCCATCACAATGTGCCTTTCCACCATTCTTTCGCAATCTCTGTAACTGCTTGAAGTATTAGTTGTGTAATACTCAATTCCTTCTTCCCTTGTCCATTTTTTCAAATGGATACCGGTATCAACAACCAATCGGCAAGCTCTGAAAAGTTCCATTGCCAATCTTCCATAGTTGGCGTAAGGATTGGTGTACATGCCAATCTCAGTTGGCAAATACTCGCTGTAAAGTCCCCAGCCCTCTATCATGGCAGTGTAGCTACCATTTCTTCTAAATTGTGGGATATCTGTCAATTCCTGCGCAATAGTGCGATCCATGTGATGACCAGGAATACCTTCATGGTAAGCCAAGGGCTGCATCTCATATTTCGGCATGTTTCTCGTGCTGTTCAGGTTTGCATAGTATGTTCCCGGTCGTGAACCATCCGGCGCAGGCCTTTGGTAAAAAGCCTTACCAGCAGAATTTTCTCTGAAGGCCTCCACTCTTTTTACTACAATGTCCGCTTTAGGTTTGGTGATGAATAATTCATCAAGACGCTCCTTCATGTTATTGATTAATAAGGTAGCACTGTCTATATACGCTTGTTTTCCTTCGTTTGTATCAGGATAATAGAATTGCTCATCTTCTTTAAGAAAAATGAAAAACTCTTGTAAAGTGCCTTTAAAATCTACTTGCGACATGATTTCTTTCATTTCTCCATGAATACGTTCAACTTCACTTAAGCCGATCTGGTGAATTTCTTCAGCGGTCAGATTTGTGGTGGTAGTTCGTTTTAATGCATTTTCATAGAATGCAGCTCCCTCAGGAAACTTCCAAACACCATCATCAGTTGTGGCACGTGATTCCTGATCCACCAAAAAAGATTTAAGTTCTTCAAAGGCAGGTTTCACGCTATTTATAAGTGCCTTTTTAGCATCTGCGATCATGACTTCCCTTGTTTCATTAGAAAGATCAATAGCTAAGATTTTTTCCTGAAAATCTGCTAGCAAGGTGCTTGGCTCACCTGATTCAAATGGCTCACCTTTTAATATATTGTCACAATCAGAAATAACCCTTGGAAACACAAATTTTGGAGGAACAATACCCATTTCTTCACGAATTCTGAGATTCTCAATCTCTTGCTGGAAAAGATTAGGAATCCCATTGAGGCGGCTGATATAAGCAACTGCATCAGACGAATCTGTTATTCTATGGATGTTAATCAAAAATGCAGGAGTTTGTGCTTGACGTCCAAACATCTGATTGACTGGGTAATTGTGAAATCTCCATTTAAAATCAGCTATAGCATTTTCAGCATTTGCTTTGAATAGTTGGTATGAAATTTTTGTTTGGTAATCAAGAAGATTGGGGTTAATTGAGTCAGTCAGATACTGCAATTCGACACGTTTGATTTCCAATTCCCTTTTTGCGTTCTCATCTGAGATATCATCCCATTTATCATAGTCCTTTTTAATTCCATAATAACTCTGTGAGATAGGCGAGCGATCTAAGGATTCGTTATAACTTTTTTCAAAAAAAGTATTGGCCTTAGCCGAGGCTAATGCTATTTCTTTTTCAGTCGGATTTTGGGAACAAGAAAAAATTACAAATAATGACAGAAATAAGGGTGTGAATCGCATAGTGGTTGGTTTGATTAATTCAATCAAATTTATCAAAAACCGAGTGCTTGCATCAATGTTTTAGATGATAGGTCAAATCAGGGTTTGATCTATAGTTTCGCTGTTATAAGGATAATATTTCCCTCTCGTTGAAATCAAATCCCATCTCATTGAGCTCATCTAAAACGGGGTTGTAGATTTCAGGAAGGGTAGGGATGTGCACACCCGAAAGATTTACTTTTTCCTGTAAAATGAGTTTGGCCATAATTCCAAGCGGTAACCCGACTGTTTTGGACATGGCAGTATGAATGACATCATCTCCAAGCGCGACCATACTGGATTGGATTTCTTTTTTATTATCTCCGTCCTGATACACGAATTTATGCCACATAATAATCATGTCTTTGTCTCTGTCAGTCAAAGTCCATTTTTTCTTTAAAATGTGCTCCAGAATTTGGGCTGGGGTGCCTTCATTGAGACCAACTAATTCGTCATCAAATAGGCCCAGATATTTGAGTTTATACATTTCATCTGATTCCATACTCAAATTCATATAGTGTGCGATCTTCAGCTCGACTGAATCGTCAGGATTATAAGAAAGGAAGGAGTTGATAAACTGGCGATGTGTCATTTCTGACACATTTTCCATTTTATAACTGTCATCAGTCGCGCCAAGCTGTACAAAAATGTCCCAGCCTTTACAAAAACCTGGTCGCCTAAGCGTGCCGCGATAGAGCGTTTGAACGCCTCGTAGTTTATATACATCCAGATAGTTAAGTGAGTCGCGGTTTGCATATCCTTCAAAATAGCCATATCCAGGTATGTGAATTACTTCAGTTCTTCGAAACAATCGATGATAGGGGATATACTTGTACCTGCCTTCCTGCAGAAATTTCACATTGCCGGATCCAGCTAAAACAACATTGCGCGGATTCCAGGTGAATTTATATTGCCAGGGGTTATCATCTTCTTTATTTTCAGCAAGCAGTCCTCCTGTAAATGTTTCAAATGATAATAATTGATGGCCTTCGGCCTTAATTCTGTCAAGCACTTTCATGGCTGACATGTGGTCTATTCCCGGATCTAGTCCCATTTCCATGATGCAGCAGACGTTCTTTTTTTCGAAAGCTTCGCTCAATGACTTGATCTCCTTTGTGAGGTAAGATGCTGTCAATAATGTGATGCCATATTCAGCACAGATTTTTGCCACATTGTAATGAAATATAGCCGGCAGCATACTTATCACCAAATTGGCCTGTGCTATGAGTTGATGTGATTCCTCTGAGTTTTCAATATCGAAACCAACAATGTTGATTTGCGGGAATTTTTTTAAAGCATTTTCCGGATCTTTTTCCCCGATTGTCAGATTCCATCCCTCTGATTCGCAGTGGGTGAGTAAATAATCTATAAGCGAAGTAGAGGAGCGACCTGCTCCCAAGATCAGGATGTGCTTCATTGGGGTGTTTTTTTGAATTATTTTTTTAGAAATCCTCAGCTGGAGGTTTTTCTATGAACCATCTTGGCTGAAGCTTGCGCTGTTGGTAAAATTAGCGCATCTGCCAGATTTACATGGGCAGGTCTTGAAATTATAAATTCGATTATTTCAGCAATATCCATAGCCGTGAGGGGTTCAAATCCTTCGTATACTTTGGCAACTTTTTCTTCATCTCCCTTGAATCTAACATTGGAAAATTCCGTATTTACTGCCCCTGGTTTTATCTCTGATACTTTGATATTATGTGCAATTAGATCTTGACGCATGGCTTTAGTAAAACCATCTACAGCATATTTTGACGCATTATATACACTCCCGTTGGCATAGGCTTCTATGCCAGCTATAGATCCAATATTGATTATATGGCCCGATTTTCTTTCAACCATTGCAGGTAGAATGGCTTTGGTGACATAGAGCAGTCCTTTCAGGTTGATATCAATCATTGCTTCCCAGTCATCAATATTGCCTTCATGTACTGGTTCAAATCCATGGGCATTTCCTGCATTATTGATGAGGATATCTATGTGATTCCATCCATCAGGCAAGTCGGACAAGGCATCAAAAACCTCATCTTTTTTTGTAGCATCAAACGACAAAGTATGGATTTCGGTAATTTTTCCAAGTGTGGCTTCAAGTTGAACTAGTCGCTCTTTTCTTCTTCCGCACAATATCAATCTGAATTTTTTTGAGGCTAAGATTTCGGCTGTTGCTTTGCCAATACCACTCGTTGCTCCTGTGATCAAAACTGTTTTTGTCATGGCAATTTGATTAATTCAAGTCTTTTGAGAGAGTTGATTTTAAACTAACCTTTTTTCTTTTGTTTTTTTCTCAGATACTTCAAGTAGGATGGACCTCCTTCAAATGTGATGTAGAATGCGAAATTTTCAAAGTTCAGACTTTTGAAAGGTACGCTATAAATACCACGATCTGACGGCAGCATATCCCTAAGACCCCAAGTATATCGGATTTCTGGAGAAAATTTAAAAAGAGGGAAATAAAGGTCAAAACCGATTCCGGAATCTATTGAAAAATTGAAATTTTTCAATTTCATATTGTTCTCGCTATCAAAATTATCCCCACGCCCCGCGACTTCAATAGCACTATTTAACCCACCAACAGCATACATCGCTACATTTCCTCTTCTCGCAGATTTGTATTTGAGTAGTACAGGCAGCTCGACTGTAGTCAAATCCTTTGTGTCTTGAAGGATGCGTCCATCTGTGAATCTATAAGTCATGGTGTAGTCTGCGAAAGAAACAGTCGGCAACAAACGAAGGTCGAGATATTTCCAAAGTCGCATGTTTACCACGAATCCTACCCTCCAGCCTGGTGATGTTTCTGGTGCTACAGAATGCAATGAATCAAGCGCTGGAGTAGTGTAGATATCTGCGTATTTGATTTTGTATTTGGTTGAATGCAATCCCATATGGAATCCGTAATGGATCCATTCGTTATCATAGTCCACCAAATTGTCTGTATTATAGTTTTGAGAAAAAGCCGAGCTCATCCCCAAAGCAAAAAACAGCAATAAGGTTACTTGATACCTACATAGATGGAGCTTATTCCGAGGGTTTGAGGTTTGCATTGGGTATTATTAAATCCAATCTTCTCTAAAATATCTAAAAAATTCTGACCATCCGGAAATTGTTGAACAGATTCCGGCAGATAAGTATATGCAGATTGGTCTTTCGAAATCACTCTTCCGATTGTTGGTAAGATCCACTTGAAGTAAAATTGATAAAGTTGCTTGAAAGGAAACATTTTTGGTTTCGAAAATTCAAGAATAACAACTTTGCCTCCTGACTTCAAAACTCTGTACATATCCGACAAACCTTTCTCAAGATTTTCAAAATTCCGCACTCCAAAAGCAACGATCACCGCATCAAAATTATTGTCAGGAAAAAGCAATCCTTCTGAATCACCCTTGAGCATCTCAATCTTGTGATCAAGTTTTCTTTTTTTCATTTTTTCCCGACCAACTTCCAGCATTCCTTCGGAAATATCAACACCGATCACTTTATCGGGATTCAAGGCGAGTGCTTCGATGGCAAAATCACCTGTTCCGGTTGCTATATCCAATATCAATTTAGGTTGATCTTTTTTCAACAGTTTGATGGCTTTTTTTCTCCATAGGATGTCAATCCCAAGACTGAGAAAATGATTTAGAAAATCATAATTGCTGCTGATATTATCAAACATGCTCGCAACCTGCTCTTTCTTGGTTGCCTGCTTATCTTTGTAAGGTACTACGGTCATAATCGAATGCAATATTAAAGCTTTAACTGCGCGTTTGTTCGTATTGTTAAAAATTATTGAATTCGATTTTAACTACAATCGGTATCCAAGCAATTAATCGAATCATCAATGAAACCTATAAAGTCAGCATTATTTGTCAAAAGCAGTAGCAACATATCAGAATGTCCACCAGTGGATAAGCCTGAATATGCCTTTATAGGAAGATCAAATGTTGGCAAATCATCATTGATCAACTTGCTCACCAATCATGGAAAGCTTGCAAAAGTTTCATCAAAACCAGGTAAAACCAAGTTGATCAATCATTTTGTGATAGATGACTCATGGTATTTGGTCGATTTGCCAGGATATGGTTGGGCTGTCGCTAGTAAGACTGATCAGGCCAAATGGAAAAAGATGATTGGTGAATATTTTGAGACACGTGAAAATTTAGCTTGTGTATTTGTTCTGATTGATTCACGTATCGATCCGCAAAAAATAGATCTCGAATTTTTGACCTATCTCGGAGAGCTTATGATCCCAATCGGATTGATATTCACAAAAACCGATAAGCAAGGACACAGCAAGACTCAGTCGAGTATCGCCAAATTCAAAAGAGCAATGAAGACATTGTGGGACGAATTACCTGTTTCATTTTTATCATCGACCGTCACAGGCGCTGGGAAAGATGAAATCATCACATTTATTCGGTCTGTAAACGAAGAATTAAAAAGCAGTAATTAAAAGTGCTTTCATATTTCAGGACTTTTTACATTTGCTGCTTATTTTCAAATCTTACTTATGGAATTTAGTGAAATAGCATCATTGTCTGGTAAAGGCGGATTATTCAAAATAGTGTCACCTACACGCTCAGGAGTTATTCTTGAGGCAATGGATGGATCAAAGAAAAAGATCATTGCATCCGTGCAAAATAAAGTTTCAGTATTATCCGATATATCTATTTACACAACAGATGAAGCTGGTGCCAAACCACTTCACGAAGTGATGATAAAAATTCATGATGAATTTTCTGGTGATACAGGACTGAGTTCAAATTCCGATCCTGATGAACTCAAATCTTTTCTCAAATTTATTCTTCCGGATTATGACGAATCGAGAGTCTATGTTTCTGATATCAAAAAATTAGTGACTTGGTATAGTCAATTGGCTCAAATATGCCCTGAAGTACTGGTTGCAAAAGCTGAAGAGGAAACCAAAGAAGAGGCTAAAGCCGAGACTTCATCGAAAAAGGACTAACATATTTTGGAACCTTTCAAAAATCAATTTCAGGTAATTTGGGCGGATCTTGATCCCAACGCTCATATGAGGCATACGGCTTATAATGATTATGCAGCTCAGGTCAGGGTGAGTTTGTTTGATGAACTAAAAATGCCATTGAATAGATTAGTTGCCTCGGGCTTTGGCCCAGTGTTGTTTCATGAGGACACTTCATTTTTTAAGGAAGTTTTTATGAATGAAAAAATCACCGTGGATTGTGCTGCCCTTGCCTATCGCAGGGACATGAAGATATGGAAGTTTCGTCAGCAGATTTTTAAGGAAAATGGAAGTTTAGCCTGTATTATAATAGCTACAGGAGCCTTTATGGATCTTAAAAAAAGGAAAGTTGTGGAGCCTCCAAAGCACATTGTAGATATGCTTGATGGCGTACCCGTCACTGATGATTTTCATATTTTTGATAAGGAATAGCAGACAAAATGGATTCTAAGCTGCTGGCAGAAGAAAGCTATAAGCTGATGCAGAAAAACTTCGAATTGGCAACTTCTGAAATTGAATCAATAGATTTTGATAAACTATTGGTTTTTCTATGGAAGGAAATTATCCGCTTGCTCGATCATGATTTCAATCAGTTGATGAATATCCTGTATCGTATTGATGTATCAGAAATCAGGGTCAAACAAATTCTTCAAGTCAGTAAACCTGAAGAATTAGCTAATGATCTGACGGTAGAGATTTTAGAGCGCATGAGGCAAAAAGCAATTACCAGAATAAAATACAAATCTTGAAGGTCCAGATTCCGGTCAATTACACTATTGGATATAATGACGTGATGATATATATTTGTATCAGCGGTGAATTGGCCCTGCTTACTAGAGATAGTTAGTGGGGCTTTTCTTTGTCCCAACCACTTATTTTCCAACAAACTCCAAAGCTTTATTTACCATTTCACTTGATCCGATATACAATGGTGATCGTTGATGGAATGATTTAGGCTTAATTTCCATTATTCTTTGGTTTCCAGTAGTGGCTATTCCTCCGGCCTGCTCTGCAATGAAAGCCATCGAGTTGCATTCATACAATAATCTCAGCTTACCTTCTGGTGATTTGGTAGTGGCAGGATAGATATAAATACCGCCTTTCAGCATATTCCGATGAAAATCTGCAACCAGTGAGCCAATATACCGTGCCGTAAGTCCAGTTGTTTTGCACCAAAACAAATATTCTTTAAGCTCTTCGCTGAATTCCATCCATCCGCCTTCATTGATGGAATAGATTTTTCCGCCTTCAGGATATTTCATATCAACATGTGAGAGTACGAACTCACCCAATGATGGCTCAAGTGTAAATCCATTCACACCATGCCCCGTGGTATATACCAGCATAGTTGAAGAGCCGTAAAGAATATATCCAGCAGCCACTTGCTCAGTACCAGGTTGAAGTAAATCTTCTGATGTCACTTTAGTTCCTAAAGGAGAGATTCTTCTGTAAATAGAGAATATTGTTCCTATGGAAACATTTACATCGATATTGGATGATCCATCAAGTGGGTCCATGCAAACAACGTATTTTCCTTGATTCGATAGTTCGATGACTTCTTCGTCTTCTTCACTCACAATTGCACAAACCTGGCCGCCATTATGAAGAGCGCGTGTAAATCGGATGTTTGCAACGACATCAAGTTTTTGCTGATCTTCACCTTGCACATTCTTAGAACCATAAGCTCCACCAATTTCTAGAAGTCCAGACTTATTCACTTCTCTATTTATGATTTTTCCTGCCAGACCAATATCTCTTAGAAGCTGAGAAAGATCTCCAGTGGCAAAATCAAACTCATCTTGTTTTCTTTTAATAAATCTATCAAGGGTGGTTCCAATGGGCAGGCCAAGGTTCTTATTATCTTCCATTTTGATTATTTAATCGTTTGCAAGTGCTAATAAATCAAATTTTCTTTAATTAGCTGTCATGTTGTGTGTTTACAAATTTGGAGGTGCTTCCGTCAAGGATGCAGCCTCTGTCAGAAATCTTGGTGAATTAGTAAAAAGTTATCAAGGTAATCAGCTGCTTATAGTTGTTTCAGCTATGGGTAAATCTACCAATGCTCTTGAGGATATTTCGCAAAAGAAATATTTCGGACAATCAGTAGAGGAGGAGTTGAAGCTTTTTTTGAATTACCATTTCGATATATGTTTGGACCTTTTTGGATCCATTCCAGAGGAAATAAATAGTCTCGAATTAAAGCTTGAAAATGCGCTCACAGCATCAATAAAAAATCAATTAATGTTTCAGGATAGCATTGTGGCTTTTGGTGAATTGTTTTCTTCGACCATACTGTCCAGATTTTTAAATGCTACTTGGATTGATGCCCGTCAATACATAAAAACCAATAATCAATTTACAGAAGCCGAATTGGATTGGATCTTAACAGAAAAATTTATTTCCAAAGATTTCCCAGCATTGCTGTTGAAAGGCACAGTTGTAACGCAGGGATTCATAGGCTCGGATAGTTCAGGCCAAACCACAACTTTGGGTAGGGAAGGTTCTGACTATACCGCTGCTATTTTCGCAAATTGCTTAAAGGCCCAGAGTCTCACAGTTTGGAAAGATGTTCCTGGCCTGCTCAATGCTGACCCAAAGATTTTCCCCAAAGCAGAAAAATTTGATCATATCAGTTATCAGGAGGTGATCGAAATGACATATTATGGAGCTAAAGTGATTCATCCTAAGACCATTCACCCTTTAGCAAAAAAAAGTATTCCACTTTATGTGAAGTCATTTATCCAACCAAATGAATCAGGTACGGAGATTTCAGAAGATGAAAAAGTTGGAAATAAAACATGTTTTATCTTCAAGGAAAATCAAATTCTGCTATCAATTAGAGTAAGGGACACCTCCTTTATGGATGAGCAGAAAATGAGTTACATTCTGCAGTCACTTGGTCATTTTCATATCAAGGCAAATCTGATTCATAATTCGGCGCTTACATTTACTTTTTGCATGGATGCCAATGACTTCAAGCTTGATAAAATCGTGAATTATTTATCAGATGATTTTCAGGTACTGTACAATGAAAATCTCTGGTTAGCTACAATTAAAAATTATTCGGATGCTTCATTTTCCTTGTTACCGGAGAATATCGAACCAATAATTGAAGAAAAATCCAGGAACAATTATCAGATTATTTATAGGCTCAAATAAACCTGTTCAAAATATTCTCCACACTTTGAGTGTAGCTGCCCCCAAACAAGTTGGCATGAACGAGTAGGGGATATAGCTGATAAATAGCCATTCTCTCCTCGAATCCTGATTGAATTGGCCAAACTTCTTGGTAAGCGTCATAAAATTCATGATCAAATCCCCCAAATAGATGAGTAAAAGCGAGCTCCATTTCCCTGTGACCATAATAAACAGCCGGATCATAGATGATTGGATTTCCTTCATCATCACTCATGAAATTTCCACTCCAAAGATCACCATGTAGTAGTGATGGTTTTTCTTCAGGTAGGAGTGTTGGGAGCTTCGAATACAATTTTTCGAGTTTATCAAAAATAGATTTTGTAAAACTCCCATTTCTAATTCCATATTTGGCCTGGAATAAAAGCCGTTCGTTAATGAAAAAATCAATCCAACCGGCCGTGGGTTTATTTGACTGTGGTAGTTTGCCAATGTAATTATCAGTGTTTAGTCCATAATAAGTATTTGTATTTCCATGCAATGCAGCAACGGATCTGCCGAAGATTCTCCAGAATTCTGTTGATGGGGATTTGTTTTGGATATATTCCAAAATCAAAAAATCTCGATTGCTGATTTTACCAAAACCGATAACACTTGGCGTTCGAATCGTTTTAGTGCTTTTGATGTGAAACAAACCTTCTGCCTCCTTCTCAAACATATCACCACAATCTTCATTTTGCCATTTTATAAAATATGACCCAGATGAAGTATTGATTTTGGAGGCTTCATTGATATCTCCTCCTGATATAGGCTTAACACTTTTAATTACATGATTTCTATTTGTGCAAAGCTTTAATGCTTCGCTGAAAAAATCATGGTCACGAGAATTTGTCATTACAGATTATGTTCCTTCTTGACGAATTGGAGAAAGCTGTCAAGAGATCTATTCAGTATTTGATATACGTTTTCAAAACCATCATCACCACCATAATATGGATCGGGGACGTCACTGCCTTTGGATAAGTGATCAAAATCTCTCATCAACAACAGGCTCTCAGGATTTTCTCCGATGATATGAATGATATTTCTAAAGTTAGAAGCATCCATCGCAACGATATAATCAAATTCCTTTGCATCATGAACTTGAATCTGACGTCCTTTGTGTTTGATTCGTATGTCATGTCGTATAGCTACTTCAATGCTTCTTCTGTCTGGATTTTCTCCAATGTGGTAGTTGCCTGTGCCAGCTGAATCACATAATATTTGATTTTTTAATCCTGCTTTTTCTACTTTATCCTGAAAAATAGCTTCTGCCAATGGTGATCTGCAGATGTTTCCTAAACACACAAATAAAATTTTGATCATTTTTTTTCAGTTCGGTGGTTACCTTTCTTTTACTGGTTGTATATACGTACGCATAACACAAATTAATTCATACACCTGTTTGACAATTTGAAGAGTCCCGAACTATCGGGACTTTTCTTTTTTTTATATCATTCAAATGGAATCAGCTTCGGTTTATACTTGAATATATTGTCAAAAGTAATAGGTGCAGATACCGAAATACTAATAACAAAATCATTGGTATCATTGGGCGCTAATAAAAATCTTGTTGCTCTCAATTCAAAGGTGTTGAATACCAAACTTTCATTTTTTAATCTCATACCCAAGCCAAAGGATTGAAAATTGTGTGCTTCAGGAATAGTCCTGTTGTCACTTATACTGCTGATACTTCCATACATAAAGGGCGCAAATCTAAAGCCGTAGAAATACCAGGGTGTAAATAGAACGGATTCGATTCTTAGAAATTTAGCTCTATCTCCTTCGATTCCACTGCCGTTGATATCTCTAATTCTTCCTTCTAAGGTCAGATTTCTTGCTGGAGGTTGTCTGATGCCATTGATGTATCCCATTTGAAGGAATGTTCTGTTTTTATAGCGTGCCAATTTGCCAAGATTCGTGATAGGTGTATAGTATGAAAAATTAGCTCCAAATACACCTGTTTTGATTACATCATTTGCAAAACCACCAAGTTGTGTGCTCACTAGAAAGTAACCTCTTTTTTTAATGTATTTAGACCAGAAATACTGCATTCCAAAATAGTTTTGCTCATAAAATTCATTAAAATCCTTTCCTGCAAGTAATGATATTCTGTATCCAATAGGGATATCCTCAGATATACCGAATCCTAATACATAGTTTGATTTGATGAATTTTTGTTTGGCATAGGACAGCTGTCCGAGTACGAAAGTCCGGTTGAAATATATTTCGTTACTGTCAATTGCTACTGGTGGTCTAAAATCAAAATGATTATCTAAAATCCTTGCTGAGATGACAATATTTCTTCTTTCCTGATTATTATAAATTAAAAAGGATCTTCCTATCCAAATATCCTTTGTGTAAAGCTTGTAATATCGATCCCTTTCAGTATCACCATCCAATACTATTGTTGAATCTGTAATGGTGCGGATTTCCAAACCACCTCCCCATTTTACCTGTGGAGTTACAAATTCCTTTTGTACGTTGAGACCAATATCTTTCCTATCCCAATAATCTGATATATTAAATTCCCAATTGGTTATTGTCTTCAATGAATTTTGTCCACCAAATTTAAATTCATAACCATTTATGGGATTGGAATTGGAATTGAAGTAGTATCCGAACGAACCGTATCTCCCAATTCCTGCTACAGACCTATTGAACACCTCGAATCTAAATTGGTTCAAGTCGCTGTAACTAGACTGAAAACCCCAGCTGATTCTATCTTTAATCACGATTATTAAGTCTACATAATTTGATCCATCGACCGGTTTTACATAGATCTTTGCATCCTCTACATATAGCAATCTCCTCAATAGACGCTCATTATCAGAAATAATAAATGGATCAAATTCATGTCCTGACTTTATGTTCAAATTGCTTTTTAAGACCCATTCTCTTGTGTCATAGTGATATTTATTGGCAAATAGTGATATTTCTGATGAGGAGGATCTGGAAGTATCCTGAACACTACCTTCCAACATATCAACATGCTTAAATCTTATATTTCGGATCGTTTTACCATCATACTCCTGAAAGGCAAAATCACTTGATTTTCCTGCATCTGCGATTTCCAATGTTTGCTTACTTGGACTTAATAAAAACAAATCAGTAAGTTTTTTGGTCACTCTATTCGAGCTGGTTTTTTCTTTCAGATTTTGGTAAAATAGGTCAGAATTGGAATATGGATTTTTTTTGATTTTATATTTTGAGTCAGGGTCACAGATATATATTGTGTCTTGCTCTGGTGCGATGATTTGATTGCTCAAGATCAAAATCTGATCTCTTCTTATGTGGATAGTATCCCTCTGTGCCAATACATTCGTAACAAGGCAATTCAGGATGATTACTATCTGAATAATTCGAATCAAGTGGTCAGTTTTTGGGATGCTTGGGCATAAAAAAAACCCTGCCAGTTATTGGCAGGGTTTAAACTTATTGATTTTTTTTGATTAGCGGATGCTTATTCCAACTCCACCTGTGAAAGTGTTGTATTCCTGAATTGCATATTCAGCAGAGAAAGTAAGAATCAACAATTTTACTCTTGCGCCAATGTTTGCTCTCATGCCACCATTGCTACTTGTGATGCTTACAGGATCTGGATTATCTGGAAGCTGCTCATAAGTACCTAGCATTTTAAATTCAGTTTTAGAAGTAGTTACTCCAAGTCCTCCATAAACAGTAAGAATCGCCAATTTCTTTGAAACTATACCCTGAATGGTTGTTCCTTTTACATTGAATACTGCAGTTTGGCCAGCAGCTTCATCAATAGCTGCAACAGTTTCTAAACTGTTATAACCTACGAATCCACTTAGATCAAAAGGAAGATTTTTAATTCCAGGAATCCACTGTTTTACGTCGTGCAATACGCCAATTCCAAACATTTGGATTGAGCTTCCATCAAATGATTGTTTAGGTAACATTCTCAATTTAAGTTCGGTGTTTTTAATTAAACCAATACCTAATTGAGCATATGGAGCAGGTACAGCCAAAAACGGAATCACTTCGTCAATACCAGTTCCTTGAGGAGAAGATATTTTGGTTGGGTTGTCGCTGCTTGCGTTGAATATTAAATATGGTTGATCATCAGGATTAAGATGTGGGCCAAACATAGTAGGAAGCTTGCTATTATCAAATAAGTCCTTCGCTACATCACTTGTGGCATAGTTTTCAGGTCTTCCCAACTGTACGTCATTGTAATCGGCAGGATTGAATTTAAAGTATCCAGCACTATTGGGTACCATGGCAAAATTCGCGCCTACTGTTAAATCAAATCCCAGAAGTTTATGTGGTTTTCCAGTATTGTACCATCCTGAGTTTAGTGCATATCCAAATCCAGCAAATGCCGGCTCTAAATATCCATCTAGTAGGGCGTTAGCGTTTTGAACACCACCTTCTAGTAATTGGTCAATATCAAGACTTTGTGCAAACGAACCGAGACACATGGTGCCTACAAGTAAAATAGTTAAGTATATCTTTTTCATTTTAATATTTTTTGTCGGTAGAGTTTAGATTTTATTGTCTGACCTTAGCCACTACATCAAAAAAGAATGTATAATCGAACTTGATTGGAGATGGTATTTCAGCAAAGTCAACTGTAGTAGTTACGCTTACTGTTCTCTCCGCCTCAAGCGCAGCTGTCAGCGCAGCAGAATTAAATTGAGATGAATTTAATTCAAGCTTTGAAACGTTCGCTATTGGCTGACCCGATTGGAATACTGTAAGATCTAATATTACAGTTGAGCCATCGGTAACCACCAATCGCAATTGATCCATTTGGAAATCCTCACCTGAATCAACACCTTCAATTTTGTAAGCTAGTCCGTTCACAACTACTTCACTGACAAGTGAGCCATCACTTGTTACATCTGATAATTCAAATGTTTCAGAAATCGTGTACGCAGGAGGATTTACTAATCCCTGAATTGGAAGTTTTGTGTCGTTGATACCTGTAAGTTCAACCGGAAATTCAACTGGGACAACCTGTCCAATGTTGAACCCAACTTCTTCTGTTCCACAGTTTACCAAAACTGTGAGAACGCATAAAGATAAGACGGTAGTTAAAATTCTCATTTTGTTTTTGTTTTTGTTTTCATGTTTATAAAGTCCTTTGCTTTGGCTGGTTGGGTTGAAATTACACATACATGTCCTTTTTTTTCGATACTTCGTACCCTTATTGCCATTAACAAAAATACGGAATTACTTAGTATATCCGCATTTCCAAAGGTATTTCTAAAAATATCCGATTCATATACCGTGAATTCGGTATTCTTTTGAGTGTTTCATTGGATGTTATCAGTTTAATAGTAACTTTGTATCAAATAAGAATTATTCCTATTTAAAATTGAATCTTAACTCGTATCAACACACCAAAGAATTAATAGCTGAGGCTGGTTTAAAAGCCACTCATCCCAGAATTGCCATATTGAATCATTTGATGTCAATGGATGAACATCCAACTGCTGAGCAAGTTCACATGGCTATCAAAGAAAATAATCCAAGCATTTCACTTGGTAGCGTATATAGGATTCTTGAGAAATTAGTGGTGTCCAACCTTGCCTATAGAGTTGCAACCAAAAGCGGGATGAAACGCTACGATGCGAAACTTGATCCGCATAGTCATATTTATTCCGTAAACACAGAGGAAATACAGGATTATGATGATCCAGAATTGAATACACTTATCAAAAATTACTTTGATAAAAAGCAGATCAAAAATTTTAAGATTACGGAGATCAAAGTTCAGATAAATGGACAGAAAGAGGATCCCACTGAAAAAGTAACAATTGTTTAATTATAAAAATAGATTTTAATTATGTCATTAGTTGGTAAAAATGCACCTTTATTTGATGCACCTGCAGTAGTAAACGGAGATGAAATTGTGGAAAGCTTCTCTTTGGAGCAATACATTGGTAAAAAAGAAGTGATGTTTTTCTTTTATCCAAAAGATTTCACATTTGTGTGTCCAACTGAAATATTAGCATTTCAGGAGAAACTTGAGGCATTTGAAAAAAGAGGTGTTCAAGTAGTTGGAGCATCATGTGATACAGAAGAAACTCACCTTGCGTGGTTAATGACACCAAAAGCAAATGGTGGAATCGAAGGAGTTACTTATCCTTTGGTTGCAGATTCAGCTAAAACTGTAGCAAATAACTTTGGTGTATTGGCAGGTGATTGGTCATATGATGAAGAAGGTAAATTGTCATTCGAAGGAGCACCTATCGCATTCAGAGGTACATTCTTCATCGATAAAGAAGGAGTAGTAAGACACGAAACAATCAATGATCTTCCGTTAGGAAGAAATATTGACGAAATGATCAGAATAGTAGATGCATGGCATCATGTTCAGGAGCACGGCGAAGTTTGTCCTGCAAACTGGGAAGAAGGAAAAGATGCAATGAGTGCAACAAGAGATGGAGTAGCTAGCTACCTTTCTTCTCATTAATTTTTAAATTAAGATAAGTCAAAAGCTATCCCGCGTTGGTGGGATAGCTTTTTTTATGAGTTTAGTTCGATAGTTTTGTCAAATTGAGACGATCATAATATGCAGGGATTAATAGTGAAGTCAACCGGATCTTGGTATCAGGTCAAAACTGAAGAGGGGATAATCGACGCTAGATTAAGGGGTAGGTTTAAATTGGATGACAAGAAAATCACTAACCCGATAGCTGTTGGAGATCATGTGACTTTGGTGAAAAATGAAGGCACTGAGAACGAATGGATCATTGATGAAATAAAACCTAGAGAAAACTACATTATTAGAAAGTCGCCAAGAAAGAAGCATCACGATCATATCATAGCAACAAATGTGGATCAGGCTATTTTGATTGCTACAATGAAAAGACCGAAAACGTCATTTGGTTTTGTTGATAGATTTTTAGTGACATTGGAGGCATTTCGTATTCCGGGAGTTATTGTTTTCAACAAACTTGATCTCTTGGATAATGATGAAAAAGAAGAACTTGGCTATACCATGTGGAGATATGAGAAGTTGGGATACAGATGTTTCAAGACTTCTTTTACTGAACAGGGCTCCACACCAGAAATAGATGAATTGTTGAAGGATAAAATCAGTTTGCTTTCTGGACATTCAGGTGCAGGTAAGTCCACTTTGATCAATTTATTGCTACCATCTGTCACACAAAAAATCTCAGAGATTTCCGATTTTGCCAATAAGGGCGTTCACACTACTACATTCGCTGAAATGTTTTTTTTGGATGAAAAGTCTGCAATCATAGATACACCAGGGATCAAAGAACTTGGATTGTCAGAGATAGAGGCCGATGAATTGGCACATTATTTCCCGGAAATGCGTGAGCATCTAGGTAACTGTAAGTTTAATAACTGTACACATCAAAACGAGCCCGGATGTAAGATTTTGGCGGAATTGGAACTAGGAAATATTGCAATCGAAAGATATATGAGCTATCTGTCTATGCTTGAAGGCGATGATAACCGACGATAAGCAGCCTTGGAATCCTTAATTAATTTGAAATATTTTGGAACGAGATAAAAATTGAGCGTGCGCACACATTGTCTTATTTCATAAAAGCACCTTCGAATCAGAAACTTATATTCTTCTGGATATTTATTCAAATTGAAAATCTTTTTACAAACCAAATAGGTGCTTCGCTGATGCGTGTTTAATAAGGAATTTTGAGCAGTCGAATGTGAGCCTTTTATTATCCTTTTTTTGACCAAAGGAGCTTTATTGAAAATGTATTCACAGCGCCGTGATGATCTTATCCAAAAATCAAAATCCTCATAACTCAAATTTTCATCATATCCGCCAAGTTCGTCGAGAATGGACTTTCGCATCATCATTGTAGGTGGACAAATGAAGTATTTGTGGATCAAGGGCATATAGATATCTCCTTCGGGAATCTGCTCTATTATTTGCCCATCTGCATTTCGTGCATAATGTGTATCCAGGGGTTTTCCCTTTTCATTTATTAAAAACGCATCTGAAAAATGCACGCCAGCCTTATCTGAGGCATTCAAAAAATCATTGATTCCCAGCTCCACTCGCATGGGCATAAGCATGTCATCAGCAGCCAGATCAATTACATATTCCCCGTGGCACAATTCGAGTCCTTTGTTAAAAGCAGCGCAGTTCCCGATGTTTTGATCCAAAGCCACGAAAGTGATTTTCTTATCGGCGATGATATGGGTGATTTCATTCTGACTTCCATCTGTGCTGTTATCATCCACGATTATCAATTCAATGTTTTCGTAGGTTTGAGAAAGCACAGAATTAATCGCAGATGCCACATATTTTTTATGATTGTAGCAGAGACAAATTACAGAAACCAATGGAAGCTTTTGCATTTCTACTTGCGATGGATTTAGCAAATATCAGCATATTTCAAATAGGCCCGTTCATCAACAACATGCATCATTCTTGAAGTTAAATTCTTAATTCAAACAGAATACGATCCGTCATTTGGGCGCCCATTCTTGTTTTGAAATCCGCAAGTCCAGTTTGCAGCACACCTTCAATCGAGGATATGCCCAAATCCATATATTCATAACCAAGCTCTCGGTACAGATTTATAAGAAAATAAAGCAGGTGAACCATTGGACTTTTGCTTTTGAAATCTGACGATGTTGCCGGTAGATAATAATAGCAAATATTGGCTGTCGGCAAAGTCATGATCACAGCACTGGCAATTTCTTCAGAAGATTCTAATACAAACGCCTCATACTTATCGGGAAATGCATGAACAAGAGCCATTAATTTCTCGTGGCTGATGTTGATATTAAGACCATTTTGGGCTCTGCATTTTGCAATGAAGCTATGGACTTCAGGTATTTCGATCTGATCCACTTTTCTGATAGCATATTCCCATTTCTGAGTTAGTTTTCGTTTTTGCATGGAATGCAAATCATATAGATTTTGCAGATCAATATATTGAAGGGAATCCTTAATTTTTATCTCAAATCCATATTTAATCAGCCAATCAGAAGGAACAAAATCCGAGTAAAAAAAAGGCGCCTGGTTGATTTGGATTAGGTTGACTTTTTTTGACTTTAGTTTTAAGATACACTCATCAACGTAGTTTTCGAATGTAAAAAAATCAGATGGAGATCTGACTTGGATTCCACCAATTGGACTGAAATCAAGTGATTTTGCTAATCCTTTTGAGATGCTAAAATGACTGATGAATTTATCCGTTATGAACCTGCACAGATCGGGATATTCTTGAATTTTCTGATATTCTAGTCGATGGTATAAAATCAGATCCTTGCCAACAGACAAGTCATCAATATTTTTATTTTGATCATCGAACAATGTGTGGATATTTGATATATCACTAAAGATAATAGGTTAGGTATACTGAGCAAAGAAGTTAGCTAAATTGCATATGCAAACTTTTAGCATAAGACTCAATAAGGGATTGGCACGCATCATTTTTATTCTGATTTTTTTCACAGCGCTTAATTCAAGTGCTCAGCTTTTCGACAATCCGGAAAAGACGGCTTTGGTCAGAAAAGGAGTTGGATATGTGTACAACATGCAGCCAGATTCAGCCTGGCACTACATTGATTCCATAGAAAAAGTACTCCCAGAGCACCCAGTGGTTCCGCTTATGCGAGCGATGAATGTGCTGTGGTCAAATATGCCAAATGTAACTCAGGATAGCACCTTTGAAATATTCACGGCTCATCTATATGAGACTATTCGTCTATCAGGAAGAATTGATGGAGAAAGGCAAGAACATCCAGAAGCTATCTTTTTTGAAATAGCGGCCAGAGGGTTATTAGCGGAATATTATGCAGATGCTGACTTATATATGAAGGCATTGTCCGAAGCGGGTAAGGCTTACGTATTGCTTAGACCTGTTTCTCAGTTGATAGATGTCAATCCTGATTTTTATTTGCCTGCAGGTGTATATAATTATTTCAGAGAAAAATATCCTCAGCGTCATCCTACTTACAAACCATTGCTATGGTTTTTTAGATCTGGTGATGTGGAGCTTGGTATTTCCCAGCTGAAGGAAGCCTGTGAACATGCAGTCTTGACCAAAGTAGAAGCCTATATTTATTTGTCCTATATCTATTTACGGTATGAAGAAATTCCGGAATTGGCTCAATCGTATTTGTTGGAATTGAGCAAGATGTATCCTAATAATCATTATGTCGTTGCAAAATATCTGGAGTCCTTGGAAGGTGGTGGCAGCTTTAAAAAGGCGCCATTGAGTATGATTGAGCAGCTGATGAGTATTGATCAGCCCTATTATCGACTTGCAGGAAATTCGTTTATGGGACTTTATGCCGAAAAGGTAAATGACGATCCATCTGTGGCGATGAAATACTATAATAAAAGCATAACTCTAGAGAAAAGAACTCAACGCGAGCCGGATTACTATTTGAGTATATCACATTTGGGATTAAGTCGAATTTATATGGATATGGATAATCTGGACAAATCCATCTATCATGCCCGTGAAGCACTTGAATATTCAGAAACGAAGGAAATAACTCATGAAGCCAAATCCATAATATACAAGTTGGAATGAATGAGTTTTTGGCTATAAAGAATGTTTCCGAAGGGCTTTATAAGGAGAAAGGCAGCAAGTTTTTAGCCTTTGCTTATCCTGTAAAAAATGAGGAAGCAATTGCTGAAATCATCTTTGATCTTAAGAAAAAATACCACGACGCGCGACATCATTGCTATGCATATGTCATTGGTCTGAAAGATCAGCGATACAGAGCAAATGATGATGGTGAACCGACACATTCTGCTGGAGATCCGATATTGGGACAAATACGATCACATGGTTTGACGAATACGCTTGTAGTTGTAGTGCGATATTTTGGAGGGACTAAACTTGGAGTAGGGGGTCTTATCAGCGCATATAAAATAGCTGCAGATGAAGCCTTGTCGATTGCCGATGTGGTTACCGTTTATTCCAAAACCAAATTCAAAATTTCCTTCGAATATTCAGAAACATCTGCGATTGAAAGAGTGCTGTCAGAATTTGAAATTGATTTTCAAGAGAAAAAATTCACAACATCTTGTCAATACATCGGGCTGCTTAAAGATGAAGAGATCAGCTTACTTGAGAGTAAACTTGAATTGCTCAAAGCTACTTTTGAAGTATTATGAAGAATCGCTTAAACGTATCCTCGAAATTGCAACTTCATATACATATGCAGACAAATCCAGGCATCTGTTGCAGCATAGTTTTGCTGAGCTGGACTGAGTTCATCATTTTCCCAATTTGATGTCTGCTGGCTTTTGCTTACTCTTTTTCCTAAAAAAATACCAGCAAGACTCCTTACTCCGATCTGGGTAATTCCTAGCCTATCAGCCACATGATTGAGATCGATAAATCCTCCAGGGTTAAAATCACGAACCTTTTGCATGTCTTTTAGATCGTCTCGAATGCTAATCCCGATTTTTTTAATTCTCCTGTCTTCCAGAAAGTTGATCAGTGAATCTGTGAATCCTGTCTTTTTGAGCCGGATGAGATAGGCTTTTTCCAAAGTGGAGATTTGCAATAGGGCAGGATCATAATATTCACCTTTAGTAAAACTCGGTTTGGTTTCGGTATCAAAACCCAGGTATTCTTCAAAGCTTAAGTCCTTCAGCAGGACTTGAAGGTCTTTGGCCGAATCAATAATTTCTATTTCCCCGTCAAACCGGATTATATCAAGGTCTTGTACTTCAGCCTTGGTTATAAATGTTCTGAAATTCAATCGTTTTTTGTGTCTTTAGGTTGGGTTAATTTTTTGATTTTATATCCAGTATAGCCAAAGATCATCGTCATGATCGGGCTGATTATGTTGAAAAAGCAATATGGTGCAAATGCAAAAGTAGAAACTCCCAGCACCTGTGAATGATAAGCGCCACAAGTGTTCCAAGGCACGAGCACAGATGTTACAGTTCCTGAATCTTCCAAAGTTCTACTTAGATTTTCAGGTGCAAGACCTTTATTTCGGTATACATCAGCATACATTCTACCTGGCACCACTATAGCCAAATATTGATCTGAAGCTGTGATATTAAAGAAAACACAAGTGCCTGCAGTAGAAGCAATCAACGCACCCGTGGAATTGACCAGACTTATGATACTTGCAGCAATTCTTTTGAGCATTCCGGAACTTTCCATCACACCACCAAAGATCATTGCCGACAATATCAACCAGATGGTTCCCAACATTCCTTTCATTCCTCCGGAAGAGAGTAAATCATTGACGAGGCTATTGGATGTTTCGATATTTACATCACCAAATAATGACTGGATTGTGCCAATAAACATTCCCGTGAATAAGGGCATATTAGTCTGAAAGTAATCTAACAATTTGCCATAAGCACTTGCATTTTTACTAACCTCCAAAACAATGTTTGGCTGAAAAATCATTGCAAATATGGCTCCTAGCAAAGTTCCTACAAGTAGTGAGGGAAGAGGAGGAACTTTTTTAACGATGAGAACGACAACAACTGCAGGCACAATAAATAGCCATCCTGAAATGTAAAATTGACTTTCAATTGCTGCTAAAATCTCATCAGTCTGGTTGATAGCACCAGAAGTATCTTGTGTAAATCCGATGATCAGAAAAAGTAATAATGTGATACTAATAGATGGCACAGTAGTGATGACCATGTATCTGATGTGAGTGAAAAGGTCCGTGCCCGCCATCGCTGGTGCCAGATTGGTGGTATCAGACAATGGAGACATTTTATCTCCAAAATATGCTCCCGATAGTATCGCTCCAGCTATGAGACCAGTAGAAATACCCAATGCCTGACCAATACCCATAAGCGCAATTCCAACAGTTGCTGAAGTGGTCCATGAACTTCCAGTAGCGATAGAAACAACAGAGCACACGATACAAGCTGCAAATAGGAATATTGTTGGATTTAGAATTTTTAAACCATAATAGATCATGGCTGGCACCACCCCGCTGATCAGCCACGTGCCCGCTAGTGATCCAATAATTAATAAGATTAGAATTGAGGCCATCGCTGAGCTGATGGTTTTCACAATGCCTTTTTCTATTTCCCACCATCTGTAGCCAATTCTTCCCGCAACAATTGCAGCTACTGCACCAGCTAGCATTAAAATTATTTGGTTGGAGCCATCAAGAGCTGCATCACCGAATATGCTCACATTGAGTGAAAGCGCAAGTATTAAAAATATGATTGGTATGAAGGATTGTAGAAGGGTAGGTTCTCTTTTTTCAGCCATTAATAAGGTTGTAAGGTCTAGTGAACAGAAAATTAAACCAAAAAAATCAATTGTTCGATTTCAAAATCAGATTAGCAAGTTCTTCGCCCACCATGCTACCAATTGCAACCCCCATACCACCAAGACGAACACCAGCGAAAATCCTATTGGTGATTTTTTTAATAACAGGTGCCTTATTGTCACCGAAGGCCATAATGCCAGACCATTTCATTTCAGTATCATAGCTCGTATTTGGAATAATCACATTTTTGAGATAGGTGTGGAGCTGATCTTCAATTTTTTGATTGAGCCCGAAATCGGTAGTTGTTTCTCCTTCAAAATCAAGATTTCTACCACCACCAAAAATAATTTTATCCCCAAAATCCCTGAAATAATAATAACCTTCCTGATAATGAAAAGTTCCGCCAAATTTTAATGGATTAGCTGGTTTTATCAACATCACCATTCCTCTTCCTGGTGTAATCTTTATTTGATCTGTTAATAATTCTTTTGTGAAAGCATTGGTGCATAGACCAAGATTTTTTGCTTCAAATTGGAGAGAACATGCTTTAACAATTACTTTGTTTTCTTCCTCATCAAATTTATCGACTTGAGCTCCGGTGATTATTTTCACTCCCAGTGCGCTGCAATATTGCCAAAGAGCGCTTATCAGTTTCCCTGTGTGAAGCTGGCCCTCGAAAGCGTTGAAGACAAGGTGATTTATTTTGTGGAAGCCAAAATCCTTTATTTGATTATTTCTGATTGAAAAAACATCAGATTGAAATATTGGCTTAATCAAAGAGTTGATTTCATCTAATTCAGTGAGGTAGCTTTCCGTAGCTTCATCAATCAGTTCAAATCCACCTTTGCATTCAAAACCAATTTTATCAGCACCCAATCTGGAAATAGTTTTCTGTAATCCTGACCAGCGCTGATTGACTAAGGCCACCATTCCGTCTGAACCAAGGGATTTTTTATCATTGGCCAGTTCTGAAATACTGCCAAAACAAGCAAAACCAGCATTTCTTGTAGATGCGCCGGATGGTAAAAGACCTCTTTCTAAAACCAGGATTGTTCGTTTGGGATCTTTTTCTTTCAAACTAGCAGCAGTCGATAAGCCGCTGATGCCTCCACCGATAATAATTGTATCGTAGGTTAAAAATGATTCTTTTTCCCAGATACTGATCATAAATCAGGCATTGTATGCTTTTTCGATAATTGCTGCGGATTTAGCCCAGCTTAATTCGGAGGCCTCTTTGTGACATGCTGCAATTATTTTTTCAGCATATGGCTTATCAAAAAGAAGTTTTTCGGCCAGTTTCACGAAGTTGTAATGATCCCAAAGCTCCACCTGAGGCAGACTTGGTACAAACTCAGCAACACCAGTTCCAGTTGCTGCCACAACAGGGATTTGGTTCATGATTCCTTCGAGAATCACCAAGCCAAATGGTTCCGCTGATGAAGGCACAATGAGTAAATCAGATTTTAATAATTGTTTCATGACCAATTCCTGTGGCAAAAATCCCGGGAAGTTGAATCTGGATGTTAGGTTATTTTGTTTCACCTTTCCTTTCAGATCATCCATCATGTATCCTTCGCCTAGCATGGTAAATTCACAATCAAAACCTCGGTTGACTAAATCCCGAGCCAAATCAACAAAGGCTATCGGATTTTTTTGATTTGTTAATCGCCCAATAAATACTACTTGTTTTTTCTTGTTTGCAGTTTTGGCAGCTTTGGATTTTTGGATTTCACAGGCATTCGGCACAACCACGATTTTATCAGATGAAATCTTATATTTCAGCATGATTGTTTTCTTGAGTTGGTTGCTCACGCAAAAAATCTTTTTCGATTGTTGGAATCCTAGTTTTTCCTCCTCAACAACAATAGGTTGGGCGAAAACGCCATTTCGATCATATTCTGTGCTGTGGCAATGTGTATAAAGAGGCAAACCTGTTTCTTTAGAAACCATGCGTCCTGCCTTAAATGTTACCCAATCGTGGGCATGAATAACATCAAATTTTTTCCCTAAAGCATGTTGAGTAGCGAGAAGCGCATATTTTGAGATTTCATTGATGAGATCCTGATGATACGTGCCACTCAATACAATATTTTCAAGAAGCTCTGTTTCTTCAGTTTCTTCTATCTCCTCTACTATAATTTGTTTTTCCCTGGCAATTGTGAAAATCTCAGCTGGCAAATAAGGAATCAATCTTACACCCATATCTGTTTCGATCAAGGTTTCTATCCGAGTCGTTTTTTTTCTCCAAAGTTTAACGTTTGGTTTCAATCTATTTGCAGCCTTGATTGTAAATGCTCCTTGCTTATGGGTCGCGCGCTTTCTAGGTAGAAAAAATTCAACATCGTTTCCTTGGTTGGCAAGTCCCTGCGCAATTCCTTCGCTTGCAATTCCCAGTCCTCCAGATATATGAGGTGGCAGTTCCCATCCGAGCATGAGTATTTTCATGTGAGCTATTCAGTTTTTTTGTGGCTACTTAGATTTCAAATTAGAACGTAGAGGCATAAAATCACTTTTTGAATATCATGATTGAATTCCTATTAAAATTTGAAGGAATAATTTAGGAGAATATTTGTCAGCTTGGTGTCTCCATTGATAAAAAAACCTCAAATTTTTACTTACTCGTAATTTACTCTAAGAATATCAGATTTGATTTTCTGTTCTTCGAAGAAGTCCAACCAAAAAAGTTGTTGTGAAGAGAGGTGATCGTTCGGTGATTTTATTTCGTAGAAATGATAACTGTCTTCAGTCCAAATAAAAAGATCAGGGAATCCCGTGCTGTTGTCTTTTACATTTTTAGCAATTTCAAACATCACTTTTTTCAAGCCAGCTAGCGGCAATAATGGTATGCAGGCAGTAATAGCTGGAAGGAGCGATTCATGCCACGAGACGAGTGGATTGTTGATGTTTTCTTTGGATTTATACGTCTGAATCAAATGAGTCAGAAGTTGATTTTTGGAATGAAATGATTTGGTTCTTCTAATCAAAATCTCCTTTCTTGATTCATAAAAACCTGTTGAATAAAGGTCCGAAGGTGCGCGCTGCAGTGGATGATGAAATGCTGCTAAATTGGCATCAAATAATTCATCCCAAAACATCAAACCGAATATGGCGCGCCAGAGATAATTTTCTGAATGAATGCCTTGGAAACCTAAAGCTTCGAAGTGTTCGAGTGCTTTTTCTTCCACTCTCTTTAGACCACCTCCGCTTACTGTTATTTCATTACTGTTTTTGATTCTGGTTGTTGTGCTTCGCAAATTACGAGTGCCAGATTTTGCTATAAAATCCTTTGCGAAAATCTTTTCACTGGCATTATATGGGTTTTCGAAGACAAATTCGGCTAGCTCTATCGCTTCTTGTGTCCTACCAAGCTTTTGATAGATTCTGATTTGCCTCTCCCTACTTGGATGCTTCCTGGCTAAAGCAAAATAATTCAACGCCTCTTCCAAAAAACCCGTCTTTTCAAAATATTCTCCCAGCCGCAACATCAGTTTGTCTCCTTGTTTGCGCGCATTGCGGAAGTTGATCATGCTGCTCCAGTTGATCGGTGCGATGATTTCAAGCAAATCTTCGGGCAGCCCTATTTGAATGAATTCGTAAATGGCACGATTAATTTTTGATAATTCAAAAATGGCTTTGGCCTCTTCATGACTATCAAACCAAGGTGTAAAATTGTGGCCGTCAAGATTTTCAAGTTTGATATTTCCAATATCTCTGATGACAAATTCGGTCATCATTCCATGAGAATGTCCGAAAAAAAGCAGCTTAACAAATTCAATTTCTTCCTGTCTTAGAAAAGTTATGATTGTGTCCAGTGATTGTAATTTCAGGTATTCTTCATGTCTGGAATCCTCCGCGAATTCAAGCAGTACTTCTTCTTTTTTCTTGATTTTTATGTTCCTTTCGGGGAAAAGATTTGAAAGCTCCCCTTTTGTAAATAAATGAAAAAGCCGGTGATCCTGCGGTGGATCAAGGGAAACGAATCCAGCTTCCACAAGTGTCTCTGTAGCCTGGCCGATGTTGCCTATTTCTTCATAGCTCAGTTTAGATAATCTGAAAAACTCACCTTTTCGGTTGGCCATTCGCATCATCAGGCATTGAGCATCTTCATCTAGATTATTAAAATCACGAATAAAGTTTTCGCCAGGCTCACCTAACAGATGGCCAGATTTGTCACATACAAATTCGATCAGGAAACGGAAGTAGTCCAGATAATATTTGGGAGGTAGTACAATCGTTTCTTTTTCAGCCATTATAGGTTTATTGCTTTCAATAGGTTGTAGTTTTGCAATTGAGACTAGCGGTGATGAAGGGAATATTATACATAACACTCACTTTAATTTGTAGCATTTCAAGTGCACAGCAAAGGTACATTTCAAGTGCGATAATTGCATTTTCAGGAGGAGCATATGAGCGTACCATTCGTGATATTAATACTGCACTTGAAGATGAAGAAACATTAAATGCAGATGAAAGTGCCAAAGCTTATTTTTACAGAGCCATTGCAATGAAAAAATTAGCAATTTCTGGTGTGAAATCTGAGCAATTGCCTGCAAATCCATTTTTGAGTGCATACAATGATCTAATAAAAGTTAAATCTTTTGAATTAGAATCTTGGTCGGAAAGAGCTACAAACGAACTCTCCGAATTGTTTGAAGGATTGCTTGCAGCATCTGAGGAGGCTTTAGAAATAGCACGTGTGACGACTGATGTACCTGTCAAAATCAATTATTATAATCGAGCCATCAATCATCTCAATGCCGCTCAGGTTATTAAAGAAGATTTTGAAGTAAATTTTTTGTTGGGTATTACTTATTTAGCGCTTGGTGATTTGTATTCCCAATCGGATGAAACCAGGAAAATAGCTAATTACAGAGCAGCTGCCCGTTATCTTGATTTGGCGTTTAAATTAAAAAATGATTGTTCTGAATGCCTTGATGACCTGATTGTTGTGTCACAAAATTTGGGAGATAGCGATAAAGTCTTAGGCTATCAAGAAAAGAGGAATGTCTTAGCTAAGTGACTTTAGACACCAAAATGTCTGCGAATGATGCCCTTCCAGATTTTATAACCCTTCTCATTCATGTGAAGCTCATCCTCCGAATATAGCTCAGGTCTGGCCACACCTCTTTCGTTGAGCATTGAATCGAAAATATTTATTTGATAAGCTTTCGGAAGTCCAATCAAATCTTTTCTGATCAGATCGTTGGTAAGTTTGATTTTCGATTGAAGATAGGTGCGTGAGGGGCTAGGCTTGATTGTTAGTACTGAAATGGGAGTAGTGAGAAAATCATCTCTGGTAATCTCAAGCAATTTTCTGAATTTTTTCATCACATTCTCAGGAGATAATCCATTATCCAAATCATTGTCGCCGCAATAAAATACAATGTGAGAAGCCTTTGGGATCACCCCAAGCAGTCTGCTGAAATAATGAATGCACCAGCTAAAAGATGATCCTCCGAACCCAAGGTTCAGTACATTCAATGGAGCAAGATCCTCTTCTATTGTGTCCCAAAGTCTGAAAGATGAACTTCCATAAAATATGACCAGTTGATCAAATGAGGGCCAGCTCGCTATTTTTTTCTCTAATGCGGCTATTTCTTCTTCAAACATATTTGGATCAAACCCCTGTTCTTCCATTGGCGGACTTTTTAATTTGTTCGGTTGATTGCAAAACCGCTTCTCCCACATAGTCGGAGTATTTTTTTCTTAGATCCTTGAGGAAAATTTTCATGTCGGTTTTGCTTTGTGTGTCTTTGATGTACTCGCTTACTTTAAATGGTTTGTTGATAATTACTGAAAAAGTATTTTTCCTTACCCTCTTATCAAAGTTAGCAATGGATATGGGAACGATGAGTGGCTCAGGATTGCAATTCAAGGCGAGCCTAAAAGCCCCGGATTTAAAGGCTCCCGGAGATTCTTCCGTGCTAAAAGAGGTGCCTTCAGGACTGATCAACAAATTGTTTTTATTCCTTAAATACGATTGCGCGAAATCGTAAAATTCCTTTCTTTTCTCATCACGATATTCTTTTGTATTGGTTTTTGGATCAGATTCATTGGTGTAAACATCGATATGTCCAAGTCTCTGATAATAATCCTGATGTGCGTACTCACCGCCTCGCCCAATCCTCACAATTCTAATTCCCGGATCACCATATTTTTTATAAAGGATTTCCGAACTGATGAAATGAGAATCCAGAGTTATTTGAAAATTGTTTGGTAAGGTGTTGTATGGATGATTTCTCAGATGGTTATAAATGAATATGTGACCAGGTTCGTCTGGCAGGTTTGACCAGCCGGAAATTATTGTAGATGTATTTTCGAATACTTTGGAAAAATTTTCAGCACAGATTTTTCTCACTTCATCTGCAGGCTTATTTTCTGGCTGCTTTACTACTGACTGATATACGCCAACCAGGCCGGAATAAAATTTCAACTCTTTAGTCACCTCATTCATGGTGTCAAGGCAAAGGGAAGAAATGTTTCTTTCCAGCGCATCTCCATCTTGCTTCAGCTTGGTGAGAATATCCACAGCATTTTCTATGGTGAGTTTGTTTTGAAGTAAATGTGGCACTTTATGCAAAGGGGACCACAAATCTAAATTTGTACTGTTTTGCTCTATCAGATTGCTGATGGCTATGATTTCTCTGTTGAATTTTAGCGAAATGAATCGCGTCCGGATCGCCTGAAGTTGATGCCCTATCAACCAAAGCAATCTGTAATGAAACTCTCTTGCGAAATTGGAATCACGGTTCGAAATCCACAGTAGGGCGGTTGTTGGTATGTAATACAAAACAGATTCCTGTAATGCGGTGGCGTTCATGAGGGTTTTTGCTCCGATTGAAGCAGTCCATCCTACCATGAATCCAGGAGTATTCATATTTCGAAATCCGATTGTCTTGTCTTGCGGATCAGTGTATGTGAAAGTGATTTTCCCAGAAACTAATATATAAATCCCTTCGATCATATTTTCCTGCTCGTATACAGTATCGTTCACTCGGAATTGACGTCTTTCTACATGTCTCGCGAGGAATTCCAGCTGATCTTCTTCGAAGATTTCGAAAAATGGAGATTTTCTTAAGAATTGAACAATATCCTGTTCTTCAGGTAGTCGTGTATTTTGAAATTCTTCCAGAGAAACAAGCGCCTGTTCTCCTGTTATGTTTGGTGAAAAAGAACTCAGCAAATCAATGGCTTCTCTAATCAGAAAGGTACATCTTGAGCAAATAAGTTTGATCAATGCATTGCTGAGATCATTGTCCTTGAGTTTTTCTTCCAGTGCTGAAAACTCCCAACACAAAAGCTTGGCTGTTGTAGAAGATATTTTTGATGTTGAAGCATATCTGTTTGGGGAAATAAGTCCACTCCAGCCAATGGGAGTCATTGGTTCATTTGTATTGCCAACCTGAAGTTCTTCAAGTCCTTCTTCGACATTTAGGAAAAAACTGACTTCTCCTTCAATCAGAAAATAGAAATAATCCGCCTTGGCGAATTGCTCCGTAAGTATGTCTCCCTGATTGAGAAATATTTCGTGAGCCTCGTCGTAAACAGGAGCAAGAAGTTCAAATTCGGGTAGCTTCACAATTGCAAATATTTAATTGTAAATATTTGCAATTATAGAATAAAATATTGCTTTTCATTCAATGATATGTTAATTATATTGAATGAAATAGTAATAAAAATTCAATTTATTGAAATACCTTGAATTTTCAATATGAGAAATATTAAATTCAAATCAAACTTATTCTTCTATGATTCGCAACTTGGCAAAACTGAGTAGTAAGGTTTTTTCACCAGCGGAATCAAAATTCACTTTGGCCTTACGGTTGGCTCCATCCTCATCTATTTGGCTCACTGATCCAAAACCAAATTTTGGATGTTCTACTTTCATCCCTGCGGTGAGTGTGGACGTATCAGATGGTTTGAAATCAGCACTAGGCTTATGATCGGGAGTTGAGGCAAATTGCCTGTTCACTTTGTCCTTTTTCAGGTTATTGACAAAGTTTTTGGTGATATAGCTATCCGCTGAACTGAGCGGAGCTGTAGTGCTGAATTTTTTATTGATTTTGATGTATTGCGCATCTACTTCTTCCAAAAATCTACTCGGTTCGCAATTGCGAAGCGTGCCAAATCTGTATCGACTTAGCGCATAGCTCATGTTGATTTTCTTTTTGGCTCTGGTAATGGCGACATAGAAAAGTCTTCTTTCCTCCTCCAGATCAGCACGACTGCTGAGCATCATTTGCGAAGGAAATAATTCCTCTTCCATGCCTACGATATAGACATAATTAAATTCCAATCCTTTGGAGCTATGTATCGTCATCAAAGTGATGGCCTCATCTGGATTTTCAGATCGATCCTCGTCAGTCAGTAAGGTTACTTCTTGTAAGAAAGCACTCAGGCTTTTGTCTTCCCGCTCCGCATCATCGGTAAATTCCTTAATTGCATTCAGAAGTTCCTGCACATTTTCATACCGGCTTAGGCCTTCTATGGTTTTATCTTCATAGAGTTCCTTGAGCAAGCCGGAAGTTTTGGCGACATGTGCAGCTGTTTCGTAGGCATCTTTTTTCTCATTTGTCAGTCTGAAACTTTTGATCAATGCTGCAAAATTTTCTACTTGCGTTCCGCCACGCCCACCTACAAAAGAGGTAGCTCTATTAAGAATTTCACCTAAAGATTTATTTTCTTCATTTGCAGCAATTACCATTTTTTCGATAGTTCCAGGTCCTATTCCCCTTTTGGGCAAATTGATGATTCGGCGCATGGCTTGCTCATCATTTGGATTCACAATGAATCTCAGATAGCCAATCAAATCTTTGATTTCTTTCCTTTGATAAAAAGACAACCCACCCACTACTCTATACTTAAGATTATTTCTTCTCAAGGCTTCTTCCATCGCTCTTGATTGGCTGTTTGTTCTATAAAGAATGGCAAATTCATTATTACCAGCCTGATTTTTCATTTTGGTTTCGAAAATGGAGGAGGCGACTAATTTTCCTTCTTCATTATCCGTGGTAGCTTTGATCAATTCAATGAGTTCACCATCTTCATTGCTTGTCCAGACGCTTTTTTTGAGTTGCGCTGTGTTTTTATTTATCACCGAATTTGCAGCTTCCACAATGGTCTTAGTGGATCTGTAATTTTGCTCTAGTTTGATGATTTTGAGATCAGGATAATCCCGCTCAAAATTCAAAATATTTTGGATGTCAGCTCCACGAAAAGCGTAAATACTCTGTGCATCGTCACCAACCACAGCAATATTTTGTCGAACCGCAGCTAGTTTTCTGGCGATCACATATTGTGAAATATTTGTATCCTGAAACTCGTCGATTAATAGATAATGAAAGCGATGCTGGTATTTGTTGAGTACATCTACATGATCCCGAAACAAAATATTCGTTTGATAAAGCAAGTCATCAAAATCCATGGCATCTGCCTGGAAACATCTTTGAGAGTAAATTTTATAAAGCTTACCCATTTCAGGTCGGCGGTTGGCGGCATCATCCTCTTCGTAGATCGGATCACGCATATATTCCTGCCATGAAACCAATCTATTTTTAGCAGCAGAAATCCTGTTGTACACCAGGTTCGTTTTGTAAAGTTTGTCATCCAGATTGAGTTCTTTTACTATCTGCTTGATCAAGGTTTTGGAGTCATCCGTATCATAAATGGTGAAGTTGCTCGGGTAGCCCAGTCTGCCAGCTTCAGATCTCAATATTCTTGCAAAAACAGAGTGAAATGTACCCATCCACAGATTTCTGGCTTCTCCACCTACGATCGACTCAATCCTGTTTCGCATTTCTTTGGCTGCTTTGTTTGTAAATGTTAGCGCCATGATATTGAAAGGATCTACCTTGTGATGTCTGATCAGATGTGCGATTCTGTAAGTCAAAACACGGGTTTTTCCAGAACCTGCTCCAGCTATAAGCATTGTTGGTCCTTCCGTGTTTATTACTCCTTCTTTTTGTGGGGGATTTAACTCCTCCAGATAAAATGCCTGATCTTCACTTGCCATGTGGCAAATCTAAAATCATTATCTCGGTTTGACTCTTTGATGCATGAAAAAAGAGCGCATGCATTAGCTCTTTGATAAAATCACCGAGAAGTGATAGATGTTTGGGTATTATGGTAATAAAGGAGGGGTGAATTCACAAAAACTATTTCTTCAATGATTTAGGCTCCATTGTTAAATGGGCTCTTAATTTTTGAAATAGTTCCTCCGGATGATAAGGCTTAATGATGAAATCATCCATGCCTGATTCTTCTACTTTTTTGGTGATGTCATCTGATGCCGCGGCTGTTAAAGCGATAATTGGCACTTTCACACCATTGCTTCTTAATTTTCTGGTTGTTTCATATCCATCTAAAATTGGCATTTGGATATCCATCAATATTGCATCGATTAGCTTATCGTTATAAATATCGATGGCTTCCTGACCATCGTTGGCAAGTGTGCAAGTAGCATCCCAATTGTTTAAGTATTTACGAACCACCAGGACGTTCATCGCATTGTCTTCAACAAGAAGAATGTTGTATCCAGTGAGATATGATTCAGCTAGCAATGGGTTTGTTTTGTTTGATTTCATTGATTTTATGTTGTCACCGATGGTAAAAATCTGTTCAAATGAGAATTCTGAACCTTTTCCAATCTTGCTTTTTACCTGAATGTCACTTCCCTGCAGTTGAAGGAGTTTTTTGGAAATGGTAAGCCCTAATCCTGTCCCACCGTAATTTTCATGAATATTAGAATCAGCCTGACTGAAAGTATCAAAAATCATATTCATTTTGCTGGGTTCAATGCCAATTCCAGTGTCAGATACTTTGAACCTGACAGTTACTTCTTTTTCTGATCTGTCTAATTCTTCTATTGCAAGAGTGATTGATCCGTTTTTAGTAAACTTCACTGCATTGCTGATCAGATTAGAAAGTACTTGAGATAATTTTCCTTTGTCGCTTTTCACAATCAAATCATGAGGTGTCACGCAAACAAAATTTATATTATTTTCTTTCTGCTCAGCCTGCGGTTTGAATCCTGAAATGATGTTGTTGCCAAGCTCCTTAAGATCAAAGGTATTATTGGAAAATTCAATTTTACCAGCCTCAATTTTGTTGAAATCAAGGATGTTATTGATCAAGCTGAGAAGGTTGTCTGAGGAGAACTTGAGCGAATTGATCGTTTCCACTTGATCAGCTCTGGGCTGACTCATCAGTAAATGGTGTACCATGCCGATCACACCATTCAGAGGTGTGCGAATCTCGTGAGACATAATTGAGAGAAATTCTGATTTTGCCTTCAATGAAGCTTCGGCATCTTCCTTGGCATTTTGCCAATTGATGGCAAACTGTTGAGATAATGTAAGAGAATGAAGAAAAAAGAAAATCATGTATCCAAGTGGAATGATGTAGATAGGAGCAGTGTAGATTTCTAAAACATTCATCGCTCTTAACAGTAAAACCACCATCAATATCGAAGTGCTAATTAGTGAGTATATCGATCCTGTTCTTTTGTTGATTGCGGCTCTGGCATAGATGTAAATGGCAACAATCAACATGAAGATCGTGACATACAAGAAATAAATATGAAGCGACGTAAATACTGATATTGGCGTGAAAATAGGAAGTGCCAAATAAAATATGGCCATATAAGTAAACGGCCGATTGATGATTTTTGGTGTTTCCTCGGGATAAGTGCTTTCGGTGAATTTCGCAATAAAAATTATAGACAGATAGAGCGAAATATATTCAAGACGGGATGTGAGCCACCACGGTAGATCAGGGTAAAGGCCATTCAAAACATAATTTGAACTGCCGATGATATAATAGGAAAAGGAAATACAGAGTAAGGAGAAATACAGGATGTTTCGCTGTTGTTTTCCATAGAGGAACAGACCAAGGAAAAATAATCCACCCATGATGAGGGCTCCAGTAAGAAAAGAATCAAATTTTTCTATCAAATCTTTTCCTTTCATCAATGCGTCATTCGGACCTAAAATAATGCTATCCACGGGTCCTCCTCTACTGTGCCGAAAATTGGCAATGTGAATTACCAATTCATTGGTATCACGAAGGATTGAGTTTTCTAGGTGTACAGTGATTTGCTCCCATCTTGGAGAATTTGTTTCTTCGGTTTTGCCGACTTTCCCGTTTTTGGAAATGAGATTTCCATTCAAATAACATTCAAAGGCACCATAAAGCGGCGGTGTTTTTAACGCCCATTGACCCTTTGGATTTAGGATCAAAGCCATTCTATAAGTGGCATATCCTATGGGCATATCCCATGTCCCCGGAAAGTTTCGATATGATTTTTCTATTGATGAATCAAATTCACCCGTATTTAAAATTTGATTTGGATAATATTCCCATTCACCATCCAGCTTTACTGGATTTTCTAGGGAATCGAATTGTGCCAACCCGTGTTTTACTACCTGAGCCTGAATGATTTCAGAGAAAATCAAAAGACAAATAAGTAGAATGATCTTTCGAGTCACTTGAACTGAATTAGGATGAATAAACTTACTACTAAGGTTAAGATATGAAATACTGATGAGGAAAATTATCCAATAAACTTGAATATGCTATTGAGGACAATAAAAGAAAGAAATAATATAAAAGCAGCCACTTCTATTCCGAGGAAGAAGTTGTCCCATTTATACTTTTGCTTTTTCACGTGGATCAAAGGATGTGGTTACTTTTTTTCTGTCCGTAAATTAGTCAAACATTAAAAAAAGATTACCCTAATATGAACAAAATGTATGCTTTTCCAAATGAATTAACATACATAAAATCCGCACTGTAGCTGAAAGGATTATTCTGGAAACAACCGATCAATTATGGTTTTCGCATCATCTTCTACAATTAGCTTGTTTTTATGATCAACTGTTAAAAAATCTTTATTTACCATTTGATTGAAAAATGCAAAAAGATGGTCGTAGTAATTATTGGTGTTTAGAAAACCACAGGGTTTGTTGTGATAGCCAATTTGCTGCCAGGTGAACACTTCAATAATTTCTTCAAGTGTGCCAATACCACCTGGAATAGCTAAAAAAGCATCAGCCATATTTGCCATACGTGCTTTTCGTTCATGCATAGTATCCACCACTTGCAAATTTGTGATTCCGGTATGACCTACTTCCATTTTCATGAGTTTTTCAGGAATGACACCATATACCTTACCACCAAGACGCAAAATCTCATCTGCGATTACGCCCATCAAGCCGACTTTTCCACCACCATAAACGAGATCAATATTTTTGCTTACCATGTATGCAGCCAGGATTTTTCCCGCTTCTGAAAATACAGGTTCATTTCCTGTTCTCGATCCACAAAAAACTGCCAATTTTCTATTTTCCATTATTTTCGTTTGATTGAGCCAAAGTAAACATTCTTTCGAATATCATTTGATGATTTTTTGATGAAGAATTGAATCAGATATAGACTAAAATTTATAAAGGTGAATTATAGAAGACTAGGAAAAACCAATCTAAACATTTCAGAAATTTCTTTAGGCACCTGGCAGGTTGGTGGTGGTTGGGGTAAAGATTTTAATTTCAAAATTGCCAATGAAATTATCGAATCTGCCTTAGAGAAAGGCGTTAATTTTTTGGATACTGCTGATGTTTATGACAATCAACTAAGCGAACAGGTGGTCGGGAAATTGGTAGCTTCCAATCGGGATCAACTCTATATTGCCACCAAAATCGGTCGTCGCATTAATCCGCATTTGGCGGAAGGATATACCCCTGAAATTCTTGAAAGATATGTGGATGAAGCGCTAACCAATACTGGGTTAGCATATTTGGATCTGGTTCAGCTACATTGTCCTCCTACGGCTGTTTATTTCAAGGATGAGATTTTCCAAAGGCTTGAAAAGATAAAGACATCAGGCAAGGTGAGACATTTCGGTGTAAGTGTGGAAAAGGTAGAAGAAGCTATAAAGGCGACAGAATATGATGTAATAGAAACAGTTCAGATCATCTTCAATATGTTTCGACAAAAACCTGCAGAACAATGTTTTCAGATTCTAAAATCCAGGGATATTGGAATCATCGTTCGGGTGCCATTGGCAAGTGGATTGCTTTCAGGAAAGCTTAGTTCTGAATCTAATTTTGAGAAGGATGATCACCGAAATTTCAATAGGAACGGAGAGGTTTTTGACAAGGGAGAAACATTTTCTGGTGTTCCTCTAAAAGCAGGTTTTGAAGCTGTTGATGCTTTGAAAACAACTTTTAAAACTGAAGCATTGTATGAAGTGACACTCAAATGGATTTTGATGTTTGACGAAATAAGCACAGTAATTCCCGGAGCTAGCCGACCTTCTCAGGTTTACTCCAATATTGAATCTATCAAGAGAGAATTTTTAACAAATATGGAAATGAGTGCCGTCAAGAAAATCTATGATCAATATATCAAGCCGCATGTCCACGAAAGCTGGTAAAACCTATTATGATTCATCTACAGCCTGTATCAACTCTTCAATTTGATTTGATACAGATCTAATCTTCGGTCTTTCAGGTTTCTTACACTTCCAAATTCATGAAGTTCTTTCAATAATTCCAAATCAATATCACCAATAACAGTCATTTCCGAATTGGCAGTAGCTTCTGATTTGATAGCGTTCGTAGGAAAAGCGAAATCTGATGGAGTGAATATGGCACTTTGTGCATACTGAATGTCCATGTTGTTGACTCTTGGGAGATTACCAACACAACCTGCGATGGCAACATAACATTCATTTTCGATCGCTCTGGCTTGTGCACAATATCTTACTCTGTTGTAGCCATTTTGAGTGTCTGTGAGAAAAGGAACAAAAAGGATCTGCATGCCTTGTTCTGCATACAAACGCGATAATTCCGGAAACTCCACATCATAACAGATCAATATTCCAATTTTGCCTGAGTCGGTATCAAAAACTTTCACCTTGTCACCGCCAGACATTCCCCACGCACTTTTTTCTCCTGGTGTGATATGAATTTTGGATGTGCTTTCCCATGATCCGTCACGTCTGCACAGGAATGAAGTGTTGTAAAGTTTGTCCTCGATCATTTCAGGCATTGATCCTGTGATGATATTGACATTGTAGGAGATGGCAAATTCAATAAACTTATCTCTTAGTGGCTCAGTGTACTTAGCCAAACCACGAATCGCATCAGCTGGCCCCAGATGATTGTATTCGGCCATTAATGGGGCATTAAAAAATTCGGGAAAAAGGATGAAATCAGATTGATAATCACCAAAAGCATCAATGAAATATTCCATCTGATCTACCAATGCATCAATGTTGGAAAGCGGTCTCATTTGTAGCTGAGCCAGACCAATGCGAACATATGTTCTAGGTGCATTGATCAATGTTTCTTTCTCCTGATAATAAATATTATTCCATTCCAGGAGTGTTGCGTATTCCTTTGATTCTATATCTCCTGGCAAATAGTTCTTAAGAACTTTCTTAACGTGAAAATCATTGAGCAACTGAAAATTTAGGATTGGATCTCTCAATTCTCTGTCTCTTACTTTTTGAATATATTCTCTTGGAGTAAATTCTTTAGCGTGTTTTTGATAATTGGGAATTCTGCCTCCAGCAACTATCGATTTCAAATTCAGGTTTTCGCAAAGTTCCTTGCGTCCATCGTATAATCTGCGTCCAAGTCTCAGTCCTCGATGATCAGGATGCACAAATACATCAATGCCATAAAGCACATTTCCCTCTGGGTCATGCGTGCTGAATGTCTCTTGGCCAGTGATCTGACTATAGGTGTGATTATCTCCGAATTTTTTATAATCTACTATGATAGCAAGCGCGGCGGCCACCATTTTTCCATCCAACTCGATACATAGTTGACCTTCGGGAAAGATTTCCAAAAGTCTTTTGATATCCAATTTTTCCCAATATGTTTTTTTGAGATTCCCATAGACTTTGATCATGATCTCCTTGACCTGTGGGTAATCGGACAATTGCAAATGCCTCAGATGTACATTCTGAGATTTTGTTTCTTTTGTCAATGAATTCCTCACCTGAGCCATAATAAACCTATTTCCGTTCTTATCAACCTGAAAGTTAGCAAAAAGTGCCGCCCATCTCAGGTCTATCGTTCGTATTTGTGATAACTTTATTTTTTATTCAAAATTCATTCATGCACTACTA
This sequence comes from uncultured Marinoscillum sp., assembly GCA_964353015.1. Taxonomy (GTDB): domain Bacteria; phylum Bacteroidota; class Bacteroidia; order Cytophagales; family Cyclobacteriaceae; genus JAMZMI01. The sequence continues at coordinate 88,085 of CAYGUA010000006.1, read as the reverse complement.
CCATACATTAATCGATACCATCGGAAACACCCCCTTAGTCAAGTTAAATTCTGTGACTAAAGGCATAAAAGGACTTGTTTTAGTCAAAGTTGAATATTTCAATCCTGGGAATTCCATTAAAGATAGAATAGCATTGAAAATGATAGAAGATGCTGAAAAATCAGGTGTTTTGAAACCAGGTGGGACCATAATTGAAGGAACATCAGGAAACACTGGTATGGGATTGGCTTTGGTGGCGATTGCCAAAGGATATAAATGTATTTTCACCTTGGCAGATAAGCAGTCACAAGAAAAAATGGATGTGCTGCGGGCAGTAGGGGCAGAGGTGATTGTTTGTCCTACCAATGTGACACCAGATGATCCCAGATCATATTATTCAGTAGCCAAAAAGCTGAATGCAGATATTCCAAATTCTTTTTATCCAAATCAATATGATAATCCATCAAACACCATAGCCCATTACGAAACTACGGGACCAGAGATTTGGCGCGATACTGATGGAAAAATCACCCATTATGTTGCTGGAATGGGCACAGGTGGAACCATCAGCGGAACTTCGAAATTTCTGAAAGAACAAAATCCTGAAGTGATTACTGTGGGTGTGGATACATATGGTTCGGTTTTTAAAAAATTCAAGGAAACGGGACAATTTGATCAAACTGAAGTTTATCCTTATTTGACCGAGGGCATTGGCGAAGATATTCTACCAAAGAATGTGGATTTTGGCATGGTGGATCATATTGTGAAAGTGACTGATAAAGATGCAGCAATCATGACCAGAAGGCTTTCCAGAGAAGAAGGCTTGTTTGTTGGTTGGTCATGTGGATCTGCGGTATTTGGGGCGTTGGAATACGCCAGAGAAAATCTAAATGAAGATGATGTAATGGTGATAATCTTACCAGATCATGGCACCAGATATTTAGGAAAAATTTATAATGACAATTGGATGAAGGATCATGGTTTTCTTGAATCAAGAAAGTTTGCAACAGCACGCGACATCATCAAGGCAAAAAATGGCAAGGCAGAACTTAAAACCATTCAGATTACAACCAAGGTGAGCGAAGCAATTATGGCCATGAATCTTAATAGTATAGATCAGATCCCGGTTGTAGATGGCGATGAGTTTGTAGGAAGCTTGAATGACACCAAAGTCCTCAAAAGCATCATTGAAAATCCTGACATAAGAAATAGGCCAGTGAAGGAAATAATGGATGAATCATTTCGGTTTGTAGGAATGGACAATACCATTGATGTTCTTTCTTCTCTGATTAATAAAGATATGAGGGCGGTGTTAGTTAGGGATGATAAAAATGAAGTTCATATTATTACTCAAAGTGATCTTTTGATTGCTATTACAAATTGACTATATTTATCCCAATTATTAGCTTAAGTTCTAACTCTTTACTTGCAAGCCCGGTTTTTCATGCCGGGCTTTCTTCTTTTATAGGCTTTTTAGCAATATAAAGACCGATTTTATAATCCATCCATCAGTTTATTTTTTTGAGTTTTGAGTTTTTTCTCTATTTCAGAGAATTCTCCAATTCGTGCAATTTAATCTTGATTGAAGCTGAATTGGAATCGATTTTTTAACGGAAAAATAAGATTCACTCAATTTTTTTCAAATCAGACTCATCAAAAAATATGTCGTAATTCGGCACATCGATTTTCATACCTTTTACATCTAACTTATTGTCAAGTATAAATTGAACTGTGCCGAAATCAAACCAGGCATGTGTTTCATCCCAGATGATTTGCCAGGTGTCGTAATGCCAATGAGTCAAGGTAGCAGAGAGTGCCGGTGCATTTTTGAATGCTATTCGAAGGGAAGTCTTATCTGATTTTGTAATCACAACATCTCCATGAAAGCCAGAATTATAAACACCTTCATAAGCCGCATTTGGTAAAGTAGGCTTGGTTTTTTTCACCTGAGCATTCACGATCTTTTGGACTTGACTTGGTTCACTAGAAGCATTTTTATTTTCCTCAAGCCATTCTCGAGACCAATCCCGATTTTCTTTTGAGATATATTGGTTGAGGATATAATATGACAAAGGTGAAGCTATACTTTTCATCGAATTGGTCATTACAGCAATGCCTAAATTGAGATCTGGAATCAGAGTAACTTGGGAATACATGCCGTCATAACCTCCTGTGTGAGAAACCATCATATTTCCGTAATAATCTTCTAATTTCCACCCAAGACCATATCCCGAAAAATGTCTTCCGGGAATCCTCATTTTTGATTTTTCAGAAAGGTTAAAATTGTTTTGAGGTGTCCACATAATGTTTTGCTGGACTTTACTCAAAATGGTGTCACCATCACAAATCCCATTATTGAGTTGCATGATCATCCATTTACTCATGTCTGTGGCATTAGAAATGATGCCTCCGGCAGCTCCCATGTTGTCCCAATTCACCCATCTCAATACTTCATTGCCATCCTCGAAAGGTTTATGCGGGGAGGCTATGTTGCCTGATTTTTGCAATTGATTGGTGGAAGTGATGGTGCTTTCCATTTGCAAAGGGTCAAATATTTTCTCTTCGATGTATTCATCCCAATTTTTTCCTGTCACCCTCAATATTACTTCTCCGGCGGTGATGTACATGAGATTGGAGTAGCCATAGCCACTTCTAAATAAATAATCTTGTGGTAAATATTTGAGTTTTAGAATTAAATCTTTGACTTCCAAATTTGACTTGTACCACATGTAGTCGCCACTAAAAGTACCCAAACCAACCCTATGACTAAGTAGATCACGAATGGTGGCTTCATTGCTCACATAAGAGTCATATAGGGTGAACTCAGGTATATATTTTCTCACTTTGTCATCCCACGAAATCTGACCTTCATCAACCAAAATGGACAATGCTGCAGATAGAAATGCTTTTGTATTTGAAGCGATTGCGAAAAGTGTGTTTTCATCAACTACGTCTTGTTTTCCTGAGGTTTTAAATCCATAACCCTTGGCTAATACAACTTTTCCATCCTTTACAATGGCAACAGACATGCCCGGAATCTGCCAGTCTGCACGTGCAGATGAAATATACTTGTCAATGGATTCCATATCAGCCTGAGCACGAAGCATAACAGGGAACAGAAATAAAAGTGTAAGTGATAATGTTTTCATCTCAAAGTTGATTTCAAGAGCAGATTAGGCATTTCTACTCATATTGTCCACTTAGTTTACACTACTGGTGTCAGCGATTTATGAATGATGGGAAAGAGTAAATTTTGTTAAGAGAGTAAAAGACATAAAAAAAGCCAAACATCATGATTGGCTTTCCTAAGTTCTTATTTTAGATCTTAATAATAATTCATTTGTACCTTTTGCGAGAATACAGCCACAATATCTTCTTCATCTTTCAGACCCTGAAGATGTGATTCGAAATCTTCCGTGGATTGAAACCTAACTTGCAAAGCGATATCTAAAATTTTTGTAAACTCAGATTTAGCTATTTCTTCTTCTATTAAACTTTTCTTGATTCCTTTTTTGTAGTATCTCTCCAATTTTTTGATGTTATTGTAAATTTCTGGCTTTTCAATAACAATTGTAGGAGTTGGTTTCATTGGATCTGGTTCAGATCTCCAGGTGTATGTTTCTTGAAGTAGAAATAATTTTTTACCTACCTCGACTCCTAAAAAATGATCAAAAGTTTGATTTCCGCTCAAGGATGAAAGATCAATTTTATCCTCCATCATCTCAAACTGGAAAATTTTATCATCACCTTGTGCTAAACTGATGTTGTAGCAGCTAACAACAAATAGTAGTAGTAATATCCTCTTCATATGCTTCGAAATAAAATTTTAATAAATTAAATAATTTATCATTTCAGGTTCCTCATGCCTAAAATCTGAGACAAAATTAAGTACTAAACCAAATTTTGTAAAAGTTTTAAGCTATTAATTCGACGAATGCTTGAATTTTTACACTAATCGCATTATCCAGGGTGATTGCGAAAATTGTGTTTTAGTTCTTTCAGAATTGCAAATAATTATTGCAAAAATTTCAATGAAATTTAATTTATGAATTAGGGATTGTAAGAAAATGAACGATATGCAGAATATTTTATCAATCCATCAGACTTTTAAAAATTACTATATCACCTACTACTTTTCATCCTTAACTTAGCCTTTTAATTGAACCCAAAGTTTCGATCAACCAAATGATCACATTTTTAATTTTTCTTCCGTTTCTACTTGGTTTCGTGATAGTGGCTGTTTACGGCGAGAGAAAAATTGCTGCATTTGTGCAAAACCGCCTCGGACCAATGGAAGTGGGTCCTAAAGGAATAATTCAGACTGTGGCGGATCTGTTAAAGATGTTGCAAAAGGAAGATATTGTTCCAAAAGCAGTTGATAAATCGCTCTTTCTGGCTTCTCCAATTATCGTTTTCGCATCCATATTTGCTGGATATTCCATTTTGCCTTTCAACAAAGACATTTCAGGAGCATCAGTTGATACAGGAATATTTTTCTTATTGGCTATTGTATCCCTTGATGTTTTAGGGGTTCTATTGGCTGGTTGGGGCTCAAATAACAAATTTGCTCTATATGGATCTATGAGATCTGTCGCTCAGATTGTGTCATATGAAATACCTCTTGGTTTGAGCGTATTGGCAGTTGTGATGGTTTCTCAAAGCCTTGATTTGCAAATGATTACATCTCAACAAGGTGTTTATTCTAATGACCCCTCATATTTATTTGGAATACCAACAGTAGACGTTACAGCTATTGGTGGGTTTCTATCCTGGAATATTTTCAGAATGCCGATATTGATAATTGCATTTCTTATTTTCTTTATATCAGGACTAGCAGAATCTAATCGTGTGCCTTTTGATTTGCCCGAATCTGAATCTGAATTAATAGGAGGTTATCATACAGAGTACTCAGGATTTAGATGGGGGATTTTCATGTTGTCCGAATATGGAATGATGTTGCTTGTTTGTTTTCTTACGTCCATTTTGTTTTTTGGTGGTTGGTATTCACCGCTACCAAACATTGGCTCCTTGCAGCTTGCAGAACTCACGAATGGACCGGTTTGGGGAGCTTTCTGGTTAATAGGGAAAACCATGTTTTTTATCTTTATCCAAATGATGGCTAGATGGACCTATCCACGTTTGCGTGTGGATCAGTTGATGTCTTTTAGCTGGAAATACCTGACCCCAGTGTCGGTTTTATTGATATTCATAGTAGGGATCTGGAAATTGTGGGTGATATGAGTAGCTATCTGAAAAACATCAAAGATTCATTTAAAACCCTTTCAGGTGGTCTGAAACTCACTTTGACCTATTTGAAAGATGCAACAACACTAAGAAAACCAATAGGAGTTGCAGATGAAAATTATTTTGATGTGGACAAAGGCATATTCACATTGCAATATCCACACGAGTCATTCCCAGTTCCCGATATTGGTCGTTATCGGTTGCACAATGAAATTGATGACTGCATAGTTTGTGACAAATGCGCCAAAATCTGCCCAGTAGATTGTATTGATATCGAACCAATAAAATCTACTGAGACAATTGGCCTGACGTCAGACGGTACACCGAAAAGGCTGTATGCGGCAAAATTTGATATAGACATGGGCAAGTGCTGCTTCTGTGGATTATGTACCACCGTTTGCCCCACAGAATGCCTCACTATGACCAAAGTATATGACTTCAGCGAATTTGATGTCAAAGATCATAAATATGCTTTTGGTGAGATGAGTCTGGTTGAAATTGCACAAAAGCGTCAGGAAGCGGATGAAGCTGACAAAAAGAAAGAGGCTGAAAAATTGAAATTAGCAGAAGCAAATAAAGGTGATGCAATTGCTGATCTTGAAAAAACTTCGATTTCTACTGCGGAGGTGATTGAACATAAATTAGCTAAGCCTGTGTTCAGGCCAAAAATGCCTGCAATAAAACCAAAGGCAGAGACAGCTGAAGAAAAGCCAGAAATCAAAGCAAAACCTGTGTTTAGGCCCAAACCCATGATTAAAAAATCGGGTGATTCCGATGATTCAAAAAAAGTAACACCTGCTTCAGATGCGCAAAATAGCCCATCACAAGAATTAGCAGGAAAGGAAGAAAAACCAAGGCCTAAATTCAGGCCCAGACCTATTGTAAAACAAAAACCGAAGAATGATGGAGATTCCGTTGAGTAGTCTGTTTTTCGTTTTTGCTAGTATGGTAGCGATTCCGATCATCTATATGGTATTCACCAAAAATGTGATCCGCGCGGCATTTGCCTTTGCAATAAGTCTGTTGGGAATGGCCGCATTGTATGTGCTTTTGAGTGCTGATTTTATGGCTGTAGTTCAGATCATGATTTATGCCGGAGGTATTGTGGTGCTATTGATTTTTGGTGTGATGCTATCGAACCGTACTAAAAAGGCAGGTGTATTTACTGAGCATCAACAGCTTTTTCCTGCCATTATTATTTCTCTTGCTTTGATGTTTTTTCTGGTATCAGCCATCATTAGTTCAGATCAAAAATGGATACACGGAGTTACTGAACAAATAAATCAAACAAGACAAATAGGTGTACTTTATCTGACAGATCATCTTATTGCATTTGAGCTCATTGCCTTTTTATTATTAGTGGCATTGGTTGGTGCTGCATTCCTGGCCAAAAAATCAGATTCATGAGCAGTATTCCATTAAATTTTTATCTCGTGCTTTCTGCTTTCATATTTTGTGTGGGGATTTTGATTGTATTGGTGAAAAAAAATGCAGTTTTTGTTTTGCTCGGGATTGAACTCATTCTCAATGCAGCAAATCTTAATCTGGTTGCATTTTCAAAATATGATCCTTCAATGTCAGGGCAGGTCTTCGCAGTATTTTCTGTTGTGTTAGCGGCAGCTGAAGTGGCTATTGCACTCGCGATTTTATTGAATGTGTTTAAGCAATATCATACAACCAGTCTGGACAAACTTGATCAATTGAAAGACTGACCGTGGAAGCCCAATTATTCCATATCCTATTGATTCTTTTTCTACCATTGGTGGGTGGGCTGTTTGGTTATTTTCTACCTAATCGGAAAAGTTATTTATCTACTATCATTTTCATGAGTGCTGGATTCATTGCAGCCATTTATCAACTATTGCAAGGAGCAGTGATATTGAGATGGAGCTGGATTCCTTCGATGGAGATGGGAATTCAAATTGATTCGCTAAGTGCTACACTCATCGCTCTGGTTTATTTTATTTCACTGCTTGTTCACATCTTCTCGGTTCATTATATGAAAGGAGATCCGGGCATCAGGAGATATTTTTTTATGTTGGGGTTTTTCACAACTTCCATGCTCGGTTTGCTTGCATCAGATCACCTCATTTTATTGTTTATGTTTTGGGAGATGGTTGGCTTCTCATCATATTTACTTATCGGGTTTTGGTTTGAGGAAACCGACAAAGCGACAAGTGCACGAACGGCCTTTATGGTAAACCGTGTGGCGGATGCGGGTTTTCTAATTGGTATTATTCTGCTAATTACTGTATTTGATCAATCTTATATTTCTGAATTAAAACCTTTAAGAAGTGATCTTACGCTCACTTTTGCAGGACTAGCATTGGCGATAGGTGCTTTTGGTAAATCGGCTCAGTTTCCGTTTTTTGGATGGCTCAATAAGGCCATGGCTGGACCAACTCCCGTTTCCGCGCTCATTCATGCGGCTACCATGGTTACAGCAGGTATTTACCTGCTGGTGCGAGTATTTCCTGTCCTTACTGAAGATGTGCTTCTTGTCATCGCTTTCATTGGAGGTCTCACGGCCACAATGGCTGGCTTATCCGCTGTAGTTCAAAATGATATTAAGGCCGTACTCGCTTATTCAACTATTTCCCAGCTTGGATATATGATTTTGGGAGTTGGGGTAGGTGCTTTTGAGACTTCAATTTTTCATCTGTGGACGCACGCTTTTTTCAAGGCGGGGCTTTTTCTTGCTGCAGGAAATATTATTCATTTCATGCATAAGACCAATCACGATATTGATGCGCAGGATATGAGAAATATGGGTGGATTGAAAAAATATCTCCCTTTTACGTTCATCATTTATATTGTCTGCGGGGCGGCTTTGGCTGGTTTGCCATTTACATCTGGGTTTTTGTCAAAAGAAGGCATCCTCGGCGCTACGCTGGAGTGGTTTCAAGAGAACAGAACATCGCCTGTTTCTTTAACTGTCTTGGTTATGTCCTTCTTTACAGCATTATTAACTCCATTTTATATCACCAGACAGATTTTGATTGTGTTTTTTGACAAGCCAAAGACTGAATATATTCTGGATTTAAAGAATAATTTTGAGCCTTTTAAAGAAGTGAAACTTCCACTTGCTTTATTAGCAATTGGATCTATTTGGATATTTTCATCAATGAATCCTTTTAATTCTCATGGGTGGTATTTAGCCAATTATATATTTTATGGAGTGATCCAATCTGTAGCTCATGCAGAAGGTGGGATGTTTTTGATTGTAGGTTCGATTTTAATTGTTTCTGTAGGCGTAGGATTGAGTTATTTCAAATTTAAGCCGGGTTCCATCTCGATTTCCACATACAAGCTCAATCAGCAGAATAATGGACCGATTTTTAATTTATTACTCGAAGGATGGATGGTGCAGAGGTGCTATGATTTCGTGAGTACAGGTTTTTTAATCGTGAGTAACTTCGCTTTTTGGTTTGATAAAAAGGTGATCAACAAAGTTGTAGACGGAATTGGTGTAGTGGGGATTGTGATTGCAAAAATTAGTTGGATTATTGATAAGTATTTTGTTGACGGACTTGTCAATTTTTTCGCTGGTATTTTTAAATGGCTTGGAAAATTGTTGTCCAAGATGCAGGCTCCAGGTATTCAAACCCAGCTTGCTTTGATGCTTTTTGTGATGGTCATTTTGATGTATATATTTCTGTTTTGATCTATGGGTGAGCATATATTAAGTCTGATCATATTCGTTCCGCTTGTTGTGGCTATTCTGGTGTTTTTTATACCGAAAGAACAACATCAAATTATTAGAATATTTACCCTCCTCGCCACAGTAGTTCAACTCATCCTATCCCTTATTTTATTTCTGAAATTTGACGGCTCGTTGGTGCCAACTCAATGGTCAGAAGCCTTTCTTTTTGTGGAGAAAGCAGATTGGATCCAGCTTGGTTTAGGGAATTATGGTTTGTTTATCATTGATTATTTCGTGGGAGTAGATGGCATTAGTTTGCCACTAGTTGTGTTGAGTGCATTGCTGCTGGTAATTGGAGTGATTTCCTCCTGGAAATTAAAAGAAAAGGTGAAAGGATATTTTATCCTTTATCTCATATTGAGCACTAGTATCATGGGCTGTTTTGTGTCTCTTGATCTGTTTCTCTTCTATGTGTTTTTTGAGTTTATGCTTCTGCCAATGTTTTTTCTTATTGGCATTTGGGGCGGTCCGAGGAGAGCATATGCCAGTATTAAATTCTTTATCTATACTCTTTTTGGTTCTTTGCTCATTTTGATCGTAATGATTGGACTTTTCATCTCTACAGAAGATGCCCCGCGCGCTTTGGAGATGGCCAATGACTCAGGTAAGATTGAGGTAGTCCACACTTTCAGTATGGTCAAAATGATGGAAGGGAGCTACATCTATGATTCACTTTTATCGCCGGATAGTGAAGTGACAGTTGCGGGTATTTCATTGCGATTTTGGGCTTTTATTCTGTTGATGATTGGTTTTGCAATCAAGTTGCCAGCAGTGCCAGTACACACATGGTTGCCCGATGCTCACGTGGAAGCGCCCACGGCCATATCTGTAATTTTAGCTGGCATATTGCTCAAAGTTGGTGGATATGGATTTTTTAGAATTTGTTATGGCATTTTCCCAGATGGTGCAATAGAATATGCTTTTCCGGTAGCCTGTTTTGGCGTGCTTTCAATTATCTACGGTGGATTTAATGCCATGGCTCAGAACGATCTGAAACGTATGATTGCTTACTCATCGGTTTCGCATATGGGATTTGTGATGCTTGGACTGGCGAGTTTGACTTATGAAGGCGTTTCAGGTTCCTTGTTTCAAATGATATCTCATGGTTTGATTTCAGGTGCTTTATTCTTAATTGTAGGAGTGGTATATGACAGAACGCACGATCGTAAGATTGAAAATCTGAGTGGATTGGCCAATAAAATGCCTGTCTATACCTTTTTCACAGTTGTATTCTTTTTTGCATCACTTGGTCTTCCGGGTTTTTCAGGATTTGTGGGTGAGTTGTTGACGTTGATCGGAGGGATTGGATCTGAATCAATCAATGGATTGATCCCATCCTGGTTGGGTATGATTGCTGTTTCTGGGATCATCATTTCGGCAGCCTATTATTTGTGGACGCTTCAGCGGATGTTCTTTGGAAAATATTGGACAAGAAATCCTAGTTGGGATGTGAAGATGACGGATTTGGATGGAAGAGAGTGGTTGATGTTACTTCCGTTGGCAATTTTGGTGCTGCTATTTGGCGTTTTCCCAGGCATTATACTCGATCCATTGGATCATTCAATTAATTTTTTCGTGGATCAGGTTTTGCAATCCGGTCAACAAATCCTTGAAAACCGATAGTCTCTGGACATGAAATCGCAACTAGAGCAGATAATTGACCAACTGAGTTTTCTTCATTTTGAAGTTGCTTTAATCGCTGGAGCACTGTTCTATTTGATTTTAGGACTAATCATCAAAAATAACCTCATTAGTAGAATAGCATTTTGCTTGGTTCTCATAGTTGCCTTGCTCTTCCAGCAATTTTCTACAAATGAGATGACCTTATTGTCAGGGGCAATCAAGATAGGACCTTTGGAGGATTTCATAAAAACATTGATAGCTGCATTTTCGATTTGGATTGTATTTTTCCCCAATGCGCGAAAGCAAACTTCAGAATTTTATTTTTTAATCCTTTCGATTGTGATTGGTTCCATATTTATGGTGTCAGCCAATCATCTTTTGGTGATGTATATCGCCATTGAGTTAACATCTTTCACATCCTATCTCATTACAAATTTTAAATTCAAAAAGCAATCCTATGAGGCAGGGATCAAGTATTTGCTATTTGGAGGTGTGAGCTCAGCTATCATGTTGTATGGCATTTCCATTATTTATGGAGTTGGAGGAGGATTAGTAATCGATCAACTCGAAATTACAGGGTCAGATCCATTTTTAGCCTTTGGGTTGTTGGCTTTACTTGGGGGCTTGATGTTTAAAATCAGCCTTTTCCCATTTCACATCTGGACACCTTCTACTTATCAGGAAGCACCAACAGCCGCAGTGGCTATTTTGTCTGTTGTTCCAAAAATCGCCGGCTTTGTCTTACTTCATAGGATATTGTCTATGGTGGATCTTATCAGCCTATTTTGGGTATATCCAATGTTGATTCTTATTGGTATTGCTACAATAGTTGTCGGAACGCTGGGAGCATTGAATCAGTCAAATGTGAAACGATTGATGGGATATGGAGCCATAGCGCATTCAGGTTTAATGCTAGGTTGTCTCCTCATTGACGGACAAATGGGCTTAACTGCCTTTGTTTGGTATGCATTTATTTATGCGCTGATGAATTTGTCGTTGTTTTATGTCGTTGCTGTTTTTGAAGAGAAGGAAATTGACTCTATTCAAGCATTTAGTGGAATCGGAATTAAAGCCCCATTCTTTAGTGCTTTGATAGTTTTTATCATGATCGCATTGATTGGACTTCCTCCTACAGCAGGCTTCACTGCAAAATTTTACTTGTTTTCGGCCTTATGGAATCAATTTCAAGTTGAATTTGACTTCCTTCTACTTTCATATTTGGTTGTGGCCATATTGAGTGTAGTATTTTCTCTTTTTTATTATCTAAAAATTCCATACTATTCTTTCATTCATACAGTAAAGAAAGATTTAGACTTCAGGGTAGAAGTATTCCCAATGCTATTCGCAACTATTTTGACGACCTTACTGTTATGGTTTTTCTTTAGCCCGGAAATATTGGATAACATTGTATTAAATTTCAATAATATCGATTGGTAACTGATTTATGAGTGATTCTATAAAACACGAATGTGGCGTTGCAATGCTTCGCCTAAGGAAGCCCCTTCAATATTATATCGATAAATACGGGACACCTGCTTATGCTGCACAGAAAATGTATATTCTGATGCAAAAACAGCATAACAGAGGACAAGACGGTGTAGGAATCGCCAATATCAAACTGGACATGGAGCCAGGGTCAAGATACATCAGCCGCTACAGGACAATTAACTCCCAACCAATAGAGGAAATTTTCGCCAAAATCAGTAAGAAATACGGCAAAGCTCAGAAAGAAGGAAAGAAAAAATATTTCGATGCTCAGTGGATGAAGGAAAACTCCGCCTTCACTGGTGAAGTTTGGCTTGGGCATTTGCGTTACGGTACACATGGTAAAAATAGCATTGAGAGCTGCCATCCGTTTTTAAGACAAAATAACTGGAGAAGTAGAAACCTGGTAGTTGCCGGGAATTTCAATATGACCAATGTGGATGAGCTGTTTGATAAATTGGTTTCTCTTGGTCAGCATCCAAAGGAAGTAGTGGATACCGTCACAGTAATGGAAAAAATAGGTCACTTTTTGGATGAAGAGAATCAGAACATATTCAACAGATACAGAGATTCTGTTCCTTCCAATTATGAAATGACAGCTCTTATTGAAAAGGAGCTTGATCTACGAAGAGTGCTTGAAAGATCTTGTAGAGATTTTGATGGTGGCTATACCATGACAGGAATGGTTGGTTTCGGAGCTGCATTTGTCGCTCGTGATCCAAACGGAATCAGACCTGCCTATTATTATGCTGATGAAGAAGTCATTATTGTGGCTTCTGAAAAACCAGCCATTAAGACAACAACAAACTGCGAATATTCAGAGATCCAAGAGGTTAAGCCTGGGCATGCCTTGATTATCGACAAATACGGAAATTTCAAGCAAGAACAATTCATCAAGCCTCAGGAAAAGAAATCATGCTCGTTTGAGCGAATCTATTTCTCACGTGGTACCGATCCGGATATTTACAATGAAAGAAGAAAGCTGGGCGAATTACTGATACCACAAGTATTAAAAGCAGTAAATTTTGACTTGAAAAATACCATTTTCAGCTACATACCTAATACAGCTGAAACATCCTTTTTAGGCTTATTGAGAGGAGTAGATCAATATCTGATCAATCAGCGAAAAGATATTATCATAGATAACAAACCAACAGCTGATTCGCTCGATGACATACTTTCATTTACACCTAGAGTTGAAAAGTTAGTTTTGAAAGACGCCAAATTGCGTACTTTCATAACCGATGATGCGCACAGAGATGATTTGGTAGCACATGTTTATGATACCACCTATGAGGTAGTTCATAAAGGAAAAGACACATTGGTTATTATTGATGATTCAATAGTACGGGGTACTACTTTGGAGAAAAGTATTCTTACTCTTTTGGACAAACTAGAGCCAAAGAAAGTAGTGATCGTTTCCTCAGCTCCACAGATCAGATTCCCGGATTGCTATGGAATTGATATGAGCAAAATGAAAGAATTTGTAGCTTTCAGAGCTGTATTGGCTTTGTTGGAAGAATCAGGGAAAAGCTATTTGCTTGATGAAGTATTTGATAAATGTATCAATTCGATTGGTAATCCGTCACCACCAAACTATGTAAAGGAACTTTATGCGCCATTCACGTATGAAGAAGTTTCTGCTAAAATTACTGATATCGTACGTCCCGCCAATATGAAGGCGGAACTGGAAGTTGTGTACCAAACAGTCGCAAACTTACATAAAGCGTGTCCGGCGCATTCAGGTGATTGGTATTTTACAGGCGATTACCCAACAGCTGGAGGAAACAAAGTCGTAAATAAAGCCTTTGTTAATTTTATGAAAGGTGAAGAAGTGAGAGCTTATTAGAATTAATTTTAGGCTAAATCCATTTTCCCCAAATATTTAGTGATCCATAAGGCATTCTTATTGTGGTTTGTTTTGAAGTTTCAATCTTATGGTTCACCTTTGCCCCTCATTCAATAAAGATTGATTGATTTATAAAGAAGCGTGGAGAGACAGGCTCGTCGAAACGCTAGCAACCTGTCCCGGAGGTCTTATTCGGGATTGCGGTGCTAAATCCTGATCTCACAGATGTGAGAGAATATGAATTAATTATATGATAACACTATTAATTTCTAGCGCAAGCGCATTGATATCAAATTACTCAAAATCAGATTTGGGATTTTGTTGTATGAGCTATTGAGCCAATAATCAGCGTTATCATTTTCAATAAACATTCATTTGATGAATTTCGAAACCAAGGCCATACGCACTCAAGTAGACAATGCTAATCAAAGGGAGCATTCGGTTCCGCTTTATTTAACCAGCAGCTTCACATTTAATGATGCTGAAGAAGCCAGAGCCATGTTTAATGATGAAATCCCCGGAAATATTTATTCGAGATACTCGAATCCAAATACGGATGAATTTATCAATAAAATGTGCCAGTTGGAAAATACGGAAGATGGTATTTCAGTTGCCACAGGCATGTCGGCCATGTTTACGAGCATTGCTGGACTTTTAAAGTCAGGAGATCATGTGATTTCATCCAGAGCCATTTTTGGTTCGACTCACCAATTGTTCACCAAAATATTCCCAAAGTGGGGTATTCAAAGTTCGTACTTTGATTTGCATGAGCCGGAGAAATGTGAATCTCTGATCCAGCCGAACACGAAAATGATTTTTGTGGAAACTCCTTCTAATCCTGGTTTGGATCTGGTGGATCTTGAGTATTTAGGAAATATTGCCAGGAAGCATAACATTATCTTAAATGTAGATAATTGCTTCGCCACTCCATATCTCCAAAATCCCGCAGATTATGGTGCATCAATTGTCACTCATTCTGCTACAAAATTCATTGATGGACAAGGAAGGACATTGGGTGGAGCCATCTTAGGTAAAAAAGAATTGATTGAGGAAATCAGATATTTTGCAAGACACACAGGGCCAAGCATGTCACCTTTTAACGCTTGGGTCTTGAGTAAGAGTCTGGAGACGCTGGCGGTAAGAATGGACCGACATTGCGATAATGCATTTGAGATTGCAAAATATTTGGAATCACATCAGGAACTGGAAAGGGTAAAATATCCGTTTCTAGAATCGCACCCACAATATCAAATTGCTAAAAAACAAATGAGATTGGGTGGAGGGATTGTGTCATTTATTGTATTAGGTGGTTTGAAACGTGGAGCGGCATTTTTGAATAATCTGAAAATGCTGAGCCTAACGCCAAATTTGGGAGACACAAGATCAACAGCCACACATCCCGCATCTACAACACATAGTAAGTTGACAGAAAAAGAAAGGATGTCAGTTGGTATAGCGCCAGGATTAGTGAGGATTTCAGTAGGATTGGAAAATGTAAAAGATATCATAGCCGATATAGATCAGGCATTAGAAGCAAGTAGGCATTTAAAATAAATTAACTGCAATAGCAGATCAGTGACGAATAACATATAAGATGAGTTTGAAAAAAGGAATAAGCAAAGAAGCACAAGCAGATGTAGATGAACTTTTAGGTAAAATCGAAAAGTTCAAATTTGGCCAAATGGATGAAGACCGATTTAAAGCTTTTCGCTTGACAAGAGGAGTTTATGGTCAGCGTCAATTGGGCGTGCACATGTTCAGGTTAAAACTTCCTTATGGAAAAATCACAGCAAATCAATTGCGAGTGGTTGCCGATCTTTCTGTGAATTATGGAAGTAGCAATCTTCACCTTACCACGCGACAAAATATCCAATTGCATTATGTGAAACTGGAGGATAGTCCTAAGGTTTATTCCGCCTTGGAAGAAGCAGGGATGACCGCTAGAGAAGCTTGTGGAAACACCGTCCGAAATATCACAGCTTCACCATTTGCGGGTATTGATCCAAACGAACCTTTTGACGTGGTACCTTATGTGGAAGCTACATTCAAATATTTCCTTAGAAACCCGATCTGTCAGGATATGGGACGCAAAATCAAGATTGCTTTTTCGTCAAGCGATCAGGACGCTGCTTTCACATATATCCACGATTTTGGTTTCATTCCTGCCATCAAAGATGGTCAGCGTGGTTTCAAAGTGCTACTTGGGGGTGGGCTCGGTGCTCAGGCTTTTATGGCACAATTGGCCTATGAATTTTTGCCTGTGGATCAGCTTATTCCATTCATGGAGGCCTCTTTGAGGGTTTTTGATAGATATGGTGAGCGTGAAAGAAGACACAAGGCAAGATTGAAGTTTTTGGTAGAGCCAAAGAAAGGACTTGGTCTGGATGGATTTATGAAATTGGTTGAGGAGGAAAGAAAGGCTTTGCCATATCAAAGATTTGAAATCAACCCTATAGACCCAACGGAAGAAGTGAGCGGTGAAGGCGATCTATCTTCAGTTTTTAAAGAAGAAAAAGATGCTGAATTTTTGACATGGGTTGGTACAAATGTTTTTGAGCAAAAGCAAGAAGGCCTTTTCGCTGTAAAAGTGAAAATACCACTCGGTGATATCAAACCTGATACAGCTTACGAGTTAGCGAAGATTGTTGATAAATATGCAGCTGACGATATAAGAATTACTGTCAACCAGGGATTGTTGTTTAGAGATATTCTTCCTGAAAATATCCGAAAGGTTTATGATGAGTTGGCGAAAATCAATTTATCCGATCCAGGATTTGATACTTTGGCTGACATTACTGCCTGCCCGGGTACAGACACTTGTAACCTGGGAGTTACCAATAGCACGGCCTTAAGTCTTGAGTTAGAAAAGATGATCAGAGAAGAATATCCTCAGTTGATCGATGAAACTCAAATCAAGATTAAGATCAGTGGATGCATGAATTCCTGCGGGCAGCACATGATCGCCAACATCGGATTTCATGGAAGCAGCATCAAATATGGTGACAAAGTTTGCCCAGCTCAGCAAGTAGTATTAGGTGGAGGAGTGGAGCCAAATGGACAAGGATTTATTGCTGAAAAAGTGATTAAACTTCCATCTAAAAGAATTTTGGAGGCTGTTCGTTGGTTGCTTGCAGATTATGATGAGCATGCTGATGAATCAGAATATTTCAACGCCTATGTGCGCAGACAAGGAAAAATCTATTTCTATGATCTGTTGAAGCCTTTGGCTGATCTGACTACTCTTGACGATACAGGATTTCAGGATTGGGGCAAAGAAGCTGATTTTATTCCTGAGATAGGAGTGGGAGAATGTGCAGGCGTGATGATGGATTTGGTAGGAACAATTCTCGGAGATGCACAGGATAGATATACTTATGCACAGCAAGCTTTGGACGCAGGATTGTGGTCAAACGCTATTTATTACACTTACAATGCACTCGTAATTGGAGCTAAAGCCATTTTATTAAGTAAGGATATTCAGTGTAATACACATTTAGGAATCATTAATGATTTTGAGGAGAACATTCAAAATGCGGGATTGGTGAAATTGTCAAAATCTTTCAGTGAGCTAACCCTTCAAATCAATAAAAACGAACCATCTGAAGCATTTGCATTTGCATATTTCGAAGAAGCCAAATCAGTATGCAATGAAATTGTAGCGCTAAGAAATGCAGAAGGTGATGATAAATTGGTTGTGAGTAATTTCTATAAGGCATAACAATGGCAAAGGAACCGAGACTTACTTTAGTTGGAGCTGGTCCCGGCGATCCTGATTTAATCACTTTGAAAGGTGTAAAAGCACTTCAGGCAGCCGATGTTGTGCTTTATGATGCTTTGGTTCATCCTGATGTGCTCTTGCATGCCAAAGACGCTGATTTGGTTTTCGTTGGTAAAAGAGCTGGTAAATACAGTGTGACCCAAACAGAAATCAACGAATTGATTGTTGAACACGCATTGAAATCCGGAGGTCAACATGTAGTCAGGCTCAAAGGCGGTGATCCATTTGTTTTCGCAAGAGGACTGGAAGAAATATCCTATGCGGAAAAATTCGGCATTAAATCAGCAGTTGTAATTGGTATCAGTAGCATCATGTTGCCTGGATATTATGGGATTCCCTTGACCACAAGAGGAATCAATCAAAGCTTCACTGCAGTTACAGCCACCACGGCTGAAGGTGAGCTTAGCGAAGAAGTGGTGAATGCAGCCAAATTTTCAGCCTCAACTGTGTTTTTTATGGGTTCGAGAAAGTTGGATTTGATTGTTTCAGAATATCAAAAGGCAGGAAGAGGACAGCTTCCCGTTGCGGTGATTTCCAATGGTTCGCTAGAAGCTGCAACAGTTTTTTCAGGAACAGTAGATACGATTGTGGAGTTATACAATCAGAAAAAACCGGACGCACCTACCTTGCTTATTTTTGGTGAAGGGGCAGCTAAGGCTCATTCCATTCATGCTTTCAAAGATTAGAAAAATGGCAGATTCAGAAGAAAAGGTTGATACAGGGAATCCACTCTTTCCTATTTTCATCAAATTAGATCAGATTCAAACTTTGATAGTTGGTGGCGGAAATGTTGGTTTGGAAAAGCTAGAAGCACTTTTGAAGAATGATATTAACGCAAGAGTGAAATTAGTAGCGCCTGAGATCAGACAAGAAATCAAGGATTTGCAATCGGTCACGCCAAATCTGGTGATTAAAGAAAGAAAATTCAGAAAAGGAGATTTAAAACAGGTTGATATGGCTATTCTGGCTACTGATCAACCAAAGCTTCATGCAAAAATTAAAAAACACGCAGAAAAAAGGCATTTATTGATGAATGTGGCGGATACGCCTCACTTATGTGATTTCTACCTTGGGTCTACCGTAAAGCGTGGAAATCTTAAAGTTGGAATAAGTACCAACGGTCAATCACCAACTTTTGCAAAAAGATTCAGAGAAGTTTTGGAGGAAACTTTGCCAGAAGAAACAGATGAATTGCTGTCAAATCTGAAATCAATCCGCGATAAACTGAAAGGAAATTTTCAGGAGAAAATCAAAGAGTTAAATAAAATTACCTCCGTTCTGAAAGAGAAATAATAATTCAAGGCAGTTCCGTTGCATCCTTTTTGCCTGTATGAGGGTCTTATGGTTCAGGTTAATGGTTAGGTTGATGATGACAAAAGGCTGCTTTGGTTAAGGCGGCCTTTTTCATGCTTTGGCTTATTGAATTATTTGAATCCTGCGCGTGGCGATTGACTCACCTTTATCTGAAGTTATTTTTAGAAGATAAATTCCTTCCTTTAGGTTGGGTTCGATCTGAAACTGATTTGAGAACACAAGCTTATCAAACATTAATTTCCCGTCAAGAGAATAGATTGACACTTCATTTGGCTCAGTATAATTAGGCACGGATATATCGATCATAGATCTGGAGGGATTTGGGAAAATATTGAATTCAGCAATGGGAAATTTAGCCGATAAGGTCACATCATCCAATTGAATCAATGCAGTGTTGTAACGCTTTTGAATAAATTCCTTCAAGCCATATCTCACTTGAAACTGATCCAGGCGATTTTCGAAACTTGTATTGAAATTGGCGATAGTAAAACCATAATCATAGGTTCTGTATTGATCTCTTTCTGCAGCATCCTGGATCTTTATTTTTAATTCATCAACTTTTGGCAACAGGGTTTCAGGTGAAAATTCATTGTTCAATAATCTATAAATGATTTGCGAAAATTGAGCCCTAAAAACATCCACTTCCATTATTCTCTTGGTCAATGGCCTATTGTCGTTATACCATTCATAAATGTTCCAATCTGCCCAATCTACATTAAACCAGTCTACACCTAGCGTGTTGTCTAAGTCAAAAGGAATGTAATAAAACTTACCATCGTCTGGGTTTTCGTAGAGATAGAAGTTGTTCTGATTTATGCCGTAATTATCCCAATGTGCCACCAATACTTCTACAGCTAATGCTTTGAGATAGCTGGTCACATCAAAGACTTTGTTGATTTCGGTTTCAAACTCCGCATTGGAAGTTTGATTCAATACTTTAATGAAATGTGCCAATCCGCTATAATCGTCCAGATCTTCATTGGTTGTCAACTCGTAAGCTCTTCTTCCACCTGATTCAAATTTATAGTTGTCAGCACCATCTCCTTTATATTTTAGATCTGCAGGATACAAACACTTGAACAGATTTCCATCTTCATTTTTGAATCTCGAATCGATGAATTCTTCATCTACATGTTCCACATTGATATAGAGTCCAAAATATTGATCATTGATATATAATTCCACGTGATTACTTCTTGAGGATGTCACACCCAAGCTGTTGAATATATCCCAGCAAATCTTTGATCTGCTTATTGTTGGGTCATTGTGCTCGCCATTCAAGTTAAGTTTTTCGATCCCTTCCAGATCCCTTCCTTTTTCGAAAGTGTTAAAGGAAACCTTGAAGGATTTTTTGGCAGCATTTCTAGATGTATTTCCTCTTAAGCGGAAACCAACATTGTCTTCAAATGCAGAATATGAATTGGAAGTGAAAGTGAATGAGGCAGGAAATTCGAGATCGCTTTGTGTATTAGAATCATCAAGAATATAGGCCAAATCGTCTGTAGAAATGGTTATTTCTATTTTTGGAATATCTGTATCATGAAATAGAACATTATCATCTACTTCTTTAAACTGTGCTTCACATAAAAGTGAAGCGAATATCAGCACAACTGCTTTTAGGTATCTCATAGAGTTGAATCTAGACTCAAGATACTAACTATTTAACATTGGTTTGCTTGGATTATTCGGTGTGTGATTTTGCGAATAACAAGGATGAAAAATTCCCAAAAAAGAGCAAGATGAAATTTTTTCAGAAGTTTTTTCCTCGATTAAAATATTGGAATAAACGTAAAAGACTTAAACCCTAATTAATTCGAATAGGGTAATGATATATCACCTGCAGTCTAACTAATCCGCTATCGTGTGTGAGATAGATTCTGCTTCAACACCTCGCTCTGATTTGAATGTGTATTCAATCAAGGCCTCTAAAGTTTTCCATGCTATTGTAAGTATGAAAAAAAGTGCGGCCAATGGTGCCAATACTGCTACTCCTAATACGCTTAATGTTTTCATTATTTCTAAAATTACTTGCTCTTTTACTTAACCGAAATATAAATAAATAAATATCCTTTTTGAATTATTTTCGATAAATCGACAATAAAAATCAATAAATGGCATGTTTAAAAGTAATTGGGAAAGGTGAAATATGAATATTACAAGAATATTGTGAATATTAGGAATGTGATGTGATTTTGTAAAATCAGTGATTTTTATGCGGTAATGTGGATAGTGTATAATGTAAAGTGTATTTTTTACATGTAAAAAGGTGAAGAAATGACTTACTTTTTAGGGCATAAAAAAAGGCCGCTTTTGGCGGCCTAATTATTATTAAAATTTTAAATGAATTAGATAGAAAAACTTTCTCCACAGCCGCATGTTCTGCTAGCATTTGGATTTACAAATTGAAAACCTTTACCATTTAATCCATCGGAAAAATCGAGTGTTGTACCCACCAAATAAAGTAAGCTTTTTTTATCAACGATAACTTTTACTCCTTTGTCTTCAAAAACTTGATCACTATCTGTTAAGTTTTCGTCAAAAAGCAAATCGTACATCAAGCCTGAGCATCCTCCACCTTTTACAGCGACACGTACGTTGTGATTTGGTGTGTGTCCCTCTTCCAGTCTAATCTCAACAATTCTTTCCTTGGCTTTTTCAGTAACACTAATCATGGTTTTATTTTTTAGAGCTTATTAGCAATTGTTATATGAGTTATGGAAACCTTTCGGATCGAGGAAAAGTTTCCGCACTTTTGCAAAACTAATACACATTTGGGAGATCATGGTACGTATTGAGCATATTGGAATTGCGGTAAAAAACCTTAATGAAGCCAATGAACTTTTTGCAAAGTTGTTTGGTGAGCGTGCTTATAAGTCAGAAGCAGTTGCCAGTGAGTCAGTTGAAACGTCATTTTTCAAAATTGGGCCGAATAAAATTGAGCTGCTTGAATCTACGAATGAGGAGGGAGCAATCTCAAAATACCTAACCAAAAAGGGAGAAGGAATTCATCATATTGCATTTGAGGTGGATGATATTCATTTTGAAATGAAGAGATTAAGTGATTTGGGATTTATACTTCTCAATGATTCACCAAAGAAAGGAGCCGATAATAAACTTGTTTGTTTTCTTCATCCGAAAAGCACAAATGGCGTATTAGTAGAACTTTGTCAGGAAATAATCTAATCAACATCCTCAATAAGAAAATGGAAAAGCGAACCGAAATAGGCGAAATAGGGGAATTTGGATTGATCGAAAGATTATCAGCAGATGTAAAGATTTACAACCAGGAAACAATCAAAGGTATTGGAGATGATACTGCTGTATTCGACAATGGTAATGATTTGACTTTGATTACCACTGATTTGCTACTTGAAGGAGTGCATTTTGATTTGTCTTATGCTCCATTGCAACATCTTGGATTTAAAGCCGTGGCTGTCAATGTTTCAGATATTGCAGCCATGAATGGCACTCCAAAACAGATCACCGTCAGTCTCGGACTTAGTAATAGGTTTTCTGTAGAAGCTGTGGAGGCTTTATATAGTGGCATTCATGCTGCTTGCGAGGCTTTTAAGGTGGATTTGGTAGGTGGGGATACCACTTCTTCGCAATCTGGTTTGGTTATTTCTATTACAGCTATTGGGTCAGCAACAAAAGATACCATTGCCTATCGCAATGGAGCCCAAAATAAAGATATTCTTTGTGTTACTGGTGATTTGGGTGGAGCTTATGTTGGACTTCAAATTCTAAACAGAGAGAAGCAGGAATTTGTAGCTAATCCAAATATGCAGCCTAAGCTTGACAATTATCCATACGTGGTAGGTAGGCAGTTGAAACCAAAAGCAAGAATGGATATCATTCATGAATTGAAAGAATTGGGCGTGAAGCCAACATCAATGATTGATGTTTCAGATGGTCTCGCATCTGATCTATTTCATATTTGCAAGCAATCCGGTTTGGGTGTGGCTGTGTATGAAGATAAACTGCCAATTGATAAAGAAACTTACGAAACAGCAGCGGAATTCAGTATTGACCCAAATACCTGTGCCCTAAACGGCGGTGAAGATTACGAATTACTTTTTACAATACCTCAAAGTGATTTTGAGAAAATCAAAAATCATCCAGATATTCATACTATTGGATATATGCAGGAGCTTGAAAAGGGGAATGTTATGGTTACGAGAAATAACAATGTAATAGCGCTTAAGGCCCAGGGTTGGAAGCATTTTTGAAACCTCGAATTATTTTAAAATAAGTCTTATCAAGGTAACTTTTGTTACCAACTTAGCTTTTTTAACGGCGTTTTTCATATTAGGTATTTAACTAAAATGTAAAACCATGAAAAATCTACAAATCTTATTTTCAGCCTTCATATTAGCAGCTTTTATGTTTGGTTGTAATGATCAGTCCGCTGATGTGACTCCTGCATCTGACGCAAATCTGGTACTTGATCAAAATCAAACTGTAAGTGAAACTGTACTGGGCGATGAACTGACAGCATCCATAGTTTTCTTGCGGGAAGAAGAAAAACTTGCCCGAGATGTTTATTTCAAACTAAATGAAACTGTAAATTCTCAGGTTTTTACCAATATTTCAGCCAGTGAGCAGACACATATGGATGCGGTTTTGACTTTGCTTAATAATTATCAAATTGAAGATCCAATTTTAGATAATACTACAGGCGTTTTTCAAAATGAAGATTTGCTCGAACTTTATAAAACATTGATAGCGGTAGGTAGTGAAAATACTGTGGCTTCATATCAAGTAGGAGCTGCGATTGAGGAAATTGATATCCTTGACATCCAAAATCTACTTACTCTTGCAGTAGGGCATGATGATGTGGTGCTTACTTTTGATAACTTGATGCGTGCTTCTAGAAATCATTTAAGAGCTTTTGTGAAAAATCTATCAAATCTGGGTGTCACTTACGAGCCGCAGTATTTATCTGAGGAGGTCTATTTATCCATAGTTGGAACCGACATGGAAAGAGGGAATTGATCTAATGAAATGCTGTGGTCGGAAACTACCAACTAGTATAAAGCCCCTTGTCTAATGCATTTTGATATTTTATCAAATCAAAAGTATATAGCCAAGGGGATTTGTGTGCCCCGCCTTCTTTCTTTTCATCAGTCTTGATTAGAATATTGGAACTGAGCATTTTACGCTGAAAATTCCTTCTGTCAATTTTAATATCAAGTACGGTTTCATATAAAGCGTGCAACTCAGGCATGGTGAATTTTTTTGGCAGCAAATTCAGTCCAATAGGTTTATTGGAAATATGATCCTGAAGCGTATGATAAGCTTTATTGAGGATTTCCAAATGATCTATGATTAGATCAGGTAAGTGGCTTATAGCATGCCATTCGCATTGGTCAGATATATTGTCTGGTGAAGGGTTATTTACCAACGAATATTCAACCAAAGCATAATAACCAAGCGTATTGAATCGCTGATTGAACCACGAAAGTGCACTTTCCGGGATGATTCCTTCATTCACCAGATTTTGACCATTGTTGGCACTACTTCGATCGATATTTCCAAAAAGATAAAATTGCTGAAGAAAAATGTTGTCAAGACCCGTTCTTAATTTTAGTACGCGGACCGCTGCAAGATCTACATTTTCATTTTTGCCTATAAATCCGCCAGGCAAAGCCCATTTGTCCTGCCCCTTCATCCTAAGAAGCAAAACCCTCATTTCCCTGTCGTGAAAGCCAAATATCACGCAATCAACTGATAAGCCTGGGAGTAAATCGGTGTAATCTAGGGAAATCATGTGGCACAAGTTATCGCAGAAGTGATGATAATTTGGATAAAGATAAATATTTCTATAGTTTTAATGTGTCAATATGACGCATTAAAAAAAACAACATGAAAAAACTTATTTACACCCTCCTTATTGGCAGCTTTGTTTTTACTTCTTGCAGCAAGAAGATCAATATGGCTGATGATCTAAATGGAAACGGCTCCATAGAGCCTTATGAAGATATGACTCTGGATATAGACAAGCGAGTGAACGATTTGATTGATCGCCTAACTGTAGATCAGAAAGCCGAAATGGTTGTTGGGATTGGCTTTGAGCTACCTGGTATGCCGCCACCCAAAACCGCCGAAAAAGTATCAGGCCAAGCAGGAAGTACAATTGATTATCCTGAATTGGGAATAGCCGGGATGATCTTGGCAGATGGCCCAGCCGGTTTGCGAATCAATCCTACAAGAGAAGGAACCGACCAGACTTTTTATTGCACAGCTTTTCCGATTGCATCGTTGCTTGCTTCGAGTTGGGATATTGATTTGGTGAATCAAGTTGGAATAGCAATGGGTGAAGAAGTGCGTGATTATGGAGTTGATGTGCTGTTAGCACCTGCTATGAATATTCATAGAAATCCACTTTCAGGTCGGAATTTCGAATATTATTCTGAAGATCCATTGATTGGTGGTAAACTGGGAGCTGCTATGATTAATGGCATAGAGTCAAATGGTGTAGGCACTTCGCTGAAGCATTTTGTGGCAAACAATCAGGAAACTAACCGCATGTCAGTTGATGTGATTGTAAGTGAGCGTGCATTACGGGAAATATATTTGCGGGGATTTGAAATAGCTGTAAAGGAAGCTCAGCCATGGACGGTGATGAGTTCATATAATAAGCTCAACGGAATTTATACTTCACAAAATGGTGAATTGCTCAATACCATATTGCGAGATGAGTGGGGATTTGAAGGTATGGTGACTACAGATTGGTTTGCAGGAGATGATCCTGTGCAACAAATGAAAGCGGGTAATGATATAATCATGCCTGGTAATGTAAACCAGTCAAAAATGATTGCAGAAGCAGTGAAAAGTGGAAATTTGGACGAAAAGATTTTAGATGCCAATGTCTCTCGTATTTTAAAAACTGTATTTAAGTCCAATTCATTTTCTGGTTATAAATATTCTGATAAACCAGACCTACCGGCACATGCTGATCTGGCCAGAAGAGCTGCAGCTGAAGGTGCGGTTTTATTGAAAAATAATAATAAGACATTACCATTATCAACTTCAATCAATAAAATAGCTGCTTTTGGAGTTGGTTCGTATGATTTTGTAGCCGGTGGAACTGGTAGTGGTGATGTGAATGAGGCTTATACCGTATCACTTGTTGAAGGTTTTGAAAAGGCAAATAAACCTGTAGATCAAAACCTGAGAGATGTTTATGAAAAATACATTGAGGTTGAAAAAGCCAAACTTCCTAAAAAGGAATTTTTCTTTTCTCTTTTGCCTCCAATCCCAGAGCTGATATTGGATGCCGCATTATTGAACGATCAGGTCAAATCAACTGATGTCGGTATGATTACCATATCTAGAAATTGCGGTGAGTTTCAGGATAGGGAAATGGAAGCTGATTATCAGCTGACACAAGCCGAATTAGATATGATCAAAACTGTTTCCAAAGCTTACAGAGCTGCTGGAAAGCCAGTCATAGTAATCTTGAATATTGGAAATGTGATTGAAACAGCCAACTGGAGTGATTATGCTGATGCTATTTTGCTAGCTTGGCAGGGAGGCCAGGAAGCCGGACATGCGGTAGCTGATGTAGTCCTTGGTAAAGTCAATCCTTCAGGGAAATTGACTACTACTTTCCCTGAAAAGTACGATGATGTGTCCTCATCTGATAATTTCCCAGGAATAAATGTACCTGGAGCAGTTGAAAAGAAAATGGGCGCCATGAGTTTGGGATTTGATTCTGAGGTTGTCTATGACGAAGGTATTTATGTAGGATATCGCTATTTTCAGACATTTGGCGTCAAGCCAGCCTTTCCTTTTGGATTTGGAATGTCTTATACAAGTTTTGATTATTCAGACGTTAATATAAGTTCGGACTCATTTGTGGACAAATCGATGGTTTCAGTGGAGATAAAAAATTCGGGAGAAGTAGCCGGGAAAGAAGTAGTTCAGCTATATATTTCTGCTCCTGCCATTTCCATGGATAAACCTTTTCAAGAGCTTAAGGGTTTTGCTAAAACCAAACTGTTACAGACAGGAGAATCTCAAAAAATTGATTTTGAAATTAATGCCCGAGAACTTGCATCTTTTGATTCAGCTAGATCTGCATGGGTGATTGAGCCGGGTGAGTACAAAGTAAGGATCGGTGCGTCAAGCGAGACTATTATGAGTGAAGGAAAGTTGGTTGTGGATAATGAAATCATTGTAGAAAAAGTGAATAAGGTATTGGTTCCAACCAAAAATATCAATGAATTAAAACCTGAATAAATGTCCGTTTCAAAATTGTCAGGTTCTTTTAGAAAAGAACCCGAAATTATAAATATCACCAAAGCTTCAGAGGCAGATTTTCCAATTATCAGGAAAATAGCCAAGGAAACCTGGCCAATCACTTATGCAGAAGTAATCTCCATGCAGCAGATAAATTATATGCTGGAATGGATGTTTAGCGAAGAATCATTGCATCAACAAAAAAGGGAAGGGCATCAATTTCTCATAGCTGAGGAAGATCAACGTCCATTGGGATTTATATCTTTTCAATCAGGATTGGAAGGAGGCATAACCAAAATTCATAAAATTTATATTCTTCCCTCAGCACAAGGAATGGGAGTTGGTCGGTCACTAATCAATGAGGCGTTGAGTGCCGCAAAAAAGGAGAAAAGTGAGCGTGTAATCTTGTATGTGAATAGGAAAAATACCGCTGTGATGTTTTATCAGCGCATAGGTTTTGCAATCATCCGTGAGGAGGACAATGAAATAGGAGAGGGTTTCTGGATGAATGATTATGTGATGGAAATCAAAATTGACTGACAGGATTGAGCTAGTCAAATACTTACATGATGAATAAAAAAACCGGATTTTGATACCAATCGAAATCCGGTTTTTTGATATGTTTAATTTACAATGTTTCGTTCATCAATGCCCGCCACCCATTGGTATAGGCGCTTCATTTCCATCATCTTTTGCTACCTGAAGCCTGGAAGCCAAAATAGCCGCAATCACAAAGAATACGCCACCGAAAATAATGGCATTTGTAGCATTGTTGTCCAATAGATATTTGATGATGAAGCCAAAAGAAATGGTTTGGATCAACATAGGGATCACAATCATCATATTGACAATACCCATGTAAACACCGCGTCTATCCGAAGGAATGACTTTTGAAACCATCGAATAAGGGATACCCATCATACAAGCCCATCCTATTCCGAATAATATCATAGGGAGTAATAATAGATATTGATCTGTGATATAGGGCATTGACAACATCCCTATTCCTGTCAGAACCAAGCTGCCTACATATACTTTTTTGTTGCTAAACTTTCTTGCAAGTGGCACAAGAGCCAACGCTACTATCATCGTAACCAAATTATAAGTCCCGTTCATCAGTCCGGTTTGACCAAGGGCCTGCTCCATTTGCGTCTGAATGCCCTGCGCAAAAGACATGTCAACCGCACTTATTGATTCACCTGCATTACAAGCTCCCATGATTCCTTCGAACTTGTCCATTTTTTCGTTACTGATACCAAAAAGTGTGGTTCTAAGCATTGGTGTGATGAATTGCCAATAAACGAACAACGCATACCACTGGAACAGGTAGACAAATGCGAGTTGCCACATGAGTTTTGGCATATCACCAATGGCTTTGAAAATCTCCACTAGCGGATCGAATATTTTTTGTATTAGAGATTGTCCTTGATTTTCAGCTCGCATTTTAGCTAGCTCTTCATCCGATGGAGGTATTTCAGGTGTTTTATAAACTGACCAGATGATACTGACAATGGAAGCAAATGCACCCAAAAAGAAGGAATAATAAACCCAGGTTGGGATTGATGAAACTTGACCTACATCTGGACCACAGAGACTGGACTCGCTTGCGTTGGATCCTCCAAACCAATCTTGAAATAGGAAGAGTGAAAAATTGGCAAGTGTAATGCCTGCTCCTACAAACAAACTTTGCATTTGAAAACCAAAAGTTAATTGTTCATCTGGCAATTTATCACCCACAAACGCGCGGTATGGTTCCATTGCGGTGTTGTTTCCTGCATCCAAAATCCACAGCAAGCCTACAGCAAACCAAAGCTCCGAGCTATATGGGAACATCATCAGACACAGACTGCCTATCAATGCACCAATCAGAAAGAAAGGTTTTCTTCTTCCCCAGCGTGGAGACCATGTCTTATCGGAAATAGCTCCAATCAATGGCTGAATCAGTAGACCTGTGACTGGCCCAGCTAGATTGAGCAAAGGCAGCTGATCGTGATGTGCACCCAAGAATGAAAATATTGGATTTACGGCAGTTTGTTGAAGACCAAAACTGAATTGAATTCCGAAGAATCCCACATTCATATTCCAGATTTGCCAAAACGATAATGATGGTTTTTTAAAAGTCATGAGGTTAAAGTCAGGTTTCCATTTCTAATTAACATATTGCTGAAAACGGCAAATTGGTTATAGATTAGAAATTATCATCTGGCAATATAACAGGATGTTGAAAATTGACAAATATGAAATGAAAACCTTATTTTTTGCAATCGTTTGAAAAGTTGGGATTTTTCTTAATGATCAAAAATCTGATCGATTTTGAAATAATATTTTGAAATACTGAATACAATGATGTGTCTTATTGTCAAGTTATCTGATTATAAATCCGAAATTTCTTTTGGTCTTTTAGGAAGTTCGAAGGTTAGATTAATCCTCAATCCCCAAATGAAATCCCCACACCTCTTGCCGTCTTGATGAGATATGAATTTTCAACATCTACGAAATTATATGCGCTTGTGGCAGTCTTGATCGGTACATCTATGTAATCATTATTTTTATAGACAACCATCTGACCAAATTTTTCTTCGAGTACCATTTCAAAGGCTTTCACACCAAATGCAGTGGCCAAAACCCGATCGAAGGCAATTGGCGTTCCCCCTCGTTGGAGATGTCCTAGTACCATTTCGCGCATATCCGCCAAGCAACCAGCCTGTTTCATTTGATGACTAAGAAGATAAGCCACACCACCAAGTCTTTTCATTTGATAGCCTATCTCATCACTTTCACGCATCAATACATCACCATCTTTTGATTTTGCTCCTTCGGCTATGATGATATTCGCAAAACCTCTGCCGTTGTGATACCTGCTATTGACCCTTTCCACCACCTTATTGATGTCATAAGGTATTTCGGGAATGAGACATACTTCTACCCCTCCGGCAATCGCCGCATGTAGCGCGATCCATCCTGCATCTCGTCCCATAAGTTCTAGAATAATGATCCGGCTATGACTTTCGGCAGTGGTTACAAGTTTATCTACTGCTTCAGAGGCTACCTCTACCGCGGTTTGAAAGCCAAATGTGAAGTCAGTCGCAGAAAGATCATTGTCAATTGTTTTAGGAACACCAATAACTGGCAGACCTTTCTCGAAAAGTGCCTGTGAGATGCGTTGACTTCCGTCTCCACCTATGCTGATAACAGCATCTATGCCGAGTTTTTTGATTCTTTGAATAAGGTCGTCCGAGCGATCAATGATTTCATACGTGCCGTCAGCTCGCAATTGTGGATAATGAAATGGATCCCCTTTGGTAGTGGTTTTGATAATGGTGCCTCCTTTCACATGGATGCCAGCAATTCGACTATTGTCAAGCTCAACGATTTCCATCGGGTCTCTTAGAACTCCATGATAGGCTTCAATACTTCCGTAAACCTTCCAGTCTTTTTCTTGCATAGAGCGTTTGACAATGGCACGAAGTACAGCATTTAATCCGGGGCAATCACCTCCACCAGTAAGGACGAGTAATTTTTTCATAATTCAATAGCTAATGGCATTAAGGTAATATACAAAAGGCTATTTGACTATGATTATGGTCAGTTTGTTGGATATAAAAAGAGCAAGTTCCAATTAGAACCTGCTCTTTGAATGGAATGATAAACGATGATTTAAAGCATATTAGCTAAAATCATGGCAGCTATTAAAAGTGATATGAAGTGATAGCTGGTATTGATTGCAAATAGTTTCCAAGATTTGCCTTCCCAGGTTACAGCTCCAATATCTACAGGTAAGTAAAATCCCAGCCAGGTAAACATGGCGGCCATGCCAGCATTTGCAGCAGGCGACATGTCAGAAGGCGGTAGTCCCCAGGTTACAGGATTCCACACGGCCATATTGTGTGCGAGTACCCACGCAAACAGAAAATTACCTATGACCATAAAGACCATTCCTTTGATCATTGCACCTGTTTGAGGCTTTTGACTGGTGTCAAAACCCATCTCTTTGGCCCACGCTTTTCCGAAGATGGGAGTGTACCATAAAAATCCAAAAATGAAATTGGCTACTACTACTATGAGTATAGCCATCATGTTAATGTTAATTTCGGGCATGTGATTAATGTTTGGTTAGAAATATTTTTTATAAAAACAACTATGAATATAAGAATCCCTAATCAATAAAAATAGTGGAGATGTTTTCAGGATTGAAAATTTCAAAAATATAGAGGTACTTGATTAATCAAAATGGGCTAGAATCCAATTACAATGATTGACCCGAAGGCTTGGGAAGATTATTGAAATGGTAAAAAATTGGCTAGTTAAAAGCCATTAAGTTGGATCAACTTCACACTCCAATGGTGATATCTTTCCTGGTAAAACTGAATGAAATGATTGAAAGCATGCTGACTTATTTCGAACGGCTTGGCTGTTGCTGATAGTCTGATCACTTCATCAATGCTGTTCAAAACGTTACTTAAATATTCATTCTCGGTATCTGTCAAGTATCGCTTGAAATTGAATATCTCAACAGCGAGATCATTGATCGCAAGACCTTTTTGAACAAAATCGTCTCCTTCATATAAGTTCCAGAAATTACCAGTGATGATCGATGGAATGTCCAGCGGTGTATTATAATACGTCTCGTAGCTTATTGGATTGTACCCAACATATCCAAAAATGGAATTGAACAGGTAACTCGATATATCAGTATGAAGTTGTATGGCACCAGGACAATTCATTTTATCGAGCCATTCCTGCTCAAACAGAAAATTGTCTGGACACAGCGACTGATCAATGATCAGTGTTTCGATTTCGCCTACTTCATTATATGATTTCAAATAAGGCGCTACGTGATATCCCCACGTTACATTTTCAGAAATGCCATAAGGATCTGAAATTTCAAATAATTCATTGGATAAAAAGGTATATCTCGCTGGAGCAAAATTCCAGATTTTAGCCATTTTCACCCCATGGTATTCTAAAAGCAAGGAGATATAATGCGCTCGATCTTCACACGATCCATTGATATAGCGGTATTCAATGTTCTCTTCACGTACCAGATTGAATATTTTAGATCGATCCTCGTATGCAATTGGTATCAACTCAGGTGCAGCAGGTTTGGCTCCAAGAAGTAGGTTGTACTCCTCAGCGCTAATGAGCTCCTGATTGATTTGATTTTGCATAAAAGTTTAAATTTTAATCGACAAAAAATGAATTCTTACTTAGGCTAAATCATAGCAGATGATCTACCGAAGAACTGGGACGCGAAGTTAGTGAAAAGGATTGCCAAATGCAGAGATGTGAATTAATAAACCATTTATCATTTCTAGAAAAATGAATCGTTTGGTTTTATCAGAATCTAGATTTTGAAATTGATTTATTTAGATGGTTTAGTTGGGCATAATCAAGTCTGACAGTTATAATTGCTATCTCTTAAAGTTTTATCTCAAATTTTCAAACTTGCTTACACTCATACAATACAATGATTCTGGCTACTTAGTGAAGGATGAGTTGACACCCACAGAAGCTTCCATTTTGATCGAGGATAATCATGTCAACTGGATAGATGTGGAGACGACCAATGAGGCCATGGTGGAAGAAGTAACCAAACTTTTTTCTATTCATCATCTGGTCGCTGAAGATATCTTAAATCTGGATCAGCTGCCTAAGTTTGAATTGTTTGATCAGCATCTGTTTTTCAATACCAAAATGCTCAGCTTTGATGAAGGTGAAAACCTGATATTGAAAGAGCACCTCAGTATCGTTATATCAAAAAATCTGTTGATTACTTTTCAGGAAGGGATACCGGGTGATGCATTTAACGAACTCAGAGGGCGTATTCAGCTGGCCAAAGGGATGATCAGAAAATATGAAGTTGATTATTTGTTTTATCATATTCTGAATGCTGTAGTCAATCATTATTTGCAGATCATGGAAAAGCTGCGAACGAGAATTGAGCGTTTGGAATCTAAGTCGCTGGCGGATCCCAGATATGATGTAATGCAGCAGGTGATAGAAATCAAAAAGGATGTGAACCTACTGCGCAAATACACGCTTCCGATGCGGGATTCATTGAATAAAATGCGGGTAGAGGCGGATCATTTCATCAAAAAATCTTCGGTTAATTATTTTCAGGATGTAGTGGATCAGCTCAATTTTCTTGTGACTTCTTTTGAGACATCTCGGGAAATGCTTCGGGATTTGATGGATTTGCATCATTCTAACCAAAACAATGAGATGAACCGAGTCATGAAGACGCTTACTGTGGTTTCAGCGATCTTTATTCCGCTTACTTTTTTGGCTGGTGTATATGGTATGAATTTCCATTATATGCCTGAATTGGACTCAGAATGGGGATATCCCTCAGTGGTTGTGGCTATGGTGGCGGTAGCTATTGCTATGGGGTTATATATGAAAATGAAAAGGTGGTTCTGAATGAAGAATCTTCATTTGAAATTACTTCTTTTTCATTTGGTTGAGCACATTTGAACTATTGAGATTTTTAACCATGACGACAGCTTCTTCCAAAGAGACGTGATTGAAACCATTCATAACACGCACACCTTTATTTGTCATCGCTTTAGAAAATTCTTGTTCAGATCCTGCCTGAAATTGGTTTCCGTCAAACCAGATAATACCTTTTTTCACAATGTGTAACTTACAAACCGAATTAATGTTAATTATATCAACTGATAGTATACAGTCTAAGGCATTGCAAATTAACAATAATTCACAAATCAAAATACTATCAACTGATAGTATTTTGATTTGTGAATTACATGTGATAATTTTTTTATCTATCAAGTCAGCTTTAGCCTTTTAATTAATTCATCTTTCTGATCTTGCCACTGCCTGAGGCGTGAGCGTCTTTTCGTTTGGGATCACCATTGTAGTAAACATTGCCACTACCAGATATATGGGCTGTTATTTCTTCCTTAGCAGTGATATAAACATCACCTGACCCGCTGATGGAAGCGTCCACAATATCTACGATAAAGTTGTCGGCTTTCACATTGCCTGATCCACTAATCCTAGCTTTCATTTTTTCTGCATTTCCCTCAAGATTGATTCTTCCTGATCCTGATATGGTGGTGGTTATATAATTCGCGGATGCATTCAGGTTCATATTCCCAGAACCGCTTATGCTAATACTTAGGTCGCCAGTTTCGAATTCACCTTCACCAATCACCTCACCAGATCCGCTCAGGTTGATTTCTTCTATATTTTCCATGGATACATAGAGTGTGACATCAGATTTTTGGATGTTGTTCCAGCCCCAGCTGCTGTTTGATTCGATGATCAATTTATTTCCTGAGATTCTAAATTTGATCTTTTCATAAATATCGTCATCGCAATCTATTTCCACACTTTGAGGTCCCTGACGGAGATATAGCTTGCCTGGTATTCCGAAGCTTATTTCCTGAAATGGCGAGAAGTCGATTGTTCTTTTTTGGGCTGTGGTGGTGTATGATAAGCACACTGAGAGGATAAATAATAGCGTAAATGTGAAGTTTTTCATTGAGACAAATTTTAGGTTTCGGTTAAAGACGTGCGAAAAATGGCAGGGTTGCTTTTGAGTTATAATGAGTGAACAAGTGGTGATAATATTATTGGTAATTATGACTTGATGTTAATTGAATTTCGGTTCGTTTTTATTTGAAAAATTGGTAAAACCCTTTAGTCATGGTACAAAGCCTTAGATGTTTGTACTATGTCATTTATCTTTATCCTGTATTTTTGAAAAAATTCACCTGCTATGACCAAAACCTACAAATGCCTCGCTATCGATGATGATCCGCTTTTTCTTCGAAAACTCTCAATCTTTATAGAGGATATTGAATGGCTAAATCTTGTAGAAACTTCTAATAACCCAATATTGGGCGCCAAGTCCATTTTTACTATCAATCCTGACATCTTGTTTTTAGACATGGAGATGCCCCATGTGGATGGAAACTATCTGGTGGATTGGGTAGGTCCTAGATTGGCCAAAATGGATAATCCACCACGAATTATTATTGTTTCGTCTTTGAATTTTGCACCTGAAGAAAAGTTACCAAGTGTGTCAGGATACATCAACAAGGGTGATGTGCAGAGTGCTGAAAGGCTGGAAGAATTGATTAGGCAGATTATCGAATAACTTAATTTTTATTTGCTGGCAGTGAAACGGTAAATGTGGTTCCATCACCAGGTTTACTAGCTACATGAACCTTAGCCTTGTTCATTTTCACAAATTCATTTACCAGCTGCAATCCAAGACCCACACCTTTTTCGCCATGTGTGCCATAGGTGCTCGCGTGCTCCGATAATTTGAAAATTTCGGACAGTTTTTCCGGTGGCACGCCTATACCTGAGTCTATTACCGAAATTGATATAAACTCATTATCCGCTTGTGCAGCTATTTCTATCGAGCCATTTTCT
The DNA here is from genome assembly GCA_964353015.1 of uncultured Marinoscillum sp. GTDB lineage: Bacteria > Bacteroidota > Bacteroidia > Cytophagales > Cyclobacteriaceae > JAMZMI01. The sequence continues at coordinate 52,463 of CAYGUA010000006.1, read as the reverse complement.
TCTGTAAATTTCAGTGCATTGTTGATCAAATTTCTGAAAATGGTCAATGTGGTGTTTAAGTCTGCCCAGATAAAAGTACCTGATGGAACAGAGTTGGTTAGCGCAATATTTTTAACCTTGGCAGAGGAGTGAAAGATTTGAATCAGATCTTCAATCATTTGAGAAGCATCAATTTTCACTGGATTATAAGGGATAATGCTCAACTCGGAAGAAGCCCAGTTTAGCAGGTTGTCCAGCAATCGTGACAGCTGATCAGTCGCTTGCCCGACTTCAGAGATCATTGCTTCCAGTTCATTGTATTTTTTCTTTTGGATGTAGTTTTCCAGGATTGCTCCAAGACCTTGGAATGAATTTACAGGCCCTCTCAAATCGTGTGAAATGATGGCGAAAAACCGATCTTTCAGTTTTTTCTGTGCGTTGATTTCATTCAAATAGATCTTGAGCGTATCGTTCTCTCTGAGCGTCTCCGCATTTTCTTTTAATTGGAGCACGTGTTTGATTGTCTTAGACATGGTGACTTCCAGATCTTTAAAGTCAATCGGTTTTGTGATAAAATCAAAGGCTCCAAGGTTCATGGCTGTGCGAATATTATCCATATCACCATAGGCAGAAACAATGATTGTCTCTAAAAAATATTTTTCATTATTCAGTTGCGACAATAGCGTTAATCCGTCCATTTCTGGCATATTGATATCCGTCAAAACCAGATCGACATCTTTGTTTTGTGCCAGAGATTCTAATGCTTCGCGACCATTCCCTGCAAATAAAAAATCATATCCATTTTCTTTTATTTGCTTGCGGAATCGCTGCTTTATTAATGCTTCCAGATCCGGTTCGTCATCTACAACTAGAATGCGTGTCATAAGGCTAGTGATTTGATTCTTTCTTTAAGTAAGTTGAAGTCGAGAGGTTTTGTGAAAAATTCCTCAGCTCCTAAGTTGTGAGCGGTATCACGATTTTCCTGATCGCCATACGCCGAGATCATCATAATGATTGGTGGTGGGGGTGTATAGGTTTTTTTAATTTTTTCAAGAAGTTCCAGGCCACTCATTCCAGGCATATTGATGTCCGAAAGGATAAGACTGTTGCTGTGGCCATTTTTTTCAATATAGGCCAATGCTTCCTCACCAGACAGCACAAACTCAATCTCTATTTCATTGCTCTTTATTTCTTTGCGAAATCTCTGCTGAAATAAGGGCTGGATGTCCTTTTCGTCATCTACTACTAGTATTTTCATATTTTAACTTATTTTGGTTGGTAATGAAATTATAAACTTGGTTCCTAATCCTTCTTGGCTTTCTAGCACAATCTTTCCGTTGTGCCCTTTTGTTATGATATCATAGCTCATACTTAAACCAAGACCGGTTCCCTCGCCAGTTGGCTTGGTGGTAAAGAATGGTTGGAAAATCTTTTCCTTGATATTATCAGGGATACCCGATCCATTATCCTCTATCAGGATCTCGACGTAATCTTTATTTAATCTGGTGCTTACTACCACCTCAGGTTTTCCCACTTTCTTCACTGCATGAAAAGCATTATTAATCAGGTTAAGTAATACTCTCCCCATGTCCTGAGGGATCACATCTACTTTGGGTATATTTTGATCCAGATCTAGTTTGAAATCTGAACTAAATGATCGATCCTTAGCTCTTAGGCCATGAAATGCCAATCTTAGATATTCATCACAAAGGAGATTGAGATCTGTTGATTCCTTAGCTCCTTCATTGCCTCGCGAGTGCAGGAGCATACTCCTTACAATTCCTTCGGCGCGTTTTCCATGATGGATTATCTTGGCCTCATTATCTTGTATGTCTTTCGCAAGATCTTTAGCCTCTTCTATATTTCCCTTATCCAGTTCTTCCAGCTGCTCTTCAATAAGTTCACGATTCAAATCTGAAAAGTTGTTGACGAAGTTTAGAGGATTTTGGATTTCGTGGGCAATGCCAGCGGTGAGTTCTCCAAGAGAAGCCATTTTTTCCGAGTGAATCAATTGTGATTGTGTTGATTTTAGGTCGTTTAACGACTTTTCAAGAGCATTGGTACGGATGGCTACTTTTTCTTCCAAGATAGCATTTTGCCTTTTCAATGTGCGAGACCTGACAGAGACATATCCTCTTAAAAGGGACAAGCCTAAGACTGCCATGATGGTATATGCCCACCAGGTTTTCCACCAAGGAGGTGTAATTAGGAAATCAAATGTTGCCGGCTCACTCCACAGTCCATTACTTCCGCTACTCGATACTTTGAACGTGTAATTACCCGGTGGTAAATCTCTATAATTCTCACTGGTAGTATTGCTTGTTATGGCGCTCCAATTTTGATCGATTCCTTCCAATATATATCTGTACCGAATATGATTTGGGTTTTTCAAATCATTGGCTGCATAAGTAAAACTGAAATAATTCTTATTGTAAGGAAGCTGAAGGTTAACTGGTAGATGGTAAACAGGATCAATGCGCTCCCAGGTCATCCCTTTGTCCAGACTAATTAAACTGTCGATAAGAATCTGTTTGTTGTTTAATATAAATTCACCTGAGGTTGTCCATAAGGTATCAATCTCATTTAGCGCTTTGCCAAAAGCAGAAGATTTGTAGAAATTGAACGGCTCGTCAATAACCTTCACACTAGTTATGTGTGGTTTTTGTATTGATGAATCTAATTTTGGTCGATCTATTACTGTCAAAACAGCAATATTAACACCAGCCCAAAATTGGCCATCTTTAGTAAAACTCCCACTATTGTTGTCAAAGTCAATCTCCGATAATCCTTGTTGGCGCTCATAATTAAGTGTCCTCCACTTATGACTAGCATCTCCAAGTGGACTCATTATAGACAGACCTTTTGTTGTGCCTACATATACATCATTGTCAAATTCATTAAGGGTCCAAATATCGTTATTGAGAAGTCCTTCCTTTTCCGTTAGGTTGCTGATCATTCCCGAATTCATGTCTATTCTACTGATGCCCCCTTCTGTCCCTATCCAAATTTTCCCATCCGAAGCATTAATGTAGGAAGTTGTTAGGTTGGAAATAAGTCCTTCATCAGTACTCAGTCTCATCGAAGTGCTATTTTTCGGATCAATTACCGTGATACCATCTTCATTGGATCCAATCCAAATGCGTTCTTTCTGATCTAAGGCTAAGACGCCTATTCTATTGGTTATATTTACAGTTTGGTCCATTTTACGCATGACACCATTTTCAATCTTGTAGACGTCCCCATTATCAGAACAAATCCACATGGTTTCATTGGTGTCTACTATCATGTAGCGCAAAAAGATTGCTAACTTAATCTCCATGTAACGTATTGTTCCCTTTTTTAAGTTGACAAAATTGAGAAAGGGACTACCAGAACTATAAACAATTATTTCTTCCTCGTTTTTCTGAACAAATCGAATTACACCACTGACCTTTAACCCTTGTTCAATCCCAAAATGTTTGATTGATTTAGTCTTTGGAAAATAGATGTCGAATACCCTGCCGGTATTGCCTATCCATGTATTTCCGTCTGAATCTGTAAGTGTTGACCAAATCGACAAACCACTCACATGATCAGCTTTAGTCAAGTTGGCCGGTCGTCCCATTTCTGCATCAAAAACATAGCTATCTCTACTGATTGTGCCAATCCAGATTTGTCCAGATTCATCCTCAACTAATGAAAGAACCAGACTACTATTATCGGTTCCATCCAATATTTTTAGATTCTCAAGTGAGTTACTTTTTTGATCAAAGGAGTATAGGTGTCCTCTTCCCGTCCCAAACCAAATTTTACCATCCTTATCTTGTAACAATGCATCGATGAAAATACCTTCCGCTAATCCTTGCTTATCATTTAGACTGCTAATCTTTTGATTTTTAAGCTCTAGCACCTGTACTCCATCGTTCTGAGCAAACCAATAATTGCCTTCACTATCTTGTATTAGATTAAAAACCTGATCTGTCATCAAGCCTTCCTTTGACGTTATTCTTTTTCTGATCTTCGCTTGCTTATCCAGAATAAAAAGACCTTGCATGGATGTGATCCAAATTAACCCCTTGTCGTCCTGAAAGATTTTCAAATTTAATCGTTCGTCTAATCCTTCTTTTTTGCCTATTTCTTTTAAGCTTTTTGATTCTAAATCAAGAACAAATACGCCGTGATTTTGTGAGGCATACCATATTAATCCTTCTCGATCCTGCATTATGGATAATATAGAAAAATGTGGAATATCATGTATCAATTCATGAACGACTCCCTTATCGCGATCAAGTATATTGATGCCAAATCGTGAGCCTATCCAAATCCTCTTATCATCGTCTTGGAAGAGGGACCAAATATTGTTGTCCAATAAACCTTGTTCTCTTCCATAAATTTCCAAATTGGTTCCATCATACCGGCAGAGACCTCCTCCATTTGTACCTATCCAGATCAATCCATTTTCATCCTTCAGGAAGACTTTTCCTTCTGCGGGAAGTCCCAGATTGAATCCCATATCCAGGATACCGCGGGTAGCACCAGAAGTAGGAGAAGGCTGACCAGCCTTAACTATGGTCGGTGGTTGAAGTAGTTTTGTTTTTATCTTGATAGGCTTGTCAGGAAGTGAACTAAAATCAAATGCAGAATCTGGCAAGTTATCCCAGTCGAAGGCTTGTTCATCCATTGGTTGCTTCAAGGGAAATGGTTCTCCGATTTCAAATGGTTCTGAAGGTATTTTGTCAAGATTAAGCTTCTGAGGAGGCGAAAGAGTCAAGTTCTCCGCAACCAATGACCAACTGATTGAAGTCGTGTCTGCGAAAGCAAAAGGTCGTTCCTTTGTGTGTACCAATCTGGTGTCATCAACTGGAAACGGAACGTTTCGATTGTTGTCGCACGCACTAATCAGAAGCATGCTGGTCAGCAAGAAGTATATTTGGTACGAAGGTTTAAATAGGTCAGTCATTTTTAAAGTTAATGCGGATTATTTAAAAGTTTGAGGTTAAATAAATGTCATAAAATGGGTAATTGAATTTCAAATTTTGTCCCCGATCCTTCCTCACTCACTACTTTGATTGTCCCTCCATGTCCTTTGGTTATGATGTCATAACTCATGCTCAATCCAAGTCCAGTTCCCTCACCAGTTGGCTTAGTGGTAAAGAATGGCTGAAATATTTTGTCTTTGATGCTATCAGGAATGCCTGGGCCATTGTCTTTGACCTGTATTTCTATTTGGCCGCCTCTGAGATGAGTACTTACAATTACCTCTGGTTTTTCCAATTTCCTGACGGCCTGAAAGGCGTTGTTGATCAGATTCAAAATAACCCTTCCAATGTCTTGTGACACTACATTGATTTTGGGTAGGGAAGGATCCAGTTCAGTTCTAAAGTCAGCATTGAAGGAAGAATCTTTTGCACGTAATCCATGATAAGCAAGCCGCAGGTATTCATCAGCCAATAAGTTGATGTCGGTGAGCTCCTTTTCTACAGAGCCTGTACGCGAGTGTTGAAGCATACTTTTGACGATTCCTTCAGCTCTTTTTCCGTGGTGATTGATTTTTAATTCGTTTTCTCGAATATCAGCTGCTATGAGTTTAGCTTCTGCAATGTCTCCCTTTTCTAATTCTTCCAGCTGCTCATCAATCAACTCTTTATTGAGATCAGAGAAGTTATTGACAAAGTTGAGTGGGTTCTGAATCTCATGAGCTATGCCAGCTGTCAGCTCTCCAAGAGAGGCCATTTTTTCTGATTGAATGAGTTGGGATTGCGTTGATTGGAGATTTCTTAAAGTCTCCTCCAAAACTTTATTTCCCTTTTGCTTTTGCCGATTATTGTAAAATAGAATTAACGCAATCAACAATGTCATCAAAAGTCCACCAATGAGCACGTATTGCTTTAGTTGATTTTGATAGGCTATTGCTTTATTTTCTTCTTCAATACTTCTCAACTGGTTACTAAATGCCAATGCCTGAATTTTGTTTTTGTTTTCCTGGCTGAAGATCTGAGAGCTAATTTTTGCCTCTAACCGAGAGTAATAATATGCGCTATCTATTTGATTCAGGGCGTCATAAAACTGTCTTAAAAAAGCAGCCCCAGCAAGTTTTAAGTTATTGTTATCAGCCTGCCAACCCATATTTAAGAGTTTTTTACTTTCGCTGACTCCTTCTGCATATCTGTCATTGGCTAAGAGAAATGGAAGATAGTTGTTGAAAAAATATAATTGGGAAGTTATGTTTTCAACAGAATCTTGTAAGACAAGTGCGTCTTTGAAGTATTCATCAGCACTTTGTGTATCACCTGAGATTGCATGAACCGCAGCAAAATTGGTGAGGTCTAAGAAATTGTATGTACTGCCTTTGTTAAAATGCGCCAAAGTTTCACGAGCTCCCAAAGCATAATGAAAGGCAGAGTCCGCATTATTTTTGATTAGAAAATATTGAACAAGGTTGGCCTGATATTGAATGAGCATAAAATAATACATAGGGTGCGATTTAGGAGGTAGGTTTTCACCACCTTTTCTCGTTACTCCTAGCGCCATTTCATAATCAAGCATATCGAAATAGACCAAAGCCATGTCAAAATATATAGAGCTTATTCGTCTTTTGTCATTTGTTGTCTCGGCTAGAGGAATGGCTTTAAAATAGTATTCCAGGGCCGTAACATTGTCTCCTTTTTGTTGGTAGAAAAATGAAGCCAACCAATTGTAAGAAATAGCCAACAGGGAATCATTGTTTTGTTGCTGAGCAATCTGAACCATCTCCATGGTTGTTAATGAATCAATATTGCTTCCTCTGTAACTCGTAATGTCCAAAAGGATATTGTTAAGCAGATCAAACCTATCAACTGGATTTGTAGTTGTTTTTAATATAGATTTTAAACTATCTGAATACTTATTTTGACCAAAGCCAAATACCCAGCTAAATGCTAAAATGACGACTAGACTCAAGTTCTTTATCATAGTATAATTGGTAATTGGATAATGAATATGGATCCTGTTTCTCTTTTATCATCAGTTTCTGCTACCTGGGACTCTACTTTTAAAGATCCTCCATGCCCTTTTGTTATGATATCATAACTCATACTCAAACCGAGCCCAGTTCCTTCGCCTGTTGGCTTGGTTGTAAAGAATGGCTGAAATATTTTGTCTTTTATATTATCAGGAATGCCTGGGCCATTGTCTTTGACCTGTATTTCTATTTGGTCTCCTTTGAGGTGAGTACTTACAATCACCTCTGGTTTTTTCAATTTCCTGACGGCCTGAAAGGCATTGTTGATCAGATTCAAAATAACCCTTCCAATATCTTGTGACACCACATTTATTTTGGGTAGGGCTGGGTCCAGTTCAGTTTTAAAGTCAGCATTGAAGGAAGAGTCCTTTGCTCGCAAACCATGATAAGCAAGCCTCAGGTATTCATCAGCCAATAAGTTGATGTCGGTGAGCGCCTTTTCTACTGAACCTGTACGCGAGTGTTGAAGCATACTTTTGACGATTCCCTCAGCGCGTTTTCCATGGTGATTGATCTTGGTTTCATTTTCCAAAAGGTCAATCAGAATGGCTTCCACTTCTTCAATGTCGTTTTGGGCTAATGCTGCCTTTAATTCTTCTAATAGTTCTTTATTCAGATCAGAGAAGTTATTGACGAAGTTGAGTGGGTTTTGTATCTCATGTGCAATACCTGCTGTGAGCTCTCCAAGAGAGGCCATTTTCTCAGAATGAATGAGTTGGGTTTGGGTTGATTTGAGATTTTCTAAGGACTGATTCAATTCCTCGGTACGTTCTTTTACTTGCTTTTCCAATATTGTATTTTGATTCGCAAGTAACTCTCGTTTTTCCTCTGTTATTTTCAATACTTTCTGACCTTCTTCATAGGCTTCTTTCAGGGTTTCGTTCAATCGTGCAGAAACATATCCTAACAGGAATATTGGCTGTAAGAGAATAGCCATTGAAATGAGTGGTTTGTCGTATTCGTAGTAAAGGTCAAGTAAATACTTGTGGGTACTGATATAAAAAATAGTGGCGACCGTTGAAGCAACAACTCCTGTGATTACTGCCCATTGTGCGCCCTGAATGGTTTTCCATTTTCTGAATAGGAGGGTGCCGTAAAAGAGGAGCATTCCAATAAAGATGATTCCAAATGGAAGTGAAATGGAAAAAAGATGCGCAGGTAAATTGGCCATCAACATCAGGATCAGAATAATTTTGGACCAATGAGAGATTTTATTGGTGAGCATCCATTCAAGCACAAACAATCCAAACAGCGTCGATAAGGCTTGAAAGGTCGCCATGATGATGAATCTCGCTTTTTCGACAGTGTAGGAGATCTCAAAAAATGTGCTGAAAAATATAGCAATTGCTGTAACGAGCACAAAGCTGGTTAACCATGCGATCAGCTTAAAAATCTGTACTTTGGGATTTAGAATAACTAAATACCAGAAGAGTAAAAACAAGATCATGCTTAGCCCGATGCTCAAAGTACCGAATACATACTCCCACTTAAAGTCTCTTTTTACACGTTCCTGATACTGCGGACCAGTAAGATTTATTAGCCTTTTGAGATTAGCTGACTTCAGACGAAGCTCACGTTGGGTTAAGGTAGTTTCATAGTCCACAAAATGAATCGCAAAAACGTATTCCTTGCCTATTTCCAAACTGATAGGGATTGGCTCTTTTAGGATGGGATTATATGCAACATATGGATCCGCTGTACTACCAAAAGAATGTATAAGCTCGCCATCAAGGAATACATCTGTTGCAGCCCACAAGTTTCTACTTATTGCAAGTGGGATTCCTACGAAGGATTCGTCTAGCTTTATTTTCATGCGAAACCAACCTTCGATTCTACCATTTGGATCTTCCAACTCTGTGGAAAGCTGAGTAGGCTTAAACGACTTCCATCCATTTTCATCAAGATCTTTATCAGCCCATGCAATGTCACTTCCCTGTTTGAAAATCCAACCATCTAAAGTGGATAGTGGGAGGATCTCGTGCGCTCCGAACATGTCAGCACTGAGTGTAACAGTTTTCGCCTGTCCAAAGCTAGGAAGCACGGCGATAAGAGAAATGAAGATCAATGAATAGAACCTTCTTAACTTCATTTTATTGGTAGAATTATGGTAAAGGTTGTTCCAACTCCTACCTCGCTAGATACCGAGATTGTCCCATTATGTCCTTTCGTTATGATGTCATAACTAAGAGAAAGTCCTAGTCCGGTTCCTGTTCCAGCGGCCTTGGTTGTAAAGAAGGGTTGAAAGATTTTTTCTTTAATCTCATCCGGTACGCCGGCTCCATTATCCTGTATGGTAATCTCGATTTGTTGGCCATTTTTCTTGGTGATAAGTTCCACAGTTGGCGAATAACCACTTATTCCACTTCTCGCTTTTTCTGTGGTGGCATGAAAGGCATTGTTGATCAGATTGAGGAATACTCTTCCAATATCCTGCGGGATCACTTCGATTTCTGGCAGGTTCTCATCAAGATGTAGTTTGAAATCTGCATTGAACGATTTGTCTTTTGCTCTCAAGCCGTGATAGGAGAGGCGCAAGTATTCATCAGCGATGCTGTTGATATTTATCGATTCCTTTTTGCCCTCATTTCCTCTGGAGTGTAGAAGCATGCTCTTCACGATTTCTTCCGCTCGCTTTCCATGATGGATGATCTTTTCTTCGTTTGCTTTGATATCATCGGCAATCGCAGCTACTTCGTCATAATTCTTATTAAGAATCTCCTCTTTTTGTTCCTCTATCAATTCACGGTTGATGTCAGCAAAGTTGTTGACAAAATTGAGTGGGTTTTGAATTTCATGAGCGATTCCTGCGGTTAGCTCACCTAAAGAAGCCATTTTCTCTGCATGAATCAATTGCTTTTGAGTTTCCTGAAGTTGCTTGTATGCTTTTTCAATTTCCTGTGCTTGTGCGAGCTTGAGGTCCCTGTTTTTTTCTCTTTCTATTCTGATTGTTCTTGCTTTTTGAACACGATAAATAATTAATAAAAGCAATGCAAATAAGGTGGCGTAAATGACATATGCCCACCAGGTGAACCACCATGGTGGTAAAATGCTAAGTTGAATGGAACGACTGGTCTCAAAACCGCCATGTCTTGTGGAAGCCTGAACCTCAAACTCATAATCTCCATAAGGGAGGTTGGCCAAAAACACTCTTTTCTGATCTTCCACATTTGTCCAGTTCTCATTGAATCCCTTCACCCGATAGCGGTAATTCGTACCCGTCGGATCCAAATAATTAAATCCTATGTAGGATATGGCAATGTCATTGTCATCATAAGAGAATGATTCAGGCAAGTCTTGAAATAAGAGGTTGTAGGTTTTTTCATTGACTTTAAGCTCAGTGAGTAGGAGGGTATTGACCGAAAGCTGAGTTTGAGCCTGAGCTGGATTGAAGCGAAGATACCCGCTGCTTCCGGTGAAGATAATATCACCATTTTTCAGAATAAAAGGCCTCATGAATGCTTCTGGCCTATATTCTTTTCTTATTTGATATTGAGAAATGTTCTCTGATGCAGGATCCAAACGCATAATTCCCGTAGCGTTGTTCATCCAGATGTATCCATCATTGTCTTCTACCAGGCTTCCTGTCGGGTTTTCCTGGATCAGTGGTTCGCCTTCATAATATATGCTCGATTGACCTGATGTAAGGTCAAATTTGGCCAAGCCATATTCTGTCCTGCTCCAAATGGTCATGGGCTCTGTGCGGGATATGAAATCTGGTGTGCGATTAATGCGAGGGAATTTCCTTTCAGTTTTTATCTCTTTAAAGGAGTTGTTTTCCTGGTCGTAGAGGAATGTGCCAGTGTTGTTATCACTTCCGATATAATAATTTTCTACTATCAGATTTCCTACTGCATCTACTTTCATCACCTCAGCCACTCGAGCATCTTGATGGATTTCGTCTTCTGGTGATTTTATGAAATCTGTTCGTTCTGACTCTTTATTTATTCTCAAAATACCATCAGTCCATGTTGGAAAATAGACATGCTCTGAACTTTCTGATGGAATTGGAAAAGTGCGCATGCTGTCGCTACTGAATATTTTGTTAAAGGAATGTGTCTTAATGTCAAATCTGTAAATGATGTCTTTTTTTCCATCATTGGACGAAATAAATAACTTGTCTTTGTGTGCAATAGAAGCTGATAAATGTGTTGATTCTTTTGGTTTAAATATTTTTAAAGAACCGTCATCTTTTGATTGCAGGATGAGCCCATACTTTGTAGGAAACCATAAATTTCCTTCGTCATCTTCCGCAACATTGAAAATGTCTCCAATAGCAAATTCCAAATCCAGCTCTTCAGAAAATGATTTGAAGTTGTAATCCAGTGAATTGAAATACATCATGCTCAGACCTAGGAAATGATATCCGAACCAAAGCGTTTTATTTTTGTCTTCAAATAAAAAATGCACATCATTGGAATTGACAGTATTTACATCGTTTGCATCATTGGCAAATACTTCCAATTCGTCCGTTTCATAATCCCATCTTATTGCACCAGATTCCCCGGTCCCAATAAGCAATCGGCCCTCATTGTCCAGATTGATACTTTGAAAAAATCTAAACATTTCTGGTTTAAAGTGACCTGCTGGATTTACAATTTCCGGGCTTTTGGAATTTGACTTCCATCTCAGCAAACCCTTGTCTCCTACCACATACAAGTCCCCATTCGGAACGAATAACATGTCCCAAATGGATTCAGCCATAAAGTCTTCCACTTCTGCGGTATGTGGAGTCGCTGGAATAAATTCCTTTTTTTCGGTATCAAATTTTTGAAGCGGTTGTGAATCAGATCCGAACCAAAGGGTGTGGTCACCGTCAAAGAGAATTGACCCTAAGCGGGCACTTCCACTATCCTCTGGTTTAGGAAATTCGAAATATTCTACTTTAGAAACTGTCGAATGTAAATCGGCTGCTTTGATGTAATAAAGTCCATGTTTCGATAGTACCCATACATCCTTGTTTTCCATCACTGCCACATCAGATATCTGATCTAAAGTTGGAATGGAATCAGCTACTAAAATAAGCCTGAACTCATCTTTAGACCGGTCATAAACATTCAATGCTTCTACAGTGGCAACTAAAAGGGTGCGACTATCATAATCATCAATAGAACTGATATAGGAACCTTTTAAAGAAAGGGAATCGGAGGTCTTTTGGATATAATTGACAAAACTGTAACCATCAAACTTACTCAGACCCGCAGTAGTGCCAATCCAGATGTATCCATATTGATCTTCGATCATCTCTGAGATATACCCCGCAGGAATTCCAGACCGGATATTGAAATGTGTGAAATTTTGATCTTGTGCATGGATAATATTGATTGAGTGATAGAATAAGATTATCAAGCAAATAATCAGTTTGGTGCCGGACTTCATAGGATTGATGATTTGAGCGTGAGGAATGCCTTCATCGAATTTAGTATTTAAAATGGATGTAACAGTCCTCTCGGAAAGCAATTGATTTTGATGGTTAGCGGTTGATCTGGTAATATAGTAAAAGCATGATTTCAAGTCAATTGTGTGAGTTATTATTATTGAGAATGTATTTTCGGTTTTAAATCCTTTAGACAAAGGTTGATTAATATAGATACGCTATGGTGCGAAATGTTTTTAATTATTGTAAATCGAATCGCACCATTTTAATCTCAGATTATCACAAATTCGCTCCAATCCTCTATTATTAATTCACCTGCTCCCACTTTTTACTCAAATATTTTCATTCTCCCCACATCCCCCCACCAAACTCAATAATTCCTTATAAATCCATAATGTATCATTCAAATGGTCGGATTTTAGGCCTTGCATACCAGTGAGTTATCTGATTGTAAGCTGATTTGGGTTTCAAAATCGCTGTTTATTGCTTAATATTAAATTTTTTAAGTAAAGTGGGTGAAAGTGGGGGAGTGTGGTTGGAAATGTCAATTCATTCTTTATATTTGCTATGGTGGTTTATATTTTTCAAGACTCAGATGGCTTTCTTTACAAGCGAGTATGAGTGTAAGTTGGATACCAAAGGCAGACTAGTTTTACCTGCAAAGATTAAAGCTAATCTGCCAGAGGTCTCCACGCACGAACTCGTTATCCGGCAAGGTTTCGAACCTAATCTGATCCTGTATCCAATGTTAGAATACAAAAAGATACATGCCAAGATAGCTGCGCTCAGTGAGTTCAACGAAGAGCAAAGAAGACTTAAACGCACTTTTTTCAGGAGTATAGCACAGGTAGAGTTGGATAATGCAGGCAGGATATTATTACCAAAAGCTTCACTCATTCATGCCAGGCTCGAAAAGGACGTGCTCCTAGTCGGGATGGGCAACTACATAGAAATGTGGAATCCTCAGGTATTTAATGATTACCAACTTGGGGATCCAGCGGAATATTCAGATCTGGCTCAGAAATACCTAGACGAGTAACTGATGAGTGAGTATCATACGCCGGTCATGTTGAAAGAATGCCTAGAAGCCCTCGACATCAAGCCGAGCGGCACCTATGTAGACGTCACATTTGGCGGTGGAGGTCACTCCAAAGAAATACTCAACCAGCTAGATTCAGGAAAATTATTTGCATTTGATCAGGATGACGATGCAAAAGCAAATGCTCAGGCTTTGAAAGAAGCTGTAGGGCAAACACGTTCTTTTACATTTATTGAATCCAATTTCAGGTACCTAAATAAATACCTCAAGTTTTACAAGGCAGGAAAAGTTGATGGCATTCTCGCAGATCTTGGTGTGTCGTCACATCAGATCAACGAAGGTGAACGAGGTTTTTCCACACGCTTCGATGGATTGCTGGATATGCGCATGGATCGCAATGCGGCATTTACTGCCAAAGATGTAATTAATGATTATTCGGAAGAAAATCTGGTTCATATTTTAAGTGCTTACGGCGAAATAAGAAATGCCCGCACTTTGGCTTCTGGAATCATCAAGGCGAGAGGCAAGGCCATCACTCGAAATGAGGAACTGAAGCAGATTGCTTTGAAAGTTGCTCCAAGAGGTAAAGAAATGAAATACCTGGCTCAGCTGTTTCAGGCGATTCGCATTGAGGTAAACAATGAAATGGGAACGTTGAGAGAATTTCTGGAGCAGACAACTGAAGCTTTGAAACCCGGTGGAAGATTGGTGATTATGAGTTACCATTCATTGGAAGATCGCCCGGTTAAAAATTTCATAAATACTGGAAATTTCAAAGGAGTGATGGAAAAAGATTTTTTTGGTCATGAAATCAGGCCATTCAAGCCACTGACCAAAAAGCCCATTATCCCAACTGATGACGAAATAAGTGTAAACAGCCGAGCACGTAGTGCAAAGCTTAGAATAGGGGAAAAATTATAATAAAACTGATAACTGATAACTGATAACTGATAACTGATAACTGATAACTATAATATGGCAACCAATACTTTCAAAATACCATCAAAATCACATAGCAGAGGAGGATTCTTTGCAGTGCTTGATCGTTTTTTGCGTATTGACCATTCGCTTACGGAAGTCATACACATCAAATTTCTTCCTCAGATATTCTACATATCATTTTTGTGTATCATTTATATCGGCAACAGACATTTCGCTGAAAAGAAGATTAGAACGATTAATCAACTTGAGACGACCATCTCTGATTTACGTGCAGACTATACCACGCTCAATGCTTCATTTAAGTTTTCCAGCAAACAGTCAGAAGTTGCAAAACAGGCTTCCAAACTTGGTTTGAGGGAAAGCAATGTTCCACCTTATAAAATAATCAACAAGGAGGAATGAGTATCAAAAAAGCCATATTGGTCCGTGTGCGCATAGCATTTCTAATGGTATTCTTGTTTTCTGCAGGAATACTTTTTCGCATTTTCACCATTCAGTATGCTGAAGGCTCTAAGTGGAAAGGGATCGCTGAGTCTTTAGGACTGCAGGTGATGAAAGTGAGCGCTACTCGTGGTAATATATATGCTGACGATGGCAGCTTACTCGCTACTTCGCTTCCAGTATATCAGGTAGCATTCGATCCGGTTCTGGCAAGTGATGATATGTTTTACAGCCATATTGATTCCTTATCCTTTTTGCTAGCAA
Source organism: uncultured Marinoscillum sp. (assembly GCA_964353015.1). Lineage (GTDB taxonomy): Bacteria > Bacteroidota > Bacteroidia > Cytophagales > Cyclobacteriaceae > JAMZMI01. Next base: position 37,445 of record CAYGUA010000006.1, on the reverse strand, counting down.
GTTTCTACAAGGATTTCACAATGGACCAGTATAAACGGAAAATTGTAAATGCCCGGCGAGACCACAAGCGGTACATGATCCTCAACCGGCAACAGATCGGCTATCAGGAAAAGAAGCAAATGGAACGCTGGCCGATATTCAGATCAGGTAGACTTGCTGGGGGTGTGATTTTTGAAAAGGTGGAAAAAAGGATTCGACCTTTTTCGCATTTAGGCGGTCGTACCGTGGGATCGATAGATGGAGACAACAAAGGAACTGTAGGATTAGAGTATAGCTTCAACCGTCAGCTTGCAGGAAGGGATGGTGAGGCGTTGTTCCAAAAGATGGCTGGTGGAGGCTGGAAACCTGTTTATGATGGTACCGAGATTCAACCGATTGATGGGTATGATGTGCAAACTACAATCAATGTAAACCTTCAGGATGTAACCGAAACGGCACTTTTGAAGCATTTGGAAAAGCATCAGGCGGACTATGGTGTGGTTGTGTTGATGGAAGTGAAAACTGGGGAGATAAAAGCCATTTCAAATCTTAGTCGCAATGCGAATGGTGAGTACTACGAGAGATACAACTATGCGGTTGGCAGTCAGGGAGCACGGGAGCCAGGATCAACATTCAAATTGGCGAGTATGATTGCATTGCTCGAAGATTCAGATATTAAACTTTCAGATTCTGTAGATACTGGAAATGGAAAAATGCAATTCTTCGATGAGACCATGAAGGATCATAAGCCTGGTGGATACGGTATGCTCACTGTGCAGGAGATATTCGAAAAATCTTCTAACATCGGTGTGGCTAAACTTGTTACTGAGCATTTTGGTAAAAATCCAATTCGATTCACTGATTATTTGAAAAACATAGGAATCGACAAACCATTAGGTTTTCAATTGATTGGTGAAGGTGTGCCTTACATCAAAGATCCTACAGATTCTACCTGGAGCGGCATCAGCTTACCATGGATTTCTCATGGATATGAATTGAAAATGACGCCATTGCAAACATTGACACTTTACAATGCTGTGGCCAACAATGGTAAGATGATTCAGCCATTGATTGTGAAATCTGTATTGAAGGACAATAAGCGAGTTGAAACATACAAGTCCAAGGTTTTGAATAAGAAAATATGCTCCGATGAAACATTGGAGGATGTGAAAATAATGCTCGAAGGAGTGGTTCAGCGTGGTACTGCCGAAAATATCAAGAACGATAGATATAAAATCGCTGGCAAAACAGGAACGGCCAAAAAGGTAGTGAATGGCAGATATACAAGCAATTACTATACGTCGTTTGCTGGCTATTTTCCTGCTGACGATCCACGATATAGCTGCATTGTAGTAATCGATGAGCCTAAAGGTTATCAGATTTATGGAAGTGATGTTTCCGCACCTGTTTTTAAAGAAATCGCAGATAAAATTTATGCATTGGAAATAGAAATGCATCAGGAACTACCTGATAATAAGTTGGAATTTGCTGGCACTTTTCCTGTGATTAGGGCAGGCAAACGCGAAGAACTTCAAATGCTTTCCAATGAAATGGGAATTTCTAATCATACAACAGATGAAGACACATGGGTAAAAACCAGTGTGGTGAATCATTCTGTTTTCTGGAAGGGAACAGATGCAGCAATTGATAGAGTTCCAGATGTGACAGGCATGACATTGCGCGATGCAATATATGTACTTGAAAATGCTGGTTTGCAAGTTGATATTGCAGGAAGAGGACGTGTAAGTTCACAGTCCATCTCACCTGGTGTGAAATTTTCTCATGGTGCCACCATTAAAATAAACCTGGGATGATCAGATCACTAAAAGACATATTGTATGGCGTGTCATTGATCTCGATTCATGGTGAGCGAGATATTGATATTTCAGGTTTGACATTTGATTCGCGCAAAGTTGGAGAAGGCTCTCTCTTTGTAGCAATAAAAGGATTGACAGTCGATGGGCATGATTTTCTTGATAAGGCCATCGAAAAAGGTGCTGTAGCCATCCTATGTGAAAAACTCCCTCAGACACTCAGCGGTGTTATAACTTATATACAGGTGGAGAATAGTGCAGCAGCCATGGGAGTGGTTGCTGCCAATCTCTTTGATCATCCATCTAAAAAAATAAAATTGGTCGGAGTGACCGGGACAAACGGCAAAACGACCACAGCAACTTTGTTGCATCAACTATTTATCAATCTTGGGTATAAAGTGGGGCTGCTCTCAACTGTGGAGAATAAAATTGAGCACAGGGTCTTGCCAGCTAGCTATACGACTCCCGACAGCATTCAGCTAAATGAACTTTTGGATGAAATGGTGAAGGAAGGATGCACGCATTGCTTCATGGAAGTGAGCTCCCACGCCCTTGTTCAAGAACGTGTCACAGGTATCAGATTTACAGGTGCGGTTTTCACCAATATCACTCATGATCATTTGGATTATCATGAAACTTTTGATGCTTACATCAATGCTAAAAAGAGATTGTTTGATGGCTTGACCGCTGATGCCTTTGCATTGGTCAATATTGATGATAAGCGTGGCAGAGTCATGTTGCAAAATACCAAGGCAGATCAGCAAACATACTCTGTGAAAGCAATGGCCGATTTCAAAGCCAAAATTATTCACAATACGATTCAAGGTTTAGAATTGGATATCAATGGCGTAAACGCATGGTTTAGATTGATTGGTGATTTCAATGCATATAATCTGCTGGCAGTTTATGCTACAGCTGTATTGCTGGAAGAAGATAAAATAGACGTACTCACAGCATTGTCTCAATTGGATGGAGCTAGAGGGCGATTTGAATTGGTTCCGAATAAGAATCAAATATTGGCAATTGTGGACTATGCTCATACACCAGATGCTTTGGAAAATGTATTGAAGACAATTGATAATCTACGAACCCGTCAGGAGACATTGATTACCGTGGTGGGATGTGGTGGAAATAGAGACAAGACCAAGAGACCAAAGATGGCAAGGATTGCTGCTGGTTTTAGTAATAAGATCATTCTGACGTCAGACAATCCAAGGAATGAAGATCCGGCGGAAATCCTGAAAGACATGATGGCCGGAATTCCCAAAGTGGATCAAAAGAAAACCATGATCATTCAGGACAGAAGAGAAGCGATACGAACGGCTTGTAATATGGCTGGATCAAAAGATATAATTCTGGTTGCTGGTAAAGGACATGAAACATATCAGGAAATAAAAGGAGTGAGGAGCCATTTCGATGATAAAGAAGTGCTCAATGAGATGTTAAATGATTAATTGATAATGATAAATGATGTATTGAAACCGAAAGATTTGATCAATCATGTGCTAAACCACATGGTAAGCTTTCATGATTCAGTACTCAATTTTTAAAAGAAATGTTATACTATCTGTTCAACTATTTAGATAAACAATTTGACCTTGCGGGAGCTGGTGTATTCCAATACATCTCCTTCAGAGCTGGCATGGCCACTATTATCTCCTTGTTGATCACTATTGTATTTGGGAAAACACTCATTTCAGCATTACGCAGATATCAGCTTGGAGAATCTATCCGTGATTTAGGTCTGAAAGGCCAAATGGAAAAAGCGGGCACGCCAACCATGGGTGGAATCATCATCATTGCCGCCATTGTGATTCCTACATTGTTGTTTGCCAATTTGGGAAATATTTATGTGCAGCTATTGCTCATTACTGCTGTTTGGATGGGAATGATTGGTTTCCTTGATGATTATCTGAAGGTAAAAAAGAAAAACAAAGAAGGGCTTAGAGGTCGCTTTAAAGTGATTGGACAGATTGTTCTTGGTTTGATAGTAGGTTTGGTGATGGTCTGGCATCCTGATGTATCGCTTCCATCTGCATCGTTTGCTGGTATTATCGACGGAAATAGTATAGTCACTACACTCCCATTTGTGAAGGACAATCAGTTCCACTACAACTGGCTTCTTCCTTATTTTCTTGAGGATTACACATGGTTGATGTATGTGTTGATTGTGATTTTTGTGATTACAGCCGTTTCAAATGGTGCCAATATTACAGATGGTGTAGATGGCCTTGCGGCAGGGACATCAGCTATTATCGGTTTGACTTTAGCCATTTTAGCTTACCTCAGTGGTAACGTCATTTTTGCCCAATATCTCAACATCGAATACATTCCAAATGCTGGAGAACTTGTGATTTTCAGCGCCGCTTTTGTTGGTGCGTGCATCGGATTTCTGTGGTATAACTCATTTCCTGCTCAGGTTTTTATGGGAGATACAGGAAGTCTTTCCATTGGTGGAATCATCGCCGTTTTGGCTTTGGTGATTAGAAAAGAATTATTGATTCCTGTTCTATGCGGGATCTTTTTGATAGAAAATCTAAGTGTGATTTTGCAGGTGTCCTATTTTAAATACACCAGGAAAAAATATGGAGAAGGCCGACGCATCTTTTTGATGTCACCGCTTCACCACCATTATCAAAAGAAAGGAATTCATGAAGCCAAAATTGTTACCCGTTTTTGGACTACAGGTATTCTATTGGCGATTGCCACTTTGGCCACATTAAAACTAAGATGAGTAAGATATGACGCTAGAACAATTGTATCGACGCAATGAAAAATTTCAGAAGGAAGCCAGCCAACTCGCAGAGATGGTGCCCGGAGGAAATATGATTGAGTTCTCTTCTCTCCTGATTAGGGGAGCGAAAAAAATGGATTCTCAACTTCAAAAATTGGTTTCTACTAAAAGTGAAAATTCTTTTCATTCTGCCCTCAGTAAAATGGAGGATGAAATGGATGAGGTGGTCTACATGCTAGATCGTCTTGATGAAGCCAATCGAATGAAGAAGATGGAATTCATCAATGAATTCATCAAAAATGGATATGACCTTTTATCGATTTATTCTCTTTGCTGTGATCAGTTGATTGAAAGAAAAATCAAAGCGGACGAATTTGAATGAATAGAGCTATCGCCATATTGGGAGCTGCAGAAAGCGGCATTGGAGCGGCCATTTTAGGTAAGAAACTTGGTTTAGAAGTTTTCTTGTCTGATAGTGGATTGATTTCTGATGATCGTAAAACCATTCTTCAGGAGCATGAGATTGCTTTTGAGGAAGGGGGACATACTGCATCCACTATTTTGGCGGCTGATCTTATTGTGAAAAGTCCGGGTATTCCTGATAAGGCACCATTTATTCAATCTCTAGTAGCTCAGGGACTCCCTGTGATTTCTGAAATTGAATTTGCCTTCAGGTATATGGAAAAAGATGCCAGGGTGATCGCCATTACTGGTACCAATGGCAAAACAACCACGACTATGTTGACATACCATTTGCTTAAATCTGCCGGATTGAATGTAGCGATGGGTGGAAATGTGGGTGTGAGTCTGGCAAAACTTGTGGCCGAAGGTGGATATGACTATTATGTTGTTGAAGTGAGCAGTTTTCAATTAGATGGTATTGTTCAATTCAAACCAGATATCGCTGTTTTATTAAACATTACACTAGATCATTTAGATCGATACAACTATAATTTTCAATCATATGTGTCGTCCAAATTCCGAATCACCGAAAATCTAACCAGTGATGAATGTTTCATTTATTGTGCTGATAGCGAACCTATCACGGAGGAAATTTCGAAACGCAAAATTGAAGCTTGTCTGTTTGCGGTATCAACTACCAAAGGACCGAAATGGCAGGCGCATATAGATAATGACCATTTGATATTTGACTATAAATTCAAAGAGAAAGGTAAAAAGCATCAGATTCCTGTGTCGGAAATAGCTCTAATTGGGAAACACAATATGATCAATAGCATGTCGGCAGTACTCTGTGCGCTGACCCTAGATGTGCCAATTGAGAGTATTCTAAAAAGTTTAAAATCATTCATCAATGCCCCACATCGCCTTGAGCTTGCGGGCAAGATTGATGGAGTGAAATATATCAACGATTCAAAAGCCACGAATGTGGACTCTGTATTTTATGCCTTAGACGGTATCAACGAGCCTATTGTCTGGATCGCTGGTGGGATTGATAAAGGCAATGACTACAGTCAGATTACAGAGTTGGTCAAAGAAAAAGTAAAAGCATTGATCTGTCTGGGAGTTGATAATGCGCCATTATTCAAAGCTTTTGATGGCATACTTGATACGATTGTAGAAGTCGATTCTGCTGAGGGTGCAATTGCAGCAGCACATAAACTAGCAAAAAAAGGAGATGTCGTATTGCTTTCTCCTGCTTGTGCAAGTTTCGATCTATTCAAAAATTATGAAGATCGTGGAGATCAATTTAAGAACGCAGTGAAATCATTTACAGAAACCAAACCATTAAAAGCATGAATGTAATAAAGGATTGGGCTTATAAAAATTTAAAAGGTGATCCTGTGATTTGGTTCATCGTATTTCTGCTTTCAATGTTCAGCATTCTTGTGGTATACAGTGCCACAGGGAGCCTGGCATATAAAATGATGGGTGGCGATACTGAATATTATCTAATCAAGCATTCTTCGCTCGTTTTTCTTAGTCTGGTTGCCATGTGGGTAGCCCACAAAGTGGATTATAGATATTATGCAAAGCTCTCGAAATTCGCTCTTTGGCTCTCTGTACCTTTGCTTTTAATTACATGGAAATTTGGGATGAACATCAATGAGGCATCTCGATGGATCACCATTCCGATAATCAATCAGGCATTTCAACCTTCGGATTTGGCTAAGTTGGCCTTGCTCGTTACACTGGCGGCTATGCTTTCAAAAAAACAACAAAGTATAGATGATTTTCAGAAGGCGATCATTCCTATGTTGCTATGGATTGGCTTGATTTGCGGGCTGATAGCCATGACCAATATATCCACATCTGTGTTGCTTTTTGCAACCTGTATGTTGGTCTTGTTCATAGGTAGAGTTTCTGTAAAATATCTGGCCATTTTGTTATTGATTGGCGCGGTATCTGGCACAGCAGCATTGACACTGGGTCAGCGTGCTGGCACAGCGATGAGTCGGGTAGAATCGTTTTTTAATGAAGACGAAATTCCTTTTCAGGCAAAGCAGGCATATATCGCAATTGCTACAGGTGGACTTACGGGTAAAGGTCCTGGACAAAGCGATCAAAGAAATTATTTACCTCATCCTTACTCAGATTTTGTGTTCGCCATTATACTGGAAGAATACGGTTTGATCGGAGGGTTTTTCGTGCTTTTATTATATCTGGCTCTGCTCTATCGTGGTATGAAGGCAGCAGCCGAAAGCGACAGGGCATATGGTGGGCTATTATCCGCGGGTCTTGCATTTGCATTGGTTATGCAGGCCATTGTAAATATGGGAGTAGCGGTTGGATTAGGACCGATTACTGGTCTGCCATTACCATTGATTAGTATGGGGGGAACCTCACAATTATTCACTGGATTGGCGATTGGGATTATACTGAGTGTTAGCAGAGGTGAGATTGATGATATCGGTTCGCCTTTGGCAAATAATGTGAGACAAAATATTCGAGAAGCAGCTTAATGAGCAAAAACAAAACATATCGTGAGCGTCCGTTTCGGATCATGATTAGTGGTGGAGGAACTGGAGGACATATCTATCCGGCAGTATCCATTGCTCAATCATTGCAAGATATGTTGAGTGATGTGGAGATCCTTTTTGTTGGAGCCAAAGGTAAAATGGAAATGAAAAAAGTGCCTGATGCAGGATTTGAAATCGTAGGTCTTTGGATCAGTGGTTTGCAGCGGAGTTTGTCGTTACAAAATCTGATGTTTCCATTCAAAGTTGTTTCAAGTGTTTGGAAAGCTTTTGGTTTGATTAGAAAATTTAAGCCGGATGCAGTGATCGGTGTGGGAGGCTATGCAAGTGGTCCATTGCTTTTCGCGGCAACCAGAAAAGGAATCCCAACATTGATTCAGGAGCAGAATTCTTATGCTGGTTTGACCAATAAATTGTTGGCCAAGCGAGTAAATAAAATATGTGTGGCGCATGGAGGAATGGAAAAATATTTTCCTGCGTCGAAATTGGTAATCACAGGCAATCCTGTTAGGAAAACCATTTTATTGGATGCCTCTCGAAAAAATGAAGCATATCAGTTTTTCAATTTTTCAGAAAGCAAAAAAACGATACTCATTGTAGGTGGAAGTCTAGGCGCAAGATCAATTAATGAGTTTATTTTGGCTGGCTATGATCAGCTGAAAAACTCAGGATATCAGGTTATCTGGCAAACGGGTGGATTTTATTACAAGGAGATGCTTGAAAGAGCTGGTGAAATACATGATAACTTCAGAATTTTTGATTTTCTGAAAGAAATGAATTTCGCGTATGCAGTGGCAGATGTGGTAATATCCAGAGCAGGAGCATTGTCTATTGCGGAATTGATGCTCACTGGCAAATCAAGCATTTTGGTGCCTTCTCCCAATGTGGCAGAAGATCATCAAACGATCAATGCAATGGCATTGGTTGAGCGAGATGCGGCTTTGCTTGTAAGAGATTCTGAGGGGGGTAAGAAATTGATAGATGTGACTTTTGAACTGATCAATAATGAAGAGAAAAAAGCACAGTTAAGTAAAAATATTAAAGCAATGGCTCATGCTAATGCAGCAGGGGACATTGCCAATGAAGTAATAAAAATGATAGCAGCCTAATGCAATTGGATAAAATCGATAGCGTCTATTTTATTGGGATCGGAGGGATCGGCATGAGTGCAATTGCCCGTTGGTTTAAGCAACGAGGCAAGCGAGTTGCAGGCTATGATCGTTCTAAAACTCCTTTGACTCAAGCGTTAGAAGATGAAGGGATTTGGATTCATTACGAAGATAAATTGCGTGCTATTCCTGATACTTTCAAAGAAAAAGAATGGTCATTGATCGTTTATACTCCAGCGATTCCTGAAGGTCATGGCGAACTCGAATATTTCAAGCGAAAGGGATTTCAGGTTAAAAAGCGATCCGAAGTTTTGGGCATCATTTCCAAAGGACATTATTGTGTGGCAGTAGGAGGTACTCATGGCAAGACAACTACATCTTCCATGTTGGCGCATATCCTCAATCAATCTGAACTTGGCTGTTCTGCATTTATCGGTGGGATTATGACCAACTACAATTCCAATTTGATCATTGGAAATGAAGATGCACCAGTAGTCGTTGAGGCGGATGAATTTGATCGTTCATTCCACAGATTGTCTCCGAATCATGCCATAGTTACATCTGTAGATGCGGATCATCTGGATATTTATGGTGATGAAGCTACCATGCAGGAGGCTTTTGGAAAGTTTTTGCAATTGGTGCCGGAAGATGGACACACATTGATTCATTATAAAGCTGCAGAGAAGATCAACTTGTATCTTGAAAATCTATACTACACTTACGGTATTGATCAGGGAGATTATCAGGCTAAGGCATTGAGGACCATAGGTGGTGTTTTCTATTTTAATTATCATGGCAGAAAAACCATCAAGGATATCGCGCTCTATGTTCCTGGATTTCACAATGTGGAAAATGCAGTAGCAGCTATTTCAGCAGCAATAGAGTTGGAGGTTCCTGCGGAGACCATCAAAGAAGCTATTCGCACGTATAGAGGCGTGAAACGCAGATTCGAATACATTATCAGGCGAGATGATTTGGTATACATAGATGATTATGCACATCATCCTTCAGAGATCACCGCGTTTTTGAGATCAGTAAAAAGCATGTATCCTTCGAAGAAGGTGACTGTGGTTTTTCAGCCGCATTTATTTAGTAGAACCAATGATTTTCATCTTGGATTTGCCGAAAGTCTTGACCTGGCGGATGAAATTATCCTGCTGGATATTTATCCGGCAAGAGAACTGCCAATGCCTGGAGTTTCTTCCCAAATGATTTTGGATAAGATGTATACACCAAACAGGATGATCTGTTCGAAAGCGGATTTGATCAAAGAATTGGATCAGAGGGAATTGGATGTACTTGTGACAATTGGCGCAGGAGATATAGATCAATTTGTGCCGGTAATTGGCGAACACTTCAAAAAGACGGAAAGTTGAAAGGAAGTATAAAAACCATATTGTTCTTTACTATCACTTCAGTAATGCTGGTGGTCATGATTGGTTTCTCAAGCATAAAGAGAACAGTCAAACCAGTCAATGATGTGAAAGTCTTTATTGAATCACTGGATGGAAACTACTTCACAGATCGAATAGAAGTATTAAATCTTTTGAATGCTGAAAGTACTGATTACGTGCTGGCTGCATCGATTGGTTCACTCGATTTAAAAACCCTTGAAAATAGGGTAGAGCTACATCCATTTGTGAAAGATGCTCAGGTATACAAAGACCTGAAAGGCAATTTGATTGTGAAGGTGAAGCAGGCCAGACCAATCGCCAGAATATTAAACAGAAAAGGAGAAGACCAATACATAGATTCAGAAGGATACCTGATCAATACATCGGCAAGACAGACTGCCAGAGTGCCAATCATTGAATTGGAAAGAAAATTTACATGGACTGAAAATGTAACTGAAACTGTATACGGTCAACAATTATTGGAATTGATGCATTTTATTGAGGAAGATGAATTTTGGCGATCTCAGATTGCTGAGCTTATTATACAGCCTGATGGACAGATAGTGATGCTACCACAGGTGACAAAGCAGGAGATTGTGTTTGGAATGCCGGAAGATTTGGATGCTAAATTCAAAAAGCTAAAACTGTTTTATAAGGAAATATTGCCGAACAAAGGTTGGAATACTTATAGTATGGTCAATCTGAAGTTCAAGGATCAAATTGTTTGTGAATAAAAAAAGAAAACCTGTAGTCAGGTATTGATAAAAATATACGTACTAGAAAATTTAGAGAGATGCAAGAAGGTAAAATCATCGTCGGCTTAGATATCGGGACCACAAAGATCTGCGCCATTGTAGGGAGGAAAAATGAGTTTGGTAAACTCGAAGTGTTAGGAATGGGTAAGGCTGTTTCGGATGGCGTCATTCGGGGCATAGTCACCAACATTGATAAAACGGTCATCGCAATTGAAAAGGCAATCGCTGAAGCAAGCGAGCAATCGGGAATCGATATCAATGTTGTGAATGTGGGTATTGCTGGCCAGCACATCAAAAGTGCTGTTCACCATGGCTCGATCACCAGAAACTCTGATGATGAGATCACCGTGGAGGACATCAACAGGCTCACCAGTGATATGTATCGCATTGTGATACCTCCGGGTAGTGAAATCATCCATGTGATGCCACAGGATTATATCGTGGACTATGAAGATGGCATCAAAGATCCTGTTGGTATGTCGGGCGTGAAGCTTGAAGCTGATTTTCATATCATCACTGCACAAACCAACGCGATTAATAATATCAACAAATGCATCAAACGTGCAGGTTTGGAAATTGAAAATCTTATTTTGGAGCCGCTTGCATCAAGTCTCTCAGTGCTTAGCGATGAAGAAAAAGAAGCAGGTGTTTGCCTGGTAGATATCGGAGGTGGTACGACCGATATTGCTATTTTTTATGACAATATCATCCGTCATACTGCCGTGATTCCTTTCGGAGGAAACATCATTACCGCAGACATCAAGCAAGGATGCATGGTGATGGAGCACCAGGCTGAATTATTGAAAACCAAATTTGGAAGAGCTATAGCGGAAGAAGCTAGCCAGAATGAGATTGTTTCAATCCCAGGTCTGAGAAACCGTGCGCCTAAAGAGATTTCATTAAAAAATTTGGCTCATGTGATTGAAGCCAGAATGGAAGAAATCATCGAAATGGTTCATACTGAAATAATCACTTCAGGCTTCAATAAAAAACTAGCAGCCGGTATCGTGGTAACTGGTGGCGGTTCGCAGCTTACGAATCTTCAACAGCTTTTCGAATACATGACCGGGTTAGATACAAGAGTTGGATATCCAAATGAACATTTGGGTAAGAGCAAGCTGGACATTGTGAAGAGCCCAATGTATGCGACAACCGTAGGATTGGTGCTGTCAGGTTTCAGGGCTTTGGACATTCGCGAAGATGGCTACAAGGAAAAGTCAGGCAAGGGAAACTTGAAAGTAAAAAATAAAAAAGGAGCAAAATTTTTCCAAAATATCATCGATAAAACCAAGGATCTTTTGATTGATGACTTGGATGATAGAAACGATTATTGATTTGAATAGCGCAAAAGCGTATTAAAAATAAAAAGGCAGAAATTATGTATTCATTTGATTTACCAACACATCACAAATCTATCATCAAGGTGATAGGAGTAGGTGGTGGAGGTGGAAACGCCGTAAACCACATGTTTAACCTAGGTATCAAAGATGTAGAGTTTGTCATCTGCAACACTGATATTCAGGCTTTGGAGACGAGCCCCGTTCCAAATAAAATTCAATTGGGCACGTCTCTTACCGGAGGACTGGGAGCTGGTGCGAATCCTGAAAAAGGTCGCAATGCAGCACTGGAATCCAAAGAAGATATTCGCGAGATGCTTTCGGAAAATACCAAAATGGTATTTATCACAGCTGGAATGGGTGGTGGAACCGGAACAGGTGCCGCTCCAGTCATTGCGCAGATAGCACGAGAAATGGATATTCTTACAGTTGGCATTGTGACGGCACCTTTTGCTTTCGAAGGAAAGAAAAAGATGAATCAGGCCAACGAAGGAATTACTGCTCTCAAGGAAAATTGTGATACCGTACTGGTTATTCTCAATGATAAACTTCGGGAGATCTTTGGCAATCTTGCAATCAGAGAAGCATTTGCGCAAGCTGACAATGTGCTTACCACTGCTGCGAAAGGCATTGCGGAGATTATCACCGTTCCTGGCTATGTCAACGTGGATTTTGAAGACGTAAAAACAGTTATGAAAAATGCTGGCGCAGCTGTCATGGGTTCTGCTCAAACACATGGTGAAAATCGTGCTAGACGTGCAGCAGAAGAAGCCCTCAACTCACCGCTTCTAAACAATCAGAATATCCATGGAGCACAGAAAATATTGCTCTCAATCATGTCTGGTGAAGAAGCTGAGCTTCAAATGGATGAATTGGCTGAAGTAACGGATTACATGCAAGAGTTTTCCGGAGATGATGCCGAAGTAATCTTCGGTCACGGTGTAGATCCTGCACTTGGACAGAATATCAAAGTGACTGTAATTGCCACTGGCTTTGATCATGAAGAGATCAAACCGATTGAAAGAAAACCACAGGCTGAGTTCCAGCAAAAAGTAGAGTCTGTAAAGACTGTATATGAGCTGGAGAAACCAAGACAAATTGATCTTTTCAGCACAAATGAAGAAAAGCGTCTCCAACCTGAAAAAGAAGAATTAGATCAGGAATTCGAAAAGGAAGAGCAGGAAGACCGTTCATTTACTTTTGATTTTTTGAAAAAAGAAATTAGAAGGGCTGTCGAAGCAGAAGATGAGCTGGAAAATGATGATGATGACTTTGAATTCGAGTTTGACGAAGATGATGATGATCTTGGAAGACAGGAGCAAGAAGAGCGCAAAGATCCAATTGATCTTCCGAGACTGACCAATATGAATATCCACTCGAAGAAAGTGGAATTAATGGAGGCCAGACGCAAACGCGAAGAATTGCTGAACGGAGCACAAAAAACTGATATCAGTACTCAGGACTATAAATCACGATTTGAAGTTCCGGCTTATGAGCGTAAAAAGGTGAATTTTGTACAAGTACCGCATTCTGCGGATAGAAATATCTCAAAATTTAACCTGACTGAGGACAATCAAATCCTCGGAAACAACAGGTACTTACATGATAATGTAGACTGATTTAATTAAGAATTTCTGCCATATTTGGGTCGGATGAATAAACATCCGACCTTTATTTTTTATAATGCATTCAATAATTATTTCAAATACGCTTCGTATTTATTAAACTTGGAGTTCTAAACCATTCATTGAACATGAAAAAAGCTTGGCAAAATTTTTTAAAGTCGTTTCAGCCGACTTATTCTGTAACTGTTTCCATGTATCACGTGATACCTGGCACTCAGATTCAAAAGTATGATCACAAGCACGATTTTGATAAAGGTGAAATAGAAAAGGCTCGGGTTTTCTACAATTCTGTTGTGAAAATGCACGCTGCAACTAATTTCCCAAACACTGAAATTAAATTGATTAAGGGCAAGAAAACAGTGTTGCATATGCGACAGTTCGGCCCTGTAGAAATGGTGAAATCGCTTAATGTAGCGTAAGATCTTTTTAAAAATATACTAGAAACCTTCCTTGGATTAGTCTGAGGAAGGTTTTTTTGTTAGCTCACATTGTAAAGTGCCTAATTTTTATTGGTAGATTATCTGGATTTATTTATTAAATTGCTTCTACCCGTTATGCGTTCAAAATATCAATCCTTTTTATTAATAGTAGCAATTATAGGTTGTTCATATTCTCCAGGGGATGATTACTACAATAATTTTGAGCCTGTTATCGATCAGCCATTATTAACCTATGAATTAAACTTTGATGAGGATACGATTAATGTCTCTGAGGAATTTTACCTACGTTTTGATTTTCAATTAGAAAATAAGGATTTAATAAGCAGGGTAGTTTATTTTGATGGAATAGCCATTGATAGTGCTTCTGAATATTATTTTGAAAGGTATTTCAATTCACTGGATTTTAGTACGGGTTATCATGAATTAGAATTGAAAGTTTACACATCCAGTGAAACAGGTAGTTTGGCAGATGTCTTTATGGCAGAGATATTCAGATTGGATTTGGGGAAATGGTGGTTGTTTGTTGACAATAGTATAGCCCCCAATTTACGTGTTTTGTCCACTGAAATTGAAAATGGAATGCTGCGAATTAATTTTGAACAATATAAATGGCCCACTTTTGTTTCCTATACTGTTTATAAAAATCGTATGTCGGATATTTTCTATCAGACCTATGATTATACTAAAACCTATTTTCTTGACTCATTTTACATAGGATCAGATGTTAGTTACAGAGTGGATGCAAGAAACATTAATCAAACTGTTGAGGGAATATTAGAAAAAATAGAGGGAGATGTGGGGTTTCATCTTGTAGATTATGAGGTCGTTCACAATGATTCTGTAAGGCTTACTTGGACTAAAAGCCCATATTATTACAATGTTCGTAACTATGAAATTTCTGATCAGGGTGGGTTGCTATACACCTCTACGGATATTTATGATACCTCGGGCGTGGTTTCTAGAACTTTCGGATGGCCAACCTATTATTCAATTTCTGTAAGACCAAAATTTGATCCCAACAACAATTCAAGTGCAGGAATTAAAGAGCCAATTATTATAGATTCTTATGGTGATAAGCTAAACTTAGTAGATTGGGCGAGTAAAAACGAAAATCTGAATGTGCTATATACCATCATTAATAGTTATAGCAGTTCAATAGGATATATTATTAGTTCATATTCCACATCTGGTAATCTCATTTCACAGATTCAATTAAAAGAGTACGGTTTTAATAGCGAAAATCTTTTCAGTATACATTACGCTGAAATTTTTATTAGGGATGGAATTAATTTCAATATTCTTGATACACTTAGGAAGGAAGATATCCTTTCAAGTTGGGACATGGGTGGTGAAACCTTTTATTTCGGTGATATTTTATCTGTTGGAGATGATCTGATTGCTGTGGATTTGTCTTATTCTCGCTACGAAAATACATCAGAGGGCTATATAATTGTTGATTTAAATTCCGGTATGTTGGTTGATTCTGTGATGGAAGAAAGAAATAAAAATTATGTAGAAGCATTTAAATACTATTATACTGGAAGAGATGAGTTCTATTCCTATAAAGATGGAATTAAGGAAACATTAGGAATGCTTGAAATGCCTCAATTTTGTCGATCAAAGATTTTTGAACTAGAAGGTGTTACGTATTATCGACAGGTTTTTCCTGACTATAGTAAACCAGGTGATTGGGTTAAGATTCGTGTTTATAAAATTCCGGAATTGATCTTGGTCAATGAAATTGATTTAGAAGCACATATAGATGCGTTGATTTTAGACCCCCAAAGTTTGAATTTTGGATTACGTGAGGGAGTGTTTGTTAATGTTTTTGATTTTATGTCCAATGAACTTATTAAAGAAGTTGTATGTAATTGTGATGTAATTTTGTCAAATGGTTTTCTAATTTGCGTAGAAAGTGAGCTTAAATTTCAAGTGTATTAGTATTATTTATTTGTTCTGCTGGACTAATTATTCTATTGCACAATCAGAAATGGAATTGTCATTTGACATGATTTATGGTGAATATAATTTGAATGACTTTAGAAGAGTCAATCGCGAGTACCAACAGAACTTAGACAAAATAGATTATAAAAAAATAAATGAATTCCCAAAAACCTCTATTTGGGGAGTATCTTCTATAGTTTGGCATTCAGGATTTGGAATTGGTGCTTCTATTGGATTTTCTGAAACAGGAAGCCGTTATTCTTACAGTGATTATTCAGGGTTAATCAGATCCGATATACTTGCTAAATTCGTAAATTTTAGTGTGTTAATGGCCTATGAGACTGAGCCTGTTCATAACCTTAGTTTGATCTTTGAATTAATGCCTGGCTGGTCAATAAGTAATGTGATTTTTGAAGATCTACTTTCTATAGGTTCATATGAGGAAACTAATAAACTAAGGTTCACTTCTAACAATCAGTTTATCACTGCAAGCATTGGATTGAAATATCACTGGAAATTTTTTATAGTTAAAACTAGCATTGGATATCAAACTGATGTTCATCAAGGTATGCTCAACCAGGGAAATAATAAATATGATTTAAAAGCGAATTGGTCAGGTTTTAGAACAGGCATTTCGATTGGAATAAGATTTGAAAATAGGTAAATAATATTTTCTTAATCCATTTCATTCCAAACCCAGATCACCCCTCATGCCACTATCAGCATTCGAATTTTTAGTCCAATAATCTGTGCGTATTGATTTGATCAATGTCGCGGAAGTTGTAAGTTTTTGTTTCTTTTCTCCCCAGCCACTGTAATATGTATCTTCCCAACTTCCAATTTGGAAAGGGAAGTTTTCATTGAAAGTGATAATTAATTCACGCTCCAACACAGGATAAGAGATTTTGTAAATTTTATTTCCGTCAGAAGCAGAAGTAAGAGACAATTCACAACTATATGCTCTGATGTCATTGTGCGAAAAACGGAGATAGAAAAATGAAGGAATAACCTCCAATTTGCCGATCGGTAGATTGTCAGGATTTAACCTTATCATCGTCCACAAATCATCCTCAAGCAATGATTTCTTCAACTTGATTTCTTGTTTTGCTTCGCTTTGGAAATATGAATGATTCTGAAATTCAAAATTCCCTTTATCGATTAATTCGAGATACGTATGTCCACACCATTCCTGACTTGAAGTAGATATTTTGATTGAATTTTCACCGTTAGGAAAAGGGAAAAATGAGCTATTCATCATCGAGTAAGGATAGATGCCCGTGTTGAATTTGCGCGTGGCGTTTAGTTTCAAAACGGAGACGTTTTCAGCTGCTGATTGATCCGCTTTGGTCATCGTTTTTGTTGAAAAATCTTCGGTAACAAAAATCAAAACAGCTTTGCCTTCACGTATTTCACCATAACGTGCTTGCTTCAGTTCATAACTGCTGATTTCTCCTTTGCCATCATACCAATAGGATTTCAGTTGATCGGCGTATGGATTGTCTTTTAAGGTTTCAATTGTCTCTGGCCCACAAGCCAAAATCAAGGAAAGCAGAGTCGTGCTTATTATAGAAATCATAAGTCGCATATTTCAATTCATGGTTATTTCAAATTGAATAACAACCAGTTCCAGAAAATAGTTACTAGCTCTTGTTCATTCAAGTTTTGATATCACTAATCTCAAAAGCTAACTGCAAATAATTGTTGATTGCTCCGATTGGTTCAAGTTTGATGTAGAAAGATTTTACAAAATCGTCGAAAGCTTTGAATTCATGATAAGGAACTACAAATTCATCAAACATCAGGATGTCGCCTTTTTTCAGGTACGGATATAAAATCGTGAGTGCGAAAATGGTGGAGCTATAAAGATCACCATCCAGGTGTACAATGGTAGTTCTCTTAAAGTCAATTTTGGGGATGGTTTTCAGGAGGGTATCCTGAAAAAGTCCTTTGACGAATTGGATCCGATCATCCTTGATATCAGGGAAATTACCATCCAACGAAAAAGTGCCAGGCTCATAGGTGCCATATTGTTCAGGAAGTCCTTCGAAAGTATCAAAGCCCCAAAAAACAGAATGGGCCTTCTTATTTTTTCCAGTCCACCATCTCATCGAGTTGCCTCGACCAACACCGAATTCAATATAGGTAAGTTCTTTTTTGGCTAGTTTTTTATGATCACAAAGGAATTCGTAGAGCTGAATGCGATCATGCTGTGTTACGTTTCTATTGTAAAAGTCGTTGTATTGCAAACGCAACTTGTTTTGATCTATCCAGCGCGACATTTTGAGCATGTATCCAGTGTAGATTAACAAATTTGCTGCAAACCCGAAAAGCTTATGGATCTTAAGACGGACAAGATTAGCCTTTACCTTTTTGATCAAGCGGATTTTATTCATTGCGAAATCTCAAATAACATAAAAAAGCCAAAGATACCCGCTTCAACTTTTTGTGATGTGTAACTCGCTTTTAAATTCTGATATTAAAGTGTGATTATGTTCAGGTTATTCATTCCTAAGCGAATTTGCTGGATTAGTCAACGCAGCTTTTCTTGCTTGATTTGATACGATTCCCAAAGCGAATATCAAGGCAATTGTCCCAGCAAAAGGAAAAATCCACCAATGCAATTCTGTTCTGATCTGATATCGATCTAAATAGCTGTCGAGTAGATACCACGATGCGGGAGCTGCCAAAACGAATGATATGATCACTAATTTGGTGAATTCTCTGGAAATCATATAAATCAGGCTAAACACACTCGCACCCAATACTTTGCGGATGCCAATCTCTTTGATGCGCTGCTCCGCGGTATAGGAAGCCAAACCGAAAAGTCCAAGTCCGGTAATGAAAATGGCCAGAAGTGAAAATATAGTTGCCAATTTTTGAGTGAGATTGATGGTAGTGAATTTTTTACCAAACTCAACATCCACAAACTTATAGTCGAATGGATAGGCAGGGTTATGTTTATTGAAAATGGTTTCTACAGTATTTAGGCTTGCATTTAGATCATTTGTTTTTTTCAAACGCAAAGTCACATAACTGATCCACTCGGGATCATAAATCATGAACATGGGATTTACTTCATTATAAGGAGATCCCATGAGCACATTATCTAATACACCAATTAATTTCTTGTGAACTCCCCATAGATCAAGTTGGGTGCCAATGGGATCTTCTAATTTCATCAAGTCCAGTGCTGCTTTATTGATAATAATTGCTGCTGTATCTGTGGTATATTCATCAGAGAAATCACGTCCCATCAGCATGTTGATTCCCATGGTTTTGGCATAATCATAATCACAGGCTACTGTTGTAAACATCACTTTCAAGGTTTCAGGTTTGCCTGGCCATCCAAGAAAATTATTTGATTGAATCTGGTTTACAGGACTATTGGATTTTGTTACTGCTTCTACAGTACCAGATTGAAGCAGTTCATTTTTTAAAACTTTGTAGTTTTTTTCGATGCTTTCTGTCGTTTCTACAGTGATGAGATTTTCCTGGTTGTAACCGAGTTCCTGATTTTTTACCAATTCTATTTGGTTATAAATCACAATGGTGCTGATCATCAATATAATTGAAAATGCAAATTGAAGTGTAACCAATACCTTACGCGGCGTGCCTGAATTTTTTCCAATAAAAACTGATCCTTTCAGTGTTTTGACTGGGTCAAAAGAGGATAGATACAAAGCAGGATAACTGCCAGAGAGCACCCCTGTGATTATAATTACGGCAAGAGAAAACAACCAAAATTGGCTTGATGTGAAGTCAATGAAAAGTTCTTTTTCCACCAATAAATTATAAGGTTTCAAGCAAACAAATGCCAGTACTACGGCTATGATATATGAAATGGAGGAAATGAACACGGATTCTCCGATGAATTGTGAGATCAATTGTTGCCGAGTAGAACCAAGGGATTTCCGAATCCCTACTTCACGAACCCGACGCTCGGATCTGGCGGTAGCCAAATTCATGAAGTTGATGCAAGCGATGACTAATATGAAGCCTGCAATGATGGTAAAAAGCTGCACATAATCACTCATGCCTCCTGTTGCTACTCCATTTTCAAAATTGGAATATAACCTCCACTTCGGCATGGGGTGCAAGAAAAATTCACGAGGAATATCGTCTTGTCCATTTTCTGTCAGCATGTTTTTTATCCCTTCTTCAACAGCTATCGCTTTGGACTTATCTGATATCTCGATGAACACCTGAAATGAATAATTTCCCCAGTTGGTTTTATTGCTAACTACCCATGGTTCAATAGATTCGCGATGCTTCCAGGGGATGAGATATTCAAATTCAAATGAGGAATTGGAAGGTATGTTTTCCAAAATCCCTGTGACTTTCAGTAGACTTTTATCATCCACTTTGATGAATTGACCTAGTGGATCTTCATTTCCAAACAGGATAGTTGCCAAATCTTTTGTAATGACAATTGAAGAAGGATCATCAAGTGCAGTCTCTGCACTTCCTATCAGCAGTGGAAATTCAAACATTTCCAGAAACTCATTGCTGGCATAATACCCAGGTTTTATGATTCGTTTTTCTCCAACCGTCAGTAACCTGTCACCACCCCATCCGGTGACACATGTGTTCACAATGTCGCTGTGACCAGACTTTAAAGCTTCATAGGAAGGAAGTGGAATAGATCGCCAGGAAGAAATACTTCCATCAAATTGTGCATTGGCCCAAACCTGATGTAGTCGATCATTTTTTGGAATAAAGCTGTCATAGGATGTTTCATCGGCAACCCACAATAGAATAAGGATACTGCATGCAATCCCAATAGATAAGCCAGCAATGTTTACCGTTGAGTAAAGTCCGTTTCTACGCAAATTGCGCCAAGCCACCACAAAGAAATTCTGAAGCATGGATGTTAGGTTTAAATTGGTTACGTGGAAAGACGCTTAAAATTGGGGATAGTTGCAATTAGCTAATAGAGTTTTGGACTCAAGATTAATTTAGAATTTTCTTTGGATCCAATTAACTATGAATGTATCCTGAAGAATCAAAGTTTTATAAGATCACAAATCATTTTTCATTTAAATACCCTATCGAGAATAACGATTATACAACCAATTGCCTAAAGCAAGATTGATTAACCAGGGAAGCCACGCTGATAGTTGATAAATCGGTGTAAAGGGGATGTCTGTTAATAGTGGAATCAATAGCAAGGTTCGCTGGGTTATTGACGAGAAAGTCAGTGCATAACTTATAAATGCCCATTTCTTATGAATATTGATATCGCCATTTCTGATAGCGAGTAAAGAATTTATGGTAAAACCAAACCATGAAATAGACAAAACAGAAAAACCGATTGAAGTAACTAAGCCACCCATTGCAAATGGGGCTATAATCAATCCTGCAGTGCTGCTTATCAAAACACTTGTAACATATAAGTATCCGATTACTTTATGTAAAATTCTATATCGGGTGCGAAGACAAGTGATGAATTGTGATGGGCCAGCGGTGATGGCAATAAGACCAAAAAATATATGGCTTCTAAAGGTCAACAGGTACCATAGACTTGAAGCGATTTCTTTCTTTCTCAATATGACTGTTTGTTCTGAAACCAGGTAGTGAGAAGACATTGCAATCATTGTCATGGCACCAATCATGAGAAATGTGAGTAGTGATATTTTCTTCATTCCGCTAACCTAAACGGAAGATGCTTATGAAATTGGTGAATGGTTTGAGTGTCAAAGAAATGATCTGAATGACAAGCTTGAGGTCAGAAATATGGTTTGCTTCGAAAAGCTTATTGGATTTTTGTAAAGAACTGCCTGATGACGGGGATATATTTTCTCGACACAGGTACAATCATTTCTCCACACGAAATTGTGAGTTTCAGACCTTGCGCATTGCCGGTTACATGATCAACTTTATTAAGATTTACAATGTGTGATCTATGACATCTTTTTAAATGTGTAGCATTCAATTGACTTTCAAAATTTGAGAGTGTAATACGATAAGTTTTGCATTGCATTTTATCTTCTTCCTTCAAATAAAGATCTGTGTAATTGCCAACTGCTATCGCATGACTAAAATATTGATCATCGAAGCTGAAGGTCTCATCTTTTAGATCTGTGGTTATAGACCAGATTGTCGATGGAGAATTTATGTTATTTTTTTCTTTTTTTTCGAGAATATTATTGGCCTCAATTTGATTTGTGTTACTCTTTCTGCGATAATCAATGAGGATGAGAAACGAAAAAGGAATGCAGCCAAGTATGAATGTCCTATTGATTATCCACCAGTATTTAGTCCAACTGAAACTCAATGAATTGATATAATTTGTATAAAGCCCATTACAGGTCGCGATGGTGAATAAAATAAAGGCACAAAAAATAATCTGATACTTTACTTTCCACTTTTTATCTGAAAATAATTTAGGGAAGGTTAATGGTAGCAAATACAGGAAAATGATAAGGACTGATGTGGTGATGAGTCCGAAGAAAAACAATGACTGTATGGTGTATTGACCCGCTGCAATATTGATGTCAAATGGTTCGAAATAAATCAGGAAAAATGAAATGAATATTCCAAAAAAAACAGCCACGATTATGTTTCTTGCTTCAGGTGCAGGTGCTGGATATTCATGGTTCAACATTTAAAATTATGCTTTGAAGTTGTAGGTTTCAAGTTCATCTTTTTTGAATTTTGAAACACATTCTAAAATAAGGAAAATATATTTTAGGGTCAAACTGCAAATTGGTTATGTCAGAACACTATGGAAATTTGGCGTCTGATGTAATATAATCTTATAGATTTAAATCAGCTCATGATCCATGGCTGCCCAGCTTCTTACTTTGGTTCTGAAAAGCTCGTCGGCTTCATCGGTCCAGTTGTAATTATCTCGAAGGTATTTGATGGTGTGTTTTTCCACCTGTGTGTAATCTGTTCCATTTGAAATGGTATCGAAAATCATCGTTGCATCGGCCATGCTTATTCTGCCATCTCCCTGACCCGCGATTGCTTTGTCGGCCATGTTGAGTGTGGCAGCTTTGTATCTGTTGCCATCGATATGTCTGTAATAAGAGATTTTTCTTAGCTCCAGCTCTTTACTGATTTCCTGAAGTTCTCTTTCCTTTTCACCCATTTCTTCTTTCAAACGAGAAATTTCTTGTTTGAATTTTTTCGATTCCAATGCGTCTGTGTTTGGTGCGATTTGCTTTTTGGGATTTGGATCCTTTAAGTTTTCCAAAGCAATCTGAAGCTTGGCTTGTGCCAGCGTAAGTGCTGTTTCCAACTGATTTGATTTTGATTGGGCAATTTTCAGCTTTGCTAATATTATTTTTGTTTCCTTATTCAGCTTATCGTTTTCAAGTTGGAGCGTCTGATATTTTGCTTTCCAGAATCGATAAGTGAAAAAGATTCCGATGAGACTGGAAACTGTAAGCATTGCAAGAATTTCTAAGATGGCTAATATCATGGCTTTGAGTTTATGAGAATGGTTACTCTTCTGTTTTTAATTCTATTCAATTCTGATGTGTTGGGTACTTGCGGATTGGATTCGCCCATGGAGGTCGTGTTCATCTCCATCCATTTCATGTTGCTTTTGCTTAAAGACTCTGCAGCAAAGTTTGCCCGGTCTTGTCCGAGGTTGAGGTTGTAAGTTTCTTTTCCCAAATCGCAAGTATAGCCTGTGATGGTGACGGAAATATTGCGACCAGACAGCATTGTTTGAAGACTATCGCAGTACTGTTTGATTGCTGTGGTATTTATCAGATCTGCTGTGTTTTTATGAAATGTAAAAGATCTGGAAAGATTGATAGGAATAGATATTGCAGCTACAATGTCAGACTTTTCCTTCTCTGATTTTGATTGATTAGGAGTTGCTTTTTGAGTTGACAACATGGCCAGCTCTTTTTGTGAAGGATTAAAATCCTTGATGTAATTCACATAGAGCCAGGTGCTGAAGGCTGACCAAATCACAAAAGAAACGGTTCCAAGAAAGACATTGATATTCATAATTTCTAATGATTAAATGGATGTCACTTTCCCCTGCGCAATCACAATAATTTTATTAGCTGACTGCAATGTGAGTTTTGCCTTTATTTCTCGATGAATAAATATTGATGTATGCTGTGTTAAACACCATCGATTTATTTCCATCCGTTCCCAGATCAGGAAATTGTCGTGATTTTTAGGAAAGGGGTGATTAATCCTTATAGTAAATTAACGGCCATTTCAGCCAGCAAACGTTTCACATTTCTGGAAATAAGTTGCATCATTCACACATTTAAGGAATTGATTTTGGAGCGAGAAGATCAAGTTTTCGTGGATTTTGTAGCAAATATTTATGCCTCGCCAACTGTTACTTCAAAGGAATGATCCATGTGTTTTTATCTGAATCAAGAACTCCTCCCATTTCTTCTATTACAACTCTATCTATCACAATCAATCCTTTTGCGGCCATATCGTCAAAAGAATCGATTCCTTCGTTGGGAAAATTTTGTCTTGTTCGATGGATGTTGTATTGGTTTGAAAATTTTCTACCGAAGGCCTTTTCTATACCTTCTTTACCAATCATAAAGCCAATTAATCCGCCCCATGTTGCCGTTGGATTGTCGGAATCCCATCCAGTAAGGGTCCCAATTTTAATGGTTTCTACTAAATCGCCTTTGCCATAAAACAAGCTTACCAAACTCGCTGCGAAGTTTATTCCTGCGGCAAAGCAGCCGTTGCAGTATAAATTCTTTGATGTGATATCGTATCCATCTTTTTGGTTGACCTGATACCTGTAGTAGATAGAATCTCTTGTTTGCTCCCAAGGAATCCCGGACTCAAACAATTTTTTTGTGTAATCAAACATGAGAGCAGGATATGAAGAATCGGGAAGACCTACTCTCGCTTGATCTGCCATCAACAGCATTTGTTGCTCCCTGGTTTTATCGGGATTTACTTTGGAGGCCAACGCATACATGGATACATAAAACTTCGAAATGAATTCGGATTCTTCCCGGGCAGTTGTCTGAATGGGTAAATGAGCCATTTTCAAAGCGACATCTGGTCTGGCTGGAGCAAATAACCCAAAGATCTCCGTGGTTAATTGCGCATCGATCATTTCAAAATGTTCGTTGTTTTTCGGGTTTCCCGTTTCAGGAGGAAATACGCCTTCATTCATCAGGTCAAAAGCTTTCTGATTGGATACCCATAAGAAATTTTCCTCTTCCTGTTTGATGTGTTTTAGCCAGCCATCTCGTATTTGAGTTGGAGATAAGACATTGTTATCAGACATGTAAAGCAGATGCTGATACATGTATTCTATATCCGTATCATCGTCTGATCCCCAGATTTCTGTTGTGTCTCGGAAAACAAAATCAATAGTTGGAGATAATTCACTCGGGATGCCCTGTCCCCAAATACTTGGTTGATCGGGTTTTCCCCAATCTTCTCTGGTGTAAAAATCTCCTGTTTTGATCTCTCCGATATTTCCAATTTTATCCATTTCAGTAACCAATCCAGTCCAATTGGCAATGCATTGGCCCAACCAAAAACCATATAATTGGTCCTTGTATTGATCTCTGGAAATTGTAATAGATGCTTGTGTCGCTTGGCTGGAGTTTATTTCCTGCGTGTCCTTCTTTTTAGTTTCTGGGCTGCAGGAGGAAATCACAATCAAGAAAGAGGATATCAGAATATAGAATCTCATATGTAATTTGAATGATTTCATAAATCTATTTCTTGTGATTGTTTTTCCACTTAGTCGGATATAAATTTTTTGGCAGCTTCCAACGTTTGTAAAAAATTTTGAGAAGTGTCGAAATATTTCAATCTATTTTCTAAGCATGACTTTTTTATCATCAAACTGTGTGAAATCATGTTTTTTATATGATCCAAAATATAGGAATCAGATTTATCATTTAGCCAGTCATTTTCTTTCATGCTAAAATCCTTTATTTCTTTAGATTTCTGATCAACATTCACATTAGTGTAGCCTAGGAAACATATTTTCAGTTTGTCAGGATATTTATGAAGTAATTCAATGATTAATTCGGGAAGAATGGCTTCTCCTTCAATGACACAATCAGTATCAACAGAAATCATACTTTCAAACATGGCATTCAGAAACCCCCATAATTTTTGAGCGATATCATCTGGAAATAATTTATCATGAATTCCGTATTCTGGGATGCCATTTGTAAATCCCATCATGATCCAGTCAAGGGATAAATATGATATGCCTTTTTCGGCTGATAGCTTTTTTGCAATAATTGTCTTTCCTGATCTGGATGCCCCGCTAATTATATATAACATGTGATGGCTGTATTATTTAAAACTAAATATATCCAATTTCATATGGAACATTTGTTCCAAGGCTCATTCTAAATGTATCTGGTTGCTAACTGTGGGACTTGGTTTACGGCCCTGGACAGTAAAATTGGCTAGACTTGAGAAGGAAGAAATGATTACAAAATCATATTACTCGGTGAGGGTTGTATTAATGTTCCACACTCTTACTGTTTTATCCGAACTTGGTGTCACCAACCATCGGCCATCTGAGCTTACATCACACGTAGTATTAATATCGTTGGTATGATCTGAAATGGTCTGTAAAATCTTTTCGTTTTGAATATCCCATAATGTGCCTACAATGCGATTTGTTTGGTCTTTGTAATTGAAGTGATACTCCAGGAACTCACCCAAAATCTTCTTATCAGTGCCACCTGCAAAAATTTTATTGTCATCAACAAAAACGACCGAATGAATCGCTTCATTTTCTCCCTTCAGAGTATGTAACAACTCCCAACTTTGTGTGTCCCAAATCTTTACTGATTTATCATCTGACCCACTGGCTAGTAACTTACCATTTGGACTAAAGTCTAAAGTCAATACAACCATTGAATGATCATCCAATGTCGTTATCAACTTGCCCGAACTGACTTCATAAATCCTGATAATATTGTCACTTGCGCCACTAAGCAGGTATTCTCCTGAAGGACTGAATATCACATTCCAGATATCATGATTGGAATCTTCTAGCTCTCTTATCACGTTTCCAGTAACGGAATTCCACACTGTTACCTTGTTGTCATCTCCTCCGGCTGCAATTAAATTTTCTGAGGGATGATAGGCTATAGATCTCAGAGCACTTTCTTTTCCAAGAAGAACTTTTTTCATCTCGCCAGTCTGTACATCCCAAATCCTGACTTTTCCGTCGTACGATCCGGTGCAGACTTTCGTGCCATCTGGACTAAAAATGGCACTTGATGAGCCGTAAGGATGTTTTAAATTATGTACAATATTGCCACTGGCCCTTTCCCAAATAATCGTATTTTCTTCATAACCAGCACTCACTACAAGGGAATCATTCGGGCTAAATTTTGCTGACCATACCTCATCTGTATGCATTGAAAAAACCCTGTTTGCGGTTAGATAATTGCCGGTAATTAATGTTGGTTTTTTGAAGAGTTGAAAATAAGACCATGAAATGATCAATGTAACTATGACTAACGTAATTGTCTTTTTTTTATTCATGAGGGTTTTTTATTGAACATCCAAGTAATACGCATAACCATGAACTATGTTATACATAGTAGTTAATATTTTGATGATGCTGAACATTTTTGATGTTTTATAAAATTTAAACTGGGCAAAATATGATCCTCAACATAATCATCGAGCATTGGTCTGATAACAAATGCACGGCTCGTAGTTGGGAAATGGAGGGCTTTTCTGATGCATGTTGAACATGTTGAATGCTCAAAATAAATGTGCCTTCAGTGAGCTCACTCCAATCCATCAATAGCTTTAGATGTTGAGAGCTGAATAGGCTACTTGTTTTTTGTGAATTTTGGCGAGAGTTTTTTGATGCTGTCTCTGGTAAGGTATTTTTTAAGAATCCCACCTTTGATATTATTGACATCAAACTCTATTATAAATGAATTTTTGTCAATGTTGTCGATCATATTATACGTTCTTCTAATATCAATTCTGTTGATTACTGTGTGGATGATGTCTCTCTCGGCTTGTATTCCTCTCTTGCCATAGCCTTTTGAACCTTTATACATGGTCATTCCTACACCGATCTGATTAATGAGCTCATATTCAATTTCATCTGTTTTATCTGATACAATCATGAGCCCGACATAATCTTCAAATCCTTCAATCATTAAGTCTATCACCTTGCCAGTTATCAAAAAAGTAAGGATAGAATACATGGCTACTTCTATGGAAAGTAGGAGGGTGGTGATACTGAAAAGGATGATATTGAAAAATAAGATTGTCTTCCCAACACTGATACCCAGGCGGTCATTGACGAATATGCCCAATATTTCAGAACCGTCCAAAACTGCTCCGTTTTTGATTGTGAGGCCAATTCCTGCGCCTAAGAAAAGTCCTCCAAAAATGGCTATCAGTAACTTGTCGTCAGTAACAGACTGAAAATTTTCATAATGAATAAAGATGGCCAAAGTAATTATTGACAATACTGATTTAATTAGGATTCGTTTAGTCAAGGCAAACCAGGCCAATACCAGAAATGGAATACTCACAGCTATCAAAATCAATGAGATGTCGATATTATAGAGCTTACTGACCAGTATCGCAATACCGGTAACGCCACCATCCAAAAAGCCATTGGGAAGAAGAAATGCCTTGAGACCAATACTGGCGAGCAGAATGCCCACACTGATTTGGAAAAATTCTGAGAAGGTATTTTTAAAATTGTTCATTTTGATTTCTGTTTGCTCCCAGATTTTTTACTGATTCGTACACCAAAGATGCATTGTGTCGAATCCTCCTCAGTTCCTGATAAAAGAACTCTTCCAAATGGATGTTCCATTTACCGGGTATTTTTTCCAAGCTAGCAAAGCTATTACTAAGAGTATCTATATATTCCTTCTTTTCTTCTGAGTCTCTCACAAAGATTGGTGGGTACAAATTGTACATTAAAATCCAGTTCTTTGCCATTCTGATAGTTCTTCCATTTCCATCACTGAAAGGATGAATTCTGATCATTTCATGATGAAAATAGATAGCCCTTATCAGCGGCTCTTGGATGTTATTCATGTTGTGAAAAAGCTGCGATACAAGCATGTTTACTTCACTCGGCTGAGGGCAAATGTATTGGCCAATGACAACAAGTTTATCTCTGTATCTATTTGGGTGTGTGAAATGTGATTCGGGGGCGATTGATCTAAATAATTGAAATAACTGTAACTCGGTTTTGAAATCAACCTGATCCTTGATTTCTTCAATTATAACAGACAGAGTTTTATTTAATGCGCAATGGTAAAGCTCAATCTCCTGATCATTTTGGGCTTCCATTTGTGCATTTTTTATGCTTAAAAGTTCTTGCAGATTGGTGGTGCTGTTCAAGTACGTGTTGAGGAGATCATCTGCCAAATGATCACGACTAAAAGTAATTAATCTAAAGGTCGAATTTAAAATATCCTTTATGTGTTGAATTTCTTTTTCATCAATACGAATTTCACTCAGGGGTATAATTTCCATAAAATTGATTCATTTAAAAGGTTAATAAATTTCTTTAATCACATTCCAACACGTTTTTGATGAACGTCTCTGCATGCCGCTGGTGGCTGATTTTCTTCTCATCAGACATTCTTTCGTAGGTCTTCACAAGCACAGAGATCCTTGGGTTTATGATGAAAAAGTCTCGTTGCTTGCTGATGAATTGCCAAAAAAGACCATCCCAGTACTTTTCCCAATCTCCAGATGGATAGTCACTCATTTTTTTGATGTAATTGGAGCCACCGATATAGGGTTTGGTCGCAAATGTTCCTCCATCTGCAAACAGACACATGCCATATACATTAGGCACCATCACCCAGTCATATGCGTCAATGAAAAGCTCAATAAACCAACGGTAAACTTCATTTGGATCAAATTCACACAGCAACATGAAATTGCCCAGGATCATCAATCGCTCAATGTGGTGACAATAACCTGTTTTTAATACCTTTTTTATCGTCTGATCTATCGGGTCAATACCTGTGGTGCCATCATAAAAAGACTTAGGTATTTTGCGGTTGAAGTTCCAAAAATTTCTAGTTCTGGAATAACCACCTTTACACTCGTACATGCCCCTTATAAACTCTCTCCATCCAATGATTTGCCTGATAAAACCTTCTGCAGAGTTCAAAGGAATGTCGTTTGCTTCAGTATAAGAAAGACTTCTGTTCACTACTTCATCTGGCGTCAACAATCCGACATTGATAACAGGTGATAGCACACTGTGGTGTAAAAATGACTCTCGCTTGACGATCGCATCCTCATATGCTCCAAATTCATGGAAACGATAAAAGAGAAATTGGTCAAACCAATCGCTCGCCTCCTGGCGCGTGTTCGGATAGTATCTGTGCTTTTCCAGATCACCAGGGTTATTTCCAAAATACTTTAGCGTATAATCAACAGCCTCATTCCAATAGTCGGATGAACCAGGAAATTGAATGGAAGGTGGAATTTTACCTTTTGGATATTTTTTGCGGTTGTCCACATCGTATGTCCATTGCCCACCAAGTGGCTGCTGCTTTTCATCCAAAAGAATTCCCAAACGCACACGTTGCTGTTTGTAAAATGTAGTCTGAAAGAAAGACTTTTTTTCTGGTCTGAAAAAAGTAGCAAGCTCCTTTGTGCTGTTCAGAAACTGCGGACTTTCATGTATGCGCAGTTCAAAGTGCGAGGACAAATGCTGGATCCGGCGCGATAACCAATCATCACACGGATCGATGAAGTGAATTTCAGTAATCTCGTTATCAACCAATCGCTGTTTTAGTTGTCGAACATCAGCATCTACCATTTGAGCATCGATGTAATGGACAGTTTTACCTTGCTCAATCAATTGATCTGAATAGGCCTTCATGGATGCACGATGAAAGGCAATCTTCTGTTTATGAAATTGATAATGTCGGAAGAAAAGGAATTCCTCAATCAGGAAGATTTCATGAGCATTTTCTAGTAAGGCGCTCTTTTCAAAAAGCT
The DNA here is from genome assembly GCA_964353015.1 of uncultured Marinoscillum sp. GTDB lineage: Bacteria > Bacteroidota > Bacteroidia > Cytophagales > Cyclobacteriaceae > JAMZMI01. Next base: position 6,438 of record CAYGUA010000006.1, on the reverse strand, counting down.
GATGTGGAAAAATGAGGTTAGCAGATTTTTTCATGGTTTTTATTTCGCTTGCATTTTTCGCTACAGTATTTCACATTGTCCCAGTCTTTCGTCCATTTTTTACGCCAGGTAAATGGGCGATTACAAATCGGACACATTTTAGTTGGCAGGTCACTTTTTTTGATACTCATTTTGGTGCTGCTTTTCCTTTGGTTTTTGGACGCGTGTGAATCTCAATGATGCGTCCGTTTTCTGCCTTTACAGTGGGCTCTTTTCTTTGTTCCCAGATTTTAGCCCGGGCTTTTTTTCCACTTTCAGCCAAGTCTACCACTGGCGCGGGATAAATCAGGTTCAAATTGAGATATTGTTTGTCGAGCTCAGTCAAGGTCCACGGCTCATGAATAAATTTTACTGGGAGCTCACGCAATTCAGGAACCCATTTTTTGATAAATACACCGTCAGGGTCGTGATCTTTGGACTGCTTCACAGGATTATATATTCTTACCGTATTGATGCCCGTAGTGCCAGCTTGCATCTGAAACTGCGTGTAGTGAATGCCCGGCTCATAATCTAGAAATAACCTGGACAAATGATACACGCCATCTTTCCAATTGCAATCCAGCAAATGGCAAAATGTGGAAACCAACATGGCTCTCATCCGGAAATTGATCCATCCAGTCTCGATCAGACACCTCATGCAGGCGTCAACCAAAGGGAAGCCAGTGCGGCCTTCTTCCCATGCTTGAATCACATTTTTGTCGCCGTTGAATGTCATGGCTTCATAACCTCGATTGACACAAATGGTTTCGTAATCACACTCCACTTCAAATTTTTGAATGAAGTGACAATGCCACTTGAGTCTGGTCAAAAGTCCGTTGAAACTCCGCTTGTTTGTCGTGTAGCTTGGATGCTGCTTTACGAACTGATAAGCCTGACGGATGCTGATGTTTCCCCAAGCAAGATAGGGGGAGATGCGGCCGCAGGATTTCCTGCTTTCCATCGGTTTTGAAATGTGTTTGCTGTAGTTTTTTCCCCGATCACTGCAGAAAGATGTGAGGTATTTCCAGGCATAAATGCTGCCTGGTTTTTGCATAGATTCCGGATATTGTTCCAGCTGCTTTTTGAATGAAACAGAAAGCTGAAAAGGAGGATCCTGAAATTTTAAAGAACCTTTTGTATAAGTGTTTTTGATTATTTCTGCATGTGCTGTGGTGTACCATTTTTGATCCCAGCCTACCCGATTTCTAATTCCTCGAATGATTCCATCTCGCTGATATTGATTCCATCTCGATCCTTTCTCCTTGAGGAATTTAGCCACTCTTTTGTCACGATTCCAGGTAGAAAGGATGCCTGATTCCTGGTAGGAGTAAACGGTGTTTATTTGGTATTTAGCGCTAAGAAATTCGAATACATCAATGGCCTCAGCATGAAAAATGATAACCTCCCGATCATAATTTTTCAGCTGTGCATTCATTTCCATAAGTGAATGATAGATAAACTGCTGATGTCTCATGGAGCTATCAGGATAGGCCAATGCGGAAGGCTCAAAAACATAAATCGGCAGATAGTCCAACTGTGCCGCCTCGGCATGTAGCAGAGGTTCATGATCCTGCAACCTCAGGTCACGCTTTATCCATACAATGTTTATTTCCTTCAGCATGCTGAATTTAGCTCTTCACCCATCAATATGTCATGCGCACGGATGACGAGAGATAAACAAGGATGACCTGATGATGTTTTTGTTTATTTTCTGATATGAAATGAATAATGCTGAAGTTTGGAAATTTTGTGCACAGGTTTCGGTAGATCATCCATCTGTCAATAGCCCGATATTGTCGATTTATCAATGTAAAAATCTGTTTCCATGGACAAGACCAAATGCATTAAAAACTGTGTTTCAATCCTGGTAGATATCGAATTTGGCTGACAAATCTTTCATCAGCTGGGCATTAGCAAAATCCTCATCTTTCATTTTGGATATTGCTTCTAGGTATAGGTCAAACTGACCATTTTTGAATATTGTCAACATTTTCCCTCCTTTTTCACATTTTGCAGCATGCCATACATTGGGTGGAACCGTGATGGTATCTCCTGCCTTGCAGATGATCGTCTCATCATCAAATATGAGCTCAACCTCACCTTCTAGTATGTAAAATACTTCGGTCATGATTTTGTGATGATGTCTTCCAAGATAAAATCCTGGCTTCAAAGTATCCTCTACAAAGCATAGTTCTCCATTCGTGTGATGGGAGGAAAGCTTGACAAAACAATGATCTTGTGAGTAGTTGTAATTTTCACCTTCTCCGGTTCTTATGATTTCTATCTTTTGCATTTTTTAAATGTTTAAGTTGGCTGATAAAGTTTCAAAACTCTTGATTTTACGACAAGAGCTTTATTTTTCTGTGAGGCATGTTGTGTTTATCAGGTACGTCTTATGACTAAGGGCGGTCTACCTGATTGCAGCCAATTTTTCCCTGTATTTTTTCTCTAACTCGCTCGCAAAAGCTACTTTGTCATTCCGTAGTAATTCCATTGTTTCTCCATTTACAATGGTCGGATGAATGTCTCTGAGATGGCCATCGCTCCAATTTGCAAGCTCTACAAGTACAGGCGCCAAAGCCAAGCCCTTATCTGTTAAAAGATAGAGGTTTTCCTTTTTATTATATGGACGTTTGGTTTTGATAATGATTCCCACTTCCTCCAAAATTTTGAGTTTGGCTGAAAGAATATTCGTAGCAATAGCTTCTTCACTTTCCGTAAAGTCTTTAAATGTTTCTTTGCCTTCGATTAGCATTTGCTTGACAATAACCAACATCCACTTGTCACCTACAACATCCAAGGCTGAGGTAAACGGGCAATTACATCTGAAATCCTGTCGCATAGGTTAATGCTCTAATTAATATTACTTGCAAAATGAAATTTATTTCCATTATTGCTTGCGTATTGAAAGTTATTATATAATATTGCTTGCGAAACAAAAGTAATAAATTTATATCATATGAGAAGAGTAATAACGGTAATTCTACTAACAGGTATCCTCGCATCCTGCAGTACAAATAAAACAAAATCAACAAGCGATCAAAATCAATCAAAAGTTATCAATATGAGCAAAAAAGAAATCGTAGGCACTTTTTTAGGGGCGGTATTGCAACAAAATCCCGATAAGATGAGAGAATTGGCTAATGCCAACTACATCCAGCACAATCCATTTATCCCAACAGGGTTAGAGCCTTTTATCCAAATGCTGCCTGTACTGCAAGAATACGGAACGACCGCTGAAAATATTCGGATGTTTCAAGATGGTAATTATGTGTTCATGCATAACATTTGGCGGAATGCCAAGCCATTTGGTGCTGATGAAATGATATCCTTTGATATTATCCGATTAGACAATAACGGCAGAGTAGCTGAGCACTGGGATGCCATGACTCCTTTGATAAAAGAAACTGCAAGCGGAAGAACTCAGACAGATGGACCGACAACCGCATCAGACTTGGATAAAACTGAGGCGAACAAAACGTTAGCTAAGGCGATGGTTGAAGATATTTTGATGGGTAAAAACCCGAATAAAATCACCGATTATATCAGTACGGAACAATACGATCAACATAATCCTGGTATAAAAGATGGATTGGCTGGTATTGTAGAGGCCGTTCAATATCTCACTTCTCAAAACAATATGTTCAAATACACCAAAATCCATAAAGTATTGGGTGAGGGCAACTTCGTGTTGACCGTAAGCGAGGGAGAATGGAGTGGTAAAAAGCAAGTCTTTTACGATTTGTTACGCTTTGAAAATGGTAAAGCAGTGGAGCATTGGGATGTGATTCAAGAAATTCCTGCCGAAGGTTTGGCGAATGACAATGGAATGTTTGGATTTTAATCAGCCTTTCAATTGAACTCTGAAAGATCCAGAATTGATTTAAGATATCAATTCTGGATCTTATTTGGCCACAACCTCTAGCTTCCCATCAAATTATTATTTCAAGAAGCTGATTTATCAACTTAAAGATAGGAAATGGAGTTTTAGAACCAAGACTAGGCTTCCCAGGCTAAAAAAGTTTGAATCCGTTTTTGTGTTTATGAGGCACGTTTGTAGTAGAAAGCTGCCTACGCGATCATAGGCAGCCTCTAGTTTTTAAACATATGGAGTTTCTCAGGTAGGACTGTCATCAGTTTACTCTATTGGGCACTCACTTAAAACACCCAGTCTTTAAATTACTTAAAAAGCTCTTATAGCACGAACGTAAGCCGTATTTCCCTTGGCATTAATTAAGTTGCTGAGATCCACCACTGTTTAAAAATTGAATCCAAGCGTTGTTAGAGTTGCCATCTTGCTGAGACGAACTCCAATAGTGTAATGTAAATGCAGCACCTCCATTGGCTACCGACGTAGCGTTTATCAATGTTCTATTGATAAACATTTCATTTAATTCATCTTTAGAAGGTAAGAACCAATCAGAGTAACCGTTTAACGTTAAATCGGCGCATAATTTTGCCGCATATGTGCCCGAACCTTGACTATTTATGATAATCGTAGTATTTGCTTGACCAGTACCAATGGCTGTGCCTACCGCGGTTGTATTTGTATTGGTACCGTTGTGCCAGGTTGTGACACTAGCTGAATTTTGATCCTCTATGGCGCAAACCAATCCGCCACCATTTCCATCTAACCAGAATACTACTCCACCATGTGCATAAGAACCAATTTCTATTGGATAGTTCAATGCACTTATACCCGGTACCAATACCGAGTTTCCTCCACTGATAGTCAAGGTGTCTCCTGTTTGAGAGACTGTTAAAGTCTGAATTTCATTCGCTGGATCCGCATCTGCATCGTTTACCATGTCGTTGGTTACGTTTTCAGCTGTTACTGCCGAAGTAGCTGTTTCAGCATGTGTAGCTGTGTTTGCGGTAAGTGCAGTAGTAGCTGTTGTGGCGGTATTGGCCATGAGGGCGGTTTCTGCGGTCTCAGCGGTTTTAGCATAGAGTGCATAGGGGACACTCATCAGTTGGCTTGTACCTGTGATGGTATAAGTGGTGCCACCTATTGGATCAATTTCCGTCTTGATAAAGTACGGGCCATCTGCCCAGTCGATCGTGGAAAAAGCGCCACTCACTACTGTGCCTGTGCCTATTTCTAAACTTATTAGTCCGTTGCTATTGGTACCAGGTGTTTGTGTTTCTACGTAAATCGAGTTTCCATTAGCATTACCTTCCAAGATGCTTATTTTCATTCCTACAGTGGCAGAAGTTACCAGTGCATTGCTTGAGTTTCGTACTACTGCCTGGTAGCTCATTTTTTCAGGGCTTTGTGCCCATAGGCTTACTACAGAGATCAGTATTATGGCCAGGGTAAATATTTTCTTATTCATTCTTATTTTTTTATGATTTTGAATACTTTGATTGATTTGTTTTTGTCATTTACTACTTTCAGAAAATATGTCGATTGAGACAATCCTTCCATGTTGATGGTGGTGTTGTTTTCTTCCAATTTTTCCTCTTCAATTATGCGTCCTTGAACATCCATCAGCTGATAGCTGATCGTTTCAAACTTTTGACTGCCAACCTGCAAAGTGAAATAATTGACTACAGGGTTGGGATAAACGCTGATTTCAGCGGCGGCATTTTCTTCTCCCAAGACAGTGGTAGTCTCTACAACCTGAAAAGTCTGCTGTACTCCCTGTGACACGCTTCCGTTTGTTCCAATATTGGTAGTGTAAACTATCTGACCTACAGAGTAGCTCGCTGTGCCGCCACTTCCTGTTGCTTCACCACCTGAGGCACTCGTGTTTTCTTGTGCGTACACACCTCCTGACACTACGAAGAGGAATACTATACTCACAATTGATTTTTTGTGTTTCATAACTCTGTAATTAACCGATCATGGTTTTCAAAAAATCCCAAATTTGGCAGGACTAGTTTTGATGTGGCAATTATAGAGAATAGTGCAACCGTCACTGGAGTAAGGCAGGGGGACAAAATAGGGGACACAGTCATTTAAGCTGTGTATTTGGCAATTTGGCTTGATTATTTAGCTGCTTTGCTAAACCAGCCTTTACAGGATTCTGATGAATATAATTAATTTACTAGCCTTTGCCTGTGTTATCACCGGCAAAGGAGATTCCGAATGCGAGTTGCACTTCCAATTAGAACCGAAGATGAATCTTAGCCGACGATATCACGTCTGTCGGTGATAACACCGACAGAGGCAGGCATAATCATTAGTCATCGTTTTAAATGTCGTAATAAAAAATAATCACTTTTAATTTCCTCCTCTTGGGGGTTTTAGACTTTCTCTCATCTTTTTGAATTTCTCCAGTTGCTCTTCTGTGAGTGTAGCTTCCAGTTCCTTCCCCATAGCCTGCCTGGTTTCCTGTGCCTTGGATCGATTCGATAAGGACGATTCGTATTTTTCATGAATCTTTGTCCACTGTGTCACCTGCTCATTGGTTAGAT